>CAWDFQ010000003.1:0-39120 GCA_963801625.1 uncultured delta proteobacterium
CGCGTGCAGCCGCTCGAGCGAGCGGATGCGCTGGCGCACGGCGCGGCGCGCCGAAGCGGCGCGCCAGGCGCGGATCTGTTCGAGGGCGACGGCGGGGAGCACTTCGGCGTAGTCCGCGCTCGCGGTCACGCAATCGGCGGCGCCGGACCTGAAGGCCTCGAGCGCGACGTCGGCGGTCGCCGCGGGCGTAACGATCACCACCGGCGGACCGCCCCGCCGCAGCGCCGCGAGCACGCGCTCGCCTTCGGCGCCGAGATCGCGGTCGACGACCACCAGATCGGCGCTGCTGCGCGCCAACGCGATCGCGGCGGCGGCATCGTGGACGACCTCGATGCGCACCCCGCGCCCGATCCGGCGCAGCGCCTCGACGGTACCGAGCTTGCCGCCGCCCTGGCGCGGCGACGGCTCGGCAACGACGATGCGAACAGGCTCTCGCGCTCGACCCACCCGACTCGACTCCGAACGAAGCAACTTCGTCGCTGTGAGCGGCCGCCTTCTGCGCGCGCGCGCGCGGGACTCGGCGCGGCTCATTCATTCGGGGGCGGCGGCAATCTATCCCATCAACCAGGGTCGACCAACCCGGGCAGGCGCAGGCCGTGCTTGCCGAGCTTGCGGTAGAAGGTGCTGCGACCGATGCCGAGGCGACGCGCGGCGTCGGTCGCGTTGCCACCGGACTCGAGCAGCGCGCGCTCGAGCGCGCTGCGCTCATAGGCGTCCAGCGAGAGCGGCAACGCAGCGAGCGCGTGGGTGCCGGCGCCTTCCGGGGCCGCCACGCGCGCGACCGCGAACGGCAACGCGCGGCGGTTCCGTCCCATCGGCAGATCCGCGGCGCGCAGCCACGGACCCTTGGCGAGCGCAAGCGCCGACTCGATCACGTTCTCCAGCTCGCGCACGTTGCCGGGCCAGTCGTGCTCCATCAGCCGCGCGAGCGCGTCGTCGGCGACGCCGTCCACGACGACGCCGTTGCGGCGTTGCTTGTCGAGGAAGTGCTGCACCAGAAGCGGCACGTCGTCGAGCCGCTCGCGCAGCGGGGGGATCTCGATGCGGACGACGTTCAGCCGGTAGAAGAGGTCCATGCGGAAGAGATTCGTCTCGACCATCGCGGCGAGGTCGCGATGCGTGGCAGAGACGACGCGCAGGTCGACCGGAACGGAGCCCGAGCCGCCCACGGGCCGCACCTCTTTCTGCTGGAGCGCGCGCAGCAGCTTGGCCTGCATCGAGATCGGCAGCTCGCCGATTTCGTCGAGGAAGAGTGTCCCGCCCTTCGCCATCCGGAACAGGCCCGGCGCGCCGACGGCGCCGGTGAAGGCGCCGCGCTCGTGGCCGAAGAGTTCGCTCTCGATGATCGACTCCGGGAGCGCGCCGCAGTCGACCGGCACGAAGGGTCCGTCGTGGCGACGGCTCGTCGCGTGGACCGCGCGTGCGACGAGTTCCTTGCCGGTGCCGCTCTCGCCCTGGATCAGCACGTGACTCTCGTTGTGGCGCAGGCTGTCGATGGTGCGGAGCAGACGCCGCATCTTCGACGCGCGACCGATCAGTTCCGGCGCGCGCGAGCGATCTTCGAGGCGCTCCTCGAGCTCCCGGTTGCGACGCAGCAGGCGTCTCCGTTCGAGGGCCTTCTGCACGGTGGTGCGAACGCGGTGTACGTCGTCGAAGGGCTTCTCGAGGTAGTCGAACGCGCCGCGGCGGATGCAGCGCACCGCACTCTCGATGCTGGCGTGGCCGGTCATCACGACGACCTCGATCTCGGGTCTCTCGCGTTTGATGCGGTCGAGCATCTCGAGACCGCTCGCCGTGCCGATCACGAGGTCGAGCAGCGCGACGTCGAGTTCCGGGTCCGCGAGCGCCGCGTCGGCCGCGTCCGGACTCTCGGCCAGCACGAGCCGATGACCGTCTTCGCGCAGGATGCGGCCGAGCGCCCGCAGCATCAGCGGCTCGTCGTCGACCACGAGCACCATGGCCGGCGTGGCCTCCGGCCTCGGGGAGCGCACGCGGATCGAAGTGCGCTGTTCTCGCGACTCATGGGGGCCCTATCGGTCCCAGAACTGGGACGCTTGAGCCGCGCGTCTTGCTGGGTCGCGCTCGGCGTCCTACAGATGCGCGCGCCCCCCTCCGCTGTCGCGGAGGATCCGACACTGCGCCGTTCCCATGTTCTGATCGTCGACGACGAGGAGCTGTATCGGCGCGCGCTCGAGCGCATCCTCGTCCGCTGCGGTTACACGATCACCTGCGCGCGCGACGCCAGCGAGGCGCTGGCCGTCGTCGCGGCCGAGCCGATCGATCTGGTGCTCTGCGACGTGCGCATGCCGGGCATCAGCGGCCTCGAGCTGGTGCGGCAGATCCACGAAGTCGACGCCGACCTGCCCTGCATCGTGATGACCGGCTACGACTCGGTCGAGCATTCCATCGACGCGCTGCGCGCCGGCGCCTTCTGGTACCTGCACAAGCCGTTCGAGGGCTCCCTCGACGTCGTGCGGCGCCTGGTCGAGCAGGCGATCGAGCACCGGCGGCTGCGCACCGAGAACCGGCTGCTCCAGAACCAGCTCCGCTCGCGCTACCGCTTCGACAACGTGGTGGGCCAGAGCGCGGCGCTGCGCGCGGTGCTCGATCTCGTCGACAAGGTGGCCGACAGCGACTCGACGGTATTGATCACCGGCGAGAGCGGCACCGGCAAGGAGCTGATCGCGCGCGCGATCCACTACAACAGCCGGCGCGCCGAGCGCGTGCTGGTTTCGCTCAACTGCGGCGCGATTCCCGAGGAACTGCTCGAGTCCGAACTCTTCGGCCACGTGAAGGGCGCCTTCACCGACGCGGTGGCGCACCGCGAGGGACGCTTCGCAGCGGCCGACGGCGGCACGATCTTCCTCGATGAAATCGGCGACATGAGCCCGAACCTGCAGGTGAAGCTCTTGCGCGTGCTCCAGGAGCGCAGCTTCGAGCCGGTCGGCTCCTCGAAGTCGATGCGCGTCGACGTGCGCGTGATCGCCGCCACCAACCAGAATCTCGAGAGCAGCGATCCGCAGCGGCGCCTTCCGCGAGGATCTCTTCTACCGGCTGAACGTGATCCCGATCGAGGTGCCACCGCTGCGCGAGCGCAAGGAGGACCTGCCGCTGCTGGTCCAGCACTTCCTCGACCGCATGAACTCCGAGAAGGCGCGCAAGGTCGAGGGCATCAGCGCAGGCCGCACTCGAGCGCATGCTCGAACACGATTGGCCCGGCAACGTGCGCGAGCTCGAGAACCTGATCGAGCGGATGGTGGTGCTGCGCGGGGAAGGCGTGCTGGACGTCGTCGGATCTACCGGCGCAGTTCCGCCGCGGCGCGGCGTCCAGCGATCGCGACGGTGCCGAACCTCGGCGCCGGCGGCGTCGACTTCAACGACGTGATCGACCGCGTCGAGACCAAGCTGATCCTCGAGGCGCTCGACAAGACCGGCTGGAACAAGAACCAGGCGGCGCGGCTGCTCGGCCTGAACCGCACCACGCTGATCGAGAAGATCAAGAAGAAGGGACTCGAGTCGCAGGCGTCCCTGCGCGTGACCCCGCGGCCCCGCGCCCTTCGGAGTTCAATAGCGTGACTGCGCTGGCGCTCGCTTGCCGGGATTCTGACGCTCGGCGCGCGCCCGCCTCCGCCGGCGGCAGACGCCGGATCGCCTGAAATTCCGCCCTCCCACTCCATCCCGAATCGAGAATCCCGACGCCGGACGCGGGTTTGCGCGCGCCCACCGCGTGTCGCCCGAACGTCGCTGCGGAGTTGCGCGACCCGCTCGCGGCGCGACTCCCCACGCGTTGGCACATGCCGTGCTCTTTCCGTGCATCGCTGATGCAGCCAGCCGGCAGGGGCCCGGCACGGGGGTGCGAAACGATCGCGATGGAAGGGGACCAGAACGCCATGGAGACGATGCTGCGCGACGCGAAGGAGCAACACAACGAGGTTCCGGCGTCGGTGAAGGAGCAGATCGTGCTCGAGCACGCTCCGCTGATCCGGTACATCGTGAATCGGATTGCGGTCCGGCTTCCCTCCCACATCGACCTCGACGACCTGCACAACACCGGCGTCATCGGTCTGATGGACGCGATCGAGAAGTACGACCCCGACAAGAACTGCAAGTTCAAGACCTACGCCGAGTTCCGCATCAAGGGCGCCATCCTCGACCAGCTCCGCTCGCTCGACTGGGTGCCGCGCAGCGTGCGCCAGAAGGGCCGCCGGCTGGAGCGCGCGTACGGCGAGGTCGAGCAACGACTCGGTCGTTCGGCGAGCGAAGAGGAAGTCGCCGACTCGCTCGGCCTGCAGCTCGAGAAGTTCCACGAGCTGCTCAATCAGGTTCGCGGCGTGTCGCTCGTCAACCTCGAGGAGCTGCGCGGCGGCAACTCCGAGGGCGACCGCACGGGTTCGTATGCGGACATCGTCGAGGACGTCCACTCCGAGAACCCCTTCTCCGCGCTGAAGCAGCAGGAGACCCGGGGTGTGATCGCGGACACGATCGGCTCGCTGCCCGACAAGGAGCGGCTGGTGCTGACGCTCTACTACTACGAGGACCTGAACATGAAGGAGATCGGCTCGATCCTCGGGATCACCGAATCTCGCGTGTGCCAGATCCACACCAAGGCCGTGGGCCGGCTGCGCTCGAAGCTCAAGTCGCTGACGGAGCGCTAGAGGCGTCGCGCCAGATCGGAGTCCGCGCCGGACCTCGACCTGCGAGCGCGCCGCTATCCGGAGTCCGCACTCTTCTCGCAGCGAACGACGACGACCGTGATGTTGTCGTCGCCACCGCGTGAGTTCGCGAGGCGGATCAGGGAGTCGATGGCTTCCTGCGGGTCGACGCCGCCGCAAACGGCCTTGGCAATTTCCTCGTCGCGCACGTGGCCGGTGAGGCCGTCGGAGCAGAGCACGAAGACGTCGTTCTCGTCGGGCGAGAGTTCGGCGAGATCCGGTTCGACCTGCGGGCGCACGCCGACCGCCCGCGTCAGCACGTGGCGCTGCGGGTGCTCGCGCGCGGCGTCGGGACTGATCTCGCGGCGACGCAGCAGCTCGCCGACCAACGAGTGATCGTCGGTGAGCTGCCGGATGCGCTCGCCGCGCACGAGATAGGCGCGGCTGTCGCCGACGTGCGCGAGCGCGGCGCGACCTTCCTGGGCGAGCAGCGCGACGAGCGTCGTGCCCATTCCCTGGAATTCGGGTCGCCCGCGCGCCGTCTCGTGCACTTCGCGATTGGCGGCGGTGACGGCGTAGCGGAGTTTCTCGGCGAGACTCGGGGCCGCGCCTTCGAGCGTTCGCACCGTGCGCAGCGCGGCTTCTGCCGCGAGTTCGCTCGCGACCTGCCCCGCCACGTGACCGCCGAGACCGTCGGCCACCAGGTAGAGCCCGATCTCGGGCGCCAGCGCATAATGGTCCTCGTTGGCCGCTCGACGGCGACCCACGTCCGAACCGGCTGCCGCTCGCAAGATCATCGCCGCTCCTCTCCGTTCCCGCCTCGCTCTCCATCGGCCGGACGCGAGCGCGGTGGTAGCATCGAAAAAGCGTTCAATCGCAGCCGTTGCCCCGACGATAGGGACCAGCGACAACCTGCAAAGGTAGACGGGCTCGAGCCGCGCCAGGGGACCGGGGGGACCATGCCGAAGACGATCCTGCTCGCCGATGACAGCGTCACGATCCAGAAGGTCGTCGGGATCAGTTTCGCGAACGAGGACGTGATCCTCGTCACGGTCGACAATGGCGACGACGCGGTGTTGCGCGCCAGGGAGACGCGACCCGATCTGGTTCTCGCCGATGTCGCCATGCCGGGCAAGGACGGCTACGAAGTCTGCAACGCGATCAAGACCGATCCCGATCTCCGTCACGTTCCCGTGCTGCTGCTGTCGGGCACCTTCGAGAGCTTCGACGAAGACCGCGCGCGGACCGTCGGCGCCGACGGTCACATCACCAAACCCTTCGAAGCGCAGGCGCTGGTGAATCGCGTGAACCAGCTGCTCGCGCACGCCGAAGCGGCGCGTCCGGTCGGCGGAGGATCCGACACCACGGTGCTGGTTGCCGAGCAACCGCCCGCGAGCGGAGACGCGTTCGACTTCTTCGACGAGGAGTTCGCCGAGACGGCGCCCGCAGCGAAGGCTCTCGTGACCCCGACGCCGCTCGGCGTCGACGAAGCCGCCAGCTTCAGCGCGGCACCGATCGAACTCGAAGCCGCCGCCGACTACGACCTCGCCGAGGCGGTTGCGATCGCGAGCTTCGACGAGGAACTCGATCCGCCCGCAGCGGCCGGTCACGCGACGGTCCTCTTCGACGTGGAGCCGCCGCCGAGCGCGCCCAGCGCGCCGGAGTCGTCGTTCGGCGCGAGCAGCCGCAGCGAAGCGCGCACGGAAGCGCATTCCGCTCCGGCCGCAACGCAACTGCTCGACCAGGACGAGGCGGCGTTCTCCGCGCCCATCACCGCGATCGCAGCGAAGTTCGAAGAGGCCTTCGACTTCGGCTTCGAGGACGAATCCGAGCCGGTGGCAGCCGCGCCGGAGGGACACGAGACGGCCGCCAGCGAGCCTTCCTTTGGCGACGCGGCCGAAGCCGCCGAGGAACTCTTCGCGGCCGAGATCGAAGCTCCCATCGCGCCGCCGCCGGTACCGGTGAGCGAGCCGGTGCGCGTGGCCGCGAACGACCCGGTTCCCTCGAGCGCGCACATCGAATCGCTGCGTCAGGAACTGCACCAGCACCTCGAGAAGGTCGCGTGGGAAGCCTTCGGGGATCTCTCGGACCGCATCGTGCGCGAGACTCTTTCGCGCATCGAAGCGATCGCCTGGGAAGTGATCCCGCAGATGGCCGAGACGCTGATCCGCGAAGAGATCCGCAGGCTGCAAGACAGCGAGTAGCCCCGGCTCCCGCCGCGGCTAAGATCGGCGGCCTTGCCCGCCGAACTCGCCAAACGCTTCGATCCCAAGCCGGTCGAGACACGCCTCTACCAGGCGTGGATGAAACGCGGCCTCTTCCATGCGTCGACGGACGGCACGCGGCCGCGCTTCTCGATGGTGATCCCGCCGCCCAACGTGACGGGATCGCTACACCTCGGCCACGCGCTCAACAACACACTCCAGGATCTGCTCGCGCGCCACAAGCGATTGCTCGGCTTCGACGTGCTCTGGATGCCCGGCACCGATCACGCCGGCATCTCGACGCAGGTGGTGGTCGAGAAGGACCTCGCCAAGCGCGGCAAGACCCGCCACGACCTCGGTCGCGAGGCCTTCGTCGACCAGGTCTGGGAGTGGAAGGCGAAGTACGGAGCACGCATCGTCGAGCAGCTGCAGGCGCTCGGCGCCTCGTGCGATTGGGAGCGCGAGCGTTTCACGATGGACCCCGGCCTCTCGCGCGCGGTGCGGGAAGTGTTCGTGCGGCTCCACCATCAGGGCTTGATCTACCGCTCCGAGTACCTGGTGTCCTGGTGTCCGCGCTGCACCACGGTGCTCTCGGATCTGGAGAGCCCCTACAAGCTCGTGAACGGAAAGCTCTACCGGATCCGCTACGAACTCGTCGACGCGAGCGGCGCGATCGAGGTCGAGACGACGCGCCCCGAGACGCTGCTCGGCGACACCGCCGTCGCGGTGCATCCCGAGGACGAGCGCTGGAGCGGCTTCATCGGCAAGCGCGTGCGCCTGCCGCTGCTCGGTCGCGAGATCCCGGTGGTCGCCGACAGTTTCGTCGATCGCGAATTCGGCACCGGCGCCGTGAAGGTGACGCCGGCCCACGACCCGAACGACTTCGAGTGCGGTCGCCGCCTCGGCCTGCCCGCGATCAACATCCTGCACCCCGACGGTCGTCTCAACGAAAACGCCGGCCCCTACGCGGACCTCGACGTTGCGGAAGCACGCAAGCAGGTCGTGGCCGATCTCGAAATGCAGGGGCTGCTCACCGGCGTGCGCG
Source organism: uncultured delta proteobacterium (assembly GCA_963801625.1). Lineage (GTDB taxonomy): Bacteria > Myxococcota_A > UBA9160 > UBA9160 > PR03 > PR03. The sequence continues at coordinate 7,902 of CAWDFQ010000003.1, forward strand.
ACCACCCGCACGAGGTGCCGCACTGCGACCGCTGTGACACGCTGGTGCAACCGCTGCTCTCGGAGCAGTGGTTCATGCGCATGGCGCCGCTCGCCGCGCCCGCCCTCGCCGCCGTGCGCGAGGGCCGCGTCGCGCTGCATCCGAAGAGCTGGGAGAACACCTACTTCCACTGGATGGAGAACATCCGCGACTGGGCGATCTCGCGTCAGCTCTGGTGGGGTCACCGGATCCCGGCCTGGCAATGCGCGGCGTGCAGCGAGTGGACCGTCAGCGTCGAGGATCCGAGCCACTGCGCCCACTGCGGCAGCGCCGAGATCACCCAGGAGAGCGATGTGCTCGACACCTGGTTCTCGAGCGCGCTGTGGCCGTTCTCGACGATGGGCTGGCCCGACGACACACCGACGCTGCGTCGCTTCTACCCGACCGATGTGCTCTCGACGGCGCCCGACATCCTCTTCTTCTGGGTCGCGCGCATGATCATGATGGGTCTCCATTTCACCGGCGAACTGCCCTTCCGCGACGTCTACCTGCACGCGCTGGTGCGCGACGAGCAGGGCCGCAAGTTCTCCAAGTCGAAAGGCATCGGCATCGACCCGCTCGACGTGATGGCCGTCTACGGCACCGATGCGATGCGTTTCACGCTCACCTCGCTCGCCGCCCAGGGACGCGACATCCGCTTCGGCATGCAGGTGATGGAGGGTGGCCGCGCCTTCGTGACGAAACTCTGGAACGCGGCGCGCTTCGCCCTGATGAATCTGGCGGACTACGACCCGGGCGCGCGCGCCGGCGAAGCCTCGCTCTACGATCGCTGGATCCGCCATCGCATGGACGTGGCGATCGCCGAAGCCCACGCCGCACTCGACGAGTTCCGCTTCAACGACGCCGCCCAGATCCTCTACCACTTCGTCTGGGGCGAACTCTGCGACTGGTACATCGAGCTGGCGAAGCTCGCCTTCCAGGGCGGAGACGAACAAGCGCGCCGCGCCGCCCAGGCGACGCTCGTCGCGGTGCTGCGCGGGGCACTCACGGCGCTGCACCCGATCATGCCGTTCGTGACCGACGAGATCGCCGCGTCACTGCCCGGCGCCGACGGGCGCTTCCTGATGGAGGGACATTACCCGGAGCGCGGCGCACCGCTCGACGCCGAGTCGGCGCGCGAAATGGACACGCTGGTGGACGTGGTGACGCGCATCCGCCAGGTGCGCGGCGAACTGGAACTGCCCCAGCCGACGCTCGTGGGCGTCACGTTCCCGAGCGCGGCGGAACCCTTCGTGGGCCGCCACGCCGCCGCGATCCGCGCGCTCGCGCGCGCCGCGCAACCGCTGTGCTCGGACGAGGCGCCCTCGCCGACCGCTTCGGTCGTACTCGTGCAGGGCTGGTCGACTGCGCGTCGAACTCGACGACCCGCGCTTCGTCGCCGACGAGCTGCGGCGGCTCGACAAGGAACTCGTGCGCATCGACAAGGATCTCGCGCAGAGCGCCAGGAAGCTCGACAACCCGAGCTTCGTCGAGCGCGCCCGGCCCGAAGTCGTATCCGGCGAACGCGAGAAGCGCGAGCAGCTCGAGAGCGAGCGCAACACCGTCCAGGAGCGGCTCGCGAAACTGCGCCGCGCCGCCGGCAGCGCGGCGTGACGGTGCCGGCGCTCCCGGCGCGCTCGTCGTGGCTGCCGTTGTTGGAGCGCGCACTCGTCGAGGACATCGGTCCGGGAGACGTCACCTCGAATGCGGTGATCCCCGCCACGACGCGCGGCCAGGCCGTCGTGGTGGCGCGCGAGCCGCTCGTCGCGTGCGGGCTCGACGTCACAGAGGCCGTGTTCGCGGCGGTCGATGGAAGCCTCGAGGTGCAGCGCGAATGGAGCGAGGGCGAGGCGCGCGAGCGCACCCTGCCGCTGCTGCGCGTGCGCGGCTCGCTGCGCTCGATCCTCGTCGCGGAGCGTACGGCGCTGAACTTCCTCGGCCGCCTGTGCGGCATCGCGACCTTCACGCGGCGCTTCGTGCGCGCGGTCGAGGGCAGCGGCTGCCGCGTCGTCGACACCCGCAAGACGCTTCCCGGCTGGCGTGTTCTCGATAAGTACGCGACGGCGGTGGGCGGCGCCGAGAACCACCGCATGGGCCTCTACGATGCAGTGCTGATCAAGGACAACCACATCGAAGCGGCGGGCAGTGTCTCCGCGGCAGTCGCCGCGGTGCGCGCGAAGCTGCCGCCGCATCTGCGTGTGCAGGTCGAGGTGGAGTCGGAGGCGCAAGCCGAGGAAGCGCTCGCGGCGGGCGCCGAGTGGCTGCTACTCGACAACCGCTCGGTCGACGAACTGCGCGCGCTGGCGAAGCGCTTCCGCGATCGCGCGCTGCTCGAAGCCTCGGGTGGCGTCACGCTCGAGAGCGTGCGCGCCGTCGCGGAGACCGGCGTACACCGCGTCTCGATCGGGGCGCTCACGCATTCGGCGCCAAGCGCCGACGTCGCGCTCGACGTGGTGCGGGGCGCCGTGTGACAGAAGGCGCTGCGCGCATCCTCCTGGCGCTGCGCGGCGCGGGCGAAGCAAGGCTTTCGGGCGAAGCGCTGTCGGCGCGACTCGGCGTCTCGCGCGCGCAGATCTGGAAGCACGTCGGAACGCTGCGGGCGGCGGGCTACCAGGTCGAAGGCGAAGCCGGGCGGCGGCTATCGACTGGCCGCTGCGCCCGACCGGCTCTACGCCGAGGAAGTGCAGCCGCGCCTCGCCACGCGCTGGCTCGCGCGCCGCTTCGTCTGGCTCGACACGACCGACTCGACCAACCGCGTCGCCGCCGATCTCGCCCGCGAGGGCGCCGAGCACGGCACCACCGTCGTCGCCGAAGGCCAGAGCGCCGGGCGAGGGCGGCTAGGCCGCGCCTTCTTCTCGCCACCCTACTCAAACCTCTACACATCGATCGTGCTGCGGCCGAAGCTCGACACCGCGCGCGCGCCGACCACGATCCTGGCCGCGGCGATCGCGGTGGCCGACACGGTCGCCGCCTTCGTGGGCGATCCAGATGCCGTGGAGATCAAATGGCCGAACGACGTGCTGCTCGGCGGCCTCAAGACCTCGGGGATCCTGATGGAGATGGGTGCCGAGGCGACGCGCGTCCGCCACCTGATCCTCGGCATCGGCGTCAATCTGAACGTCGCGCGCGACGGCTTTCCCGAGGAGTTCCGCGCGCTGGCCACCAGCCTCGCCTCGCATCGCGGCGCGCGCGTCGATCGGGTGGACTTCGCCGCCCAGCTTTACGATAACCTCGAAGCGGTCCTCGACCGGCACGCGGACGGGGGCTTCGAGGCGCTGCGACCCCGCTTCGAAGCGCGCTTCCGGATGCGGGGTCGCCGGATCCGGGTGCTCGATGCGGTCGTCGGAGACGGAGTCGCAAGCGAGGGAACCGCGACCGGCATCGACGCGGACGGCGCCCTGCTGGTGGAGCACGACGACGGGAGCCAGGAGCGCGTGGTGGCGGGCGACGTGACGATCGCGAAGGACCTACAGCGATGAGTTCCAGCGTGCTGCTCGCGATCGACATCGGAAACACCAACGTCACGATCGGCACCTTCGAGTACCGTGCGGGCCTCGGGCGACTCGGCGAGCACTGGCGACTCTCCACACACCGCGAGGAAACCTCCGACGAACTCGGCGTCACGCTGCGCGCGCTCTTCGACCAGGCGGGCATCGAGCCGCGGCGCGTCGAGGACGTGATCATCGCGAGCGTAGTCCCGCCCACGCTGCCGATCTGGGAACGCGTCGCGACGAAGCTCTTCGACCGCGAACCCCTGATCGTCGGCCCCGGCATCAAGACCGGCATGCCGGTGCGCTACGAGAACCCGCGCGAGGTCGGCGCCGATCGCATCGTCAACGCCGTCGCCGCGCATCGACCTGATGGGCGGCCCGGTGATCGCGGTGGATTTCGGCACGGCCACCACCTTCGACTGTGTCTCCGACCGGGGCGAGTACATGGGGGGGGCGATCTTCCCGGGCGTCGTCGTCGCGATGGAGGCGTTGTTCTCGCGCGCCGCGATGCTGCACCGCGTGGAACTCGCGCGGCCGCGCACGGTGATCGGCAAGACCACCACCGAGGCGATCCAGTCGGGCATGCTGTTCGGCTACGCCGGCATGGTGGATGCGATGGTCACGAGAATTCGCGGTGAGCTGGGCGCCACGGCCCGCGTGATCGCGACCGGCGGGCTCGCCGGTCGCATCGCCGGCGAGAGCGCAACGATCGAGCGCGTCGAGCCCTTCCTCACGCTCGAAGGGCTGCGCCTGCTCTTCGAGAAGAACCGCATGCCAAGAGACACAACGCCACGCAAGGAGAAGTAGCGCCATGAAGGACGTCGCAGCCGCCGATACCCGCAACTTTGCGCTGGTCGGTCACTCGACCGACGGCAAGACGTCGCTCGGCGAGGCGATCCTCTGGAAGGCCGGCGCGATTCCGGCGCTCGGCAACGTCACGGCCGGCACCGCCGCGCTCACCACGCTACCCGAGGAGCGGGAGCGACAGGGCGCGAGCGTGAGCACAGCGGTGTATGGCTTCGACTGGCAGGGCAGGCATCTCACGCTGGTCGATACACCCGGCGACCCGAACTTCCAGCGCGACGGCCAGATCGCGCTGCAAGCGCTCGATGCCGCAGTGCTGGTGGTCTCGGCGGTGGACGGCGCGAAGGTGGGCACCGAGCGCATGTGGCGCAGCGGACGCAACCTCGGGCTGCCGATGCTCGCCTTCGTGAACGGCATGGACCGCGAACGCGCGGACTTCGAAGCAGCCGTCGCTTCGCTCGCCAAGATGGATGCGAAGCCCGTCTTGCTCTCGATCCCGATCGGGAGCGGCGCGAACTTCACCGGCGTCGTCGACGTGCTCGCCATGCAGGCGCTGGGCGACGGCGGACCCGCGGACGTTCCCGCCGACCTCGCGGCGGCCGCAAGCGAGGCGCACGCGCACCTCGTCGAGGCCGTCGCGGAATGCGACGACGCGTTGCTCGAGAAGTATCTCGAGACGGGCGAGCTGTCGGCGGACGAAATGCGCGACGGCCTGCTCGCGGCCGTACGCCAGGCAAAGCTGGTGCCGATCTTCGCGGGCTCGGCGACACGCGCGCTCGGCGTCGAAATCCTGCTGCAAGCGGTGACGACGCTGCTCCCCTCCCCCGTCGATGCGCGCAGCTGGACCGCCACCGAGCTCGGAAGCGGCTCCGAGCGGACGCTCGCTGTGGCGCCCGACGGTCCCTTCGCGGCGCTCGTGTTCAAGTCCGTCATCGACCGCTTCCAGGGCCTGCTCTCGGTGTTGCGCGTGGTGTCCGGCACGCTCCAACACGACACGCCGATCGTGGACGCCACCACCGGCACCCGGCAGCGGATCGGCAAGCTGCACCTGCTGCGCGGCCACGATCACGTCGAAGTGCCCGGAGGCCGGGCCCGGCGACGTGGTGGCGGTCGCGAAGTTGAAGGACGTCCACACCGGTCACGCGCTCACCGGCGAGAAGGGAGGCGTGCGGCTCGCGCAGATCCCGATCCCGAAGGGCGCACTGTCCTACGCGATCGCCGCGAAGTCGAAGGCCGACGAGGACAAGCTCTTCACCTCGCTCGCGCGGCTCGTGGAGGAAGACCCGACGCTGCATGTCGATCGCGACCCGAACACCGGCCAGTTCCTGCTGACCGGCATGGGCGACCTGCACATCCGCATCGGCGCGGGCCGCCTGAAGCGCATGTTCAACCTCGAGATCGACCTGTCGCGGCCGAAGATTCCCTACCGCGAGACGATCACTCGCAAGGTCGAGAACGTGGAGGGCAAGCTCAAGAAGCAGACCGGCGGCAAGGGCATGTACGGGGTCTGCTACCTGAGCGTGGAACCGCTGCCCCGTGGGGCCGGGTTCGAGTTCGTCGACGAGATCGTCGGCGGCTCGATCCCGCGCAACCTGATCCCGGCCGTCGAGAAGGGCGTCCTCGACGGACTGCCCCACGGACCGCTGGCCGGGCTTCCCGGTCGTGGACATCCGGGTGCGCTGCATCGACGGCAAGCACCACCCGGTCGACTCGAACGAGATGGCCTTCAAGCTGGCTGGCTCCTTCGGCTTCAAGGCCGCCACGGAGCAGGCCCGGCCCACCGTTCTGGAGCCCGTGATGGACGTCGAGGTGGCGATCCCGGACGAGTACATGGGCGACATCATCGGCGATCTGAACAGCCGCCGGGGCCGCGTCCAGGCCACCGAGTCGCGCGGCTCGGGATCGGTCATCAAGGCGCAGGTCGCGATGTCCGAAATGCTGGAGTACGCGAGCGTGCTCACCAGCCTCACCGGCGGGAAGGGCTCGTTCCACATGGACTTTTCGCATTACGAAGAAGTGCCGGCGGCGCTCCGCGACAAGATCGTCGAGGAGGCGAAGGCGGAAGCGGCGAAGGCCGAGTCGCACCACTGGCGAGGGCCTGCGCGACCGGCGCGCGCGAGAACGGAGCCGGTGGTGAGCGAGAGAACGCAAGATCCGGCTGGCGCTGACGCCCGAAGCCGAGCGCTACGTCCGCCGCGACGCGCCGGTCGAGGTGCGCCGGCTCGCCGCCGGCGGCGCGCTGCCGCTGCCGCCCGTCGAGCTGGTGACGGTCCTCTTCGTGCTCGTCCACGACGCCGACGCCGACCGTCAAGGATCGCGCGCGCGACTCGCTCGAGCGGCTGCCCGACAACGTGATCGGCGCGGCGCTCTCGGGCCCGACGCATCCCGCCGTGCTCTCGTACTGCGCGCAGACCTTCCGGGACGCGCCGGCGCGCCTCGAAGCGATCGCCCTCAACACGCACGCCGACGACGAGACGATCGCGTTCCTCGCGTCGCTGCCGCACAAGCGCCTGGTCGACATCGTGTCGAACAACCAGGAGCGCATGCTGCGCTGCCCCGAGATCGTCGAGGCGCTCGGCACCAATCCGCTCACCGGCCGCTCGGTGATCGACCGCATCCTGTCGTTCCTCGGACTCCAGCGCGGCGCGCAGCGAGGAGGTCGACGAGAGCGACGAGGAGCTGCTGCCGCCGAGCGGGTCCGGTCACCGACGCGGAGGCGCTCGCCGCCCTCGAAGCGCTGCTCGGCGACGACGTCTCGGGCTTCGCGCGCGAACTCGTCGACGACGGCGTCGAGCTCGACGAGGACACCACGCAAGAGCCTGCACACGACTGCTCAGAAGATGACCGTCTTCGAGAAGGTGAAGCTGGCGCGCGTCGGCAACAAGGAAGCGCGCGGCCTGCTGGTGCGCGACCGCAACAAGCTCGTCGCCGCCGCGGCGGTGCGCAGCCCGAAGGTCACCGAGAACGAGATCCTCGCCTTCGTCGAAGGCGCGCAACGTGTCCGACGAGGTGCTGCGCATCATCGCGCGCAATCCCGACTGGACGCGCAACTACCAGGTGAAGCTCGCGCTCACCGCGAACCCGCGCTGTCCGCAACAAACCGCGATCAAGTTCCTGAACTACCTGCAGGATCGCGAGCTGCGCGGCATCATGAAGAGCAAGGAAGTGCCGTCGGCGGTTTCGACGCACGCACGACGGATCCTCCAGAGGAAGGGGAAGTGATGGCCGAGGCCCGCCTCGATCCGGGTTGCCGATCGCCGCGAAGTGAACGCGCGCATCGTCTACTGGGGCGTCGCCGGCGCCGGCAAGGCGACCAACCTGCGCGCGATCCATCGCAAGCTGCGGCCCGATCACCGCGGCAAGCTCGAAGCCGTCCCGACGCAGCTCGACCCGAGCGTCTGCTCGTACCGGCTGCCGATCGAGCTCGGCGAGATCGCCGGCGTGAAGACGCGCATCCAGATCATCGCGGTGCCCGGCGGTTCCGAGCAGGCGCCGACCCGCAAGCAGCTGCTCGACCGCGTCGACGGCGTCGTCTTCGTGGTGGACGCGCGCCGCGAGCGCATCGACGACAACGTCGCCGCGCTCGAGGAGCTGCGCGGCGCCCTCGCCGCCTACGGTCGCGCGCTCGAAGCGGTGCCGCTCGTCGTCCAGTACAACCACCAGGATCAGTCGGATCCCTTCGTGCTCGAGGAGCTGCACCGCAAGCTCGACGTGAAGGACGCCGCCGTCTTCGAAGCCACCGCGACCGACGGCACCGGCGTGCTGCCGACGCTCACCACCATCTCGAAGCGCGTCGTGAAGCAGTTGCGCGAGGCACCGGAGACCGAAGCCCACGAGACTCCGCCGGCAGCCGAACCCGCGCCGGTCGCTCGACGGCGGCCCGGCCCCGAGCCTGCCGCGCCGAACCCGCCGCTGCAAAGCGCCCGGAGCCGGAACCCGCCCGCGAGCGTCGCGCCGATTCCCGCTCGGCCCGGCCCACCGCGGGTCGCGACACCGTGATCCTCGCCGACCTCGAGCGCGCCGCACTCGCGCCCGACGTCGAGCTGGAAGACGAGCGCGACCACGCCGTCTCGCGCGCCCAGGGTCTGCTCGACGCCGCCTGGCACGAAGAAGTCGCAAGTCCTCGACGCTCCACGGGCGACAGCGCCCCTGCCCTCGCCCGACCTGCTCGCCGACGACGACCAGCTGGCAGGTCGTCGAGGCCGGGCTCGCGGAGATCGTCGGGCACCCACGCGATCACGGTGCCGATCGTCGTCGCCGACGGGCTGGGTCACGAGCTACGGTTCCGCCTCACGATCTCGCTGGAACTGCTGCTCGACGAATGAGGTGAGGGATGGGGCGGCGCATCGCCGTGTACGGAGCGACCGAGGAAGCGCTCCAGCTCCTGCCCCTGCTCGCGAGCCATCCCGACGTCGAGCGTCGCGGCGGTCTTCGATCCGCAGGCCGCCGTGCAGCGGCGGCGCCTCGCGCTGCTCGACGCCCCGCTCGCCGCCCACTCCAGCGCCTCCTCACCGACGATCCGCGCGTGCTCGAGCGACGATCCACGCCTCGAAGCCGTCGTCGACGCGGGCATCGCACCGCCCTTTCGCACGCGCTTCGCGCCGCTCGTAGCCCGCGGCCTCGAAGTGCTCGTCGCCGCTCGCGGCGCGCCACTCGTGGCGGCGCACGCGCCTGCAACGGACGATCCGAAGCGCGAGCTGCTGCAAGCGCTCGAGGAGATCGCCGCGGCGGTCGACCTCGCCGCCGCACCGACGGCGCTGTTCGCGCGCCTGCTCGAGCGTCTCGATCGCGGTGACCGGCGCCGCTGGCGGCTCGCTGCTGCTGCGCGAACCCGACGCCGAGCGACTCGGCGTGCGCGCCGCGGTCGGACTCGAAGCCGAGCTGTGGTCGAAGGTGCAGCGTGCGACTCGGCGAAGGCATCGCGGGCCGCGTGTGGGCGGAGGGACGAGCGATCGCGGTCCACGGCCGCGCCAACCCCGAGCTCTTCGAAATCACGCGCGAGCGCTTCGACGTCGCGGCGTCACTCTGCGTGCCGCTGCTGGCACGCGGTGCCGTGTGCGGCGTCCTGAACCTGCACCATCCGACACGCGCCGATCTCTTCGGCGACGACGACGTCGTCTTCGGCGAGGAACTGGGCGCCCTCGTCGCGCGCATCGCCGCGCGCGCCGAGGCGCTGCTCGCGCTGCGCAAGCGCGCGCTGCGCGCAGACGTCGCGGCGGAAGTGGCCCGCATCCTCGGCGAACGCGCACCGCTCGCACTGCGACTCGCGGCGCTGTGTCGCCATGCGGCGTCGCGCGTCGGTCGCGGCGTCGCGACGCTGTGGTGGCTCGAAGAGACCGCAGCAGGACGCGCGCCCGACGGCGCGCCGTCGCTGCGCCTCGCAGCCTCCTCGCTCGCCGGAGGAGCGCTCGGCGCGGCGGCGCGACTCACCCCGGGTGAGGGCGTCGACGGCCGCGTCGCGCGCGATCGCGAGCCGATCTTCCTGCGCCGCGACGACCGTCTCGACTACGCCGCGCTGCCGCTGCTCGCGGGATCGACGCTGTTGGGTGTGCTCTCGGTGCAGCCGGGCAGCGACGCGCCGGAATCCGGCGACGAAGAGAATGCGCTGCGCGAGATCGCGGCGCCGCCGCCGCGTCGGGACTCGACCGCGAGCTGCGCGCCGAGCGCGCCGAAATGCGCGCCACGCGCGGCGAGGCCGTCCACGAGGCGACGCTGCGCCTGCTCGCCGAGAGCGATGCGGATCGCATCGCGGAGAGCGTCGCGTCCTCGGCCGCGCTGATCCTCGACGCGGAACACGTGATCGTGCGCGCACTCGACCCGGAGCGCGCACAGCTTCCGGGTGCGCTGCCACGTCGGCGCCGCATCGGGCCCGCACGACGACGCGCTCGCCCACTGGATCGCCGCGTCGCGCGCGAGGCGCTGCGCCGCCGCGCGCTGCTCGACGGTTCGGAGCTGCCGCCGGGCGACGAGGACGAAGCCGAGACGCGGGAGCTCCTGGTGGCGCCGCTCGTCACACGGCGGTCGCGCGCTCGGGACGCTCGCGGTGTACGACAAGCGAGCACCCGCCGGGCCGCACTTCGACGCACTCGATCGCGAACTGCTGCTGCGTCTCGCGGCCGTCACGGCACGCGCGCTCGCGAGCGCGCTGCCCGGCGAAGCGCCGGCCGATGCGGAAGGCGAACGTTTGTCGTCGTTCGCGCACTTCGCGCGGCGCATCGACGAGGAGATCGCGCGTGCGGCCGCAGCCGACGGCGATACCCCCGCCTTTGCCCTGGTCACCTGCCGCATCGAGAACTGGGACGAGCTGCCGGGCGAGCTGGCCACGCGGATCGCGCGGAATACGCAGGCGGCCTTCCTCGCGCAGCTCCGCTGCTTCGACGTCGCGACGCGCACGGCGCCGGCTGCGCTGTGCGCCCTGTTGCCGATTCCCGGCGCGGCCGCCTCCGAGCACGTCGCGCGCCTCGCACGCGCGGTCGCCGAAGCGGTCGCGAAGGAAGACGACGCTGCCCAACGCGTCGCGCTCGGCTTCGGCTACGCGCTTTACCCAGCCGACGGGGAAACGCGTGCGAACCTGCTGGCGCGCGCCGCCGAACCACGGATCCGAATGCTCTGACGCTCGTTTTCAGCGCGCGAGCGCGGCCTCGAGCGCGTGCAACGGCAGCCCGTGCGCTTCCGCGACGCCCTCGCAGACCACTTCACCGCGCCACACGTTGGCACCGAGCGCCAACGAGGGGTCGGTGCGCAGCGCCTCGGCGACGCCGACCTCTGCGATGCGCTCGATGTACGGCAGCGTGGTGTTGGTGAGCGCAAAGGTCGACGTGCGCGGCACGGCGGCCGGCATGTTGGCCACACCGTAGTGGATCACGCCGTGCACGAGGTAGGTCGGGTCCGAGTGCGTGGTGGGATGGATCGTCTCGATGCAGCCGCCCTGATCGACGGCGACGTCGGCGATCACCGATCCCGCCTCCATGCTGCGCACCATCGCATCCGTGACGAGACGCGGCGCCCGGCGGCCGTGCAGGTAGACGGCGCCCACCAGCAGGTCGCTCTGTGCGACCGAGCGCTCGAGATTGACGCGACTCGAGAAGAGCGTGCCGATCTCGCCGTGAAACAAGTCGTAGAGATAGGTGAGGCGCTTGAGATCGATGTCCAGCACGGTGACCTCGGCGCCGAGCGCGTGGGCGACGCGTACCGCGTTGATCCCGACGATCCCCGCACCGATTACGGTGACGCGGCCGCGCGGCACCCCCGGCACACCGCCGACCAGCAGGCCCTTGCCGCCGCGATCCTTCTGCAGCAGCGTGACACCGATCTGCACGGCGAGTCGTCCTGCCACCTCACTCATCGGCGCCAGCACCGGGAACGAGCCGTCCGGCGACCGGATCGTCTCGTAGGCGACTCCGATCACATCGGCGGCGAGGAGCCGCTCTGTGAGCGCTCGATTCGGCGCGAGGTGCAGATATGTGAAGAGCGTCTGTCCGCCGCGCAGTCGCGCGACTTCGCGCTCGTTCGGCTCCTTCACCTTGGTGACGAGATCGGGCGCGCGGAAGACCTCCTCGACGTCCACGAGCCGCGCGCCCGCCTTGGCATATGCCGCGTCGGCAAAGCCGCTGCCCACACCCGCGCCGTGCTCGATCAGCACCTCATGTCCGTCCGCGACGAGCTGGCGCGCGCCGTCGGGCGTCATTCCGACGCGGTACTCGTTGTCCTTGGTTTCGCGCGGAACACCAATCTTCAAGCCAGCCCTCTGCCCAATCAGGCGCGATACGAGTCGATCAGGATGTCGGCAATCTCCGGACGCATGATGCGCGGGTCGGGATGTTCGCCCTTCAGCAGCTGCCCACGCACCTTGGTGCCGCTGATCGCGAAGGGCTTCTCGTCCGGGTGGCGGTCGGTGAGATCGACGCGGCCGAGCGATTCGTAGTACGCCGCGAAGCCGATCTTGCACGGCTGCAGCTGCAGTTCGCCCGGCAGCGTCTCGAAGATCTCCTGTGCGTCGAAGTCGCCCCAGATCGGCTTGCCGTCGTCGAAGGGCGCATCGGCATGTTTGCGGCCGATCACCAGATGGCTGAAGCCGTGGTTCTGGCGGTAGACCGCGTGCATCAGGGCTTCCTTCGGTCCGCCGTAGAACATCTTGATGTCGAGCGGCAGCACCTCGAAGACCTCGTTCACGTCGTAGCCGACCGACTTCCACAGCGCCTCGTCCTTGTCGCCGTCGCCGAGCAGTTCGAGGTCGTGCAGCGTGCGGTAGCAGCGCATGCGCGTCGCGGCGGGAACGTCGTCTCCCTTGAGTTCGCCGACCAGCGGGTTCAGCACGACGCCGGTGAAGAAGCCGTCGCGCGTGAGTCGTTCGGCGCCCGCGACCAGCGCGTACTCATGCGCGCGGTGCAGCGGGTTGCGGGTCTGGAACGCCAGCGCGCGCTCCCATTTGCGATCGCGGATGAAGGCGCGCGTCATGCGCGGCGAGAAGATCGTCCAGTTCGGGTTCTGTGGTTGCGGCAGCGCGCGCAGGCGGCCGCCGACGAGTTGCGTGCGCTCGTCGTCCTGCGTCATGTGACCGCCCGGATGGTCGAAGCGCTCGGTGCCGTAGACGGCTCGGACGTACTTGGGCTTGTCCCAGGCGAAGACTTCGATCGCATCGAGGATGCCGACGAGCGCGCCCGCTTCGTCGCGCAGCGCTGCCGCGCCACCGCGCGCGAGAGCGACGGCTTCGGCGTCCGTCACCGGCAGCGAGAGCGGGATGCCCCACGCGTAACGACGGCCGCCCTGCACCACCACGCTCTCATCGAGCACGCGATGCCATGCCTCGGCACCCATCGGGCCTTCGAGCGGCGACAGCGTGCCGTCGGCGATGCGATGCACCGTCGACAAGTCCGCCCTGGTGAGCCGGACCGCCGGCAGCTTCGACGCCTCGGCGACGAGCTTGCTCCGCTCCTTCAGCGACACCACCCGATCGACGGGCTCGGCGAGCCCTCCGTGCACCGGGACCAGATCCACACTTCTCTGCTGCATCGTCATCTCGCTTGCTCCTCGCTCGATCCCTGCTCTACCAGACGGGAGAGTCTGCATCGCCATCCGTGAGGAACGGACGGTCTCCGCTGCCGTCGAAGCGCCGCACCCGCAAGCGCTCGCGATCCTGCTCATCCTTCGCGACGTACGCGACGTACGCGCCGTCGGGCGACACGGCGGGTCGCCCCTCGTCCGTGGTGCTCGCGCCGACGGGCGTCCGCCCGGAGCCGTCGGGACGCACCCGCCAGAGTCGATTGCCCTGGGTACCCGTCGCCGCGTACACGATCCAGTCGCCGTCGGGCGTGAAGACGGGGTCGGTGCCGCGCGCCACCAGGCGCGGCGCCGCGCCCGTCGCATCGAGATCCAGCACCGCGATCGTGAGGACCCCGTCATCGCCAGCGGTGACGTACGCGATGATCGGGGCATCGGGCGCGCAGGTCGGGAGCACATCGGACGGGCCGCGCGTCGCCGGCCGCAGCCCGGTCGCCGAACCGGGCGGCGTCGCGAGCAGACGGCCCTCGTAGCGACCCGCGACCCGCCGGGCCTCGACGGCGACGAGGCGTCCGCCCGCGCCCAGGCAGCCCATCGGGTGTTCCTCGGGTCCCGAGGTGACGATCTCGAAGCCCCCGCTCGCGCGATCCCACAGGAAGAGCTGCGCGAGATCGCGGAAGCGGCCGGACAGCAGCAGCTTGCTGCGATCGGGCGACCACGCGAGCGGCCGAGCACCGGGCGGTGCGCCCTCGAGGACCTGCACCGCGTCGCTCCGGGGATCGAAGAGCGCCAGATGTCCACCGAGTTCGCGGAGGCGTCGCTGCGCATCCGGCGCGCCACCGAACATCGCGTCGAGGGTCTCGACGCGAATGACGCCTTCCTTGTCGCTCGGCTTGCCGCGCTTTTCGAGATCGCGGATGGCGTCGAGACGTTTCAACGCGAGCGCTTCCTCGCGGTACAAGATCGCCACGGACGACGCAGCGAGGCTCTTGGAGTCGATGCCTCCCGGGCCGCTCGCGCAACCCGCCGCGATCAGCCAGGCGGCCAGCGCCGCCGCGAGACGGGTTCGCGGGCTCACCGGAGACCGTGCGCCACGGGGTGACCGCCAAAGTGGTCCGCGCCCGGCTCGCGCCGGAACAGCACCTGGTCCACCACCTTGCCGCCGGTCACCGCGACGACCAGGTGATCGGCGTCGGGAAACGGAAACAGCTCTTGTGAGGCGAAGTCCTGATCCATCTCCGAGAAGTAGGCGCCGCACTCGACGTGCGAGTGGTACACGCAGGTGATCCGTTCCCCGCGCGCCGAAGCCTCTTCGTCGGCGCGCAGGTAATCCTGCTCGTTCATGTAGAAGCCCTGGGTGCCGTCGCGCGGGTAGGTCTCGGGATCGCGCCGGTGCCACAGCGTCATGTCGTTGCGGCAGCGAACGACGTGCTGATAGCGCGCCTCGTCGCCCCCCGTGATGAGCCCGCAGCACTCCTCGGGCGTGACCTCGCGCGCATGGGCGAAGACCTCGTTCAGGACCGAGGTCGGCACAACCACGGGATCGAGATCCGGATCGACTTCGATGCGCCGTCGCACTCAGCAGCCGCCGGCGATCGAAGGCACGATGGTGACGCAGTCGCCCTCTCGCACCGGGGTATCGAGCAGCTCGCGGAATCGCACGTCCTCTTCGTTGACGAAGACGTTGACGTGCCGTCGCAACGAGCCTTCCTGGGCGAGCACACGGGACAGGAGTTCGGGGGACTCGCGCCCGACGGCGTCGAGCACGTCGCGCAGCAGCCCGGCAGGCACCGCCAGTTCGGCGCGACCGCCAACCAGCGCGCGCAGCACGGCCGGGACGCGCACCGTGACTCCCATCCGTCGACCTCCATCGCGAGACGACGCAGTCTAGGGAAGTGACCCTGGGGGCGCAGCAAGGCGCCGAAGGCGCCGCGCAGCGAGCCGGAGGCGAGCGAAGTCGATCGGGACGCGTCCCAAACGGCAGCTCCGCTGCGCCGACCCGCTACGTTGCCCGCCCGCGGAGGACCCACACGCGTCATGAACGAAGACACGCGCCTCGTGCGACCCGACGGCCTCTCGATTCGCGGACTTCGCCACGAGCGCGGCTGGTCGCCGCGCGACCTCGCCGCGGCGATCTCCACGGCGGAATGCAGGGCGACGGGACGGCCCGTCGCGATCGCGCCGCGCGTGCTGCTCGGCGTCGAAGAGCGCAACGCGCCCATCCCGTACGCGACGCTGTGTCTCATTGCGGCGGGCTTCGACTGCAATCCGATCGAGATCTTGCTGGAGGATCCGCCGGAGCCGGCGCCGCCCCAGCGATGATCCGTAGCGTCGTGGCCATCGGCACGCGCTGGAACGGGCCCTTCAGTCGCACCCGCAGAGCATGCGGAGTAGATTGCGTTCGGCTCCCCCAGAAAACGGGCGGTCCTCCCTGCCCGATGCGTTGCTCGAGGTCACTGTCACCTCGCGGGCGAGGAACCGCGCTTGTCTTCAACGGAGAGTTCCGGGCGTCCGGGCCATGCGTCGGGCGTCGCCCAGTTCCTGCACGCGATGCGCGAGCAGGAGGGAGTCCGCGAGGCATTCCGCCACCACGAGCTGCTGCCCGCCCGAGCGGCCGAGTTCGCGGCTCTGCCCACGGGCTTCGAAGCGCTCGCACCCGCACTCGCGCGCCGCGGCGTGCGCCAGCTGTACAGCCATCAGGCGCGCGCGCTCGATGCCCTCGCTACGGGCTCCGACGTGGTGCTCGCGACGCCGACCGCCAGCGGCAAGACGCTCGTCTACAACCTGCCCGTGCTGCGCGCGCTGGCGGCCGGGGAAGCGGGCCACGCGCTCTACGTGTTTCCGCTGAAGGCGCTGGAGCGCGATCAACGCGAGCGCCTGCTGGCGGACGTGCAGGCGCTTGGACTCCCGACCGAAGGCGTCGTCGAGATCTACGACGGCGACACGCCCACCGCCAGGCGCAAGCGCATCCGCGACGACCCGCCGCGCGTGCTCGTCACGACGCCCGACATGCTGCACGCGGGCATCCTGCCGACGCACGCGAGCTGGAAGGCGCTCTTCGAGTCGCTGCAGCTCGTCGTGATCGACGAGCTGCACACCTACCGGGGCGTCTTCGGCGCCCACGTCGCGCAGGTACTGCGGCGGCTGCTGCGCGTGGCGGCGCATCACGGCGCGAGCCCGCAGATCGTCGGCGCCTCGGCGACGATCGCGAACCCGGGCGAACTGGCGCGGGCTCTCACCGGCCGCGTCGCCACGGTGATCGAGGCCGACGGCGCGCCGCGCCCGCGCCGCCACGTGGTGCTGATGAATCCCGTCGGATCCTCGCCGTACACGGCGGCGGCGAAGCTGTTCCGCCTCGCGGTCGGCCTCGGCTTGCGCACGATCGCGTTCACCAAGGCCCGCCGCGTCACCGAGCTGATCCACACCTGGGTGATCGAGGCCGAGCCGCGCCTGCGCGAGCGGATCTCGTCGTATCGCGCCGGCTTCCTGCCCGAAGAGCGCCGCGAGATCGAGCAGAAACTGTTCTCCGGCGCGCTCGACGGGGTGATCTCGACGTCGGCGCTGGAGATGGGCATCGACGTCGGGGGCCTCGACGTGTGCATTCTCGTCGGATACCCGGGTTCGCAGATGGCGACGTGGCAGCGAGCCGGACGCGTCGGTCGCGCGCAGGAGGGCGTGGTGGTGCTGATCGCGCAGCCGGATGCGCTCGACCAGTACCTGGTCGCGCATCCGCGCATGCTCTTCGAGCGCGCCTTCGAGCACGCCGTCGTGGATCCGACGAACGTGGAGGTCGCGGCGGCGCATCTCCCGTGCGCGGCCGACGAGATCCCGCTGCGAGCCGGCGAAGCCTGGCTCGCCGAACCCGGCGTGCGCGCCAACGTCGAGATCGTCGAAGAGCGCGGCCGCATCTTGCGCAGCGAATCCGGCAGCGAATGGTTTGCCTCGCGACGCCGTCCGCACCGCGACGTGGATCTGCGTCAGGCCGGCGCCAGCTACGCGATCCAGCTCGATCTGGACGAACCTCATGACCTTCGCTCGCCTTCGGCTCGCTGCGCGCGCTCGGTCGAAGGGCGAGCGCTTGCGCGCCCGGTCGAAATTGGCACGATCGGCTCGGGCCGCGTGCTCGCCGAATGCCACGAGGGCGCCATCTATCTGCATCGCGGCCGGCAGTATCTCGTCACCGAGTTGGACCTCGAGCAGAAGCTCGTGCGCGTGCGAGCCGTCGATGCGGCGTGGTTCACGCGTTCGCTCTCGGAGAAGGAGACCGAGATCCTTTCGCGCGACGCGGCGCGGCCGGCCGGCCACTTCCGGCTGGTTCGAGGCCGACTGCGCGTGACGACGCGGATCACCGGCTTCGAGCGCCGCCGCGTGAATGGGCAGGAGCTGATCGGCAGCGAGTCGCTCGATCTCCCGCCGTCCTCGATCGAGACCACCGGCATCTGGCTCGAGATCCCCGATGAGATTCCCGCCGCGCTGCGCGCCGCGGGCCTGCACCCGATGGGCGGCCTGCACGCCGTCGAGCACACGGCGCTGTCGATGTTCCCGCTGCTGGCACTCTGCGATCGCCACGACGTCGGCGGCATCACCACGCTCGCGCACCCCCAGGTGGGTCGGGCGGCGATCTTCCTCTACGACGGCGCGCCCGGTGGCATGGGCCTCGCGACGAGCCTCTTCGAGCGCGTCGAGACGCTGCTCGAAGCCACCCTCGAACGCGTGCGCGACTGCCCCTGCGAGGAAGGCTGCCCCGCCTGCGTGCACTCGCCGCGCTGCGGCAGTGGCAACCGGCCGATCGACAAGGCGGCTGCGCTGCGCGCGCTCGCGCTGCTGCTCGCGCACGAGCCGCTGCCGCGGCTCGAGGAGCGCGCCCCGGCCGAGCAGGCCGCGATCGCCCCCGTGCCCGAACTCTCCAGCGGAGCGCCGGCGCCGCGACTCGTCTTCTTCGACATCGAGACCCAGCGCAGCGCCGAAGAAGTGGGTGGCTGGCACAACGCGCATCTGATGCGCGTGGCACTCGCCGTCACCTGGGATGCCAGCGCGCAGCGCTTCGAGACCTGGCGCGAGAGCGACGTGCACGCGCTGCTCGCGCGACTCGCGAGCGCCGACCTGGTGGTGGGTTTCAACGTGCGGCGCTTCGACTATCAGGTGCTGCGCGGCTACACCGACGAGGATCCCGGCGCGCTGCCCACCTTCGACTTGCTCGACGCGATCCGCGAGCGCATCGGGTTCCGCCTGCCGCTCGGGCATCTCGCGGAGGAGAACCTGGGCGTCGCGAAGGGAGCCGACGGCCTCCAATCGCTCGCGTGGTGGAAGGAAGGCCGGATCGACGAGATCGAGAGCTACTGCCGCCGCGACGTGGAACTGCTGCGCGACCTCTTCGAGCGCGCGATCCAGCAGGGCCACCTGCTGTTCCGAACCCGCGACGGCGCACGCGTGCGCATCCCCACGCCGTGGTCGATCCCCGACCTGCTGGCGGCGAGCGCGTCCTCTCGCGCGCAACGAACGGAACGCGCGCGAAGCGCATCGAGGCGTACTGAAAAGGGCGCCGAACCGTCTAATGCACCGAAGCCCCGCGGCGCCGCAGGCGGCTCTCGAGGATCTCGAAATAGAGGTGCACGAGCAGGTGGCGAAGTTCCGGCGCGAGAGCCGCAATGAGGGCCTTGGCGGCCGTTGCGTCGTCGATGCCGACGATCTCGCCGAGCACGGCCTCGAGCTGGCCGCGGTGCGCGACGACCGCCTCGCGCAGCGTGCCGGGGTCTTCGCCCAGGGCGGCCGAAATGGTGGCTGGATCGAACAGCAGATGCAGGCCACGCTCGCCCAGCAGGAAGATGCTCTCGCCCATCATCGGCCGTCACTCCGTGACGGCCTCGTGGTCCAGTGGATCCATCGGCCTCGCCCCGGCGAGGCTTGACGACCCATTGGCTAGATTGCCGCCGTGTTGCTGCGGGCCGAGGACGTCGCGAGGCAAGTTGCCGGTCGCACGCTGTTCGAAGCGGTGACGCTCGACGTGCGCGCGGGCGACCGGATCGGCGTCGTGGGTGCGAACGGCTCGGGAAAGAGCACCCTGCTGCGTCTGCTCGCGGGCGACGAGGCCCCCGACGCCGGCCGTTTGCTGCTGTCTCGTGGCATCCGCGTGGGTCGCCTGCGCCAGGAAATCGACCCCGACGCCCCGCGCAGCGTCGGGGAGGAAGTCGCGACCGCCCTCGCCCATCTCGACGAGCTGGAGCGCGCCTATCACGCCATCGAGGTCGAGATCGAGACGCTGGGCCGGGCCGGACAGGATCCCCCCGAAGCCCTCGCCCATCGCTGGGACGAATTGCGCTCGCGCTTTGCGCGCGGGAGGCGGCTTCGAGCGCGAGGCGCGCGTCGCGCGCGTGCTCGCGGGACTCGGCTTCGTCCAGGAGGATCGCGCGCGCCCGCTCGCGAGCCTTTCGGGCGGCTGGCGCATGCGCGTCGAGCTGGCGAAGTTGCTGCTCTCCGAGCCCGACGTGCTGCTCCTCGACGAGCCCACCAACCATCTCGATCTGCCCGCGATCGAATGGCTCGAGTCCTTTCTCGACGGCTACGGCGGCGCGGTGGTCGCGGTGTCGCACGACCGCAGCTTCCTGCGCCGCCACGTGAACCGCATCGCCGAACTCGCCGGCGGCCGCCTCACGCTCTACACCGGCGCCTACGACCAGTATCTCGAAGCGCGCGCCGGTCGCATCGAGAGCGCGGAGGCGCTGCAGCGCGAGCAGGCACAGAAACGCGCCGAGGTCGAACGCTTCGTCGAGCGTTTCCGCGCCAAGGCGTCGAAGGCCCGCCAGGTGCAGAGCCGTGTGAAGATGCTGGAGCGCATGGATCGCACGATCGGCCCCAGCCTGCCGCCGCGCACCCGGCGCATGCGCCTGCAGATCCCCGAGCCCGCGCGCGCGGGCGAGCTGGTTCTGACACTCGCAGGAGTCGCGCAGCGCTACGGCGACCGCGTGATCTACGAACGACCTCGATTTCGAGGTGCGGCGCGGCGATCGCGTGGCGCTGGTCGGCCCGAATGGAGCCGGCAAGTCGACCCTGCTGCGGATTGCCGCGGGCCGCATCGCGCTCCAGCGTGGCGTGCGCCGGCTCGGGCACAACGTGCGCGCCGCCTTCTACGCCCAACACCAGCTAGAAGCGCTCGACCCGGAGCGGACGGTGCTCGGCGAACTGGAGCGCGACGCGACGCTCGCAGACGTCCCGCGCCTGCGCGACCACCTCGGCTCTTTTCTCTTCTCGGGCGACGACGTCCAGAAGAAGGTCAGCGTACTCTCGGGTGGCGAGAAGGCGCGCCTCGCGCTCGCGAAGCTCTTCTTGCGCCCAGCGAACTTCCTGGTGCTCGACGAGCCCACCAATCATCTCGACGTCAGTGCCTGCGAGGTCCTGGAAGACGCGCTGCGCAGCTACACCGGCACGCTGCTGTTCGTCACCCATGACCGGACGCTGGTGAACGCCGTCGCGGACCGCGTCGTCGAAGTGCGCTCCGGGAAGCTCCGCGATTTCCTTGGCAACTACGACGACTACCTGCGCCGCCTCGCAGCGGAGCAACAGGCGGCGAATCCGCCGCTGAAGGGCAGCGTGGAGCCGGCGCCGGCTCCTGCCCGGGAATCGCACCAGCTTTCTCGCGAGCGCCGCCGTGCGGCCGAGCGCGCCGCGAAGCAGCTGGCGCGGATCGAAGCGGAGATCAGCGAGCGCGAGCAGGCAATCGAGGCGCTGCGTTGGCGCGTCGCCGATCCCGCCGTCTACCGCGACGGCGAACGGATGCGTGCGCTCGAGAGCCGAGCGCGTCGCACAGCAGGCGGCGCTCGACGCGCTGTATCGAGAGTGGACCGCAGTGGCCGAACACGCCGAAGCGTTCGCCGAGGCACAGCCCATCGGGGGACCCGCCTAGGTGCGCGTCGCGCTCGTCCACGATTGGCTCACCGGACTGCGCGGCGGCGAGCGGGTGCTCGACGAACTGGCGGGGCTCTTCCCTTCCGCCGATCTCTTTACGCTGGTGCATGTGCCAGGTTCGACGACGCCGCGCATCGACGCATTGCGGATCTACACGAGTCCGCTGCAGCGCTGGTCGGGCTCGGCGCGTCACTACCGCGAGATGCTGCCGCTGCTGCCCTGGGCGACGCGACAACTGCGCATCGACGGCTACGACCTCGTCATCTCCGTGCACCACGCGATGGCCAAGGCCGCACGCATCGCCCCGGGCACCCGGCACCTCTGTTACTGCTTGACTCCGATGCGCTACGCGTGGGATGCCGCCGACGTCTACCTCGGTCGCGGCCTGCGTCGCGCCCTCGCCGCGCCGCTGCTCGCGGGACTGCGCCGCTTCGATCGCGCCACCGCCGGTCCCGAGCGGGTGACGCGTCTCGTCGCGATCTCGGAGTACGTACGCGAGCGCACGCGCCGCCACTGGGGTCGCGACGCGCAGGTCGTCTACCCGCCCGTCGACATCGACACGTTCCGCCCCGACGGTCGCCCGCCCGACGATTTCTATCTGCTCGTCGGCGCCTTCGTGCCGTACAAGCGCGCGGATCTCGCGATCGAGGCCTTCGCGTCGCTCGGCCGCCGCCTCGTCGTCGTGGGCGACGGACCGCTGCGCGCCGCGCTGGAGCGCCGCGCGCTCCCCGGGATCACCCTGCTCGGGCGCGTTGCGGAGCCCGAGCTGGCGAAGCTGTACGCGCGCTGCCGCGCACTGGTGTATCCCCAGGAAGAGGACTTCGGAATCGCGGCGCTGGAGGCGCAGGCGTCAGGGCGGCCCGTGATCGCGTTCGGCCGCGGCGGTGCGCTCGAGACCGTGCGTCCGCTCGCCGGGCCACCGGACACTGCCGCCCACGCCACGGGCGTCTTCTTCGAGGCTCAGTGCCAAGAGGCGATCGTCGGGGCCGTCCGGCGCTTCGAAGCAGCCGAGCCCTACTTCGACGCGAAACTGATTCGCGGCCACGCCGAGCGCTTCTCCGCTGCGCGCTTCCGCGACGAATTCATGCGCGAGGTCCAGGCCACTCTCGACGAGCGCGTGCTGGACGCCGACAGCGGTGGCGGATAGGGTGCCGCGCCCATGTCGTCACAGCCTCGCGTCCCCGCCCTCGACCTGCGCGCCCAGTACGCGACGATCCGCGATGAAGTGCGGGCCGCCGTCGATCGCGTCTTCGAGAACCAGGCGTTCATCCTCGGCGAAGAGGTCGAAGCGCTGGAGCGCGAGCTCGCCGCATTCTGCGAGGTGCGCTTCGCGATCAGCTGCGGCTCGGGCTCGGACGCCCTGCTGCTCGCACTGATGGCGCTGGACATCGGCCCTGGCGATGAAGTGCTCTGCCCGGCTTTCACCTTCTTCGCAACCGCCGGCGCGGTTGCGCGACTCGGCGCGCGCCCCGTTTTCGTCGACATCGACCCGGCTACCTACAACCTCGATCCCAGCGCGACGCGCGCGGCCGCGGCGCGCTGTACCCGGCTCCGTGCGATTCTTCCGGTGCACCTCTACGGCCGGGCTGCCGACCAGGATGCACTGCTCGCCCTGGCCGCGGAACATCGCGTGCCGCTCGTCGAGGACGCTGCGCAGGCGATCGGCGCGCGCGATGCGAGCGGGCGTCGCATCGGCGGGCGCGGTCGCGTCGCGTGCTTCTCGTTCTATCCGACCAAGAACCTCGGTGGCGCCGGCGAAGGAGGCTTCCTGAGCACCGACGACGCCGCGCTCGCCGAGCGCCTGCGCCGGCTGCGCGTGCACGGCTCGAGCCGTCGCTACGCACACGAGGAACTCGGCATGAACTCGCGCCTCGACGCGCTGCAAGCCGTAGTGCTGCGCGTGAAGCTGCGCTACCTCGACGCCTGGAACACAACGCGCTGCCGCCACGCCGCAGCGTACGACGAAGCCTTCGCGCGCGCGGGTGCGCGCCCTAGCACGGTGTCGCTCGCTGCCGGCGGCCTGCCGTTGCGCACGCCGGCGCCCGTCGCAGCCCCAGCGGCTCACGTCTACCACCAGTACGTGATCCGCGTGCCGGCCGCGCTGCGGGATCCGCTCCGCGATCACCTCGCGGCGCGCGGCGTCGGCAGCGACGTCTACTACCCGCTCGGTCTGCACCAGCAGCCGTGCTTCGCGGGTCTCGGCCATCGCGAGGGCGATCTCCCGGAGACGGAGCGCGCGGCGCGGGAAGTCATCGCACTGCCGATCTACGCTGAACTGAGCGACGCGCAGCGCGAACACGTGGTCGCAACGGTCCTCGACTTCGTCACGCGCTGAAAGAGTGGCCCGAGATGGATCACGTGGAAGCCAACGCGAGAGGCGCGGGGGCGTGACGTTCGTCCGAACCGTCCTCGGCGGGCGGGCGTCGCGGCTTCGCGTCGGCGCTTCGAGGCCGCCTGTGCGCCGAGGACGTTTCGGACGAGTCCACCGCCCGCGCGCCTCGCAGCACCAATCCAGACCAAACGCGGTGAGAGCGTCCATTGGGGTCCATCGAGGACCGCATCGGGAATCTGCTTCACGCCCGCGCCCGTCCCTTCTTGCGACGTGCAGCTTCGCCCTGGCGCTCCAGCAACTCGAAGTCGATCCAGCCGCGCACGAGATCCACCCGCGCAACCGAGATGCGGACCCGATCGCCGAGTGCGAAGCGTTCGCCGCTGCCGCGCGCGATCAGCGCCAGGCTGCTCTCGTCGAACTCGAAGTGCCCGCGCAGCGCTCGCAGCGGCACCAGACCGTCGACGAAGAAGGCGTCGAGCGTGGCGTAGAAGCCGTGCCGAGCGACGCGCGTCACCGTCGCATCGAAGCACTCGCCGAGGCGCTCCCGCATGAACACGCACTTCTTCAGGTCGATCGCCTCGCGTTCGGCTTCCATTGCAGTGCGTTCGCAGAGAGACGTGCGCACGGCCCAGGCCGCCATCCGCTCCGCTCGCGCCTGCGCTCGCGTACGCGCTTCGGAGTCGCCACGGAGCGTGTCGCGCAATGCACGGTGTACGACCAGGTCGGCGTAGCGGCGGATCGGGGACGTGAAGTGCAGGTAGGCGTCGAAGGCCAGCGCGAAGTGCCCGAGACAGCGCGCGTCATAGCGCGCGGGGCGCATCGAGCGCAGCGCGCTGTAGTGGATGAGCCTCTCTTCGGGACGACCACTCGCGCGCTGCACGGCCGCGGCAATCTCGCGCGACCCGAACGGCGCGTCGCGCGGAAGATCGAGCAATCCGAAGGCCTCGAGCAGCGTGCGCAGCCCAGCGAGTGCAGTGGGCGTGGGCGCCTCGTGTACGCGATAGAGCGCGGGCACTGCTGCGGCGACCAGGCGCTCCGCCACCGCGCGATTGGCGAGCAACATCGGCTTCCTCGATCGCGCGGTGCGCCAGCGTACGCGGCGCCTCGACGATGTCGGTCGGGTGCCCCTCGTCGCCGAGCACGATCTCGGCGCTCGGAAGATCGAAGTCGATCGCGCCAGCCGCGAAGCGGCGCTTCGAAAGCCGCAGCGCCAGGACGGCGAGCCGCTGGAGCTGCTCGGTCACCTCGCCCACCCGGCACGTCGGGCGATGGCTTGCCCTCCATGACCTGGGCTGCGGCATCGTAGACGAGTCGCGCACGGCTGCGGATCACGGCTTCGTGGAAACGCGCGCCCTCCATCGCGCCGCGCGCGTCGAGCGTCAGCTCCACCGCGAGCGCGAGCCGGTCGACACCGGGCCGCAGCGAACAGAGTTCGCCCGACAGCCGTTCGGGCAGCATCGGGAATCGCGCGGTCGGGGAAGTAGACGCTGTTGCCGCGGCACCGTGCCTCGAGATCGAGCGCACCGCTCCTCGGGCACGAAGTGCGCGACGTCGGCGATCGCCACCCAAAGCCGAAAGCCGCCGCGCTCGAGAGCCTCGACACACACCGCGTCGTCGTGGTCCCGTGCGGTGGCGGGGTCAATCGTCACGAACGGGAGCCCGCGCAGGTCGCGGCGTCGCGCGATCTCGGCGGGGTCGAGCGAGTCGGCGGGCGCGGCGGCCTCGGCGACGGCCTCGTTCGAGAACTCCCGGGGCAGGCGGTGGCGCCAGGCAATCGCGCGAAAATCGGCCTCGGGCGTGCCGGGCGGGCCGAGCACCTCCACGACGCGCGCGAGCGGCGCCAGCGCGCGATGTCCCTTCGGACCGCGCCTTCGACCGCGCTTCGGCGGGCTGCGCTCGGACGACACGTGCACCACGACTACGTCTCCGAAGCGCGCGTCGAGCCACGCGCCGCGCGGCACGCGCAGTTCCCACTCCACGTCGTCGCGATACGGCGTCACCACAGCGTCTCGACCGGCGCGGCCGAGCACCCCGATCCACTCGCGACGCGCGCCGCCGATCGCGCGCACCACCTCGGCGCGGCGAGTCCGCGGCCCGGCTTCGAGCGGTTCGACGAGGATGCGCTCACCGTGCAAGGGAGACGCACCGTTGATTTCGTAGCGGTTGCCGGAGTCGTCGACCGCGACCTGGGTTCCGTCGCGCTGCGTCTCGCACACAGCCTCGACGAGACCGCCTTCGCGAGCCACGCGCCAGCCGCCGCGCACGCGTTCGACACGACCGTCGCACTCGAGCTGTCGCAGCACTTCGCCGAGCACGCGCGTGCCGCGCGCGACCGACATCGAGCGCGCGAGCCAGCGTGAAGGTCGCGAGCACGGGCCGCTCGCGGCGATCGAGGAGCCGCAGCACGCTGTCCGGCGAGATGGGCATGAGCGCGACAGCGTAGCGACGAGGGGGTCGGTCACGTCGATTGATTTCGCGGGCCACGGGTGCGTTGACGGCCGTTGGAAGCCGACCTAGGTTCGGCGGCCCTCGATTGCCCGGGTGGCGGAATTGGTAGACGCGCTAGCCTCAGGAGCTAGTGAGGGAAACCTCGTGCTGGTTCGAATCCAGTCCCGGGCACCACGCGTCTAGCGCCACTCGCGCAACGCGAGGCGGATCGCTCCTCGACGCGAATCGCGCGGGGCAAATGCACCGCCCCTTGTTCCATCCCTGCATCGACAAGAGTGGCTTGGACACGTCAACTGGCTTGACCGGAGCGCCACTGCGCTTAGGGTTTCGCTTTTCTCGGGTTTCATCTCCGGGGGGCACTTGTCTCAAGAAGCGCGTCGGGTCGTGATCGGGGCGGGCGGCGAGCGAATCGAGGTTGGGGAGGTGCTGCCGCTGCTACCGGTACGCGACGCAGTGGTGTTCCCGGGCGTGACGCGCCCCCTCGCGATCGGCCGCACCAAGTCGCTCGCGGCTCTCGCCGCAGCGGGCCAGGGTGGACTCCTGGTGATCGCCAGTCAGCGCGAGGCCGAGACCGAGGATCCCCGTCTCGAAGATCTCCATCCCGTCGCGTGCATCGTGCGCGTAGCCCGCGTGATCGACGCGCGTGGCGACGGCAAGCAGGCGATCGTCGTTGGTGTCGCACGCGCTCGGCTCGTCGACGCGGTCGCGAACGAACCCTGCCTGCGCGTGCGAATCGAGCCGCTCACGGAGATCGACGAAGCGTCGCCCACGCGCGATTCCGCCTGGAAGCAGGTGATCGCCAAGGCGCAGCGCATCATCGATCTCCGCGACGATCTCCCCGAAGAGTGGAAGAGTTTCGTCGCCGGCCTGCCGAGCCCCGGCCTGCTCACCGATCTCGTGGCCTCGACGCTGCCGCTCGCTCCAGAGGAACAGATCGCTCTACTGGGCGAGCCGAGCGTCGCACGACGTCTCGAACGCGTGACCGCGCACCTCGATCGCGAGGTGACGATCGCGGAGACGCAGCGGCGACTTGCCGAGCAGTCCGGCGCCGGCGAGGGAGATCCGAAGCGACGCGAAAAGCTGCTGCGCCGGCGCATGCGCGAGATCCAGTCGGAGATCGGTGAGGGCGACGCCGGATCGCAGGAGGTGGACGAGCTGCGCGAGCGAATCGAGGCCGCGAATCTCCCGCCGGAGGCCGCCGCCCAGGCCGAGCGCGAGCTGAAGCGCCTCTCCGCGCTTCCCCAGCATGCACCGGATCGCCATCTGATTCGCACCTACCTCGAATGGATGGCCGATCTTCCGTGGGCGATCGAGACCGAAGACAAGCTCGAGCTTCGCGAGGCGCGCTGCGATTCTCGACGAAGATCACTACGACCTCGAGAAGGTCAAGGAACGCATCCTCGAGTATCTCGCGGTGCGCAAGCTCGCTCCCGAAGCGAAAGGACCGATTCTCTGCTTCGTCGGTCCGCCCGGGGTCGGCAAGACGTCACTCGGCCGTTCGATCGCGCGCGCGATGGATCGCCATTTCGTGCGCGCGTCGCTCGGCGGCGTTCGCGACGAGGCGGAGATCCGCGGCCACCGGCGCACCTACGTCGGCGCGATGCCAGGTCGCATCCTGCAGAGCCTGCGCCGCGCGGGCTCGCGCAATCCCGTGTTCCTGCTCGACGAGGTCGACAAGCTCGGCGCCGACTTTCGCGGCGACCCGTCGTCGGCGCTGCTCGAAGTGCTCGACCCGGAGCAGAATTACACCTTCAGCGATCACTACCTGGAGGTCGCGTTCGATCTCTCGCGGG
The DNA here is from genome assembly GCA_963801625.1 of uncultured delta proteobacterium. Classification (GTDB taxonomy): domain Bacteria; phylum Myxococcota_A; class UBA9160; order UBA9160; family PR03; genus PR03. The sequence goes on from CAWDFQ010000003.1 coordinate 35,690, forward strand.
TGTTCTTCATCGCGACGGCCAACACGCTCTCCACGATCCCGCCGGCGCTTCTCGACCGCATGGAGGTGATCGAGCTGCCCGGCTACACGGACCGCGAGAAGCTGCTGATCGCGCGCAACCATCTGCTGCCGAAACAGATCGACGCGCACGGGCTGCGGCCCGAACAGATCGACGTCGGCGACGACGCCGTCGAGAAGGTCGTCCACGAGTACACGCGCGAAGCGGGCGTGCGAAACCTCGATCGCCACGTCGCGAACCTGATGCGCAAGGCAGCGCGACGCGTCGCCGAGACGAAGCCGACCGAAGCCGATGCGCGTCGACGCGGCGTTCGTCTCCGAGGCTCTCGGCGCCCCGCCCCATCTGCCGGAAACCGCGGAGCGCACCACCCAGGCCGGCGTGGTGGTGGGGCTCGCCCGAACCAACCACGGCGGCGACATCCTGTTCATCGAGGCGACCGCGATGCCCGGGGGCAAGGACGTCCGGCTCCGCCTCACCGGGCAGCTCGGCGACGTGATGAAGGAATCGGCGGAGGCGGCGCTCTCGTGGGTGCGCGCCAATGCCGAGACTCTCGGGATCCACTCCAAGGCACTCGAGGGCGGCGAGATCCACCTGCACGTGCCGGCGGGCGCCGTGCCCAAGGACGGGCCGTCGGCGGGCGTCGCACTGGTGACGGCGACTCGTCTCGGTGCTGACCGGCCGGCGCGCGCGCGGCGACGTCGCGATGACCGGGGAGATCTCGCTGCGCGGCCGCGTGCTGCCCGTCGGCGGCATCAAGGACAAGGTGCTCGCCGCGGCGCGCGCGGGCATCAAGACCATGGTCCTGCCGCGCCGCAACGAGAAGGATCTGGTCGACGTGCCCGACGAAGTGCGACGCGAGGTCGAGATCCGCGCGGTCGATGCGATCGAAGAGGTGCTCGACATCGCGCTCGAGCCTGCGGTGAGCTGAGAACGGATCCAGGTCTCGCACTCGAGCAGAGACGCGCATGAGCCATGACAGCAGGTACGTCGCGGGCATCGGTCGCCACGACGCGTTCGACGATCTCGGCGTTGTATCGCGAGCTTGCGCCGGCAAACGGCGTGTTTGCAGCCGTCGCGGTGGTCGACACAGGCGCGACCCGGCGCGTCTCGCGGCGCTCGCCGAGCGGAATCGCGACGTCGAGCTCCTTCCTCGCCCAAACCTCGGCTACGGCGCCGGCCGATCTACGCGCTGCGATGGACTTCGGAGCAGTTCCCCGAGGTTTCCCATGTTCTGATCCTCAACTGGAACATCGACGGGTGGCTTCGGCGCGGTCCGCCGGGGACGTTGCGCCGGCGCCGAAGACCTGCCCGGCCTTCGGCAAGCTACGCGCGGCGGCTGCGCCGATAGCGCCGGGCATCGACGCCACGCGCACGTCGAGCGCGCGACCGTGCAGCGAGGCTGGACGGGGTGACCACGATTGGCCCAGCTGGTGTTCGGCGTGAGCGGGAGCGGCGACGCGGCCCGTCGCGTCGCGCTCGTCGAGCCGCACCATGGTGAGTTCGACGAGGATCGCCTACGAGGACGATACGGACCTTGTCCTGCGTCGATGTACTGGGCTACGAAGCGCTGGATCACCGGACGCGCGCGCGATCCACGGCGGCGTTGGCGTCGCGAGCGACGTGGTACGATCGAACCGTGGGTCGTCAGCATCGTTCAGGTCACCACCTGGACATCGTGAAGTACGATGCTGGGAAGCCCGTTGAACTCCCCGGTCCTGATCGTGTGGAAGCCAGCCCGGCTGGGTATACGCGGTGGCTCGCGATCGAGCACTCTGAAGGATTTGGCAGGCGGTGCGAGGTCCTGCCGCGCAAGCTGGCACAAACGGCAAACTCCTGCAGGCACGCCTGGACGAACGCGGCGATGCCCTCGCTGTCGCGCCAGCCGCCGCGGCCAGGGGGGCGTGGCTGGGTACTGCTGGTGAACACGCTGCAGACACCGATACGCCGTGGACCGGACCGAGTCGCCAAGGAACGTGCGGCAGGAACGCAGCGGAGAAACCATTCCACACTGATCGAGTCGCTCGACGAAGGCGGCCAAGCTGAACGGTCGCTGGTCACGACGTACATGGGAAGAATGTCGCCATTCCAGTCGACTACGCGACTGGCGGCGGCCTACAAAGAGCGTGCAGCATGGGACGAACTCGAAGGCGAAAGGTCTCGATCGACCTGATCGGGTGCCAATGGAGCATCGACGAAGGCGGTGAAGAACGGCGACCATGTCGGGCGGACGGAGTCCTCAACCGTCGCGGCGGAGTGCAGCTCGACGATATCTTCACTCCGACGTCTCGCTACATTCTGGCCGCCTCGATCTCGGTTCGTCGAAGCGATCGAGATAGACGCTGAAGAGCAGGCGGGGCGTCGATCGTAGGTGGTCGCGAGCGCGAACGAGCTGTCTACGGCTACGCCGCCCCGTCGAACGTCCCACTGATGCGGGCATCTGTTTCCTAGGGGTCACGCCATCGATCGACGCGAACAGCGAGAACAGTCCGATCGGAGGTCATCTTCCAGCCGCGGTCCGCCGCGGCAGGCGATCGCCATCCAGACGGCCGACACCCGCGTCCTCCTGAGAGCGCGGGACCATGCAGAAGGTCTCGTTGAGGAAGGGGCTCGCCCAAGTCAACAGGCACATGAACCGCGCGTGGGGTTCGATCTTGCGCAGGATGACGTCGAACGTCTCCGCCACATCAGCCTCGTCGGCGCCAGCTTCGTCGCCGGTCGGACGGAGGGACAACGACATTGCTGATGTTGCTGATGTCGAGGTAGGTCACCGCGTACCGTACATGAGCGGCGGCGGCGCGGAACGGATCAAGCGCCGATGGTCCAACCAGCCGCGACGGAGAGCGTGCGGCCGAAGATGGTCGAGGCCGCTGGCAGCGATCGAGCCAAACCAAAGGTGCGCCGTCTTCTGGGGGAGACGGGTCTCGCCAGCTGGAAGGCGTCCTGGCGCGAGGCCAGATCAGTTCGGCCCGACGAAGACGAAGGTCACCGCTCGGGATCAGGGCCCCGTTGGTGGTCGCACCTGTTCCATTGGACAGCTGGATGCGAACGTCGTTGCTGGCGTTCGTCACGATCAGGTCGAAGAAGCCGTCGGCATTCATGTCTTCCATATCGCGCAGCGTGAACGCGCCGCCGCCGCTCGCGGGAAACACTGCTGTCCCAGGCGTCACGCCGGTCATCGGCGTGATCTTGAACGGGTAATGAGTGCCCTGGAAGGCGAGATCCTCGTTTCCGTCGTTGTTGAAGTCGGCAATATCCTTCAGCACGAAGGTGCTCCCGCCGTTGGGAATGAAGCCACTGGCGGTCGGATCGCCGCTCGTGTCGAGCGTCCGCACGCGGTTGAAGCCCGCAGCCGCACCCGCACCCGTGTCGACCAGGTCATCCGTGCCATTGCCATCGACGTCGCCGGCCTTGGT
>CAWDFQ010000004.1:0-559089 GCA_963801625.1 uncultured delta proteobacterium
GCGTCGGGATCGGGGCAGAAGCGCTGATCGGAGTCGCCATGAGAGGCTCCTGACGGAAAAACACGAAGGCCGCGAACACTCTCGTGTCCGCGGCCTTCGTGGTGGGCCGGTATGGGCGCCACTCACTTCATGGTCGGACACGAACTCCGGTGGAGTCGCCACTGCGACCGAAGGGCCGCGGCGCGACGGCCGTCCCGGCCATTCGCGGCGCACCCTGCCCGCAATGGGCATCGGCGAGCAGTTGCTTCGTAACATTGCATGCCATCGTGAGACGATCCCTCTCCACGGGTGCGAACCGGATTACCACGATCGCTCGAATGAGTCAACCAACGCGCTAAATCAGACCGGACGCCGCGCGATCCGACACGTCCAGCGGTTCGAGTGGATCGACGCCGAGCCAGCAGAGCGCGGCGATCGCGTAGAACGCGACCATGCTGTAGAGCGGCGTGTCCCAGCGAGCCGACCAGGTCGAGGCACCAGCCCACCACGATCGGGCTCGCGACGCCGCCGAGGTTGCCGAAGGTGTTCATCGCGCCGCTCACCACGCCGGCGTGGCGGCCGCCGATCGCGAGGCACACCGACCACGCCGGCGCCACGCCGAGCGCCGCGAGCCGGCGGCCGCCGCCAGGCAGAAGGCGCCGCGCTGCGCGGCTCGCGCGTCCGGATCGCGCCGAGCGATCGCGAGCGCGGCGAGCGGCAGGCCGACGAGCCCGGGCCCGCGCAGCCCGTGCGCGCGCCGAAGCGGCGCGCGAGGGCGTCGGCGAGGGCGCCGCCCAGCGAGCGAGCCCGCGGCGATCCGAGCAGCGGCAGCGCGGCGAGCCAGCCGACCGCGGCGAGGTCGAAGCCGCGCGCGCGCAGCAGATAGGTCGGAAGCCAGGTCAGGTAGAAGTACCAGCCGTAGATCGCGCCGAAGTACATCGCGCAGAGCGCGAGTAGCGTGCGGCTGCGCAGCAGCGCGCCCCACGGCACGGCCGGGTGCCCGCCCGGCGGATCCCGCCGATCTCCGCCAGCTCGGCCGCGTTGACGCTCCGGTGACTGCGCGGGTCGTCGCGGAACCAGACGAACCAGGCCGCCGCCCAGACGAGACCGACGCGCCGAAGATCGGGAAGGCGTGCCGCCACGAGAAGCGGCCGAGGATCACGACGAGCGGTTGCGTCACCGCCCCGCCCAGCGCCGCCGCCATGATCGTCATCCCGAAGGCGCGGCCCCGTTCGCGCGCGGCAGCCAGCGTCCGAAGGCGCGCGTCAGGCTCGGCAGCACGCCGGCCTCGCCCATGCCGAAGAGCCCGCGCAGCGCGACGAGCGACCCGAAGCCCGGGGCCGCGCCGGTGGCGGCGGTCATCGCCGACCACCAGAGCACGATGCGCGTCAGCATGACGCGCGCGCCGAAGCGGTCCGCGAGCCAGCCGCTCGGCACCTCGAAGAGCGCGTACGCCAGTGTGAAGGCGCTGAAGACGTAACCCAGCTGCGCGTCGTCGAGGCCGAGATCGGCCTTGATCGCCGGCGCGGCGGTCGAGATGCAGACGCGGTCGAGATACGAGACCGCCATCGCGCCGAGCGCAAAGCCGAGCATGGTGCGGCGGGCGCGCGTGGGTCGCATCGACTCCCCAGTAGCGAAGGGCGCCGGATGCTATCAGGTGCGCAAGGCGGGCGAGCCGGCGAGCTTCGGGTCCCTCCGTCAGTCGATGCGCTCGAAGCGCACCGGCAGCCCATCGCGCGGCTTCGAGATCGGCGCCTGCTGCACCGGCATCCGATACTCCGGCGCGACACTCCAGCGATAGCGCCGCACGAGCTGGTGCATGATCGCCTTCACCTGCGTCTCTGCGAAGCGCAGGCCGATGCAGTGGTGCGGGCCGCCGCCGAACGGGATCCACGCGTGGGTGTGTCGCTGATCCTCGGCGCGTTCGGGGGAGAATCGTTCGGGATCGAAGAGGCGCGGCGCCGGGAACCATTCGGGCATGTGATGGGTGTGGATCGGCGACACCACCACCATCGTGCCGGTCGGGATGCGGTAGCCCTCGAAGCGGAACTCGGCCTCCGCCATGCGCGGGATCACCGGCAGCGGCGGGTAGCGGCGCAGCGTCTCCTTCATCACCAGGCCGAGATCGCGGGAGCGGTCGAGATCGTCGAACTCGAGGGCGGGCGTGCCGAGCGCGAACGCCTCCGCGCGCACGCGCTCCTGCCACTCCGGATGGCGCGCGAGTTCGTAGGTCATCGAGGTGAGCGTGCTGGTCGTGGTGTCGTGCGCGGCCATCATCGCGAAGATCATGTGGTCGACGACGTCCGCGTCGTCGAAGCGCTCGCCGCTCTCGTTCTGGGCGCGCGCGAGCCGGCTGAACATGTCGCCGCCCGCGCCGGCGCGCTTCTTCGCCAGCAGATCGCGGAAGTAGCGCGCCAGGAACTTGCGGCCTTCGAGACCGCGCTGGAACTCGAGCCCCGGGATCGGCAACCGCAGCAACGACATCGACGCCGCCACCAGATCCTCGAAGACGCCGTTCATCCGCTGCGTCTCGGGACCGAGATCGACGCCCACGAAGATCGACGCCGCGATGTCGAGCGTCAGCGCCTTGTACGCGGGGAAGGCGAGTCGCTTGCCGTCGCCATCGCCCCACTTCGCGATGCCTGCGGCGATCATCGGGTTCATGCGCGATGCGTACTCGCGCAGCGCCGTGCGCTTGAAGGCCTCGTGCATGATCTTGCGGTGGTGCTTGTGCTCGTCGCCGTCGCGCAGCAGCAGGCCGTTCGGAAAGATGCGACCCATGATCGCCATCCACGGCTTGCGCGACGAGAAGATCCCGTCGCGATCGAGCAGCACCAGCCGGTTCGCGTCGGGCCCGAACAGGTTCACCATGCGCACCACCGGCGTCACCTGCATCACCGCATTGCCGTAGCGCTCGTGCATGCGCTGGAGCGGCGACAGCATGTCGACGCGCCCCTGGTTCTGCAGCAGCGTCCGCAGCATGTCGGGGAGCGTCGAGCGCGGAACCTCGCGCAGCGCGACCGGCGCGGCGTCGGGGATCTCGCGGCTCGAATCGAGCGAAGCGGTCATCGGGGTGCCTCCGGGCCGGGTGTATCGTCGATGTGCCGCGCTATCTCAAGGGCTCGGGTATCGTGAGCCCAACGCCCAGGAGGAACGCCGTGATCCAGACCCTCCCCTTCGGCCGCAGCGGCCACCCGAGCACGCGGCTGATCTTCGGCGCCGCGGCGCTCTGGCGCGCGAGCCAGCGAGACGCCGACGGCGCGCTCGAGCAACTGCTCGCCGCCGGCGTGAATCACATCGACGCGGCCGCCTCCTACGGCGACGCCGAATTGCGCATTGGCCCGTGGATGCAACGCCACCGCGACCGCTTCTTCCTCGCCACCAAGACCGGAGAGCGCAGCTACACCGCCGCGCGCGAACAGCTCCGCCACTCGCTCGAACGGCTGCGCGTCGATCACGTCGATCTGCTGCAACTCCACAATCTCGTGAACGGCGACGAGTGGGAGATCGCGATGGGCCCCGACGGCGCACTGCGCGCGGCGATCGAAGCGCGCGACGCAGGGCTCGTGCGCTTCATCGGCGTCACCGGGCACGGCACGCGCGTCGCCGCGATGCACCTGCGCAGTCTCGAGCGCTTCGATTTCGATTCGGTGCTGCTCCCGATGAACCCCGCGCTGCTGCGCGACGCGCAATACGCCGCCGAGTTCGAGCAGCTGCTCGCCGTGTGCCGCGAGCGCAACGTCGCCGTGCAGACGATCAAGGCGATCGCGCGCCGCCGCTGGCAGGACGGCGCGACGCCGACCCACGACACCTGGTACGAACCGCTCACCGACGCGGCCGACATCGAGCGCGCCGTGCACTGGGCGCTCGCGCACCCCGGCGTCTTCGTGAATTCGGCCGGCGACCTGCACCTGCTCGGCCCGACGATCCGCGCGGCGGAGTCGTTCGCGACGGCGCCGCGCGACGCGGAGATCGCGACGTTGGAGTCGCACGCCGGCCTCGAACCGCTCTTCGTGCGCGGCTTCGACGCATGATTCCGCGCCGCGGCCGGACGGCCGCGCGCCAACAGCGGGTCACGAGGCTTGCGGATGGGCGCGTTTGGCGCGCGGGCGTGACGTTCGTCCAGAACGTCCTCGGCGGACGGGTGTCTCAGCTTCGCGTCGGAGCTTCGAGGCCGCCTGCCGGCCTGATGACCGGAGGGCTTCGCGGGTTCTGGCCGAACGCCCCGCCCCCGCTACGTGCCCATTACTCGTTCCGGAACATCTGCTGCTGAAGGCGGAAAGCCAAGCGCGGGCGGGGGACTCGGCCGAAACAATCCGCAGGCGGCCACCGGATCCTCGCTGCGAAGCTGCAGAACTCCGTCCGCCGAGGACGTTTCGGACGAGTCCACCGCCCGCGCGCCTCGCAGCAACGATCCAGAGCAGATGCAGCGCAGCGAGGCGCGCACCGGCTTCGGGGTAAACGGCGCATCCCGGGTCGGGCTCGTAGCCGCAACCGCAGGTCGCAACGCGTGAAGATTTACACGACCGCGCCGCTCGAAGATCCGCGCGACGCGCGCACGCTCTTCCCGCAGCTCGAGCGGATCGGTTACGACGGCGCCTTCAGCTTCGAGGCGAAGCACGACCCGTTCCTGCCGCTGGTGCTGGCCGCCGAGCACACCCGCACGCTGCAGCTCGGCACCGCGATCGCCATCGCGTTCGCGCGCAATCCGATGAACCTCGCGAACCTCGCCTACGGACTCCAGTCGATCAGCGGCGGGCGCTTCCTGCTCGGTCTCGGATCGCAAGTGCGCCCGCACATCGAGAACCGCTTCTCCTCGGTGTGGTCGCGGCCCGCGGCGCGCATGCGTGAACTCGTGCTGGCCGTGCGCGCGATCTTCGATCGCTTCGAAGGCAAAGCGGAGTTGCGATTCGAAGGCGAGTTCTATCGCCACACGCTGATGATCCCCGCGTTCGACCCGGGCCCGAACCCGTTCGGCCCACCGCCAGTCTATTTGGGCGGCTTCGGTCCGCGCATGACCGAAGTGGCGGGCGAAGTCGCCGACGGTTTCTTCGCGCATCCGTTCCAGACGAGGCAGTCGCTGCTGGAACGCACGCTACCCGCGCTCGAGCGCGGACTCGCGAAGAGCGGACGGCACCGCGACGACCTCGACATCATCTGCGCAACACTCGTCGTCACCGCCGACGGCGACGAAGCGTTCGAGCGCGTCGTCGCGGCCGCGCGCAAACAGCTCGCGTTCTACGGATCGACGCCCGCGTATCGCTCGACGCTCGACTGTCACGGCTGGGGCGACTTGCACGTCGAACTGAACCGCCTGTCGAAGCAGGGCCGCTGGGACGAGATGGCGGCGCTCGTCGGCGACGACGTGCTCGAAGCGATCGCGGTGGTCGGCCCGCGCCGCGAGATCGCGCGCAAACTGCGCGCTCGACTCGCCGGCATCGCCGACGGCGTGAGTCTCACGCACAACCGCGCGCCCGACGCGAGCCACTGGGCGGACATCGTCAGCGAGCTCAAAGTGGAGCGGGTCGACGCCCGAAAACGGGTCCCCTAAGATCGCCGACCCGGTGGCCCGGTAGCTCAGTTGGTAGAGCACCGCACTGAAAATGCGGGTGTCGCCAGTTCGATTCTGGCCTGGGCCACCATCTTCCTCCGCTCCCGACTCCTCGAAGTGTCGATCCTCGCGTCTGCGCTCTCGCGCACGGGCGGATCGCGCGCGTGCTTCGCCGTGACGGCGACCTCGGCGTGGCCGAGTTACTGCGCCACCGTGGCGGAGCTGCACGCCCGCCGTGAGAAGCCTGCGACGTGAGACGAGTCGCGCAGGCCAGGTAGTGTCGAGCCGAGCGAGAGCCCTGGTCTCGCGATCGGGGCGCTCCCCGCGGAGTCGCGGTCGTCGACTGGCCTACTACACGCGCAGGGGATGCCTTGATGTCTTTCCGTGTGATTCGCGCCGCCGTGCTGACCGTGGCATTCGCGACTGCGTGGCTCGCCGCTGGGGCCGCACGTTCGGCCGGCCCGGTGGTGGGCTGGGGCGACAACTTCTCCGGTCAGACGACGACGCCCGTATCGCTGGATGGCACGCTCGGCATCGGCCGCAGCCATCTCAGCGGGCGCTCAGCACAGCTGCGCCATCCAGGCGGGCACCGGAAACGTCATCTGCTGGGGCTACAACTTCTTTGGCCAGGCGTTCCCGCCGCTGTCGGTCACCGGCACGACCGGCACGGCCACTGCCGTCTCAGCGGGCGCTGACCACAGCTGCGCGATCCAGGCGGGCACCGGAAACGTCATCTGCTGGGGCAGCAACGAATTCGGCCAGGCGACGCCACCGCCCTCGGTGAACGGCACGGACGGCACGGCCACCGCCATCGCGATCCGGCCGTGGCCACAGCTGCGCGATCCAGGCGGGCACCGGCAACGTCGTCTGCTGGGGCTGGAACGTCGATGGCCAGGCAGTGCCGCCCGCGGCGGTGAACGGCACGTCCGGCACGGCCACCGCCATCGCGGCCGGCTCCTACCACAACTGCGCGATCCAGGCGGGCGCGGGCGCCGGGAACGTCGTCTGCTGGGGCTCCAACTCCCACGGCCAGAGCACGCCGCCCGCTGGCGGTGGACGGGCGGCACGGCCACGGCCATCGCGGCAGGTCAGTACTACAGCTGCGCGATCCAGGCGGGCAATGGGCATCTCGTCTGCTGGGGCAGCGACGCCTACGGGCAGAGCTCACCGCCGCCATCCGTGGATGGCACGGCCGGCACGGCTACCGAGATCGGAGCCGGCGGGGCGCACGCCTGCGCGATCCAGGCGGGCACCGGGAGAATCGTCTGCTGGGGCGCCAACAACGCCGGCCAGGCGACACCACCGCCGGTCGGGGGCCCGGCCGGCACGGCCACGGCCATCTCGACCGGCGCCAACCACACGCTCGCGATCGCGGCCCCCGAGCCCGCTGCGGCTCTCATCAGCGCGGCCAGCCTCGGATCGCTGCTGGCCCTCGCCCGCCGCAGGCGCCCCGGCTGACCGGCGCTTCTCCCGTCGCGGACCACAATCCGTCGCGTTGCGGTGTTCCGCTTGGGATTGCCGAGGCTCACCGCGTCGGGGATCGCCAGTACCATTCTTCCGCTGCAGCGCCACGCTCATGAGCGAGGCGGCGTGCCGGCGAGCACCGCTCGTGCTCGCGCGGTCTTCTCGCAGTGCAGGGCGAAGCGCGCAGCGTCGGAGAGCCGAAGTGCGCGAGGTGGCGCTTGCGACGTGAATGCGTCGCGCCGACGGGGTGACGTCGGGAGAGCGCCAGGTTCGCAAGATCGCTTCGCTCGGGCGGAGTCGTAGTCGTCGACGGGTCTACTGAGCGCGAAGGGGATGTCTTGATGTCTTTCCGTCTGATTCGCGGCAGCCGTGCTGACCGTGGCTTTCGCGACTGCGTGGCTCGCCGCCAGCGCCGCGCGTTCGGCCGGCCCGGTGGTGGGCTGGGGCGACGACTCCTACGGCCAGTCGACGCCGCCCGCGGCGGTGGACGGTACGACCGGAACGGCCACCGCCATCGCGGCCGGCGTGCCGAGCACAGCTGCGCGATTCAGGCGGGCACCGGGAAGGTCGTCTGCTGGGGCAACGACGCCGACGGCCAGGCGACACCGCCCGCGTCGGTGAACGGCACGGCCGGCACGGCCACCGCTATCTCGGCCGGCAGCTACCACAGCTGCGCGATTCAGGCGGGCACCGGGAATGTCGTCTGCTGGGGCGACAACGCCAACGGCGAGACGACACCGCCGCCGTCGGTGAACGGCACGATCGGCACCGCCACCGCCATCGCGGCCGGCGGCTCCCACAGCTGCGCGATTCAGGCGGGCACCGGGAACGTCGTCTGCTGGGGCTACGACATCGACGGCCAGGCGACGCCGCCCCGTCGGTGAACGGCACGTACGGCACGGCCACCGCCATCGCGGCCGGCGGCCTCTACCACAGCTGCGCGATCCAGGCGGGCACCGGGAACGTCGTCTGCTGGGGCGACAACTCCTACGGCGAGGCGACACCGCCCCGTCGGTGAACGGCACGGCCGGCACGGCCACCGCCATCGCGGCCGGCGACTACCACAGCTGCGCGATTCAAGCGGGCACGGGAACGTCGTCTGCTGGGGCAACAACACCGACGGCCAGGCGACACCACCCCGTCGGTGAACGGCACGTCCGGCACGGCCACCGCCATCGCGACCGGCGGCTACCACAGCTGCGCGATTCAGAGCGGGCACCGGGAACGTCGTCTGCTGGGGACTACGACACCGATCGGCCAGGCGACACCGCCTGCGTCTGTGAACGGCACGACCGGCACGGCTACCGCCATCGCGGCCGGCGGGCTGCCACACGCTCGCGATCGCGGCCCCCGAGCCCGCCGCGGCTCTCGTCGGCGCGACCAGCCTCGGATCGCTGCTGGCCCTCGCCCGCCGCAGGCGCCTCGGCTGACACCGGCGCCCTTCACGTCGCGGACCACACTCTTTCGCGTTGCGGTGTCCACTGTTGATCGCCGATCGCGTTGCGCGCGTCGCTCCACCCGTCAGACGGACCCCGCTCGCGGGGCAGCATGGATCAGTCGGGGTCGGCCTGGCGCATCCACTGACGCGCTTCGGGTGCACCGTAGCGGTTCGGCGCGTCCGAGAAGCCGTCGCGGTAGCCGGTCGCGAAGGACTGCTCGGTCTCAGGACCGTAGGATCGATCGTGGCGCGCAGGATCCGCGGTCTGGTTGCTGTTGAGGTCGCGGCCGCCGAGCCGGTAGCCGAGGTCGTAGGCGGCTTCTACGGAGCTTGCTCCTTCCGGAGCGACGAGCGTCTGTCGGAGTTCGCCGTCCCGCGCGCAGCCGGGCGCGATCCCGAGCGGCGTCGCGAGCAGCACGAGTGCGAGCAGCGAGACGGTTTTCGGAGCGATGCTTGCGAGCCTCACATTCGGCCCTCCTGCAGTTCCATCTCACGGATCGGCGGCACGCGCGCTTCGCCGTAGCAAGATCACGCCGTGCCGCCACGGCGACGCCCTTGCTCAGTGCGTGCCGTTCCGCTGCGCATCGGCCCGCGTCTGCGAGGGCTTGGTTTCCGCGATGCGGCGCACCGCCGCTTCGAGCGATTCAGCCAGAACCTCCGCCGCCACTTCGTTGCCGCGTTCGTTCCAATGGCTGTCGCGCGGCGCATAGGTGTTCCCGCCGCGTTCGGCCGCCGCGAGCGCGGGCAGCAGGTCGATCACTGCGACACCGCGAGCTTCGAGGTGCGCGCGCGTCGCGCGCGCCGGAACGTCGAGATCGAGATCCTGCTCGCGGAGCTGCAGCTGCGACAGCACCGACGCGCGCAGCTGCGGATTCACCTGCAGCTCCGTCGGCAGCACCGCGACCGCGACCGGTGTCGGCACGGCGCGCGCGACGATCTCGTCGACGACTGCCATCGTGTCGTCGTAGCCGCGCTGCACCGAGGCGTCGCGCTCGCGGCGCAGGAAGGGCACGTAGCTCGTCGCGAGCTTCAGATAGGCCGGCTCCGAAAAAGTGCCCGGCTGCGCAAGCGAGCGCTTCGGCGCGGCAACGGCGGCCGCACCCGGATCTCGCGTTCGTGCGCGCTCTGCTGCATGGCGCGCCGCGCGCAGCAGGAAGCCGACGAGGCGCCAGTTGCGCGCGTCGAAGGGTGTCGGGGCGGCAACCTTCAGGAAGTCGTTGCCGGCAAACAGGCACACGATCACCAGATCGGGATGCAGCGCCATCCCCTCCTCCTCGAGCAGCTGCAAGTACGCACTCGGCTGCAAGCCTGGGAGACCCAGGTTCACGACCTCGACCGGACGCCCGGCGCGCTCGCTCAGCTTCGTCTCGAGCCGCGTCAGGAAGTTCTTCTCGTAGCCGACGATGCCGTACGCGAAGCTGTCGCCGAGCGCGACGATCCGGACGATACCCGTCGCATCGCTGCGTGGCTCGGTGTCGTTGTAGCCGCGCGCGTTGCCGGCGTCGCGACCGAAGTACTGGAACACGTTTCTGCGCTGCTCTTCGATGAGCTCCTGCACGTTCGCGTTCGGCGCGATCAGCAGCGGGCTCGCAATCAGGCGTTCCGCCACGGCGAGCACGATCTCGCCGGCCACGAGCACCAGCGCGAGGTTCCAGAGCAGCACATCGGCAACCCGCAGCGCGCGCGAACGCACGAACGCCGCCGCCAGCGCGCGGCGAGCGCGCGGCCACGCTGCGCCGGCGGCGCACAGCGCCACCCCGGCCACGACCCATGCGCGGGCGGTCTGGGTTCGCCCGAGTCCGAGCGGCGCGACGGCGAGCGACGAAAGCATCCCGCAATAGAGCGCGAGCCGGAGCCAGAGCCCCCACGCTTGCCGCGATCCCGCTGCTCCGGCCGTCATCGCGATCGCACTCTAGCGGCGAGAGCTGCCGGCAGGTGGTGCGCCCCGACGAGTCCGCATAGAGTGCGGCGGGCGCCCAGCCGCATCGTGAGGAGAATCTGCATGTCGCTCGTGTTACTCGGGGGCAGCGTCTCCCCCTACGTCCGCAAAGTGCGCTTGTTCCTCGCCGAAAAAGGTCTCGACTACCAGCACGAGCAGATCAACCCGTTCTCGCCGCCGCCGGGCTATCGCGACATCTCGCCGCTCGGCAAGATCCCCGCCTTCAAGGACGGCGACCGCTCGCTCTGCGATTCGTCGGTGATCTGCGCCTATCTCGAGAAGCGCTTCCCGAACCCCTGCGCTCTACCCGTCCGATCCCTACGACTACGCGCGCGCACTCTGGTTCGAGGAGTTCATGGACGGTGGCGTGACGCCCGTCCTGGGCCCGAAGGTGTTCTTCGCGCTGGTGCTGAAGCCGCTCTTCTCGGGCGGCCAGGCGCCCGACACCGAGACCGAGGCGATCGCGAAGAAGACCTTCGAAGAAGATGCGGCGCCGCTCTTCGAGTATCTCGAACAGCAACTCGGCGACCGCGACTACTTCGTCGGCAACCAGCTCACGATCGCCGACATCAGCGTGGCGACCGAGCTGGTGAACACGCGCCACGCCGGCTTCGCACCGTCGCGCAAGAAGTTCCCGAAGCTGCGCGCGTTCCTCGAGCGGATCTGGTCGCGCCCGTCGCTGAAGAAGCTGATCGACGAAGAGACGCCGGTCTTCGGCAAGCGCGCCGCGCGGATCGCCGACTGACGACTCCCGCGGCGGCGCTTCGCGACTACGAGCCCGCGCGCGACGCCGCCGCGCTGCGCGCCTGCTTCGTGGCGCTGCAGGATTTCGAGCACGCGCTCGATCCTGCCGCGCCGTGCGGCGACGCGATCGCCGACGCCTATCTGGATCGCATGTTCGCGCGCTGCGCGACGTGGGCGGGTAGCGTGTTCGTCGCCGAGGTGGACGGCGCGGTCGTTGGCTTCGTGTGCGTGTGGGGACGCGTGCCGCCCCAGGAGCCCGACGAGCCGCAGGCCGACTACGCCTACGTCTCCGACCTCGTGGTGCTGGCGCGCTGGCGGCGCCGGGGGCTCGGCCGCGCGCTGCTGCAGCGCGCCGAGGCGTACGCGCGCGCGCTCGGCATGGACGCCATCGGCATCGGTGTAATGGCCGGGAATCGCGAAGCGCGCGCTCTCTACGACGCCGACGGCTATCGGCCGGTGCACGTCGAACTGCGCAAAACGCTCGCGTAGCGCGTGGCGCTGGGGTTAGGATGCCGAACTCTCGGGAGGGGAAGCCATGATGCGATCGAAGTGGCGCGTCCAGAAGGCAGCGCTCGGCGCGGCCGCGGCGCTCGTGCTCGCCTGCGGCGAGCATCAGGATCCCGGCACGATCGAAGGCGCGCGATTGCCCGATGCGGTGGTGCAGTCGCGTGCGAATGCCGAAGCGCAGGCCGCTCGCGCGTTGGCCGAGAACGCGACGTCGCCCGCCCCCGCCGAGCAGATCTTGTTCGGCGACCTGCACGTGCACACCACCTTCTCCGCCGACGCCTTCATGATGGGAATGCCGATCCTGCAGGGCGAAGGCGCCCATCCGATCGCCGACGCCTGCGACTACGCGCGCTACTGCTCGGGCCTCGACTTCTGGAGCATCAACGACCACGCCGAGAGCATCACGCCCGCGCGCTGGCAGGAGACGCAGGACGCGATCCGCCAGTGCAACGCGATCGCGGGCGATCCGCAGAATCCCGATATGGTCTCGTTCCTCGGCTGGGAATGGACGCAGATCGGAACCACGCCGGAGAACCACTACGGCCACAAGAACGTAGTACTGCGCGACACCGAAGCCGACAAGGTGCCGCGCCGGCCGATCCACTCGGGTTCGTTCGCGGCGCAGGCGATGCGCCAGAACATCAACTTCCGCCAACGCGTGCTGCTCCCGCTCGCCGACTTCCCGAACCGCCAGTACTACCTGAACATGATGACGTTCCTGTCGGAGCTGCGCGACACGCCGCTCTGCGAGGAAGGCGTCGATTCGCGCAAACTCCCCGATTCGTGCTCCGAGGGCGCCGACACGCCCGAGAAGCTCTTCGCGAAGCTCGACCAGTGGGGCTACCCGGCGTTGGTGATCCCGCACGGCACGACCTGGGGCATCTACACACCTCCGGGCTCTTCGTGGGACAAGCAGCTCAACGCCAAGCAGCACGATCCCGAGCGCCAGCGCTTGATCGAGGTGTTCTCCGGACACGGCAACTCCGAGGAGTACCGCGACTTCCGCGAAGTGACATTCGACGCCGCCGGCAACGCGGTCTGCCCCGAGCCGCAGGGCGCCTACGTGCCGTGCTGCTGGCAGGCGGGCGAGATCATCCGCTCGCGCTGCGACGATCCGATCGAGACCGTGTGTGAAGAACGCGCCAGCCAGGCGCGCGCGAACTTCCTCGCGGCCGGCGTGCGCGGCCGCTTGACCGTTCCCGGTTCGACGATCGAAGACTGGGCGAGCTGCGGCAGCTGCCCCGACTGCTTCCTGCCCGCCTTCAACTACCGGCCGAAGAGCAGCGTGCAGTACATCATGGCGCTCTCGAACGCGGATCAGACGTCCGTGGATCCCGCAGGGCGCGCAGCGCCTGGCCCTCCGGGTCATGAGATGCGCTTCCACTTCGGCTTCATCGCATCGAGCGACAACCACAGCGCGCGGCCCGGCACCGGTTACAAGGAATACGACCGCATTCCCAACACGGAAGCGCGTGGCGCCCGCGACGAGGCCTGGTACGACCGCGTGAACGAGGGCATCCCGCGCGAGAAGAGCGCCGAGTCGGTGCCCTTCGATTTCGCGGGCACGAAGCTCCAGAACTTCCAGGTGCTCGACTTCGAGCGGCAGGCGTCGTTCTTCCTGACCGGCGGACTCGTCGCCGTACACGCCGAGGGCCGCTCGCGCGAGGCGATCTGGGACTCGCTCCAGCGCCGCGCCGTGTACGGCACCAGCGGCGACCGCATCCTGCTCTGGTTCGATCTGCTCAACGGGCCGCAGGGAACGGTCTCGATGGGCAACAGCACGCAGCTCGCCGAGGCGCCGCGCTTCCGCGTGCGCGCGGCCGGCGCGCTGAAGCAGGCCGAAGGATGTCCGGACGCAACGCGCGAAGGCCTTTCGGCCGAGCGCCTCGAGCGGCTCTGCCGCGGCGAGTGTTACAACCCGACCGACGAGCGCCGCCGCATCACGCGTGTCGAAGTGGTGCGCATCCGGCCGCGCCTGAACTCCGACGAGCCGGTCGGCTCGTTGATCCAGGATCCGTGGCGGACGATTCCGTGTTCGGGCGATCCGAGTGGCTGCAGCGTCGAGTTCGAGGATCCCGAGTTCCCCGGCGAACACCGCGAAGTGCTCTACTACGTGCGCGCCATCCAGGAGCCGACGCTGGTCGTGAACGCCGATCTCGAGCGCTGCACGCGCGACGAGAGCGGGCGCTGCATCGAAGTGAACCCCTGCTACGGCGACTACCGCACTGCCGGTACGGACGATTGCCTCGCGCCGAGCGAAGAGCGCGCCTGGTCGTCGCCGATCTACCTGACGCAGTGAACGAGCTCGGCTTGCGCGCTCACTCCGGGCGCGTGGGCTTGAGCGCCGCGCCGGCTTCGCGCTTCGCGCGGATCTCCGCGATGACCTGCTCCAGCGAGAGCGCGCGTTCCGGCGTGCTCGGGTGCATCGCCAGATACTTCGACTCCACGTTCGACGGGTGCTCGATCCCCATCCGGCGCCAGAAGTCGGGCGCGACGCCGACGTCGTAGCCGGCGCGCGAAGCGAAGTAGAGGCCCAGGTAGTCGGCCTCGCGCTCGAAGTCCCTCGAGAACGCCCCGGCCATCAGACCGGCGCCCGCTTTCGAGAAGACGCCCCCGGTGCCCACGCCCAGGATGCCCGCGCCGACGTCGAGCAGCCCGCCCAGTACGGCGCCGAGCACCGAGTTGGTCGTCTTGCGCGCGCGATGCCCCAGCGCGTTGTGCGCGAACTCGTGACCGATCACGATCGCGAGTTCGTCATCGCTCTCGGTGAAGCGGATCATGCCGGTGTTGATCCCGATGTCTTCGCCATCCGCGAAGGCGTTGACGTCGTCGTCGGCCACCGCGACGACGCCGTAATTGCACGCCGCAATCGGTGTGACGAGGACGAACTCCTCGCGACCCTCGCGCAGGGCGCCGAGCCGGATCGCACCCTCCCGATGCGCGGCCACCCGCGCGAGGACCTGAGTCGTCGAACTCACCGGCTCGCCGTCGACCGAGACGATCGCTTCGCCGAGCTGCAGCCCGACCTGCTCGGCCGGTTGTCCCGGGGAGAGGCGGAGGATACGCGGCTTCGCGTCGGCGCCGAGCACTCGCGCCGCGACGGGACGCATCTCCTCGTCGAAATCCGCGGTCGACCCGACGCTCATCCCGAGGTACGGGCGGACGTCGCCGCCGCACAGCTCTGTATTGGCGACGCGAACGCGCGCCGCCACCGCCTCGACGCGCGCCTGGCGCCGTATCCACTCCGTCAGCGCGAACTCGCGCTGCCGTTCGCGCTCGGCCGCAATCGCGCCCGCTTCCGCCTGCGGCGACTTCAGCTGCGCGCCGCACCCGATCGCAACCGCAACCAACGCCGCGACCGCAACGCCCGCCCACGCAATCGAGCCGCAAAACGACCTCCGCATCGAGCTCCCCACAACACTAGGTGCCGGGCGTCAAGTTATTCAGTTGTCAAGTTATTGCCATCTTGCTCGACGACCTGCGTGACGAATAACTTGACGACCGAATAACTTGACGCCCGGCACCTTCTCTTACCTCGAGGGTCCAGGCTAGGCGGTGGGTTCCTGGCTTCACCTGGTACCGCGGGAGGGTGTCTGGGCCGCAGGAGCCGGTGCCGAGACCGCGGTGGGCGGCGTCGAGATGGAGCACCGTTTCGCCGTGCGCGACGAGATCCGGGGTATGCAGCGCTGCGCTCAAGTCCTGGGCGCGGTACTGCGATGCGGAGAAGCCGAACGGCTTTGCGCACGCGATGAGCACGCCGACGCCATATTGGGTCGCTAGCGAAACCCAACGCGTCTCGGTGTGGTGACCGTGTTCCTGCGGGACGACGTACGGGACGTACTGCTCCGAGACCGTCCCGGCGAAGCGGCCGAAGCGTCCGCTCGCCTTGCGATCGGGGTATGTCTCGTGTGGACCGAGTCCCAGCCACGCGAGCTGCGAAAACTCGCCCGGCAGCCGCATCACCACGCCGACGCGCGGCACGTCGCTCCAAGCTGCGGGGATCTCGATGGTGTCGACGACGTGCAGCACGCCAGACGGCTCGATGCGGATCTCCTGGCGGTGACGCGCGCGCTGGCTCGGATCGGCGCCGACGAGCTCCGCGTCGAGCCGCAGCCGCGCCGAGCCGTCGCGCGCGGCGCCGAAGCGGACGCCCGTGGCGCGCCGCTCGAGTCGGTCGAGGCCGAGCAGCCGCCAGCTGCGCAGCACACCCTGCACGTCGCGCATCCAGCCCTGGCGGAGTCCGTCGTTGTCGGTCGGCGCGCGCCAGCAGGTCGCCACCGGACCGCTCTCGAGGATCGCGTGATCCCGCCACGCGAAGCTCGCGATCGCGGCGGCGTCGCGATCGACGAGCAGCGCAAATTCGTCGCCGACGAACTCGATTGAGCGCTCGGTCGCGGCGATCGCGACCGGCCCGGCGACACGCGGCCTTGCAGTGGACTTCTTCTTCGCCACCACCCGCGCCACGAACGGCAGCGCGAGTTGCGCCCACGCCATTGCGAAGCCGGCCGGCGCCCAGGCCGTCGTGCGGCGCAGCTTGAACTCGAGATGGAGCATGCAGCTCTGGCGCGGCAGCAGTGCCGGGCGCTTCAGCGGAACGCGCAGCGCGGCGCGCCCGCGCGGCGGCACGGCGGGCAGCTTCAGCGCTCCGCGCTGTACGACCTTGCCGTCCACCTCGACCGTGAAGCGCGCCGCGAGATCGCCGAGGCCCGTGAACCAGCGCCGGTTCTCGATCTCGATGCGACCGCGCTTCGCATCGAGCGCCCGCACGCGCACCGGCTGGGCGAGCGTCTTCAACTCTTCCAGCGCGGGGTGCGGCGTGCGATCGGGACCTACGAGCCCGTCGCAACAGAAGTTGGCGTCGTGGACGGTCTCGCCGAAGTCGCCGCCGTACGCCCAGTAGGTGCGGCCGTCCGGTGTCTCGCGGCGGATGCCGTGGTCGCACCATTCCCAGATGAAGCCACCCTGCAGGCCGCGCTCGCGCTCGAAGGCGGCGAAGTAGTCGGCGAGGCTGCCATTCGAATTGCCCATCGCGTGGGAGTACTCGCACGAAATGAGCGGGCGGCGGCGATCCCTGCGCGCGCGCGACCACGCCACGATTTCGGCGATCTCGGGATACATCGGACACACGACGTCCGTCACGGGCGCGGCGGCGTACAGATTCTTGCCGACCGCGCCCTCGTAGTGCAGCGGCCTGGTGGGATCGACGCGCCGGATCCACGCCGCCATCGCGTCGTGCGCGGCGCCGTAACCGGACTCGTTGCCGAGCGACCAGGCGATCACGCAGGGATGGTTGCGATCACGCAGCACCATGCGAAGGCCGCGCTCGATCATCGCGGTCTGGTAGCGCGCGTCGTTGCAGAGGCTCGACCAGCGCGCGTGGGTTTCGAGGTTGGCCTCGTCGATCACGTAGAAGCCGAGTTCGTCGCAGAGGTCGTAGAAGCGCTCGTCGTTCGGATAGTGCGAGCAGCGGATCGAGTTGACGTGATGCTGCTTCATCAACTCGAGATCGCGGCGTATGCCCTCGAGCGTGACGGCGCGCCCGCGCACGTCGTCCCACTCGTGACGGTTGACGCCGACGATCGAGACCGGCTGGCCATTCACGAGCAATTGGTTGTCGCGCACGGCGACCGAGCGGAAGCCCACGCGCTGCGACACCACCTCGCGCACGGCGCCCGCCGGATCGCGCAGCGTCGCGACGACGCGATACAGCACCGGCGTCTCGTGCGACCACGCCGCGATCCCGCGCAGCGCGAGCTGCGCACGCGCGACGTGACCCGGAAACACGTAGCCGTCCACCAGTTCGAGTACCGGCGCGCCGCGCCGGAAGATCGGCACCTCGACGCCCGTCGCCTTCGCGAGCGGCTTGCCGCGCGCGTCGCACAGCTCGAACTCTACCTTCCAGCCAGGCTCGGGCGCCGTCGAGAAACCGACGCGCAGCTCGGCGTCGAGCGTCGCAGCGCCGTCCTCGCCGAGCGCCGGTTGCAGCGCGAGATCGGCGATCCACGTCGGCGCCGTGCAGGTGAGTGAAACGCTGCGGTGCAGGCCCGGCAGCCACCACTGATCCTGGTCTTCGAGCCACGTCGCGTCGGACCACTGCACCACCGCGAGCGCAATGGTGTTCTCGCCCGCGACGAGCTGCGCCGTGATCTCGAACTCGCTCGGCAGCCGGCTGTCCTTGCCCATCCCCACCGGCACGCCGTTCACCCAGGCATAGACGACGCTCTCAGCCGAGCCGATCGTGAGCGTCACGCGACGACCGCTCCACGCGGCGGGAATCGCGAAGCGGCGCCGGAAGAGTCCCGTCGGGTTCTGCTCGGGAACCGCTGGCGGCTCGGTCGCGAACGGCATCAACACGTTCGTGTACGCGGGCGCGCCGAACCCTTGCAGCGTCCACGAGACCGGGACGTCCAGGCCATCCCAGCCGAAATCGTCGAAATCCGGCGCGACGAACGCGGCGTCGGCTGCGTGCGGCGAAGCGAGCAGCCGGAAGCGCCAGCGGCCGTCGAGCGAGAGCCGCCACGGCGACGACTCGGCGTCGCCACGCAGCGCGGCGTCGCGATCCGCGCACGGCACCAGCGGCGCGTGCATCGGCAAGCGGCCGATGCTCGTCACGTCGGGCTGCGCCCAGCTCGGCTGCGGGCTCGCCAGGCCGAGCGCCGCGACGGCGCTCGCGTGCAGTTCCGCATCCGCCATCGCGTCTCCCTTCAGGTCCCGATCCGCCGCAACCGCACCAGCGGTCCCTCCGGCGCGCGTTCACCTTCGAGATCGACGTCGCCCTCGAGGTTCCAGAAGCCGTCGCCAGCCGGGTCGATCAGCTTCTGGTGGATTTCGAAGCGGCGCGTCGCGAGCGTCTTGATCAGGGTCTGGTCGGCGAGCCGCGCGCGACCGTCGAAGACGATGCGGCCGTACTCGGCGAGGAACGGCGCGAGCGCGTCTTCGAAGCGCGCGGCGTCCCAGACGTCGTGCTCGTCCTGCCGCACGTAGCCGGCGGCATCCTCGTAGCGACCCGCGGCCAGCGCGCGCACCAGCAGGTGCATCTCGCCGCGAATGCGCGCGGCGAGCGCTTTCGGGTGGCGCGCGAGGTCGATCGGTCGCGGCTGTGCGGGCGCGGCGCCGCGTTCGCGCGCTTCGCCGGGTCGCGAAAGGTTCTCCCACTCGTCCACCAGGCTCGAGTCGACGCGCGCGATCAGCGCGCGCAGGAAGCCGATCACGTCGAAGACGTCTTGCGTGCAGGCGGCCTCGGGCAGGCTGTGCACCAGCGTGTTGTGGACCTGCGAGAGGTAGCGGAGCAGCAACCCTTCGCTGCGCTCGATGCCGTAGCGACGCACGAAGTCGGCGAAGTCGTCGTAGTGCTCCCACATCTCGCGCGCGATCGACTTGGGCCGGATGTTCTGCTCGCTGAACCAGGGGTGCTTCTCGAGAAAGCCGCGGAAGGTCGCGTACACGAACTCCGCGAGCGGCTTCGGATGCGTCACCTCGTCGAGCTGGGCGATGCGCTCCTCGTAGGGCACGCCCTCCGCCTTGAGCCGCGCGATCAATTCGCCCTTCGCGCGACTCACCTGCTGCGCCAGGATCTGGCGCGGGTTCTCGAGAATCGATTCCGCCAGCGAGAGCACTTCCATTGCGTACTCGGGACCTTCCGGATCGAGCAGCGCGACGGCGTCCACGAGGTACAGCGAGAGCGACTGGTGCAGCGAGAAGTCGCTCTGCAGCTCGGGCGACACACGGATGCTCGGGAAGCCGGCGTCGAGGTCGTGTACGCGCTGGATCAGCCCAGCGGAGCGCAGCGAGCGGAAGATCGCGGCCGCCTGGCGGCGCAAGCTGCGCTTCTCGGCGTGGGATTCGTGACAGCGCTCGATCAGCTCGAGGAGCAGCCGGTAGCCGCTGCCGCGCAGGCCCTCGTCCTGGCCGCGCTGCAACAGCGCGACGAGCATCCCGTGCGTCACGCGGAACTGCGACACGAGCGTCTCGGGCTGACTCCACGCCAGTCGCTCGAAGGCCTTCTTGTCCCACGCGACGAAGCCGGGCGGGGGCCGCGCCTTTCCCACCTTCTTCTTCGCGCCCGGCTTGCCGGCTTTCGCGGCGCTGCGCTGGTTCTCGATCACGTGAGCGGGCGCCTGGCACAGCACCCAGCCGCGCTCGTCGAAACCCTTGCGGCCCGCGCGGCCCGCGATCTGCTTGAACTCGCGCACCGAGAGCATCCGCACCTTCTGGCCGTCGTACTTCGAGAGCGCCGAGAAGAGCACGCTGCGGATCGGCACGTTGACGCCGACGCCGAGCGTGTCGGTGCCGCACACCACGCGCAGCAGGCCCTTCTGCGCGAGTTGCTCGACGAGCAGCCTGTACTTCGGCAGCAGCCCCGCGTGGTGCAGTCCCACGCCCTGACGGAGCAGGCGCTGCACGTCCTTGCCGTACGGCGAATCGAAGCGAAAGCCCGCGAGCGCCTCGCCGATCGCCTGGCGCTGTTCGCGCGTCGCGACGTGCGCCGACGTGAGCGCCTGCGCCTGCTCCGCCGCCTCGCGCTGGGTGAAGTACACGACGTAAGCGGGCGCCCGCCCCTGCTCCATCAGCGTCTCGACGGTGTCGTGCAGCGGCGTGTCGCGGTACTCGAAGTCGAGCGGTACCGGCCGCTCGTCGGAGTGGACGTGAACGACCGCGCGGCCGGTGATGCGCTCGAGCCGCTCTTCGATTGGCCGCGTGTTGCCGAGCGTGGCCGACATCAGCAGGAAGCGCGTATGCGGCAGCGTCAGCAGCGGAACCTGCCACGCGACGCCGCGATCGGCGTCTGCGTAGTAGTGGAACTCGTCCATCACCACGTACGGCGCGTCGGCCGCTTCGCCGTTGCGCAGCGCCATGTTCATCAACACCTCGGCGGTGCAACAGATCAGCGGCGCGGCCCAGTTGATGCTGGCGTCACCCGTGAGCATCCCGACGTTCTCGGCGCCCAGTTCCTCGCAGAGCGCGAAGAATTTCTCGCTCGCAAGCGCCTTGATCGGCGCGGTGTAGAACGAGCGGCGCCCCTCGCAAAGCGCCTTGTAGTGCAGACCCAGCGCGACCAGCGACTTGCCCGATCCGGTCGGCGTCGAGAGCACCACGTGCTTGCCCGACCAGAGTTCGAGCAGCGCCTCTTCCTGCGCGGGGTACGGCGTGATGCCGGTCTCGGCGATCCACGCGACGAAGCGGTCGAGCACCTCGTCGGCGGTTGCGGCCCGGTCGATGCGGTCGCGCAGGCGGGGTCGTTCGGAGGCGGGAGCGCTCATGCGAGCCGCAGCGTAGCTGAACCGGCGCAGCGGTTAGAATCACCGCCGCGCATGCAGTCGCTCTTCGAAGCAGTCCGCGAATCGGCGTCGCGGCGCGAGTGGTCGCGCGGCGTCGAGCTGGCGCGCGCGGATGCGGTGATTGCCGAACGCATCGATGCGCGTGAAGCGCATCTGCGCGTCGCCGAGCCGGGCCGGCCGGTCGCGCGGCTCGTCACGCTGCTCCTCGATGCCGACGCCTGGTCGTGCGATTGCCCGGGTCCTGAAGATCCGTGCGAGCACGTCGCCGCGGCTGTGATCGCGCTGCGCCGCGCCCGCGAGGAAGGTCGCGAGCTGCCGTCGGCCGGAGAGAGCGGCGCGGGGACGATCCACTACGCGCTGCGGCGTCGTCGCCGGCGGACTCGCGCTCGACCGCTTCGCGGTGCGCGGCGACGAGCGCGTGCCGCTCGCTGCGAGCCTGCGCGCGCTCGCGGCGGGTCGCGTCGCCGGTCCGCGCATCGCCGCGAGCGAAGCCGATCTCGCGGTCGACGACGCGATCCAGGGCATCGGCGGCCGGCTGCTCTCGCGCGGCGCGTTGCTGCGCGTGCTGCAAGCGCTCGCGGCCTGCGAAGCCGTGTCGCTCGACGGCGCGCCGGTGAAGATCTCCTCCGAACCCGTCGCGCCCGAAGGGCGCCTCGTCGATCACGACGGCGGCTTCCTGCTCCGCGTGGAGCTGCGGCCCGGGGTCACCGCGTCGCTCGGCGACGACGCGGTGCTGTGCGGCGACACGATCCGCCCGCTGCGCGAGACGCGCCTCGATGGTCGCGAACTCGCCGAGCTGCCGCGCGGCAAGTTCTTCCGCCCCGACGAAGCCACGGTGCTGGCGAGCCAGATCCTGCCCGATCTCGCGCGCCGCATCGCGGTGGACGTGCAGACCACGCGGCTGCCGCGCACCACGCGCAGCGAGCCGCCGCGCGCGCGCGTCGCGACGTCGCGCGACGGCGACGCGCTGGTGGCGCGCGCCGACGTGGTGTACGGCGATCCGCCGACGGCGCGCGTCGTGTTGGGGCATCTCGTCGCGGTGCAGGGCGTCGTGCCGGTGCGCGACGAAGCGGGCGAGCGCGCGGCGGCGCGCCGCATCCAGAGCGAGCTGGAGTTGCCGATCGGCATCGACGTGTCGGTGCGCGGCGAAGACGCGATCGCGCTCGCCGAACGACTCGCGCGTTTCTCGGGAACGGTGCACGGCGACGCGCAGCGCGCGTTCTTCCGCGCGCCGCCGCTCGCGGCGCACGTCGCCGCGAACGCGGAGGGCTTCGACGTTTGGTTCGAGAGCGAAGCCGACACGGATAAGAGTCGCGCGCGGCGCGTCGACGGCGCGACCGCGCTGCGCGCGTGGGCGGCGGGCGAGTCGCTCGTGCTGCTTCCCGGCGGCGGTCTCGCGCCGCTGCCCGCGGACTGGCTCGCGCGCTTCGGCCGAGAGGTCGCTGACCTGCTCGAAGCGCGCGACGCCGCGGGTACGCTGCCGCGCGCCGCCCTGCCCGCCCTCGCGCAGCTCTGCGACGCGCTCGGCACGCCGCGTCCCGCGCAACTCGGTTCGCTCGCCGCGCTCGTCGACGACTTCGCCGGTATTCCGCACGCGGCGCTTCCCGCTGATCTTTGCGCGACACTGCGCGGCTACCAGCGCACGGGGGTCGACTGGCTCGTCTTCCTGCGCGACGCCGGCCTCGGCGCGCTGCTCGCCGACGACATGGGCCTCGGCAAGACGCTCGAAGTGCTGTGCGCGTTGCGACAGGGAAGCGCGCGCTCGTGGTGGCGCCGACCAGCGTGCTCTTCAACTGGGAACACGAGACGCGGCGCTTCCGGCCCGGCCTTTCGGTCGCGCTCTATCACGGTCCGGGCCGCGCGCTCGATCCGAAGGCGGACGTGACGCTCACCAGCTACGCGCTGCTGCGCCTCGACGCGGAGGCGCTCGGCGCGGTCGCGTGGGACGCGGTGGTGCTCGACGAGGCGCAGGCGATCAAGAACCCGGAGAGCCAGGTGGCGCGCGCGGCGCATGCGCTGCGCGCGAGCGTGGCGCGTCGCGATGACCGGCACGCCGGTCGAGAACCGTCTCGACGAACTCTGGAGCCAGCTTCACTTCGCGAACCCGGGCCTGCTCGGCACGCGCGCGCGCTTCGACGAGCGCTACGCCAGACCGATCGCGGCGGGCGACGCCGGCGCCGCCGGGCGGCTGCGCGCGCGCATCCGCCCGTTCGTGTTGCGGCGCCGCAAGATCGAGGTGGCGCCCGAACTGCCGCCGCGCACCGAGGTGGTGCTGCGCGTCGAACTCGACGAGCGCGAGCGCGCCGTCTACGACGCGGTGCGCGCCGCCACGAAGGCGCAAGTCGCGCTGCGCTTCGCCGCGGGCGGCAACGTGCTCGCGGTGCTCGAAGCGCTGCTGCGGCTGCGCCAGGCCGCGTGTCACGCGGGACTCGTGCCGGGCCAGCAGGCCGAGTCTTCGTCGAAGGTGGAGCTGCTCGTCGAGGAGCTGGCGACGGCCGTCGCGGAGGGTCACAAGGCGCTCGTCTTCTCGCAGTGGACGAGCCTGCTCGATCGCGTCGAGCCGGCGCTGCGCGCGGCGCAGATCGAGTGGACGCGGCTCGACGGCTCGACGCGCGATCGCGCCGGCGTCGTCGCGCGCTTCCAGGACGAGGCCGGTCCGCCGGTCCTGCTGATCTCGCTGCAAGCCGGCGGCACCGGACTCAACCTCACCGCCGCCGATCACGTCTTCCTGCTCGACCCGTGGTGGAACCCCGCCG
Organism: uncultured delta proteobacterium; assembly: GCA_963801625.1. GTDB lineage: Bacteria > Myxococcota_A > UBA9160 > UBA9160 > PR03 > PR03. The sequence goes on from CAWDFQ010000004.1 coordinate 23,657, forward strand.
TCGAAGAGCAGGCCGCCGATCGCGCGCACCGCATCGGCCAGACCCGACCGGTGCTCGTACACCGCCTCGTCGCAGCCGACACCGTCGAAGAACGCGTGCTCGCGCTGCAAGCAAGCAAACGCTCGCTCGCCGAAGCCGCCCTCGGCGACGCCGCCGCCGCCGCATCCCTCTCCCGCGAAGACCTATTGGCGCTGCTCGATTAGAAGAAGGAGCCGGGCGTCAAGTTATTCCGGCGTCAAGTTGTTGCGACGGTCATCGCGGGAGTCGCGACGCCGCCAGGTTCCCGTCCTCGAGACGCGCCCACAGCGCCTGCCGTGAAACGCCGAGCGAGCCGCGCCGTCTCGGCGAGCGACACCCCCAGATCGTGAAGCGCGAGATACGCGATGGTCGCGCGCGCGAGGCTCACCGGGCGGCAGCGACTGCCACTTCGCAGCTCGGCTTCGCGTATGCGCTGGGCCGTGCAGACCCGGGCGATCAGCGCCGGCAGCGCCAGCGCCGGATCGACCTCGTACGGCGACTCGACCGGCGCCGCGACGGGATCGCGATTCGCGCCTTCGACCCCGAATTCCGCTTCCGGCGCCTGGTCGGTGCATTGCATCAGCGCGCGAACGGTCGCCCGCGCCAGCGCCTCGTTCTCGTCGAAGAGCCGCAGCGCTTCGCCGCGCGTCGTGGAACGGCGCCGCAGCGCGCGCGTCCCACCAGCGCCGCGTGCCCCGACCAGCGGTGTCGATCCAGTTCGTCGACGGAAGCAACGAGGCCAGCTCGCAGCGGATTGCTGTGGACGTAGCGCACGAGGGTCATCAGGTACTCGTCGTCCGCGACGGCGATCGCGTGGTAGCGACCTTGGAACAGATACCCGACGCGCCCGTGGCGGTCGTTGAAGTAGCGACCGTAGCGGGTTCCCACCCGGTGCATCACGCGCGAGAGCGGTCGCCGCCCGGTGCGGACCAGCAGATGCACGTGGTTGGGCATCAGCGCCCAGGCGAGGCAACTCGCGCCGTCTTCCAGGAAGACGAGCGAGAGTCGCTCGCAGTACGCGACGCGATCAGCATCGTCGCGGAAGATGTCGCGGCGGTCGACACCGCGAACAATGACGTGATGGAACGCGCCGGCGTGGTCGATCTCGAGTCGGCGGGGCAGGCTCGTGCTCCCAGGGACCTCTGGGGCACTCTGAATTTGCCGCGAGAGGCAGCGCGCTGCAAGGCCGAATAACCTGACGCCGAAATAACTTGACGCCGAAATAACTTGACGCCCGGCTCCTCCTGGGGGGCGCCTGCTGGAGGTTCTCGATGAGTGATGATTCGTCGTGGCGGCGGTGTTCGTCGTGCAAGACGCCGATTGCGTTTGGCGCGCAGCATTGGGTGTGCAACGTGTCGACCTGCAACCGGCCGCGCACCGGGCTGGTGTTCTGCAACGTGTCGTGCTGGGACGCGCACCTCTCGGTGGTGCGACACCGCGAGTCGTGGGCGGTCGAGAAGCGGCGCCGTCGCGGGCGGATTGGGAGCGCGACCAGTCGGCGCAGGCCGCGTCGAGTCCGCAGGCGTCGTCGACGGTGGCGGCCTCGCCCACCGAGCGCTCGCCGCGCCGGATCATGCCGCCGCCGACGCCCGCGCGCGCCCGACCCGCTCGAGGCCGACGTGCTGATCGTGATCTCGAAGCTGAAGAACTACGTGCGCGGGCGATCGGGATTCAACACGTCGGACCGCGTCGCGACGCCGCTCTCGGACGCGGTGCGCGGACTCTGCGACCGCGCCATCGAGAAGGCACGCGCGGAGGGACGCCGCACGGTGCTGGATCGCGACTTCGAGTAGCGCAGCGCGACCCGCACCCCGAGCAGCGCCGCCAACACCGCGGCGTACACGAGCGGCGGGCGCAGGTCCTTCTTCACCAGCCAGAAGAAGTGCACGACGCCGAGCGCCGCGGCGACGTAGACCAGCCGGTGCAGCGTGATCCAGCGCTTGCCGAGCCGACGGATCGACGCGCGCGTCGACGTCGCCGCGAGCGGGATCAGCAGCACGAACGCGGTGAATCCCACCGTGACGAACGGCCGCTTGCCGATGTCCTCGACGATCGCCGGCGAGGTCGAGACCGTTGTCGAGCACCGACCAGGTGAGGAAGTGCGCCGTGGCGTAGCCGAACGCGAAGAGGCCGAGCGTGCGGCGCTGCGTCGCGATCGCGCTGCCAGCCGGCGAGCCGTCGCAGCGGCGTCACCGCGAGCGTCGCGAGCAGCAGGCGCAGCGCCCAGTCGCCGGTCGTCGTGCTCGACGGTCTCGATCGGGTTCGCGCCGAGGTCGCCGCTCGCGGCGCGCCACGCGAGCCACGCGGCGGGCGCGAGACACGCGACGACGATCGTGCGGTCGAGTGCGCGGCGTCGCGTCACTCAGAAGTTCTTCCGCAGATCCATGCCCGCGTAGAGCGACGCCACCTCGTCGCGCGTAGCCGTTGAACGGCAGCGTCGGGCGCTTGCGCGAAGTCGCCGATGCGGCGCTCGCTTGCGCTGACTCCAGCGCGGGTGGTCGACGTCCGGGTTCACGTTGGCGTAGAAGCCGTACTCGTCGGGCGCCGACGCGGCCCACGTCGTGTACGGGAAGCTGCTCGACGAGGCGCACCTTCACGATCGACTTGATGCTCTTGAAGCCGTACTTCCACGGCACGACGAGCCGCAGCGGCGCGCCGTTCTGGTTGGCGAGATCGCCGCCGTACATGCCGGTCGCGAAGATCGCGAGCGGGTGCATCGCCTCGTCGATGCGCAGGCCCTCGCGGTACGGCCACTCGAGCACGTCGCGCTTCTGGCCCGGCATCTGCGCGGGATCGACGCAGCGTCTCGAATTGCACGAACTTGGCGCGCGACGTCGGCTCGAAGCGCTTCAGGAAATCGCCGAGCGGGAAGCCGAGCCACGGAATCACCATCGACCACGCCTCGACGCAGCGCAGGCGGTAGACGCGCTCCTGGCGCGGGAACGCGCTCAGCACGTCCTCGATCGCGATCGTGCCGGGCTTCGCGACCTCGCCCTCGACGGCGATCGTCCAGGGCCGCGTGCGCAGCGAGCCGGCGTACTCGCGCGGGATCGGTCTTGTCGGTGCCGAACTCGTAGAAGTTGTTGTACTCGGTGGCCTTGTCCTTCGGAGTCACCGCGTCGGGCGGGGCGGATTCCGGCGGCCGGCGGCGCCCGCCAGCCCGTCGTCGCGCGAGCAGCCCGGGATCAGCGCTGCGCCTGCGATCGCGGCGGCGCCGGTCAGGAATTCGCGCCTGCGCAGGTAGAGGCCCACGTCGGTGATCTCGCGGCTGCGCTGCGTCGCTCGGCTGGAGAATGCGGAGGAGGGGTGCCATGGTGCTCGCTGTGGATGCAGTGAGGGACGCTGTGAGCGCACCGGTTCGATGCACGATCGGCCCGCGAGGTTTCGAGTCCGCGTGCGATCGGCCGAAGAGTAGCCTCGGCCTGTCGCGGCCCCCGGGCAGCGGCCCGGAGCGCGATGCGCAGGAGGATCCGTTCATGGCGAAGATCGGGATCATCGGCGGTTCGGGACTCGACGACCCGGAGATCCTGAAGGACGCGCACGACGACGTCGTCGTCGACGCATTGGGGCGAACCGAGTTCGCCGCTGCGCCACGGCGACGATCGAGGGCGTCGAGTGCGTGCTGCTCGCGCGCCACGGCCGCCAGCACACGCTGCCGCCCACCCAGGTCCCGAACCGCGCCAACATCCAGGCGCTGCGTCGACGCGGGCTGCACCCACATCCTCGCGACCACGGCGGTCGGCAGCCTGCGCAAGAAGATCGGGCGCGGCGACCTCGTGATCGTCGACCAGTTCATCGACTTCACGCGCTTCCGCAAGACCAGCTTCCACGACGACTTCGAGCCCGGCGCAGGCCGATGCACACGCCGATGGCCGACCCGTTCGACGCGGAGCTGCGCAAGCTGCTGATCGCCACGGCGCGCGCGCTGAAGATCAAGCACCACGCGAAGGGAACCGTCGTGACGATCGAGGGCCCGCGCTTCTCGACGCGCGCCGAGTCGCACATGTTCCGCGCGCTGGGGCGCGGACATCATCAACATGTCGATCGCGCCCGAGTGCGCGCTCGCGAACGAAGCCGGCATCCCGTACGCGACGGTCGCCATGTCCACCGACTACGACTGCTGGAAGGACGACGAGGAGCCCGTCACCTGGGATCAGATCGTCGCGATCTTCGAGCAGAACGTGGAGAAGGTGGTGCGGCTGCTGGTCGCGACGATCGCAAGGCTCCGCGTGTCTCCGACGACAACGGACTCCGTGCGGCGTTGAAGCTCTCGCTGGCCCGGACGACACCCGCAACCTCGAGCTGCGTTGCCACGCGACGCGCCCGCTCGCCGCGTCGCGCGCGAGCCGTACCATCGCGGCGTGAGACAGCTCTTCCGCCGCCGCGATCGCCTCGACCACCGGCTCGACACCGGGCGGCCTCGGGGCCGTCACGTGCGCGCTGTCGCAGACGCGCTCGCGGTGCTCCACGACGGCGCCGAAGCCTGCGGCGACGAGGCGCCGGCGGCGCCACTCACGCTGGCGAAGCGACTGCGCGCGCGCGCGGACGAGTTCGAGGCGCAACCGAACACCGCGGGCGCCGCCGCCGATCTCGCGCGGCTTCTCGCCGAACAGCAGCGCTACGTCGACGCGATCGAGAAACGGCCCGTCGTGCTCGACGCGTGCTTCCCCGATGCCCGGCGGCGCGCCGAGGCGGCCGCGCTCGCGGCCCGCCACGGCGCCGAGTTCATCTTCGTCCACTGCGACGCCCGGCCCGAGCAGGTGGAAGCGCGGCTCTCGAGGCGTTCCAGCCGTGACGGCGGACCGGCCGGCGGATGGCCGGCGATCGCGCGAAGCGTCACCGCTCAGTGGCAGACGCCGAGTCCCGGCGAAGCCGGCCGCTACGTGCGGATCGACACGGGGCGTCCGAAGCGCGAGTGGCTTGCTGCGCTCGGACTCGATGCAAAGGCTCGCCCGTGAGTCCGCTCCCGAGCGCCGTCACCTTCGACTGCTGGAACACGCTGTTACGCGAAGAGAACTGGCACGAGGCGCATCGGCGGCGCGTGGACGCGCTGCTGTACGCCGCCCGCGAGAGCGGCGCGCGCGTCGACTTCGAGCAGGCGGAGAGCGCCTTCGACCGCGCCTGGCAGCACCACATGACGCTGTGGACCGAGGGCGTCGCGAGCGGCGCGCGCGAGGTGGCGAGCTGGGCCATGCAAGATCTGCGCGCCCTCACGCACGGCGCGAGCTTCGAGCTGCTGGTTGCGCACCTCGAGAATGCGTCGCACTCGAGCCGCGTCGTGCCGCTCGATGGCGCCGTGGAGACCGTCGCGGCGCTGGCGCGCGCGGGCATACCGGCGGCGCTCATCTGCGACACGGGTCTGACGCCCGGACGTGTCGTTCGCAAGCATCTCGCACGAGTCGGCCTGCTCGACGGGCTCCGCGCCCAGCTCTTCTCCGACGAGGTGGGCGTGCCGAAACCGGATGCGCGCATCTTCCGCGCTGCGCTCGCCGCGCTGGGCGTGGCGGCGCGCGGCGCCATTCACGTCGGCGACCTGCTCCGCACCGACGTCGCCGGCGCGCGCAACGTCGGGATGCGGAGCGTGCGACTGCGCGCGGCTCACGACGATACCGCCGCGCTGCCCGAGGCCGACCACGTCGCCGCGTCGCACGCGGAACTGCGCGCAATCTTCGGCGTCCTCTAGCCGCGAGCGCACCAAGCGCGGCGTGCCGTGTTGCGCGCGCGTGGCGAGGAGTTGCCAGAGCCAAGCGAGAGCCGAGCGAGATGCCGAGCGCGCCGCAACTCTGCGCGCAGCGGACGTGCTGGGCTAGCGTCGCCGCGATTCCCAGGAGGCGCGCGATGAGCGAATGCCAGGCCCGCGTCGAGGTGCGCGACATCGAGCTGGCGACGCGTGCGCTCGACACCACGCCCCCGCAGCGCATGGCGCCACTGTTTCTCTGGGGCCACGGCCTGATGAGCAGCATCGCGCAGGAAGACGCCATCCCGATCTTCGACTGGTCTCCGATCTGCGCGCATGCGCGACTCGTCCGCTACGACGCGCGCTCCCACGGCGATTCCGATCTCGACCTCGATCCCGCCCACCTGCGCTGGCCCGAACTGGCCCGCGACATGCTCGCGCTCGCCGCTGCGCTCGGGGCGCCGCGCGCGCTGCTCGGCGGCGTCTCGATGGGCTGCGCGACGTCGTTGCACGCGGCCGTGCTGGCGCCCGATCGCGTCATCGGCCTCGTGCTCGTAGCGCCGCCCACCGCGTGGGAGACGCGACCTCGTCAAGCGCGCTTCTACCGGATCGCCTCGACGTGCGTGAGCTGGGTCGGTCTCGCGGCCGTTGCGGCTGCTCGCGTCGCTGCCCCGCCCCGGTTCCACGAGCCCGGTCGCCGCGCTGCAGAGCGGGCTGGCCGAGCAGCTCGCGCACGCCGACGCCCGCGCGGTGGCGACGGCGATGCGCGGCGCCGCCGACTCCGATCTGCCCGAGCGCGGCGCGCTGCGCGGGCTGCGCATGCCCGCGCTGATCCTCGCGTGGCGCGGCGATCCCGTGCACCCGGTCTCGACGGCGACCCAGCTCGCGGAACTCCTGCCGCGCGCGGATCTACACGTCGCCGCGACGCTCGACGAAATGCGCGCCTGGCCGGCGCTGATCGCCAGCTTCGCGCGCGTCGCCTCCGAGGAGGCGCAGTCGTGACGCTCTTCACGCAGGAATGGGGAACTGGGCGGCCGGTGATCATGCTGCACCCGCTGGCGCTCGAGTCGACCGCGTTCGGTGGCGTCGCGCGGCTGCTCACCGGACGCGACGTGCACACGATCGCGGTGGACCTGCCTGGTTTCGGCCGTACGCCGGGCCCCGACGCGCCGCTCACGCCGGCGTGCATGGCCGAGCCGGTGATCGAGTTGGCGCGCAGTCTCGCGACGCCTCCCGTCGTGCTCGGGATGTCGATGGGAGGACGCGTCGCGCTCGAAGCGGCGCTCCGCGAACCCGCCGCGTTCCGCGGCATGGTGTTGGTGGCGCCGTTCCTGCCGTGGCGCAGCATGATCTGGATGCTGTCGCTCGCACAGTGGATGAGCCCGAAGGCGGCCGAGCGCATTCCGCTCGAGTGGTTCTGGCCGCGGCTGCAGCGCATCTCGACGACGCTCGAAGCGCGTCCCGCCTTCGAGCACAACTGGCTCGCGCGCGCGAGCATGCGCGTTGCCTACTACCTCTCCTGTCCAGCCACGCGCGCGCACCTCGTGTCCGCGGCGCGCGAGATGGCGCTCGATCCGGCCTTCGGTCCCGGCGGCACCTGGACGCGTCTCGCGCGGCTCGCGATACCCGGCGCGTTCGTCTGGGGCGAACGCGACGCCTTGATCCCGGCGTCGCACGCGGCGGCCGTCGCCGCGTTGCTCCCGCGCGCCCATCACGTGAAGGTCGCCTGCTCGGCGCATTTCATGAACGGACGCCATCAGCGGTGCCTCGAAACCGCGATGGCTTCGGCCGTGCTCCACACGCTCGACGCGGCGGCGCCGCCGGCGGCGGCGCGCAGGAGACGCGCGCGCTTCGTGGCGGCGCCTTGCCTCTCCACGGCGTCACCCGCAGCAGCACGTCGCTCGAAGACATCGAGCGCGTCGCGAGCCGCTTCGGGGTGACCGCCGACGACAGCGTGCTCGCCACCGTTCAGAACCCTGAGCGGTGTTGTCGCGCAGAGCGGAGCGGCTGAGTGACGGAGGCGCTCGAAACCTGGCGCGTGTCGGGCATCGAACTCGCGATCGGCGAGGCGGAGGAGCGCGTTCGCGAGCGCGCACTCGCCGCAGCGGGACTCGGCGCCGACCAGCTGCGCGGCTTCCGGATCGCGAAGAAATCGCTCGACGCGCGGCGCCTCGGCCGCGACGCGCCGGCTGCGCTTCGTCGTCCAGGCGGATCTGGTGGTCGCCCGCGCAGCTGCGCTCAGCGGGTCTTTCGCGCGCGCTGCGCGCGGGACGCGTGGTGCGCGCGCCCGAGCGAGGGCGGATCGAGGTCGCGCGCGTGCACGCGTCGCTCGCCGGCCAGCGCGTGGCGGTGCTCGGCGCTGGGCCCGCAGGGCTCTTCGCGGCGCTCGTGCTGGCGCGCAACGGCGTGGCCGTCGACCTCGTGGATCGCGGCGACGCGCTGCGCGATCGCGGCCGCTCGCTGAACGCCTTCCAACGCACGCGTCTTCCCGATCCCGAGTCGAACCTGCTCTTCGGCGAGGGCGGCGCCGGCACCTACTCCGACGGCAAGCTCTACACGCGCGTGGCTCACGCGCTCGAGATCCCGCTGCTCGAGGAGCTGGTCGCCTGCGGCGCGCCGCCCGAGATCCTGTACGACGCGCGCGCGCACATCGGCACCGATCGTCTGCACGAGATCCTGCCCGCGCTCCGCGCGCGGCTCGAGGCGAACGGGGTGCGCTTCCACTGGCGCACCCGCGTCGATCGCCTCGTTCTCAGCGGCGGCCGCGCCGCACAGCGTCCGCGCGCTCGCGAGCGCGCGCGGCGAGATTCCCTGCACGGCGCTGATCCTGGCGCCGGGGCACAGCGCGCGCGACACCTGGCGCGCGCTGGCCGCGCAGGGCGTCGTCGTTCGAGGCCAAGCCGTTCCAGCTCGGCGTGCGCATCGAACACCCGCAGGCGATGATCGACCGCGCACGCCACGGCGAGGGGCCGGAGGCCGCGCTGCTCGGCCCGGCCTACTACGGACTCACCTGCCGCGCCGGCGACGACGCGCCGGGCGCACACAGTTTCTGCATGTGCCCGGGCGGCCAGATCGTGGCGAGCGTCTCGGAGCCCGAGCTGCTCTGTACCAACGGGATGTCGAACTCGAAGCACAGCTCGCCGTTCGCAAACGCCGCCATCGTGACGACGCTGGGACCGCGCGAGTATCGGCCCCGGCGCGTTCGCGGGCGTCGCGTTCCAGGCGCGGCTCGAACGCGCGTTCTTCGCGGCCGGCGGATCCGACTACACCGCGCCGGCTCAGTGTGCACCGGACTTCCTGGCCGGACGCGCGGGTGCGAGCCTGGGTCGCTCGAGCTACCGCTTCGGGATGGTCTCGGCGCGCGTCGACGCGCTGCTGCCCGAGCCGGTGCGCGCCGCTCTCGCGCACGCGCTGCTGCGCTTCGAAAACGAGATCCCCGGCTTCGCGGGTCCCGAGGGCATGCTGGTCGGCCTCGAGTCGCGCAGTTCCGGTCCGGTGCGGATTGCGCGCGACCGCGAGCGCTTCGTCGCGCTCGGCTTCTCGAACCTCTATCCGGTCGGCGAAGGCGCTGGCTACGCGGGCGGGATCATGAGCGCGGCGATCGACGGCGCTCGCGCGGCGCAGCAGCTGCTCGAGCACGGCGTGGTTGCAGAGCAGGGGCCCCGAGCAGAGCCCTGATCGCGTTGCATGGCCTCGGTGGCCAGCTCGAAACCTCTCGCGTTCGGAGGAAAGCGGGCCCGATCGCTGCCACCTACCCCGCCGCGCACCCACATCACTACGAAGGCTCCCCGCCAGGGGATCTTTCGCATCGGTCACAAGCGGCAAGGCGTGGGTGTGGGGAAAATCGAATGAGGCGCTCGGCAAGTGGCTCGGTTTGGCAGGCGCTGGCGCTCGGAGCCCTGCTGCTGCTTCCAGCGTCGGCGGACGCGTCCCTCGTGGGGACTGCGCTGGTCCGCATCTCCGATGGCGCGTCGCTCGACGTGAGCGATGACGTGGGGATCGGCGCCGGGCCCGAGATCACACCCGGCGACGGTTCGAACATCGGAGCGCTGTTGCTTCCCAGCGAGTCAATCAACCTGGGCGGATTTGCGATCGAGCTGGTGCTGGAGGCGGGGGCGGTCGACGGCACCACCGGCTATCCGGCGGGAACGCAGCTCGTCTTCGCAAATCTCGACTTCGGAGATCCATCGCTCGAGATCGTCGCCATCGGCGTCGACCTCGTGAACATCAGCGGCGTCGCACTGGGATCGGAGATCACCTTCACCGGACACTCCATCGCGGTTCGCATCGACACCCTCGGCATCGGCGAGATCGCGGGCGCAGTCGACGTCGGCGCGATCCGGCTCGATCTCGAAGTCGCTCCGGTGCCCGAGCCTGGCAGCTTCGCGCTCGCGGCGCTCGGCATGACGCTGCTCGCCGGCGGGCGGGCGTTCCGGCGCAAGGTTGAGTGACCGGCTCGGACAGCTCACGCGCAGCGATTTCGCCGCTCACCTGAACGAGCCCTTCCGGGTGTGGATCGACGGCGCGGCGCACGAACTGGTGCTCGTCGAGGCGAACGCGCTCGCCGCGCAGGGAATCGCATCGACGCTGCGCGCGCCGTTCTCGCTGATCTTCCGCGGGCCACGCGGTACCGCTCTGGCTCAGCAGATCCACCGGCTCGAGCATTCCGCGCTCGGCGAGCTCGAGCTGTTCCTGGTTCCGATCGAGCCGGATGCGGTCGGGCTGCGCTACGAGGCGATCTTCGGCTGACTCCACTTCATCGATGCGTAGATCGCGTCCTCCGACACGGTCGCGAAGCCCAGCCGCCGGTAGAGCGAGCGGGCGGGATTGTCGCGATCCACGCTGAGCGTCACCGCCTGCCCGTTCGCCGCGGCCTCATCGAGCAGCGCGCCCAGCAACGACGTACCGATGCCACGGCCCCGGCACTCCGGCAGCAGCGCAACGTCTACGACGTGGATCGCGCGCTCGCGCCGATCGACGATCAGCCGGCCGATCGGCGTTCCGTCGCGCTCGATCACGTCGAAGCGCGCGTTCGGGAACTGCGCGTGGTAGGCGCGATCCTGGGCGCGGAACTGCATCCGCAGCAACGCGTCGCGCGCGGGCTCGTCCCCGTCGAGCAGCGCCAGCGTGGATGCGCGCGAGTGGACGAACAGCTGAAACAGGAAGTCGGCGTCGTCGGGGCGCGCGGGGCGCAGCGTCGCGCCGGCGCGCTCCATCGGATCAGTTCCGCGGCGGAAAGATGCCTTGCAGCGCGATGATGAAGGACAGCGCAAGGTAGGGCTGGCGGTTCTGGTGGGGCTGGCTCGACCCTGCCGGGCCGAGTGTCTCGCCGGCCATCGGCACGGGATCGCTCGGCACGCCGTAGACCAGCTCGCCTCCCGTTGCTGCCGGAACGACCGCTGCGGACGGTGTCGCGATGTCTCCCGCAGCAGCAGCCTGGAGCGCGTGGCTGTGACTCGCGATCTCGGAATTCAGAAGCGTCACCGTAGAGGAGCCATCCTGCTCGCCGAGAACGCGGGGCGAGAGGCCCGGCCCGACGCCTGGCTGCATCGGGAAGCGGTCCTGCAGGTTCGGCAGCGCGAAGTTGCTGCTGCCATTCCCGCCGTAGGTCGTCCCGAGCAGCGAGAAGAGCGCGGTGTTCTGCGCGATGGGCAGCACCTGGCCGTTGCAGAACGCCCATCCCGTCGGTGCGAAGTTGCCTGCGAAGATCCGGATCTCCGCCACGAACGGATCGGACACGTCACGCTCCTCAGCCCGGCGAAGGATAGATCCCGAACAGCGAGATGATGAAATTGACACACAGATAGGGCGCCAGGTTCTCGTGCGGCTGGCTGCCGCCGGTCGGAAGAACGGACTGGGGCGCGAACTGCGTGTTCGTCGCGCCGGAGCCGTAGAGCAACGTCGGGCCCGTCGACGCCGTGACGCTGCCGACCGGTCCGGCAGTCGCCTGTGCCTGCGCACTCGAGGCCCGCCACCCGTGCGTGTGGGCCGGCAGACGACTGGCATCGAGTGCTGCGGCTTCGGCGCCGCCCGACTCCCCCAGCACGCGAGACGAGAGTCCGTCGCCCGTGCCCGAGTGGATCGGGATGCGACCCCGCAGATCCGGAAGCGCGAACGTCTCCTGCCCGTCGCCGCCGTAGGTCGTACCGATCAGAGTGAAGAGCGTCTCGTTCTCCGAGATCGGGAGGACGGACCCGTCGCAGAACAGCCAGCCGGCGGGCGCGAAGTTGCCCGCGAAGATCCGGATTTCACCGATGTACGGCTGCCCCATGCGAAGGCCTCAGTTCTGGCTCGGGAAGATGCCCTGCAGCGCGATCACGAAATTGAGCGTCAGGAACGGCTGCATGTTCTCGTGCGGCTGCCCGCCGCCCACCGCGGCGACGGCGTCGCCGCGCAACTCGACGAGGCTCTGGGGCGCCCCGTAGATGCTGGCGCCGAAGCGCGGCTTCTTGGCAAGCAGCGCCGAGGCGGGCAGCGAAGTGGTCGCGACACCGGCGTCGGCGAGGGCGCCGTGCGAATGGACCGGCAACTCGGACGCAGTGAGCGCCACCATCTCCTCGCCCGCGCGCGCTCCCAGCACGATCTCGGGGCCGAAGTGCAGCGGCGCACGGCCCTGCAGATCCGGCAGCGCGAACGTGGTCTGACCGTTGCCGCCGTAGGTGGTGCCGAGCAGCGAAAAGAGAGCCTGGTTCTGGTTGATCGGAAGTAGCTGGCCACTGCAGAGCGCCCAGCCCTTCGGCGCGAACGCGAAGCTGATGATCCGGATCTCTGCGAGGAAGGGTTCCGACATGGCGCGCCGGAGAATACCTGCGCGCTCAAGGGCCCGTCCACGAGAAAATCGTTCGAACCCCCGACTCCCGATGGTATTCTGCGATGTAATGGACCGGCGCGAGTTCCTGAAGGCTTCGACGCTCACGTTCCTTGCGGCGGGATTCGCGCCGCTCATCGTCGGAAACACGAGTGGCTCGGCGAACGTCCTCGGTCGCGCGACCTTCACGCCGCTGCTCGACACCTGGTTCCGGGTCGATGCGGGCGGCGGCGGATCGCTCGCACTCGTCGCGATCAGCGACGGCCCGCCGTCGCGCGATCTCGAGCAGTTCACGCTCCACTTCCGCGGCTCGGCGAACCAGCCGCTCGCGGACGGAACCCACGAACTCCGCTCCGAGCGCGGTGACAGCTACTCGTTGTTCCTGCAGGCCGCGGGCGTCGACGGATCGGATGCCGCGTACGCGGCGGCCTTCAGCCTCGTGCGCCCGCTCTCCGTCTCGAGCTGCGGCCGCGTCTAGGCCGACTACTTCAGCTCCGCGCGCCCGTAGTCGAGAATGGTGCGTGCAATGATCAGGCGCTGGATCTGGCCGGTGCCTTCGTAGATGTCGGTAATGCGCACGTCGCGGAACCATTTCTCGAGGAGATGCTCGCGCGAGGCGCCCATCGGGCCGAGCAGCTCGATGCAGCCCTGCGTGATCTCGCGCACGGCCGCACCCGCCTTCGCCTTGCAGATCGACGACTCGAGATTGTTGGGCTTGCCCTGATCGGAGAGCCACGCCGCGCGCAGTACCGTCAGCATGGCCGCGTCGTAGAGCGCTTCGAGTTCGAGGAAGCGCTGCGCGATCGCGGATTGCGCCGCGAGTCCGCCGCCGTACTCGATGGCGATGCCGGCCGTCTGGAGCTGTTCGCGCGTCCAATCGAGCGCCGCCTGGGCGATCCCGAGACCGATCGCCGCCACCGCCGGGCGCGTCATGTTGAAGGTCTTCATCACGCCGCGGAAGCCGCCCGAAGACTCCTTCGGAATCCCTTCGTTGCCGCCGAGCAGATTGCCGCGCGGGATACGGCAGTTCTCGAACACGTAGGCCGCGGTGTCATCGGCGCGGATGCCGAGCTTCTTCTCCTTGTGGGCGACGATGAAGCCCGGCGCGTTCTTCTCGACCAGGAACGACTTGATGCCGGCGCGCCCGGCGGACTTGTCGATCGTCGCCCACACCACGACGCCCTCGGCGCGACAGCCCGTGGTGACGAAGATCTTCTCGCCATTGAGGATCCACTCGTCGGTTGCCGGGTCGAGCACCGCGGTCATCGCCACGCGAGACGGGTCCGAACCGCAGCCGGGCTCGGTGATCGCCATCGCGAGCGTGAGACTTCCCCATTTCTGCTGTTGCTCGGGGGTTCCCGCTGCGCGCAGCGCGGCGTTGCCGAGGCCTCCCTTGCCGCGGCGCATGCGCACCGAGTAGTCGCCCCAGCTCTGGCCCGCGGCGATCATCATGCTGATCACGCCGAGCCCGGTGTCGTCCGCGCCGCGGCCCGCGAAGAGACTCATCAGCGGCGGGAACTGCTTCGCCTCGGGCAGTTCGTCCGGGGGAAACTCGTGCTCGTTCTCGTCGTAGTGGCGCGCGTACGCGCGGCAGGCGAGCGCTTCGGTGCGGACCGAGTCGAGCAGCTTCTTGTCGTTGTCGGTGAGCTGGAAGTCGATCATGGGGAGTTCTCCTAGACGAGGGCGGCGCCGTCGAGGACGCCGAGCATTCGCACGTTGCGATACCAGAGTTCGACGGGGTGCTCGCGGATGAAGCCGTGGCCGCCGAGTACCTGCACGCCGTCGTCGGCGATCTTCATCGCCTGGCGGGCGCAGTAGATCCGCGCGAGCTGCGCTTCGCGGGTGGCGTCGCGTCCCTGTTCCAACCGGCTGGCAGCCTGCCAGGTGAGCCAGCGCATCGCGTCGACCTCGATGCACATGTCCGCCAGCGTGAACGCGATCGCCTGCTTCCTCGCGATCGCCTCGTCGAAGGCCTCGCGGTCCTTGGCGTAGGGGATCGCGTACTCCATCACGGCGCGTGAGACGCCCACGAGCACGGCGGCCTGCGCCGTGCGCGACAGGTTCACGATGCGGCGTGCGTCGCAGCCGACGTCGCCGCCGAGCCGCGCCGTGGCCGGCACTTCGACGCGTTCGAGCGTCAGCGTGCCGGTCGAGAGCGCGCGCAGCCCGAGGTTCTTCTCGGGCGAAGCGATCGTGAGGCCGGCGGCGTCGCGCGGGACGATGAAACCCTGCACGGCGTCGGCGCCGTCGCCCCCGTTGCGCGCGAGCACGAGGAAATGACTCGCGCGGTCGGCGAGCGGCACGAAGCACTTCGCGCCCGAGAGCACGTACGAGTCGCCCTTGCGCTCGGCGTGCGTGCGCAAGCCCGTCGGGTCGAAGCACGGACCCGGCTCGACCAACGCGAGCGACGCGGCATGGAACGCGTCGCCACAGAAGAGCGGCAGGTATTCGCGCTGCTGCGCCTCGCTGCCGAACTCGACGATCGGCATCGCGAAGAGCGCCGGCGCGATCGCCGCGAGCGCGAGTCCGGCGTCGCCGAACGCGAGCTCCTCGAGGACGAGCGCGTTGGTGATCGGGGAGCGCACCTCCCCGCCACCCCCGAACGCCTCGGGGATCTGCGTCGCGACGAGTCCGAGTTGCCACGCCTGCTCGAGGAACTCGCCGGGCACGCTGCTCTCTTCGTCGCAGCGCCGCGCGATCGGACGGATCGCACTCGAGGCGAACTCGCGCATCGCGTCGCGGGCGACTTCCTGTTCTTCCGTCGGTCCAAACGAGATCACTTGCTTCTCCTCGTCTTTCGCGCCGATCCGCTGCGCTCCGAAGCGTTCGCGGGTGGGCGGGGGATCTGGTGGAAATAGTGGTCGAGAGCGTCGCGACCGCCGTCCTTGATCAGCAGTCCACGCTTCACTGCGTCGCGGGCGTCGAGAATGCCGAGCGCGACGCCGCACCAGACGGGCGTCTCGGCGGTGTACCGGACGTCGGCGGTCTCGGCGAAGCCTCGCGTCACGCTGCACGCGCCGTCGCGGATCCGCAGCGTCCACACGCCGCCGCCGGGGCCCGAGAGGCGGATCTCGAAGGTCACCGCCACGCCGCGTGCGACGTCGTCGCGCAGCAGGAACGGGAGCGACTCGAGGATCGACTGCGCGGACGTCTCGGAGAACGGACCGAAGTCCGCGATGTGATCTTCCATCGCGTGATCGACCCACCAGTGCGCGATCGCAGCGATCATCGGTTCGAGCGTGCGACCGCGCTCCGTCACCGCGTAGAGCGAGCGAGCGTCCGCCGCGACGGTGGTGATCCAGTCCTGCTTCGCGAGCTGCCGCAGCCGCGCCGAGAGCACGCGCGGCGCGATGCCGGTGCGCTGGCGCAGATCCTGGAAGCCCTTCGGACCGCCGAGCAGATGGCGGATCAGGACCAGCGTCCAGCGATCGCCGATCTGGTCGAGTGCACGAGCGACCGGATCGAAGACCGCAGCGGGACGCGGAACCTGTCGCGCGGCGCGTCTCGGCGTGGCAGCTACCTTCGAGGCCATCGGATAGATATCTATTGGATATCGACCCGGATGGCAAGAGGGTGCGCCTGCGCCCCGCCCCGCGCTGCTAAGCTGCCGCCCGACCGGAGGTGGACGGGGGATCGCCGGCGGACGCGAGACCGTTCCGCGGGAGGAAAGTCCGGGCTCCACAGAGCAGGGAGGTCGCTAACGGCGACCCGGGGCGACCCGAGGGAAAGCGCAACAGAAATGACACCGCCGATGGCCGATGAGGCCGCGGTTCTCGGTGAGAGGACTGCGGTGGAGGCACAGGCAAGGGTGAAATCGTGGGGTAAGAGCCCACGCGCGACGGCCGGGTGACCGGCGGCGAGGCAAGCCCCTCCCGGAGCAAGCTCGAATAGGGACGCCGCCTCGGGCGGCTCGCTCGAGCTCCGCAGCGATTCGTCGCGGCGGGGCCGGCGTCCGGGTGAGAGCGCTCGAGCGACGTAGCAATGCGTCGCCTAGACGAATGATCCTCGCCGGCGCCGGGGCAACCCGACGCCGGGACAGAACCCGGCTTAGAGTCCACCTCCGGTCGCAACCTTCCAGGGAGATCGCGGCATGCGCATCGAGACCGGCATCCCGATGAGCGACTGGCGCACCGTCGCCCCCGCAGCGCAGCGCGCCGAGGCGCTCGGCTTCGACGGCATCAGCGCGCCGGAGATCGCGAACGACCCGTTCATGCCGCTCGCCTTCGCGGCGCTGGCCACCGAGCGCATCCAGCTCGGCACCGCCATCGCGGTGGCGTTCGCGCGCAGCCCGATGGTCGTCGCGAACATCGCCTGGGACCTGCAGGTGAACTCGCGCGGTCGCTTCGCGCTCGGTCTCGGCCCGCAGGTGAAGGGACACAACGAGCGACGCTTCTCGGTTCCGTGGAGCGCCCCGGTGCCGCGCCTGCGCGAGTACATCGAGGCGCTGCGCGCGATCTGGCGCTGCTGGGAACTCGGCGAGCCGCTCTCCTACGAGGGCGAGCACTTTCGCTTCACGCTGATGACGCCCGAGTTCTCGCCGCCGGCGAGCGGTCTGCCGCCGGTGCCGGTGACGATCGCGGCGGTCGGCAAGGACATGCTGCGCCTCGCGGGCCGCGTGTGCGACGGCGTCCGTCTCCACGGCTTCTGCACCCGGCGCTACCTCGAAGAAGTCGCGCTGCCGCGGCTGCAGGACGGTCTCGAACTCGCCGGTCGCGATCGCAAGCACTTCGAAGTGTGGGGCGGTGGCTTCATCGCCACCGGTCGCGACGCCGACGAGGTCGCGAAGCAGTTCGAATGGTGCCGCTACCGGATCGCCTTCTACGGGTCGACGCGCTCTTATTCGCCAGTGCTCACGCTGCACGGATGGGACGAGCTCGCCGCGAAATTGCACGAGATGTCGAAGCGCGGGCAGTGGAAGCAGATGGCAGCGCAGGTCCCCGACGAGGTCGTGCACGAGTTCACCGCCACGGCTCCGCATCGCGACCTCAAGGCCGCCGTCGAGAAGCGCTTCGGGGGCCTCGTCGACTCGATCGCGCTGGGCTTCGCCGACGAAGTGCCGGACGGCGAGGCACGCGAACTCCTCGACGACCTCCGCTCGATCCCGCACGCGTTCCGGGGGTTTCCGCAGAGCTGGGCGTAGCGTCGCCCTATTCCGGGACCGGCGCCTTGCGGCGACGGCGGACGGGCAGCTCGCGCCGGTAGCACTGCACGCGACGGCGGCGGCGCCGGTCGTAACGGCGCCACTTTCTCTCCGGCAGCTCCTCCGGTGAGATCGGCTCGAAACCCTGTCGCTCGAAGAACGCACCGACGCGCTCCTGCGTCGTGCAGGCGAAGACGCTGCGGAAGCGCAGCGTGCGCGCCTGACGCAACGCGTAGCGCACCAGGTGCTGGCCGACGCCCTCGCCGAGAAACCGCGTGAGCGTATAGAGCGACGCGATCTCACCGGCGCGGATCTCCGGGTAGGGGAGCAGCGCGCCGATGCCGGCGAGATGGGAACCCTCGACGAACGCACCGAAACCACTCACGAGGATCTGATCGATACCGCGGGCCGGTCTCGGCGCCAGGTAGCCTTCCTCGACACCGCGGCTGATCAGGTCGTAGGCGGCGTCGAAATCATCGAGTCCCAGATCGCGAACCGCGATGTAACGCTTTCGCGTGAACAGCGTCCCCGAGCCGGGGTAGGTGAAGAGTTCCTCGCGCAGTCCCTCGAGTGTGCACACGTTCACGGCCTGGATGCCGCCGGTGAGCAGGCGATCGACCGCGCGCAGCACTGCGACGCGTTCGCGGCCGATCCGCCGCGGCTGCGAAAGGAGTTGTCGCAGCTCGTCCTGGTGGACGAAGGAAAGCCGCTCCCCGTGCAACGCGCGCATGCCGCCCTGGGGATCGATCCAGACCAGCTTGAAGAGTCCGAGCCGCAGCGCCACCTCGCGGATCTGCTCGGTGAACGGGCGTCGGCCACCGGCCAGGATTCCGAGTCGCGACGATTGTCGCAGCGCGCGCCAGACGGCGGTTTCGAGCTGAGGCGTCGACGCGGGCAAAATGCGATCGCCAACGGCCGCCGCGAGCCGATCGCGGCGCGACGAGATCACGATCACCTGGGTGTCGTTGCGCGCGAGCACCTGCACGACCGCCGCCAGCGGATCGGCTTCGCGAAGCAGGCCTGCCGGGCAGGCAATCCCGAGCGTGCGCCCGCGAAACTCCTGGAGGTAGAAGTCGCGCTCGAAGTGCGCGCCCTCGTCGACGGCGGTCATGGCCGCGCATTGTTGCGAATCCCGAGCCCGCACGGTCGCCGCAATGCGCAGCGCGCCGGAATGTCACCTGCGCGCTCGCCCTCACCACTACCCAATGCTGGGGCCGGCATCGGGCGATCCCAGGCGGAGAGCACCTACGGTCCGTCGGGGCAGGGCCGATACGAGTGGAGACGAGGGGTTTCCCCACCGCATCGTACACGGGGGCCAAGGCAAGAAAGTGCTGGCAAACGGATTCGGAAGCGTGGAGAATGTCGGGCTGCTCGGGCGCCCCCGAACAAGCCCGGTGGGCCAGCCACCGTTTCAGCGGCAAGAGCAAATTGAAGTGTGCGCCGCGCTGCATCTCCACTGCGCGGAATCATGCGGAAGCAATTGGCGGATCGCGACGGAAAGTGGCCGGTGAAGCGTCCCCCGAGGGTTCCCCCTCGTGGACATGCGGAAATCCGGGTAGCGCGGCCGGCCATTGGGTCTGGAAGGCACCAACAGGGTGGAGATTGCGAAACACATCCCGATCCGAGGCGTTGAGGGTCGAGGAGAGTCGGGGCAAGTCTGGATCTGATTCGAGTGACCCGGTCCCAGGATTTCGGTCCCGAAGTCTCGAGTTGAAAGAGGCGGCAGAACCGTGAGAGGTCTTTCGTGAAGCTGGAGGATCGGCAGTACGACAGCGGCGACCGAGGTCGAAGCCCGTGGCCCGCAGGGCGCCACGGCTTCGTTCTCGTCCGAGGACCTGGATCCCGGGCGCGAGAGGCGACCGCTGGAGTCCTATTTCCAGGAGATCGGTGGGACTCGAACGCTCCGTCGCGAAGAGGAGGTGTACCTCGCCAAGGAGCTGGAAGCCGCGACGGCAGCCCTGCGGGGGGCGCTCTACCGAATCCCCTGCTCTTCTCGCCACGTGGTCGACCGTTGGGACGACCTGCGCGCGCTCTCGCACACCGGGGCGAAGCTCTCCGAGTCGATGGGCGACGAGGAAACCGGCGAGATCGCGGCGCGCGTCGAGCGCGCAGTGAAGAAGCTGCGTGTGCTTCACGCCGAGCGCGACCGCCATCTGAAGCGAGCGCGCCACCCGGGCGGTTGCACGCAGCGACGAAAAGATCGCCGACGAACTCGAGCGCGCGCAGCTCTCGCTGGCCGTGCTCGCCGAATTGCGCGAGCGCGTCTTCGCGATCGCCAAGCAGATGAAAGACGCCCGCAAGGGCAGCAACCGGCTGAACGACCTCGAGACCGAGGCGGGCGTCACCGAAGCTCGTGATGCTGGAGCGCGTGACGACGGTTCGCGACGCCCACGCGCGCATGACCGAAGTGAAGAATCGCTTCATCGAGCACAACCTGAAGCTCGTCGTCGCGATCGCGAAGGACTACCGGAACCTCGGGCTCTCGTTCCCGGATCTGATCCAGGAAGGGAATCTCGGCCTGATCCGCGCCGTCGAGAAGTTCGACCACCGCCGCGGCTTCAAGTTCTCGACCTACGCCGTGTGGTGGATCCGGCAGGCGCTGGTGCGCGCGATCCAGAACCACTCGCGCACGATCCGACTGCCGTCGCACGTCCACGACCGGCTGCAGCGCAGCCAGCGCGTGCGCGCAGAGCTGACCGGCAAGCTCGGCCGCGAACCGACGGCTGCGGAGCTGGCGCCGGCGCTCGGCACCGACATCGACTCGCTGGAATCGCTCGATCGGCTCTCGCGCGAGGCGATCTCGCTCGAATCCTCGGTCGCAGGCACCGAGAAGCGCCTCGAGGAGTTCGTGTCCGACCCGGCAGCGATGACGCCGGACGGCGGCATCGACGGCGACCGCATGCGCTCGGGCGTCGGCTCGCTGATCCAGAGCCTGTCGGACCGCGAGCAGCTCATCCTGCGCCTGCGCTACGGCCTGGGCGGCGAGGAAGAGCACACGCTCGAGCAGATCGGGCAGTCGCTCGGTCTTTCGCGCGAACGCGTGCGACAGCTCGAAGCGCGCGCCCTCAAGAAGCTGCGCGAGACCGCGCCGGCTCAGCGTCTCTACCCGATCCTGGAGCCCTGACGTCTATCTAGTCGACTGGTCGCAGCGAAGGGCTTCGGCTCGGTGCCGGTGCACGACTGGTGCCCCTGCACGCCCGCGAAGCGGACGCGCAGCGTCTCCACCAACACGTACGCCGCGGGCACCACGAACACCGTGAGCGCGGTCGAGAAGGCCATCCCGCCGACGGCTGCGATTCCGAGCGGCGCGCGCAACTCGCCACCCGCACCGACGCCGAGCAACTCGCCGAGCTTCGCGATTACCACCCAGTGCGATCGGCAACATGCCGACGATCGTCGAGAGCGCGGTCATCAGGATCGGGCGGAAGCGCGTGCGCCCGGCCTCGAAGGCCGCTTCGGCGATTCCCAGGCCCCGCTCGCGGAGCTGGTTGGCGAATTCGACGATCAGGATCGAGTTCTTCGCGACCAGCCCGACCAGCATCACCATGCCGATCTGGCTGAAGAGGTTGAGCGTGGTGCCGGTGAGCCAGAGCGTCGCGAGCGCGCCGGTGAACGAGAGCGCCACCGCGATCAGGATCGTGAGCGGGTGCACGAAGCTCTCGAACTGCGCGGCCAGCACCAGGTAGATCACGACCACGCCGAGCAGGTAGGCGAAGACGATCGCCTGGCCCGACTCGAAGTACTGCTCCGACTCGCCCGAGAATCCGACGCGGTGAGCCTCCCTCGCGCGGCAGGATCTCGTCGGCGAGCGCGCGCATGCGCGCGAGCGCCTCGCCCTGCGAGGTGCCCGTCGCGAGGCCCGCCGTCACGGTCGCGGCCCGCTGGCGGTCGAAGTGCGGGACACCGCGCGCGGCGGCGGTCTCGGCGACCTGCACCGCGGAGGAGAGCGGGACGAGGCCACCGCCCGTCCCGTGCACGTAGAGCAGCGGGAATGTCGCCCGGCCGCGCGCGCTCGGTGCGCTCGAGCTGCACGATCACGTCGTAGGTCTGGCCGCCCACCTTGAAGGTGGAGAGATCGCTGCCGCCGAGCAGGATCTGGAGCGTGCTCGCGATCTCGCGCACCGAGACGCCGAGATCGCTGGCGCGATCGCGATCGATCGTCACGTCGAGCTGCGGCTTGTTGAGCAGCAGGTCGCTGCGCACGTTCAGCGAGTCCGGGGATCTCCTGCTCGGCGCGCCGCACCAGCTTCGTCTGCGTAGCCCGCGAGCGGCGCCACCTCCGGCCCCATCAGCACCACCGAGACCGGTGTGCCGCCGAAGCCGCGGCCGAGCGCGGGGAACTCGCTCGCAAACGCCTGCACGCCGGTGACGTCGGCCAGCTTCGGGCGCAGGTCGGCGATCACGTCGCGCACGTGACGCGTTCGCTCGTTCTTCAGCGAGCCGAGCACGATGCCCTCGTTGACGACTCCCGGGGCGCCGATGCCGAGCGCAATCACCGAGAAGGTGCGATCGATTTCCGGCGCCGCCTGCACGATCTGCTCGACCTGGCGCTGGTAGCGGTCGGTGTACTCGATCGTCGCGCCCTCCGGCGCCCGCGTGAAGACGAAGAAGCCGCCGCGATCGGCAGTGGGGATGAACTCGCGGTCGACGGCGCCCGCGGAGAGCATCGCGAGACCCAGCGCGAACCACGCGACGCCGACCCCGACCGTCGCGCCGCGATGCGCCATCGCGCGACGGAGCAGACCGGCATAGCCGCTGGTGAGCCCATCCGAACCGCGCGCCAGCGCGGCGCGCACGTCCTGTCTCCCTGCCACCGCGCCGCAACACGCGCGCGCAGAGCGCGGGCGACAGCGTCAGCGCGACGAAGCCGGAGATCGCCACCGACGCCGCCACCGTCACGCCGAACTCGCCGAAGAGACGACCCGTCGTGTCGGTCAGGTACGCGAGCGGCAGGAACACGGCGACCACCGACACGGTCGACGCGACCACCGCGAACGAGATCTCGCGCATGCCGCGGATCGCGGCTTCGCGCGGCGGCGTCCCGCCCTCGACCCAGCGTGTGATGTTCTCGAGCACGATGATGGCGTCGTCGACGACGAGACCGATCGCGAGCGTGAGTCCCATCAGCGTCAGCGTGTTGATCGTGAAGCCGGCGAAGTAGAGGATCGAGAAGGTTCCGATGATCGACACCGGGATCGCCACGGCCGGGATCAAGGTGGCGCGGAAGGTGCGCAGGAACAGGAAGATCACGATCAGCACCAGCACGATCGATTCGGCGAGCGAGTGCAGGACGTTCGAGATCGAGTCGCGGATGAAGGTCGAGCCGTCGAAGGCAACGGTGAGTTTCACGTCCGAGGGCAGCTCGCTGCGGATCGCTTCGATCTCGGCCAGCACGGCATCGGCCACGGCAATCGTGTTGGCGCGCGACAGCTTCACGACGCCCATTCCGACGGCTGCCTCGCCGTTGAAGCGCACCAGCTTGCGATCCGTCTCGGGCCCCACCTCGACGCGACCGATGTCGCGCAGACGGACCGACTGCCCCTTGACGTTGGCGACGACCAGTTCCTCGAACGAGCGCGCGGTGTCCAGTTCGCCGAGCGTGCGCACGCTGAACTCGCGGTCGGGGCCCTCGATGCGGCCCGACGGGATGTCGACGTTCTCGCGCCGCAGCGCGGCCGCCACGTCGTCGACGGTGAGGTTGAACGCGGTGATCCGGTCGTTGTCGATCCAGACGCGCATCGACATGCGCCGCTCGCCGGCGATCACCACGCTCGCCACGCCTGGCAGCTTGGCGAGGCGATCCTGCACGGTGTCCTCGGCAAGCCGCGAGACGGCCATCTGGTCGCTGCCACCCGAGAGCGCGAGCCACAGGATCGGGTTGGCGTCCGCATCCTGCTTCGCGACGATGGGTTCATCGACGTCGTCGGGCAACTGGTTGCGCGCGCGCGCCACGCGGTCGCGCACGTCGGCGGCGGCGAGATCGACGTCCCGCGACAGCTCGAACTCGACGATGATCCCCGACACCTGCTCACGCGAGAGCGAGGTCAGGTGCTTGACGCCTTCGATGCCGATCAACTGGTCTTCGAGCGGTTCGGTCACCGAGGTCTCGACCACCTCGGGTGCGGCGCCCGGGTAGACGGTGATCACCGAGACGATCGGAGGATCGACGTCGGGCAGCTCGCGGTTGGGCAGCCGAAACAACGCGATCGCTCCGAGCATCGTGATGAGCAGCGAGATCACCGTTGCGAGGACGGGGCGCTCGATGCAGATCTCGGACAGCTTCACGCACCGCCCCCGCTCGCCGTCGCCGTGCTGCGACTCGGCGTACCGGGGCTCGGCGTGCCGGCACCCGGTGCGGGCGCGCTCCCCAACGTTGCGGGCACCAGCTTCACCTTGGCGCCCAGCCGCACCTTGTGGGTACCGGCCGTGACGATGCGATCGCCGGCCGCGAGGCCGGCGCGAATCTCGACGCGACCCGGCTCGCGCGCGCCCAACTCGACCGCGACGCGCTCGGCCTGGTCCTCGGCGTCGATCCGCCACACGAATGTGCCGTCGCCGGTGGTGACGAGCGACTCTTCGGGCACGAGCAACGCGTCGCGCTGGCCCAGTTCCGCCTTCACGCGCGCGAACATGCCGGGCAGCAGCACCCCGTCGGGATTCGGCACGCGGCCCTTGATCAGGATGCGCCGCGTGGTGGAGTCGACGCTCGGCGCGATGAAGCGGATGGCGCCGGGAAAGCGCCGCTCCGGAAACGCCGCGACTTCCAGCTCGAAAGTCGCGCCGATGTGCGCGAGCGGCAGCACCGCTTCCGGAATCGTTAAGACCAGCGAAAGCGGGTCAATCGAGTCGATCCGGACCAGCCCGTCGTCGGCCTTGATGCGCGCACCGGGCGACACCAGCCGCGCGCCGACGCGACCGTCGAAGGGCGCGCGGATGCGCGTGCGTTCCAGTTCGACGCGGCGCAACTCGGTGCGCGCGCTCGCGCCTTCGAGATTCGCGCGCGCCCGGTCGAGCTGCGCGGCGGCCGCGGCGTTGCGACTCGCGAGCGTGTTGGTGCGCTCGAAGTCTTCCTGCGCCAGCGCCAGCTCGGCCTCGAATTCGCGCAGCCGCGCCGCCTGCTCGCGGTCGCGCAGGCGGAAGAGCACGGCGCCGGCGGCGACCTCCTGCCCCTCCTGGAACTCGATCGCCTCGATTACGCCCGGCACTTCCGACTTCACCAGGACCGTGTCGTCGGGCTGCAACTCGCCGAGCAGATCGGCCTGTTCACGGAACGGCTGGACCGCGAGCGTCAGCACTTCCACCGCGGGCGGCGGCGGACCGGGCGGACCCTCGACCTCATCCTCCCCACCGCAACCCGACACGCATGCAAAGGCAATCACCACGGTCGCCGCGAAGGCCGTTTGGCGGCGAAGGTTTTCGCTGATTGAGGCGCGGCGGGAAACCCCGGCGCAGCCCCGAGTCGCCGGGGGGAGCACGGTCCGAGACTATACGAAGACCCCTGGCGATGCCGCCGCCGGAGCGGGGGGCGACGGGTGCTCGTCGCGTTATGATGCCGACCCGTTTGGCGCCCCGCTGCGGCTCGCAATGCAGGCGCCGGGAGAGAGTTGCGTGCATCTACTCTGTCTCGACCTCGAAGGCGTGCTCGTGCCCGAGATCTGGATCGGAGTGGCCGAGCGCACCGGCATCGCCGAGCTGCGCCTCACCACGCGCGACGAACCCGACTACGACAAGCTGATGCGCCGGCGCATCGCGATCCTCGCTCGCGAGGGTCTCGGCATCGCGGACATCCACGCCGTGATCGGCGCGATGGACCCGCTGCCCGGCGCGCGCGAGTTCCTCGACTGGGCGCGCGAGCGGCTCCAGGTGCTGATCCTCTCGGACACCTTCTACCAGTTCGCGATGCCGCTGATGCGCAAGCTCGGCTGGCCCACGCTCTTCTGCAACTTCCTCGACGTCGATGCGCAGGGCCGCGTCGTCGACTACCGCCTGCGCCAGAAGGACGGCAAGCGCGAAGCCGTGCGCGGGCTGCACGGCCTCCACTTCCGCGTGATCGCCGCCGGCGACTCGTACAACGACACGACGCATGCTCGGCGAGGCCGACGCCGGCATCCTGTTCCGTCCGCCCGACAACGTGATCCGCGAGTTCCCGCAATTCCCGGTGACGCGCAGCTACGACGAGTTGCGCACCGAGATCGAGGCCGCGCTCGCGAGGATCGGCTGATGGCCGGGCGCTTCGCGCTCTCCGAGTCCGAGCGGCGCGCCTGGCGGGAGGACGGCTTCTTCGTGCGCCGCGCCGTCTTCGACGCGCGCGAGGTCGCGGAGCTGTGTCGCGCCGCCGACCGCGTGCGCGAGATCGCCCTGCGACTCGCCGTCGAAGGGCGTCCCTACGAGGTGGACGGCAATCGCTACGTCGACGCCGGCAGCGTCACGGTGCAGTTCGAACACCGGACGGCGTCCCCGTCGCTGCGCGTGGTCGAACCGTTCCACGGGCTCGATCCGGTTCTCGATCGCCTGGTCGACGACGCGCGCCTGGTCGAACCGATGTGCGAGCTGGTCGGCACGCCGCGCGTCGGACTCTGGACCGACAAGCTCAACTTCAAGCCGCCACACGAGGGCTCGGGATTTCGCTGGCATCAGGATTCGCCTTACTGGGCGCACGTGTGCCGCCACCTCGACCAGCTCCCCAACGTGATGTTGGCGCTCGACGACGCCGACGAAGCCAACGGCTGTCTGCGCGTGGTGCGCGGCAGCCACCGGCACGGGCTGCTCCCCGGCCGGCAGGGAGAGGGAGTGCTCGGCCCGCTCTTCACCGATCCGCGTCACTTCGACGAACAGGCGCAGGTCGCGGTCGCGATGCCGGCGGGTTCGCTGGCGTTCTTCAGTCCGCACACGGTGCACGGCTCCGAGCCGAACCGTTCGGATCGCATGCGCCGGGCGATGGTGATCACCTATCAGCCCGAGCGGATTCGATCAGTTCAAGGCGACGGGTCGTCGCGACGCCGCGATGGCCGCCGCCTGAGCGCGAACGGAGGCGGAAGCCCGATGGCGGCGCAGCGCGAGACGTGGATCGTGACCGGCGGCGCCGGCTTCATCGGCTGCAATTTCGTGCGCCACGCGCTCGCGAACGCGGACGCGCGGCTCGTCGTGCTCGACCTGCTCACCTACGCCGGCAGCCTCGAGAACCTGCGCGACGTCATCGACGGCGACCGCGTCGTGTTCGTGCAGGGCGACATCGCCGACGCCGAGGCGGTCGCGGCGGTGTACCGCGATCAGCGGCCCAGCGCGGTCGTCAACTTCGCCGCCGAGAGTCACGTCGATCGCTCGATCGAAGCGCCGCGCGCGTTCCTCACCACCAACGTCGCCGGCACCTTCGAGCTGCTGGAAGGCGCGCGCCGTCATCTCGCCGGCGCCGACGCCGCAACGCGCGACCGTTTCCGCTTCCTGCACGTCTCGACCGACGAGGTCTACGGCACGCTCGGCAGCGACGGCCTGTTCTCCGAGAACACGCCGTACGCGCCCAACTCGCCCTACTCCGCGTCGAAGGCCGCCGCCGATCACTTCGTGCGGGCGTACCAGCACACCTTCGGCGTGCCCACGCTCGTCACCAACTGCTCGAACAACTACGGGCCCTACCAGTTTCCCGAGAAGCTGATCCCGCTGATGATCCTGAATGCGCTCGATGGCAAGCCGCTCCCGATCTACGGCGACGGCGGCAACATCCGCGACTGGCTCTACGTCGAGGACCACTGCGAGGGCATCCTGCAGGTGCTGCGCAAGGGTCGGGTCGGCGAGAAGTACAACATCGGCGGCGGCAACGAGCGCACCAATCTCCAGCTCGTCGACCGTCTCTGCGCGCTGCTCGACGAAATGCGCCCCGCCGGCGAGAACCCGGCGCTGCGCGAGCAGGGCCACCGCAGCTACGCCGATCTCAAGAGCTTCGTCACCGATCGCCCCGGTCATGACCGTCGCTACGCGATCGACGCGCAGAAGATCCGCCGCGAGATCGGCTGGTCGCCGCGCCACGATCTCGAGAGCGGTCTCGCCCGCACCGTGCGCTGGTATCTCGACCACGCCGACGTGGTGCACCGCGATCCAGACCGAGCGCTACCAGCGCCAACGCCTCGGCCTCAACGCGTAGCCAATACGTAACCTGACCCGTGTTCGGCTCGCCGCGTCCGCGGGCGAGCAGGATCATGAGTTCAGCTCGCCCGCGACGCAATGAAGCTTTTACCGAAGTTTCACAGGCCGAGCGGCCTTCGGCGACCGACCCGGTGCTCTATCTCTCGCGCCGCTTCGAAACCACGGCGCTCGCCCGAGCGCAACGAAGGGAATGCATGTCGCTCGCGCTCTCGCCCAGACTCAACACGGAACAGCACGATCCCGACGCGGTCATCGCGCCGACCCACGCCGACGGGATCTGGTCGTCGCGCCTCGCCGACTGGCTCACCTACGGCCTCTACTGGGGCGTTCACGTGGCCGCCCTCGGTGTGTTCTTCACGGGCGTCACGACGACCGCTCTCGTGCTCTTCGCGATCACCTTCTGGGGTCGCCTGTTCGGCATCACCGGCGGTTACCACCGCTACTTCGCACACAAGACCTTCAAGACGAGCCGGCCCTTCCAGTTCCTGCTCGCGCTGCTCGGCACCGCCGCGACCCAGAAGGGCCCGCTCTGGTGGGCGAGCCTGCACCGCATCCATCACCGCGAGTCCGACGGCCCCGGCGACGTCCACTCGCCGAAGCGCGGGTTCTACTACTCGCACCAGGGCTGGATCTTCGACAAGAAGTGGCAGGCGACGCGCCTCGACCTGATCCCCGATTTCGCGAAGTACCCCGAGATCCAGTGGCTGAACCGCTGGCACTTCGTCCCGCCCGTCGCGCTCGCCGTCGCGTGCTTCGCGATCGGCGGCTTGCCGGGCCTGTTCTGGGGCTTCTTCCTGTCGACCACGCTGCTCTGGCACGCGACCTACACGATCAACTCGCTGTCGCACGTGTTCGGCACGCGCCGCTTCGAAACCGACGACACCAGCCGAGAACAACTGGGTGCTCGCGCTGCTCACCCTGGGCGAGGGCTGGCACAACAACCACCACCACTACATGGCGAGCGCGCGCCAGGGCTTCCGCTGGTGGGAGATCGACGTGACCTACTACGTGCTGCGCGCCCTGAAGACCGTCGGCGTGATCTGGGACGTGCGCGAGCCGCCCGCGGCGCTGAAGAGCGGCCGCGCGACGCGAAGCGGCGCGGAGCGCAAGGCGGCCTGACGGCCGCGCTGCGCCGCGACGCATTTCCGGTTCGCTCGGACCGCCAGCTCCGGATCCGCGATCTCGACTTCGCGCGTGCTGCGCGCAGCGTCTCGATCCGCGCGTGGAGCTGCACGTCGTGGTCGTGCTGGATCCACGCCTGTCGCACCGCCTCGACGACGTCGTCGAGCGGCGGCGCGACGTCGGGCTCACGCGCGACGAGACGCACCACCCAGTAGCCGTCCATCGCGCGCACCGGATCGCCGATCTCGCCCGGCGCGAGGCGCGCGAGCGCCTGCACGACGATGCCGCCGAAGCGATCGCGCAGCGCGTCGATAGGTGGTCGGTGCCCGGCGGCAGCGGCGGATCGAGCGGTTCGCCGAGCCGCGCGGCGAGCGCCGCGAGCGATTCGCCGGCGCGCGCGCGGCGCGCGATCTCGCCGGCGCGCCGCTTCGCCTCGTCCTCGGAGATCGCGCCGACCGGCACGCAGCGCGAGCTCGACCTGCACCGGCCCCGGGCGCGCGAAGGTCTTGCCGGAGTCGCGGTAGAACGCCTCGAGCTCGCCGCGACTCGGGTTCGCGCATCGTCGGCGGTGGTCAGCGTGTCGATGACGGCCGACACGATCGCGCGACGCGCGCTCGGCTCGCTGCGATCGAGGCCGAGCGCGATGCCGTGTTGCAGCAGCAGCTCCTCGTCGATCAGGCGGTCGAGGATGCGGCGCTGCTCGGCGGGATCGAGATCCGATGCGGCCGCGCTCGCTGCGCGATCGCTGCCGGCAAGGCGCGCCAGCGCGTCGCGCGTGATGGGCCTGCCGTTCACCACGGCGACGGCGTCGGCCGGAAGGCCCGGGGCCGCGCCCGCACCGCTCGGCGCACCGCCGCGCACGAGTGTCGCGGCGGCGATCGCGACGCCCGCGATCGCGCCGACCACGCAGCCAGCGCCGCGCGTTCGCCGAACTGCCCGCGCCCTCGCTCATCGCGGCGCGAGCCCGGCTCGGCGTAGGCGCCGGCGCGGAAGCCGCTGCATCTCGACCACCTGCCCCGTCTCGCGCGCACGCTCGGCCGCGAAGCCGATCAGGTGACTCTCGAGCGCC
Source organism: uncultured delta proteobacterium (assembly GCA_963801625.1). Classification (GTDB taxonomy): domain Bacteria; phylum Myxococcota_A; class UBA9160; order UBA9160; family PR03; genus PR03. Next base: position 53,631 of record CAWDFQ010000004.1, read on the forward strand.
GCGCGACCGGACGCGCGCACCGCGCGGCTGCCGCTCTGCAGCAACTCGCTGAAATGCGCCATCAGGCCGGGATCGCCGCCGAAGTGCCCGAACACCGAGCCCTCGAGCGCGATGCGATCGACGCCGAGCGCGCCGGCGCGCGACACTTCGATCAGCGCCGCCGTCGAGCACGCCCGCGCAGCTCGCCGCGCGTGCCGGTCAAGCGGATCGTGCGCTGCTCGTTCGCGGCGAGTCCGTGCAATCCGAAGCTGGCGGTGACGCCGCCCTCGAACTCGAGCGCCACGACCTGGTGGTCGAGCACGTCGTTGTCGCAGTGGAAGACGCAGCGCCCGTAGCGACCCGTCTCGAGCGCGCGCCGGCGCGCCGCGCGACTCGCGTCGGGCGACACGTCGCACCAGGGCCAGACGCGCGCGATCGCGTCGTCGGGCCCGGTGTAGAAGGCGACCGCGTCGTGCGGGCAGCTCGCCTGCACCGGACAGCCGTCGCTGCAGCGCAGCGGCGCGCCGGCCGGCGCTCGCTCCGGCCGGTAGTGCGAGAGCGACCCGAACGACGCGACGCGCAGCGCCGGGCGATCCACCAGCCAGGTGAGCAGATCGAGATCGTGGCACGACTTGGCCAGCAGGATCGGCGCCGCGACGCTGCGGTTGCGAAACTCTCCCGCGCACGTAGGAGTGCGTCATGTGCCATTGCGCGACGTGCTCCTTCAGGTCGACGTGGACGATCTCGCCCAGCACGCCGCTGCGCACGATCTCGTGGACCTTCTCGTAGAAGGGCGTGTAGCGGAGCACGTGGCCGATCTGGAGCAGGCACCCCGCCGCCTCGGCCGCTTCGACGACGCGCACGCACTCGGCCGGCGTCGGCGCGATCGGCTTCTCGAGCAGCACGTCGTAGCCGCGCTCGATGGCTGCGAGCGCCGGTTCCACGTGCAGCGTGTCGGTGGTGGCGATGATCGCGACATCGGCGAGACGCGGGCGCGACAGACACTCGGCCCAGTCGCGGAACATACCTTCCGGCGCGATGCCGTGATCGGTCGCGACGGCCGATCGCGACGCGTCGTCGGGCTCCGCCACCGCAACCACGCGCAAGCGGTCGGGATGCGCGTGCGCCCACTGCGCGTACACCAGGCGACCTCGATTCCCCGCTCCGATCACGACCGCAGTCGCCGGCTTCATGCTCTCCCCAGTCTCCCTCGACGGGTATACTCGGCGCTCGTGGAAACCCAGCAGCCCGATGGTGTTGCAGGAGCGCCCGCGGAGCCGCCGGCAACGGTCTCGACGGAACGACTCCAGACGATCGCGAGCGGCCTGCGCATCGGCCACTACGGCCGCCACATCTTCCTGTGCGTACACGGCGACTGCGCGCCGTCCGAGCAAGCCAACGAGTCCTGGCAATTCCTCAAGCGCCGCTTGCGCGAACTCGGCCTCGAGCGCACGGCCGGGCGGAGTCTACCGGACCCAGGTCAACTGCCTCCGCATCTGCAAGGGCGGCCCGATCGCGGTCGTATACCCCGACGGCGTCTGGTACCGCGGCTGCACACCCGACGCGCTCGAGCGCATCCTGCAGGAGCACCTGATCGGCGGGCGGCCGGTCGAGAGCCTGCGCTTCGCCGACGAACCCGCTGCCGAACCCGTCGGAACCCGCGCCGCCGGGGTTGCGCCCGGCCGAAGACGGAAGCGCACGCTCGTGAACGCCGTGCTGCTGGCCGGACGCGAACACGCCGAAGTCGGCGCCGTCGGCGAGCAGGCGCTGGCCCGGGTCGCGGTGGCGCTTTCCCGCGGCGGCGCCGAGAAGCGCTACGAGTACACCGATCCCAACGAAGACGTCGCGCTCGCCGCCGAAGGTTCGCGCGGCATGCTGGTCGCGGTCGCCGACGGCCACTGGGGGCATCGCGCGGCGGAAGTCGCGCTCGTGCACCTGCGCGACGCCCATCTCGAGGCGTGGCTCGAAGGCGCGGAGCGCTCGTCCGAGGGCTGGTACCAGGAGGTGCTGCACGCTCTCGTGTCGGTGAACGACGCGATCCTCGCCGCCCACACGGTCACCGAGAATCCGCGCACCACGCTCGCACTCGCGCTTTCGCGTCCTGCGGAAGGCCTGCTCGTCACGGCGTCGGTCGGCGACAGCCATCTCTTCGTCGCGGAGACGAAGCAGGTGATCGAGCGCCTGCCCCGTCAGCGTCAATCGAAATTTTTGGGCCACGAGCCGAGAAAGCCGTCGCAGCTCGCGCGCGACGTGCGAATCGAAGTGCAACCGCTCGGCGATGCGCGCGCGCTAGTCGCCGTGACCGACGGCGTCTCGGAGCGCGGCATCGGCGTCGACGACCCGCGCGAAGCGGTGCAGACGGCCGTTGCGAGCGCGGAGGCCGCCGCGGCGAATGCGCGGGGGTCGGTCGCCGCGCGCGCCCTGGTCAACGCAGCGCTCGCCGCGCACCGCAAGAACGACGCCGGCGACAACATCGCCGTCGCGGTCGCGTGGCTCGAGCGCTGATCAGATCCCGGCGAGCAACGCGACGACGCGTTCCGCGATCGCGGGTGACGCGGTGAGTCCCGGCGACTCGATGCCGACGAGGTTCACGAAGCCGGGCATGCCGTTCGCCGACTCCTCTTCGATGACAAAGTCGCGGAACGCCTGGCCGGGCCCCGCGAGTTTGGGTCGAATGCCCGCCTGATCGGGCGTGAGCCATTCCGCGCGCAGTGTGGGGAGATAACGCTGCGCTGCGCGCGCGAAGCGACTCCACTTTGCCGGGATCGACGGCGTAGTCGATGCGGTCGACGTATTCGGCGTCGGGACCGAAGCGCACGCGGCCGCCGAGATCGAGCGTCAGGTGCACGCCCAAGCCGGGTGACGAAGAGGGCTCCGCGGCGGGTGACGAAGAGGGCTCCGCGGCTGCGCCCGCCGGAACGGGATACACGAGCCGCTCGAAGTGCAGCGGTGCGCCCGGCGCGAGCGCAAAATAGTCGCCCTTGCACGGGTGCTGGCGGAGCCCGCGGGCATCGACGTCGATGCCCGCCAGCGCGGCGATGCGATCACTCGCGAGGCCGGCGGCGTTCACGACGGCCGCGGCATGCAGCGACTCGCGCTCGCCCTTCGCGTTCTGCGCGACGACGCGAAAGCCCAGCCGCGCCGCTTCGATCGCGACGACTTCGCGCCCGAGCGCGAGCGCCGCGCCGTGCGTCTCCGCTTCGGCGGCGAACGAGAGACAGAGCGCGTGCGCATCGATGATGCCGGTCGCGGGCGAGTGCAGCGCGGCGATTGCGCTCACCGACGGTTCCATGCGCCGCACCGCGTCGGCGTCGAGCAGCACGAGATCCGGCGCCCCGTTCCCGGCGCCAAGCGCACGCAGGCGTTCGAGCGTCGCGATCTCTGCGGGCGCCGTCGCCACCACCAGCTTGCCGATGCGGCGATGCGGAATGCCTTCGCGCTGGCAGCGCGCGTAGAGCGCGCGGCTGCCGGCCACGCAGAGTCGCGCCTTCCAGGTGCCGCTCGGGTAGTAGAGACCGGCGTGCAGGACCTGGCTGTTGCGGCTCGTCGTCTCGCGCCCGAAGCCGTCGTGGCGCTCGACCACGACGACCGAGCGCCCCGCCCGCGCCAGCGCCGCGGCGCTGGCGAGGCCGACCACGCCCGCGCCGATCACCAGCACATCGCACTCGGGTCCAGCCATCAGAGCGGGTACGGTTCCCCGAACGCCTGCTGGTAGCGCTCGCGCAGGCCCGCGGCGTCGATCTGCACCGACTGCGTGCCGCGCACCTCGACGGCGAGGCAACCCATCAAGGAGCCCAGGCGCGCGGCGCGATCGATTGCGAGACCGCGCTCGAGTCCGTAGAGCAGGCCCGCGCGATAGGCGTCGCCGCAGCCGGTGGGATCCGCCACGCGACCCGCCGTGACGGGCGGCACCTCGATGCGGCGGTTGCCTTCGAAGATCGTCGATCCCTGGCCGCCGCGCGTCACGATGATCGCGTCCGCGCGCTGCGCCAGATCCCCCTCCGCGAGGCCGGTGCGCTCGAGCGTCACGGCCCATTCGTAGTCGTTGACGACGAAGGCGCGCGCGCCTTCCAGGAAGCTGAGCAATCCGTCGGGGTCGAAGTTGATCAACTGCTGCCCCGGATCGATCACGGTGGGAACGCCGCGCTTCTTGAGGTCCGCGGCGTGCCGGCGCATCGCGCCGTTGTCGTCGGGTCCGACGATCGCCAGCGAGATCGGCTCGTGAACGTCCGCCACGTGAAGCTCCCCAGCTCGCTCCATCGCGCCCGGGTGGAAGGCGACGATCTGGTTGTCGTCGAGATCCGTGGTGATGAAGCACTGTGCGGTGTAGGAGTCCTCGAAGATGCGGATCGCGTCGCGACGGATCCCATGCTGATCGAGCCAGGCCGCGTAGGCGCCGAAGTCGCGGCCCGCGGAGGCGAGAATCAGCGGATCGGCGCCCAACAGCTTCAACCCATAGGCGATGTTGCCCGCGCAGCCGCCGAAGAACTCGCGCATCTCCGGCACGTGGAAGCTCACCGAGAGGATGTGCAGCTTGTCGGGCAGGATGTGGTTCTTGAAGCGATCGGGGAACACCATGATGCGGTCGATCGCGAGCGAACCGGTCACCAGAATGGACATGCAGCCTCCTCGTGCGGGAGGCAGTCTGGCTGGAGCCCCGAGTTCGGTCAATGTGAGGGCTTCGCCGGGTCAATGCGAGCGCTTCGCCAGGCCGAACCCGCGCCGCGCGCGCGGCGATCCGCGCCGGCTGCGGGTAGAATCGGCGCCATGCGCATCACGGACCTGTACGTACGCGGCGAGCCGGTGGTCTCGTTCGAGTTCTTCCCGCCCAAGACGGATGCGGGTTACGCGTCGCTGACCCACACGATCGCCGATCTCAAGCGACTCTCGCCGGGCTTCGTGTCGGTCACCTGGGGAGCGGGCGGTTCGACGCGCCGGAAGACCATCGACCTGGTCGTGTCGATCCAGCGCGAGATCGGCCTCACCGCGATGGCCCACATGACCTGCGTGGGTGCGCCGCGCGCGCAGCTTTCCGAGACGCTCGCGCACCTCGCACGCGAGGGAATCGAGAACGTGCTGGCGCTGCGCGGCGACCCGCCGAAGGACGCCGCCGGCTTCCAGGCGGTGGAGGGCGGCTTCACGCACGCCGACGAGCTGGTCGCCTTCGTGCGCGAGCACTTCGACCTCTGCGTCGGCGGTGCCTGCTATCCCGAAACGCATCCCGAGGCGCCGAGCGCCGAAGCCGATCTCGCGAATCTGGTGCGCAAGGTCCGCGCCGGCGCCGAGTTCCTGATCACCCAGCTCTTCTTCGACCCCGACGACTACAGCGCGTTCGTCGCGCGCACGCGCGCAGCGGGCATCGAGGTGCCGATCGTGCCCGGCATCATGCCGGTGATCAGCGTTGCGAACGCGCGCCGGATGGCACAGATGTGCGGCGCGCGGATTCCCGACGAGCTGGAAGCGCAGCTCGCCGAAGCCGGCGACGACGAAGCGGCGACGCTCGAGGTCGGCGTCGCCTGGGCCACGCGCCAGTGCCGCACGCTGCTCGAGCGCGGCGCGCCGGGCCTGCACTTCTACACGCTCAACAAGTCGCCGGCCGCGCGCCGCGTCCACGAGAGCGTCTTCGCGTGACGCGCAGGCTGCGCGTCGCCGTGCTGCTCTCCGGCGAGGGCACCAGCCTCGAGAACCTGTGCGAGCGCATCGACGCGGGCGAAGTGCCGGCCGAGGTCGTCGTCGTGATCGCGTCGAAGGAGAAGGCCGGCGGCCTGCGCCGCGCCGAACGACGCGGCATCCCGGCGATCGCGGTGCCGCGTCGCGCCTTCGCGTCGGGCGCTGCCTTCAACGACGCGCTCCACGCCGAGCTCGCAAGATACGACGTCGATCTCGTCGCGCTGCTCGGCTTCCTGTCGGTCTTCGAACTGCGCGGCAAGTGGAACGGCAAGGCGATCAACGTGCATCCCGCGCTGATCCCCGCCTTCTGCGGACACGGCATGTACGGCCGCCGCGTGCACGAAGCCGTGCTCGCCGCCGGCGTGAAAGTCTCGGGCGCCACCGTCCACTTCGCCGACGATCACTACGACACGGGACCGATCCTGCTGCAGGAAGCCGTGCCGGTCTTCGACGACGACACGCCGGACTCGCTCGCCGCGCGCGTGCAGGACGTGGAGCGGCGACTCGTGCCGGAGGCGGTCCGGCTGATCGCAGCGGGCGCCGTCGCGATCGAGGGGCGTCGTGTGCGGATCCGGTCCGGGCCGCCCACCGCGAACGACGAGGCACTCGGTCTGGGCGTCGCGACCGGCAGCCATCACTACCGTGCCTTCGTCGGTCCTCCCGAGGACTACGACTTGGTTGCGGCGATGAGCTTCAACCTGCTGACGACCCTCGGGCTGCGACAGCACCACGCTTTGCTGGACGTCGGCTGCGGCTCGCTGCGCGTGGGCCGGCTGCTGATCCCGTACCTGAATTGCGACCGCTACACCGGCATCGAGCCCAACGCGTGGCTCGTCGAGGAAGGCATCCGGCGCGAGATCGGCGCGGATCTGGTGCACATCAAGCGACCGCGCTTCGTTCGCGGCGACGGACCCGACGCACTCGATGCCGGGGCGCGCTTCGACTTCGCCGTGGCGCAATCGATCTTCAGCCACGCCGGTCCCGATCTGGTGGAACGCTGGCTGGGCGGGATCGCGTCGCGACTCGCCGCGCATGGCGCCCTCGTCGCGACCTTCCTCGCCGGGCCCGACTGCGAGGAAGCGGGCTGGTTCTATCCACGCTGCGTCAGCTACCGGGATTCGACGCTTGCGCGCTACGCCGAGCGCGCGGGTCTGCGGATGCGGCTGCTCGACTGGCATCACCCGCGCCAGCGTTGGGCGCTCTTTGCGAAGCCGGAATTCGAGACCGCGTGGCTCGACGTGGGTCCGCTCAGCTGGAATCGCGCGCAGCAGCGCTAGCAGGTTGCTGACAAACGTCGGACCGAGCCGGCCGCGGAGATTCGGGACGAGATCGAGGCGCGGAAGCGTGCCGCCGCGTCCGTCGACACGACCACGCCACTCCTGCCTTCGCCCGGGTCGTAGAGCGCGTCGCCGTCGAGGTCCTGCCAGACGGTGCCGACCAGGAAGCGGTCGTAGTGGTCGCCGACCGCCGTGTTCGCGTTCGCGTAGTTCGCGACGACGACGAGCGGAGCCAGATCGCCGCTGGTCGCGACGGCGGCGAGCCCACTGGCCGCGAAGAAGAAGCCCGCTGGGCCGACACGATCGAGCTGGCAGGGCGGCTCGCCCTGACCGCCGCAAGCGGGGTCCTGCGAGTTGGCGTCGATCATCGCGTTGGCGTGACCGAGCGCGGCGCTGTAGAGGCGGCGATCGAAGGCGGCGGGCGCTTTCGGCGCGAGCGCGTCGAACTCGTCCTGCATCACGCCGAGATCGACGCCGTAGAAATCGACCGCCTCGTGCACGAGCGGATCGGTGACGTCGAGGCTCGGCGAGGAACGCGCCCTCCGCGGCGGGATCCTGGCGCGCGCGATTCATCATCCAGACGAACGCCTGCTCGACGCCGTCGGGGTGCAGGCCGTCGGCGCTCTTGTGGCAGACCCACTCGCCGACGCCGCAGCTCTGGGCGGACGCGCGTGGCGGGGCAGCAAGGGCGAGAACGGCGGCGGCCGTGAGCGCGGCCGCTCGCGAGCGCGGGTTCGCAGCGCTCACGCGCGGCTCCGTTCCTCGATCAGCTCGATCTTGTAGCCGTCGGGATCTTCGAGGAACGCGATCACCGTGGTGCCGTGCTGCATCGGGCCGGGCTCGCGCACGATCGCGACGCCCTGGGCGCGCAGCGCGTCGCAGAGCTGCGTGGATGCTGTCGAACGCCGAGCGCGACGTGACCGAACGCGGTGCCCAGCTCGTAGTCGCGAGCCGTTGCGTCCGGCCAGTTGTGGGTGAGCTCGAGGACGGCGGTCTCGGACTCGTCGCCGTAGCCGACGAAGGCGAGCGTGAAGGCGCCGCCCGGATAGTCCTTGCGGCGCAGCAACTTCATGCCCAGTTGGTCGCAATAGAAGTGAAGGGAGCGATCGAGGTCGCGCACCCGGAGCATCGTGTGGAGCAGCCGCATCGTGGGGGCAGTCTAACCCCAGCCGAGGCAGTTCTCGTCGCGAAATGACGGATTGACTCGACGCGAACAAAAGGCGAAAGTGGCCGAATGCCCTCCTCCCCGCGACCTGAGGAAACGGCTCGGTCGACGATCTCTTGCACGCGCTCCGCGCATCGCTGCCGGCCGAGCTGGCGCGAGCGACTGCGCGCGGGCGCGGCGCCGAACGAGACGAGCGCCCTGCCCCGTCTCGCGACCGGCATCGCGGCGCTCGACGCGCTGCTCGGCGGCGGCTTCCCGCGCGGGCGCGTCTCGGAGATCACCGGACCGCTCTCGTCGGGACGCACCGCGCTCGCGCTACGCGCTCGCTCGCGGCGGCGACGCGCAACGGCGAGATCGCCGCGGTGGTCGACGCCGCCGACGCCTTCGATCCGGATTCCGCCGCCGCCGCGGGCATCGATCTCTCGCGCGTGCTGTGGGCGCGTCCGTCGCGTCCGCGCGAAGCCCTGCGCTGCGCCGAGCGCCTGCTCGAAGCGCGCGGCTTCGGCGTCGTGGTGTTGGATCAGGACGTCTCCGATCGAACCCGCGCCGTGCCGGCGAAGTGCATCGATCTGGCTGCGCATGAGCCGCAGCGCGACCGCGAGCGGCACGGCGCTGGTGCTCGTCGCGTCGTCGACGCGCGCCGGTCCCTTCGCCGCGCTCAGCCTCGAAGCGCGCGCAACGCGCGTTCATTTCGCGACGCGTCCCGACTGGCTCGAAGGATCGACACGCGCGTGGTGCCACTTCGAAATCGGCTGGGCGGATCCGAGGGGAGCGTGGCTTTGCAGTGGAAGATTGCCTGGTGAGACGGAAATGCTTCGCATGGACTCACCCTCGCATGATCTTCTTGCGGAGCAGGGCCAGCGCGAGCATGGCGAGCGTTGCGGTCGCTGCGGCGTTCGGCTCCGGAACGAGTTCCGCCGCCGTCACAGCGAAGAGCGCGATCGACGCCAGCGAAGCTGCAAAGCGCGTGAGCATGGGCATCGCGTCCCGCTTCGGCGCGGCAGCGGCCCGACTGAATCGCGCCGCGCTCGATCGGCAACCCAGCGGCTGCGCGTGCGCAGCGCGACGGCAGTACGGCGGAGCGCCGCGTGACGCGCGAACCGCAGCGCCGTCCCGCGCGCGTCGCGTGCGTACTCGTGCCGGCGCTGCCCGCTGCGGCGCAGATTCGCGCGCATCCGCCGCTCGCCGGCGCGCCGTTCGCGGTCGTCTCGGAGCCGGGACCGCGCGCGACGGTGCTCTCGGTGTCGCCTGCCGCAGCGCGCGCCGGCGTCCATCCGGGCGCGACGCTCGCCCACGCGCGGGCGGTGTGCAGCGCGCTCGTGCTGCGCGTCTCGCATCCCGCGCTCGAGCGCGCCGCGCGCGACGCACTCTTCGACGTCGCGCTCTCCGCGTCGCCGCGCGCCGAGCCGGTCGCCCCGCGCAGCGGTGCGGGCGCTGGCGAAGCCGCCGTCCACCTCGACGCTTCCGGACTCGGCCATCTGTTCGCGAGCGACGCCGCGCTCGCGGGCGCGCTGGTCGAGCGAGCGCGCGCACAGGGACTTCCCGCCGTCGCCAGCGTCGCGACGTCGCGGGCGCTCGCGCTGCTCGCCGCACGCAGCCTCGCGGCGCAGGGCGGCACCGGCGCAACCTGTGTCGTGGCGCCGGGCGACGAGGCGTCGTTCCTCGCACCGCTGCCCGTCGACCTGCTCGCGCCGAGCGACGCACTCGCCGAGACGCTCACGCGCTTCGGCATCTACCGCCTGGGAGCGCTCTTCGCGCTGTCGCCCGCCGTCGTCGCGACGCGCCTCGGTCCCGGCCTCGCCGCCGCTCTCGCCGTCCTGCGCGGTGCGCAACGCGAAGCGCCGATCTCCGCCCCGCACGCGCTGCGCCTCGAAGAAACCGTCTCCGCCGAGTCCCCGCTCGATCGACTCGAAGCGCTGCTCTTCGTGATCGGCGGCCCGCTCTCGCGCCTCTTCGCGCGACTCGCGCTGCGCCACCTGGCCTGCGCCGAACTCGAACTCGCATTCGATCTGGCGGATTCCAGTCGCCATGCGCTGCGCCTGCGACTCGCCGCACCCACCACCGACGCACGCGTCTGGCTGCGGCGGCTGCGACTCGCACTCGAACGCGACCCGCCGCGCGCGCCCGTCGACGCCGTCACCGTCGCCACCGAGGGCAGCCCCGCGCGCCGCGACCAGCTCGACCTCTTCCGCCCCGCCGGCCCGGCGCCTGCCGCCCTCGACAACCTGCTCGCCGAGCTCGAAGTGCTCTGCGGCCCCGGCCGCGTCGGCGCCCCCAAGATCGCCGACGACCACCACCCCGGCGCCTTCGCGCTGGAACCCTTCGCCCCGAACTCGTCACAAAGCCCCGAGACTCCCCAAACTCCGACGCTGGCTCTGCGCGCCCTCCGCCCCCCCACTCCCGCCCAGGTGAGACTCGACGCGGGTCGCCCTACCACGCTGCGCAGCGCCGTCGCGAACGGCGACGTCCTCCACTGCGCCGGTCCCTGGCGCCACACCGGTGGCTGGTGGTCCGAACAGGACCGCTTCGCCTTCGACTGCTTCGACATCGCCACCAGCGACGGCCTCGTCGTGCGCCTGCGTCACGACCGACTGCGCGACGCCTGGCACATCGACGCCGTCTACGACTGATTCCAACCGCTCCGCGGCCCGATGAACTTCGCTCGCCTCCGGCTCGCTGCGCGCTCCGCTTGCGGGGGGGCCCTTTGACCCTCAGGTGACAGCGGATCGGTCCTCCGCTCTTGACCCACGCCAGCCACGCGCGCTAAACGCGATCTCATGCCCACTGCGCCCCACCCCTCGCGTGTCCGGAAATCCAAGATCGCCAACGATGCCCCCGGCCTCTTTTTCCGCTCCTTCCTCGAGCGGCCGAAGGAGGTCGGCTCGATCATCCCGAGCTCGCGGTTCCTCGAGCGCCGCGTCACGCGCTGTGCGCGCCTCGACAAAGCGCACGTCGTCGTCGAGTTGGGACCGGGCACGGGCGGCACGACGCAAGCGCTGCTGCGCGCGATGCGCCCCGCTGCGAAGCTGCTCAGCATCGAGATCAACCCGCGCCTCGCCGAGCGGGTGAGCCACCGCATCGCCGACCCGCGCCTGATCGTTCATTGCGGCAGCGCGACCGATCTCGCCGAGGCGCTCGCCGCGTACGGGCTGTCGGCGCCGGACGCGGTGATCTCGGGCATTCCGTTTTCGACGATGCCGCGCGCCGTCGGACTCGGGATCCTGCGCGCGATCCGCGAGAACCTCGCGCCGACCGGCTGCTTCGTCGCCTACCAGGTACGCGACAAGGTCGCCGTGCTGGCGCGCGAAGTCTTCGCGCCGCCGTCGCGCGTCGAACTCGAAGTGCGCAACGTCCCGCCGATGCGGGTCTACCGCTTCGAAGCGGGCGGCTCGCCGTCGCCCTCGCCGCGCTTGCGCTGAAGCGAGAGCCCGGCGCGCGTCGCCTCTTCCTGCCCCGCCCGCACCACCGCGCGCGCGCCGAAGCGCTAGGGCGATCTCGTCGAGCGCGCGGTTGAGCCGCACGCTGCGCCGCCGCTCGCGCGCCGGCTCGAAGAGGCCGAGCTGTGACGCGGCGACGTCCACCAGATTGGTCGCGCCCACACCCACCAGCCGGATCGGCTCTGCCGGCATGCGATCGAGCAGTCGCCGCGCTTCGCGACCGAGCGCGACACCGTCGTCGGTCGGCTCGGCAAGCGTCGCGTGCCGCGTCAGCACCGGGTAGCCGCGCGCTCCCGGCGCCCTGCGCGCGCCGAGTTTCACCTTGAGCACGACGGTGCGCGCCGCAAGTCCGTCGCGCCGCAGCCGACGCGCCACCGACTCCGCGTGACCCAGCACTACCGCGCCGATGCGCGCGCGATCCGCGACGTCGGCGTCGAAGGTGTTCTCCTCGCTGTAGGAAACCGCGTCGCGATCGGGGACCACGTCGCGCGCGTCCGCGCCGCGCGCCAACGCGAAGGCGTGCGCGCCGAGCGACTCGCCGACGAGCTTGCGCAACTGCTCGGCGTCGCCGCGCGCGAGCGCACCGATCGTCGCGATGCCCGCCGCACGCAGGCGTGCCTCGGCGACGGGTCCCACGCCCCAGAGGCGCCCCACTGGCAGCGGGTCGAGGAAGGCGCGCACGGCATCGGGCAGCACTTCACAGAGACCGTCGGGCTTCGCTTCGTCGCTCGCGATCTTTGCGACCATCTTGGTCGGCGCGATTCCCACCGACACCGCGAGCTCGAGTTCCTCGCGCACCGCGCTTCGCAGCGCCTCGCCGACGACGCGTGGGGCTCCGAGCAGGCGTTCGGTCCCGCTGAGATCGAGGAACGCCTCGTCCAGTGAAACCGGCTCGACGAGCGGCGAGAAGCGCGCGAAGAGCGCGAACACCTGTCGCGAAACGGCCACGTAAGTGCGCATGTCGCCGCACACGAAGATTCCGTCCGGACAGAGTCTCCGCGCCTCGAAGCCCGGCATCGCCGAGTGCACGCCGAACACGCGCGCCTCGTAGCTCGCCGCCGACACCACACCGCGTGGCCCCGTGCCGCCCACGATCACCGGCTTGCCGCGCAGCTCCGGGTGGTCGCGCTGCTCCACCGACGCGAAGAAGGCGTCCATGTCGGCGTGCAGGATGACGCGCGGAAACGACACGATCGGACCGTACCACCCGCGGCGCGCGATGGAACCAACCGCCCGCAACCGGCCACGCCGTCGCACGGGCGCTCATCGGGCGCCGGCGAGAAAGCTCCCGATCGCGGCGCCGACTTCGTTCGGGCGCTCCAGCGCAGCGAAATGCGTAGTGCCTGGAATCGTGACGACCTGCACCGACGGCAGCGCCGCGACGAGCCGATTGCGCAGCGCCGGCGGGACCGCGCTGTGCTCCCCGAGCACGAGCAGCAGCGGCGCGCGGATCGACCCGGCGAGCGGCCACAGGTCGAGCGCGGCGGCGCCTTCGTAGCAACACGCCTCGCGCTCGCCCGTGCAGCGCAGCATCACGCCTTCGCCATCGGGTGCGAGGACGCCGCGCAGCAGCGCGTCGAACGCGGCAGGAGCGAAGCCCGCGTAGGGCGGTCGCGCGCGCAGTCGCTCGCACGCTTCGGCGAACGAGGCGAAGCGCTCGCGGCGCCGGCGTGCGGCCGTCGCGAGGAACGACGAACCCGCGAACGAATCCCCGTTGCTCGTCGCCGGCTTCTCGAAGAGCACCGGCTCGACGGCCACCAGCGCGGCGAATCGTTGCGGATGCATACCCGCTGCCGCGAGCAGCGCCGTGGCCCCGCTCGAATGTCCGACGCCGACGACGCGCCGCCCTTCCGCATCCTCGGCCGACAGCGACGCTGCGAGCGCTGCAACATCCGCGGCGAGCCGCGTCCACTGGTAGGCCGCAGGATCGAGCGGCGCATCGCTGCCGCCGTGGCCGCGCTGGTCGATCGCCACCGCACGCAGCCAATGCGATTCTCGTTGCTCGATCTCGCCCGGCTGCGTCTCGCTGCGCGCGCGGCCGATCGCGGCACGCGCGGCCGCCACGACTGGTTGCCAGCCGTCGGCACAAAAGCTCGTCGCATGGACGAACAATGCGCTCGGTCCAGCGCCCTTCCATTCCAGTGCGCGGAAGCGCAACCCATTCGCCACGAGCGTTCGTTCGCGCGGCTCGATCGCCATCGCGCCGCAGTCTACGGAGTCCGTTATGGTCGGCGCCATGACCGAAGCAGCGCCCGCAACCACTCCCGACACGACGAGCCAGCGCGGTCCGGCCGCCGGTGTCAGCTGGGATCTCGGCGATCTCTACGCCGGCCCCGATGACCCGCGCATCGAAGCCGATCTCGCGCGAGCCCTCGACGCCGCGCTGCGCTTTGCCGAGCGCCATCGAACCCGCGTCGCGGGACTCGACGCCGCGGCCCTGGTGGCGGCGATCGACGAGCTGGAGGCGTTCGAAGAGCCGGCGTATCGCGCCGCTGCCTTCGCGCAGTTGCTGTTCGCCGCCGACACTTCGGCGCCGCGCCACGGTGCGCTGCTCCAGCGCGTGCAGGAGCGCGGCACCGAGATCCGCAACGCCGTCGTCTTCTTCGAGCTGGAGTGGGTCGCGATCGACGACGCCCGCGCCGCCGCGCTGCTCGCTGCACCCGCGCTGGCGCGCCGCCGCCATCTGCTCGAACAGATGCGGAAGGTTCGCCCCCACGTGCTCTCGGAGGCCGAGGAACGCCTGCTCGAAGAAACCGCCAACACGGGACCGCGCGCGTTCTCACGCCTCTTCGACGAGACGCTCGGCTCGCTGCGCTTCCAACTCGAAGTTGCGGACGGAAGGACGGAGGAAAAGAGCGAGGAAGAGATCCTCTCGTTGCTCTACGAACCCGACCGCGCGCTGCGCCGTCGCGCCGCCGATTCGCTGACGCGCGGCCTGCGCGAAAACTCGCGCCTGCTGGCGTTCGTCTTCAACACGCTGGTGCAGGACAAGGCCACGCGCGATCGGCTGCGCCACTACGCGTCGCCGATCGACGAGCGCAATCTCGCCAACGAGATCGACGACACCACGGTGCAGGCGCTGATGACTGCGTGCGAGCGGCGCGGCGCGCTGGTCGCGCGCTACTACCGCTTGAAGGCGAAGCTGCTCGGCCTTCCCGAGCTTGAAGATTACGACCGCTACGCGCCGGTGTTCGCGGCGGACGGCCAGCGCTCCTTCGACGCCGCGCGCAATCTCGTACTCGAGGCGTACGGCGACTTCTCGCCGCGCATGGCGGAGATCGCCGGGCACTTCTTCGAACACCGCTGGATCGACGCAGAGCTGCGCACCGGCAAGCGCGGCGGCGCCTTCTCCGCCTCGACGATCCCGAGCGCGCATCCCTACGTGATGCTCAACTACACGGGAACGCTGCGCGACGTGATGACGCTGGCGCACGAACTCGGCCACGGCGTGCATCAGTATCTCTCGCGCGCGCGGGGTCTCTTCGAGATGGACACGCCGCTCACCACGGCGGAGACCGCCAGCGTGTTCGGCGAGATGCTGACCTTCCGCCGCCTGCTGCGCGACGAGCCGGACCCCAGCGTCCGCCTGGGTCTGCTCTGCGGCAAGCTCGAGGACGCCTTCGCCACCGTGTTCCGCCAGGTGGTGATGACACGCTTCGAGGAGAAGCTGCATCGCGCGCGCCGCGCCGAGGGCGAGCTGCCGATCCCGCGCGTGAACGAGCTGTGGATGGAAGCGAACCGCCCGATGTTCGGCGACGCGGTGCGCCTACGCGACGACTACGCCTGGTGGTGGCTCTACATCCCACACTTCGTGCACAGCCCCTTCTACTGCTACGCGTACGCCTTCGGCGAGCTGCTGGTGCTGGCGCTGGTGCAGCGCTACGGCGAAGAAGGTGCCGCATTCGTGCCGCGCTACCTCGCGATGCTCGAAGCGGGCGGCTCGCAGTCGCCGCGCGAAGTCGTCGCGCACACAGGCCTCGACATCGGCGATCCCGACTTCTGGGAGCGCGGGCTCGCGCTGCTCGAGAAGATGGTCGCCGAAGCGGAATCGCTGGCCCTGCAGTGCGAGAAGCTCTCGCAGTGAGCGAGCGTCCGAACGCCAAGCCCATGCTCGGACGACTCGCCAGCGATCACATCGAAGCGTTGGGCGCCTGATTCCGGATCCAGAGCTTCCACCACGCGGGCGCCGCGAAGGCGAGCCAGAGCGCAACCGCCGCCACCAGACCGCAGATCGAAAGCACGAGCGTCAGGAGCGGCAGCTCGTTCATCGGCTGGCCATAGGCGAGCCCCACCAACATCCCGATGAGTGAGCCGCTGCCCGCCATGCCGGCGCCGATTCCCCAGAGCAGGAAGCGGTTCGCAACGAGCGGGTCGGCGATGCCGATGCGAAGCCGTCGCCGCATGCGGAGCCACCAGCGCAGCGCTTCGCAAGCTCCCCAGAGCAGCACACCGACCTGGACGCCCTGGCGTACCAAGATCCAGCCGGGCTGCATCCACGCCGCCGGTGCGAAGCCGGTGCTCCGCGCATCGCCGACGATTGCCAGCACGAGCAACGCGATCGCGGCGAACGCGATCGCCGCGACGGCCCGCGAACTCGGGTGGTAGATCTTCCAGTTGAAGATCGCCTTGGCGGCGGCGCCGCCACCGACTGCGAGCGCCGAGAGTCCCGCGAGCAGTGACGGAGCGTCCGGTTGGTGGGCGCCGGCCACCGCGGCCAGCACGATCAGACCGAATCCAACCGGTCCGATGCCGAGCACACCGAGACCGAGCAGCAACTCCGGCAGCGCTCGCGTGCGTCTCCACTGCGCGAGCATCCGTACGCCCACCCAGAGTCGACACGACGAAGAAGGCGAGGAACCCCGGTAGGGCGAGAAGCTGCACGACTCCCTCCTGCGCGACACGCGGCGAAGGTCATCGGCGGATCGCGTGCAGAACCTGATCGGAGCGAGAGAGCGCCGCGGATCAGCCCGCGATGACCCGCGCGATCTCCGTGGCGGCGCGCATGCCACTGGTGAGCGCCATCTCGGTGTACGGGCCGATCAGGTAGTCGCCCGCAAAGGCGAGCCGCGGCGAACGCTCGCGACGCGCGAGGAACGCGGCGAGCTGCGACAGATAGCCGGCGTAGAAGAGCGGGAGCATGGGATCCCAGCGGTGCACCGCCGTCGCGATCGGGTCGAGGCGGCCGACGGGAGTGCGCGCGAGCGCCTCGATCACGTGCGCGACGACGGCTGCGTCGGGCGCGTCGTGCAGACGCTCCGCAGCGGTCGCCGTGAGCGCTGCATTCAGCAATCCCGCGCCGGCCGGCGCCACGCGCGGCTTGTGGTGATCGACCGCGAGTCCGTAGAGGCCAATGTCCTCGCGACGCGGAAAAGCGACGCCGTACCACGGCAACGTCTCCGGCGCGCGCTCGGTCATCAGGAAGCAGACCATGCCGCGCACGTAGCGAACCCGCGCGAAGAACGACTTCTCTTCGGGCGTGAGCGACGCGACCACGCCCGAAACCAGCGAGCCCGGCAGCGCGACCACGACGGCATCGGCGAGCACGCGGTCCTCGCGGTCGCCAGCGCCGCCGTGTCCGCTGGACCGGATGGTGAGGCGCGCGCCGTCGGCGTTGGTCTCGATCGCGGTCACTTCGCAGCCGGTGCGCACGGGCACCTGCTCCGCGAGCGTCTGCGTGAGCAGCCCGATGCCGCCGTCGAACGCCTGGAGCCGAAAGCCGGAGAGCACGAAGCGCGCGCTGAGGAGCGCGAAGGTGCTCGACAGATCCTCGGGATCGGCGTCGAAGGTCGACGAGAACGCCGGCACGAACAGATACTCCGCCGCTTCCTCGCCGACGATGCGCGCGAGCCCGCGCGCGAGGGTTTCACGGTCGATCGCCGCGGCGCGCTCGGGGTGATACGGATCGAGGCGGCGGCGATGTCTCGCGAGTTCGAACAGCAGCCGCGGAAGTCGCAGCTTCGCGCCGGTGGAAAGCAGTCGCGAGCGCGCGAACGCGACGAGCGAGTCGTAGTCGCCCGCGTGCAGCATGCCGTCGCGCAGGATCGCGTTGCTGGTGTTGGCGACGGGGTGTAGCCGCGCGCGCAGTCCGAGCGCATCGACGACGCGCTGCATGTTGCGATAGCCACTTGCGACGAACTGCGCGCCGCGATCGACGACGAAGTCGCCACGCGGCGTCGTGATCGCGCTCGCTGCGCATGCGCCCGCCCGCCACCGGCTCGCGCTCGAGCACCTCGACTTCGTGGCCGGCGCGGCGCAGCCGCCACGCGCACGTGAGCCCCGCAACTCCTCCCCCCACGACCACAATCGACGCCATCCACACATCTTAGGGAGGTGCCTCTCAGGGAGGTGCCGGGCGTCAAGTTATTTCTTGTCAAGTTATGGGAACAACCTGACCGGAATAACTTGACGCCCAAATAAGTTGACGCCCGGCACCCCTCAGGGGGCTTCGGGGGTGCTCCTGGGTGCGTTGACTTGGGGCGAACAAGTGGCGAAAGTTGGCTTCGTGTCCCCCCCGTCTTCCTCCGACGTCGTCGAGCTGCGCTGCGCGAGCGCCTTTTCCTTCCTCGAAGGCGCCAGCAACCCCGAAGACCTCGCCGAGCGCGCCGCCGAGCTGGGCTACGGCGCCGTCGCGCTCGCCGATCGCGGCGGCCTCTACGGGATCCCGCGCTTCCACCAGGCGGCGAAGGCGGCGGGCATCGAGGCGATCGTAGGAGCTCGCGTCGCCGTGAAGGACGGGCCCGAGCTGCTGCTGCTGGTCGAGTCGCAGCGCGGCTATCGAAACCTCTCGCGGCTGCTCACCGTGGCCCACGAACACGGCGGCAAGAGACGACGCATGGGCGACCTGGAACCGAATCGTCGAGGCACGCCGGCGATCTCGTCGCTCTGGTGCGCGGAGACGGCTCGCTCTCCGCCACGTCGCTCGATCGGAGCCGTGGCGTGCTCGGACCCGATCGGGTGTGGGTCGACGTCTCGCGCCATCTCGACCGGCGCGCCGAAGGCGAAGCGCGCTGGGCGACGGCCGTCGCGGAGTCACTCGGCGTCCCGATCGTCGCGACCAACGACGTGCGCCACGCGCGCCAATCGGATCGCCCGCTCTTCGACGCCCTCACCTGCCTGCGCCACCACGTGACCCTCGACAGCCGCGGGCCGTCGCCTCGCGCCCAACGCCGAACGCCATCTGCTCGCAGCCGGCGGAGTGGGCGCGCCGCTTCGCCGATCGCCCCGCGTGGCTCGCTGCGACGCGCCAGTCGCCGAGCGCTGCGCCTTCCGCATGGGCGACCTCGGCTACCGCTTCCCCACCTTCCCCACCGAAGACGGCGAGTCGCAGGCGTCGCTGCTGCGCCGTCTCACCCTCGACGGCGCGCGCATGCGCTACGGCCATCCGCTTCCCGAACGCGCGCACCGCCAGCTCGAGCACGAGCTGCGCGTGATCGAGAAGCTCGACCTCGCCGGCTACTTCCTGATCGTGTGGGACATCGCGCGCTACGCACGCGAGCGTCGCATGCTGGCGCAGGGGCGCGGATCGGCCGCCAACAGCGCCGTCTGCTACGCGCTCGGCATCACCGCCGTCGACCCCGTCGGCATGGAGTTGCTCTTCGAGCGCTTCCTCTCCGAAGAACGCGGCGAGTGGCCCGACATCGACATCGATCTGCCGTCGGGCGATCCGCGCGAGGACGTGATCCAGTACGTCTTCGCGCGCTACGGAAGACACGGCGCCGCGATGACCGCCAACGTCATCACCTACCGCACGCGACTCGCGGTGCGCGAAATGGGCAAGGTGCTCGGTCTCGCACCCGACGCCATCGACAAGCTCGCCAGGGTGCTCAACACGCTCGAGCTGCGCGAAGGACTCGACGAAACCGCGCGCGCTGCTGCGCCAGGGCGGCGTCGACCCCGATGCGCCGCGCGTGCGCCGCCTGCTCGGTCTCGTCGATCGCGTACGCGGCCTGCCGCGCCATCTCGGCCAGCACTCGGGCGGCATCGTGATCGCTGCGGGCCGCCTCGACGAAGTCGTGCCGATCGAACCCGCGTCGATGGCCGGTCGCCGCGTGGTGCAATGGGACAAGGACGACTGCGCCGACCTCGGCATCATCAAGATCGACCTGCTCGGCCTCGGCATGCTGAACGCGCTCGAACACACCATCCGGCTCGCGCGCGAGCACGAAGGCGTCGCGATCGACCTCGCGAAACTCCCGCCCGATGATCCCGCCACCTTTGCCATGATCCAGCGCGCCGACACGATGGGCACCTTCCAGATCGAGAGCCGCGCGCAGATGGCGACACTGCCGCGCATGAAGCCCGGGAACTTCTACGACCTGGTGGTGGAAGTCGCGATCATCCGCCCCGGCCCGATCGTCGGGAAGATGGTGCACCCCTACCTGAACCGGCGCGCCGGCCGCGAACCCGTCGAGTACCCGCATCCGTCGCTCGAACCGATTCTGCGTCGCACCCTCGGCGTCCCGCTCTTCCAGGAACAACTGCTGCGACTCGCGATGACGGCAGCCGGCTTCAACGGCGGCGAAGCCGAAGAACTGCGGCGCGCGATGGGCTTCAAGCGCTCCCAGCAGCGCATGCAGAAGATCGAAGCCAGGCTGCGCCACGGCATGACCGAGCGCGGCATCACCGGCATCGCGCAAGACGACATCGTGCGCGGCATCACCAGCTTCGCCCTCTACGGCTTCCCCGAATCCCACGCCGCCAGCTTCGCCTTGATCGCCTACGCCTCGTCCTGGCTCAAGTGCCACCACCCCGCCGCCTTCCTCGCGGGATTGCTCAACGCCTGGCCGATGGGCTTCTACTCGCCCAGCAAGCCTCATCCAAGACGCCCAACGCCACGACGTCGAAGTGCTTCCCATCGACGTGCTCCATTCGAAGTGGCTATGCGACCTCGAAAGCAAGAGGTGTACCGCGGTGAGGCTCGGGTTTCGTTTCGTGCAAGGCCTCCGCGCCGAAAGTGCGCGACGCATCGAGGCGGCGCGCGACGAGCGACCGTTCGCACACGTCGCCGACCTCGCGCGTCGCGCCGAGCTCTCGCGCGCCGAGCTGCTGACGCTCGCCGAACTCGGTGCGCTCGCTTCGATCGATCCCGACACCTGCTCGCGGCGCGCCGCACTCTGGCAGGTGGCGGCTCTCGAACGCGACCACCGATCGCTCTTCGCCGGCGCGCCGCCGCCCCCTGCCACTTCGCCGCTGCCCGAGATGAGCGCGCTCGAAGAAACCCTCGCCGACTACCGTGCGAGCGGAGTCTCGACGGGCCCGCACGTGATGGCGCACCTGCGCGAGCGGCTCGCGCAGCGCGGTGTGCTCTCCGCGACCGCGCTGCGCGACGTCCCGAATGGCCGCTGGGTGCGCACGGCAGGCCACGTCATCGTGCGCCAGCGACCCGGTTCGGCGAACGGCATGTGCTTCCTCACCATCGAAGACGAGACTGGCACCGCGAACGCAGTGCTCACGCCGCAACAGTTCCGGCGCTTCCGCGTCCCGCTCCACACCTCGCCGCTGGTCGAGATCGCGGGACCCGTCCAGAACGTCGACGGCGTGCTGCACGTGCGCGTGAAGCGCCTCGCATCGCTCGCGCTCGAAGCCGATTCCCCGCAGCCGGGCGCCCAGCTGCCGGTCTCGCACGACTACCATTAGCAACCAGCTCGTGGTCCGCGACGTTCGCTCGTCGTACCCGGCGCTATCTTGCGCCGCCGTCCGGGGGGTCCATGAGCCGAGCGACAGCGGTGGGAGGTGCGTCGGTGCGACGCGGCGCCGTCGCACATCGGCCGCTCGGACCACTGCTCTGTTGGGCGATCGTCTACGCCGACATCGGCACCAGCGTCTACTACGTCCCCGGCATCCTGTATCGCGAAGTCGGCAGCAGCGCCGCGAGCTTCGTACTCGCCACCTCGATCGTCTTCATCTTCCTCGCCGAGAAGTACGCCGACATCTCCGCGCGCTATGCCGCTGGCGGCGGCGTCGTTTCGGTCGCCACCGACGCCTTCGGCCCGCGCGTCGGTGCCCTCGGCGGCATGCTGATCCTGGTCGACTACTTCCTCACCGCGGCGATCTCCGCCGTGTCGGGATTTCTCGTATCTCTCGACGATGTTCCCGTCGCTCGAACACGCCGTGCCGATCGCTCGCGGTGATCGGGCTGATCCTGCTCGGTGTGCTCAACTGGGTCGGGATCCGCGAATCGGCGGCGGTGAGCGCCGCGATCGGAACGGCCGCGTTCGCCGTGCTGATCGTGCTGGTCGGCGTCGCGTCGTGGAACATCGGCCGCAGCATTGGGAGCAGATCGGCAATCAGCTCGCCACGGCCGGCCGAGCTTCCGCTGGGCGATGCGGTGATCGGCTTCTCGGGCGCGTGGCTCGCGTTCAGCGGGCTCGAATCGCTGGCACAGATCTCGCCGGCGATGGCGACACCGCGCCGGCGTACCGCCGGGATCGCGATGGGACTCGTGGTGGTGGCGGTGCTCGCTGACGTCACCGCTGCTCACCGCGTTCTCCACCAACGTGCGTCGACCCGCGCGGCTTGAACCCCGACGCGCTCCAATCGGAGCTGGCCTTCGCGGTCGGCGGTCCGTGGCTGCGGGCGCTGGTGGTGATCACCGCCTCCGCACTGCTTGCTCTTCGCGTCGAACACTGCCCTGGTAGGCGCGTATCACATCTTCGGCGCGCTCGCGGACGGGGGCTTCCTGCCCGGCCTGCTGCTGAGTCGCTCGGAGCGCTTCGGCACGCCGACGCTCGCGATCGGGCTCGCCGTGGTGATGCCGATCGCTCGTGCTCGCCATGACGGGCGGCAACATCGCGACGCTCGGCGGGCTCTACGCCTTCGGTCTGCTCGGCGCCTTCGCGCTGTCGTCGATCTCGCTCGACCGCGTGCGCATGGCGGAGGGCCAGCGCGGGCTGCTGTTCGCGGTCGGCGTCGCGACCACCGTGATGGTGCTCGTCGCGTGGCGCGACGAACCTGGTGGCGAAGCCGGCCGCGACGATTTTCGGCGGCTCGCTCACGGCGATCATGATGCTCGGAGGCCTCGCCTACCGGCGCGGCATCTGGCGACCGCGCGCCGCGGCGTCGGTCACGATCCAGGAAGCCGAGCGCATCGCCGCCGAGGGACCCGGCCGCCGCCGAGATCCTGACGCTCGCCGAGGCGATCGAGCTGGCGCCCGCCTATCGCCCGATGACACTCGTCTGCGTGCGAACGCGCAACGAGCGACTGCTCGAGGAGATGCGCCGCGCATCTCGCGGGTCGCAAGGAAGTGGACGTCGCGGTGCTCTTCGTCGACGAAGTGCCGGGTCTCTTCGTGCCGCGCGACACCGAGCCGTCGCGCGAGGCTCGCGACGTGCTCGAGGAATCCGTCGCGTGGCTCAACGCGCAGGGCGCCGCGGCAATCCCGATCTGGCGCGTCGCGAACGACGCCGGCGAAGCGATCGCCGACGCCGCCGCCCGTCTCGGCGTCGACGCGATCCTGATCGGCACCTCGCAGCGCGGCATGCTCTGGCACATGCTGCGCGGCAACGTTCTCGCGCGACTCACGCTCGCGAGTCCCCGCCCGCACCCGCCTCGTCATCGTCGGCTGATGCGCGGCGATCAGCTGGCGCGGCAGTGGCGGCTGATCCAGCGACTCGCACGCAGCCGCTGGGGCGTCGGCCTCGACGATCTCGCGAACGACTTCGAGTGCCATCGCCGCACCGTCTACCGGGATCTCGACGCGCTGATGGCGGCCGGCTTCCCGGTGCTCTCGGAGCGCCGTGACAATCGCGTCTTCTACCGCTTCCTCGACAACTTCAAGCTCGGCGACGTGCCGTTCACGCCCGACGAGATCCTGTCGCTCGCGTTCGGCGAGGACCTGCTGCGCACGCTCGAAGGCACCGTCTTCCACGACTCGATCCACTCGGCTCTCGAGAAGATCCGCGCGAGCCTCGGCCCCGAGATGACGGAGTTCCTGGCACGACTCGGCGAGTCGTTCCGCGTGCTGCCGGGTCCCCACGGCGACTACGCAGCGCTGCGCGACACGATCCGCGTGCTCAACGAGGCGGTGCTCGATCGGCGCAGCGTCGCGATGCAGTACCGCACCGGGCGTACCGGGCACGAGCGCACGCGCGATCTCGATCCGTATCGCATCTGGTATCGCGGCGGCGCGCTCTACGTGGTCGGCCACGACCATCACTCGGGGGAGGTGCGCACCTTTGCGGTCAAGCGCATCGGCGCGATCCGCCGCACCGATCGACGCTTCACGGTGCCGGCGAGTTTCGACTTCGACGCCTACATCGGCGCCGCCTTCGGTGTGATCCACGAGCCGCCCGTGCGCGTGCGCATCCGCTTCGACAAGCGCTGGGCCGACTGGGTCGCAGAGCGCACCTGGCACGCGACGCAGCAGCTGGAGCGCCGCGCCGGCGGCGCGCTCGAGCTCACGATGGAAGTGGGAGGCGCGGCCGAGGTACGCAGCTGGGTGCTCTCGTTCGGCGCTGGCGCCGAGGTGCTCGAACCCGCTTCGCTGCGCGAAGACGTGCAGCGCGAACTCACCCGGGCGGCGGCGCGCTATCGCCGTTAGCAGGCATCTTGGCTTCCTCATCGGGGCTGCTGGCCGAGGCCCGGCGGCGGAGACGCGAAGGGCCGCGGACCTGCGCCCGCGGCCCTGTCCTTTCGGGACGGCATCCGCTCACGCGATCAGCGAAAGCTCCGACAACGTCGTCGCGCGATCGCCGCGGTCGTAGAGCATGCCGAGCTTGCGGTACTGCGACTCGGTGCGCTCGGTGACGAGACCGAGGTTGCGCAGGTTCGGCAGCACCGTGTGCATGTAGATGAGGCTGTTCAGCTCGGCCCAGTTGGGCATGCCGAGCGTCGCCTGCGTGAGGTTTCTCGCATCGATGCCGTACTTCGGACCGAGCGTCTGGAGCATGTCGAGCTGCTGGTTGGCGTTGAGCGCTTCGAGAATGCCGAACGCCCAATCTTCCATCTCGTCCATCTCGGTCTTGTCGGCCTCGCGCACCGCGCGGCGCATCGTGAGCACGCCGAAGGCCGCGTGGCGCGCCTCGTCCTGCTCGACGCGCCGGATCATCTCGGTGAGCAGCGGATTGCGGCTCTCCTGGCGCAGCAGGTCGAAGATGCCGACGGCCATGCCCTCGAAAAGCGTCTGCATGCCGAGCGTCTTCTTGCGCGCGGTGTCGGCCGCGAGCAGTTCGTCGAGCAGGATCTTCAGCGTCGGGTTGATCGGGTAGATGGTGCCGAGCTTGCGCGACAGGAACTTCGAGATCGCCTCGAGATGGCGCGCCTCGTCGGCTACCTGGCTCGCCGAGTACCACTTCTCGTCCATCTTGGTACAGACATTGGTGAGTTGACCGCAGAGCTGGAGCGCCGCCTGCTCGCCGTGCAGCAGCTGCGAGAGCGTGTGGCCCAGCTCGTCGAAGGCAGCGGCCTTCTGCGTAGCCTCGTCCTTGCCCATCAGCTTGCAGATCTGGGCCAGCATCGACGCTTCGGGACTCAGCACCCACTCGTCGTTCGTGACGGGCGTCGACCAGTCGAGATCGTGCTCGGCGTTCCACTGGTTGACCTTGCCCTTCTCGTAGAGGGCGCGGAGTTCCTCGACCTCGGAGCCGTATTCCCAGGTCCAGTTGAGCGTGAGCGGCGCTGCGACGTCGGTCTTCGCGCGCAGCTTTGCGATCTCGCTCTCGTCGACGAACTCGATCACTTCGAACTCACCAAACCGCTTTCGGTGTTGCTGCATCAGCTTGTTCAAGATTGTCCTCCCTCTCCGGACGACGCGGGGCGCGCGGCCAGTCCGTAGTGCAAGAATTGCTTCATCTCGGCCTTGCGCGCGCGCACGGCTTCCGCCGCGAGCAGGGGACCGCCGAGCAGCCGCTCGCCGATCTCTCCCGACGCGAAGTGGTAGATCGTCGCGCCGATCAGGGTCTGGACTACGTGCGGCGCCGACGCTGCACGGAACGCACCGGCGCTCATGCCCTGCTGCAGGAGCTGCGTGATCCCGTCGAGCACGGTCGCGAGGTGACGCTCGGCCGCCTGCCCCTCGGGCCAGTCCTCCGCGTCGAACTCGTCTTCCTCGAAGAGCGCACGCAACAGCAGGCGCGCCGACGCCGGCTGCTCGGCGAACGCATCGACGAGCGCGTCGATCCAGCGATCGAGTCTTTCGGTGGCTGGGGCGCTCGCCGCGAGGATCGGCTGGACGCGCTCTTCGACGCGCGCGAGCACGCGTTCCACCACGGCGAGGTAGAGCTGCACCTTGGAGCGGAAATGATGGAAGAGCGATGACTTCCCGAGTCCCGCCGCCTCCGCGACCTCGCGCATGCCTACGCCGGCGAAGCCGCGCCGCGCATACAGCGCTTCCGCGACCTCGAGGATCTTCTCGCGCGAGCTGGCGGTGACGTCATTCATCATCTGGCTCCGACCGATCGGTCGGGCGGCAGCGTATCTGGACGCTGGATTGAAATCAATCAAGACTGAATTTGGAATCGATCCAGAGACGACTCAGAACTTCGGGCGACTCAGGCGTCTGGTCTTCGGCTTCTCAGACGGCGGCGCGGCGGGGGCGGGCGCCAACGCGGGGGCGGGCGCTGCTTCGGGCGGCGCCGGTGACGGCTCCTCAGGAGTGGGAGCCGGCTCGTCCGGAAATGGCACGGGCTCAGCGTCCTGACCGAGCCAGGAATCCTGCGGCACAGCAGAGGGCCGGACGGGTGCCGTGGGCGACGGCGGCGATACCGGCTGTGCGGGAGCAGGAGCCGCGATCGGAGCCTCCGGTGCGGGGATCACGGGCGCGGGAGCGGGCGTCGAAGCGGGAGTCGGTGCGGGCGTAGGAGTGGGTGCGACGGGCGCGCTCGGCACCGGCGGCAGGATCGGCGCGACCGCGGGTGCGGATGCGGGTGCAGACGGTTCGACGGGCGTTGCTGCGGGCGCCGGAATGGCAGCCCCCGGTGTCGTCGCCGCGCCCGGCAACACACGCGCGCTGCCCACGCGCTCGACCCGGAAGCCGCGTTGCGCGAGCAGCTCGGGAATTCCCTGCGGGCCGATCAGATGTCCGGTTCCCACCACCACGAAGCGCGGCTTCGCGTCGGCCGAGAGCGCCACGATGCGGTCCGTCATCGTGCGGTTGCGGTTGTAGAAGACCCGTTCGTAAAACTGGCCGAGCGCCGCATCGCCGGTCGAGTTGCCGAAGAGCAGTTCGGTCAGCGTCTTCTCGTCGCCCTGCTCCCAGGCGGTGAGCGTCGCGCGCGTCACGGCGAGCAGCGCCTGCGCCTCGCGGAGGATCTCCACCAGCATCGTCTCTTGCAGAGGTGCAGGCAGACCCGCGAAGAGCGCCGCCTGTTCTTCGAGCGACTCCAGTGGCACGATGCCTTTGCGCCCGTTCGCGCGGCGCATCATCACCACGTCGACGCCATTCTCGGCTTCGAGACCCGCCGCGGTGTACTCGAGCTGGGTCACCACCTGCGCGACGAGCCACGGTCGCATGCGGTCGATGCGCTCCATCGGGTAGCCACGCGCCTTCATGTATTTCGCGAGCTGCTTGTAGGTGTCCGGCGCAATGACACTGCTCAGAGTCGCTCCGCGCGGTAGCAGGCCGAAGCGGTTGATCGCGTCGACCGCGTCGATGGGCGAGGGTGTCGAGGTGTCGAGCTCCACCACCAGCTCCAGCGCTTGCGCCCAGTCCTGCTCGATGCGCGCGTCGAGCACCAACTGGCGGCGGTCCCCGATGTGCACCGAGCCGAGCAGGAAGAGGTGCGCGCCGTTCTCCGCCTGCGCTTCCCAGAAGAATGCCCTGGGCGCGAGTGCGGCGCTGGACGCGGGCTCGGGTGTGGGCTTGGACTTCGTCTTCGTCGGCGAGGCGCACGCCGTGACGAGCGCCAGGAGGGCAATCGCCACAAAGCGTGCAACGCGCCCCGCGAGGCGCCCGTCGTGCACTAGGGTTCCACCACTTCGACCGGACCGAAGCGCTCGAGCTGCGGCCGCAGCGACGCAGCCGGCCCGACCGCGACGATCGCAACGCGATCGGGATGCAATAGCCGGCTCGCGGCGGCGGCGACATCGTCCTGCGTCACAGCCTGCACGCGGGTCCGGTAGGTGTCGAGGGAGTCGGGCGGCAACCCGTAGACGTCGAGATCGACGAGCGAACCGGCGATCGCCGACGAGGTCTCGAGACCCAGCACGAAGCGGCCGGCGGAGAAGCTCTTCACGAGCCGCAACTCGGCGGCCGACGGCGGCCTGCCGTGCATCCCCTCCATCTCGGCGAGCGCGATCTCGACGACGCGCCCGGTTTCGGCGACGCGCGTCGAAGTGCTCACCAGGAACGGACCCGGGTACCAGCGCAACGCGAAGCCGGACCCGACCGAGTAGGCGAGCCCCTCGTCCGCGCGGACTCGCGTCATCAGCCGCGACAGGAAGCCGCCGCCGCCGAGGACGGTGTTCATCAGATCGGCGGCGACGCGCTCGGGGTCGCGGCGCGAGATGCCCTCGTGGCCGATCGCCAGCACCGCCTGCGCGAGGTCCGGCCGGTCGACGATCACGACACGACGCGACGCAGGCGTCGGATCGGGCGCCGGGGTGCCCCGCTCGAGTCCCGAGCCGGCCGGCCAAGCACCGAAATGGGCACGCACCTGCTCGAGCGCGGCTTCGGCCGTCACGTCGCCGACGACGTAGACGATCGACTGATCGGGAGTGAAGAGCCGCGCATGGAACGCGCGCAGCGCACGCGCATCGAGCTTCGCGACGCTGGCGGGCTCGCCGTCGGCCGACACTCCGTAGCGATGGCCGCCGTAGAGCAGGCGCGCCAGCTGCTTGCCGGCGAGCGCCTGGGGCTCGTCCTTCTCCTGCTCGAAGCTCGCCATCTGTTCGGCGCGCGCGCGCGCGACTTCGCCCGGGTCGAAGCGCGGTCGATGCACGACGTCGGCGAGCACCTCGAAGAGTCGCTTCGACGTCCTCCGAGAGTCCCGCGACGCCGACCGACGCCGAATCCCAACCGGCGCTCGCCGAGAGCGACGCGCCCATCTCCTCGACCGCGCGCGCCAGCGCGAGCGCATCGCGCTTGCCCGCTCCGCGCTTCATCACGTCGAGCGTGAGCGACGCGACCCCCGCCTGCTCGAGCGACTCGCTGCCCGCACCGCGTCGCGTGATCACGCCCAGCGCGAGTCGCGGCAGCGAATGATCCTCGAGCACCAGCACGGTGACTCCGTCGTCGAGCTGCGCGCGGTGCAGGCGCGACTGCGGCACGACCGGGCCTTCGACGATCGGCGGCGGCAGCTGTTCCCACGCGGGCTTCGCGCCGAGCCCTGTGCATCCGGCCGCGAGCAGCGCGATCGCAACGCCGGCAGCGAGCGCGCGGGAACGCGTCACTTCGACGCCTGGGCGTGCGGCTGGGGAACGACGTGCACGACACTGCGGCGGTCGTCGCGGAAATAGGTTTGAGCCACGCGCTGCACGTCTTTGGCGGTGACGGCGGCAAACGCTTTCAAGCGCTCGTCCACCGAGCGGATGCGCCCGAAGCTCACGTACTCGCGCGCGATGCGGCTCGCCTTTTCGTTGGCGGTCTCCATGCCCGAGAGCAGGTCGACCTCGATCTGGCGCTTCGCCTTGGCCAACTCGCCGGGCGGCACGAGCTCGTCGCGCAAGCGCTGCGATCTCCGCCATGAAGAGGCGCTCGACCTCGTCGACATCGCCGCCGGGACGCACGCTCGCGAAAGCGTAGAAGAGTCCCGCGTCCTGCAGTTCCCAGTACGCGCCCTGCGCGCCGAGCGCCAGCGCTTTGTCGTAGACCAGCTTCCGGTAGAGCCGCGAGCTGCGCCCGCCCGGAGAGCACGAGACTCGCGACGTCGAGGGCTTCGGCGTCGGGATGCCCGGTCGCGGGTGCGTGCCACGCGGCGGCGAGGATGGGGCTGCGCACGTCGAAGTGGACGATGCGCGCGGCGCTCGCCGCGCTGCTCCGGTTCCTTCGTCGGGCTGCGCGGGATCTCGGCGACCGGCTTGAATCCCCCGAAGGCGCGCCGGATGCGCGCGAGGGTATCGGCCGCGTCGAAGTCGCCCGCGATCGCGATCACGATGTTGTTGGACGCATAATAGGTCCTGAAGAAATCCTGGCAGGCCTTCGACCGTCACGGTCTCGATGTCGCTGCGCCAGCCGATCGTCGGCACGCGATACGGGATGCGCCTGGAACGCGAGCCCGAGCAACAGCTCGAAGGCGCGCCCGTCCGGCTGAGTCCTCGCTGCGCAGGCGGCGCTCCTCGAGCACTACCTGCCGTTCGCTCGCGAGTGTCTCCTCGGTGATCTTCAGATTGGCGAGGCGCTCCGCCTCCAGCTCGATCACCAGCGGCAGCGAGTCGGGCGCGACGTCCTCGAAGTAGACCGTCGTGTCGGCCGTGGTGTAGGCGTTCACGCGACCGCCGCGGCCCTCGATCATGCGCTCGTGCGACTCGGGCGGCAGCCGATCGGTGCCGCGAAACATCATGTGCTCGAAGAGGTGCGCGAGTCCCGTGTAGCCCGTTTCGTCCTTCGAACCGGCGCGCACCCACATCTGGAACGAGACGCCGGGCGTGGCGGAATCCGGGAGCAGCAGTACGGTGAGACCGTTGTCGAGCTTGGTGATCTGGGTACGCTGGGCGGGATCGTCCACCTCCGGCGCGGCGAACGCCGCAATCGCGACGCCTCCGAGGGAAAGCGCGAGCGCGGCGGCGAGCGCTTTGCGGCGGGCGGCTGCGGGCATGGCGGCCTAGCCTAACCCAGCACTACTTGGAGTCCACGATGCGCGACGACGATTCGCTGCTGCGCGAGATCTTCGATCGCTGCCGCACGATCGCTGTGGTCGGCATCAAGGCGGGTGCGACCGACGATGCCTACCGCGTGCCGCATTACATGCAGCAACACGGCCATCGCATCGTGCCGATCTCGCCGAAGCTCGATGCGGTGCTCGGCGAGCGTTGCGTCGCGAGCCTGCGCGAAGTGCACGAGCACGTGGACCTCGTGAACCTGTTCCGCGCGCCGCAGCACCTGCCCGCGCACGTCGACGAGATCCTCGCGATGGCCCCCCTCCCCTTCGCCGTGTGGTTCCAGCTCGGCATCCGCGACGAAGCCAGCGCGGCGCGCCTGCGCGCCGCCGGCGTGCGCGTCGTGCAGGACGCGTGCCTGATGGTCGAACACGCCCGCCTCGCAGGTCGCATCCACCCATGAGCCGTTGACTTGGGGACGTTCCTGCCAGCGTTGACTTTGTTGACTTCAGGAACGTCCCCAAGTCAACGCTCAGTTCTTCACGCGGACGCGGAAGTGGCGGGCTTGCATCCAGCGCACGCCGAAGAGGTCGACGATGCCGACCCAGAGGCGGTTGCCGATGCCGTACTTGGAGACGCCGTAACGGCGCTCGCGGTGGGCGACCGGCATCTCGATGATCTTCGTCGCGCCCTCCATGCGCAGCAGCGTGGGGAGGAAGCGGTGCATGTTGCGGAAGAGCCGGACGCGCTTCACGTACTCGGTGCGCATCGCGCGCAGCGAGCAGCCGACGTCGGTGACCGATTCGTTCGTCACCCAGTTGCGCGCGCGGTTGGCGACGCGCGACGAAACGAGCCGAACCCACGAGTCGCGACGCTTCATGCGCACGCCGTTCACGACGTCGGCGCCCTCGGCATCCATCTTCGCGACGAGTCTGGGGATGTCGGTGGGATCGTTCTGCAGGTCGGCGTCGAGCGTGACGGTGATCTCGCCGCGCACGGCGTCGAAGCCCGCCGCGAACGCCGCCGTCTGGCCGTGGTTGCCGTCGAGCACCACGACGCGCACGCGCGGGTCCTTGGCGGCGATCTCGCGCAGCACGGCGAGGCTGCGGTCCTTCGAGCCGTCGTCCACGAAGACGATCTCAGCGCCGCCGGAGATGCTCGCGAGCGCGGCGTCGAGTTCGCGGTGCAGCGTCACGAGTGACTCTTCCTCGTTGTAGACGGGGATCATCACCGAAACGCGCGGCGACGCGAGGCTCGCGGCGCTCAAGCTACGACTCGCGACAGAGTATGAACCAGGAACCGAGGTCCTTGCCCTTGCGCGCCGCCGAACCGATCGTCACGTGCTGCGAGACGCCGCGCAGGCGGTCGATCATGAGGCCGTACACGAAGCGCGAGAGACCCTCCTCGTTGCGGCGGATCTCCGGCCACTCGGGCGGATGCGCCGGCGGCACCTGGTTGTAGTCGACGAGCAGTTCGCCGCGATCTGCGTCGGGGCGCAACACGAAGTAGCCGGGGCCGGTGAGCCAGCGCATGCTGCCCTCGTTGTAGCCCCAGAGCTGCGCGGGCGCGTTGGCGTCGGCGTCGGCCGGGCGACAGAAGCGCTTCTCGAAATGGCTGAAAGCGGGCAGCGTGTTCTTGCCGTAGTGACGCACGGGCTTCATCGCTGCGACGCTGGGGCCGACCATGTCGGTCATGCGCAGTTCGCGAAAGCCGGCGACCGCCTCGTAGAGCCGGCGCTGTTCGGCGCGGCCGGCGGAGCGGACCGCGGTGACGCGTTCGGCGTGGCTCATGTCGTCGAGCACGCGCGCCACCTCGATCGGTTTCACGACGGCTTCACGCAGAAGACCTAGAAAAGCGCGACTCGGATCGGAATCGTGGTTGCCGGCCATGGGGCACCTCCGCTCCCGCGAGGGTAACGTCGGCCCTTACGGGGCGGAAGCCCGCGCCGGCCCAGGCAAGGCCGGATCGTCCTGGCGATTCGGCGACCTCGATTGGGCGACCTGGACTTGGCGAGTTCGACTTGGCGAATTGGGGAGGAGTCGCGCTGCACGCTGCGCCCGCCAGTCCCTGGGTACGAGCCGTCCTGTTCGCGGGGGCAGCGCTACTGCTGCTCGCGCGCCTCGACGGCACGGGCCTGTGGGCGCCCGACGAACCGCGTTACGGCCACGTCGCCGAGACGGTCCGGTCGATGGAGTTCGGCGCGAGCGGTCTCGTGTTGTTGCACCTGAACGGCGAGCCCTACACCCAGAAGCCTCCCCTCTACTACTGGCTGGCGGCGGCAGCGGGCGCGCCCTTCGGTCGCGTGACGGAGGCTGCGGCGCGCCTGCCGTCGGCGCTCGCCGGAATCGCGCTGATCGGACTCACGCTGGTGTTCGGTACGCGTCTGCTCGGCGGCGCGACCGCCACGCTCGGCGCCGCATTGCTGCTCACCACCTTCGAGTTCGCGGACAACGCGCGACGCGCGCAACTCGACGTGCTGCTCGCACTCTTCGAGACGCTCGCGCTCGTCGCGTTCTGGCACATCGACCGCGGCATCGGTCGCCGTTGGCTCGCGCAGCTCGTGCTGCACGCGTCGCTCGGGCTCGCCGTGCTCACCAAGGGACCCGTCGGGATCCTCGTGCCGGTCCTGGTGATGGCGTGCTTCCTGATCTGGGAGCGGCGCCTTGGCGCGCTGCGCCGCGCGTTTCCGTGGTGGGGATTCCTGCTCTCGTTCGGACCGGGGCTTGCGTGGGTCGCGGTGGCGATCGCGCTGGCGCCACCCGGCTTCTTCGGCGAAGCCGTCGTCGACAATCTCTTCGGGCGTTTCTTCGCGGGCAGCTCCCACGATCGCCCGTTCTATTACTACCTCTACCAGTTTCCGGCCGAGAGCCTCCCCTGGTTCCTGCTCGCGCCGGTCGTGTGGTGGGCGGCACGACGCTGTGTATTCATCGCGGGCGCCAACGACGAGGACCGCCGCGCGTGGCGCTTCTTGCTCGCATGGGTCGCGGCGACGCTCGTCTTCTTCACGCTCTCCACCGGAAAGCGCGGGCTCTACCTGATTCCGCTGCTGCCGGCCGTCGCGCTGCTGCTCGCGGACGCGCTCGGGCGCTGGGTCGAAGCGGCGCATCGGATTCCGGTCGCGTTTCACGTGGCGACGGGCCTGATCGGAGCCGCCATGGTCGGCGGCGGCGTGTGGCTCGCGCTTCGCGATCCGCTGCACAATGAGACGGCGTCGCTGGTGGCCGGCACAGCGGTGGCGATGATCGTGGCCGTGGCGGGGATCGCGCAACTCGTGCTGTGGCGTGCGCGTGCGCGCCTGCGGTTGCGGCTCGCGATTCCCGTCGGCGCGGTGTGGGCGCTGCTGCTCGTGGTCTTCACGGTGGTCTATCCGGCGCTCGATCCCGACAAGTCGCCGCGTCCGATCGCCGAGGCGGCGGCGGCGCTCACTCCCGAAGCTGGATCGATCGGACTGGTCGGCGACGTCCAGATGGCGGGGGGGCTCGTCTACTACGGCCACCGCCACGTCGAGGCGCTCGACGAGGCCGAGAGCATCGAGCGATTCCTCGCGGCCGGGGGCCGCGCGATCGTGGTCGAGGAGAGGAAACGCGAGCGCGTCGACACGGTGACGCCGGTCGACGTGCAGTTCCGCGCCCGCGAAGGAAGCCGCGCCGTGCTGGTCGTGACGCCGCGCAGCACAGCTCGATGACGCGCGCGTGTCAAGCACGGAACGGAAACGTCGGGAGGCCGACTCGAGAGTCGGCCAATGCGCGCCGAGGCATAGCCGAACGAGGTCCATCGGCTAGCTTCCGATCTCGCGAACCGCGACTGCGTAAAAACGCATCGGCCGGTCTGCCGACCGGCCCACGAAGGGAGGACCGCAAATGCCCACGCCCATCGACAGCGCCGAACTGCGCATTGGCGACAAGACGATCACCCTGCCCATCCTGGTTGGCAGCGAAGGCGAACGCGCGATCGACGTCCGCAAGCTCCGCGACCAGACGGGGTACATCACCTTCGATCCCGGCTACGCCAACACGGGTGCGTGTCGTTCGGCGATCACCTTCATCGACGGCGACGCCGGCATCCTGCGCTATCGCGGCTACGCGATCGAAGATCTCGCCCAGAACTCGAGCTTCCTCGAGGTCTCGCATCTGTTGATCTACGGCGAACTGCCGACCGAAGCGCAACTGCGCTCCTTCAGCGATTCGATCCGCCACCACACCATGCTCCACGAGGACTTCAAGCGCTTCTACGGCGCGTTGCCGAAGGACGCACACCCGATGGCGGCGTCCTCGGCGGCGGTGGGAGCGCTCGCCACGTTCTACCCCGACGCGCTCGACCCGCGCGACCCGCGCCAGATCGAGATCTCCGTGCACCGGCTGATCGCGAAACTCCCGACGATGGCCGCCTACGCGTTCAAACACTCGATCGGCCAGCCTTTCATCTACCCCGACAACAAGCTCAGCTACGTCGGAAACTTCCTGCACCTGATGTTCGCGACGCCCTGCGAGCCGTATCACGTCGACCCGGTGATCGAAAAGGCGATCGACCTGCTGCTGATCCTGCACGCCGACCACGAGCAGAACTGCTCGACGTCGACGGTGCGCCTCGGCGGCTCGTCGATGGTGAATCTGTTCGGCGCGATCTCCGCGGGCATCAACGCGCTCTGGGGCCCGCTCCACGGCGGCGCCAACCAGCAGGTGATCGAGATGCTCCACAAGATCCGCGACGAGGGCATTTCGGCGCGCGAGTTCGTCGAGCGCGCCAAGAGCAAGAACGACACCTCGCGCCTGATGGGCTTCGGCCACCGGGTCTACAAGAACTTCGACCCGCGCATGAAGATCATCAAGAAGGCCTGCGACGGCGTCCTCGGAAAGCTGGGCGTCAACTCGAAGCTGCTGGAGATCGCCAAGGAGCTCGAGGAAATCGCGCTCAAGGACGACTACTTCATCGAGCGCAAGCTGTACCCGAATGTCGACTTCTACTCGGGTGTGATCTACAACGCGATCGGCACGCCAGAGAACATGTTCACGGCGATGTTCGCGATCGGCCGGCTGCCGGGCTGGATCGCCCAATGGGCCGAGATGCACCGCGATCCGGACTTCAAGATCGGCCGCCCGCGCCAGATCTACACCGGAGAGAAACAGCGCTCGTTCGTGCCGATCGCGCAGAGGAAGTGACGAGCGACGCGGGCTGCTTCACGACCGCCCGCGCAACGGACGGTCGTGTCTGGCAGGCCCGCCGCCACGCCGAGCGCCTGGTACGCGACGCGCAACTGCTCGGTCTCGGCCAACTCGATCTCGCTAGCTGCCTGCACGAACTCGCCGAACTGGCAGCAGCGACGCGCGACGGCAGCCGCGCGGTCGTGCGTCTCGAAGTGCGCCGCGACTGGGACGCCTCGCTGCGCCTCGTCGGTTCGCTGCGCGCGTGGGGCGACGACCCGCCCGTCTGGCGAGCGGTGACGTCGCCACTCGCGCATCCCGGGCCCACGCCCACGTCGCGGGTGAAGTCGACCGAGCGAACGGCCTACCTGGCCGCCCTCGACGCCGCGCGCGCTGCAGGAGCCGACGATGCGCTGCTCTTCGACGGCGCCGGCTTCCTCGTCGAAGCTGCGCGCACCCATCTCATCGTCGCGAGCACCGATGGATCCCTGCGGACGCCGCCGCTCACGCGCGGCGGCGTCGCCGGCATCGCGCGCGCCGTCCTCCTCGATCGCGAACCGGCGCTGCGCGAAGCGGATCTGTCGGCCGCAGATGTCGCCGCCGCGCGCGAACTGATCGCGATCAACGCCGTGCGCGGCGCCCGCGCGATCACGGAGCTCGACAGACGCCCGATCGGCGACGCGCGCCCGGGCCCGTGGTCGCAGCGCTTGGCCCGCGCACTGGAAGCGGATTGCTAAGCTCGCCGGCTCTCGAGAGCGGCGGAGGAAGCGCATGCAGATCCAGGGCATCGGAGCGATCGTCACGGGCGGCGGATCGGGTCTCGGCGAGGCGAC
The DNA here is from genome assembly GCA_963801625.1 of uncultured delta proteobacterium. Taxonomy (GTDB): domain Bacteria; phylum Myxococcota_A; class UBA9160; order UBA9160; family PR03; genus PR03. Next base: position 89,824 of record CAWDFQ010000004.1, read on the forward strand.
CGCGCGGGCGCTCGCGGCGCGCGGCGCGCGCGTCGCGATCCTCGACCTCGGGCGCTCGAAGGGCGCCGAGGTGGCGAAGTCGATCGGCGCCGCCGCGCTCTTCTGCGAAGCCGATGTCGCGAATGAGGAGCAGGTGACGGCAGCACTGGATCGTGCCGTCCAGCAATTCGGTGGCATCCAGGTCGCGGTGAACTGCGCGGGCATCGGCACCGCCGGCCGCACCGTCGACAAGGCGGGCAAGCCCTTCGACCTGAAGCTCTTCGAGCTGACGCTGCGCGTGAACCTGGTCGGCACCTTCAACGTGGTGCGGCTCGCGGCGGCGCGCATGAGCAAGAACCAGCCGAACGACGAGAACGAACGCGGCGTGATCGTGAATACCGCGTCGGCCGCCGCCTTCGAGGGACAGATCGGCCAGTGCGCGTACTCGGCATCGAAGGGCGGCGTGGTGGGCATGACGCTGCCGATCGCGCGCGATCTCTCGGCGGTCGGGATCCGCGTCAACACGATCGCACCGGGCCTGTTCGCAACGCCGATGTTGATGATGCTGCCCCAGGAGGCACGCGACTATCTGGCATCGCAGATTCCGTTCCCGCGCCGGCTCGGCAAGCCGCCGGAGTTCGCGGCGCTCGCCTGTCACATCGTCGAGAATCCGATGCTGAACGGCGAGACGATCCGCCTCGACGGCGCGATCCGCATGCAGCCGAAGTAAATGATCGTCGCCGCTCGCCTTCGGCTCGCTACGCGGGAACTCATGATCCTCGCCGCTCGCCTTGGGCTCGCTACGCGGGAGACGGGAAGAGCCCCTCGAAGTTGCTCGGAGATTCATTGTCGAACGTGAAGCTCGGGCGTCTCGCGATCTCGCTGCCGGTGCCGGGGATGGACGCGCGCGCCTGCGTCGAGCTGGCGCGCAGGGCTGAGCGCGAGTGGGGCTACGACGCGATCTGGCTGGCCGAGACCAGCGGTCCCGATTCGTTCGCACTGGCCGGCGCGCTCGCGCTCGCGACCGAACGCGCGACGATCGGTACCGCCATCGTTCCAGTCTACAACCGCACGCCCGCGGTGCTTGCGATGTCGGCCGCCACCGCGCAGCAACTCTCGGGCGGCCGCTTCGTGCTGGGTCTCGGCTCGTCGAGCCACGCCATCATCGGCGATTGGAACGGCGTCGCCTTCGAGCGACCGCTCGCGCACGTGCGCGAGAGCGTCGCGATCCTGCGCCAGGCTCTGGCGGGCAAGAAGACCGACTTCGACGGCGAAGTGTTGCGCTCGAAGGGCTTCCGGCTCGGCAACGTGCCCGCGCAGCCCGTCCCGATCTACCTGGCGGGGCTACGGGAGAAGATGCTGCGCATGGCGGGGGCCGTCGGCGACGGGCTGATCGTGAACCTGTTCCCGGTGACGGCGCTCCCGCAGATCCTCGCGGCCTACCGTGCGGGCGCCGCCGAAGTGGGTCGCGACGCGACGCGCGACGAAGTCGTGTGCCGCTTCCAGGTGCTCGTCACCGACGACGTCGCCGGCGCGCGCAATCTGGTGCGGCTCGCGTTCGGCGGCTACGCCGCGGCGCCGGTCTACAACAAGTTCTTCGCCTGGTGCGGTTTCGAATCCGAAGCGCGCGCAATCGCCGCTGCCTGGGCGCGCCGCGACCGCACCGCCGTCGCGGCGGCGATGCACGATGGCTTCGTCGACCGCATCAGCATCCTGGGATCCGCGGAACAGTGCCGCGCGCAGGTCGCCGAGTTCGTCGCGGCGGGCGTGACGACGCCCGTGATCTCTCCGCTCGCGATCGACCCGCGCGCGATCGAGGCGACATTCGAAGCCTTCGCGCCCTCCCGGAGTGCCACGTGAGCGATCAGCCCCAGACCGTCCTCGTCACCGGCGCGACCGGCCTCGTCGGCAAGCGACTCGTGCGCGCGCTGCTCGCCGATCGCTGCACGGTCCGCGCGGCGACGCGCACGCCCGCGAACGCGCGCTTGCCAGCTGGTGTCGAAGCGGTCGCCTGGGACGGCGTGATGATCCCGAGCGCACGCATCGCCGGCTGCGACGCACTCGTGCACCTCGCCGGCGAGCCGGTCTTCGGCGGATTGCTCACCAAGAGCCGTCGCGATCGCATCTACGCCAGCCGCATCGACTCGACACGCGCACTGGTGCAGTCGATCGAACGGCTGCCGGCTGCCGAGCGGCCGAAGGTCTTCGTGTGCGCGTCGGCGGTCGGCTACTACGGCGATCGCGGCGACGAACGGCTCCCCGAGTCGGCGGCGCCCGGCAACGGCTTCCTCGCCGACCTCTGCGTCGCATGGGAAGAGGAAGCGCGCGCCGCCACCGCGCTCGGCGTGCGCAGCGTGTCGCTGCGCATCGGCGTCGTGCTGGCGCGCGAAGGCGGCGCACTCGCGACGCTCGCACGGCTGTTCGGGCTCGGTCTCGGCGGCCGCGTCGGCAGCGGCGCGCAGTGGGTGCCGTGGATCCACGTCGACGACCTGGTCGCGATGATCCTCGCGGCGCTGCGAGACGAGCGCTGGAGTGGCGCCGTGAATGCCGTCGCGCCAAACCCGGTGACGAACACCGAACTCACCCGCGAACTCGCGCGCGCCGTGCGCCGTCCCGCGCTGCTCCCCGCCCCCGCCTTCGCCGTGCGCGCCGCCCTCGGCGACATCGCGGGCGAACTCCTCGGCAGCCGCCGCGTCCTCCCCGCACGCGCCACCGAACTCGGTTTCCGCTTCCGGATCGACACCCTCGAGCGTGCCCTCGAAGCCGAGCTGCGGTAGCCGCTCGCCTGCCAGCTCCCCTGCTTCGCAGTGGCGCCCGCAACTTTGCGCGTCACGAGAGCAGTCAGCGGTGCGTCTCTCAGTCGCGGAGCTTGTACACACCGAGCAAGTGCGCACCTCCCGCGCGCACCGAATAGACCTCGTTCACGTAGGGCGCTGCGTGCGTGAGAAAGCGCTGGAGGGCTTCGGGCCGTCGATGATTCGAAAGGAAGTACTTTGCTTCTTCTACAGGCACGAAGCGAAGACGATCCCGCTGTTCCTTCGGAAGGATCAGTGCATTCAGGCGGCCCGGAACGGAGCCCACTGCGACCGTCACCGTCCCAACGGGCTCCCGCCGCAAGACCTCGGTCAAGCCATCCCGGTACGAGAGCCCCCAGTAGTCGAGTTCGAATTGCCGTTCGAGATCCTTCGGCGCAAGTACGTTGAAGTACACCTGCTGATGGGGGTGATAGGCGACGACGACGAATAGGCAGTGTGCGAGCCCGGCGAGCGCCATGCCGAGCGAAAATACACGCATCCGTGAATTCTCACCGAGCTCTCTGACACCGAACATGGCAAGGGCCACGAGGAACGGATACACGAAATAGAAATGTCGCCAGCCGTCGTAGAGCAGTGGGCGAAACACGATCACGAAACCGATCGGTACGAGCGAGAGCAGCAGGAAGAGCAGGATCGCGCGGTTGGCCGGATCGAGTGGGGAGGTCCTGACGAACGCACGGACCGCGAGTCCGAGTCCGACGAGGAAGAAGCCACCGATGAAGGGAGGGATGGTGATGCCGATCCAGGTCGGGAGATAGTGCCACGGAAGTTCCTTCACCGAGACGAAGCTGCCGCGGTACAGCGCGAATGCATTGTTGATCTGTCGGGCTTCGCCGAGTCGGAACAAGGCGCCCCGGAGCTGGCTGGCCGGCGCCTCCCAGAGCTGCGGCCAGAGTAGAACGACGAACGCCCCAAGGCTCACCACATAGATCAGCGCGACCAGCCCTACGCGGCGCATCCCGTTCTCGTGCCTGCGCTGCACCATGAACTCGAAACCCAGGAAGAGCAGCGTCAAGCCAGCGAGGAGCAGCCCCACGAGCCGGATGTCGATCGTCGCAGCACAGGCCAGCGCGTGCACGAGCGTCGCCCCCACCGTCTTCTTGTCGAGAAGGCGTACGAGCGTCCATGTGGAAACGACGAAAAACGACAAGAGCACCGTGTCCTTCGAGTTGTAGAAGGAGTCGGCGAAGAGCCTCGGCGTGAGCGCCAACGTGCACGCCCCGAGAACCGCGAGCCATCCGTCCTCGAGAACGCGGCGCAGGAGCAGGAAGAACGCCGCCACACCACACCAGAACGCGAAGAACGTCACGCGATGCCGCATCAGGTACACGGCGCGAGAATCTTCGAGACCCAACGCTTTCTCGGATCCAGCCAGTACGAGTTCGAAGAAGGGGCCGAACTCGGCCACGGAATCGCGCGCATCCTCGGCCGACGTGCTCGCCTCTCCACCGGTGACAGCGAGCGTGGAGAGCACGTAGTCGAGCGTTTGGTGGCCGAACTTGCGATTGAGCTGTTCGTCCCAGGAGATGCCGTAGTGATCCGTGATCAGGAGCCCGACGACGAGGTACGTGAGCAGCAACCCGCACGCCGTCCAGGTCTGGGCTGTACGAGCTTTGTTCATGCGACGCTCCGGAGACGGGGGATCGGCGATTGCAGGTAGGATCGCAGCCGCGATTCGCGCGGTTACCGGATCAACCGGGTTGCGAGTGTCGAACGGGAGTAGCTCCAGCCGCGGTCGAGCGCGTAAGCCGCGAGCAGGAAACTGATCCAGAGAATGGGATACCGATACCGCAGTAGGTGTTGGACGAAGTAGTAAGGAATCGAGTAGGAGACCAGGGTCGTGCCGAGCAGCCATCCGGCCATGCGGTTGGCGCGGAATGCCAGGATGGCCCCGGCGAAACCGAGGGCGCTGATCGCCCAGAGCGGGAGCGAATCAGTCGGCCTTCGCAACTGCGGGAACCAGAACAGCAGGAACCGGTCGAAGCTGAGTCGGGCAAAACGTCCCGGATTGGATCGGATCCATCCGAGCACGTCGTGCATTTGCTGCCGGTTGTACGCCACTTCTCCCATCTCCCGGACTTTCCGCGCCTCATCGGCGTTGACGTTGGGATGCGTCTTGTTGTGGCATCCGGACCGCATGCTGTTACTGAACGCCGGCCCGGCGCAATCGTTGTTGGAGGTGTGAAGTTCCAGACCGAGATTGTCACGGCCCCAGATTGGCGAGCCCATGACGAGGATGTTCCGAGCGGTCCATGGGGCCAAGGTCAACAGCAGGAACACGGTGGAGAGCAAGGTGAACCGCAAGAAACCTGCGGAACGCGCGAGTGCGAACCCCACCACCAGCCAAGCGGGAAAGACGATTGCCATCGACGGAATCAGCAGGAGATAGGTTCCCCACGCCACTCCGGTTGCGATGGCGAACGGAAGGGTGAAGCGCTTTTCCCGGAAGATGTGTGCGGTCAGAATGCAAAGGCCTACGAGCCCCAGTCCGGCGTGGACATGCTCCCAAGACCCTTGGGTCTCGAGCGTCAGCACGTTCTGGGGCAGCCAGAGAAAGGTGCCAATCGCCAGGAGGCCGGCCAGAGTCCCTACGCGGCGAGAGAACCCGAGTCCTACGGCAAGGAGTGGCAGCAGCGCGTATTGGATGGAAGCCGCGAGCGCCGAGAGCAGCTCCTTGGCGATGTTGTAGGAATGGTCATCAGGGAAGAGATGCATCAACGCCGCGAGGTAGAGCGGGTAGACGGGGGCAACATGGGCGGTCGGACCCGTCTCGTACAAGAACGGATTGGCGAAGTGACCGGTGCGCGACAACGAATCCGCGACGGCTTGCGATTCGATTCCACGAAGGACTCGGGCGGAGGGGCCGGCGGCGAGGACATGATGGACGCGCAGCGGAAACGCCAGCGCGAAGATGAGGAGGCAGAGGTGCAAAGTGGGCCGCAGCAGCGGAGCGGGCGCAGCTGTGGCCAGGTGCAGTTCTCGAACGGATTGGGCCCGTTTCACCTAGCTGTGCTCCAGCAACCGGCAGACTACGCGCCCGGCTTGGGCTGTATTCACAGCATGGTAGTTCGAGATCCCGTGACCGGCTCTTGGAGCCACCCTTGATGTCGGCCGCCGCCGGCTCGACACACACCCGACACCGCACCTCGTTCGCGTTGCTCGTCGTGCTGCTGGTCGGCAGCTTTGCCCTGCGGTTCTCTGCCGCCAACAACGCCCTGTGGTGCGATGAAGTGGTGTCGATCCTCCATGCTGCCGGGTTGAGACGGGCATGGGACGTCTTCCAACTGCACCAGGACAACAACCACCCGCTCAACACCCTCGCGCTGCGCTTCCTCTCCAGCGGAGGCGGAGGGTTGAATCAGCGCATCGTCTCCGTGATCGCCTCCTGCCTCGCCGTGTTGGTCGCGGCTCGCATCGCCTGGAGGCATGCGCAGTTGTTGGGTGGAGATCGCAGGCGTGCATGCTGGGCGGCGGTCGCGGGCGCGGCCGCGACGGGGCTCTGTTACCCGATCGTCCTGTTCGGGACCGAGGCGCGCGGCTATGGCATGGCCATGCTCTTCTCTGCAACAGCGGTTCTGGCCATCATCGAATGCGAGCACGCGTCGGCACCGCGAGACGGCGCGGAGACCCGGGTGCCGAGGCCGCCCGGACCGGGCTGGGCGGCGATCATCTGCTGGAACATTTCCGCGTGTCTGGCTCTTGCAGCACACCTGACCGCGATCTTCGTCTTGCTGGCCGGCGGCGTGTGGAGCGTCGTCTTCGCCTGGAAGCGCCTCGATGCCCTGGGCCGGCGACTCGGCTTCCTCGCAGCGTGGAACCTGCTGCCCGCCGTCGCCGCGCTCGGCATCTACGTCGTCTTCGCCTCGCAGATCGCGATCGCCGGCGGGCCGCGATGGAGCTACGCCGCGGTGTTGGACGAGCTGGCGGGCCTGGCGACCGGACTCCCCTACCACCAGGGCCTCTGGATCGGCGTCCCGGTACTGATCGCGTGCCTCGTCCGAGGTCTGGCCCCACACCTCCGGCGTGACTCGAACACACGAGCTGCCTGGCCGGCGCTGGCCACATTCTTTGGCGTCGGCATCGTTCTCGCCCCGGCGGTGTTGCTGGTGATCCAGCCACCACCCTACCTGCACGCGCGGTACTTTCTGCTGCCGCTCTCGCTCCTGATCCTGCTGCTCCCTGCTGCCCTGCCGCAGCGCACGACGCCCCGGCTGCTGCGCGGGGTCTGGGTCCTGCTCGCGATGCTTGCGGTGGCGGGAAACGGTCGCGAGTTGGTCGACCTGATCCGCCACGGCCGAGGAGAGTACCTCCGCTGCCTCGCAGCCATCGACGCCGATGCCAGGAACCGCGCGACGCCCGTCGTGGTCGGCATCGGCTCGCAGTTCCGGATCGGGTCGGTGACCGCCTTCTATCTGAAGCAGATGGGGAGTCTCGATCGGGTCCGGCTGGTCCCCATCGATCAGGGAATCCACGACGCCGATTGGCTGATCGTCGACCCCACCTCTCCGCTCTACGGAGCTCCCGCCGTCTCGAGCGACGGCCTCCCCCGCTTCGAACTCGCGCACGATTGCCCGGCTGCCCGCGGAGCGGGAGTTCCCTGGCGCAGCTTTCGCCGGGCGACAGAAGCGGAGCTGAGGTAGCGGAACGCAGCGCTGCTGACGCGTTACTGGGTCGGGCGCGGGGTGGATTCTGGAGGCGCGCCGCAAGAACCAGCGCGCGCCCTGCCACGCTGCTGACGAAGCGGAGACTTCGCTCACGGCGCCTTGCGCGAGCGCCGTCGAGCCCGAACGTGCAGGCCGACGAGCGCTGCCGCCACGGCGAAGCCCGACTCAGCGCCGGGCTCTGGCACTGGCGCAAAAGGATCGCTGCCGTCCACGAACGCCGTCAGCGAATACCCCTGGGCCGGTGCTCCGTCCAGATCGAACACATCCATGCCTGACAGCACGGCCGACAGATCAACTATCGAAGACTCCTGCCATTGCATTCTCTCCCCGGTGCCACCGCTGAAGTCAGCGGACTTCGTGTTTAGATTGGCAACCTTGCTCTGCGCAAAAGCGTCCACATAGAGTACGAACGGAGACCCATAGGTAAAGGCGTAGTCCTTGAAAACAACCTCTTGATCAAACCTTGCGCTGTGGCCGACATTAGTGCTGAAATCGACCAAAGTGACATATGCGGATGTCGTTGGAGTACTCCGCACCTGGCCGGCATCCGTATCGTATATGTCATAAACCAATCCAGCCGACGCGAATTCCCCTCCCAGTTCGCCTCCCGCCGTGGTGTCGAAATAACCGTTGATCAGTTCTTTGAAATTCACCGTACCTTTTGTTTGTACGTTGCCTGGCAGGTTGTTGAAGGTGAGAACCGTGCTGAATACACCCGCTGCAGTGGCATGGATGACATTGGTGAAATCCGTCGTTCCGTAGCCGTACTTGTAATCGCCGCTGACGATCGTGTGAGCTATTACATTCAACGTTCCAAACCGAGCCGTTGACGCACCCCCGTTTCCACTGAAGTCAAGACTCCCACTATCCTTATCGATAGCGCCGACCGTATCCGTTTCCGCCGACGCCTGTCCAACCGTGACCTTTTGATCGTTCTCAAGACCAGATCCGGCAACGCCGTCCACGTTGGAGTCGATCGCCCAAAGGTATGTGGAGTCGTTGACGCTTGTCGCAGCAAAGGCAACTCCCTTGGGAACTACTATCAAGAGCAAGAAAAGGAACAGGCTCCATCTCGGTATGGCGGTTCCGGCCCAGGCACCGCGCCACAGACACGCGCGGCGGGAGCCAAGGAAATCGCTACGGCGGCCCTTGCCCGGGGTGTCTTGTCTCATCCCGAGCACTAGCCCCCAATGCATTACCAACGTTGGCCTGGTCATTTTACTACCTTTCGTACGGCAGAATGGCGCTGCAGCGTCGCCGACCGTCGCAGGCGACCGGTACCCTGGAAGTGCTGATTCGAGACGCGGATTCCTTCGGACGAGATGCGCGCGCGGCGCACCACTTCGTGTTGCAGCGCTGTCTTCGCGGCCTGGATCTCCACGCTCGTGAGCCGATCCGCGGGTGAAACGCGGCTCGAGCCACGCGTTGACAGCGTGCGCGCCGATCACCGCGTATTCGAGTTCCGCGCGAACGAAGAGATCGGCGATGCGCGCGAGTGTCGATGCGCTCACGGTCGATAGGGGCCGAGGGCGCGGGCCTTTTCGTAGAACGGCGAGGGATCGTCGTCGCGCGGATCGAGTGCCGCTGCCGAGCGCCCTTCGAGGTAGAGCTGCCAACTCCGCTCGAGTCGCTCCGAAAGGGAGAGCGCGAGATGGCGCGCCTTGGCCTCGTCGTGGGACTCGGCTTTGTACGCGCCGATGCGGTGCATGTGATCGCGTTCGCGCTCTCCAGCCGACACGACTTCAATCTAGCCCCGCCACTTCCGCATCGCCCACGTCCTCGGTCGCGATGCGCGACATCGACCCAGAGCACGACTCCTCGGAGGAGCATGACTGCCGTTGCGCGTTGGGACGGCCTTCCGCACGGCTGGCGGGTCTTCAGCTTCGCGAGCACGGGCTTCGTGCGCGAAGCCATACGATGAAGCAGGACAGCGCTCGGACCTCGGCTTGCCACCGACGTTTTCACCAACGGAGTTCCGCTTGAAGCGAATCGTGGTGCTCTCGCTCCTTGCAGACTCGTTCTCCGCGTGCAGCCGTGACGCCGACCGGCGCATCACGCACGAGCACTTCGAAGCGTTCGATTTCCACCTCCCGCCGCTGGTATCGAGTACTTCTCCTACGACCAACTCGGCTCGGCGTACCGAGACCAGCCGGACGAACCCGATCTGTGGGAGTTGCCGCGCTTCGTCGACGAAGTCGAACGGATCCGGCAGAAGCTCGGACTCGATCACGACGACTTCCATCTGCTCGGCCAATCGTCGGGCGGGATCCTCGCCATCGAGCAGGCGCTGAAGTCCAGCAGCATTGGAAGGGCCTCGTCATCTCCAACATGATGGCAGCGCGCCGGCGAACAACGCCTACGCCAACCAGGTGCTGCTGCCGGCCGTGGACCCGGGAGCACTCGCGGAGATCAAGCGTTGGAGCCGAGCGAGCCTACGGCGATCGGCGTACATGGAACTGCGCTCACGAACGACTACGTGAGCACATCCCGCGCATGCCGCCCGAGCAGTTGCCCGACCCGGTGACTCGCGTGTTCGAACACCTCAACCCGAAGATCTCCGTCCCGCTGCAGGGTCCGAGCGAAATGGGGATCAGCGGGGAGCTCGCCAATTGGGATCGAACGCCCGAGCCGGAAGGATCACCGTGCCCACGCTGGTCGTCGGCGCCCGCTACGACACGATGGATCCAGCGCACCTGAAGAAGATGGCGAGCCAGGTGCAGAGGGGGCGTTCCCTCTTCTGCCCGGAGGGCAGCCATCTCGCGATCTACACGATCGGTAGCAGGGATCGCAACGGGGTATCGCACTCCTCCGCGAGGGGATTCCCGCCGTGTCGAAGACTGGCTCGCTTCGCCCGGCGCGCGCGATCGCGAGCTCGTCGGCTGCCCCCCCCAGCTTCAGGCCTTGGCGATCTCGACGGTCTGTGCGCGGGGGCTGTGCCCGGGGGCGCTGTAGATGGCGCGGTAGTGGATCTGGCCGTAGCCACCCGCAAGGTGCAGCGCCTTCCACGGCGCGGCCACCGGCTGCTGCTGCCCCTTCCAGTTCTTGAACTGATAGGGCTCCCAGGCGTGATAGATGATCGCCTGACCGGGCTGCACCGAGGGCGCCACCTTCGCCACTGCCTCGAACTCGCCCACGTCATTGAAGACCCGAATGCGATCCCCATCGGCAATTCCGCGGGCCAGAGCGTCCCGCTTCGCCACCCACACCGCCGGCCCGCCGCGCTGCAAGCGCAACATCAGAGAGGAGTCGCGCCAGGTGGCGTGGATCGACCAGCGCGTGTGCCCACCAGTCAGACGCAGCGGATGGTTGCCTCCCGCAAGCGGCGGATCCTTGTGCACCGGCAGCATCTCGCCCACCTCCTCGTACCAGGGATGGTCGATCAGGAACTGCTGGCGTCCCGAGAACGTCGGCCACGCCTCCTTCTGCTCCACGAAGCGCGCGTGCGGATAGAGCGTGCGGCCCCGCCTGTAGTCGCTGCCCAACGCGTAGAGCATCTCGGGCCGGCCCTCGGCCTCGAGCACCGGCAGCAGGCCCGTCTCCTTCCCCTCGTCGAAACCCTTGTTGCCGGTGATGTCCGTCTCGCGCAGGATCCAGTCCAGCGCGCCGTTCGCATCGCTCTCGTGGAACTTGCCGCCGTGGCTCCAGAGATCGTAGACCTGCGAGAGATCCACCTCGCCTCCCACGGAGCTGCGCACCGTGCTGACGCCGCGTGCCTGGGCGCGTTCCTGGATCTTGCGCGCCAGCAGACCGAAGATCTCCCACTCCGGCTTGGCCTCGCCCAGCGGCTCCACCGCCTTCTCGCACAACACCAGGTAGGGTAGGTAGGCCTGGCTGTACTTGAGCGAGTCGCGCTCGTAGTAGCCCCCGGTCGGCAGGATCACGTCCCCCTTCATCCCCGACGTGCTCGCCTTGAAATTCACATCCACGATCAGGTCGAGCTTCGGCCACAGGTGCTTCTCGGCAATCTGCGGCGCCGGCCAGCGGCGCAGCGGATTCGAACCGGTGAACAGGAACACGCGCGGCTCCGTCCCCGGCCGCGGCCGCACCGGAATCCAGCCTTTGCCGACCGCCTCCTTCATGTACTCGGCCGTGCTCCGCGGAACCGCCGGATCCTGGAACTCGCGCTTGTCCCAGATCTCCGAGTAGCCGGCGTGGGTGTAGAGGAACGGCATCAAAGGGGTCATGCCACGGACCGGCGTGATCTCCTGCATCAGGTCCTCGAAGCTCCGCCAGCTCCGATCTCGCAGGTAGATCTGCCACAGCAAGCGCGCCTGCTCGAGCAGCGGAAGGTTCCGTCTCATCCCGGTGTTGGTGAACTTGTCGAAGCCTCGGATCGGCCACCAGGAGGCGATCCGCAAGCCGCCGCCGCTCTTGCCCTGATTGCCCGTGAGCGCCATCAGCAGGATCTGCGCGCGCTGGGCCAGGTCGCCGTGGTAGAACTTGCAGGCGCCCAGGCCCGAGAAGATCATGGCGCTGCCCGCGGTGGCCAGCTCGCGGGCGATCCGCTCGATCGTCCCCTTCGCCACGCCGGTCAACGCGGTGGCCTGCGCCGGCGTGTAGTGCGCATCCAGGTGCTCGCGCAGGTGCTCGAGCAGCGGGCGCACCGTCACCGAGTTCCCGTCGACCAGCTCGACCGCGTGGCTCCCGGAGAGCGCGGGTCGCAGCGAACCGAGCGCGATCGACGAACCCCCCTCGCCCTGGCAGCCCGGCACCTCCGTCAGCCGATCCGACCCAGCGTCCCAGAAGTAGAGCAGCTCGTCGCTACCGCCCTTCTCGAGATCGGAGGCGCGCAAATAACGACCGGTGTCGGCGCGCACCAGGATCGGCAGGTCGGTCTGCTCGCGCACGTACTCCTCATCGTGCAGACCCTCCTTCAGGATCACCTGCGCCATCGCCAACGCCAGCGCCGGGTCGCTGCCCACGCGCGGGTTGATCCAATAGTCCGCGTGCACCGCGCTGGCACTGAAGTCCGGGGAGATCACCACCAGTTTGGCGCCCCGGTAGCGCGCCTCGTGCATGAAGTGGACCTCGGGCATGCGCGTGTAGGCCGGGTTGCCGTTCCACACGATGATGAAGTCCGACTTGAACCAATCGTCCGAGGTGCCTTCGCAGTTGTAGATGCCCCAGGTCTGCACGGCGCCGGTCGGCATGTCGCCGACCCCGGCCCAGGAGTCGATGGTCGTCGCATTCAGGCTGGCGAAGAGCCGCATCTCCGAGGCGGTGTCCGCGCCGAAGTCGATGTTGGTGGTGCCGTGGTCGTAGACGATCGCACCCGTGTCCTGTTTCACCGCCGCGTCGATCATCGCGTCGGCGATCGCGGTCAGCGCCTCGTCCCAGGACACGCGCTTCCACTTCCCGGCGCCGCGCTCACCGACGCGCCGCAGCGGGTGGGTGATCCGCGACGGCTCGTACATCAAGTGCGTGTAGCAGGCTCCCTTCTGGCAGCCGCGCGGGTTGAAGTCCGGCACCCCCGGCTCGGACGCCTCGTAGATCGCGTTCTGCTCCTCGCGCCAGGCGAGGCCTTCCTTGACGAAGATGTTCCAGGAGCAGGTGGACACGCAGTTGGCGCGCGCGTGCGAGGAGTGGACCACCTTGTCCCACGTCCAGCGCTCCTTCCAGACATCCCGCCAATCCCGATAGTCCGTGATGCGAGGCGTTCCTGGCGCCGCCCCTCCGGACGCGGAGCTGCTCGCTTCGGCCGCTGGGGTCAGATGGAGGAAGCCCAGCGCGAGGAGCGCTCTACCGCCCTGGACCAGAAAGCTGCGGCGGTCGATGCCGGTGGGATCGAAGCTTCCGCTCATGGTGCACCCCCCAAATCTCACTTAGCAGGACTTCTCGACCAGAGCATGAGCATGTCTACGTCGCACCGGTTCCCGAGCCAGGAACGATCGCGCTGCAGATCGCGGCCCTCCGCGGGCTCTTCGCGGTGGCGCGCTTGCGCACGCAGCCGAACTGCTGAACGACGAGTTCAGTGTCCACGTCCAGAGGAACGGTTCAAGCGGGCTTGTCGCTCATGGGACCCTCTGCCTCATCGCAATGACCGGTTCTCGCAACCAGCGTCAGTTCTCGCCCGGAACTTCGACGCGCTGGCCTTCGCGGAGGCCTTCGGTGTCGCCGCCCGTCACCAGCGCTTCGCCGCCGGCGAGGCCCTTCGAGACGACGATCTGCGCGCCGCGCTCGCCCGCGGTCACGATCGGCTGGCGGCGCACGCGACCGCTCGTCACGACCCACGCGAACGACGCGCCGTCTTGCGTGCGCACGGCTTCGCGGGGTGCGAGTACGAGCGACGCCTCTTCGCCCGGCGCCGCCGGCTTCGCCTCTTCGAGGAACGCGATGCGCACGCTCATGTCGGGGCGTAGCCATTCGTCGGGCTTCTCGATGCCCACTTCGACCTTGAGCGTTCCCTTCTGGCGGTTGATCTGCGGGTACAGCTTCACGACGCGCGCCTGGTAGCTGCGATCCGCGTATGCGTCGGGCCTCACCTCGGCGGGTTGGCCCATCTTCACGCGCGCCAGATCCGATTCGTTCACGTCCAGTTCGGCGCGCATGTCCTTCAGATTCGCCATCCGGATCAGCTCACCCGAACCCTCGAAGCCGCCGGGCACGGCGATCTCGCCCACTTCCTTGAACTTTTCGAGGATCACGCCGGGCGTGGGCGCGCGGATCACGGTGTCTTCGAGATCGACCTCGGCGCGGGTGATCGCGGCTTCGATCTGCGCCACCTCCGCTTCTGCAACGCGCAGCTGGTTGTCCTTCAGATCGAGGCCGGCCTTCGAGAGCACGCCCTTCTGTGTCAGCGCGCGAGCGCGCGCGAGTTCCTTGCGGCCGAGATCCACGTTGGCGCGCGCGCGCGCCAGATTCGCGCGGGTCTGCGCGAGCGCGGCCTCGTACTGGCGCGCGTCAAGCTGCACCAGAGCCTGTCCCGCCTCGACATGCTGGCCCTCTTCGACGAGAAAACGCTCGATGCGGCTCGGCACCCGCACGCCGAGCGAGATGTAGCGCTCGCCCGTCACGACGTAGCCCGAGCCGGTGAGCACCGCGCCGGCCGACACGGCACCCGGTGCACTGCGTTGCGCAAAGGCGACCTGCACGCTCGGCGTGCGGCCGAGCGTCATTCGCCAGGCGGCGAGTGACGCGGCGCCGAAGGACAGTATCAACACGGCGCTTAGCAGCCAGCCGCGCCACTGCGGGCCGCGCCGCAGCGGCACTGCGTCACGGTCGATGCGCAGCGCCGCGAGATCGTCGCGTGCCGCCCGGCGGTCCTCCGGCATCTAGGCCCTCCGCAGTGCTTCGATCGGGCGCATGCGCGCAGCGCGAGCGGCCGGCGCCAGTCCACCGGCGAGGCCGATCACGAGCGCGAGTGCGAGTGCGGTCGCGAGGTCGCTCGCGCCGACGCGAAGCTGGATCACGTTGGTGGTGAAGGTCGCGGCGCCGAAGGCGATGCCGCCGAGCCAGTACGAAACGAGGCGCCCGAGCAGCGCCGCCAGCGCCGCACCGATCGCGAAGCCGCCGAACGCGATCGCGAGGGACTCGATCAGGAACGACACGACGATGGAAGTGCGCGAGAAGCCGAGCGCGCGCAACGTGCCGATCTCCGCACGCCGCGATTGCACCGCGGCGTAGAGCGTGTTGGTCGCGCCGAAGGCGGCGCCGATCCCCGCCAGCACCGCGAGCCCGATCACGATGAGATAGAGCGAATTCGCCGACTCCGCCTGCTTCTCGTAGTAGTCGGGCTCGGGCAGCGCCTCGAGCGCGTAGCGCGGGTCGGCGTCGATGCGGCGGGCGAGCGCGTCCATGTCCGCCCCGTCGGCGGCGCGCACGCGCAGGCCCGAATACGGGATCGTGCGTTTCGCGTCGGCGGCCAGCTCGCGCACGTCGACCCAGACTTCGCTCTCGAACGAGGAGCCGTTGCTGTCGAAGCGGCCGACCACCTTCCAGTGTCCGCGTCCGAACTGGAGCGTTTCGCCCACCCGAGCTCCGACGTAGCGGCCCGCGACGCCGCTCCCGACGATCGCCTCGCCGCTCGACGGCTGGAACATGCGGCCCTCGACGATCGCGACCTCGTCGTGCACTTGCAGCGCCACCGCTTCGACGCCGCGCACCAGCACGTTCTCGCGACCGCCCTCCGCGGTGCGGAAGAACGGCTGCACCACCAGCTCGGGCGACGCGAGCGGGTTGCCCCCCGCGTCGCGCGCGACGCCCTCGAAGAAGCGCAGCGACTGGAACGCTTCGAGCGGAATCACGCTCGAGCCGTCGTTGGTGGCGCCCTTGCGCAACACGATCAGGTTTCGCTCGTCGCCGGTGCCGACCAGCGTGCGCCGCAAACTGGAGACGAGGCTGCCGAACAGCGTCGTCGCGACCACCACCAGCGCGATCACCGCCACCGTGAGCAGCGTGCGGACGCGCCGCGCTGCGAGATTGCCGAGCGAATAGCGCAGCGGCAGCACGCCTAGAACACCTCGCGCAGCGTCTCGGCCACGCTGCGGCGCGCCGCACCGAGAGCAGGCACGACGCCGGAGATCATCCCGACGAAGAGCGCGAGGAAGAGGCCCTGCACGAGGATCGTCTGGGTGACGATGAACGAGCCGAGCGGGCCGAGCGCCGGGTTCCAGCCGCCCCCGCTGCGCAGGAGCTGCGTCAGGCCCAGCGCGCCGAGCGCGCCGAGCGCGCCGCCGAGCGTCGCGAGCAGCACCGCTTCCGCGAGCAGCGTGCCGAAGATCAGCCGGCGGCTGAAGCCGAGCGCCTTCAGCACGGCGATCTCGCCGAGCCGCTCGCGCACCGCCATGCTCGCGGTGTTGGCTGCGATGAAGACGATGCAGAGCGCCACCAGGCCCGTGACGATCAGGATCACCGTGACGAAGCCTTCGAGCATCGAGAAGAAGTTCGCGAAGTAGCTCTTCTCGGTCTCGGAGGCGGTGACCGCGTCGCTGTTGCGGAACAGTTCATCGATCTCGCGCATCAACGGCGCGACCCGCGCGGGATCGTCGACGCGCACCCAGACGGTGCCGAGGATGTCGAGCCCCCCGCGGCCGGCGGCGCGCAGCGCCTGGTCGAGATACTCGCGCTGGAACCAGAAGTGCGGCGCGCGCTCGCTCGGAATCTCGCCGACGATCAGGAAACTCAGGTCCACCGGGTAGATGGTGCCCTTCAGCGTGACCGTGTCGCCGATCTTCCAGCCGTTCTTCAGCAGCGTGCCGCGCCCGACGATCGCGCCGTCGCGGTGGCGGCGGAACTCTTCGAGCTGCTGCGGGTCGATCTTCCAGTCGGCCCACACCGAGCCGAGCGGATCGGGCTCGACCGCGAAGTTCGGGAACTCGACGCCCTTCTCCTCGCGGAAGACGCCGCCGAACCAGGTCCAGCTCGCGGCCGACACGACACCCGGCTGCGCGCGGATCTTCTGCAGGTACGCGTACGGCAGCGGATAGACCAGCCCGGCCTCGTTGTGGACGACGATGCGGGTGTTCGACGCGACGTCGCTGAGCAGCGCGTCCAGGCCCGCCGGCATCGTGAGCAGCAGGCAGACCAGCGACACCGCGAGGCCGATCGCGCCCGCCGTCAGCGCGGTGCGCAGCTTGTTGCGCGCGAGCTGGCGCCAGATGAAGGGCAGGAACTTCATGCGCCGCCCCTGCCCGTCTGATGCCCCGGAGGGCCAGGGGCTCCGCCCCCTGCGTGATGACCCGGAGGGCCAGGGGCTGCGCCCCCTGCGGCGACACTGTCGAGGAGCACGCCCTTGTCGAGGTGGTGGATTTCGTCGACGTAGGCTTCGCCGCGCGGATCGTGCGTGACCATCACGACGGTCTTGCCGAACTCGCGGGCGAGGTCGCGCAGCAGCGCGAGAATCTCGACGGCGTTCTTGGCGTCGAGGTCGCCGGTCGGCTCGTCGGCGACGACGATCTCGGGGTCGGTCACGAAGGCGCGCGCGATCGCAACGCGTTGTTGTTCGCCGCCCGACATCTCGCCGGGCTTGTGATCGGCGCGATCCGCCAGCCCGACGACGCGCAGCGCCGTCTCGGCGCGCGTGCGGCGCTCCGCCTTGCCGAGCTTGGTGAGCAGCAGCGGCAGCTCGACGTTGGCGCGCGCATTCAGCACCGGGATCAGGTTGAAGAACTGGAATACGAAGCCGACGTGGCGGGCGCGGAACGCGGCGAGCTGGTCCTCGGAGAGATCGCCGAGCCGCTGGCCCGCAACTTCGACGACGCCCGAGGTCGGGCGGTCGAGCCCCGCCAGGATGTTGAGCAGCGTGCTCTTTCCCGAGCCCGACGGCCCCATCAGCGCGGCAAAGCGCCCGCGCTCGATGCGCAAGCTCACGTGTTCGAGCGCGTGGACCTCGTCAGCTCCGCGCTGGTAGACACGCGACACGTCGCGGAGTTCGATCAAGGGGCAATCTCCCAGGGCGCTGCGATCGGGCGGCGCCCGAGCCTATCCTCAAAGCCGCGCAACGTCTCCCCGACTCCCGCAGAGCGAGCAGCACCCTTACCCGTGTTCGGCGACCCGGCGTCCGCCGGGTCGCGAGATCATGAGTTGGAGGGTCAGCAGCAAGGGGGCCTGGTCGTCGCACGGTGATGGAAGTGTTCGCGGGCTGCGGCTGGTTCGCGCGGTGGCGCTGTCGACAGGCCGAGGAAACCGGCCGTGAATGCGCGCAAGGCGGCAAGGCCGCGGCGCAGTGCGGCGCGCATCAGGCACCTCCCGCGGCGGGCGCGAGCGGACGCGCGGTCGGTCGCAGCACCTTCCACCAGACGCGCGCGGCATCGAGCACGACGATCGTGACGAGCACCATGAAACTCGCCGTCAGCCCCGCGTCGAGACGCGCGTTGAAGATGAAGGCGTGCGTCTCGCGCAGTTTCTCGGCGGGAATCGCGCCCGACGCGATCTGCCCGGCCAGGTGCTGGGCCTGGGCGAGGAAACCGAGGCGGCGATCGGGAGCGAAGATCTTCATCCAGCCGGCGCTCATCGTGACCGAGAGCAGCCACGCGAGCGGCAGCGCCGGCGCGAATGCCCAACGGGGCTTCTCGGACTTGACCAGGATCGTCGTGGCGGCGGCCAGCGCCGTCGCGGCGAGCAGTTGATTGGCGATGCCGAAGAGCGGCCACAGCGAGTTGATGCCGCCAAGCGGGTCGACGACGCCTTGATACAGGAAGTAACCCCACGCGGAGACGATCAGACCCGAGGCCAGCAGGTTCGCGGGCAGCGACGAAGTCTTGCCGAGCGCAGGGTGAAGCTTGCCGAGCAGGTCCTGCACCATGAAGCGTCCGACGCGCGTTCCGGCGTCGAGCGTGGTGAGGATGAAGAGCGCTTCGAACATGATCGCGAAGTGGTACCAGAGCGCTTTCAGCGCCTCGCCGCCGAGCACGTTCGAAAAGATCTCGGCCATGCCGACGGCCAGGCTCGGGGCGCCGCCGGTGCGCGAGAGCAGCGAGTGCTCGCCGACCTGGCGCGTCAGTTCGCTGAACGCGATCGGATCGAAGGCGAAGCCCCAGCCGCGAATCACTTCGGCGGCGTGTTCGACCGTCACGCCGATCGCGGCGGGCGGCGAGTTGATCGCGAAATAGCTGCCCGGCTCCATCACCGCCGCCGACAGCAGCGCCATGATCGCTACGAACGACTCCATCAACATCGCGCCGTAGCCGATCAAGCGCGCGTCGGTCTCGCGGTCGAGCAGCTTCGGCGTGGTGCCGCTCGCGATCAGCGCGTGGAAACCCGAGATCGCGCCGCACGCGATCGTGATGAAACAGAACGGGAAGACCGGACCGGCGAAGACGGGGCCCGAACCGTCGATGAACTGCGTCAGCGCCGGGAGCTGCACGGGCGGATGCGCGATCGCGAGACCGATCGCCAGCAGCGCGACGGTGCCGAGCTTCACGAAGGCGGAGAGGTAGTCGCGCGGCGCGAGCAGCAGCCACACCGGCAACACGCTCGCGACGAAACCGTAGACGACCAGCGCGAGCGCGAGGGCCGGCTTGCCGAGATCGAAGAGCGGGCGCAGTGCCGCGCTCTCGCCCACCCAGCGTCCCGCGATCACCGCGAGCAGCTACGAGCGCGACGCCGCCGAGGCTCGCCTCGAGCACGCGGCCGGGGCGCACGTGCATCATGTAGACGCCCATCGCGAGCGCGATCGGGATCGTCGCGGCGACCGTCGAGGTCGCCCACGGACTGCCGTACATGGCGTTCACCACGACCAGCCCCAGCACGCCGATCAGGATCACCATGATCGCGAGCACGCCGACCAGCGCGGCCGCACCGCCCACCGGTCCGATCTCGTCGTGCACCATCTGGCCGAGCGACTTGCCGTCGCGCCGCATCGAGCCGACCAGGATCGTCATGTCCTGCACCGCGCCGCCGAGCACGACGCCGGCCAGGATGTAGAGCGTCCCCGGCAGATAGCCGAACTGCGCGGCGAGGATCGGCCCGACCAGTGGGCCGGGCCCGGCGATCGCCGCGAAGTGGTGACCGAAGACGACCCACTTGTTGGTGGGGACGAAGTCCTTGCCGTCGTCGTGGCGGTGGGCGGGCGTCGCGCGCGCGTCGTCGAGCGCGAACGCGTGGGCGGCGAGCGCCTTCGAGTAGAAGCGGTAGCCGATCGCGTAGACGCGAGAGCGCGGCGACCAGGAACCAGGCGCTCGAGATCGCTTCGCCGCGATGGGTCGCGATCACGGCGAGCGCCGCCGCGCCGAGCGTCGCGACACCCACCCACGTCGCCGCATTGCAGCACGCTTCGGCCTGCGGACATCGGTCGCGCAGGGTAGCCACGGGGTGGCGGACGTGGTACCCGATCGCATGGCGCGTAGCGCCTGGTCCTCTGGGTGATCATGCATGGCGCGCAGCGCCTGGCTCTCTGGGTCAGCAGCCTTGCCGGGGGAATGCCATGGCGATCGCACGCGAGCGCTGGGCCACGAAGATCGGTCTCGTGTTGGCGCTGGCCGGCAACGCGATCGGACTCGGCAACTTCCTGCGCTTCCCGCGCCAGGCCGCGCTCAACGGCGGCGGCGCCTTCCTGGTGCCCTACTTCATCTGCCTGCTCGCGATCGGGATCCCGCTGATGTGGGTCGAGTGCGCGATCGGACGCATGGGCGGTCGCCACGGTCGCGGCCACACCGCCGGCATGTTCGAGCTGCTCTGGCGGCACCCGGTTGCGAAGTACGTCGGCGCGCTCGGGCTCTTCATCCCGTTCGCGGTGGCGATGTACTACGTGTTCGTCGAGTCGTGGTGCCTCGCGTATTCGTACTTCTCGCTGACCGGCAGCTACTTCGGCCTCGGCTCGATGGACGAGGTCGGCCACTTCCTGGCCGGCTTCCAGGGCGTCGAGAAGAACCAGCACTTCTCGAGCCTGCTGCCCGCGTATGGCTTCTTCGTGCTCACCTTCGCCCTCAACGTCGCGATCCTGCTCGGCGGCGTCGCGCGCGGCATCGAGCGGCTCGCGTTGTGGGCGATGCCGCTGCTGTTCGTGTTCGCGGCGATCCTGATGGTGCGCGTGCTGACGCTCGATCCGCCGCCGGGCGCCGGCCCCCGACCAGAACGTGATGTCCGGCCTCGGCTTCGTCTGGAACCCCGACTTCGCGGCGCTCGCCAATCCGCAGGTGTGGCTCGCCGCGGCCGGGCAGATCTTCTTCACGCTGTCGGTGGGCTGGGGAATAATACACACCTATGCGTCGTACATCGGACCCGACGACGACGTCGCGCTCACCGGTCTCTCCACCGTCAGCTTGAACGAAGTCGCGGAGGTGGTGCTCGGCGGCACGATCGCGCTCACCGCGTCGGTCGTGTTCTTCGGCGTCGTCCAGTCGCAAGCGATTGCTGGCCAGGGATCGTTCGACCTCGGCTTCCACGCGATGCCGCTGGTGATGGAGCAGATCCCGGGCGGCCGGATCTTCGGCGCGATGTGGTTCCTGCTGCTCTTCTTCGCGGGCATCACGTCGAGCGTGGCGCTGATGCAGCCGACGATCGCGCTGCTGCGCGAGGACTTCGGCCTCCCGCGCAACGCGCCGTCTACGTGACGGCGGGGCTGCTGTTCCTGTGCGCGAACCCGGTGCTCTTCTTCCTCGGCCACGGCTTCATGGATCAGCTCGACTTCTGGGCCGGCTCCTTCGGGCTGTTGCTCTTCGGCTTCCTCGAGATCGTGGTCTTCGCCTGGGTGTTCGGGATGACGCGCGGCTGGGCGGAGATCACGCACGGCGCGCGCCTGCGCATCCCGGGAATCTTCCGCTTCGTGATCCAGTGGGTGATGCCGCTCGGCATGGGCGCGATCCTGCTGTCGTGGTCGGCGACGAACCTGTTGCCGGAGCTGACGCTCGAGAAGGTGGCGGAAGCCGACCGCCCCTACGTGCTCGGCGCCCGCCTGCTGCTCGTCGCCGTGCTGGTCGGCTACTGGGTTGCGGTGCGCGCGGGCTCGCGACGTCGCGCGGCCGCCGCCGCGGAGGGTGCCGAATGACGGTGGCCGGCTGGATCTTCCTGGCGCTCGCCTGGGGCTTCGTGCTCGGTCTCGCCGGCTACTGCGTGTTCCGGACCTTCCGCGAGGGTTGAGCGTTCGCGCTGCGCCGATTCCTGGATGACGAGCAGATGAATGGCAAGAAGACAGCAGGCCGCAACGGGCTGTATCCTTCCCGCCCATGGGCCCACATTCTTCTCTGCGGTGCTCGTTCCCTTTCTTCACTCCCATCTTGCTCGCCGCGTTCGCGACCCTTGCGGCGGGATGCCTGGCGCCGGGCTGGTACGCCCCGTACGGCGGATACGGGGTGGGGCTACGGCGGCTATGGCAGGTACGGCGGATACGGCTCGGGATCGCCCCGCCGCTACTACGTTCCGTACCAGCGCGGCTACGACCACGATTACGACGATGACGATCGCGATCACCACACCCAGCAGCGTCGCTACGAACCGCGACACGATTACGGCAACCAGGATCATCGCGATCGGCAGCGCCACGACGCGTATCGCGAACCGAGCCAGCAGCAGCAACAGCAGCGCGCAGCGCAGCAGCGCCAGCGCCAGGCCGATCCCCAGCAGGCGCAGGCACGCGAAGCGCCGCGCCGGCAACGACAGGCCGCGCAGCAGGCCGCGCAGCGCGAACCCGAGCGGCAGCAAGCGGCGACTCGCCAAGAGGAGCACGAGCGCCTGCGCGCGATGTCCCCGGCGCGGAACGGGCCCCGGGCGATACGCAACGCGAAAAAACGCTACGACCGCGGCGAGCAGAGCGCCGAGCAGAGGGATTGGCAAAGCGCACTCGATAGGGCGCGCGACTAGCAGGCAGGCTGCGTCCTCAGCGATGAGATGACGAGCCCGATCGCGACGACGGCCTCCGCGTCCAGGGCGATCATGCTGATCCCGTTCACGCTCGCACTCCCTCTCGCTTCGAAGCGCGCGAGGGATACGACGCGGCGTTTCACGCCTCGAGGCAGGCCCGGTCGGGACTCTCGTGCGTCGCGGCATGTGACCGGCAGCTTCCGCGAGAGCGACGCCGACGCGATTCCCTATGTTCGGCCGCCCTCTCCTTCCCATCCTTCGGAGTTCGTCATGGCCGACTACCTGCTCCGCACCCTCCGCTGCCGCAACGCGAACCACCCCGGCGTATTCGGGCGCCTCGCCACCGCGATGGGCAACACGGGCGCAAACCTGGGAGACATCCGCACCGTGTGGGTCGGGCCGGAGCACATCGTCCGCGACATCGACATCATGGTCGAGAGCGCCGCGATGCTCGATCAAACCACCGAAGTCGTGCGCGCCGTCGAAGGCATCGACCTGCTCGAAGTGATCGACGACGTCCACGAGCTGCACATCGACGGCAAGATCGAGGTGCGGCCGACGCACCCGGTGCGCACACTGCACGACCTGCGACGCGTGTACACGCCGGGCGTCGCCGAAGTCGCGCGCACCATCGCGAACGATCCCGACGACTCGTACCTCTACACGATTCGCGGCAAGACCGTCGCGATCGTCACCAACGGCACGCGCGTGCTGGGCCTCGGCAACATCGGGCCGCTCGCCGCGCTGCCGGTGATGGAGGGGAAGGCCGCCCTGCTGCATCAGTTCGTGGGCCTCTCCGGCTGGCCGCTGGTGCTCGACACGCGCAACCCAGACGAGATCGTCGAGACCGTCCTGCACCTCGCGCAGGGCTTCGGCGCGATCCAGCTCGAGGACATCGAATCGCCGGTGTGTTTCGAGGTGGAACGGCGCCTCGTCGAGCAGCTCGAAATGCCGGTGCTGCACGACGATCAGCACGGCACCGCGGTCGCCACGCTCGCCGCCGCCACCAACGCGATGCGCCGCGCGGGTCTCGAACTCGCGTCGGCGCACGTCGGCGTGATCGGACTCGGTGCGGCCGGCACGGCGATCGCGCGCATGCTCGGCGCGGTCAGCGCCAAACCCCTTCTGGGCTTCGACATGAATGCCGACGCGATCGCGCGGCTGCGCGCACTTGGCGGCGAGCCGGCGACGGACATCGCCGACCTGATGGCGCGCGTCGACCTCGTCGTCGCCGTGACCGGTCGCAAGGGACTGATCTCGCCCGAATGGGTGCGGCGCGGTCAGGGAATCCTCGCGCTCAGCAATCCCGATCCCGAGATCCGCCCCGAGGACGCCCTCGCCGCGGGCGCCGCGTTCGCCGCCGACGGGCGCTCGGTGAACAACCTGCTCGGTTTCCCCGGGATCCTGCGCGCCGCGATCGACGTTCGCGCGCGCCGCATCGACTACAGCATGTACGTGGCGGCAGCCCACGCGATCGCCGAGCGCGCGCGCGAAAACGAACTGGTGCCGAACCCGCTGCGCCGCGACGTCCACCGCGCCGTCGCCCGCGCCGTCGCCGAGGCCGCGATCAAGGCCGGTGTCGCGCGCGTCGTCATCCCGAGCGACTACCAGCTCGACCAGCCGGTGCGCCCCGCCCAAGACGACCCGGGCGCCACCTGACGGTCGGATCCGCGCGCTCTCCCGCGTAGCTCGCTGGCGCCAGTTCAGCCGTTGAGGTGCCCAAGCACCCGCGTTGCGAGCGCATCCGCGGTGAAGCCGAAGCGACCGGCCAGCGCCGACTGCGGCGCCGACGCGCCGAAGCGCTGGATGCCGTAGACGAGTCCGCGCGCGCCGAGATGACGCCAGAAGCTTTCGCCGCGCGCCATCTCCACGGCCACGATCGGGGTTCCGTCGGTGGGCAGCAGTGCGTGGCGATAGGCGTCGGGCTGCTCGGCGAAGAGTTCGAGCGACGGCATCGACACCACGCGAGCCGCGACCTGCTGCGACGCGAGCTTCTCCGCCGCTTCGCACGCGAGCGACACTTCGGAGCCGGTCGCCACCAACACCACGTCGGGTTTTCCGTTCGCGTCGCGCGCGAGATAGCCGCCGCGCCACACCGCCTTCGGATCGGCGCCCGCCGGCCGCACGAGCGGCGGCAACGCCTGCCGCGTGAGCGCCAGCGCAACGGGACCCCGCGCCGCTTCGAGCGCGTACGCCCAAGCCATCGCCGTCTCGAGTCCGTCGGCCGGGCGGAACACCGTGAGACCCGGAATCGCGCGCAGTGCGTCGAGCTGCTCGATCGGCTGGTGCGTCGGGCCGTCTTCGCCGAGGAAGATCGAGTCGTGCGTGAAGACGTAGACGACGCGCAGGCTCATCAGCGACGCCAGCCGGATCGCCGGGCGCAGGTAATCGCTGAAGACCAGGAAGGTCGCGACGTAGGGCAGGAAGGTGCCGTCGAGCGACACGCCGTTCGCGATCGAGCCCATGCCGTGTTCGCGAATGCCGAAGTGCAGATTGCGACCCGCGAACGGATCCGCCCCCGCACCGGCGCCCGGCCCGACGCTCGCCGCACCCTTCACGGTCGTGTTGTTCGACTCGGCCAGATCGGCGGAACCGCCGATCAGGAACGGCAGCGCGGCCGTCGCGCGCTGGATCACTTCGCCCGAGTGCACGCGCGTCGCCGCTTTCTTGTCTTCCCAGCCACTGGCGAGCTGCTGCGTGAATCCCGCGGCGATGTGGCGTTCGCGATGCGCGTCCCACGAAACGGCCAGCGCCGGGTTCGCCGAGCGCCACGCCGCGAGCTTCGCGTCGCGCACACTGCGCTCGGCCTGCTTCGCTTCGATGCAGCTCGCAAACCACGCGCGCACGTCGTCGGGCACCAAGAAGGTCGGATCCTGCGGCCAGCCAAGCGCTTCCTTCGTGGCGCGCACTTCGTCGGCGCCGAGCGGAGCGCCGTGCGTCTTGGACTTTCCGGCCAGATGCGGGCTGCCGTAGCCGATCGTCGTTCGCAGCAGGATCAGCGACGGGCGCTCGGTTTCGGCGCGCGCCGCGTCGATCGCGCGCGAGATCGCGGTGTGGTCGTTGCCGTCGGCGACGCGCTGGACGTGCCACTTCTGGGCGCCGAAGCGGGCCGCGACGTCTTCGCTGAAGGACAGATCGATCGCGCCGTCGATCGTGATGTGGTTGTCGTCGTAGAGGTAGACGAGGTTGCCGAGCCCGAGGTGACCCGCGATCGAGCCGGCCTCGGCGGAGACGCCTTCCATCAGGTCGCCGTCGCTGACGATGGCGTACACGAGATGGTGACCGGGACCCTCGCCGTCGCGCGCGAAGCGCGAGCGCGCGAGCCGCGCGGCGAGCGCCATGCCAACGCCGGTCGCGAAGCCTTGCCCGAGCGGCCCCGTCGTCGTCTCGACGCCGGCGGTGTGGCCGTACTCGGGATGACCGGGCGTGCGCGAGTCGAGCTGGCGGAATTGACGGAGGTCGTCGAGCGAGAGGTCGTAGCCGAACAGGTGGAGCAGCGAATAGAGCAGCATCGACGCGTGGCCGTTCGAGAGCACGAAACGGTCTCGCAGCGGCCAGGTCGGATCGCGAGGATCGAAGCGGAGGTGGCGCTGCCACAGCTCGAAGGCCGCCGCCGCGAGGCCCATCGGGGCGCCCGGGTGCCCGCTCTTCGCCTTTTCCACGGCGTCGATGGCGAGGAAGCGGATCGTGTTGACGATGCGTTCCCGTAGGGCGGGGTTCGGCTCGTTCATCGCGCCTCCGTGCTCGAATCGCTCGAAGTTCTGCTGGGGAAGCGGGCACGATACCGTCTCGCGGCGAGGCCGGAAAGCACGCGGAACCCGGCTCCAGCTAGACTGCGCGCCGCTCGCGCGCACTCGCGGGACATCGCGCGGAGTCTCGATGAAACAGCGTTCGACAAACTCATGACCTCGCCGCTCGGCTTCGCCTCGCTGCGCGCGGGACTGCGGTCGTTCTTGCGCTGGGCTGCGCGACGCTCGCGGGATGCGCGTCGCTGGGCGTCGGCAGCGAACCGATCGAAGTGCAGCTGGTCTCACTGACGCCGCTACCGAGCACGGCCTTCGAGCACCGCCTGCGCGTCGACCTGCGGCTGCGCAACCCGAACAATCACGCCTACCAGATCGAGGGTCTGCGCTTCCTGCTCGACGTCAACGGCACTCGCCTCGCATCGGGCCTGTCGAGTGAAAGCGCAACACTGCCGCGCCTCGGCGAAGTCGTGGTGCCGGTCACGACCACCACCTCACTGCTCGACCTCGTCAACCAGATCGTCGCGTTCGGCCAGCAACCGCAACCACAGTTCTCGTACGACCTGCGCGGCAAGCTCTTCCTCGCCGGCCTCTGGGGCAGCCTCCCCTTCGAACGCCAAGGCAGCGACAAGGATCTCATCCCGCGCCGCCCTTCCAACTGATGGAGCTGGTGTTGCGCGTCCATGCGAAGAGCCCGACGAGCGTCCCTTGACAGCCCTGGCTCAGCCGTGGGACCGGATCATCTGACACGTGGGCATCGAAGATGGGTCTCAGGAGGATCCATCGACCGAGTTTCCGAAGGCCCTGATCGGGTTCCAGGCCCGCTCGAAGGCGCGAATCGGCGCGAATCGGCGTGCATAGACCGCCATCATTTCTACCGCTATTCTGCTGCCAATGTATGCACGGGATCTTTCGCCGCCGGATCGCTCCTTCTTCCTGTTCGGGCCGCGCGGCACCGGGAAGACGACGTGGCTGCGGTCGGTCCTGCCGAACGCCCACCGGGTGGACCTGCTGCACGACCGGGAACTCGTGCGGCTGCTGCGCGATCCGGGCCTCTTCACCCGTGAGGTGGAGGCGCTGCGAGCCGGAAGCTGGGTGGTGGTGGACGAGGTCCAGAAGCTCCCCGCGCTGCTCGACGAAGTCCAGGATCTGCTCGTGCGCGGGCGAGCCCGCTACCGCTTCGCCCTCACCGGATCGAGTGCGCGCAAGCTCCGGCGCAGCGGCGTGAACCTCCTCGCCGGTCGCGCGGTGAACCGGCGCTTCCACCCGCTCTGCGCCGGCGAACTCGGCGCCGAATTCAATCTCGAGCGAATGCTGCGTTTCGGCGGACTGCCGGCGGTCTGGGCCGATGCGCCGACCGACGCCGCGCGAATCGACATCCTCGAGGCCTATGCCGAGAACTACCTGACCCAGGAGATCCGGCAGGAAGGACTCGTCAAGAACCTCGACTCGTTCAGCCGCTTCCTCGAGATCGCCAGCCTGGTGAATGCACAGCTCGTGAACGTCGCGGGCGTCGCGCGGGACGCGGGCGTCGCGAGGCCCACCGTGCAGGGCTTCTTCGAAATTCTCGTCGATACGCTGATTGGCGTCTGGCTGCCTGCCTGGAGGCCGCGCGCAAAGGTGAAAGAGGTCGCTCACCCGAAGTTCTACTTCTTCGACACCGGCGCGGTGCGGGCGCTGGCACGGCGGCTTCGCGAGCCGCTCGCCAGCGACGAGCGCGGCGCGCTGCTCGAAACCTGGGTGCTGCACGAGCTTCGCGCGCATCAGAACCGCGCCAGCAGCGGCGGCGAGTTCAGCTACTGGCGAACTCCTTCCGGGTCGGAAGTGGACTTCATCTGGACCCGAGCCTCACGGAGCGTCGGCATCGAGGTGAAGGCATCGGAGCGCTGGCGGCGCGAAGACGGCGCCGCGCTGCGAGAGTTGATGGCGACCCGCAAGCTGCGGCACGCCTTTGGCGTTTACCGCGGGAGCGCGAGTCTCCGAGATGGCGAGATCGAGGTCCTGCCGGCCGCCGTCTTCGCGCAGCGATTGCGTGCGGGCGAGGTGATCGGGTAGTTCCGCCTGCTACGACAAGTGGCAACTCTCGGCTGGGCGCGCGGGCCAACGGGCGTTCTTCCGTTCGAACTCGTTCAGGGTGCCACAGCGATAGCAGGCCGCGGCGAGCGAAACATTCAACCAGCCGACACCGATCTCACGAGGCCGCGGGCCGAAGAGCCGCGCCAATCGTTGCAGCGGATCGAAAAAAAGAGGATCGCGCCGAACGCCAACGAGAACGGAAGCTCGAGAACCAGTCGAGCCCCCGCGCCGGCGATGCAATCTGCCGCCCGACGCGCTGCCGCGCAGTTCCCGCTCGCGGCAGCTCTTCTCGCAAAGACCGCGTGCCGGGACCCGCCTTGCCAGATGCGTCACGGATGCGAGGGACCCGCCCCGCGCATCGGAAGGTCTATGATGGCGCTTCGTCCAGACCGAAGGGAGAGCCGCATGATCCTCCTCGATCCGAACAAGCACGACCGCCACTACCCCGACGAGCGCTCGCGCGAAGTGATGCTGAAGACCATCTCGTTCTTCGAGCGCCGCGGGAAGCGGAAGCTCAAGGAGGACGACCACGCCGCGCTCTGGTATGGCGAGTTCCTCGACTTCGTCCGCGAGGAGCGGATCTTCGCAACGATGTGTACGCCCTCGGGCTACGGCGCGGTGGACGCGCGCTGGGACACCTGGCGGATCTGCGAGTTCGCGGAAATCCTCGGTTTCTACGGCTTGCAGTACTGGTACACCTGGCAGGTGTCGGTGCTCGGACTCGGACCGATCTGGATGAGCGACAACGAGGCGCTGAAGCGCAAGACCGCTCGTCTGCTCGAAGAGGGCGGGATCTTCGCCTTCGGTCTCTCGGAGAAGGCTCACGGCGCGGATCTCTACTCGACCGAGATGGCGCTCGAGCCGGCTCCAAGCGGCGGCTTCGTTGCCAGCGGACGCAAGTATTACATCGGCAACGGCAACCGCGCGGCGCTGGTCTCGACCTTCGGCAAGATCGCGAGCACCGGCGAGTACTGTTTCTTCGCCGCCGAGTCGCAACACCCGAACTACAACTGCGTACAGAACGTCGTGCACAGCCAGAACTTCGTGTCGGAGTACGAACTCCGCGACTATCCGGTGCGCGAAGAGGACATCCTCTCGCGCGGCGACGAGGCCTGGAACGCCGCGCTCAACACCGTGAACATCGGCAAGTTCAACCTGGGCTGGGCCTCGATCGGCATCTGCACCCACGCCTTCTACGAAGCGATCCACCACGCCGCCCATCGCAAGCTCTACGGCATGCACGTGACGGACTTCCCGCACGCGAAAGCGCTCTTCACCGACGCCTACGCGCGCCTCGTCGCGATGAAACTCGTGGCGCTTCGCGCCGCCGACTACATGCGCTCCGCGAGCGCCGAGGACCGTCGCTACCTGCTCTACAACCCGGTGGTCAAGATGAAGGTGACGACCCAGGGCGAGGACGTGATCAACCACCTGTGGGACGTGATTGCCGCCAAGGGTTTCGAGAAGGACACCTACTTCGAGATGGCGGCACGCGACATCCGCGGGCTGCCGAAGCTCGAGGGCACGGTACACGTGAACATCGCGCTGATCGTGAAGTTCATGGCCAACTACTTCTTCCAGCCGGCGGATCTGCCCGAGATCCCCCGTCGCGACGATCCGCGCAACGACGACTTCCTGTTCCACCAAGGTGCGACGCGCGGGCTCGGCCGCGTCCGCTTCCACGACTTTGCGCCGGTCTTTGCGCGCTTCGATCTGCCGAACGTGCGGCTGTTCCGCGAACAGATCGATGCGCTGAAGGCGTTGCTCACAAACGCGGCGCCCGATGAAGCGCAGCGCCGCGACATCGACTTCCTGCTCGCGGTGGGTGAGCTCTTTACGCTCGTGGTCTATGCGCAGCTGCTGCTGGAGAACGCCGCGATCTACGAGCTCGATCGCGCGCTCGTCGACCAGATCTTCGACGTGCTGGTGCGCGACTTCTCGCGCTTCGCGGTGCAGCTCCACGGCAAGCCAAGCACGAGCGCAGCCCAGGCCGACCAATGCATACGAATGATTCGGCGGCCCGCCGCAGACGCGGCCCGCAGCGAGCGAATCTGGCTCGAGCACGTCCACGCGCTGCGCGACGCGTACCAGATGAATCCCTAGAGCGGGACGGCGCTCACCACAGTCGCGGTGGCTTGCGCTGGCAGCTCCCGGCGGCTTCGAGACGCTCGGGCGCGGCGCCCGGCTCTGCCTCGTCGACATCCTCTGCGTAGGGCGGGCCGTAGCCGCACTGGACCCACACGGGCCCGGAGAACTCCAACAGGAAGGAGTCACCGCGTTCGGTGGTCACTCCACAAGACGAACACGAGGCATGAGCCAACTCCGAACGCCCATGTGTCAACGACGATCATTTCCAGCATCCGGGCGTCGAGCCGTTCGTACATGCCGTGCTGAGCGAAGAAGGCCACGTCGAGACAGCCCATGTGGATCAGGGCTGCGGCGGAGACGATGCCGAAGAGCCTTCCCCACGAACGATCGCGCCACAGGCCCCAGGCGCCCGCGAAGGCCATGAGTCCCATCCACCCGTCGGCCCACATCGCTGCGTGTTGGAGATCGCGAAATGCCTCGGGATGTCCTGGGCGAAGCGGGTAGCCCGCGGCCGCCAACATCGCGTAGTGGATCGAGTTCGCCATGCCTGTGATCAGCAGCGCAGCAACCGCCGCGCGGAGGGCTCCATGCTGCTTGAACTTTGCGTCTGTCGTCAGGGGTGACACCAGATTTGCCTCAGTCCTCGGCTGCGGGGCAGCACATCGGTACGATCTTGCGCAACCGCACGAGGATCTCCGCCAGTTGATGGATCGCCCGCTTGGACAACAGGCAGGAGCATCGGCGGTACAAGCGGGATTTTGTCGAGAATGACGTTCATGGCAACTCTCGGCTGGGCGCGCGGACCAACGGCTGGGGAAAGAAGCGGTCGACGGTGGCGTGGAGCGGGGTGCACGAGGGCCGGTACGACCCTGGTGGTTCAGGGCGCGAACTCGCTGGGCGCTTGGTGTCGGGCCGGGCCGGCGCGCCGACGCTGGCGACCGGGATGGCCGACCGACTCGCGGGCAGCTCGCGCTCGCGCATCGGTTCGAGCCTCTCGATCGAGGCGAGGTCCGGCGGCGAAGCAGACGCTGCGCTCACGGGATCGCCATCGAGCCGCGACGGTGTCGACGAGTTCGTGCGGCGTGAAGACGACGTGCGTCGTGCCGTCGCGCCAGCGGTGCTTGAGCCGATAGAGCAGGCCGCCGTCTTCGAGCCGGGAAAGGCGCTCGGTCGCGACCGGCGGACGTGCCCCGTAGCGGCACAGGCGTTCGAGGCGGCGGCGGTCACGCGCGCGGGCACCGCGACGTTGGCGTGCACGTTCACGCCGCCGACGCTCGCGCAGCCTCTCGACATTCTTGGCAAGCAATGGTCGGGGTGGTGGGATTCGAACCCACGGCTGGGAGAAAAAGCGTAGCCTCGACAACGGTTTGGAGTTGCGAATCGGTGGCCAGCCACAAACCAGCTACAGATCGCTCAGCGACACGGAGGTCAGAGCGGCGCGGCCGTGCTCGAGACCCAGATCCCCACCTGGATTCGAACCAGGAGGCACGGGAAGAAGAAGTAGCGATTTCAGCTAGCTGCAAGAGCGGATCGGACTTGGCGACAAGTTGGCGACAAATGGAGCAGCGGAGCCGACATCTCGACGCCAGGTCGATCGCGATCGCTGTGGCGATTCCTGGCTGAGCGCAAGAGCCGACGGGGTCTAAGGATCGAAAGGCCGCGGGCGGCGACGGCCGTGGTACACAGCGAGAATGTCAATGAAGTCTTCGCGGATCGTGTAGTAGACGCCGTAGGGAAACCGATGGAGGCGGGCGCGACGCACACGACCGTGCGCAACGACGTGCGACTCGGGATGCCGGACGATCCCGCCCGAAGCAGGCTTCCAGGGCGCGAAGCAAGGCGTCGCCGAGACCCTCGCCTCGCAGCTCGTACCACGCGAAGGCCTCGTCGATGTCGAGCTCGGCGCGGCGCCGAACTCGAATCGGGAGCGTCACCGCGGCCGATGCCGGATGCGCTCGCTCACGTCCTCCCAGAGCGAACCGCCCGCGGGGCACTCGGTCTTGCCCGCGTGCTTCGCTGGGATGGTGGTCTGCCCGCGCAGAGTATTGATGCGGTGGGAGACGGCTTCTAGATGATCCGGGTTCGCGCAGGCGCGGTTCTCGCAGGCGTGATCTGTCTCAGTGCCTTCGGGATAGAACCCTTTGAACATCATGAAGGCGAGACGGTGGGCTTTCCTCATCTTCCCGCGGAAGTGGAGGGTTCCGTAGCCGCTCGATCTGGCGCCCTGCCAAATCCAACACCGGGTTACTGGATCGACCTGGATCTTGGCGCTGAAGCGTTCCGCTTCCTTGCGGCTAGGGATGATGCGCCGCTCGACCTCCTCTTGCGGCGAGAGTGGTGGTAAGGCGGGCGAGCTGATTGGATGTGGTGTCACGTCGATCTCCTCTGATAGAGTCACCAATCGGTTACTTGGCAAAAGAAGGGCGGTGCAGTATGGGTCTCGCCTCGCAACATCTATTCCGAAGATCTTTCGATGAGCGACAGTGAAGTAGCCATCGACAGTCGGCTCGTCCGGCTGACAAAAGCACTGCCCGTGGCCATCGTGGCTGGCCTGCTGACGATCCCCCTCAGGTGGGGCGTTAGCGCCCTCGGAAGCCTCTGGACTGGCCCTCCCGTAGGGGTCGCCAGCATCTGGCCGGCGTTCGCTGCGTTCATCGGTCTCAGCCTGGGTAGGGCCTGGGTGAACCCCCGCAAGCAGTCCCAGCAACCGGCTTCGGTGTTCCGGTGGAGCACGGTAGCGGCGGGGACGAGTGGGTTGCTGCTGCTGGTAGGCATCGCGTTCGTACTGCTCTCCCACCCGGGAGAAGCCGCGAGGAGCGAGGGTGCTGGTTGGGCCATCCTCGGCCTGGCGAGCCTTCCCATCTATGTGGGGCTACGGCTCCGCGAGTAGCCGCCTGTCTCTTCCTGACCTGGATTGTTTCTTTGCTCACGCGTCGCTGCTCTGTTTTGGTGTCATGTAGCCCTTCCTCTTGTAGAATTGCTCTGGATGAGAGGTTCCCTCCATGAGCAAGCGAAACAAGTGGCGCGCCCGATTGCGTGATGCGATGTGAATACAAAGACCTTCATCGATCGTTGGACCACGAGCATTGAGAACGGCACTGCCGCTGTATTCATAGGTGCAGGCTTATCGCAGAGCGCCGGCTATCCCGATTGGCGCGCGCTTCTCGCCGACATCGCGGTAGAGCTTGGCCTGGACATCGAACAGGAGCACGATCTAGCGGCTGTTGCTCAGTACAGCCTCAACCGCGCTGTCAGCAAGCGCGCCAATCTTGCGAAGCTTATTGTTGATGCGTTCCCTCCCCGACCAGTAGCACCTGAACCATTCCAGACTCTGGCGCGATTGCCGATTCGGCACGTTTGGACCACGAACTACGACACCCTTCCCGAGGTTGCGTGGAGCGCGGAGCGGAAACAGCTTGACGTCAGCGCGTAGGAAGAAGAAGCGGGCATTCCGGGCCGATAAGTGGATCTATGTCAATCCCGGGCCGGGAGAGCCAACGGATGGCGACCCAACGGATGGCGACCAACGGGCGTTCGAGGTTCGCCTCCGCCAACAGCTGATCAAGTTCCTCCCGCGCGCGATCCAGGACCTGATTGACATCGTGGCGGAGGAGCCGACCCCGCTCCGGGTGACCTCGCTCGATCAATCGTCCCTCGAGGGCCTGGTAGGCGGCTCGTCTGGCCGCGTGACGTATGACGAACAGTGCGAGTCGCATCGTCGATCACCCATGTCATGCCCGCATTGGGGCTCTCGAGAGCTGATCTCGAACTCAGAGTGCAGGTTCTGCTTCGCCCCGCCCAACGGCTCGGCGCTCACCTGCGCGGCCCAGCGCCGCCCTAGGTGCGCCCAACTGCAACTACGCTACGACGCCAGGCGACTCAATGCCACGATTGGAGCGCAGCTGGGCTGTTCCGGGTGCAGCGCCTTGTTGGGCGGCGACGAGCGCGGAGCAAACCCAAAGCGAAGAGCGAAAGCACGGATTGGGCGCTTGCTGACGCCTCGGGCACCCACGTGACAACGCCATTTACGGAGAACAGCTCCGCCGGGAAACAGACATCCGTATCCGGCGGGCACTCCCACCCGCTAGACGCAATGAAGCGGAACTCGTTGTTTGGCCACGATCCAAGAGCCGGCGGAACGCGCAGCAGCGCGTCCGAGCTCAGAGGATCTGGCGCCTCCGGCAGGTCCACAGGACACGAAGTGAGGCTCGGGCACATAGCCAGTCTCCAACGGATCGACATGCCGTCCACCTGCACCAGCGGGTTTGCCGGGGGCAACGCATCGAAGACACCTGATTCCAGAATGAATTCATCGTTGGCGATGATGCCGAGTGCATCGTTGGTGAAGTGGAGATTCAACGACCAGGAGAAGAACGGATAGTTGCCAAGCTGAACGAACACCCCGAACGACCCGCGGGTGAACTGGTACAGGGCAACGTCGGGATCGTCGCGATAGGGCAAGAAGGACGCGTCAGACTTGCCGAGGTCGAACGAGTACGAGCCATTGAAAGGAAGCCCCGGCGCCACGGAGTCGTCTAGAACAAGGGACGGGTCGTCAACCTGCGTGATCAGCCCCGCGAACTCGGACTGCACCACACCCGCTTGGATCGCGTGCCCATGGGCGAGCACGCCAGCCAGCATGACGCACGCGACGCCGACTCTTCTCATATCGACGACCTCGCGGACCGTGCTCCTGCCCCACCTTGCTATTGCCCGACCGCGCAACAGCCATTGAGCTGCGAGAGCTCTGATTGCCACGTCGACCCCTACGCTGCCGAGAACGTGATTCTATCGCGCCCCCACCCAGGAATGCGACGCGTGCAGACTACGCCTCGCAGCCGGCCGCCCACGTCAGTCGCCACCCCACAACTCCGCCGCGGTCGCATCCGCTTCCGCCTCCCTCACCAACCGCCCCGGCAACAACTCTCCCGCCTTCGCAAACGCCCGCGATGCCGCTTCAGTCTGCTGCGTCACGTAGAGCGCCCCCGCCATCTGCAACGCCGCGCCGCCATCGCTGGCGCGCTGCGCGTCGGCATCGAGCGCGAAGAGGGGATCACGACCGGTCGCTGCGGCTCGCACCGACTCGGTGAAGCGCACCCACTTCGGTCCCACGATCGGATCGAGCTTGCCGCGCTTGCCACCGGCATGCGTCGCGGCTGCGAGCTGCTCGATGACGGGCCAGTCATCGGTGTTGCGGGACTCGTCCGCCAGTGCCGCTGCGACCGGCGCGAGCGGACCGACATAGAGCGACCACACGCCCGCAGGATCGGCGACCCAGCGATCGGTGACGCCGCCGGCGAGTCGGCGCGGCGCGTAGGAAGAAGAAGCGGGCATTCCGGGCCGATAAGTGGATCTCTGCCTATCCGATTCGTTCAGCCTGTGACCGAATCCGACACGGCGTTGTCGGAAGCTGTCTCCGAAGGGAGGAGATGGCATGGGGTTTCCGCAGACATTGATCGAGTTTCAGGAGCGATTTCCGGACGAGGCGAGCTGCTGGGTATTTGTGCGCCGGGAGCGATGGCCGCGAGGGTTCGTGTGCCCTCGCTGTGGCAGCCGCGGCAGCCACTTCATCCAGACGCGGGGTCTCGAGCAGTGCCGCCAGTGTCGCTACCAAGCCTCGCTGACCGCGGGCACGGTCTTGCACGGGACGCGGGTGCCGCTGCGGATCTGGTTGCTCGCGATGTTCTTCCTGGGTCGACACAAGAAGGGGATCTCCGCCCTGCAGTTCCAGAAGGATGCGGGTCTGGGCAGCTACCAGACGGCTTGGACGCTGCTCCACAAACTCCGCTCGGGGCTCCTGCACCGGGCTTCGCATCGGCTCACGGGCGCCATCGAGGCGGATGAGACGTACATCGGAGGCTACCAACCGGGCCATCTCGGACGCGGGGTGGGCAAAACGGGCGTCGCGGTCGCCGTGGGGCGCCGCCGCGCCACCGCGGGCGCAGTCCGCTTGGCCGTCGTGCGGCGTGCCTCGTCGGAGGAGCTGACTTCGTTCGTCCGCGGTGCGATCGATGCCCGAGAAGCCACGGTGTTCACCGATGCATGGCAAGGTTACACCGCGCTCACGAGTCAGGGAGTGAAGCACCGGCCTCGCCTCGGCGGCCACGGCCCGGGCGCTTCGAATGTCCTACCGCGAGCGCACACCGTGTTCGGCAACCTGAAGACCTGGCTCCAAGGAACCTTCCACGGTGTCAGCCCCAAGCACCTGCAGCGTTATCTCGACGAGTTCGTCTACCGCTTCAATCGTCGCTGGCGAGAAGACGCGCTCTCCGGCTTCGTGCTACGCCGCGCCATGCAGGCCCGGCCCTTCCCCTACTCCCGTCTCACGGCTGAGCCAGTCGGATAGGCAGAAGTGGATCTATGTCAATCCCGGGCCGGGAGAGCCAACGGATGGCGACCAACGGCTGGGGAAAGAAGGGGGCGGCGGCGCCGTGGGGTGGCGTGCAGCCGACGGCGGACAGCACGAGGGTCGTCGCCACCGCGAGCCGGTGCGACGCGCCCGGTTCGGGTCGACCGTTTGGGTGTGGGTTGATCGATCTGCGCTGGCGCATGGTGCGCGCGGTCTGGAGCCGGCGGATTACGACTCGAAGTCGGCGGGCGATTGGGCGGCCGCTTGGTCGTCGAAGCCGTCGTCGCGGCGCGCCGGCGCCAGCGGTGGGGCGCGCACCGGGAGGCCCAGGCAGGCGAGGATTGCCGACGTGGTCTCGGGTGGGTGGATCGCCGCGAGGATCCGCATCGGGCCCCGGCACCGCGGACACTCGAGCACGTCGATCGCGAAGACGCGTTTCATCAGCTCTGCCCACGCGAGTCGTCTCGCCCTGGCGGCGTCGGGCCGGGCCGGCGCGCCGGCGCTGGCGACCGGGATGGGCGGACTCCCGAGCCGCTCGCACTCGGGCATCGACCCTGGCCTCACGATCGAGGCGGAGTCCGGCGTCGTGGCAGACGCTGCGCCCGCGGGATCGCCATCGACCCGCGACGGTGTCGCCGCGGATTCGGGACGTAAAGAGGATCGAGTTGGCCGTGCACCCTCCCCCGCCGGCACGATGCGATCGCGTTCGCTCGCGCACGGGCCGAGCACACCGTGGTAGCGGACGAGATGGAAGCGCGGCGGCGGGACGAGCGCGGCGAGCTTCTCGACCAGCTCCTGCGGCGTGAAGACGACGTGCGTCGTGCCGTCGCGCCAGCGGTGCTTGAGCCGATAGAGCAGCCGCCCGTCCTCGAGCCGTGACAAGCGCGCGGTCGCGACCGGTGGGCGCGCGCCGTAGCGGCACAGGCGTTCGAGGCGGCGCCGGTCGCGCGCGGGCACCGCGACGTTCGCGTGCACGCTCACCCCACCCACGCTCGCGCAGCGCTTCCCTTGCAGCACGGGGAGATCCTCGGCGTCGATGCGGTCGCCCACGCGGAGCACACGCTGGCCGCTGCGGGAGCCCGTCGCGACGCGGCTCGTGACCGAGGCGGCGTAGAGCGACGCGAGCAGCGGCTCATTCGTCGCCAACGTGTCGTCCTCGGCGGGTGCGTCGCCGCCGAGCCCGTGACGCTCGAGCACGCGCGCCAGGCGCCGCGCGACCTGCCGCGCGACGCGCTCCACCTCGGCGTCGTCGGGTGGTGGCAGCGGGAGGAAGCGCAGCGCTCCTTCGGCGGACCGGGCGTAGACGCCGTCGAGCACCAACGAGTGGAAGTGGACGTTCAGGTTGAGCGCGTCGCCGAAGCGCTGCACGAAGGTGACGGCACCGCCGTGCCCGCGCGCGATCGCCCACTGCTTCCGGGCGCGGCGCCGCAGCGACGCGAAGACGCACCGCACGAAGGCATCCAGCACGTCGCGCACCAGCGGCGCGTCGTAGGCAAGGCGGTAGCGCAACGCGAAGGGCAACGAGAGCACCCACTGCCGCACGGGCACCTCGGGCAGCACGCGATCGACCAGGTGCGCAGCGGTGTCGTCCATCCGGCGGCCGCCGCACGACGGGCAGTAGCCGCGGCCCTTGCACGAGAAGGCGACGACGCGGTCGAGCCCGCAGCCGTCGCAGTGCGCGCGTACGAAGCCATGGGCAAGGATTCCGCAGCGCAGGAAGGCGCGAAGCTCGCGCTCGACGAAGCGGGGCACCGGTCTCTCGAGTGCGGCAGTGCTCGCCAGGAACGTCTCGAGCTCCTGCTGCACGACGCCGTAGAGGGCGCTCTCCTCGGAGCGGCGGCGTGCGTACGCTCGCGCCGCCGCACGCAGAGGAGTGCCGTGCGAATGGGGAGGACCCGGAAGGGATCGCGATTCCAACCCGAGGTGGTGGTTGCCAGCTTCATGCCCTGCTGCGACCTGCGTGCAGGCGCTCCCCGTGCACTCGGGAACGCCCTACTGGGAGGTCCGAGGCGGCGCGTTCCCCTTCCGTTCGCGAACGCCCGTCCACGTCTCCTCAGCGGATGGCGATCCCGTCGAGGGCGCTCGACGACGTCGAGCACCAGCAAAATCGCGGACGCAGACGTTGAGGACACGCGCTGCGACAGCGTCGCAAGACCCGCACACGGGCAGCGACTGCGGCGCCGGGGGACCACCCATCCTCAGCAGATCGAACGCATCCGTCGAGACGAGCGGATGAGCGCTGCATCTGCAAAGCCGCGGACGGTGGTCTCCCAGCGACCTCGCCGACGCTGGAGGAGATGCGTCCAGCCGAATGATGCGAAAGCAAGATAAAGGCGGGCCATTCTTCTGGAGTCGACTGGAATCATTGACGAATCCTTGGCCCATCTCGATTCGTGTGGGCCAGAGTGGCCCATGGCTCTCGACGCCTGTTCCTGCGCTGCAACGGGCAAGCTGTCCGACCTTGGGCGGACCGGTCCCTTGCAGCGGA
Organism: uncultured delta proteobacterium; assembly: GCA_963801625.1. Classification (GTDB taxonomy): domain Bacteria; phylum Myxococcota_A; class UBA9160; order UBA9160; family PR03; genus PR03. The sequence goes on from CAWDFQ010000004.1 coordinate 129,264, forward strand.
TCTGCAGCGCGGGTGACGAGATCCTTCCGAAGCGGCTTCCTTCCTGACCGATCGACTGCACAGCGCGGAGCAGCGTGTGCCGCCGATCCACGACAGGTCGATCGCCACCTCGCTCCCTCAGAAGCGCAATCCGCGGGTCGTTCTGCCGCCGCCAATGACGCGCAAGCAACACCGAGCCGGGAACGCGACGAACGCCTACCGGGGAGGTCGTGGGCACGGGCAACCGGCTCGCTGTCGGCGTCGAATCCGCCGCGCGTCGGCGCTGCCGGGCGCCGCGCCTGCTGGCGGAGGATCCCTCCGCCGCAACTCGAATACTCCGTCGGATTCCCGAGGATGCGCAGCGACTTCCGAGAATCCCTCCGCCCTTTATCTTGCTTTCGCGGGCTCTCTCTTCCGAGGACTCGGTCTCACCTCTCTGAACATCCCAGCCGAAGGCAGATGCGACTTGCCATCGCGCGGCCAACCCCGCTTCGGGCGTGCGCAGCGAGTGGGGCACCGCTCCACGCCGAGTGGCGCGCTTGCTTTAGCGAGACTTGCACGCGGCGTGTCCAACTTGGGTCGCGGTTGGTCTCGGGCGAGCACCCGTCCGCATATCCATGGGTCTGCGGCCGACTGGTCGCCGAGACTCCACCAAGCCTCGCCAAGTCGGCTGATTTCAGGCCTGCAGCCGCGCCTCGCGACAGAAACGTGCCTGACTCGGCAGGCACGTCGCTTGCTCACTAGCGGTGCACTCATGCTCGCGTCGCGCTCCAATTTCCTTGCCGACACCGCACCCGCCGTGGCACGGTGGCGGGAGATGGCAAGCCTCGGAAAAGTGCGCCGTCGCCGTACGCAGTCGGGCCGCGATGCGTGGTTCTTGGACTTCTATCCTGCCCTGCGAGGACAGCAGCGATTCTTGTGGGGCGATCGCGGTCACGCGTTCGAGAGCGAGGAGCACGCCGAGGCCGTTCTGGCGATGGTCCGCCACGATGCTCTCCGGTTTCCCGCCGCGGAAGCAGTCGAGCAGTACCGCCGTCCGCTGGATCGCCCGAACCGCGTCGGGCAGAAGATGCGGACGTGGATCGCGGACGTCGAGGGCGACTACGCGCCCAGCACGTATGCGCGCTATCGCGGCTACGTAGATGACGACGGGCCGCTCTCCTGGTGGGAGTCGCGGAACGTCTACGAGATCACCTGGGAGAACCTGCGCGCGTGGCTGCTGTGGTTGGCGAAGGAGTACCAGCGCCCGGGCGCCGAGCGCGTGGGAATCGGGGCGAAGAGTCGGCTGAACGTACTCACTGCCTTCCGCGGGTTCTTCAAGTGGCTGCGCCGGCACGAGCAGTACCGCGCGCTCCCCACTCCGGAGTGGCCCAGCGTCGCCGTCGTGAAGACGAAGCGACGGACGATGGGCTCGCTGGCGACGCAGGCGGACGTGATCGAGCGCGTGCCCGCGGAACACCGCGGGATCTTCTACGCGATGGCGCACCTCACGCTCCGGAACGGAGAAGCGCGGGCGCTGCGCTCGGGGGACTACGACTTCCGCCGTCGCGAACTCTTCGTCGGTTGGGCGATGGAGTCGGGCGCCGCATCGAGCGAGCGCAAGTCGACGAAGACCGACGCGGACGCGTGGTACCCGGTGTCGGCGGCGCTCGCTGCGTGGCTCGAATGGCGCTTCCCGCCCGAGAGTCGTTTCGACCGGGACGCCCCGCTCTTCGCACATCCCACGACCGGGCTCCCATACCGTGACGCCACGCTCGCGAAGATCTGGCGCCGCGCTTGTCAGGAAGCGGGCGTGCCGTACGTGTCGCCCTACGCCGCGTCGAAACACACGACCTACAGCGAGCTCGCGCGTGCGGGGTGGGATCTGCTGGCGCTTCAGCGGATGGGCCGTCACAGCGATCCGAAGACGACGCTGGGCTACATCGAGGAGTTCGGGCCGTCGCGCGGCGAGACCCAGCGCGCGCGCGAAGAACTCGAAGAGCGGCAGCGCCGAGAGGATCGTGTAGTGCCGCTTCGCCGCGAGCGCTGATGCCGAACAGGCGGCTCAGCAACAAGCCAGCAACAAGACTTCGGCGCCGCAACCTCTCGAAATCACTGGCAAGCAATGGTCGGGGTGGTGGGATTCGAACCCACGACGCGGAGCCCCCAAAGTTCCGGCTCTAGCCGCTGAGCTACACCCCGATCGAAATCGCTGCTCCCCGCAGCCTAACAGCCTTCGAGGAACTTGGTTCAGCTGCCCGGAATGATCAGGCTCGGTCGGATCATCCCGAACGCCTTGTCCTCGAACCACTCCAGCAGCGCCCGCAGCGCTTCGGGCGAAATCTCGTGGCCCATCTCGAACTCGCGCAGCGTCACGGCGAGACCGAGCGGCAGCAGCCGATCGCGCGCCTCTCGCGCGCTCTCCGCGGGCACCATCGGGTCGCTCGTGCCGTGCATCACGAGCACCGGGCGGCCCTTCATCGCCTCGCTCGGCGCAAGCGAGGGAACGAGCTCGGGCGGCAGCCAGCTCGAGAGCACGGCGAGCCCGGCGAAGCGGCCCGGGTCGCGCAGGAACAGGTCGTACGCCATCACGCCGCCCTGCGAGAAGCCGAGCAGCACGATGTGGTCGCGATCGACGGGATACTTCGCGATCGCCTCGTCGACCCACTCGCGCAACTCGCCCGAGGCCTGCGCGAATTCGAGCGGATCGGGCGGCCGCCCCGTCGTGATCTGGAACCAGCCGTGGCCGATCACGATGCGCGATTGGGGATCGGCCAGTCCGAGCGGTCCCTGTGGACACAGCACGAGCGCGCGACCGCCGTGCAGGATCGGCGCGAGGCCGAGCAGATCGAGCGCGTTCGCGCCCCAACCGTGGAGCGCGATGATCGTCGGGAACGGCCCGTCTCCCTCGGGGACGTGCGCAGCGTGGAGTAGCTTCATGGCGCGCAACCTAGCTGTAGGCGCGACCCGAGCGCTATTCCTCCCCCATGGCGGGACGCAGGACTCTGCTCGGCAAGACTCTTCTCGACAAAGTCTGGGACGCCCACAGCGTTCGCGAGCTGCCGAGCGGCCAGACCCAGCTCTTCATCGGGCTCCATCTGATCCACGAGGTGACGAGCCCGCAGGCCTTCGCGGCGCTGCGCGAGGCGAAGCTTCGGGTGCCGTTCCCGCAGCGCACCTTCGCGACGGTGGACCACATCATCCCGACCGACTCGCAGGCGCGACCGCTCGGCGACGCGCTCGCCGAGGAGATGTTCCAGCACCTCGAGCGCAACTGCGCCGAGCACGGCATCGCCTTCTTTGGTCCCGAGAGCGGCCACCAGGGCATCGTGCACGTGATCGGCCCGGAGCTGGGCCTCACCCAGCCCGGCATGACGATCGCCTGCGGCGACAGCCACACCTCCACGCACGGCGCCTTCGGCGCGGTCGCGTTCGGCATCGGCACCAGCCAGGTGCGCGACGTGCTGGCGACGCAGTGTCTCGCGATGGCGCGTCCGAAGGTCCGCCGCATCGAGGTCAACGGAAAGCTCGGAGCCGGCGTCTACGCGAAGGACGTGACGCTGCACATCATCCGCAAGCTCGGCGTGAAGGGCGGCATCGGCTTCGCCTACGAGTACGCCGGCGACGTGCTCGACGCGATGACGCTCGAGGAACGCATGACGGTGTGCAACATGTCGATCGAGGGCGGCGCGCGCTGCGGCTACGTGAATCCCGACGAAACGACCTTCGCGTACCTGCGCGGACGCGAGTATGCGCCGAAAGGTGAGGCGTGGGACCGCGCGCGTCGCGTGGTGGCGCGGCATGGCGAGCGACGCCAACGCGAACTACGCCGATCGCGTCGAGTACGAAGCCGCGGCGATCGCGCCGACCATCACCTGGGGCATCAATCCGGGCCAGGCGCTCGGCGTCGACGAACGCATCCCGCATCCCGCGAGCGTCGCCGACGACGAACGCGCCAGTCTCGCCGAGGCGATCGACTTCATGGACTGGAAGCCGGGCGATCCGGTCGCCGGCACGAAGATCGACGTCGCCTTCATCGGCTCCTGCACGAACGGCCGCATCTCGGATCTGCGCGAAGCGGCGCGCGTTGCGCGCACCGGCAAAGTGGCGCCCGGCGTACGCACCTACGTGGTGCCCGGCTCGCAGGAGGTGCAGCGCCAGGCGGTGGCCGAGGGACTGCCCGAGAGTATTCCGCGCGGCGGGCTTCGACTGGCGCGAGCCCGGCTGCTCGATGTGCCTCGCGATGAACCCCGACAAGCTGCGCGGCAACGAGCTGTGCGCGTCGTCGAGCAACCGCAACTTCAAGGGCCGCCAGGGTTCGCCGACCGGACGCACGCTGCTGATGTCGCCCGCGATGGTCGCCGCCGCTGCCATCAAGGGCAAGGTCGTCGATGTGCGGGAGGTGCTGTGATGGGTGCACGTTCGACGACCGCGCAGCGAGCCGCAGGCGAGCGAAGTCATGCGTTGGTCGTCGATGTGCGGGAGGTGCTGTGATGGAGGCGAAGGTCACGCGCGTCGAGGGGCGCGGCTGCGTGCTGCGCGGCAACGACATCGACACCGACCGCATCATCCCCGCCCGCTACCTGCGCTGTGTCACCTTCGACGGCCTCGGCGAACACGCCTTCGAGGACGACCGCAAGCAGGCCAAGGGCAACCACCCGTTCGACGACGACCGTTTCGCCGGCGCGCGCATTCTGATCGTCGGCCGCAACTTCGGCTGCGGCTCGTCGCGCGAACACGCTCCGCAGTCGCTGATGCGCCGGGGCTTCGGGGCCTTCGTCGGCGCGTCGTTCGCCGAGATCTTCTTCGGCAACTGCGTCGCGCTCGGGCTGCCCGCCGTGACCCTGCCGGGCGCCGAACTCGACCGGTTGATGGACGCCGTCGAACTCGACCCCGCGCAGGAACTCGTGCTCGACCTCGCGGCGGAAACACTCACCTCGCGCGTGGGCGTGCAGCGGATCGCGATGCCCGAGGGCGCGCGGCGCCAGCTCCTCGAAGGCAACTGGGACGCGACGGCCGTGCTGCTCGAAGCGCGCGACGCGATCCAGGCGACCGCCGCGCGACTTCCCTACGTCGGCGGCTTCTGATCGCTCCCAGGTGTCGCGTCTAGTCGGGTTGCTCGTGGCGCCCGCCGAGCGCGAGCACCGCGAGCGCGAAGAACCAGACGTGCGCGAGGTTCGGCGCCGCCGGCACCAGCAGCGCGCGACCGATCGGTGTCGGCGCGCCGAGCAGCGCCGCGAGCAGCACCAGCGCGAGCGGATTGGCGAACGCCATCCAGCGCGGAAACGCGCTGTGGCCACGCGCAACCGCGACGGCAAAGACGAGCGAGCCCGCCGCGATCGCGACGCCGAGTCCGATCCAGAGCGGAACCAGGAACGCGCCGAGTCGCGCGACGAACGCCATCGGGTCACCCGGCGCGACACCCGCCGCGCCTTCGAGCTGCCCGGCCATGCCGGTGATGCCGTGCACGACGCCTCCATACGCGCCGCCGAGAGCGCCCGTCACGAAGACGAAGCGCGCCGCGCGCCGGTGCGCCGGTGCGATCGCTCGCGCCACACCCCAATACCCGAAGCCATAGAGCGGGATCGCGAACACGCCCAGCTGGTGACCCGCGAGCAGCGCACCCGGAGGCGGCGCAGGCAGCCCCAGCTCGCTGCGCCCTGCGCTTCCGACCCACAGCAACAGCAGATCGCCCGCGCTCGCCGCGAGCGCCGCGACGGCCGCCAGCGCACACGCGCCGCGCGCGCTCACTTGTTCTGGAAGCGGGGAGCGCGCTTCTCCAGGAAGGCGTCCATGCCCTCGGCGCGATCGGCGCTCGCGAACACCAGTCCGAACGCGTTCTGTTCGAGCGCGTGGGCGGTACGCAGATCGGCGTCCTGCCCTTCCTGCATCACGCGCTTCGCGAGCGCGACCGCGAAGGGCCCCTTGCTCGCGATCTTCTCGCCGATCGCGAGCGCCGCCTCGAGCAGCGCCTCGGGCTCGAAGACGCGGTTGGCGAGGCCGATGCGCAGCGCCGTCTCCGCGTCGATCGGCTCCCCAGCGAGCACCAGTTCGTTCGCCCAGGCGATTCCCACGCGGCGCAGCATGCGGCTCGTGCCGCCGAAGCCGGGCAACACGCCGAGGTTCACTTCGGGTTGGCCGAAGCGAGCCTTGGTAGATGCGTAGATCCAGTCACAGGCGAGCGCGAGTTCGCAGCCGCCGCCCAACGCAAAGCCGTTCACCGCGGCGATCGTCGGGACCGCGAGCGCTTCCAACGACGCGAGCGCGGCGTGACCGAGGCGGCTGAACGCCTCCGCCTCGGCGGGACCGAGTTTGCGCATCGCGGCGATGTCGGCGCCCGCGGCGAAGGCGCGTCCGGCGCCCGTCAAGACCACGGCGTGCACGGTCGCGTCGCGCGCGATTTCGGTCGTGCGCGCGCGGAGCGCTGCGATCGTGGCCGCGTCGAGTGCGTTCAGCACCTCGGGTCGGTTCAGCGTGAGCAGCGCGACGGCGCCGCGCCGTTCGAGTTGGACCAGGTCGCTCATCGGGCCTCCAGCTGCGGATGGGCCGTGCATCCTAGCTTGTGGATCCGCGCACCGAAGCGGCGCGGTCTCGTGGTATGGTGCGAGCGCTTTCGCCGTGAGGAGGTCACCGCATGGTTTCGCAGGGCAACTCGCGGCTCGCCGCGCTCGCCGCCTTCGTCGCGGGCGCAGGCGGCGGCATCGCGCTCGCCGGTCCTCTCCTTGCGCACTTCGAGGCGATCGCGCCGCTGCGGGGCTTCGGCGCCTTCCTGCTCGGATCGCTGATCGCGATGCTCGGGGGCGCCGTCGGGGCTTTCGGTCTGCGCGCGACGCGAAGCGGCCTCGGCGGACGCGATCGCGCCTGGTTCGCGGTAGGCGTGGGCGTGCTCGCGCTCGGCGGCGTTCTCGCGGGCGCCCTGCCCGGCCGCGGCCTGCCGCGCATCAACGACTTCACCACGAATCCCGCGGATCCGCCGGACTTCGTGTACGCCCGGCGCGATCCGGCGACTCGCGATCGCGACTACGCGTATCCCGCCGGCTTCGCGGAGCAGCAGCGCGCCGCGTATCCGGACCTCGCGCCGATCGTCCTCACCGCGCCGCCCGCGCAAGCCTTCGAGAAGGCGAAGAGCGTGGCCGAGTCGCTCGGCTGGCACATCACGCTTGCGGATCCGGCGCGCGGCGCGATCGAGGCGCGCGACACCTCGAAGCTGTTCCGCTTCGTCGACGACGTCGCGATCCGCGTCCGACCCGGCGCCAACGGCGGCTCGGTCGTCGACATCCGCTCGAAGTCGCGCGACGGCAAAGGCGACCTCGGCGTCAACGCCAACCGCATCCGCACCTTCACAGCCACACTCGGCCACTGAGCGGTGCCGGGCGTCAAGTTTTCGCTGCGTCAAGTTATTTGGTCGACTCGTGGAAACTTGACGTCTGACGCCCGGCACCGATCGCGGCGCTAGCCTCGGTCGATGACGACCCGCATCGCTCTTCTGCTGTTCGTCGCATTCACCACGGCGCTGCGCGCAGCGCGGCGCGCCACCGCGCACCGTCGAGCGCGCTCGACCTCGATCGCTACCTCGGCACCTGGTACGAGATCGCGAGCTTCCCGAGCTGGTTCCAGCGCAACTGCGTGGCGACGCAGGCGACCTACTCGCTGCGCGACGACGGCCGCGTCCGCGTCGAGAACGCCTGCCGCGAGAAGACGCTCGGCGGCGAATGGAAGCGCATCGAAGGCGTCGCCTGGCCCGCCGAGCCCGGCGACTTCACGCGCCTCGAGGTGCAGTTCTTCTGGCCGCTGCGCGGCGACTACTGGGTGCTCGCGCTCGACCCGGAATACCGCTGGGCGCTGGTCGGGCACCCGGACCGCAAGTATCTGTGGGTATTGTCGCGCACGCGTGCGCTGGACGACGCGGTCTACGCGGGGATCGTCCAGCAGGCGCGCGCGCAGGGTTACGACGTCACGAAGCTCCACCGAACGCTGCAGCCGCCGCAGTAGCGTGTCCCATCCGATGGCACCCAGCGGCCGGCCGTCCGGTTTTCGACCCGCCGACTCTTCGCGAGTCGAACGAATAACTTGACAGCGGAATAACTTGACGCCCGGCACCTCTACAGCGCTTCCAGCGCGCGTTGCTTCGCCCAGCGGTAGTCGGCTTTGCCGCTCGGGGCGCGGACCATTTCGTCGACGAAGACGAACGCGCTGGCAGCTTGTAAGCGGCGAGGTGTTCGGCGGCGGTCTTGCGCAGCGACTCCTCGTCGCCGCGTTCGCCTTCGCGCAGCTTGACGAGCGCGGTCACCTGCTGGCCCCAGCGCGGATGCGGCGTGCCGACCACCACGCAGTCGTACACGTCGGGGTGATGCTTGAGCGCGTGCTCGACTTCTTCGGCGAAGATCTTCTCGCCGCCGCTGTTGATGCACACCGAGTCGCGACCGAGCAGGCGAAGCTTGCCGTCGGCGTCGACGGCGGCGCGGTCGCCCGGCACCGCGTAGCGCTTGCCGCCGACGACCGGGAAGGTGCGCGCCGTCTTCTCGGCGTCCTTGAAGTAGCCGAGCGGGATGTGGCCCTCGCGCGCCAGCCAGCCGATCTCGTCCGAGCCGGGCGCGACGCAGCCCGATGAGATCTTCCTTCAGCACGACGTTGCCGGGCGCCACCGCGAAGTCGCCCGTCGTCGCCTTGTTGCCCTGCGCACTGAACTGCGTCGCCTGCGCGCCGGTCTCCGACGAGCCGAAGCCGTCGAGCACGCTCACGGTGCGGCAGCGCGCGCAGGAACTCGTCCTTCAGCGACGGCGTGAGGATCGCGCCGCCCGAGGAGACGAGCGCCAGCTGGAGAGGTCGTAGCGCTTGCTTCGCGAGCTGATCGACGAGCGGCCGCCCGAAGGCGTCGCCGACGATCGTCAGGAACTGCACGCCTCTCGCGCTCGATCGTCGACCAGATGTCGTCGGGGTCGAGCTTGCGCGTGTCGGACTGCACCACGATCGTGCCGCCCTGCTGCACGACGTTGAACGCGATCCAGTGCGCGGCGCCGTGCATGAAGGGCGGCGCGGGCAGCGAACGCAGGCCGCCGGCGCGCCCGCGTTCGACCGCCTCCGCGATCGTTCTCGGCGGCATGCGGTCCCGCCCATCGCGGCGAAGAAGATGTCTTCCTGGCGCCACAGCACGCCCTTCGGCATGCCGGTCGTGCCGCCGGTGTAGAGGATGTAGAGGTCGTCGCCCGGAGACCGCTCGCGGCGCGTCGGGCTTCGCGCCGGCCAGCGCCTCCTCGTAGTCGAGCGCGCCGGGCAGCAGCGCCTCGCCGGATTCGTCGGCGACCTGCAGCAGCAGCGCGGATCTGCGGCAGCTCGGTCGCGGATCTGCGCGAGCGTCGGCGCGAAGCGCGCGTGGTAGACGACGGCCTTCGCGTCGGCGTCGTCGAGCAGGTAGAGCAGCTCGTCCTCGACGTAGCGGTAGTTGACGTTGAACGGCGCGCAGCGCGCCTTGAAGGCGCCGACCATCGCCCTCGAGGTACTCGTTGCCGTTGTAGAGGTAGAGCGCGACGTGATCCTGCCCGGACTCCCAGTTCTGCGAGCGTCGAACGCTCGCGCTGGCAGCCGAGCCCGTGCGCGCGCAGGCAGCGACGCGAGGCGGCGCGTGCGGTCGGTGGTCTGCGACCAGCTGAAACGGCGGTCGCGGAAGACCAGGCACTCGCGATCGGGCGCGACCGCGGCGATCGCCTCGTGGATGGCGGCGAGATTCAGCATCGGGGGGTCGTCTCCTGAAAAGCGCGGCGCAGACTAGCTCATGGGCTCCGCTCGCTACGCACGCAGCTCATGAACTTCGCTCGCCTGCGGCTCGCTGCGCGCTCGCTACGCTCCCAACTCATGAACTTCGCTCGCCTGCGGCTCGCTGCGCGCTCGCTACGCTCCCAACTCATGAACTTCGCTCGCCTAAGGCTCGCTGCGCGCTCGCTACGCTCGCTTGCGCGGGGCGAGTCGCTGGAGCGCAGCGAGCGCGTCGAGAGTTGCTTCCACGCGCACGGCGAGCGGCGCGGACGCGGGCCCGAAGCTGCCGTCGGGTGACTGCTCCGCCGCGAGCGACAGCACCACCTCGTCGGCCGTGAGCCGCGCACCCGGCAGCGCTTGCGCGTCGCAGAGCGCGAAGACGCGCGCGGTGTCGAGCGCATCGATCGCGCCGCTGCGAAAGCCGCGCTCGAGTTCACGACCGCACCACTGGAGCGCCGCGTCCGACAGCTCGTCGTCGGTGTTGGCGTACCACTGCGCGAGACCGGCGATCGCCCGCGGGTCGCCGCCCTGCACGCGATCGGGACTCCAGTGCGCGGCGAGGAAGGCGCCTGCCGCGCGCAAGACATTCGGGCGCGCGCAGGCGGTCTTCGCGAGTTGGCCCGCGATCTGCGCCGTCGTGACGACGCGCGCGCCGTCAGTGGCGTCATCGCCCTCGTCAAGCCCGTCGCCGAGCGACCACGCACCGTCGTCGCGCTGCGCCGCCGAGAGGATCGCCACCGCCCGCTCTACTTCGGCGCCGCGCCGCACGCCGATCGCGTCGAGCACGGCGATCGCCGTCGCAGCGCGCGCCGGATCCTCGATTGCGCCGAGCAGCTTGCACACTGTCTTGCGCGAACTGGCATCGAAGAGTGCCGTCCCACGCGCGCGCTGGAGCGCGTCGCCGTGCGCCAGCACGAAGGCACGCGCCCGCGCGACGAGGTCGCTTTCTCCTGCCGCGCTCATGCGCGCAGTAGCAGACCCGTCAGGTAGCGACCCTCGGGATGATCGAGCGCCACCGGGTGATCGGCCGGTGCACCGAGTTCGCGCAACACCTGCACCGGTCGCTCGGCGTCGAGCGACGCGCCGAAGGCGATCTTGCGGAACAGGTCGGGGCCGATGTGGTGCGAGCACGAGAAGCTGAGCACGAGTGCATCGGGCGCCGCGCGCTTCAGGGTAAAGAGCAGCAGATCCTTGTAGGCGCGCGCAGCGCGGTCGACGTCGCCCGAGCGACGCGCGAGCGGCGGCGGATCGACGATGATCAGGTCCCACGGTCCGGCGACACGGCGCGCAAAGCCGAAGGCGTCGTCGCGCGAGAAGCGCAGCGGAATCGTCGCAGCCCACGGTTCGAGATGGCGCTCGGCGGTCTCGATCGCCTCGACCGACGACTCGACGACCGCAATCGACTGCGCCCCGCCGTGCGCCGCCGCGACCGCAAAGCCGCCCGTGTACGCGAACAAGTCGAGCACGCGGCGACCTGGCGCCAGCGCCTGCACGAGATCACGCGCGTCGCGTTGATCGAGATAGAAACCCGTCTTCTGGCCGCCGCCGATGTCGACGCGATAGCAGCGCGCGCGTTCGGCGATCGCGATCGGGTCCTTGGGCGGGTCGCCCCAGAGCGGACCCTGGTGCACCGCGATGCCCTCGCGTCGCGCGGCCTGGGCGTCGGGGCGTTCGAATGCGGCGGCTGCACCGCGTCGCGCGGCGCAGCGCGTCGACCACCAGGTCGCGGCGCGCGTCCATGCCGGCCGTCGAGAAGCGCACCACCAGCACGTCGGCATAGCGATCGACGACCAGGCCCGGCAGCTCGTCGCCTTCCGAGTTCACCAGTCGCAGCGCATTGGTGTCGCCCACCAGCGGATCGCCGGCACGGCGCGCGACGGCGCGCTCGATGCGTTCGGCGAGCAGCTCGTCACCCGGCGTCGCGCTCCCGAACGCCAGCATCCGCACCCGAATCTGGGACTGCGGTGACCAGTGCCCGAAGCCGAGCGTTTCGCCTTCGGCCGAGACGACGCGCGCCCACGCGCCGGGCTCTTCCCCACCCTCGACGCGATCGACCGCTCCGGAGAGCACCCACGGGTGCCGCCGCCGCACGGAGCGGTCGCGCGCGGGCTTGAGGAAGACGTCCAACATGGCGTGACGATGAGGGATCGGCCGGGCCGCGTCCACTTGCGCATTCACGGCGCGCGCTGGCGGACCAGCAGCGGATCGACGGCGCCCGCCATCGCCTCTCGATCGAGGCCACCGCCCAGAAACGCGTCGATCGCGCGCGCGGCCCGCTGCGGGTCGGCCACGACTTCGGTGTAGGCGAGCGCGAGCACTCGAAACGACGGTTGCTGCGCGAGCCATGCCTCGGTCTCGGCGAGCTGCGCGGCGAACACGGCCGCCAGCCGCTCGCGCGAAAGCGCGGCGTCCGCCGGTGCGCCGCGCCGCGCCAGCATGCGCTCCTGCGAGGCGATCACCTCGCCGAGCCGCCGGCGCATCCAGAGCACGCGGTATTCGAAGCCCGGCGGCAGCTGCCGCAGCAGCGCGTAGACCACCTTCACCGCCTTGCCCGGAGCCTGCGCGACCCAACTCGCGTCCGTCGCCGTGCGCAACACCGGTGCATACTCGAGATAGCCCCTCGGATTGTCCGCGTCGGGCGGGCGCAGCGCGTCCGTGAGCAGCGGCACGCCGCCCGCGCGCAGCATCTGCATCGCGAGCGAGGTGCCCGAGCGCGGCAGCCCCGAAACCACCGTGACGAAGCCGCGCGCGCTGCTCATCCGCGTCGCGCAAAGGCGTAGGCGCGCTCGAAGAGATGCTTCGCTCCGGTCTCGACGAGCCGCCCGTGCGCGAGGATCATCCGGTCGAAATCCCAGGAGAGGATGTGTTCGACGGCGCGTCGCAGCGCCGGTTTGTCGCGGCGCAGACTCCACTTCATGTCGCGCGGCGGACCGTGGCGCCGGTAGATCCCACCGAGACGCGCGACCAGGCGCGACGCGAACGGCCACTCCTCGCTGCCCTCCTCGCACAGGTCCGTCAGAATCAGCGTGCCGCTCGCGCGGTGCAGGAACACGACCTCGTCGAGAAAGAAGCGCCCCTGCACGAGACACTGATCGAGGTCGCGCGACCAGCCGGGTCGCGGCGCATCACCGAGCACGACGTCGAAACGCAGATCGGGACGGCGCGCGGGAAGGTCGGGCGAGGCGTAGGTACAGGCGTCCGGAAAGTGCGCGGCAAACTCCGCGAAGGAGAGATGGTGCAGCTTGTTGGGCGCCACCACGTGCTCGACGGGACCCAGTTCGCGCAGCGCCGCGAGCAGCGCCGCATCCGGGGCGATCGGCGAGTGGATGAACAGCGCACCGTCCGAGAGCTTGCACACGGTCATGCGCGAGCCCATTGCGATCCCGTGGAAGCGCAGCGGACGCCACGCGGTCCAAAGCGCGCCTTCGACGAAGGGCGTGAGCCCACGCCCGCGCTCGATCGGCCGCACGCACGCCGGCGCCGCACTCATCGGGCGGTCGCGCGCCGGCCCGTCATGAAGCGCACGACCCTCGCGTCCCCGGCCCGACTCAAAGCACTGCGAGTAGCGAGCCGATCGCTGCGCCGAGCAGCAGCACAACCTGCGCCAGACCCGAGATCGCCGTGCCGGTGCTGCGCTTGCTCGCCTCCTGCATGTAGCCGCGCGCGTAGACCAGGCGCCCGATCACGAACACCAGGCCGAGCGCAGCGGCGACTCGCGCGTTCACGGTGGTCGCGAAGATCCACAGCGCCGGCACGAAGAGCACCAGTTGCTCCAGCGAGTTCTGGTGCACGCGGTTGATGCGCTCGAAGTCGGGATGGCCGGTCATCGCCGGCGCCGCGATCCCGAATCGGCCGCGCGCACGGCCGACCAGCGCGCCGAACACGAAGCACTCGATCAGCGCGAGGGTGATCACGAATGAGATCAGTTCCATGGGGGCACCTCCTCGGGTGAGCGCAGTATGGCGCGAGATCGCGCTCGCGTGTCAATTCGAGATTGCGACCGCCGGCGCCCTCGCCGCCAACTCGAAGCGCACAGGGATCTCGAGCCGACCGTAGACGTACGGCAGCTGATCGACCGCGTGCACCGCGCGCAGCGCGGCGCGATCGAGTGCGGCGAAGCCGGATGAGTGCGCCACGGCGACGCCGCGCGCGCGACCGTCCGCACCGATCTCGAAGGCGAGCAATGCCGTCCCCTGCGTGCGGCGAAGGCGCGCGAGCGGCGGGTACACCAGCGCCGCCTGGACACGGCGCTGGATCGCGCCCAGCCGCTCGTCGAGGCTGGGGCCCTGCGGCACCACGTCCCCACCCGATGCGATGCGCGCCACGGCCGGCGCAGGGGGCGGATCCGCTCCGGCCCCCGCCGCCAGCGCCGACGCGAGAGTCACGACGAGTGCTGTAATCGCGGCGCGGAGTTCCGGCATGGCGCGCGTCACTCGACGGCGTCCGGCACGCCGTTGGCGTTCGCGTCGGTCGCCGGCACCGAGTGGATCGCCGCGACGGCATCGACGTCCACGCCGGCGTTGTTGGGTCCGTACGGATCGCCGGTCACGAAATTCGCGTCGGTGATGCGCACATAGCGCGCCCAGCCGAGGCCGAGATCGGCGAGGTCGAACGAGTCGCCGCCCGCGCCGCCGGGAGCCGGCGGCGGGATCACCGGCCGCCCGATCAGGTCTTCGATGCCGCCGCCGGTCGGAATCGACGCGTGCGGTGTGCTCGGATCGTTCGCGTTCGAGAGCACGGGATACACGCCAGCGCAGCCCGGATAGAAGACGCCCGTCGCGGGGTTCGTGGTGAGCGAGCACGGGAACTCGTACCAGGTCGTGCCGTTCTGGGAGACCGACACGCGGCCCGGATCGGCGAAGGGGCGCTCGATCGTGAGCGTCGCCGCATTGAAGGCGAGGAAGGCGTTCTCGAACACCGTGAAGTCGGGGCCGGGTTCGTCCGCGATCGCGTTGTCGTCGAAACGCAGCACGATCGAACCGCCGAAGCCGAGCGAGAACACGTCGAGACCACCCTGGAAGAGGCCCGAGCCCTTCGGCGGACCGGTGACGATGCCCGGCAGATAGTTGGTCCCCGGAAAGCCGCCGTTCTGGCCGACCCTGTAACTCACGACCGCGTCGGCGTACGGATCGCCCAGCGCCTGGAACGACGCCTGGCACTGCTTCGTCTGCGAGTTCAACTGTACGCGTGCCGTCAGCTGGTTGGTTCCGGGCAGGACGACGCCGCCCCACACGTCGCTCGCCCTCGCCTTCTGGCGGCCGGCTGCCGGCGGAAGCAGCGCGAACGCGCTCGTCACGTCGTTCCCGTTCAGCAGCACCTGCAACGTCTGCTCGTTCGCCTGCTCCCGGAAGTCCACGAGCAGGTCCAGCGGCGCGTAGCTGACCTGGCTTCCCGCAGCGGGCTGTACGCACTCGATGTCCGGACGGATCCGACCGGCCTGCGCGACGGCCGGCGTGAGACACGCGAACGCGACGCCGAGCGCCGCGACGCAGCCGAAGCCGGATTGCATCCCGAACTGCCCCGTCATCGGCCTTCTCCGCGCCGGCGCGCGATCGCGAGCGCGCCGACGCCGAAGGCCAGCAGCAGCGCCGTGCCGGGTTCTGGCACCGCGTCCAGCCGAAACACCTTCGGCGCGCCGGGGTACCCGCCGTCGAGCACCCAGATCGTGCCGCCGTCCGCGAAGAGACCCGTCGCGAAGCCGAAGCCCGACGCGACCGTGGTGGTCGCGCCGCTCGCCGGGTCGATGCGCAGCAGATCGCCGAACGCGGTGGCGAGCAGCATGCCGCTGGCTTCGAGTTCGAGGTCGTACTGGCCACCGAGACCGTTTGCAATCGACGCCGGCGCGCCGGTTGCGGCCGGCAGCGCCACCGACGACACCGATCCCTGGAACGTGAAGCCGTTCACGTCGCCGAAGAACAGCGCGTCCGCGCTGGCCGCGAGACCCGCCGCGTAGCCGAGACCGCTCTGCACGACCGACAGCGACGCCGCCGCGATGTCGATCGCGAGCACGCGGCCGGCGGGCGGGAAGCCTTCCGAAGCGTCGGTGACGAAGACGCGGTTGCCGGTCGGGTCGCTCGGGTCGAGCACGATGTCGGAGATGCCGGGGACCGAACCGGCGGGCAGCAGCGCGATATCGCGCGCGCGCAGCGGCGTGGCGAAGCTGCCATGCGGCGCCGCGATCGCGTAGAGCGTGTCGCCGGTCTCCGAGCCCGGCGCTTCGTCGGCATTGTCGGTGACGAGCAGGCGGTCGTTCGCCGCGTCGTAGGCGAAGCCCGAGAGCGCATTGAAGCCGTCCGCGACGACCGTGGTCCCGCCGCCGTCGATGCGCAGCACCGCTTGCGCCGCGCCGCTGAAGCCGGGGCCGGCGCCCACGAAGAGTGCGCCACCCGCCACGACGACGTCGCCCTGCGCGAAATCCGGCAGCGCGATCTCCGTCACGGTGTAGCCCGGCGCACTGATCGCATGCGCGCGCGACGCCGCGGCCCCGAGTCCGATCGCGATTGCCACACTAAGGAGAGTCCTCTTCCACAGCTGCATCCGCATTTCCATTCTCCTCCGGTCGGAAATCCACAATCACTTTGCGCCACGCCGAGCGACGACCGTCGGCAAGTTGCTGCGCGATGAGGAACTCGGCGTCCCCGGGCGCAAGCGCGATGGCGAGATCGAGCGGCGCGCGTCCGGCGTCCCCTGCCGCCGCGACCGCCACGCGCGCGATCTCCACATCCTCGACGCTCGCTGCGTCGAGTGAGCGCACCGTGCGCGCGACGACGATCTCGCCGCCCAGCTCCGCGGGCTCGACTCGCAACGACAGTGCGCCGGCGCCGGAGTCGTCCAGCGTTTCGCCGCGCGCCAGCAACTGCGGCGGCGACGGATCGCGCGACGCGCGCACCGGCGCCGACGCCGCGGCCGCTGCGACACCGGCGCCGCGCGGCGACGCCACCAACAGCACGTCGCCGGCCGGCAACACCAGTTCCGGTAACTCGAGCGTGCCGTCACTGCGGCTGCGCCCGGTCGCGACGCGCGCCGCGCGCGAGCCGACGAGCCGCCACAACTCGATCGCGCGCGGCGCAGCCGGGTCGCGGCCGTGGATCGCCAGCGCATTGCCGAGCGCCGTCTGAGGATCGTCGAGCACGATCGGCGCTGCCCGCCCGTCCTCACGGCTGCGCCGAGCCGGGCCGGACACCGGCGCGAACCCGATCGCGGCGGCGGTGGCACGCGCGCGCGCGGCGGCCTCGCTCTCGGCGGCATCCGGAATCGGCGCCGCGCCAACGCGCGCGGCTGTCGCAATTGCGCGTTGCGCGTCACCGGCCGCGCTCGCAGCCGTTACTTCCTGCGCCGCCCCCGCGCACGACGCGGCGCGCATCGCGAGCCGTCCGGCAGCGGTTCCCAGCGCGAGCGCGCAGGCCGCGCTCAGCGCGAGTCGATGCGAACGCCGCAAAGCTGGCCCTCCGGAAGACTCGCGAGAAACAACACGTCCGGTCCGTGGTAGTCCACGCCCGGCCGCCCCGGTCGCACGCGCACCGCGCCGGGCGCGCGCGAAAGGCCCAGCGACGACGGATCGAGCGGCGCCGCGATCGGCAGTGACTGCTGCACGCGGAAGCGGTCGGCGACCGCGGGCACCGGCACAGGTGGGTTGCCCGAGACGTCGACACCGACGATCGCGAGCGTGCCGTCGCAGAAGTCGGTCGCGAACGCCTTGGTGCCGGTGGCGTCGAAGTCGACGCCGACGATGTACCCGGGACAGGTCGCCGCGGGCGCGCCGTTCGGGCGCGCCGGGAGAGCGAGCGGCGCCGCGGCGTCGAAGATCACCGCGTCGGGACCGCTGGAGCCGTCGAGCACGAGCGGCGCCGCGCCCGGCGCAATCCCGAGTGTGTCGAGCGGCGCGAGATCCACGACGTAGAGCTGGCGCGCCACCGCGGAGCCGACCATCGCGATGCGACCGGTCGGGTCGATGGCGAGGCGATCAAAGGACGGCGCCGCGCGGCCGAGCGGAATCGTCGCGACGAGTCGGCGCTCGGCCGCGTCGATCACGTCGATCGCCGCATCGCTGAGCGCCTGTCCACCGGCCTCGCGTTCGGGCGTCGCGGGATCATCGGGCGCCAGGCCGAGCGCGCCGCTCACCGTGACGAGCACGAAGTCGCGCCCGCTCGGCGACCGGTAGGCCGTCGCGTGGGTGGGATTGAAACCGGACGTGAAGAGCACCGCGCCCGTCGGACTCGGCGATACGCGCGGCGGTGTGGCGCTCGCATCGAAGTCGAAGACGAGGACAGTGCCGGGCAGGAACTGCGTATCGGCCCGGCCCGGATTGGCGCCGAGGTTGGACATCGCGACGAAGAGCGCGCCCGACGCGACGGCGGCTCCCGACGTGTAGCTCGAGAAGAAGCTCGGCTGGCTGGGATCGCAGGGGCTCGCCGCGACCGGCGCGCCCCGCGAGTCCAGCGTCCCGGCCGGCACCGTGACGCAAGTACGCGTCGAGATCGCGCTGCGCAGGTCGCTCGCGCCCGGCGCCGGATTGAAGGGCCACGCATTCGCGAGTGCCGACGCGGGCGTCCCGACTGCGAGATCGCGCAGGCCGGCGCTCGTCGGGTCGATGAACGCGACGGCCTCGCAACTGCTCGCCGTCACGATCGCGAGATCCGCGGCGACTGCGAAGACCCCGTCGAAGGACGGATCGAGGAAGCCGCCGCAGGCGTCCCGCGCGATCGCGCTGCGCAGGTCGACGAGCGGCCCTGCGGCGACGGCGCGCGGCGGAACGCTCTCGACGTCCGCCGGCACGACGACGCCGGGATTGAAGCTCGCCGCGAGCACACGGCCGGGCGTGTCCACCGCGAAGTCGAAGCCAGCCGGGAACTGGCTCGGCAGCGCCAGGCAGCGCTCGTCGGGAGTCTCGACGGTGGTGACCGGCGGAGCCCCGCCGCCGCCCGAACCGCCCCCGCACGAACCGCCGGTGTGCAGCCAGGCGAGCAGCGCGAAGAGCGCGAGCGTCCGGGCGTTCGTCCTCACCACGCCGTCTCCACGCGCAGCGCGAAGCTGCGGCCCGGCTGCGGGAAGAACTGCGCGTCGCGAACGGCGACGTCGCCGAGGTTCTTGCCTTCGAGCGTCACCAGCAGCGAACGCGCCGGTAGCTGCGCGGGCAGCCAGCCGAGCACTGCGAGGTCCACCGAGATCGCCGCGTCCCACACCGTGCGCGCCGGCAGGATCGTGTTGCCCGAATCCGAGACGGGGATCTCGGAGGTGATCTGCACTTCGCCGATCAACTGCACCGCGCGCGACGGCGGACCCACCGCGACGCGCACGCTGGTCTCGTCCGCGGCGCGGCCCGGCAGGAACGCGTCGGTGGCGTCGATCCGCGCATCGAGATGTGTGTAGCTGGCGGCGACGTCCACCCAGTCGAAGACGCGGAAGCCGCCGGACAACTCGACGCCGTCGATCGTCGCGGCGCCCGTGTTGCGCGGCTCGACCAGCGACGGCGACACCAGCAGGAACACGATCGAGTCGTCGACGTCGTTGTGGAAGTAGGCACCTTCGAGGAAGGCGTCGGTCAGCGGGCCGAGGCGCGCGGCGGCGATCTTCGCGCCGACGTCGGCGTTGGTCGCCGCTTCGGGCTGGAGCGCGGGATTGCCGCGCAGGAAGCCGCGATCGGGAAAGTACAGCTCGTCGAAGTTCGGCACGCGGAAGGAGCGCTCGAGATTGCCCTTCACGCGCAGCCACGGCAGCGGCGTCACGATCGCGCCGATGCGCGGCAGCCAGCGGGCCCCGAAGCCTTCGGTGCGATCCCAGCGCAGCGCCGGGATGACGCGCAGGCGCTGCTCGAAGGCGCCGATGTCGTCCTGCAGCACGACGGCGCCGGCGTTGCGGCCGCGATCTTCGAACGAGTCGGAGCGCAGCGCGTCGCGCTGCGCTTCGAGCGAGAGCGAGGCGCGGTGGAGGGTCTCGAAGAGCGGGATCTCGCGCCCGATGCCGAGGCGCGTACCCAGTTCGTCGTTGCGATCCTCGGTGTCGATCGTCGAACCGAGACTCGGCACGAGATCGGGATCGGTGAAGCGCGTGCGCTCGTAGCGGTGCCAGAAGTCGAGCGTCGCGTCGAAGCGCGCCGGCGTGAGTTCCGCGGCTTCGAGCGTCGCGCCGAGCACGTTGCGCGTTCGCCGCTCGTGGGCGCGCGCGCGCTGGCCCGCGGCGCCGACGCTGCCCGCGTCGAGACCGGGCTGGCCGCGCGAGACGTAGAAGAGCTGGTCGCGCACGCTGATGTGCGCCTTCTCGCCGAGGTCGTGACCGAGCGCTAGCAGACCCGCCTGGCTTTCGGACTCGTTGTTGATGCGCGTTGCCGTCTTCGGGTCGGGTTCGATCACGACGCCGCCGATGTCGAGCGCGGGACGCCGGAACTCGAAGTCGCCGTCGCTGCCGAAGCCGTCGTAGCCGAAGGCGTACTCGAGTCCGCGCGCCGTTCCCGAGCTGGCGGCGTTGCCGCGCCAAGCTGCTCCACGATCCGCCGCTGAGCGACGCGTTGGAGCGTCGCTCGCCGCCAGGCCGGCGCGTGACGAGATTCACCACGCCGCCGATCGCGTCGCTGCCGGCCTGCACCGAGCCGCCCCCGCGCGACACCTCGATGCGTTCGAGCAGCGAGAGCGGAATCGTCGAGAGATCGACCGCGCCGGACTGGGCGCTGTTGAGCGTCACGCCGTCGAGCTGCACGTCCACCTGCGCGGCCGTCGAGCCGCGGATCGAGATCTCCGCCGGTTGCCCTTCGCCGCCGAAGCGGCGGATCTGGACGCCGGGCGTGCGTTCGAGCAGCTCCTCGACGCTCGTCACTTCGCCGCGGTACGACTCGACGTCGATCACCGTCGTAAACGACGACGGATCTTCGGGCAGGTCGGCGGGCTCGACCTCGCGCACCACGACGGGCGGCACCTGGCGCGTGACGAGCGGCGGCTTCGCGGGCGCTTCGGATTCCCCGGCGTCACCAGCCCACGCGGCGGATGCGACCCACGCGAACGCCGCGAGCGAGCGCGCCGGTCCCGGCACTGCGCGCAAGGCGCCGTTGCGCCGCGTTCCCCGTCGTCGCGTCTTTTCACTCCGCCTCCCTTGCGCTGTTCCCGAGCGCGGGGGATCGCGGCGACGGCGCAATCGCGCCGCCTCCGCCGGACGTGACGTCTCGCGGCTTCGAGGGGTCTCTGGGATTCGGGAGAAAGCGGTCGGCGGCGCAGCGGCGCAGTCGGCCTGCCCCTTCGTCACCGGAAGAGGTTCGAGCCGCGCAGGAGGACTGGTCTTCTGGCTTCCGGATCACTCTTCCGCGGAGCCTTCCCGGTCCTTCCTGAGTCGTTCAGGATCGGACCAGTGGCGTCGTTCCGCGGTCGTCCCCGGTTACAGCGACGGGCTCGCGCCGGATTCACACCGGCTTCCGCGCCGCACGAGCAGGTCCGGATTTCTCCCCGGCCGTCACTCGAGCAGCCCCCGGTTTCTCGACCGGGGAGCCCTCCCACGTCAATTCCAAGATCGCTGGGTAGCAGGCGCTCCGGCGGCGCGCCAAGTTCGACGGCGCCGGGCGGCGCGCGTCAGCGCCGGACGTCGCGCGATGGGGCCGTCGATGCGCGGCGCACCGCGAGCAGCGCGTCGCGCACGGCGACTCGCTCGGGCGCGTCGAGCCAGACGTCGACGGGACCCCAGTCCGCGCCGTCGAGCGAGCGACGCAGGGATCGGCGCCGTCGCGGCGAGCGCGCTCACGATGCGGTCGCCGAGCGCGCCGATCGCGGGTCGCAGCGCCTGCTCCAGGTCGAGGTCGGGGGCGTCGTCGCGCGCGCTGGTGTCGCGCTCCTGCACGTGCCTCGCGAACTTCGATCTGCAGCGCGGAACAGCGACTCGACCGATCGCCGCGTCGAGTCCCGCGGCGCGCGCCCGCGCGCGAATGCCCGCGAGCACGCGCGCTTCGCGCTCGGGATCTTCGATCGCGAGCCCGCGTGCGGCTTTCGCGCGCGCCACGGCGGGCATCAGCGCGAGGCGCCGCGCCACCAGATCGAGCAGGTGATCGGCGTCGCTGCGGCGCGCCGACGCGCCGAGCCAGCGCGCGCGCGCCGCGTCGACCTGCGCTTCGTTGCGCGCGAGCCAGGTGTCGAGTCGCGGGCCGAGATCGCCCGCGCGCGCCGGCGCCACCCAGAACACCTTGCGATCGACGGGCGGCTCGCACACCTCGGGCCAGGTGCTCTTTCCGCGGCCCCTGAAGTGCGCGATCTCGAAGCGGTCGGTGACGATCGCGTCGACTTCGCCGCGCGCGAGCAGCTCGGGAAGCGACAGGTTGCCGTCGACGGCGTGCAGCTCGGCGCCCTCGAAGCGCTTGCGCGCGAAGCGCTCGAGCGCGCCGCCGCGGTTCACGGCGACACGCTTCGGCGTGGAACTGCCGAGCACGCAGGGTCCGCTCGTCGCGACGGCCCGCGTCAGGTACCCGGTGACCGCGCGCTCGGGTGTCGCGGTGACGCCACTCATGGCGACGTCGAAGCGATCGGTGGCGACGTCGGCCGCGAGTTCGGGCCAGCGGAACGACACCCACTCGATGCGCAGGCCGGCTTCGCGCGCGAAACGCTCGGCCAACTCGATGTCGAAGCCCGCACGCGTGCCGTCGCG
Organism: uncultured delta proteobacterium; assembly: GCA_963801625.1. Lineage (GTDB taxonomy): Bacteria > Myxococcota_A > UBA9160 > UBA9160 > PR03 > PR03. The sequence continues at coordinate 151,590 of CAWDFQ010000004.1, forward strand.
CTCGACGGAGAACGGCGGGTAGTCGCCACTCGTGCCGATCCGCAGCAGTTGCGGCAACGCGGGCACGGTCTGGGCAGCCGCCGGGAGCAACGCCGGCGCGCTCGTTGCAATCAGCCACGCGGCGAGGGCGTAGCGCGAGCGGAAGAGCCGGGATCGAGACATTGATTGCAGCATACCCCTTGCGTGTCCTTGCCGGATCATGCTGAACTGCGCCCCACTCGGCGCGCTCGACGCCGTGATGGGGGAGTCGAACGTGCCCGAGACCCAGCTCAACGCTGCCGATACCGCTTGGCTGCTCACTGCTACCGCGCTCGTGCTGTTCATGACGGTCCCGGGGCTGTCGATCTTCTACGGCGGCCTGGTGCGGGCCAAGAACGTGCTGTCGGTCTTGATGCAATGTCTCGCGATCACCGCGCTCGTGACGGTGTTGTGGGTCGCATACGGCTACAGCCTCGCGTTCGACCAGCTCGGTCTGCGGGTCGACGCGAATGCACCCGCGACCTTCATCGGCGGGATCTCGAAGCTCTTCCTGCGCGGCGTCTCGAACCACTCGCTCGTCGGTACCGTGCCCGAGAGCGTCTACATCACCTTCCAGATGACGTTCGCGATCATCACGCCCGCGCTGATCATCGGGGCCTTCGCCGAGCGCATGAAGTTCTCCGCGATGATGTGGTTCAGCGCGTTGTGGTTCACGCTGGTGTACCTGCCGGTCTGCCACATGGTGTGGGGCGGCCCGACCGGCTTCATGGCGCGTCTGGGAGTCTTCGATTTCGCGGGCGGAATCGTGGTGCACATCACCGCCGGTTTCTCGGCGGTGGTCGCCGCGTTGATGGTGGGCAACCGGCACGGTTATCCGCACACGCCGATGCCCCCGCACAGCCTGACGCTCACCGTCGTCGGCACCGGCATGCTCTGGGTCGGCTGGTTCGGCTTCAACGCGGGCAGCGCGGTGGCCGCCAACGGCCAGGCCGGCATGGCGATGTTGGTCACGCAGATCTCGCCGGCCGTGGCGGCGCTCACCTGGATGTCGATCGAATGGACGCGCTTCGGCAAGCCGAGCGTGCTCGGCTTCGCGACTGGCGCCATCGCGGGTCTCGCCGCGGTCACCCCCGGCGCCGGCACCGTGGGTCCCGCCGGAGCGCTCGCCATCGGCATCGCCGCGGGAACCGCGTGCTTCTTCGGAGCCACCACGCTGAAGCGCTGGGGCGGCTACGACGATTCGCTCGACGCCTTCGGTGTGCACGGCATCGGCGGCCTGCTCGGCACGATCCTGGTCGGGATCTTTGCGGCGGAGCGCTTCGGTGGGCAGGTGAAGGACCTCGACATCGCGCGACAACTCGGGGTGCAGGCGCTGTGTGCGGCGATCACGATCACATGGAGTGTCGCAGTCACGTTCGTGCTGCTGAAGGGGATCGATCGGAGTATCGGTTTGCGCCCGGACGAGCAAGAAGAACGAAGTGGGTTGGATCTCTCACTCCACAACGAGACCGGCTACAACTATTAGTTACGGGGTTCGTGACGGGGTTGCTTCGAGGCTGGGGCGTCGGGGCGTCGTACCTACCGCTGCAGCTGACGGCCGCTTCGCGGCCGCAGCTGAGCGGGTTGGCGGGGCGCTACGCGCCCTGGGGAGGGCTCTGGCGGTGCTGCGGGCGTGAGGCCTGAGTCGTGAGCTGGCGCGTCCAGCTTCGTTTGTCATGTTGCGTTGGACAGAGAGTTCGAGCGCAGCAGAGGAGCCTTCCATGAAAGTCCGCGACTGGATGAGCCACGAAGTCGCGTCGGTGCGGCGCAACGACCAGATCGTGATCGCCGACGACCTGATGCGGCTCGGCCGGATCCGCCACACGCCGGTGCTCGATGATCATTGCGACGACCTGGTCGGGATCGTGAGTCAGCGGGATCTGTTCCGCGGAGCGCTCGCGGCCGCGCTCGGGTATGGCCAGCACGCGCAGCAAAAAGTGATGGGCATGCTGGTCATCAAGGACATCATGTCGACGGATCCCGTCACGACGACACCGGATACGCCGCTGGCGGACGCGGCTCGCGTGATGCTCGAGCGCAAGATCGGCTGCCTGCCGGTGCTCGAGGACGGCAGGCTGGTCGGGATCCTGACCGAGAGCGACTTCCTGCGTTTCGCGGTAGAGCACGCCGGCGCCGCCTGAGCGCGACGCCGGCAGTTCCGGACGGGTCGGGACTACGAGCCCGGCGCGATCGTGAGGCGCCACGGACCCGCGCGCAGCAAGCCCAACACATAAGTTCCGCCCGGCGCCAGCTGCCACGTGGAAACCCGGACGCCGGGCCCCCACACCTGGGGACCGCGTCCGACGGGACCGGGCAGGAAGACGAGGAAGCTGCCGTCCGCGGCGCTCTCGCCAGTGGCTTCGAGCGTGCGCGCTCCGGAATCGACGACGAGGCTGGTGATGCGACCCGTCGCGGCGCGCAGCGCCGGCCGCGCGAGCTGGCTCGCGAGTGGCGTACGCAGACCGGTGATCTCGTTCAGCGCGCAGTCCACTTCGAAGAGGCCCCAGACATACGGGACGTGACCGGCGCGGACGTCGCCCGCCTTGTGCGGATCGCCGCAGGCTTCGCGCCAGGTCCAGAGCGTCGCGCTGATGCGGTACTCGTCCTGCAGGTGCTGGTGCAGCAGGAAGTAGTCGTCGGCCGGGTTTGCGGCGCGCTCGGGTCCGCCGCCCCACTCGCCCGACAGAATCGGCGCACCGCCGAAGAACTCGTTCGCCTCGCTCCTCGCGCGCTCGAAGGGCGTGGCGTCGAGCGGGGTCGCGTCGAGTCCACCTTGATAGAGATGCGGCGCGTAGGCGATCTGACTGTCTTCCGTGAACGGCGGCGGAACGGACGGCAGCGATCCCCAGGCGATCGACGGCTCGAAGAAGAAAATGCGGTGCGGGGCGGCGGCCGTGTCCTCGGCCGCTCGGATCGCGGTGACGGCCTGTCCATAGAGCGCGCCGAGGGCTTCGATCTGTCCGGCGATCGGCGAGTAGGCGTTGGGCTCGTTCATGACGTCGTAGCCAGCCACCGCCGCGTGTCGTGACAAGCGCGCCGCGACGTGTCCGAGCATCGCTGCGTAGCGCGTGCGGATGCCGCGAAGCGCCGGCGCTTCCCCCGGCGCACCGGGACCTTCAACGTCGTCCCAGAAGGCCTGGAAGGCCGCCCTCACCGCGGGACTGAACTCGCGCCCGGCCGAGTTGTTTTTCGGCATGCAGCGCCGCTTGCCGCCGTCGAAGGTCGCCCAGGCTGGCGCGCCGTCCCAACCAAAGGCCGGCGTCTCGTTGGCGTTGCAGACCTCCTCGGGTCGCGCCGCGAGCGACGGGCCCCAGGCGTCCTGGTGCAGGTCCACGATCGAGTACAGCCCGCGGCTCTGGAGCAGCAGCACCGCCGCTTCGATCTCGTCGAGGTATGCCTCGTCGTAGACGCCCGGCTCGGGCTCGACGCGCGACCACGAGAGCAGCAGGCGCACGGCGTTCCAGCCGAACGACGCGAGCTGATCGGCGTCGGACGGAAGCAACGGATAGGTGGTGAACAGCGCCGGCGAGTAGGCCCAATACTCGACGAATGCATTGATGTTGACGCCGCGCAGCAGGACCTCGCGCCCGTGCTCGTCGACGATCCGACCGCCGAGGACCGGGTCCGGCTCGGCGTGCAGGGCGGGCAGCACGAAGAACGTGGCGTCGCGACCCGGCGCGGGCGGCACGCCCGGCACGCCGAGATCGAGATCGCAGCCGAGAGCCGCCACCAGGACTGCCGCGAAACCCCGCACACCGCTTCGCATCGCACGCTCCTCCGCGTCGCGAAGCGCACTCTAACGTCGAGCGCCCCTCCAGTCCCCGCCCTGCGCGGCCGTTGCTAGGGTCGGCCGTCTATTTTGGGGGGACTGGGAATGCCGATCGGATTCCACACGCGCGCGTGGCGAGCGTTTGCCGTCGCGGTTCTCGCGGTTGCAGCTGCCAGCTGCGCGAGCCTGCGTTCGACACCGCCCCCGCCCGCCCTGCCGCCCCTCGACACGACGGACTCGGGGTCCGCCCGTACCTATCTCTCACTCGCCGACCTGCGCGAGGACGGCGCCGACTGGACCGGCGCGCAGGCTGTCGTCGAGAAGGCGCTGGCGAAGCAGCCGGCCAGCCACGCCCTGCTGCTGCGGCGCGCCGAGTTGCTGCTGCAGCGCGCCGAAGACGAGGACGCCCCCGACCTGCGCGAGCAGGCGCGCGCGATCCTCGCGCGCTTCACCGAGACCAGCGATGCGGAATCACGGGCAGCGTCGGCATGGTTGGACTTCGACGACGGCCGTCGCGACGACGCGCTCGCCGCGGCGCACGCCGCCGCCGACGCCGATCCTGCGTCGCCGCGTGTGCAGCGGATCCTCACCCATCTGCTCTTCTGCAACGGCGATTACCGGGGCGCCACGAGCGCGGCCGAGCGCGCCGTGGAGCTGGCGCCGCGCTCGGGCGCAGCGCTGCGTCTGCGCGCCCGCACGCGCGTCGCCGTCGCGGACGTCAGCGGCGGCTCGGCCGACGCGCGCGAAGCGCTGCGCATGCATCGCGATGACCCGGAGGCGAGCGCGATCCTCGCCGACGCCTTGCTGCGACAGTCCGACACCAAATCCGCTCAGCGCACGCTGGAAGGCGTTCCGCACGAGCGCCGCACCGCGCGTGTGCGGGTGTCGCTGGCTCGCGTCGAACTCGGAGCGGGGAACGCCGAAGCGGGACGTGCACTCCTCGAGGAGGCGGTCGCGTCGCATCCGAACGACGCGCAGGTTCACGAAGCACTCGTCGCGCTCGACATCCGCGAAGGACGTCCCGACGACTCGGTCGCGCGGCTCGCGGCCGCCGTCTCGGCACGTCCCGACGACGCGGCGCTGCAGCGCCTGCACGGACAGGCGCTGGGTGCCGCGCGACGCGACGACGAAGCGGGCGCGAGCTTCGCGCGCTCGCTCGCACTCGATCCGAACGAAATCGCCACCTATCGCGCGCTCGTCGAGTGGCTGCGCACGCGCACGCAGAGCAGCGAGACCGAGCGGCGCGCGGCCGAGCTGGGACTCGGCGCGGGCCCGACGCTGTTTGCGATCGGCCTGCTGCGCGAAGACCAGAAGGATCGCAGCGGCGCCCGTGCGCACTTCCAGAAGGCGCTCGAAGCCGACCCGAACCTCGCCGTCGCGCGCGGCGCACTCGCCGCGTCACTTGCGGCGAACGGCGAGCAACTCGACCTGGCGCTCACGCTCGCGCGCGAGGCGCGCGCCGCGCGGCCGCGCGATCCCGAACTCGCGGACACGCTCGGCCTCGTCCACCTGCGTCGCGGTCAGGGCTCTGCGGCGCTCGAAGTGCTGGGCGAAGCGGCGGGCACCCAGCCCGTCTGGAGTCCCGGTTACGCGGAGGCGCTCTACCACGGCGCGATGGCGTTCGAGATGATTCGCGAACCCGAAAGCGCCCGGCACACCGTCGAGTTTGCGCTCGCCGCCGCCGCGGATCGCAAGCCCGAACCCTCCTGGGTGCCAAACGCGCGCGCCCTCCGCGCGCGCTCGCAACCCGCACCCATCGCGCAACAGCCCGAACCCGAGCCACCCGCAACGCCCGCTCCCCCACCCGCCCCTACCGAAGCACCCGCCGCCACTCCCACTCCCCCGCCAACGCCGTAGCGTTTGCTTTGGGGATGTGTTGACTTGGGGACGTTCCTGAACTCAAACAAGTCAACGCCAGCAGGAACGTCCCCAAGTCAACTAAGTCAACGCTGGCAGGAACGTCCCCAAAGCAACATGCTGGGGCGCTTCATGGGTTTGAGTGCGAACAAGCGTTGGCGGCACGTGCTTCCGTGGGCGATCTCGATCGCGCTGCTCGTCTACGTGTTCGGCTGGGCGACCGACTGGCAACGGCTGCGCAGCGCCGCAAACGCCGCGAACGTGCCCGCCTTCGTCGCCTTCGCCGCGGCAGACCGGCTGGCGTTCTTCTTCATCTGGACGCTGCTCCAGGCGCTCGCGCTGCGAAGCTTCGTCACGCACGTTCCGATTCGCTCGGTGGTCGCCGTGCGCGGCGGCTCGGAGCTGCTGCGCACGATCAGCAACCCGCTCTCCGACGCCGCGTTCTTCGTGGGCCTCGGTCAGCTCGCCGGCCAGCGCTTCGACGCGGTGATCGGTTCGGCGTTGGTTCCGGTGATCTGCCACTTCGTCGTGATGCTGTTCATGATGACGCTGGCGCTGCCGACGCTCCCAGGCGGAATCGCTGCCAATCGCGACGTCGCGATCACCGCCGCCGTGATGTGGGCGATCCTGATCACGATCACGGTCGGCGTGCGACTCTCGACCACGCGGGGCTGGCGTGTTCCGGGCGCCCGCGGGATCCGCTCCTGGGCGGAGCGTTTCCCGCTCTCGCGGCTGCGGCCGTTCGTGCTCGGCTTCGTGGGGCTGGTGCTCTTCGACGTCACGATCCAGAAGCTCGCGTCGGCTGCGTTCGGGATCTCGATCCCGTGGCTCGCACTCGCCGCACGGATCCCAGTGCTCTACCTCGCGCTGAGCATCCCGACGCTCGGCAACTTCGGCACACGCGAGCTGACCTGGGCGGCGCTCTTCGCCGACTACGGCGACCGCGACACGCTGATCGCCTACGCGCTCGCCACCAACGCGGTCTTCTTGCTGATCAACCTCGCCCTCGGCCTACTCTTCCTGCCGCGCGCGCTGCAACTGCTGGCGGCCGTCCGGAGCGCGCGCCGCGAGGGCGAAGCGCTCCCCGAGCCGCTGCTGCACGACCCGACGGATCTCTAATCTGCGTGTCTAATCGGCGTGTCTAGTCGGCGTGCCTCGCGGCCCGCGCGGTCGCGGCGCGACGTCGCCCGAGTGCGGCGAACCCGAGCATGCCCGCTCCGAGGAGCAGCGCGGTCGCCGGCTCCGGTACGAACGTCAGGCGGAGCGAAGTCCAGATGACCGACGAACCGGAAATGTTCGAGTCGAACCGAATCGGTGTCACGAGCTGAAGGGTTCCGACGCCACCGACCCGGTTGTCGTAGCCGGCGAAGGATGTGGTGCGCACACCGCCCAGCGAGGTCGGGAGGGTGACCACGACCGTGCCCGCACTCCACGCCGCGCCGATTGCGGTGAGCGAAACTCCACCACCCGACGAGGTGGCCACGGCGCCGGGCGCGCCGGCCACGAGCGGCACGCCAAGGAGTGGCGCCCCGCCGGAGGTGAATCCGCCGAGCCCGTACAGCGAGATCTGCCCGCGGAGCGCCATCGCGCCTGCGAGCGGGGCGCCCGCGAAGCTGCCCGGGTCGTGACCGGTCACGACGACCTGGTTCCCGGTGATCGGCGGTGCCACGAAAGTGGGGGTCGTCGCGCTGGCGGTTCCGGTGAAGACGTCACCAGGGAGCGTCACGAGCGCGGCAGTCGAGGTCCCGCTGCCGCCCCCGAAGATGACGGCCGGCATCGCCTGCTGCGTGCCCCACACGTAGACCGTGAGCGACCCCGTGAAGGGCGCCGCCGCGGCGGTGCTCGAGACGGCGAGAACGAGGGCGACGAGAAGGCGGGGCAGCATGGGAACCTCTTGCTGATTTCGTGCTACGCCCATTTTCTCCCGGAGTCAACTTTCTATCGAAGTCGACTGCGAGCGAGCGCGGCGAACGCAGCCGCGACGGGGCGCGGCTGTCGCGCTGCGTCGAAAAGTCCCACCTCGGTCACGCGACCGACCGGCTGGGTGAGCGCCGTGTCCCAGTCGAACTGATCGCCGCGGCTGTACCAGCAGAGGCCGCGCACCGGGAGACCGCGATCGCGCATCGCCGCGCAGGCGCGCCGCGAAGGCGCGAGCCACGCCTGCTGCTGATCGACGCCGAGACCCGAGGTTCGACGTCTCGGCCACCCAGAAGTCGACGCCATAGCGTTCGTGCCAGCGAAGCGCCGTCGCCTCGTACGCCGTCGAGTCGATCTTCGATCGACCACGCATCGAGCGTGCCTCCCACCGAGAGCACCGACACCGGGTAGAAGTCATGCCCGGCGATCGTGTTGGCCGTGGTCGCGAGCGCGTCGATCCGGCTGCGCAGCGCGTCGTCGACGCCGTCGAAGTGTCGCGCCGTCTCGGGCGGCATCGGCAAACCGAAGTGGAGATCCCAGACCGCCCAGGCGAGATCGCGCGAATCCGCTCGGCCTCCGCGACATGCTCGGGCCCCGCCGGCATCGGACACGTGAAGCCCTCCGCGCCGACCCACCAGCCATCGCGATCGGCGCGGATCCGCGCCATCGCCTCGAGATTCGCGAGCGCGCAATGACAGAGCGCGTTGGCGAAGTCGGCGTGCGAACGCCGCGCTCGTTCCAGATTCCGACGAGCGCGCTGTACATCGCGGTGATGCACGGCTCGTTCACCGGCGTGAACCAGCGCGGCGCCGGGTAGCGCGCCAGGAACGCCTCGACGTAGCGCACGAAGCCGTCCACCCAATCCGGCTCGCAGAAGCCCCGGTAGTGATCCGGCAACCCGAAATGGCAGAGGTCGACGACCGGCTCGAGCCCGTGCCGTTCGCACGCCGCGAGCGCCCGGTCCCAGAGCGACCAGTCGTAGACGCCCGGCGCGCGCTCGACCTGGCGCCACGGCATCCCGTAGCGCCACACGCGCACACCGAGCGCCGCCACCGCCGCGAGATCTTCGTCCTGGCGTTCGAGATGCCCACTGCGCGCAAACTCGTCGACGCGCACGATCGCACCCTCGTGCGACACGAGCGGATCCGACCCCTCTTCGCCGCACGACCACGCAAAGCGCGGAAACGACACGACACTCACGTCAGCCATCCCTCCCAGGGCAACCGCCGCCCGTCTTCGCTACCACCCGCAACACCATGGCACCGCTGCGCGACCTCCAACTCGGTCGCACACCTGACACTCCCGAAGCGCCTGCTCACCCAGACGCTTCGCAAGGTCGGGCGGAGCCGGCGGCCAGAACGTCAACAAAGTAGAAACCAAAGTCGACCTCCGCCTCGACCTCGACGCCGCCGAGCCGTTCCTCGGCCCCACGAAGACCCACCGCCTCCGCACCAAACTGAGCAACCGCCTCGACGCCGAAGGCCAACTCCACCTCACCTGCGACGAACACCGCGAACGAAACCGCAACCTGGAAACCGCCCTCGACGCGCATGGAACGACTCATCGCATCCGCCATGATCGAGCCGCGCAAGCGGCGTGCCACCAAACCCACCCGAGGCTCCAAGGAACGCCGCCTCGAAGCCAAGAAGCGCCGATCACAAACCAAGAAGCACCGAGCGAAGGACGACTTCTAACCCGCCAGCCTGGCAACCAAGCCGCCGGTTGCCCAGACAACATCAAAGGGGCAGCTTCCCGACGATGTCCGCCCCGAGCGCGCTGTCCGACCAGGATCTGTACCTGTTCAACGAAGGCAGCCACCTCCGCCTCTACGAAAAACTCGGCGCACACCCCACCGTCGTCGACGGCAGGCCCGGCGTCCGCTTCGCAGTCTGGGCCCCGAACGCCGAGTTCGTCTCCGTCGTCGGCGACTGGAACGGCTGGAAACGCGAATCCCACCCGCTGCGTCCGCGCGCCCACTCCGGCATCTGGGAAGGCTTCGTCCCCGACGTCGGCATCGGCGCCGTCTACAAGTTCCACCTGCGTTCGCGCGCCAGACGACTACCGGGTGGACAAGGCCGACCCCTTCGCCATCCGTGCAGAAGTGTCGCCGCGCACCGCCTCGATCGTGTGGAACCTCGACTACCAGTGGGGCGACAAGGAGTGGCTCGAAGCGCGCGCGCAAAAGCGCGGCCTCGCCGAACCCATTTCGATCTACGAACTCCACGTCGGTTCGTGGCGCCGCGTTGCCGAAGACGGCAACCGCTCGCTCTCGTACCGCGAACTGGCGCCGCTGCTCGCCGACTACGCGCGCAGCATGGGCTTCACCCACGTCGAGTTGCTGCCCGTCATGGAGCACCCGTTCTTCGGCTCCTGGGGCTACCAGACCACCGGCTACTTCGCCGCGACGAGTCGCTACGGAACGCCCGCAAGACCTGATGTACCTGATCGACGTGCTGCACCAGAACGGCGTCGGCGTGCTGCTCGACTGGGTCCCCTCCCACTTCCCGACCGACGAGCACGGCCTCGGCTTCTTCGACGGCACCCACCTCTTCGAACACGGCGACCCGCGGCAGGGCTTCCACCCGGATTGGGGGTCGTGCATCTTCAACTACGGCCGCCACGAAGTGCGCAGCTTCCTGTTGTCGAGCGCGCTCTTCTGGATCGACGTATTCCACGCCGACGGACTGCGCGTCGACGCCGTCGCGTCGATGCTCTACCTCGACTACTCGCGCAAGGAAGGCGCGTGGATCCCGAACGAGTACGGCGGCCGCGAGAACCTGGACGCGATCACCTTCCTGCGCCGCCTCAACGAAGAGGTCTACCGCCACCATCCGGACGTACACATGATCGCGGAGGAATCGACGTCGTGGCCGATGGTGTCGCGTCCCACCTATGTGGGCGGTCTCGGCTTCGGCATGAAGTGGGACATGGGTTGGATGCACGACGCGCTGGCCTATGCCTCGCACGATCCGGTGCACCGCTCCTTCCACCACAGCGACCTCACCTTCCGCATGCTCTACGCCTTCACCGAGAACTTCGTGCTGCCGCTCTCGCACGACGAAGTGGTGCATGGCAAGGGATCGCTGCTCGGCAAGATGCCCGGCGACGACTGGCAGAAGTTCGCCAACCTGCGCGCGCTCTACGGTTCGATGTGGACGCAACCGGGCAAGAAGCTGCTCTTCATGGGCTGCGAGTTCGCCCAGCGCTCGGAGTGGAACCACGATGCCAGCCTCGAGTGGAACCTGCTCGAGTGGAATCCGCACCGCGGCATGCAGCGCTGGGTGCGCGACCTCAACACGCTCTACCGCGCCGAGCCCGCCCTGCACGAACTCGACTGCGACCCCGCCGGCTTCGCCTGGATCGACTGCAACGACAGCAGCGCAGAGCACCCTCGTCTACCTGCGGCGCGGCAGTTCTTCACCCGACACGTCGCCGTCGCGTGCAACTGGACGCCGGTGCCGCGCCCCGGCTTCCGGCTCGGCGTCCCGCACGGCGGCTTCTGGCGCGAACTGCTCAACAGCGATTCCGCGTGGTACGGCGGCAGCGATCTCGGCAACGGCGGCGGCGTCGCGGCGCAAGCGCGTTCCCTGGCACGGACAGCCGCACTCGATCGTCGATCACGTTGCCGCCCCTCGCGGTGGTGATCCTGAAGGGCGGACCGACGGCTTGAGCGCGCACGTCGCAGGACTTTCCGAAGCGTTGGCGAAAGCGCCGGATCCCGAGCAGGCCGCGCGTCTCGCCGAAACCGTGCTCGCGGCGGCCGGGCCGGCTCTCGGTGCGGCGGCTGCCCGGCACCCGGACCGCCTCGCCCACGTGCTGCTGGCGCTGTGCGGTGTCGCTCCGTTCTTCGCGAAGTGGCTGCTCCGCGAGCCGGGGTGGCTCGCGGAACTCGCCGCCGACGATCTGGCCGGGCCGCTCGATCCCGTCGCGCTCGCCGCGCAGCTCGACGACGCCCTCGCCGAAGCGGGTGACTCTGGCGCCGAGCGCGCACTGCGCCGCTTCAAGTACCGCTGGCTTGCGCGCATCGTCGTGCGCGACTGCGCGCTGCCCCTCGAAGCGAGCGGCGCGACGCTCAGCGACCTCTCGCGCCTCGCCGAAGTGCTGCTCGACCGCGCGCTGCGCATCGCTCACGCCCGCCTCACGGCGCAACTCGGTCCGCCCGCCTGGCGCGACGCGCAGGGTCGCGTCGTCCCCGCGCAGTTCTGCGTGCTCGGACTCGGCAAGCTCGGCGGCGAAGAGCTGAACTTCTCGTCCGACGTCGACCTCGTCTACGTGTACAGCGAGATCGCCGACGCCACGAGCGGACCACAGGAACGCGCGCCACTCGAATGGTTCATGCGGCTCGGCCAGGAGTTCGCGCGGCTCGTCGCGGCCGAAACCGAGGATCGCTTCCTGTACCGCGTCGATCTCGACCTGCGACCCGAGGGCGACGCCGGCCCGCCCGCCATCTCGGACGCGATGCTCGCCGAATACTACGAGAACGCGGCCGATCACTGGGAGAAGGTCGCGTTCATGAAGGCACGACCGGTCGCCGGGGATCTCGAACTCGGCTGGCGCGCCGTGCGCGCGATCCATCCGATGATCTACCGCGCGGCGATGGACTACGCGGGCGTGCGTCGCATCCGCGCGCTGCAGGAACGTGTGGGCCGGGAACAGGGAGCGGGCGGCGACGGCTTCGACGTGAAGCTCGACCCGGGCGGCATCCGCGACGTCGAGTTCGTCGCGCAGGCGCTCCAGCTGCTGCACGGCGGTCGCATCCCGCAATTGCGCGACCGCTCGGCGCAGAGCGCGATCGCGCGTCTCGCGGAAGTGAAGCTGCTGCCGGCGGAAACCACCGCGACGCTCCAGCACGCCTACCTCTTCCTGCGCCGCATCGAAAATCGCCTCCAGATGGAAGACGAGCGCCAGCTACACGCGTTGCCGAAGCGGCCCGAGGCGCGGCTGCGGCTGGCGCGCGCGATGGGCTTCTCCGGCGGCGCAGCGCTCGCGGAGTTCGAAGCGGAACTCGCGCGGCAGCGCGAGTGCGTCCGCGCCTTCGGCGCCTCCGTCCAGACCGAGAGCCACGCGGACGCGATCCTCCAGCTCTTCCTCCGGCACCAGCCGAAGTTGCTCACCAACCCCGAGACGCGGCCGATGATGGAGGCGCTCGCCGAACAGTTCGCGCGCGAGATCGAAGCTTCGCCGGATCTCGTGCTGGCGCTCAACAATCTCGACCGCTTCGTGCGCGCCCTCGGCAGCCGGCGCTTCTATTACGAGCTGCTGCTCGACCGTCCCGAGCTGGTCGGCCGCCTCGCCGCGCTCTTCGCCGGCTCGCGCTTCCTCTCCGCCCTGCTCGCGCAGCACCCGCGCCTGATCGAACCGCTCTTCGACGATCCGAACCTGCTGCTCCTCACGCGCGAGCAGCTGCGCACCGACCTCGCGTCGATCCGCCGCGCACTCGATCCCGTGTACGAGCCCGATTTCGAACGCGACCTCGACGCGCTGCGCCTGTTCCACCAGCGCCAGGTGATGAACGTCGGCCTGCTCGACGTGGACGAGAAGATCTCGCGCGCCGCCTGCGAGACGGCGCTCACCGAGGTCGCCGAGGTGGCGATCGAGTTCGGGCTCGCGGTCGCGCAGCGCGAAGTCGACCGGGTGCGAGCGCCCGGCGCCGGCGCCGCGGCAGCGCGCTTCCTCGTCGTCGGCATGGGCAAGCTCGCCAGCCGCGAGCTCAGCTACGGCAGCGATCTCGACCTGATCTTCCTCTACGACCTGCCCGACGCCGCGGCGGCCGACGCGCCCTTCGCGCAGGAATACTGCGTGCGCGTCGCGCAGCGCCTGATCTCGGCGCTCGAGACGCCGACCGCCAACGGCGCCTGCTACGAGATCGATTCGCGGCTGCGGCCCTCCGGCAACCAGGGCACGCTCGTCACGTCGCTCGCGGGCCTGCGCGATCACTACGAGACGCTGGCGATGCTGTGGGAGAAACAGGCGTTGCTGCGCGCGCGACCCGTGGCGGGCGACGCCGCGGCGGGCGCGGCGTTCGAGTCGCTGCGCCGCAGCGTCCTGCAGCAACCGCTCCCCGACGACGCGGCCGTCGAGATCCACCGCGTGCGGCTGCGCATGGAACACGAGCTGGCCACTGAAACCGCAACGCGTCACGACCTGAAGCGCGGTCGCGGCGGTCTGCTCGACGTCGAGGACGCCGTGCAATTCCTCCAGCTCGCGCACGGGCGCGACCACTCCGAGCTGCTCGACGTCGACCGCACCGAGCGACAGATCGAGAAGCTGAGCGCGCTCGGCCTGCTCGCGCCCGCGCAGGCGCGCGTGTTGCGCGACGGTTGGGAGTTCCTCGAGCGTCTCGCGAGCCGGCTGCGCGTGGTCGAGAACCGCTCGATCAGCGACCTCGACGAGGAGCGCGGCGATCTCGACGGCCTCGCGCGCCGGCTCGGCTACGCAACGGGCAATCGCGAAGCAAGCGCGCGGCGCGCGCTGCAAGACGATTACGCGCGCCACACCCAGGCGATCCGGCGCAGCTATCTCGAGATCCTCGGCGTCGCGGGTTTCGAAGCACCGGCCTGATCTCGACCCGCCCGCTGGCGGCCGTAGCGGCAATCCCCCGTCCGGCCGCTGCGTGGCGGATCCGTCACAACGCGGTCGGGTGATCTCGACCGCCGCTCGTTAGGATGCCGCAACTCGCGCGCCCCAAGCAGGACCGGGGCCGCCGTGCTGGGAAGGAATCGCCGTGCGCTCCGATGCCTCGCTGACATCGCCCTTTGCGCGCATCGGTGCGTGGATCGCGCGGCGAAGCGGGGCGGTGCTGGCGCTGTTCGCGGTCGCGATCACGGCGATGGGTTTCTATGGCGCTTCGGTCGAGGAACACCTGTCCGCCGGCGGACTCGACGTGCCCGGCAGTGAGTCCGCACTCGCTGCCGAGGAGGCGGCGCGCCGCTTCGGCATCGGCGCCGCCGACCTGCTGGTGCTCTATCGCAATCCCGCTGGCGACGTGCGCGACGCGGAGTTCGGCTCGCGGATCATCGACGGCCTCGAGCCGGTGCTCGCGGACGCGGGCGTGGTGGGTGCGACGACCGTCTACGACACCAATCAGAGGACGCTCGTCTCGCGCGACGGACGCGAGACACTCGTGGTCGTGTCGCTCGCCGGCGACAGCGCGCAGAAGCTCGCGACCTTTCGCCGCGTCGAGCCGCTGCTGCGCGCCGTCGAGCCGCCCGTCGAAGCGGCGATCGGCGGCCTCGTCGCGTTCACCGTGCTGGTCCAGCAGGCCGCCCGCGAGGATGCCGCCGCCGCCGAACTGCTCGCGCTGCCGTTCGCCGCGCTGCTGACGCTGATCTTCTTTCGTGGCGCCGTGGCCGCGCTGCTGCCGATCACGATCGGCGCCTTCTCGCTGGCCGGTTCGGCGGCGCTCGTTCGTTTCGCCGCCCACTTCGTCGAAATCTCGGTCTTCGCGATGAGCGTCGGTGCCTTCCTCGGCCTCGGCCTTTCGATCGACTACGCGCTGCTGCTGGTGCAGCGCTTCCGCGAAGAGATCGGCCGCGGGATCGACGTGCCGGACGCAGTCGCCGCAACGCTCGATACCGCCGGCCACGCCGTCTGGGTCTCGGGCCTCACCGTCACGACGAGTCTCTCGGCACTGCTGTTCGTCCCATTGCCGGTCCTGCGCAGCGTCGCGATCGGCGGCGTGCTGGTCATCGCGAGCGCGCTGATCGGCGCGCTGCTGTTGCTGCCTGCGCTACTCGCCTGGCTCGGCGCAAACGTCAACCGCTGGTCGATCGGCCGCGCGCGCGACGAGAGCGCACCGAGCCCGTTCTGGCTGCAAGTGGGCGGGCTGTCGATGCGCCACCCGGTCCCCGTGGTAGTCGGCTGCGTGCTCGTCCTCGCCACGCTCACGGCCCCGTTCCTGCGGATGCGCAGCGCCATGCCCGATTCGAGCGCACTCGCCCGCGACTCCGAGGCGCGTCGCGTGGACGAGGCGCTCTCGGACCCGACGCGTTTCGATCCCGGCGGCGCCTCCGCGATCCCGGTGATCGTCGACACGCAGGGCTCACCGCTCGAGCCGGCGAAGCTGCGCTCGCTGCGCAGCTTGATTGCGGGCATCGAAGCGGTGCCCGGCGTGGAGGGCGTGCGCTCGCCGGCACGAGACCTCGATCCCGACGCGCTCACGCCCGAAGCCATGCAGCGCAAGATGGCGACCGAGCCGACCGCGACGCAGCTCCGCCGCATGATGGACGACGAGGCGGCGCTGCTCATCGCGGACAACCGGAATCCGTGGCGTTCGCCCGAGTCCGCCCGCATCGTCGCCGCGATCCGGGAGGTCCAGCAACCGGGACTCGACACGAAGGTCGGCGGCGCGACCGCGCAGATGGTGGACATGGTGCACACGCTGCGCGAGTACGGCGGCATCGCGGCGCTGCTCGTCGCGCTCTCGAACTTCGCGATCCTGCTCGTCGCGTTCCGGTCGATCGTCGTGCCGCTGAAGGCGGTGCTGATGAACGCGGTGTCGCTCGGAGCGAGCTATGGACTGCTGGTCTGGGTGTTCCAGGACGGCCACTTCGCGGATTGGCTCGGCTTCGTGCCGGCCGACGGGATCGACCCGACGATTCCGCTCGTGATGTTCGCCGTCGTGTTCGGCCTCTCGATGGACTACGAGGTGTTCCTGCTGAGTCGCATCCAGGAGGAGTGGAAGCGCGCGCGCGACAACCGCACGAGCGTGACCCTCGGGCTGGCGCGCACGGGCCGCACCATCACCAGCGCCGCGCTGATCCTGCTGGTGGTCGTCGGCGCCTTCATGACCGGCGACCTGGTCTACGTCAAACAGATGGGCCTCGGCATCGCCGCCGCGATCGCGCTCGACGCCACCCTGGTGCGCGTGCTGCTGGTTCCGGCCACGATGCAACTGCTCGGCAACTCGAACTGGTGGGCGCCGCGCTGGCTGCGGCCGCGGGCCTGATGAGCCGTCGCCGCTCGCCGTTGGCTCGCTACGCGGGCAGTGCTGGTCGTCGGCGCGGCGTGTGTTTCGGTGCGGCCCACGAGCAGATCGGACACACCGTCGCGTCATGGCCGCGCGCCGGACAATGCTCGCGCCCGAAGTAGATGATCTGCAGGTGGCGCTTGCCCCAACTCGCTTCGGGGAAGACCGCGTTCAGGTCGCGCTCGGTCTGCACCACGTTGCGGCCCGTCGAGAGTCCCCAGCGCGCGGCGAGACGGTGGATGTGCGTGTCGACCGGGAAGGCCGGGATGCCGAAGGCCTGCACGCGCACGACGCTCGCCGTCTTGTGACCGACGCCGGGCAGAGCTTCGAGTTCCTCGAAGCTCTTCGGCACCTGACCGCCGTGTCGCTCGACCAGCAGCTGCGAGAGCGCGCGGATGTGCTTCGCCTTCGCGGGCGCGAGGCCGCACGAGCGGATCGCCGCCTGGATGCGCGCGACCGGCAGCACCGCCATCTGCTCGGGCGTGCGCGCCAGCGCGAAAAGCCTGGGCGCGACTTCGTTCACGCGCGCGTCGGTGCACTGCGCCGAGAGCACGACGGCCACGAGCAGCGTGAAGGGATCTTCGTGCGCGAGCGGAATCGGCGGGCAGCGGATAGAGACGGTCGAGGATCGCGCCGATCTTCGCCGCCTTCTCCGCCTTCGCAGTCGACCGAATGGTCCCCCGATGACCCTCCTCCCGCGTAGCGAGCCTCATGAGTTGTCCCGCGTAGCGAGCCGAAGGCGAGCGGCGAGGCCTCATGAGCTTACGCGAGCCGCACCTTGTAGTTGCCGCGGCCCTCGTCGTACTCGAGCGACGATCAGCTTCTGGTCCTCGGCGGCGTCCAGCAGATCCGAGAAGGAGCGGTAGCCGTGCTGCGCCTCGTTGAAGCCGGGATGCACGCGGCGCATCGTCTGCTTCACGATCGAGCCCCAGAGCGGGTCGTAGTCCTGCTCGAGCGAGCGCACGATCTCGACCACCTTGTCGAGCGCGTCGTCCACGGCGACGGCCTTGGTGCTGCCCTTCTCCGCCGGCTTCTTGGCGCGCACGGGGCGCTCGACCTGCGCCTTCACGAGATCGTCGTAGAAGATGAACTCGTCGCAGCCCGAGACCAGCAGGTCCGAGGTGGAGTTCTTGACGCCGCAGCCGATCACGCGCTTGTCGTTCTCCTTGAGCTTGGAGACGAGCGGCGAGAAGTCGCTGTCGCCCGAGAGCAGCGCGAAGATGTCGATGTGGTCCTTCTGGTAGCAGAGGTCGAGGGCGTCGACGACCATGCGGATGTCGGCGCTGTTCTTGCCGCTCTGGCGGCTGTGCGGGATGTCGACCAGCTCGATGCCGTGCCCGTGGAACTCGCGGACGGCGTCGCGGTAGCGGTTCCAGTCGCAGTAGGCGCGCTTGTAGACGATGCGGCCCTTCTCGAGCAGCCGCTTCAGCACCAGGTCGATGCGGAACTGGCCCTGGTTGCCCTTCATGTCGCGCACGCCGAGCGCCAGGTTCTCGAAGTCGACGAAGACGGCGATCAGCAGCTCGTCGGACATGGTCCCTCCCCGCTGCGAAGCGCCACGAATAGCGCTTTCGCTCTCTCGTCGCCTTCGAGTTTCGAGGCGCCGCATTATGCTCGCCCTTCCCGCGTAGCGAGCCAATTCGAGCGGCGAGACTCGAGAGAACGCCTCCCGCGTAGCGAGCCAAAGGCGAGCGGCGAGGTTCATCGTCCCGCGTAGCGAGCCAAAGGCGAGCGGCGAGGTTCATAAGGCCAGCGAGCGGCGAGGTTCATGAGTTGACCGTCGGAGCGGACATCCAGTCGTACTGCGGGAAGTGCGGGACGGTGTGGCACGTCGTCGTCGCGATGGTCGGCACCAAGATCGCGCAGGTGGAGTGCAAGGAGTGCGGCGCCGCCACCGCGTGCGCGGCGAAAGCGCGGGCGAAGCGCGACCGCACCGCCGCACCGGCGAGACCCGGGCAGCGCGCGTCGCGAAGGTCGTCAAGCCGCTGGTCGACGCCGACATGACGCGACCGCCGGTGCACTACTCGACGAGCGCGAGCTTTGCGCCGGGCCAACGCGTCGAGCACGCCAGCTTCGGCCCCGGCGTCGTCGAGCGCGTGCTCGGACCCGGCAAGGTCCAGATCCACTTCGCGGAGGGATCGAAGGTGCTCGCGATGGGTCGCAACTCCTGATCCCGCTCGCCCGCGGACGCGGGCGAGCCAGACACGGGTCAGGGGACGCGGAGCGCGAGTCTGATAGTCTGCGCCGCACAGCCGCTTCGAAGGGAGGGAGCACCCGTGCTCGAGTTCCTCGCGCACCTGGTCATCAGGGCCGCGCTGCTGCTGATCGTCGCGAACGTGGTTTCCGGCGTCCAGATCGACTCGTGGGGTTCCGCGATCATCGCGCGCTCGCTGCTCGGCGTCGTGAACGCGATCGTCCGTCCGCTGCTTGGTGTTCTTCACGCTGCCGCTCACGATCGTGACGCTCGGACTCTTCCTGCTGGTGATCAACGCGCTGATGCTGCAACTCGTCGGCGCGATCACGCCCGGGCGTCAGGGTGGCGGGCTTCGGACCGGCGCTCTGGGGGAGCCTGCTGCTGACGCTGCTGAATCTGGCCGTCGGCGCGCTGCTCGGCTCGCGCTGAGTCACGACGACACGCGGGCGGCGGTCGGTTAGGCTGCGCGTCATGAAGGACGGACGCGCACTTTCGCTCGGCGAGGAGATCGCGAACAGCGTCACCCACGGCGCCGGGCTCGTGGCGTTCGCGATCGGCCTGCCGATCCTCGTCGCGACGGCCGCCCAACGCGGCGACGCGCTGCAGGTGATCGGCTGCAGCGTGTTCGCGACCTGCCTGGTGCTGCTCTACGCGGCGTCGACGATCTACCACGCGCTGCCGCAGTCGCGCGCGAAGCAGATCTTCCGGGTCGCCGATCACATCGCGATCTACCTGGTGATCGCGGGTTCCTACACGCCCTTCCTGCTCGGTGTGCTGCGTGGCCCGTTCGGCTGGACGCTCTGCGCGGTCATTTGGGGACTCGCCGCGCTCGGCATCCTGCACAAGTTGCTGCTCGGGATGCGCTTCCCCCATCTCTCGACGGCGTTCTATCTCGCGATGGGCTGGCTCGCGGTGGTCGCGATCGGACCGATCACCCACCACGTTCCGAGCGACGGCCTCGCCTGGCTCGCGGCGGGCGGCCTGCTCTACACGGCCGGCGTCGTCTTCTTCGCGTGGGAGCGCCTGCGCTACGGCCACATGGTGTGGCACCTGTTCGTGCTCGCCGGCAGCGCCTGCCACTTCGTTGCCGTCCTCCGCTACGCGGTCTGAGAGAGTGAGAGAGGAGCCGGGCGTCAAGTTATTTTCTGTCAAGTTGTTGCCACCGACCGGTTCGCTGCACCACCACCTTCAACAACTTGACAGAAAATAACTTGACGCCCGGCTCCGTTACCGTTACTTGCGCAGCTCGCTCCTCAAGAACGCTCTGGTCCGCTCGATGCATCCTGCGTCTGCGGGGAACACGCTCGCCAGGAAGTGCGTGACGCCGGCGTCGCGCACCCGACGCGATGCCGGCGCGCAGGATCGCCTCGTCGCCCACGATGCCGACGTCGGCCGGATTCGCCGCGCCCTCGCGGTCGAGCATCGCGCGATACGACGGCAGCTGGCCGTAGATCGCGAAGACCTTGTTGGCGACGTCGCGCGCGGCGGCGGGATCGGGTGTGAGTGCGAACGGCAGCGCGGCGACGACGCGCGGGGACGGGCGACCGGCGTCCTTCGCGGCCTTGTTGATGGTCGGCACGGTGTGATCGGCGAGCGTCTTCGTGCCGGTCATCCAGGTGGCGGTGCCGTCGGCGAGTCGTCCCGCGACCTCGAGCATCTTCGGCCCGAGCGCCGCCACGACCACCGGGAGCGGCGTCCCGCCCGCGCACTGAAGGGCGCCGTTCACGCGGAACAGGTCGCCCGAGAACGCGACCGGCTTACCCTGCGCGAGCGGCATCAGCACCTCGAGGTACTCGCGCATCTGCTTGGCCGGGTGTGCGTACGAGAGCCCCAGCATGTTCTCGATCACGATCTTGTGCGAGAGCCCGATGCCGAGCACGAAGCGCCCCTTGCAGGCCGCCTGCGCCGTCAGCGCCTGCTGTGCGATCGCGAACGGATGGCGCGGAGGCGTGGGCGTGACGCCCGTCGCCAGCTCGATGCGCGAGGTCTCGCGGCCCGCGACGGTCAGCACCGAGATCGCGTCGTGGCCGAAAATATTGGGCAGCGAGTAGAAATCGAAGCCCTCGGCCTCCACCGCCTTCACCTCGGCAACCAGCTGGTCGAGCGTGGTGCCTCGGTTCCCAACGATCACACTGCCAATCCCAATCTTCATCGTGAATGCTCCTCGTTGACTTGGGGACGTTCCTGCATTGTTGACTTTCTTGACTTCAAGAACGTCCCCAAGTCAACCCCCGGTGGGGACGGCGGCGTCGCCGGTTTCGGCTAGTTCGAGGTCGGGGTACTTCTGGCGGGTCATGTCGAGGTTCCACGCGGCGCGGAAGAGCAGCACCGGGTGGTGGTCGCGATCCTCGACGATCTTCACCGACTCGGAGTAGCGAAACGCCTCCGCGTCGAAGTTGTGGCGCGGCCAGCGCGCGATCTGGTAGGGCAGCGGCGTGAGCTTCAGCGCGACGCCGTACTCCGCCTGCAGCCGGTGCTGCAGTACCTCGAACTGGAGCGGGCCGACGGCGCCGAGGATCATCGCCGCGCTGCCCGACCCCGGCTCGCTGAAGATCTGCACGACGCCTTCCTGCGACAGTTGCGACAAGCCCTTCGCGAGCGCCTTGCGGTTCAGTACCAGCGCCACCTCGACGCGCGCGAAGTGCTCGGGCGAGAAGCTCGGGATGCCCTCGAAGGCGAAGTCGCCCTCGTTCGAGAGCGTGTCGCCGATCCGGAAGATGCCCGGATCGAAGAGTCCGACCACGTCACCCGGGAACGCCTCGTCGACGATCTCCCGCTCCTGCGCCTGCAGCAGCGTCGAGCGCGTGATGCGCACCGGCTTTCCGGTGCGCACGTGCATGCGCGGTGTCGCCGCGCACGAAGTGGCCCGAGCACACCCGCAGGAACGCGACGCGATCGCGGTGGTCGGGATCCATGTTCGCCTGGATCTTGAACACGAAGCCCGAGAACGGGTGCGCGACGGGATCGATCGGACCGCGCGTCGACGTGCGCGGGCCGGGCGGCGGCGCCAGTTCGAGGAAGCGGTCGAGGAACGGCAGCACGCCGTAGTTGGTGAGCGCCGAGCCGAAGAACGTCGGAGTCTGCAAGCCGCGCGCGACGAGCGCGGCGTCGAACTCTGCGCCGGCGCCTTCGAGCAGCGCCAGCGCATCGATGACCGCCGCGGCGAACGGCCCGATCGCTTCGCGCACCCGCGGATCCGCGTCGGGTTCGCCGTGCGACGCGCGTCTCGTCGACGCTGCAACGTCCCGTGGTGGCCGCCTTCGAAGAGCAGCGCGCAGCGGTCGATCCGGTCGTAGACACCGCGGAAATCACTGCCCATCCCGATCGGCCAGTTCATCGGGACGGCGTCGATGCCGAGCACCTCCTCGATCTCCGAGAGCAGCTCGAGCGGCTCGCGGCCCTGGCGGTCCATCTTGTTGACGAAGGTGAAGATCGGGATGTGGCGCAGCCGGCAGACCTCGAAGAGCTTGCGCGTCTGGGCTTCGACACCCTTGGCGGCGTCGATCAGCATCACCGCCGCGTCGGCGGCGACGAGCGTGCGGTAGGTGTCTTCGCTGAAGTCGCGGTGGCCGGGCGTGTCGAGCAGGTTCACGCGCGCGCCGTGGTGCTCGAACTGCAGCACCGACGACGAGACCGAGATGCCGCGCTGCTTCTCGATCGCGAGCCAGTCGCTGGTCGCGTAGCGCGCCGCCTTCTGGGCGCGCACGGCGCCCGCCTCGCGCACGGCGCCGCCGTAGAGCAGCAGCTTCTCGGTGAGCGTGGTCTTGCCCGCGTCGGGATGCGAGATGATCGCGAAGGTGCGACGTCGCGCGACTTCGCGGGCCAGCGCGCGCTGGGCAGCGTCCATCGCTCACTTCTTCTGGATCGTCTTCAGGTATTCGACGAGCGTCAGCGTGCGACCACGCACGACCTCGTCGGGGTTGGTTCCTTCGGCGATCGTGTCCGAGAACTTGCGCCCCCAGATCGGCATGTCGCGCGGGCCGTGGGCGACGACGTCGAAGCGCCCGTCGATCCAGCGCGCGATGTCCGAGTCGGAGAAGTCGCCACCGCGGCGCGCCGCGATGCGCGTCAGATCGGAGGGCAGCGTCTTCAGCGCGGGCGCCACGGGGCCCTGGCCGTCGGCGCTCGTGCCGTGACAGGACGCGCAGTACTGCTGGTACATCTCGGCTCCGACCCGCGCGAGCATCGGGTCGGGTTCCGCGGCGCCCGCCGGCAGCGCGACGAAGCTGCCGAGCCACGCGAACCCGAACGCGCAGGCGAATGCAAAGCGCCCCATCGTGCTCCCTTCTCGAACGGTTGCCCAGACGCCTCGCCGAGATCAGGCGAAGCCGAAGCGCCCCTGATCGAGCACCACGTCGCCGGCCGGGTTCACCGTCTGGAATAGCGCGCTGTTCCCGTCGACCCACATCTTCACGGTGACTGCCTCGCCCGGGAACACGGGCTTCGAGAAGCGGCCCTCCATCGAGCGGAAGCGCGCGGGGTCGTTCTTGCACAACGCTTCGAGCAGCGCGCGACCGGTGAAGCCGTAGGTGCAGAGGCCGTGCAGGATCGGTTTCGGGAAGCCCGACGCTCTTGGCGAGATCGGGATCCGAATGCAGCGGATTCATGTCGCCCGAGAGTCGATAGATCAGCGCCTGATCGGAACGCGTCTGATACGTGATCTCGTGATCGGCCTTGCGGCTCGGCACTTCGAACGGCGCGGCCTTCGGGCCGGGATCGCCGCCGAATCCGCCGGCGCCCCGGATGAACGCGGTCATCCGATTGCGGAAGCGCAGCTCACCGGTCTCCGCGTCCTTCGATTCGCACTCGAACGTGACGAGACCCGCTTTGCCCTTGTCGACGATCGCAGCGACCTTGCCCGTCGTGCGCACCTTGCCGGCCGGCGGGATCGCGCCGAACACCTCGATCCCCTGCTCGCCGTGCACCAGCATCGCGAAGTTGAAGCTGCCGATCTTGTCGAACGGGAGGCCGCCCATGCCGGCGATCACCGCGTAGGTCGGCAGCACCTGCTGGTTCTTCTCGGTGCTGAACGAGAGTTGATCGACACCGCAGCCGACGCCGAGCGCGTACAGCATCGTGTCCTTGGTGGTCCAGGATCGTTCGGTCGGCGTACCTTCGAGGCCGACGGCCTTGGGATCGAGGGGCATGGGTTCCTCCGTCGCGAGACGAGTGGGGTTGGGATCGCGGGCGCCGATTGTAACCGCCCGTCGGCGAGATTCGACGGCCGTGGACGCCATCGGAAACGGGAGGCCCGACGCGCGCGGCGTCGCCCTGCGACCGCACGGACCTAGACGCAGCCCGCCACCCGGAAGGACTCGAGGCGGAGCGAGGCGAGCCACGCTCGTCGTGCCCGTCCGGCGCCCGAGACCTGGATCCACACGTCGCCGGCGGCGTTGGTGGAGATCAGGTCGGACTTGCCGTCGCCGTTGGTGTCGCCCATCCGGCGCAGCGTGAAGGTGCCGCCGCCATTGGGCGGGAACGTAGCTCACACCGGGATCGACGCCGTGCATTGCGACGATGCGAAAGGTGCTGGGACTGTCGTAGGCGAGATCTTCGGCACCATCGCCCGTGAAGTCGCCGAGGGTCTTCAGCGTGAAGAAGCCGCCGCCGTTCGGGATGAAGCCCGTCGCGGTCGGGTTTCCGCTGCCAAGCGTGTCGAAGACGCGGACGCGGTCGTGGCCCAGACTCGCGAGATTCGGCACGTCGGCGAGGTCGTCGATGCCGTCGCCGTCGAGATCGCCTGCGGCCTCGAGAACCCACGCACCGCCGCCCTGCGGGAGGAAGTTCACGTTCGCGGTGCCACCGCTGCGATTCACGCGCGTCACTCCGTTCGCCGCACCGGTGCCGCGGAAGAGCAGGTCCTCTGCGCCGTCGCCGTTGAGGTAGGCGGCGAACGCGTAGGTCCAGGCTCCGCCGCCGGTCGCGAGGTAGCGGAAGACCGGCGAGCCGCTCGCGATGTTTGCGATGCGCATCGAACCCGTGGCGGGGCCCGTGCCTTCGAAGAGGATCTCGTCGACTCCGTCGCCGTTCACGTCGGCGGCGTCGACGACCTGCCAGCTTCCGCCGCCGTCGGAGATGTAGAGCGTCCCCGCCGTCCCGGTGCCGGCGGCGTCGACGAAGGTCACGCGGGCCCAACCGCCTCCTTGGGCGACGAAGTCGGAGTTCGCGTCGTAGTTCAAGCGACCGACGGTCTTCAGCGCGAAGCTGCCGCCGCCATTCGGGAAGGTTCCGTTCGCGACGCTCAGCGTGCCGTCGAGCAGGTCCACGCGGATCCCGGTCGGTCCGGAGCGGATCAGATCGGTCTTCCCGTCGGCGTTGAAGTCGAAGGCGGGGCCCAGACACACGCAAACTCCGCCCGGTCCCGCCCAGGCGACGGAAGGGAGGCAGCCGCTTCCCCAGCTGGCGACGAGAGCCGCGAGAGACCAGGCAAGACGAGCGATGCGCATGGAGTCCGTCCTCCCGGATCGACGCCCCATCCTACACGAGCGCCCGTCAGAGCTGGTGGCCGTCGAGCCCGATGCGCGCGCGGATGAGCGATCTGCCCTGTTCGTAGAGCGCCTGCGGCGAGCGTCGCGCCGCGCTCGGGGACAGCTTGCGCGAGAGGTGCGTCGCGACGGGCGGAGGTCCAGAGCGAAATGCCGCGGGCGCCCGCGTTGCGCATGCGGTCGCGCAGGTCGGTGTCTTCCTTGCCGTAGCCGCAATAGACTTCGTCGAAGCCGTTCACGGCGTGGAAGCAGGTCGGCGGCGACGGCGAAGTTGCCGCCTCGAATCCGCGGGCGTGTGCTGGCGCCGGCCGCGGTGCCACCAGTTGACGAACTGCTTCCGCGCGAGGACGCAGCGCGACGCCGAGTCCCACGGCCGACTCGTGCGCGCCGGAGCGAACGCTCGTCGGGCGTGAGCGCCCGGCTCGTCGCGACGTCGAGATCCACGACGGAGCCGGTCAGGAACTCGCCCGGCATCGCGCGGCGGCGGTACACGGCCACGAGATCGCGGAACGGGATGCAGTCGCCGTCGAGGAAGATCAGCAGCTGGGAGGATGTGCTCAGCGCCGCGACGTTCTGGATGCGCGCCTTGCAGAATCCCTCGTCGGGCTGCCAGACGTGGCGCACGGCGAAGGGCAGCGAAGGCGCGAGGCGCTCGGCGAGCTGGCCGGCCGGCGGCATCGAGCCGTCGTCGGCGAGCATCACGTCGAAGTGCGGATCGGTCTGCGCGGCGAGCGCGGCGAGCAGCAGCTCGCAACTCGCGCATCTGGTTGTAGACCGAGACGATGACGGTGGTCGTGGGTCCCGATGCACCGAATCCCGAAACCGAGCCCGTGCCCGGCACACCGCTTCTCCGCTTCGCCGCGCAGCCAAGTCGGTTCTAGTTAGCAGTACTGGAAGCGCGGTTGCAGCGCTCGGGGGTGGGTGCGAACTTGGCCGCCGATGGCCGTCCCCATCCTGATGTACCACGCCGTGCTGCCGATCGACGCCGCGGCGAAGGTGCGCGGCACGGTCCCGCTCGCGATCTTTCGCGAGCAGATCGCCTGGCTCGCGCGACGCGGCTATCGCGCCGCTGACGCTCGACGACGTCGCCGATCGGCTCAGCGGCTCGGCTGACGCCGCGCGCGGTCGCAGCGTCGCGATCACCTTCGACGACGGCTACCGCTGCGTGCTCGAGCACGCCTGTCCCGGTGCTCGCCGAGTTCGGCATGACGGCGACGCTCTTCGTGGTGACGGGCGCCGTCGGACGCACCACGGAGTGGTACGTGCCGGAGGGCGGTCGCGCCTTCGAGCACGCGGGCTGGGACGAACTGGAGCGCGCCGCGGCGCGGGGCTTCGCGATCGGCTCGCACACGGTCAGCCACCTGTCACTCGGCGGCGCGAGCGACGCGGCCGTCGCCGACGAACTCGGCGCCAGTCGCGAGGCGATCGAGAAGCGCTTCGGCGCGTGCCGGCACTTCGCGTATCCGTTCGGCGTCGCACGGCGACGCGACGGTCGCCGCCGTGCAGCGCGCGGGCTACGCCACCGCGTGCACCACCGAGGCGGGCTTCAACCGCGAGCGGGCAGCCGCTGCTGCGACTGCGCCGCCAGGCGGTGAGCCGCACCACGACGGCGGGCCGCTTCCGGCGACGCGCCGGCGCGTGGTTCTGAGGTGCGCCTCGAAGACGTCGGCGACTATTTCGCACTGCGGCGGATCGCTGCGAATCCCTGGGAAACGGTGCGCTTTCGCAAGACGCGCCGTCCCGGGCAGACGCTCGAGGTGCGCTTGCGCGACGGCGCACCGCTCTGCGCTGCGCGCGCGAGCAACGACTTCCACATCTTCCAGCGCATCTTCCTGCGCGACGAGTACCGGCTCGCGCGGCTGCCCGCGCGACTCGGCGACGTCGCTCGACCTCGGCGCCAACGTGGGTCTCTTCGCGGCGCGCGTGGCGCCGCGCGCCGAACGCGTGTTCTGCTACGAGCCGGTGCCCGCGAACTTCGCGCAGCTCGAACGCAACGTCGCCGGCTTCGCGAACGTCGCGATCCAGCGCGAGGCGGTCGCCGGCGAAGCCGGGGACGCTGCGCATCTACCGGCCGGAATCGGACGCGCTCTCCGGCCGGCACTCGGCCTTCGCCGACGTGAGCACGCACATGACCGCGCGCTACGACGAAGTGCCCGCGCGCAGCCTCGACGAAGTCTTCGCGCGCAACGCGATCGAAGCCTGCGACCTGCTCAAGATCGACGTCGAGGGCAGCGAGTACGCGATCCTGCACGGCGCGAGCGACGCCACGCTCGCGCGCGTCGCGCGCATCCACGGCGAATACCACGACGTCGCGCCCGAGGATCCGCGCACGCGCATCGACGCCTTCGCCGACTTCCTGCGCAGCCGGGGCTACGCCGTCGAGGTGGTGCCGCACCCGCGCAAGCCGAACCTCGGACTCTTCTTCGCCGCGCGCCCGCGAGCTGGCGCGGTGAGCGAGTCGCGCGCGCTCCGCATCCTCTGGGTGGCGTCGAAGCTCGCGTGGCACGGCGGCATCGGCAACGTGGTGGCGCGCGGTGCGCGCGCACTCGCCGCGCGCGGCCACGAGGTCCATGTCGCGGGACCGACACCCGACGGCGATCCGGGGCCGCTCGCGGGCGTCGCCGTCCACGCCTGGCGCAAGCGACGCATGAAGGTGATGCAGCTCGTCGATCTCGCTGCCGCTCGTGCGCCGCATCGAGCCGGACGTCGTGCACTTCCACGCGGCGATGCCGCACGGCGACGTGATCGCGGGCCTGCGCTGGCTGCGGCCGTGGCGCGACCTGCGAGAACCCACCGCTGATCGCCGTCACGGCGCACAGCTCGCGACCGTATGCGAAGCGCCGCGCGCGGATCGGCCTGCGCGCGGCCGACGTCGTGATCGTGCCGTCGCAGTGGGCGGCGGCGCACGCCCGCGACGCCGGTGCGCGCGCGGACGGCGATCCACGTCGTGCCGGCGGGGATCGACACCGGAGCGCTGCCCGACCTGATGGCGCGCGACGACGCCATGCTCGCGCTCGGGCGCCTCAATGCGGTCAAGACAGCTCGACGCTGCTGATCGAGGCCTTCGCGCGCGTCGCGAAGGAGCGTCCGAGCTGGCGGCTGTGGATCGCGGGCGAAGGACCCGAGCGCGCGGCGCTCGCCGAGCGCGCGCGGGCGTTGGATCTCGCGGATCGCGTCGAGCTGCTCGGCTGGGTGGCGGGGGACGCGAAGGAGCGCGTGCTCGCGCGCGCGGCGATCGGCGCGGCGCCGTCGCAGCGCGAGAGCTTCGGCGGCGCGCTGCTCGAGATGCAGGCGCACGGACTCGCCTGCGTGGTGAGCAACACGGGCGGCCTCGCGGAGCTGGCCGAGCACGGCGCACGCGGCGCGACTCGTGCCGCCGGGCGACGTCGCTGCGCTGGCGCGCGAACTCGCCGCGCTGATGGACGGCGCCGAGGCGCGGCGCGCGCTGGCGCGCGATGGCGCGCCGCGCGGCGGAGCGCTACGACTGGAGCGAGATCGCCCGGCGCTACGAGCTCGTGTACGCCGTCGCACGGGCTGCACGGTCGTGAGATCGCCTGCGTCGCGCGTCTCGGCTCGCTTGCCGCATCTGATAGTATGCGCCGGCGTACAACCGACCCAACGAAGAAGCCGAGCATGATCTCCGTCACGGTCCCGATCTTCAACGAAGTAGAGAACATGCCCATCCTCTACGAGCGGGTGCGGGATGCGCTGACGAGCGTGGGTCGTCGCTGGGAGCTGGTGTTCGTCAACGACGGCAGCACGGACGGCTCGCGCGAAGCGCTCGATCGGATCGCCGAGGCCGACACAGCGCGTCAAGGTGATCCACTTCCGGCGCAACTTCGGCCAGACCGCGGCGATGATGGCCGGCTTCGACTACGCGCAAGGCGACATCATCATCCCGATGGACGGCGATCTGCAGAACGATCCCGCCGACATCCCGAGGCTCATCGAGACACTCGACAAGGGCTTCGACGTCGTCTCCGGCTGGCGCAAGCAGCGCCAGGACGCGCGGTTCACCCGCAACCTGCCGAGCGCCATCGCCAACCGGCTGATCTCGCTGATCCTGGGCGTGCGCCTCCACGACTACGGCTGCTCGCTCAAGGCCTACCGCAAGGACGTCATCAAGGGCGTGAAGCTCTACGGCGAGATGCACCGCTTCGTCCCGATCTACGCCAGCTGGCAGGGCGCGCGGGTGACCGAGATCCCGGTCGCCCATTCCGCGCGCCGGTTCGGGAAGTCGAAGTACGGCCTCGAGCGCACCATGAAGGTCGTGCTCGACTTGATCGTGGTGAAGTTCCTGGCCACGTATGCGGAGAAGCCGATGTACGTGTTCGGGGCGTTCGGCGTCGCGAGTCTCACGCTGTCGGTGTTGTCGGGATTGTGGGCGCTGTATCTCAAGCTCTTCGAGAACACGACCTTCGTGCAGACGCCGCTCCCGCTCGTGCTGGTGATGACGGCGATCATGGGCTTCATGTGCATCCTGATGGGCCTGCTCGCCGAGCTGCTGACGCGCACCTATCACGAGTCGCAGGACAAGCCGGTGTACCTGGTGAAGGAAACCCGCAACGTGGAGCCCGCGCCCGTCAACGGCGGGCCTGTGCACGCGCTCGTCGAATGAGGGGGCGCTCTTCGATGCCGTGCTCTCGCTTCCGCTGCTGCTCTACGTCGCTTTCGCAGCGATCGTCTATCTCGTCGCACGGCGCCGAGCCCGAGCTCAACATCGATCACATCGCCTACTTCAAGCTGGCCGACGTGATTCGCGCGCCAATCACCCCGACGGCGCCTACTGGCGCGCTTCGACACGCTGCACATCGTACTCGGTCCTGGTCGCGTACTCTACGACTACACCGGCTTCGCACATCGCGAGCCTGAAGCTGCTGCTGGCCGGCATGACGGTCGCGTACCTGGTCAGCCTTCGAGCGTCTGCTCGTTCTTCTTCACCCGCTCGCGACCGCTTGCAGTGCTCGTTCTCGCTGCTGTCCGCGCTGTTCGTTTCGTTCGGCGCGTCGTTCTGGGGAATGACGGACTTCGCGGCGTCGCTGCACCGCACGCTGATCGTGCCCGTTCTTCGTCCTGATCCTCTGGTTCTTCCTGCGCTTCCGCGCCTCGCCCTGGCGCTACGCCACCTACCCGCTGCTGGTGCGCGCTCTCGCTGCTCCATCTCAGCACGCTACTACCTGCTGCTCGTGCTGGTCGCCTTCGAGGGCCTCGACTTCCTGTTCCTGCGAAAGTGCAGGCTCGATCGGCGCCTGCTGCTACTTCGCGCGCGGGATCGCAGCCGCGATCATCATGCGCGCAGCTGGTCGACGACTGAGCGGGCTCGGGTTCACCGAGCTTCGTGGACGACACTTCGCGCTGGCCTGGTCGGCGACGGCCGACGCGCTGACGCCCCCAGGAAGCCTGGTCGATCGAGCTCTACGCGTTTCCGTGGCGCAACTTGCCGCTGCCGCTGACGACGCTCGCGAATCATCGCTGCTCTCCTACGGCGTCATCTTCGCGCTGAGCGTCGCGGCTGTGATCGCGACCGGCGTCGCGAAGGCTGGAACGATCTCGACCGCGTCATGCTCGCGTTCGCCGCCGCCGTGGTTGCGGCGTCGTACGGTCTCGCAGTCCGTGCTCTGGGTCGCTCCGCAGCCATCTCGCCGATCTACCCGATCAACTTCGAGGAGGTGCGCTCGATCAACTTCTGATGATCCCGTCGCTCTACTTCGTGACGCGACTCGTCGCGCTGCTGTGCCGCGACGAGGGTGGTCGCACCGCGCAGTCGCGGCGGCGATCGGGCTCGCTCTTCGCGTTGCAGCCGATCCTGGTGCTCCGCGCGCTTCCGGTGGGCTGGCGCGAAGCGCTGCTCGAGCGCATGACGAGGGCGGGCGTGCTCCGGAAGGACGACACGCTTCCGCACGCTCTACGCGCGCCAGTATCTGGGACTCGCGAACGAAGGCCCCCGTTTCTACTACTCGGCGCGCGGTCTGCTCGACTGGCTCGGCACGAACGCACGACGCCGGACGATCGCGTGCTGACGGACCGCAACGAGTTCCGCGGTCGCGGGACTGCCGGTGGTGGGAGCCTTCCAGAAGGTCATGATGACGGTGATCACCGACGCGTCGCGCCGCGAATGGAAGGACGAGCTCGACGCCGTCCTGCAGGCGCTCGCGTCGCACGATATCGGCGAAGTGCGAAGGTGGCGAAGCGAGCTGCGACGCCACGCTCGTCGATCGTTCCCTGGCCGGAGCCGGACGCGCTCTACCAGGACGAGAACTTCTCGGTGCTCCGGTCGAGTAGGGGGTTCCCGATCATGTGTGGGATCGCTGGATTCGTCGGACGCGGCAGCGTCGAGGACCTGCGGCGGATGAACGCCGCGCTCGCGCATCGCGGTCCCGACGACGAGGGCACGTGGGTCGACGAGCCGACGCGCGTCTTCCTCGGCCATCGCCGGCTCTCGATCGTCGACATCGGCGGCGGCCAGCAGCCGATGTGGACGGAGGACGGCCAGCTCGGCGTGATCTTCAACGGCGAGATCTACAACCACCTCGAGCTGCGCGCGGAGCTCGCTGCGCTCGGCTGCCGCTTCCAGAGCGATCACTCGGACACGGAAGTGCTGCTGCACGGCTATCGCACCTGGGGTCCGGACTTCACCAACCGCCTGAACGGGATGTGGGCGTTCGTGCTCTACGACCGCCGCGACGGCCAGCTCTTCTGCAGCCGCGACCGCTTCGGCAAGAAGCCCTTCTTCTACACGCTGCGCAACGGGACCTTCGTCTTCGCGTCGGAGCTCTCGGCGATCGTGCAGCCATCCGGCGGCCGTACGCGTCGGTCTCGCGGCGCAGCCTGAAGAAGTACTTCGCCTACGGCTACATCCCCGCGCCGCACTACGCTCTACGAAGGCATCCACAAGCTTCCCGGCGGTCACTCGCTCCGCTTCGACGTCGCCTCGCAGCGCATCGAGATCCAGAAGTACTGGGACTTCGTGATCGAGCCGTTCGATTCGGTGCCCGCGAACCCCGAGCGGGAGTGGGGCGAGCAGCTGGTCGAGCTGCTGAGCGCTGCGGTGAAGCGGCGTCTGATGGGCGACGTGCCGCTCGGCTTCTTCCTGAGCGGCGGGATCGACTCGTCGTCGGTCGTGGCGCTCGCGACGCGCCACATCGACCGCTCGCTGATCCACACCTTCAGCATCGGCTTCGAGGAAGCCAGCTTCGACGAGTCCGCGCTACTCGGCGCGAGATGGCGCAGCATCTCGGCACCCATCATCACCTCGACGTGCTCTCGCTCGAGAAGGCCGCGGCGCTGCTGCCCGAGATCGCGTCGAAGCTCGACGAGCCGATGGGCGACTCCTCGCTGCTGCCGACCTATCTGCTCTGCAAACACACGCGCGAGCAGGTCACGGTCGCGCTCGGCGGCGACGGCGCCGACGAGCTGTTCGCCGGCTACGACCCGTTCCGCGCGCTGCGCGCGGCCGAGCTCTACGATCGCTTCGTGCCGCGCCCGCTGCACACGGCCGTGAAGCTGCTGATGAGCCGGCTGCCGGTCTCGCACGCGAACATGAGCCTCGATTTCAAGATCAAGCGCACGCTGCGCGGCCTCTCGCCATCCGCCGCGGCTGTGGTGCCCGGTCTGGATGGGACCGCTCGATCCGGGCGAGCTCGCCGATCTGTTCGACGAGCCGCTCGACGTGGAGGACGTCTACTCGGAGGCGATCGAGCAGTGGGATGCGTGCCGGCAGCCGAACCTCGTCGACAAGGTCCTGCAGTTCTACACCAAGCTCTACTTGCAGGACGACATCCTCGTCAAGGTCGACCGCGCCAGCATGATGCACTCGCTCGAGGCGCGCGCGCCGTATCTCGACATCGAAGTCGTCGACTTCGTGCGGCGGATCCCGCACCAGTACAAGTTCCGGAACGGCGAGACCAAGTACCTGCTGAAGAAGGCGCTCGAGCCGGTGCTCCCGCACTCGGTCCTCTACCGGGCGAAGAAGGGCTTCGGCGTTCCGATCGGCCGCTGGCTCGAGCAGGGTCTGCTGCCGATCGATCCGGGCGCCCTTCCGGGACTCGACCGTCACTTCGTGCAGGCGCGGCTCGACGCGCATCGAAAGCGCCGGCGCGACGAGCGCGCCTTCCTGTGGAACTTCTGGTTGTGCCAGACGCCATGCGGCCAGCCACGCGATCTCGCGATCGCGTGAAGCCGAGCGGTGAAGATCCTGCTGATCAACTACGAGTTCCCGCCGGTGGGCGGCGGCGCAGCGAACGCGACCTCGTTCCTGGCGCGCGCGCTCGTCGCGAACGGGACACGCAGGTGACGGTGCTCACGACGGCGTTCGGTCCGCTGCGTGGAACCGCGACCGAAGCGGGCTGTCGACGTGGTGCGGGTGCGGACCCTTCGGCGCAGCGCCGACCGCTCGAACCCCGTCGAGATGCTGTCGTTCCTGCTGGCCGCGCTGATCCCGGCGCTGCGCCTCGCGCGGCGTCGCGGTTTCGACGCCGCGATCGCCTTCTTCACGATTCCGTCCGGACCGATCGCCTGCGCTGCTGCGGCTCGCGCTCGGCATCCCCTACCTCGTTTCGCTGCGCGGCGGCGACGTCCCGGGCTTCGTCCCCGAGATCGACCGGATCCACCGGTTGATCGCGCCGCTGCGACGCGCCGTGCTGCGCCGCGCCGTGCGCGGTCGTGGCGAATTCGCCGAGCCTCGCGCGGCTGTCGGAGGCGGCCGACCCGTTCCCGGTGGAGGTCATCCCGAACGGCGTCGACCCGCTCGTCTTCGCTCCGGACGGAAGCGTCGAGCGCCGGCGCCGAGCGACGAGTTCCGCATCCTGTTCGTCGGCCGCCTCCATTCGCAGAAGAACGTCGCCGCGCTGCTCGAGAGCGCGGCTGCGCTGGCGACGCTGCCGGGGCCACCGGTCGTCGTCGAGATCGTCGGCGACGGTCCCGGAGCGACCCGCTCTCGCGAAGCTCGCCGAGCAGAGCGGGTGCCACGCGCGTGCTTCGCTGGCATGGCTGGCTGGACAAGCAGCAGGTCGCTGGCCTGCTACCGGCGCGCGCACGTCTTCGTCAATCCGTCCCTCTACGAAGGCATGCCGAACACGGTGCTCGAGGCGATGGCGTGCGCCGTCCCGGTCGTCGCGAGCCGCGTCGGCGGCAACGAGGATCTCGTGGTCGAAGGCGAGACCGGCTTCCTGTTCGACCTCGCAGCGCCGCAGCAGCTGACGGCGGCCCTGCAGCGACTGCGCCTCGATCCGTCGCTCGGACCGCGCCTCGGTGCCCGCGGCCGGCAGCGCGTGATCGACGGCTTCAGCTGGTCGAGCGTCGCGTCGCAGTACCTGAGACTGCTGGACCAGCGCGTGTCGGCGTAGAGTCCCGAGACACCCATGCTGCGGTCCAACCTCGAGTACGTCCCGCTGCGCCTGCTCCGCCGCTTCGTGCTGCGCGGCTCGTTGCTGGAACACTTCGCCTCCCTGATTCCATACTACGAGGTCAGTCGCAACGAAGTGTCGTCCGACCCGATCGTGAGTGAGTACGCCCGATACCTGGCGATCGCGGGCGCGACGTTCCGGGGCGCGGAGATCCTCGAGGTCGGCTCGGGCCGCACGAACAGCGTCGGCCATGCGCTCGCGATGGCAGGCGCTCGGAAGGTGACGTGCTTGGAACCCCACGCGAGCTTCGATCGGGAGGGCGACGCGCGCCTGCTCGAAGCACTCGCCGGTACGAACCGAGTGGCGACCGAGGCGCTGGCTGCCAGGGTCGAGCGCGTGACGTCGCTCGCGGCGGTCGCGGATGCGTCGGTGGATCTCGTGCTCTCGTCTTCCGTTCTCGAGCACGTGCGGGATCTCCGGAGCCTGATCGGCGAGCTGCGACGCGTCCTTCGCCCGGGTGGCTCGATGCTCCATCTCGTCGACTACCGCGATCACTTCTTCAAGTATCCGTTCCACTTCCTCCAGTTCAGCGCGCGCGTCTGGGATCGCTTTCTCGACCCGGGCGATCTCCCGCGCTGGCGGCTTTCCGGACAACTGCGGGTCTTCGCTGAAGCGGGACTCCGGGTCGATGTCCTCGAGCGCGATCGCGACGAGGCTGCCCTGGCGAAGGTTGCTCCCCACCTCGCCCAGGACTTCGATGCGTCGGATCCCGAGCTCGCGGTGACGCGTGCGGTGCTCTTCGCGCGAGCGACCTCATGCGCTTGATCCTGAAGCTCGCCACCAGCGTCGCGCTGCTGACCTGGCTACTGGTTCGCAGCGACGTCGGGCTCGTGCTCGCGACGCTCCAGAAGCTTTCCCCGTCAGTCCTTGCGAGTGTCGCGTCGCTGCTCCCGGTCATGATCGCGATCAGCGCATTCAAGTGGTGGCTCTTCGTCCCCCGTCACAGCTACCCGCAACTCGTTCGTCTGAATCTGGTGGGGGTCTTCTACTCCATCGTGCTGCCCGGCCAGGTCGCGGGCGAAGCGGTCAAGGCCTATCGGCTGGGCGCGGGGCGAGCCGACGCGGAGGAGATCGCCGCGTCGGTGCTCGTCGACAAGGTGAACGGCATGATCGGCCTGTTGGCGCTCGGCATCCTCGGCGCGCATGCGTCTCGTCTCGGGATTCCGGGTTCGCTGGTGGCCTCGTTCTCCGTCACGCTGCTGATCGGCCTCGCCCTGCTCTATTCGCTGCATCTCCCGTTGCTGCGACGCAGAATCGAGTCGGGGATCGGCTTCGTGTCGAGGCGCTGGTCCTTTGCGAAGCCGCTCGTGGACCGGTTGACACTGTTTCTCGCCGCGTCGACGCGGTATCTGGCACGACCCGGGCTGATGCTCGCGTCCGTTCTGCTCGGGATCACCTATCAGCTGCTCTGCATCGCGGTGATCCGGATCGTCGCGCCGAGCTTCGGGATCGACGTTCCGCTGATCGAGTGGCTGTGGATCTTCGCAGTCGTCACGACGGCGGCACTCTTGCCGCTGTCGGTCGCGGGCCTCGGCATTCGCGAGGGAGCGTTCGTGGCGGTGCTCGGCTTGTTGCAGGTACCCTCGGCGAGTGCACTCGCGCTCTCGCTCACGATCTTCGCAACGCAGCTGGCGACGGCTCTTCTCGGTGGTCTCGTCGAGCTCGCGGGCTTCTGGGAGCGGCGGCAACGGCCGCAGCACGAATGACTGCCGATCCTCTCGCGCATAGACCGAGGATCCGGCTTCCCGAGGGCGTCCTCGATCAGGTCACCGCCGGCTACGGCAGCTACTTCGAGCGCGTCTCGAGGGTGCCCGCCCGCAAGCTCGCGTCCGACGTGCTGAATGAAGAGAAGGTGCACGACCAGATCGCGCTGCTCTGCCAGTCGCTCGACATCCGCGTGGAGTCGCTGCGCGGCAAACGCGTGCTCGCGGTCGGCAGCGGCTTCGGTCTCTTCGTTGCGGCGACGCGCATCGAGTACGGGATGGAGAGCTACGGACTCGAACCCGCCGCGTCGGGCTTCGACAGCTCCTACCACATCAGCCGCGAGATCCTACGGGAGAACGGCCTCGATCCGGAGATCATCACGAACGCGCACGGCGAAGCGATCCCGTTTCCCGACGATCACTTCGATTTCGTCTTCTCCTCGACCGCGCTCGCGCACGCCGAGAACCCCGAGCGCGTACTCGACGAGTCGCTCCGGGTGCTGAAGCCAGGCGGCGCGCTGCACTTCGTGTTCCCGAACTACGGTTCGTTCTTCGAGGGCCATTACGCGCTTCCCTGGATTCCCCATCTCCCTCGTTGGCTGGGCCGGCTCTGGGTGCGCCTCTGGGGACGCGACCCGGCCTTCCTCGGAACCCTCCAGTTCACCAGCTTCTTCCGGACGCGACGCTGGCTCGCGTCGCGACGTGACGTCGACCTCGTGACGATGGGCGAGGCGATCTTCGTCGAGCGGATGCGGAGTCTGTCGCTGAAGGACTGGGGCGGGCTCGGCCGTGTAAAGCAAGCGCTCGAAGTCGCACGCCGTCTGCGCGTCGTTCCGCTGGTCACATGGCTGTGCCTCCGAACCCGGTCCTTCGATCCGATCGTGCTCACGCTGCGCAAGCGGGCCGTGGCGGTATCGCGGCCGATTGCCGACAACCAGCAGATCTACGATGACAACTGGCCGCAATGGCTGGACATGAAGCGTCATGGCCCGTCCAGCCGTTGGCTGCGCGCGCTGATTGGAGATCTGATCGAAGCGCGGCTCCGCGGTGCCGGCATCAAGCGCGTGCTGGACTTCGGATGTGGCGAAGGAACCACGACCGAGTTCTTGGCCAACACGCTTCCGTCCGCGAGCGTGCTGGGCGTCGATCAATCCAGCTCCGGCATCGACTGCGCCAATTCCAACTACCGCGCGGCGAACCTCGAGTTCCGCCATCAGCCGGGGGACGCCGGGTTCCGCGAGGCCGACTTCGACCTGATCACCTGCTTCGAGGTGCTCGAGCACGTCGACGACTGGCAGGCGCTCGCGCGCCGCCTCGCCCACGCGACTTCGCGTTACCTGCTGGTGTCCTTCCCGACCGGGAGGATGCGGGACTTCGAGGTGAACGTCGGCCACCTGCGAAACTTCAGGCCCGGCGAGTTCGAATCCTTCATGGAGCGCATCGGCTTCCGCACCGTCGAGGTCTTCTACGCCGGCTTCCCGTTCTATTCCCCGCTGTTCCGTGACGTCTGCAACCTGACGAACAGCGGCGGCAATGCGATGACGACGGGTCACTACTCGTTCTGGACGCAGCGGCTCGGCGATCTGATCTACTTCTCCTTCCGGTTCCTCTCGACGCGAGGACGTGGCGGCGACCAGTTCTGCGGACTCTTCGAGCTCGCGGGGCCTGCCGAGTCGCGATGACGACTGCTGGCCAGGAGCTGCAACTCGGGCGCAGCCATACCGCGTTCCGGTGCATGCTGTCGTGTCTGGCGCTGGCATGGATCCTCGCCGCCGTCATGGCAGGGCTGAGCGCCGTCGATGCGCATCCAGACGAGGCCTCCCACATCGCGGCAGGCCGGTACTACGTGACCGCGTGGCTGCCGCCCCGCGCCACGGAGGCGGCGCTGCTGCCCTCGCTCTCGCCGTACGGTTACACCTATCTCGGTAGTGTCGACGTCAGCTACTTCCTGGCCGGCAAGCTCGCGAGACTGCTGTCGGGGATCGTCCCCTGCGAGGCTCTCGGCTTTCGCGCGTTCAACCTGCTGCTCTTCCTGGTGCTGATCGTCCGGTACGCGCTCCGGCGCGACGCTTACTCCCCGCTCGTGCTGCTGCTGCTCACGCCACAGATTTGGTACGTGTTCAGCTACTTCAACAACGACGGCTTCCCGCTGTTTCTCGCGCTGTTGCTGGCGGACGCCGTGTTCGGCTCCCGTTCCCGCGTCGTCGACGCTCTCTCCGCGCCGTGGCGCGCGTCCTCGCTGGGACCGCTCGTCGGCAGCGGAGCGGTGATCGGACTGCTCGCGTTGACGAAGTCGAATTATCTGCCCTTCATCGGCTTCGTGGTCTTCGTCGGATTCTGGAGGGCCTTCGGGCTCGCGACCGCGGCGATCGCCGTGGCGAGTGCGGGACCCTTCCTCGCCTACGCTCGCGGCTTTGGCTCGGTTCCGCCCTTCGTGGCCAGGTCCTCGCTGGCGCTCGGGATCGTCGCGACCCTCGCAGCCGTTGCGACGAAGACCCGGCGCTCGCCCGCGATCCGAAGCCTGTTGGCGCGCGCCGCCGTCGTCGCGCTCGCGGCCCTCGCGGTCGCGGTACCGCCGCTCGTGTACGACCGCATCACGAACGGCGAAGCGTCGGACAAGGCGTCCGCGATGAGTGCTCTCGCCGAGAAGCATGCGGCGCCCGAGTACCGCCCTTCCAGCGCTGCGGAGAGCGAGTCGTTCTTCGGTCTTCGGCTTCGCGACAAGGGGGTCGCCGTCTACGAGCTGCTGCTCGAACCATGGGACTGGCCCGTGAAGACCTGGAAGTCGTTCACGGGCTACTACGGCTACATGACGATCCATGGCCCCGCCGCCTACTACATCGTGATGTTCGCGCTCCATGTCCTGCTGCTGTCCTACACCGCCCGCGTCGTTCTCGCGCGCGGAGATCCAGCGGAGTGGCAGCTGTTCGCGACGGCAGGCGCGTTCGGCGGCGGCATCATCCTGTTGTCGCTCTACCACTCGTGGATCAACGACTTCCAGGCCCAGGGCCGTTACCTGTTCCCGGTCCTCGCGCTCTTCGCGATCCCGTTCACGAGGGCCTCGCGGTGGTTCGGCGCACGCGTCGTCCCGGCGCTGATCGGCGCCGCGTTCGCGCTGTCCAGCTCGTCATTCCTGTTCGTCGGACTGCGGGAGATCGCCAAGGCCCCCTGCTGGTAGACCCACCGTGTAGATCGAGTACTCCTCTTCCTGCTTGAAGTCCTCGGGCGGAGCTGCGGTGCGATGGCGGAGCGTGAGGCCGAGCGCCGCGGGGTCGTCGATCGGATCGCTGGTGATGAAGACGATCGGCCGCGGCTCCGGAAAGCGGGCGCGCGTGTGAAGGAAGGCATCGGGCGCCTTCGTCACGAGACCGCGCACGTAGGCGCCGTTCCACGGTAGATAGCTGCCGAACACGTCGTGTCCCGGGTAGTAGAGCGAGTCGATCGGGAGATACGGGAGGACGGCTTCGCCGGTCGTGGCCGGGTGCGCCGCCACCACGGCGGACTCGAGGTCGAGGGTGCGCAGGAACTCGGCCGCCTCGAAGGACGAGGAGAACGGCTCGTCGTAATCGAGTCCGCTGCGGTTGACGCCCGACTTGAGATGCGAGAGCGCCGAGAACGCGAACAGCAACAGCAGGACCGATCGACGGGGCACACGCCGCGAGACGTCGCCCTCCTCGAGCCACACGGCGGCCGTCGTCGCGAGCCAGAGGAAGCCGGCGTGCCGCAAGAACCCGCTGTAGACCGCCAAGAAGAAGGTGATCAGCCCGACGGCGCTCCAGAGCATGAACGCGAACACCTCGCGACGGGGACGCAGCGCGAGGACGATCCAGATCAGCGACACCGCCCCGAGACAACCGCCCGGAAGCCGCGAGAAGGATGGGAAGAAGGCATCGCGCAGCAGACTGAGTAGAACCCGCTCGACGCGGAACTCGCGCTCGATGAGCTGCGGGTCGTCGGGGGGCAGCAGGATCCAGATCGCGAGCAGTCCTCCCGCGATGGCGATCGCCATCCCGAGCGCCATCGCGCGAGTCGACACCGGTGCTCCGGATGGCCGCGCCCGCCAGGTTTCGAGGATCCAGAAGAGACCGAGCCCCGCCGCCAGTACCAGGCTGTGCGCGTTGGTGTTCGCGAGTAGCGCGATCAGCAAGCCGGTCAGCAGCGGCCGCGGCCGCCGCGCGCCGAGCACGGCGCACGTCGCCATCAGCAGCGTGAACGAGAGCCCGTAGCTGCGCGCCACGACGCCGTACTCGTGGAGCGGCAGCACGCCGAACGGGAACAGCAGCTTCAACAGCAGCGGCAGCCGCGCGTAGCGCAGGAAGATCGCGACGCCGATCGAGACGATCGCCACGTTCAGGAGGTTGATGCTCGCGTAGGGCAGGCCCGAGCGCGCCAGCGGCGCCACCAGCAGGTGCCAGAGCCCGGGCGTGCCGGAGTGCTTCAGGAAGCTCAACCATGCCGAAGGCGCGGCATCGCGTGCGAAGAGCCAGACGTCCGCCTCGTCGCGCCACGGCTCGTGATGGGCGGCGACCACCAGCAGGATCGCGAGCTGCGCGACCCAGACGCCGACGAGCAACGCCCGCTCGCTGCGCGCGCTCGGCCGGCCGCGTCATCACCACTGCCGCGTCTCGATCGCGACGCTGCGGGCGGCCGCGCGCAGCACCCGCGCGGGCAGTCGCGGCACATCGCCCGACATCCACAGCTCGGTGAAGCGCTTGAAGGGATCGCGGCGCTGCTTGCGGATTCGTCGCGCGCCGCGCACCACGCCGATGCGATCGCCGCGCATGCCCAGAGCGAGCAACTCGCGCGGCGACTCGGGACTCACCCACCAGATGCCGCCGCCGCCGTCGAGTACGCCCCACGCCGCGCGGGCGAGCGAGCGCGGCAACTCGCTCCCCCGCGCGCTGCGCGTCGCGAGCAGCACCTGCCGGCGCGCGCCGGGCCAGCGCTCGTGGTAGCGCAGGCGATTCGCCTCGAGCACGGCGCGTCGCTCGGGTCGCAGCGAGAAGGAGCCGTGGCTCTCGTGGTACAAATTGGTGTCGGGGTGCACGCCGAGCCAATGGCCCGCGCGCAGGATGCGGCGCGAGAGGTCGGTGTCCTCGAAGTAGCCGAGCCCGAACTCCGGGTCGAAGCCGCCCACGGCTTCGAAGACGCTGCGGCGGACCAGGAACGCGTAGCCGGAGAGGTGGTTCGTCACGACGCAGCCGGCGCGCCTCGCGTAGCGAGACAGATCATAGCGGCGATAGGTGTTGCCGGCGGGATTCAGCGCCGCGAGCTTCGGGTCGGCCGCGAGCGCTGCGACGAGCGGCGCGAGGAAATCGTCGCGCGCCTCGACGTCCGAGTTGAGTTGCAGCACGAGCGGCGCGCGACAACTCGCAACGCCGAGATTCACGCTGCCGCCATAACCGAGGTTCCGCTCCGAGCGCACGACGCGCAGCTTCGGAGCGGCCAGCGACGCGAGCAGCGCCACCGTCGGCGCGTCGGACGCGTCGTCGACGACGACGAGCTCGCCGAGCCGGTGGCCGACGTGCGCGAGCACCGATTCGAGGCAGCGCCGCACCAGCGCGGGCGCGTTGTGCACGGGAACCACGGCGTCGACGAACACGGACTCAGCGTTCGGAATCGCGCCGCCCCCCTCGATCGCAGAGCCCGAAGCTACCGGCCCGCGATGACTGGGCAACCGGTGGGCTCCCGGCGGCGCGCGAAGCTGCACATTTTTCGCAGGATTTCGCGTCGCGGATCGGTTGCGCAGCGGCTTAGACCACTCCGCGGCCCCGCCTGCCG
The DNA here is from genome assembly GCA_963801625.1 of uncultured delta proteobacterium. GTDB lineage: Bacteria > Myxococcota_A > UBA9160 > UBA9160 > PR03 > PR03. Next base: position 193,686 of record CAWDFQ010000004.1, read on the forward strand.
CCGCGCTGCACGAGCAACAACGGCACTCGCCTGCGCAGGTCGCCACCAAATCCCGATTCGCGGCCACCTACCGCCAGAGAAGCAGGCGGATTGGCTGCCGTCGCCAGGAGAACATGCGGATGTTGAAGTTGCGCCCGTCGATCTGGGAATGCCTCGCCGTTGCGTTCGCCGTCGCCGTCTTCGCAGACCCGGCCCACGCCAGCAGCGTCTCGTTCGGAGATGCGTCGAAGTTCTGGCCGGGTTACGCGAACGGAACAGCCGACGACACGCGCGACACGATCGGGACGCCCGATCTGCTCGGCGGCGCCGCGAGCTTCGACGACGCGACCGGCCATCTGACCGGTGTACGCATCGACTACACCGGCGTCTTCTCGCTGGTCGCATCGGGCAACGCCCGTGTGATTCCCGGCGATCTCTTCCTCGACGCCGGCAGCGACGGGCACTGGGACTACGTCGTGAAACTCGTCGCGGGCAGCCAGACGCCCGTTGCGAACTACGCGTCGCTCTCGATCCTCGACGTGAGCGCCATCGCAAGCCCCTCGTACCTGATGAGCGGCAGCGACAACAGCGGCTACTGGTCGGGCTATGGCATCCGCGACCGCCATCCCTACGCGTGGAACGGCGGCGGAACGCCGGCGGGCACCGGCGGCCTCACGGGATTCAATCCGCTCGCCTCGGGCGGATCGCTCGCCTTCGACCTCGGGATCGGCCTGCCGGTGAACGGGAGCCTGACGATCGGCTTCGCACCGAGCTGCGCGAACGACGTGCTGCTCGCGAGGGTCTCGGCCCCGGTGCCCGAGCCGACCGGCGCGCTGATCTTCGGCATCGGCCTCGCCGCCGTGGCGCGAGGACAGCGATCGCTGCGCCGCGCTTGATCCGGGCGCGGCTCAGTTCCCTGCGTTCTCGGCCGCCTCGATCGCCTGCACAATCGCGTCGGCGATGAGTCGGTGGCCGAGCGGGTTGGGATGGAAGTCGTCGTCGGGCCGGTAGAGATCTTTCGGATCGTACGCGGCGAAGAGTGGTTCCAGCGCGACGCTCGCGATCTGCTGCTCCGCGGCTACACGCTTCAGGATTTCCTGATAGACGGGTGTCGCCGGATAACGCCGCGCTAGCGTGTCGGCGAGTGGCGGGATCAGCAGCAGCGGGCGCGCACCCGCGGCGCGCGCGGTGGCGAGCATCGCGCGCAGATTCGCCTCGAAGGCAGCGGGGGGTACGCGACGCCACGCGGTCGGCCCACCCACCTGCTTCTCGACCCAGCGACCGAGTCGATCGATCAGGAACTCGCCCGCCCGCAGCGCGCGCAGCTGGTGCCAGGTGGCGTGCTGGCGGGCGGCGCGCGCGGGAATCGCCGCGTCCTCGTAATACATCCGCCGGCGCTCGTCGTTGTGGGCGCCCACGTAGAGGACCGCCCAGTCCGGCGCGAACGGCGCGAAGCGCTCGACCAACACGCGCGACTGGTAGGAGCTGTAGCCGGGGGCCGCGGCAACCATGGGCTCGAAGCTCTGTCCGGGGTGCCGCGCTGCGAGCGCGCGCGTCGCGAGCGACCAGAACGCCTCGTCGTCGGCGACACCGAAGCCATACACCGTCGAGTCGCCGATGTAGAGGATCCGGCGCGCGCCGGCGGGCTTCTCGTGCGCCGGCACCGGACCGCGTAGACCGAGCGCATTTACGACGCCGCCTGCCATCGCCATGCCCGGCTCGTACGCGAAGCCGAGCATGGGGTCCTCGCGCCAGAACTCGTTTTCCGTCACCCAGCAGGTGTCGTAGCGCGGTTGGTCGAGCAGGCGCAGGCCGCCTTCGAAGAGCGCGAGCGAGAAGGCGATGGCCAGCACGCGAAAGGCGAGTTCCCGCATTCGCGCGAAGCTAGCCGAGACGAGCGCGGCGTGACGCCAAGCGAGCGCTCAGTCGGTAATGGCGCGCGCCGCGATCCAGCGCTTGTAGGCCGCGGTCGGGAAGAAGGTCAGGAACAGCGTCGCGGCCGTGACGGCGCCGAGCGCCGACGTCGACGCGATCAGGAAGACGATGATCGTGCGACCCACTTCGGGAATCCACTGCACCGTCGTGCCGGTGATCCACCAGTACCAGAGCCGTCCGATCGGATCGGCGAGCTGCATCAACGACACCGACCCGGCCCAGATGCCCCAGAGCAGGAATCGATTCACGAGCAGCGGATCGGCGAGGCCGAGACGCTGTCGCTTGCGCACCTGCCGGAAGTAGAGCAACGACTCGACGGTCATCCACACCATCGCCGCCACGCGCGCCGCAACGACGGCGAGGTACGCCGGATTCGGGACGACGTGGACTTCGAAGCGCTCGACCGCGGCCGTCACGAAGAACGCTACCGCGGAGAGCGCCGCGGCCGACTGCACCGCACGCCGCGCCCAGCGCGCCCGCGGGCGGAAGACGCGGTGCGTGAACATCAGGATGGCGAGCATCCCCGCGGTGTTCGCCAGAAACTGGAGCGCGTGCAGCGGCGGCCGCCAGCCGGGCGGCAGCGCAACGCGGGGATCCGCCCAGGAGATGTAGACCGCGCTCGACAGCAGCGTGCCGAACAGCGTCCCGGCCAGCAGGTAGACGCCGAGCCAGGCCTCGGGACCCTTGGAGCGGGCTGCGAAGCGGATCAGGCGGACGCCGATCACGCCGCACAGCACACAATTGAGCAACGTGACGACACCGCCGAGCGCCTGCAAGGCCCCCCCATCCGCACCTCGTGCGGGTCTGCGTGTCATCGGCCGGGAATGGGTTCGTCTTGACCGGTCGCTCCGTTCGGGGGGCGGGGGAGGAACGCTCCGATCGCCCCGGCCGAGCCACACCGGCTGGTGGATCTGCGGGGGCATCGGCGCGCGGCGTCGCACGGTATGTTCCAGCCACTTCGGGAGGGTTGGATGGCGCTCGCGCTCTGCGCCCGCTTCGCGTCGCTGTTCGTTCTCGCGCTCGTCGCGGCGTCGCTCGCCGCGCCGCGTGGTGCGCTCGCCCAGGAAGAAAACGCCTGGCGCGCAGCAGGCCGCGCCGCCGTTGCGAGTGCGCGCGCGCTCGACTCCGGCTCCGCGAAGCGGGCGAAGAACCTGATTCTCTTCGTCGGCGACGGCATGGGCATTTCCACCATCACCGCCGCGCGCATCTTCGACGGCCAGCGACATGGCAAGCTGGGCGAGGAGAATGAGCTGGCTTTCGAGAGTTTCCCGTACGTCGCACTCGCCAAGACCTACAGCGTCAACGCGCAGGTTTCCGAATCGGCCGCGACGATGACGGCGCTCGTGACGGGCGTGAAGACCCGGGCCGACGTCGTCGGGCTCGACGAGCGCGGCGTCCCGGGCGACTACACGAGCGTCGCAGGCAGCCGCGCTCGAACGATCGTCGAAGAGGCCGAAGCGCGCGGCCTCTCGACGGGGATCGTCACCACCACGCGGATCACCCACGCGACGCCTGCATCCTGCTACGCCCACGCCGCGCACCGCGATTGGGAAGACGACTCGATGCTCCCCGACGACGCGCGCGCGGCGGGGTTCCCGGACATCGCGCGTCAGTTCGTCGAGTTCGAGATCGGCGACGGCATCGATGTCGCGTTCGGCGGCGGCCGCGCGCAGTTCCTGCCGAAGCGGACGAAGGATCCCGAGCACCCCGGAGAGGTCGGCGCACGCATGGACGGTCGCGACCTCGTCGCGGCGTGGCAGGGACACCATCCGCAGGGATCGTGGGTGTGGAGCCGTGCACAGTTCGACGCGCTCGGCGCGAGCACGGCCGGCCCCGTGCTCGGCCTCTTCGAGCCGTCGCACATGCGTTTCGAGTTCGAGCGCGGCGGGGACAGCGCGGGCGAGCCGTCGCTCTCCGAGATGACCGCCAAGGCGATCGAACTGCTGGCGCGCAACCGGCGCGGTTACGTGCTGATCGTGGAAGGCGGGCGCATCGACCACGCGCACCACCTCGGCAACGCCTTCCGCGCGCTCGGCGAGACGGTGGAACTCTCGAACGCCGTGCGCGTCGCGCGCGCGCTGGTGAAGCCGGACGAGACCCTGCTGATCGTGACCGCCGACCATAGCCACGTCTTCACGATTGCCGGCTACCCGACGCGCGGCAACGACATCCTCGGTCTCGCGCGCGGCAACGACGACCACGGCGCCCCCGAGCTGACACCCCTGCGCGACATGCTCGGCCTGCCCTTCACGACGCTCTCCTACGCGAACGGACCCGGCTACACCGGTCGCTCGGTCGAGCAACCCGAAGGCGCCAAGCACTACCCGCACAATCCCAGCGGCTACGCGGGGATCCGGAAGGGGCGCCCAAAACTGACCGACGCTGAAGTGCGTGCGCCTGACTATCTGCAGGAGGCAGCAGTCCCGGCGCGCAACGACACGCACGGCGGCGAGGACGTCCCGATCTACGCCACGGGTCCCGGCGCGGCGCTCTTCCACGGCGTGCAGGAGCAGAGCTTCGTCTACCACGCGGCGGCCTTCGCACTGGGCTGGACCGAGTCGCGCTAGATCCCAAGGTCGGCGCTGCCCCGCCACGCGGGCGATTGCGCGACTTCGACCGCGCGCCCTAGACTGCTCGTCGATGCTCTGGCAGCGCTTCTCCTCGCTGGTGTTCTGGGCCTTCCTGGTTTCCTCGTCGATCGCGCTGTTCCCAGTGGCGGTGTTGGTCTGGGCCACGACGGTGCTCTTCGATCGACGCCTGGTGGTGCTCCACCGCTTCACCTGCTTCTGGGCGTCGCTCTACACCTGGGTCAACCCGCAGTGGCCGATGGAGATCCACGGGCGCGAGAAGATCCGCGACGACACCACCTACGTGATGGTCGCGAACCACCTCTCGCTGCTCGACATCCTGGTGCTGTTCCGAATCTTCAAGCACTTCAAGTGGGTCTCGAAGATCGAGAACTTCAGGATTCCATGCGTCGGCTGGAACATGACCCTGAACCGCTACATCAAGCTGCGCCGCGGCGATCGCGAGAGCGTCAAGCAGATGATGGCGGCCTGTGAGCAGACGTTGCGCGCGGGTTCGTCGATCATGATGTTCCCGGAAGGCACCCGCTCGAAGACGGGCATGCTGCAACCGTTCAAGACCGGCGCCTTCGAGCTGGCGCTGCGAACCCGGCTGCCGCTGCTGCCGATCGTGCTGTCGGGCACCAGCAACATCCTGCCCAAGCGCGGCTTCGTGTTGCGAGGTCGCCACCCGATCTCGATCACCATACTCGACCCGATCCCGCCCGAACGCTTCCTGGACCTCGACGCCAAAGCCCTAACCGAACTCACCCGCCAGATCTTCCTCGAACACCAGGAGGAGAAAGGGGACGGTCCTCCAAGTGGACGGGCTGTGGACTAGGGGGACACACCTGGGCTGCCCCGCCGGCGAATCGGCGGCCACTCGGTTCCCCGGGGTGTGAGGTCTGTCCCTCGAGTCCACTGCTAGTCCACGGCGAGGACCGTCCCCTTTCTCCTTTTTCTCCTCCCGCGAGACCGTCTGCTAGCCTGCGCGGCCGTTATGAGCAGTGTGAACACGGACAAGAGGGCTTCGCGCAAGGAAGTCCGCAATCTTGCGATCATCGCGCACGTCGACCATGGGAAGACGACGCTGCTCGATGGGCTGTTGCGCCAGACCGGCGCGCTGCCGCCCCGGCACGCCGCGGCCGAGCGCGTCATGGACAGCGAGGATCTCGAGCGCGAACGCGGCATTACGATCCACGCCAAGAACACCGCGATCGACTACGAAGGCGTCCACATCCACCTGGTCGACACCCCCGGCCACGCCGACTTCGGCGGCGAGGTCGAGCGCGTGCTCGGCATGGTCGATGCGGTGCTGCTGCTCGCCTGCGCGGTCGAGGGCGTGATGCCCCAGACCCGCTTCGTGCTGCGCAAGGCGCTCGAGCACGGCTTGAAGCCGATTCTCGTGGTCAACAAGATCGACCGCGTCGAACAGCGTGCGCCCGAAGTGCTGGGCGAGGTCTTCGACCTGCTCGTCGATCTGGGCGCCACCGACGACCAGCTCGACTTCCCGGTGATCTACGCCTCCGCCAAGGAAGCCACCGCCTCCCGCGAGGTCGACGCCCCGCGCCGCGACCTGCGACCGCTGCTCGACGCGATCCTCGAGTTCGTCCCGCCGCCCAACGTGGACACCGAGGGACCGATGCAGTTCCAGGCCACCACGCTCGACTACGACGACTTCGTCGGCCGCCTGGTGATCGGTCGCGTCGAGCGCGGCTGCCTGCGCCGCGGCGCGACGGTGGTGCGCATCCCCGAGTCGGGTGCGCCGCAGTCGTTCCGCATCACCAAACTATTTGGCGCCTACGGCCTCGACCGCCGCGAGATCGAGCAGGCGCTGGCGGGCGACCTCGTCGTGATCGCCGGCATCGACTCGATCGACCTCGGCGACACCATCTGCGACCCGTCCTGCCCCGAAGCGCTGCCGCGCATCGCGATCGATCCGCCGACCGTGCGCGTGCGCTTCTCGGTGAACAACTCGCCGTTCGCGGGGCGCGAGGGCAAGTACGTCACGTCGCGCCAGATCGCCGACCGGCTGCGCCGCGAAGTGCTCGGCAACGTCTCGATCAAGATCGAGCCCACCGAAAGCCCCGACGTCTTCGAGGTGGCGGGCCGCGGCGAGATGCAGATCGGCGTGCTGATCGAGACGATGCGCCGCGAGGGCTTCGAGTTCTCGGTCTCGCGTCCCGAGATCATCGTGCGCGAAGTCGACGGCAAGAGCTGCGAGCCGGTCGAGGAGGTCGTCGCCGAGGTGCCCGACTCGGCCGCGGGCTCGGTGATGGAGAAACTCTCGCAGCGCCGCGGTCGGCTGACGTCGCTCGAACAGCGCAGCGGCACGACCATCCTGCAATTCGTGGCGCCGAGCCGCGGCCTCTTCGGCTACCGCAGCGAGTTCCTCTCCGACACGCGCGGCGAAGGCGTGCTGCACCGGACGGTGCGCGGCTACGAGCCCTTCTCGGGTGAACTGCCGACGCGCTCGGTCGGCGCCGTGATGGCCACCGAGCAGGGCGTCACCACCCAGTACGCGCTGTGGAAGATCCAGGAGCGCTGCGACCTGTTCGTCGCTCCCGGCTTTCCCTGCTACGAGGGCCAGATCATCGGCCAGAACCGCCGGCCCGACGACATGAACGTCCACGCCTCGCGCGCCAAGAAGCTCACCAACATCCGCGCCGCCGGCAAAGACGAGGCGATGGTGCTGACACCGCCGCGCATCCACTCGATCGAGACCGCGCTCGGCTGGATCGCCGACGACGAACTCCTCGAAGTGACGCCGGTGTCGCTGCGGCTGCGCAAGAAGATCCTCTCGCGAAGCCACCGCAAGCCCTGAGATCGGGGCGCCGGATCCCTCCGGCGCCGGAGCGCGCGGGAATCGACTGCCTGGGCGTTCCAAGCGCGATCACCCGGGGCTTCGGATCACGCCGGTGCGACACTGAGATCGGGCGCCAGCACCCGGTCCTCGCCGACGCGGCGCACGCGCCCCGAGAACTCGAAGGCGCCGCGCAGCCGCAGGTCGGCGCTCGACGCGCCCACCGCGACCTCGATGCGGCCCGGCTCGACGATGCGCGCGAGGTCGGGTCCCGTGAACGAACACAGGTCCGCGTGGATGCGGAACCCGACGCGCGCCGCGCCGCCCGCCGCGAGCGCCACGCGCGCGAAGCCGCGGAGCTGCTGCACGGGTCGCGTCACGCTCGCGATCGGGTCGCTGAGATAGAGCTGCACGATTTCGTCACCGTCACGCATGCCCGCGTTGCGCAGCGTAAAGGCGATCTCCACGCTGCCATCCGTCCCAATGCATGCAGGCGTGATCGACAGCGCCTCGTACTCGAAGCGCGTGTACGAGAGCCCGTGCCCGAACGCGAAGACCGGCACGAAGGCCGGGAATGGCGGCACGCCGCGCGCGAGCGGCTTGTGATCGTAAGAACTGGGCTGCGCCCCGGCGCCGCGCGAGAAGCCGAGCGTCGTCTTGCCGCTCGGGTTGACGTCGCCGGCCACGACGGCCGCGATCGCCGCGGCGCCGTCCTGCCCGGGAAACCACGCCTCGAGGATCGCGGCGGCGCGGCCCGCGATCTGCGACAGATCGAAGGCTCGCCCGTTCACGAGCACGACGACGGTCGGCGTTCCAGTCGCGAGCACGGCCTCGACCAGTTCGGCCTGCACACCGGGCAGCGTCAGATCGGAGGCGTCGGTCCCCTCCCCCATCGTGCCGGTGCGGAAGTGACCGGCCTTGTCGCCCACCACGACGATCGCAACTTCGGCGTCCGCGCGCGCACTCCGCGGCGGCGGCGATGCCCGAGCGATCGTCGCTGAGCTGCCCCGCTGCGCGCAGGATCTTGCAGCCTTCCGCGTAGGCGACGCGCTCTGGCGCCGAGTCGCTCGCGCAGCGCGTCGAGCACGGTCGCGGCCGGCGCGACCCTGTGCTTCGGGAAATGCGCCGCGACGTGGTTCTGGAACGAGTAGTTGCCGTAGAGCGCCATCGGATCGGCCGCGTTCGGCCCGATCACCGCGACGCGGCGCAGTGACGCGGCGAGCGGCAGCACGCCGTCGTTGGCGAGCAGCACGATCGACTTCTCGGCGACCTCGCGCGCCAGCGCGCGCTCGTCGGGGCGATCGAGCTCGATCGCATCGAGATCGACGTAGGGCGACTCGAAGATCCCGAGCTCGAACTTCAGGCGCAGCACGCGCCGCACCGCTTCGTCGAGCGTGGCGAGATCGAGCAGGCCGCGGTCGAGCGCTTCGCCGATCCCCTTCGCGTAGCACTCCGAGGTCGGCAGCTCGACGTCGAGCCCGGCGCGCAGCGCCGCCGCGGCCGACTCGGCGGGTCCCTCGGTCACGTGGTGGAGCTGGTGCAGCATGCGCACCGCGAAGTAGTCGGCGACGACGATCCCGTCGAAGCCCCAGCGCTCGCGCAGACACCTCGGTGAGCAACGCGCGCGAGGCGGCGCACGGCACGCCGTCGACGTCGATGTAGGCGTTCATCACCGACTTCGCGCCGGCCGACTTCACCGCCATCTCGAACGGCAGCAGGAACACGTCGGCGAACTCGCGCGGACCGGCGTGCAGCGGCGCGAAGTTGCGACCGCCCTCGCTGCCCGAGTAGCCACAGAAGTGCTTCAGCGTGGCGACGATGCCGGTGCGCAGGTCGTCGCCCTGCAGGCCCGCGACGTAGGCGGAGACGATCGTGCCGACCAGGAACGCGTCCTCGCCGACGCACTCCTCGTCGCGACCCCAGCGCGCGTCGCGCACCACGTCGGCCACCGGCGCGAGCGCCTGGTGCGTGCCGACCGCGCGCATCTGGCGCCGGATGACGGCGGCCACGCGGCGGATCAGACGCGGGATCCCAGGTCGCGCCGTAGTTGAGCGGCGACGGGAACTGCGTGGCGCCTTCGGTCATGAAACCGCTGAGCGCCTCTTCGTGCGCGATCGCCGGAATGCCGAGGCGCGTCGTCTCGATCAGGTGGCGCTGGAACGCGTTGAGCGCGCGCGCGCCGTCGCGCGGCGCCACCGGCCGGCTGCCGAAGGGGCGCGTGATCTGTCCGATGCCGTGGCGAAGCAACTCGCGTTGGTCGATCGGCGTGTTCATGAAGATGCCCTGGAACGGCGCGAAGTCGCCGCTCGCGGGATCGAGCGTCAGCCACACCGAACAGAGCTGCGCGATCTTCTCTTCGCGCGTCATCCGCGCGAGCAGATCGGCGCTGCGCTTCTCGCGCGACTGCGACGGATCGCGAAACACCGCACCACTCAGCGAAGCATCCAAGCCGGCACCTCCAGAGGAGGCGGGATCCTACCGGATGGGTTCCGCGCCGGGCGCGGACGCGCCCGCGCCAACACGAGTCAGGGTGCGCAACGCGCCGCGGCGATCACCGCGAAGAGAGCTACAGGAAGCGGCTCACCAGATTTTCCAGCATCTCCTGCCGGCCGGAGCGCGGGTGCGGCTCGAGGTCGTTGGCGAGCACGTGGCCGGCGAGATCTTCGAGGCTCTGGCGGCCGGCGAGGATCTCGCGACCCATCGCGGCGTCCCAGCCCGCGTAGCGCTCGTCGACGAAGCGCTGCAGGCGGCCGTCCGCGAGCATCGCCTCGGCGGCGAGCAGGCCGCGCGCGATCGCGTCCATGCCGCCGATGTGGGCGTGGAACAGGTCCGTCGCATCGACGCTCTGGCGGCGCAGCTTGGCGTCGAAGTTGAAGCCGCCCGAGTGCATGCCTCCGCCGCGCAGGACCTCGCACCAGGCGAGCGCCCACTCGCGCGCGTCGTTCGGGAACTGGTCAGTGTCCCAGCCGAGTCGCGCGTCGCCGCGGTTCGCGTCGATGCTGCCGAAGATTCCGTTGGCCATCGCGTAGGCGACCTCGTGCTGGAAGTCGTGGCCCGCGAGCGTCGCGTGGTTCACTTCGATGTTCAGCTTGAACTCGCGTTCGAGTCCGTATTTCTGGAGGAACGCGAAGACGGCGGCGCCGTCGTGGTCGTACTGGTGCTTGGTCGGCTCGAAGGGCTTGGGTTCGATCAGCAGCGGGCCGCCGAAGCCGATCTTCTGCTTGTGCTCCGCGACCAGGCACAGGAAGCGACCGAGCTGATCCAGCTCGCGCCGCAGGTTCGTGTTGAGCAGCGTCTCGTAGCCCTCGCGACCGCCCCACAGCACGTAGTTCGCACCGCCGAGTCGCTTTGTCGCTTCGAGGCAGTGCTTCACCTGCGCGGCGGCGTACGCGAACACCTCGGGATCGGGATTGGTCGCGGCGCCGGCTGCGTAGCGCGGGTGACCGAAGAGGTTCGCGGTGGCCCAGAGCAGCCGCGTCCCGGTGCGCGCCATCGCCTTCTCGACGCGCTCGAGCAGACGATCGAGGATCGCGTGGCTCTCGCGCAGCGTGTCGCCTTCGGGCGCGATGTCTCGATCGTGGAAGCAGAAGAACGGTGCGCCGAGCTTGGTGAAGAACTCGAAGGCGGCGTCGATCTTGAGTTCGGCGAGTTCGAGCGCGTCCTCGTCCCGCGGCGAGCCACGGGCGCTCGAAGGTGCCGGCGCCGAATACGTCGCTGCCCGGCCAGCAGAAGCTGTGCCAGAAGCAGACGGCGAAGCGCGCGTGGTCTTCCATGCGCTTGCCGAGCACGACGCGATTGCGGTCGTAGTAGCGGAACGCGAGCGGGTGCTCGGTGTCGGGACCTTCGAAACGGACCCGGTCGACGTCCGGGAAATGCGTCATCGCGATTCTCCTCGAGCCAATTCGGCCTGCGCGTCGGCGAAGGCCGGGCGCAAGCGAGCATAGAGCGCACGCCAGCGTTCGAGCGGCGCACGATAGTGATCGCGCAGCGTCGGATCGGGTTCGACCACGTGCGCATCGGCGGCGCGCGTGCACACGTCCTCGGCGCGCTCGCCCGAGACGGCCAGCCGCGCGAGTCGCGCGGCGCCGAGCGCGGGACCCACGTCGGCCCCCGCGCGAACGACGAGTGCGCGATCGAGCACCGAGGCCAGGATGCGTCCCCAGATCGCGCTGCGCGCACCGCCGCCCACCATCGACACTCTCGCGCAACGCGGCGCCGGCTTCGAGCAGCGCCTGCTGCGCGTCGGCGAACGCGAAGGCGACGCCTTCGAGCACGGCGCGCGCGAGCGTCGCGCGATCCGTGTCGTGCGAGAGCCCGAAGAAGACGCCGCGCGCGGCGGGATCGTTGTGCGGCGTGCGCTCGCCCGACAGATACGGAAGGAAGAGCAGCGCGCCGGCAGCGGGGCGATCCTGCGCTTCCACTTCGGCGAGCAGCGCAGCTTCGCTCGCTCGCACCGACGAGCCGCGTCACCCACGCGAGACAGCTCGCCGCCGAGAGCAGCACCGACATCTGGTGCCAGCGGCCCGGTAGGCAGTGGCAGAACGCGTGCACGGCGCGAGCGGGATTCGGCTGGAAGCGATCGCCCGCGACGAAGAGGACGCCCGACGTGCCGAGCGCGAGCGACGCGCTTCGCCGCGCGCACGACGCCCGCGCCCGACGGCGCCCGCCGCCTGGTCGCCCGCGCCCGCCGCGACCGGAACGCAGCCCACGCCCCACGCGTTCGCCGACCTCCGCGCGCAGCCGCCCGTCGCCTCGCTGCCTTCGAAGACGCGCGGCATCGCGCGCTCGTCGAGCCCGCAGGCGGCGAGCATCGCGGGCGACCAGCTGCGTTTCGCGACGTCGAGCCACAGCGTGCCCGAAGCGTCGGAACAGTCGGTCGCGGCGTCGCCGGTCATGCGCAGGCGCAGCCAGTCCTTCGGCAGCAGCACGCGCCGCACGCGCGCGAAGACATCGGGCTCGTGCGCGCGCACCCAGAGCAGCTTCGGCGCCGTGAAGCCCGGCATCGCGAGGTTGCCGGTGATCGCGCGCGACGCCGGCACCGCGCGCTCCAGCGCCGCGCATTCGGCGGCGCTGCGGCCGTCGTTCCACAGGATCGCCGGACGCAGTACGGCGTCGCGCGCGTCGAGCAGGGTCGCGCCGTGCATCTGTCCCGAGAGGCCGACGCGCGCGCACCGCGCGCAGCGCGTCGGGGTGCTGGCGAAGCGCGCGCACGGCGGCGTTCGTCGCGCTCCACCAGTCCGGCGGGATTCTGCTCGGACCACGCCGGATGCGGGCGCGCGACCTCGAGCGGCGCGCTCGCCGACGCGACCACGCAGTCGCTGGCGTCGACGAGCGACGGCCTTCACGCCCGAGGTGCCGAGGTCGATACCGAGGGTGGTCGCGGAGGACGACACGATCCCGTCTACCAGAACGGCGCCTGCTCTGGCAAGCAGTGGGCCGGCTTCGCATGGCTGGTAGACTGCGGCGCCGAGGGAGACCCAACATGACGTCCGCCCGCCGACTCGACCGCCGGTTCCTGCTCGCGACCGGCCTCGCCATCGCGCTCGCCTGGATCGCTGCGCCGGCCGTGCGCGCCGACGAAGCCCAGCGAGGAAGTGGGCGTCTCCGTGCCGGAGCGGACGAGCGCCGAGGAGCCGGCGGCCGCGGCCGAGGTGCCGATGACCACGCCGACCGCGTCGCCCAGTTATGCGACGGACGAGGCGCCGATCGCGGCGGTGCACCGGCCGGGTGGCATCTGGGGTCCGCTCGCGATCGCCGCCGACCTGCTCGTGATGCGCCCGATCGGCTTCGTGTCGCTCGCCGCCGGCGGCGCGGCGTTGGTCGTGGTCTCGCCCGTTGCCGCCGCGACCCAGACCCTCGGCAGCCGCGTCGATGCGCTCGGCGAGCGCGCGAGGGACGTCTTCACGCGCCCGCTCGGCGAGTTGTAGTCGCCCGCGCGAGTGCACGCGCTCAGCGCGTGCCGAGCGGCACCATCACTTCGGCGGCGAAGCGCTCGACCTGCTCGATCTCTTCGCCCTGGATCACGACGTACGAGATGCCGGTCTGCTCGCGGCGCTTCGCGAGTCGGTCCTGGATCTCGGCGGCCGAGCCGGTCAGGAAGAGCGGGCAATCGGCGACCTGCTCCACCGTCATGCCGCTCGACCGCGCGAGCGCTTCGCGAAGGGCGCCCGGCGTGTCCGTGATCGCGAGCACGAACGAGAGCGCCTGTAGCTCGATGGCGTTCGGGTCGCGGCCAGCCTTCTCGGCGGCGGCTCGCACCCAGGAAACCTTCTCGCGCACGCGCTCGGGGCTCTGGTCGGCGGGCGTCGTCGCGGTGACCTTGCCTTCGGGCAGCGACGGGTTGATGCCGACGATGTCCGCGTAGCGACCCGCCACCGAAAGCAGTCGCTTGCCACCGCCTCCCACCAGAATCCGCGGGCGCTCGCCGGCCGGCAGCGTGCACGCCTTCGGCACGTCCTTGATCGAATAGTGCTTGCCTGCGAACGAGAAAGTGTCCCGGCTCCACATGCCGAGCGCGATCTGCAGCGTCTCTTCGAGCCGCTCGATGCGCGTGCCGGGTGAGTCGTAGGGCATGCCGGCCTGCTCGTAGTCCGTTTCCATCCAGCCGGCGCCGATGCCGAACTCGTGGCGCCCGCGCGAGAGCAGGTGCAGCGACGCCGCCTGCTTGGCGTAGATCACCGGGTGGCGGTAGTCGACGCCGTAGACCAGCGACCCGACGCGCAAACGCGTAGTCACCGCAGCCACGCCGGCGAGCAGCACGGTCGGGTCCCACTGCGGCGAGAAGTGATCGGGACAGAACAGCGTCGAGTAGCCGAGCGCCTCGATGCGTTGCACGCGCGCGGCGAAACCATCGGACGGCAGACTCGTGCACTGGACGCCAAAGCGGAACGGGTGCATCGCAGACTCCTTCGCGGTCGGCGCTGGGGTGGAGGGGCGGATCGCGAACCTAGCTTCGCCCGGCTCGCCGCGCCGATCGCGCCGGACGGACCGCTATGGTCGGCCGCGTGGGCCAATCGGAACTGCTCGTTCAGCTGGTGATCGTGGTGGCGATCGCCACGCTGGGCGTCGCGCTCTTCGAGCGCCTGCGCTTGCCGGCGATCGGCGGCTTCCTGGTGATGGGAGCTCTGCTCGGACCGGGGGGACTCGGCGTCGTCGGCGACGCGCGGGAGATCCGCAGCCTCGCGGAGTTGGGCGTCGTGTTCCTGCTCTTCGAGATCGGGCTGGAGCTTCCGCTCGACGCTCTGCGCCGCTTCGGCCGCGCGACCCTCGCGGCCGGCGCGACCCAGGTCGGGCTCACGATCGCCGCAGTCACAGCGATCGCAACGGCGCTCGGCGTCGCGCCCAGCAGCGCGCTCGTCTTGGGTGGACTCGTCTCAATGTCGAGCACGGCGTTGGTGATGCGACTACTCGCCCAACGCGGCGAGATCGACACGCCGCACGGGCGGCTCTCGGTGGGCATCCTGATCTTCCAGGATCTCTGCATCGTACCGATGCTGATCGGCTTGCCGATCCTGGCGGGCGAAGTGCCCGCGTCGGCGCTGCCGATCGCGCTGGTGCTGGGCAAAGCGGTGCTGGCGCTCGGGGTGCTGGGGATCGCAGCGCGCCTCTTGTTTCCCTGGCTGCTGTACCGGGTCGCGGCGCTGCGTTCGAGCGAGTTGATGAGCCTGCTCGCGTTCCTGCTGGCGTTGGGCTCGGCGGTCGCGGCCGAGCACATGGGCCTGACGCTGGCGGTCGGCGCCTTCTCCGCGGGCGTCGCGCTCGCCTCGTCACACTACGCACATCAGGTGCAGGCCGAACTGGTGCCGCTGCGTGGCGTGCTGCTGGCAGTCTTTTTTACGAGCGTCGGGATGCTGTTCGACCCGGCTGTGCTGCGCAACGAGGCGCCCGCGGTGCTGGCGTACGTGGTCG
This sequence comes from uncultured delta proteobacterium, assembly GCA_963801625.1. GTDB lineage: Bacteria > Myxococcota_A > UBA9160 > UBA9160 > PR03 > PR03. The sequence goes on from CAWDFQ010000004.1 coordinate 208,875, forward strand.
CGGTGCTGGGGATCAAGGCGGGCGTCGTGATCGCGGCCGTGAGTCTCGTCGCGCGACAGGAAACGCGCACCGCCGTGCGCACGGGACTCGGCCTCGCGCAGACGGGAGAGTTCTCGTTCGTACTCGCCGCCGCCGCTGCCGGCGCCGGTCTGCTGGACGACCGACTGCACGAGGTCTTCGTGGCGGGCTCGATCGTCACACTCCTCGCCACGCCGTTCCTGGTCGCCGCCGCACCCCGTCTCGCGGATCTCGCGACGCGCGGGGCCGATCGCATCCAGCGCGCAGCGACACGCGGCACGGAGAGCAGGAGCGATCCCGTCGTCGTACTCGTGGGCTTCGGCCTCACCGGCCGCACGCTGGCGCGCGGCCTGCGCGCCGCGGGCGTGCCGTACGCGATCATCGAATCCAACCCGCACACAATCGGCGCCGCGCGCAACGCCGGCGAGCCGATGGTGTTCGGCGACGCGACGCGCCCACCCATCCTCGAAACGGCTCGCGTCGATCGCGCGCGCGTGGTCTCGATCGCCATCTCCGATCCGATGGCGACGCGCCGGGCGACGGCACTGGTGCGGGCACGCGCGCCGAAGGCACACATCGTGGTGCGGACGCGCTACGTGAAGGAGGTGGACGATCTCTACGCCCTCGGCGCATCGCTCGTCGTCGCCGAGGAGTACGAGGCCACACTCGACATGCTCGGCGCCGTGCTGCGCAGCCTGGGCATCCCCGGCGACGCCGTCGAGCGCTTCAGCGGCGAACTGCGCGATCAGGGCTACGAGGCGCTGCGCAGCCCCGCAGCGAGCTTGTTCGACCCGTGGCTCGGCGAGATCCTGCGCGAGACGGCGAGCGAGTGGGTCGAGGTGCCGGACGGGCCGGCGGCTGGTCGCTCGATCGAAGAACTCGCGATCCGCAGCTGCACCGGCGCGAGCATCGTCGCGGTGCGGCGCGGGGAGGTGACGATCCCGAGCCCGCTGCCCGGCGAAACGCTGCGCAGCGGCGATGCGTTGCTCGTGGTGGGTGACGCGGCGGCGGTCGAGAGGCTGCGCGCGTTGCTCGCGGGCGAGCCCGACGCCCGTGGCGGCGTGGAATCGGCGAAAGCGCGGGTGTAACCAGCTCGGGGCTGGATTCACAGGATGTCCTGCCCTCACTCGTCCCTTCCGGAGAGCCCCCGAAATGTACGGCGGCCGGCGCGCCTCGCGCATCGCACTCCTGCTGCTCCCAATCGGAGTGGTCGCCGTCCTGATTCCCTGGTCCCTCGACGAGTTCCTGAACCCCGAACACTCCACCCGCGTTTCCGCGCTCTTCCATTCGAGAACCGTCTCCGTGCCCCAGAACGGGGCGTGCCTTCCAGCGACGCCGCCATCCACTGCCTGAGAGACGCGAGTCCGGCTGCGGTAACGAAATCACGCGCTCGGCCGTATTTTCAGGATGTCCGCTCGACAGACGCAAGCGCCGTCGAGGCGACGCGGGCGCTGCACGTCCGCCACCGAAGGAGCCAAGCGATGAAGGTCAGCTCGATTCTCCGCCGCAAGGGCACCCTTCTCGCCGGGCCGCCGGCGATCTGCAGGCCCGACGACCGGAAGTTCGAAGTCGGGGTGCTGCGCGACTCCGCGCGAGTCAGACGATGAGAGCGGAGGAACGCCAGGGGATCGCGGCGGTGGAGCCGGGGCCGGTGGGATCCCGATTCCCGTACGGGAAAGTCGCGCTCGCCGTCGCAGCGCTCGTCGCAGTGATCGCGCTCGGACGAGAGGTGGGGGCCTACGTGCCGCGCTTCGCGAGCTGGGTCGATGGCCTCGGTCCCTGGGGTCCGCTGGCTTTCGTCGTGGGGTACGCCGTCGCAACCGTCGCATTCGTCCCTGGCTCCGTGCTGACGCTCGCGGCTGGAGCGATCTTCGGCGTGCTCGAGGGCACGTTGCTCGTGTTCGTGGCCGCGACGCTCGGAGCGATCGCGGCCTTCCTGGTGGCGCGCTACTTCGCTCGCGACGCCGTCGCGGCGCGAGTCGAGGGCGATGCGCGCTTCGCCGCGCTCGACCGCGCGGTCGAGCGCCAGGGTCGCCGCATCGTCTTCCTGCTCCGGCTTTCGCCGGTCTTTCCGTTCAATCTCCTGAACTACGCGCTCGGACTCACCCGCGTTCGGCTCTGGGATTACGCGGTCGCCTCGCTCGGCATGCTCCCGGGGACACTCCTCTATGTCTACTCGGGCAAGGTCGTGGGCGAGGTGGCTGCGCTCGCGGCCGGCGGGGAAGTGCAGCGAGGAGCCGGCTACTACCTGTCATGGGGGGTCGGCCTCGCAGCCACCGCGCTCGTCACCGTACTCGTGACCCGCATCGCGCGCCGTGCGCTCGCCGAGGCCACGGTCGGCTGACAGGCCGACACCGCCTCTCTCTCTTTCATTCGTTGCCCGGCCGTGAGCCCGGGGCGGAGAACCCAGCGATGCCCGATCCCGTTTTCGTCCTGCCGCGCGACCGACACAACGAAGAGCTGGTCGCGAACGTCCACCCGGCCGACTGGACGAACCCAAAGCCCTCCGGGCGTTACAACCTGGTCGTGATCGGCGGCGGAACGGCGGGACTCATCACGTCGCTCGTGGCGTCGAGCCTGGGCGCCCGCGTCGCGCTGGTCGAGCGCCACCTGCTGGGTGGCGACTGCCTGAACGTCGGGTGCGTGCCCTCGAAGGCAGTGATTCGCGCCGCGCGTCGCGTTCACGAAGCGCGCATGGCCCGCGAGCTGGGTCTCGGCGTAGCTCCGAACCTGCTGCCCGACTTCGGCGCAGCCATGGAGCGGATGCGGCGCATCCGCGCCCGCATCAGCCACGACGACTCCGCGGCGCGCTACCGCAACGAGTTCGGCGTGGACGTTTTCCTCGGGAATGCGCGCTTCACCGGACCCGGCACGGTGGACGTCGACGGCACCGCGCTCCGCTTCAAGAAGGCGGTGATCGCGACCGGCGCGCGCGCCACCGCGCCGCCGATCGAGGGACTCGCCGAAGCCGGCTACCTCACCAACGAAACGGTCTTCGAACTGACCGAGCGACCGAAGCGACTCGCGGTGATCGGCGCCGGCCCGATCGGCTGCGAGCTGGCCCAGGCGTTCTCGCGGCTCGGTTCGCGTGTGAGCCTGCTCGAGTTCGCGCCCCAGATCCTGACGCGCGAGGATCCCGACGCGGCCGAGATCGTGCAGAACGTGCTGGTGCGCGAGGGCGTCGAGCTCGTGCTCGGAGCCGCGATCCGCAAGGTCGAGCGCAAGGGCGACGAGAAGCGTCCTCCACTTCGTGCGCGCCGAGCGCCTCGAAGAGATCGTCGTCGACGAGATCCTGGTCGGCGCCGGTCGCGCGCCGAACGTGGAGGGTCTCGGACTCGAGTCCGCGGGCGTCGAGTACGACCAGCGTCGCGGCGTGAAGGTGGACGATCGCCTGCGCACCACGAACCGCCGCATCTACGCGGCGGGCGACGTGTGCATGGACTGGAAGTTCACGCACGCGGCGGATGCCGCCGCCAAGATCGTGGTCCAGAACGCGCTCTTCCTCGGCCGCAAGAAGCTCTCGTCGCTCGTGATGCCGTGGTGCACCTACACCGACCCCGAGGTCGCGCACGTCGGGCCTCTACGAGCGCGACGCGCGCGAGCGCGGCATCGCGATCGACACCTACCAGGTGCCGATCGCCAAGGCGAACCGCGCCGTCACCGACGGCGAGGAGGAGGGCTTCGTGAAGATCCACGTGCGCAAGGGCAGCGACGCAATCCTCGGCGCCACGATCGTCGCGGCCCACGCGGGCGAGATGATCAGCGAGATCACCGTGGCGATGACGAACGACGTCGGCCTCGGTGCGTTCACCAACGTGATCCATCCCTATCCCACGCAGGCCGAGGCGATCAAGGCGACCGCCGGCCTCTACACGCGGACGCGGCTCACGCCGCGCGTGAAGCGCCTCTTCGAGACGTGGCTCCGCATCTCGGGCTGAGAGCTCGTGGCCAAGGAGAGAGCTTCGGTGCGCATCGCAATCCTCGCGGCGCTGATGCTCGCGCCGGCCGCACCGGCGACGCAGGCATCGACGAAACGGGTGGTGTTGACGGCCGTCATCGACCGTTCCCCGCGTCCGATTTCGGCAACCCAGCCCAGGCGCGCAGACCGACGCGATGCGCGCCGGAACCTATCCGGTTCGGCGCCGCAGCCAACCCGTGAGGCTGAGCCGCTCGCGGTGCGCCGGCAGGACTTCGTGCTCGAAGCGGTCCGCCAGGAAGACGACGAGCGTGCCCTCGATCGGCACGACGTCGCGGTGCGTGCCTTCGCTCAGGTACAGCCGCAGCGCGCCGCCATCGCGCGCTCGCCAGCCTTCGTTCAAGTAGAGCACGAGCGACACGACGCGTTCGCGAGCACCGCGGAAGCGATCCAGGTGCCGCGCGTAGTGCGCACCGGGCGGATAGAGCGCCCAGTGCAGCTCGAAGTCGAAGGCTCCCACCAACAGCAGCCGGTTCAGCGCAACGCGCAGCGTTTCGACGCGCGCGAGCAGCTGCGCCTCTGCCCGCGTGGCGATGCCGGGATCGATCCAGCGGATGAAGTCACCCCGGATATCGGGGCGCAACACACGCGACGAACCGCGGCCGATCGCGGCCGCGCGCATCGCGCCGAGTTTCCAGAGCGAGCGACCGCGGCGCGCCAGTCGTGCGCATTCGCCGCGGGGCAGGAACCGGGGGCACACCGAGTAGCCGGGGCCGGCGAGGTCGGTCGCGATGCGCTCGTAGCGCGTCATTCCTCGCTGTAGGTAGCGCGGGCGCGGGGCTGGTGGCCCGCTTCGCGTCGATTTCGGCTGATCGGTGCGGCTCGTGCCGGCTCGCCTATTCCGGGACCTCGACCCGATCGGCCTGGCGCGCGATCGAGGCTGCGCGGGCGCGCACCCGGGCGGACGGCAGGTCGACGCGTCGCTTGGTCGGGTTGGGCAGCACCGCGGCCAGTAGCGCGGCCTCGCCCTGCGTGAGCGCGGAGCTCGGCTTCCGGAAAAAGGCCCGGCTGGCCGCGCCCACCCCGAAGGTGCAGCGCCCGAACTGCGCGACGTTCACGTAGACCTCGAGAATCCTCTGCTTCGGCCACAGCGCCTCGATCCAGATCGTCAGCCAGGCCTCGAGCCCCTTGCGAACGAAGCTCCGGCCCGGCCAGAGGAAGACATTCTTCGCGACCTGCTGGGAGATCGTGCTCGCGCCGCGCGAGCGCCCGTTGGCGTCGCGGCTCCTCGATGGCGTCCCCGATTGCGTCGAAGTCGAAGCCGTGGTGCGCGGCGAAGCGCTGGTCCTCGGCCGCGATCACGGCGCGGAACACGTTCTTCCCGATCGCGCGGCGCGGCACCCATTCGTAGAGGATGTCGGCGCAGGCGTCGGCGCCGCGCGCCAGCGGCCACTTGTGCGCGAGCATGAACGCGGTCGTGAACGGCGGCACGAAGCGCAGCGCGGCGACCGGCAGCGCGGTCGCCACGACGATCACCGCCACGAGGCGCAGCGCGACACCGAGAAACGTCACGACGCGGTCACAACAGGCGCTGGCTCGCCAGCTCCGCACCGGCCCGCAGCGCGCGAAGCTTCTCCCACACCACGTCGTCCGCCACCTGCCCCATGCCCGCAGCCGTGTCGAAGCCGCAGTCGGTGCCGGCGAGCACGCGGTGCGGATCGCCGATCGCGCGCGCGGCCCGCTCGATGCGCTCCGCGACGACCTCCGGGTGCTCGACGTAGTTCGTGGTGGTGTCGATCACACCCGCGATCAGCAGCCACGACGCGGGCAGCGCCTGGCGCGCCAGCACGCGGTGTTCGTGGGCGTGACGCGGGTTCGCCATCGAGAGCACGAGGGCGCCGACGCGCGCGGGCACCAGGTGCGGCAGCAGCGACGCGAGCGGCACGTCGCAGGTATGCGGTCCCTCGTAGTTGCCCCAGCACACGTGCAGTCGCACGCGTTCGGGCGGAATCGTTCGCCAGTGCGCGATTGAGCGCCGCGACGGTGGCGTCGACGAAGTCGAGGAACTCGCTGCTCCGGGCGGTCGGCGAAGAGCGTGTGGCGCTCCATCGCGAGATCCGGCGCGTCGATCTGCAGTACGTGACCCGCGGCGACGACGGCCTCGTATTCGGTGCGCAGCGCCTCGGCGACGGCGTCCACGTACTCCCCGAGCGACGCGTAGTGCTCGTTCTGCATCGCGCACGCCACGATGCCGGGCGACGGCACCGTCCAGAACGATCTCGGCGAAGCGTTGCGGCTGCGCCGCCGCGACGGCCGCGAAGCGCGCGAGATCGGCGTCGAGCGGCGCGCGGTTCTGGTAGCGCACGGCGCCGATCGCCTTCGGCGCCGTCAGCAAGCTCACCGAACCGCGCGTGTAGTGCGGGAGCATCAGCTCCAGGAAGCCCGGATGCAGCGCCAGATCCCGCATCAGCGGTCGCTGCGCCTGGCCGCCGAAGCCGCTCATGCGGTGGCGCACGTAGGTGAAGAAGCTCTCGCGCGATTGCTCGCCGTCGTTGCCGACGTCGACACCGCAGGCGAGCTGCTGCACCACCGCGCGCTCGGTGGCGGCAAGTATCGTCTCGACCCTGCGCCGCCGCGTCGATGGCTTCCCCGCGGCTCGCGCGCACGAAGCGGTCCACCAGCGCGCGCGGGCGCGGCAGGCTGCCGGCGTGCGTCGTCAGAATGCGTGACTCGCTGCGCTGCATGAACCCCCTCGGACGAGGAACTTCGCACGACCTCATCGACTTCGCTCGCCCCTGCACTCCGCTTCCGGCGCCACGTCATTGCCGCGCGCACGTCGATGGGACAGCATCGAGCGCCCGGGGGTCTGCGTGGTGGACTTCGCAGTCGAGACGGCGGTTCACCGCGTGGCAGTAAACAGCGGCAGCGCCCGCGGCGACGGCGACTCCGGCAGATGGCGCGAGCACCTGCATTGAAGCGCATGGCGGGCCCGATCGCGGTATTGGCGTTCGGCGTGTTGCTGTTGGTCCCCGGCGTCGGCCGGATGGGCGCGTTGGACTCGACCGACGCGCGCTACCTCGCGATCGGTCGCGAGATGTGGGCGACGGGCGACTGGCTGGTCCCGCGCCTCGCCGGCGTGCCGCACCTCGACAAGCCGCCGCTCACCTACTGGGCGGCCTCGCTCGGCTACACGCTTTTCGGTCCAACTGAATTTGGCGGTCGCTTCGTCGAACAACTCGCGCTGGTCGCGACGGCGCTCGTCGTGTACCGAGCGGCCCGGCGTTTCGCCGATCCGACGTGGGCATTGCCGGCGGCGCTCGTGCTGTTGACATCGGGGCTGCCCTTCGCGCTCTCGCGTGGACTCGCGACCGACCTCTTCCAGTTGCTGTTCCTGACCGCCGCGCTGGTCGCGATCGTCGACGCGGCGACGCGACGCTCGCCCGCGCTCAGCGCGGCGGCCGGTGCGCTGCTCGGTGTCGCGATGCTCGCGAAGGGGCCCATCGCGCTGCTCGTCGCGGCGAGCGTCTGGCTCGCCTTCGCCATCGTCGTGCGCGACCGCGCGCGCCTCCCGTGGCGCGGCGTCGCGCTCGGCTTCGCACTCTTCGCTGCGATTGGTGTGCCGTGGTACGCGCTGATCGTACGCGGCAACTCGGGCATCCTGGACTGGTTTCTCGAGGTGCAGCTCGCGAGCCGCGTGACGGGCACCGATCGCGGCCATCTGAAGGACGCCAGCTACCTGCTCCGCATCTGGGTGCTGGGCCTGCTGCCATGGACCCCGCTCGTCGCGCTCGCGCTCGCGCGGCTGCGTCCGCGCGGGCGCCTGCGTGAGGCCGATCCCGTCGACGTGTTCCTGCTCGCGTGGGCGCTCGTCCCGGTGCTGCTCTTCTCGCTGTTCCCGACGAAATTGGGCAGCTACATCGCGCCCGCCTTCCCCGGCGCAGCGCTCGTGGTGGCGCGTGCGGGCAGTCGCGGTCTGCTCGACGACCGCCGCGCGCGCCGCGTGCTCGCCACGTGTGGGGCTCTCGTGGTGCTCGCAGCGCTCGTCGCCGGTGCGGGCATGTTCATCGAGGCCGGGATCGGCTTCGACCTCGTGCCGCAGCTCGCGCTGCACGGCAGTCGCGCTTCGCTGGGGTTCGGCGCGGGGCTGGTCGCGGCCGGCCTGGTCGGGGTGTTCGCCCTGCGTAGCCTCTCGACAATGAACAGCGCGCGCGCCTGCGCGGCGACCGCGCTCGCAACCGGCCTCCTGTTCGCGCTCGCCTTCCACGCAGTCGCAGCGGCGATCCCCACGCTGCGCGAGCAGGGACGGATCGTCCAGCGGGTTCCCGGCGCCCGCCTCGTCGAGTTCAGCATCAAGCCGAGCCTCTTCTTCTACGCCGACGCGGAGGGCCGCGTCTCGCTGGCGGCGGTTGGGGGCGTCGTCGATCCGTTCGTCGACACGACGATCGCGCAGCGACTGATGCTCTCGCGCGACGACGCGCTGGCGCTGCTGCGCGAGGACGCGCCGACCTTCGCCCTGATCGACGACGAGAAGTCCGCCGCGCTCGCGCAAGACAGCGGCGTCGAAGAAGTGTCGCGCATGGGCCGCTACGTATTGCTCGCCAACCCGGCAGCCCTGCGCGCGCTCGCGCCCAAGCCGTGACTTGGGGACGTTCCTGAATTCAACAAAGTCAACGCCAGCAGGAACGTCCCCAAGTCAACGGTCCGTGGCGCCGCGCTTCGAGGCGCGCGGGCGGGCGGCGCGCATCAGCTCGGCGAGGGCTTCGCGCGTGCCTGCGACGAACTCGTCGAGGTCCGGCACCACGTCGTAGTCCGCGCTGAAGCCCCAGTAGATGTGGCCGTCGTACGAGAGCAGCGCGATGCCGAGCCCCAGGTTGTCGATCAGCGGCACGTGCGGATACATCGTCGAGCATCCGCGCGCCCGCCATGTACATCGGGATCTGCGGACCCGGCACGTTCGTCACCACCATGTTGAAAGGCAAGCAGGCGCGTCGCGTTGCGCGCGCCGAGCGCGAGCAGCTGCGACGGCGTCCACTCGAGCGCGCCGGTCAGCACCTCGGCGCCGACGGCGCTCTTCGAGTCCTTCAGCTGCGCGGTCTGCGCGGCGATCGCCTTCGAGTTGCTCGCGCGGATCGTCTTCACCGAGCGGCAGCGGCACCACCCACGCCGACACGCGATTGCCGAGCGCCCCCGACTCGTCGGACGCGCGCACCGAGACGGGCGCCATGATGCGGAAGTCGAGCCCGTGCAGCGCGCACGCCGCGGCGCTCGAGGAAGCGCCGCACGGCGCCCGTCACGACTGTGAGCACCACGTCGTTCAGCGACCCGCCGAAGCGCCTTGCGCACCACCTTCACGTCGGCGAGCTCCATCGCCATCCAGTCGAAGCGACGGTGCGGGCCGATCGGGCGGTTGAGCGGCGTCGGCGAAGCCGAGCGCAGCGTCGCGCCGAGCGTCTCGGCAGCGGCGCGCAGCCGCACGAACAGTTCCTGGCGCGTGTCCTGCGCCTCGCTCGCGAGGCGCCGCAGGTCGCGCAGCGCGGTGAGCGGGAAGCTCGCGCGCCGCATCCACACGTGGCGCATCAGTTCGATCGCCGACGGCGCCGGCCGCGGCATGAAGCGCGGCGACTCGGCGGGCACCGTCGCGTCGGGCGAGAGACTCATCAGCACCTTCATCAGGTCCACGCCCGAGACGCCGTCCACCATGCAGTGGTGCACCTTCGAGATCAGCGCGAAGCGGTCCTTCTCGATGCCCTCGACGATCCAGATCTCCCAGAGCGGGCGGGAACGGTCGAGGTGCTGCTGCATCACGCGCGCCGAGAGCCGCTTCAGCTGCTCCTCGGAGCCCGGGCGCGGCAGACTCGTGTGCCGCACGTGGAACTCGAGCTGGAAGTTCTCGTCGTCCACCCAGACGGCGTGGTTCTCGAACGGGATCCAGGCGAGCCGCTGCCGATAGCGCGGGATCTGGTGCAGCGAGGCGCCGATCATCGCGCGGATCTGGTCGGCGTCGATGCCGCCGTCGGGGCGTTTCAGCGGACCCGCCTCGAACAGCATCGTCGACGCGACGTGCATGTAGGCGTTGGGCTTCTCGAGCACGAGGAACGAATTGTCGAGCGCAGTGAGACGTTCGTAGGCGTAGCGCGGCATCGTCAGCTCACCGTCCGGGGGACGTTCATCACCCAGTTGAAGAAGCGCACGGCGACCGGGTTGACGAAGATGAAGCGCAGCTTCCAGAACGGCGAGTGCCACTGCTCGTGCGACAACGTGCCGTCGAGCACCTCGCCGATCGCCGCGCCGGTTCGACTCGCGAGCGTGTCGAGCATCTGCTCGCCGATCTCGGCCGACGCGCCGGCGGGCGCGCCCGAGTAGGTGTCGCCGCTGAAGTAATGGATGCCTGCCTTGAAGCCCGCGACCATGCGCGGGATCGACTCGGGCTTGCCGCGCGCGCCGGGCGGCTTCGCGCGTCCTGTCTCCTCGAGCCAGATGTCGACGGTCCGGCGCGGCAGGCTCTTGTAGTCGGGATCCACCCATTCCGGGTGCAGCGCCAGCAGCTGCGACGTCTCGACCAGACCGGCGTGGGTGTCGCCCTCGAGATCGGCTTTGCGCACACCGGAAATGTGTCCGAGCACCTCGCCCAGCTCGGATCCGCCGCCGTTCAGGCGCGACAGCATCAGCGAGAACACCGACACCATGCGGATGCCGCGCTCGCGCGAGACGCGGTCACAGGCGGTCTCGATCGCGAGGAAGTGACGCGGGCTGCCGTGGAAGTTCGACACCATCACGTTCTGGAAGCCCTGGGCGGCGAGCGAGCGACCGAGGTCTTCGAGCACGCGGATCGTCGTCGCCGGCCGGAACGCGATCGTGCCGGGCTGCGGGACGCCGTCGCACGCCGCGTAGACGAAGGGCAGCTTCAAGAAGGTCCGTCCGCGCTGCGCCTCTGGCAGGAAGCGCAGCGTGCGCTCGGCGAGAGCTTCGCCCTCGAGCACGTCGGCGCCGAGCGGCAGGTGCGGTCCGTGCACTTCGAGCGGAGAGCAGGTGACGAACACGACGGCGTTCTTGCGGTCGATCGTGTCGAATTGGCGCTTGCTCAGCGTCTCCCAGCGAATCCAGGTGGGCGTCTCCGACATGCGGGCTCCTCGCGATTCCAGGGGAGCCACCAGTCTATCCCAGGTCCGCGACCCCAAGGGCAGGCGGGTCCGAGCGCCGCCATCTAGACTGGCCGCGCGCTCCCTTCCTCCATCGACGGTTCCATCGCGCGGGCCTCCCCTTCCCCGCCCGCTGTGACCGCTGCTGTCACGCGCCGGCCGCAAACTCGGCGCAAACTCGGCGCAGACTCGGCGCAGACTCGCCGCAGACTCGAACCGGATGCGGAGGAATCCATGCAAGACCCGAACCTCGAAGTCTCGTTCGCCGCTTCCTTCGATGCACCGGGCGACGCGCTCGAACTGCGCCTCTGGCTGCGCGATCCGGAGCTGATCGCCGAGCTGCGGGCGATCGCGGATCCGCGGGAGCGCGATGAGTTCGCGCTTGCCGCGCTGCGCATCGGGATGCTGTCGCTGCGCAGCGTGCGCGGGCAGGTGGACGTGCGCGCCGTGCGCGACGAGGTGGAGCGCATGCTCCGCGAGTTGCGCAAGGGGCTCGACGAACACCGCGACCGCGTCGGCCACGACGTCACCGCCGTGCTGCGCGAGTACTTCGACCCGAAGGACGGCCGCTTCGCCGAGCGCGTGCAGCGCCTGGTCGAGGACGACGGCGAGCTGGCGCGCGTCATCAAGGGCCACGTCGAGGGATCGGACTCGGCGCTCTCGCAGACGCTCGCGCGCCATGTCGGCGCCGACAGCGTGCTGCTCCGAACGCTCGACCCGAACAGCAGCGACGGCATCGTCGCCGGCATCACGAAGCTCGTCGACGACGCGCTCGGCGGACAGCGCAAGGCGATCCTCGGCGAGTTCTCGCTCGACAATCGCGAAGGCGCCCTCGCGCGCCTCGTCGAAGAACTGAAGGGCAGCCACGGCAAGCTCGGCGACGCACTCCAGGAGCGGATCGGCGAAGTGGTTCGCGAGTTCTCGCTCGACGACGAGAACTCGGCGCTCTCGCGGCTGGTGCACCGCGTCGAGCGCGCGCAGCAGCAGATCACCGAGGAGTTCACGCTCGACTCCGAGACGTCGGCGCTGGCGCGGCTGCGCCGCGAGCTGATGGCGAATGCGACGCAGATGAGTGAAAGCTTCGCCGCGTTCCAGAAGAAAGTGGAAGTGGAACTGGCGGGCATCGCTGCAACGCGCGCGGCGAACGCGAAATCCACCGTGCACGGTCACGAATTCGAGGGCGCGCTGCTCGGCTGGCTCGAGCGCCGCGCACAGGAGGCGGGCGATATCTTCGAGGCGACGGGGAATACGCCCGGCGCGATCTCCCACTCCAAGGTGGGCGACGCGGTCATCGAACTCGGCCCCGAGCAGCGCGCCGCGGGCGCGCGGATCGCCGTCGAGGCGAAGGAAGATGCGAGCTACCGGCTCGTCGGCGCGCGCGCGGAGATCGAGACGGCGCGCAAGAACCGCCGCGCCGAGGTCGGTCTCTTCGTGCTATCGGCGCGCACGGCGCCCGAAGGCTGGGAACGTTTCCGCGTGATCGGCCCCGATCTCTTCGTCGTCTGGGACGCGGACGATCCGACGAGCGACGTCTTTCTGGAAGCCGCGCTCGCGGTGGCGCGCGCTCTGTGCACGCGGGCTCGGCAAGGCGACCACCCGCAGATCGACTTCGACGCGTTCGACCGCTCGATCCGCTCGGTGGAGAAGCAGCTCGAGGGACTCGAAGAGATCCAGAAGAGCGCCCAGACGGTCGAGAGTGGCGCCGAGAAGATCAAGGAACGCGCGCGCATCATGGGCGCGAATCTGCTGCGCGCGGTCGCGACGCTCGACGAATGCTGCGAAGCCGCGCGCCGCGAGCTGGGTACGCCGATCAGCTAGGGGGCCCCGAGTCGGGATGGGCCGTTGAGCCCGAGGCCGATGCGCGCCCCCGCCGCATTTGCTTTGGATCGTCGCGGGGCTCGTGGCTGCGAGGCGCGCGGGCGGTGGACTCGTCCGAAACGTCCTCGGCGGACGGAGATCGGCGGCTTCGCAGCGCGAACTGGGTGACCGCCTGCGGATTGTTTCGGCCGAGTCCCCCGCCCGCGCTGGGCGTTCCGTCTTTCTTTCATGAACGGAAGTCCCGGAACGATTGCAAGTAGCGGGGGCGGGATGTTCGGCCAGAACAATCCGCAGGCGGCCTCGAAGCGCCGACGCGAAGCTGCGACGCGCGTCCGCCGAGGACGTTCTGGACGAACATCACGACCCCGCGCGCCACGCGCCGGTATCCGAGAGACAGAAGCGATCGCGGCTACGTCGCTTCGCGCGGCACCAGCATCGGCACCACGCGCGGCGTGACGGTGATCTCGATCGGTGTCACACCCCAGGCGTCGCCGTCTACCTGCACCGACGCGGGTTCGGGGCCGGCGGATTCGATCGCGATGCGGGTCGCGGTGGTGACGACCACGTCGCTGCGCGCCGCGAGCGTTCCGCGACGCGCGGGCCAGACGATGCGCAGCAGGCCGCGGATCGTCGCGTCGCGGAACAGGCACAGGTCGAGGTGGCCCGAATCCATGCGCGCATCCGGCGTCACGGTGAAGAGGCCGCCGTAGTTGGGCAGCTTCGCGACGATCGCAAAGCCGCACGCGATCGGCGCGCCGCCGTCGAGGCGCACGTCGAGGCGCGGCGGCCGATAGCGGCGCAGCGCGCGCAGGATCGGGAGCGCGTAGCCGTGATAGCCGAGCGGGCCGTGTCGCGTGCGGCGCACCTCCTCGGTCACCAGCGCGTCGAAGCCGACGCCCACCACGCCGAGGAAACGCGTCGCGCCGACGCATCCCAGATCGATGCGCCGCACGCTGCCGCGGTCGATCACTTCGGCGAGCGGCTCGGGATCGCGCGGGACGCCGAGCGCGACGGCCAGCATGTTGGCGGTGCCGAGCGCCAGCGGCGCGAGCGGCGTGGCGCTCGGATCGGCGAGACCGTTCAGCACTTCGTTGAGCGTGCCGTCGCCGCCGGCGGCGACGATGCGATCGACGCTGCCCTCGCACGCGGCGACGCGGCGGAGCGCGTCGCCCGCCGCGCGTGTGGCGAAGAGTTCGACCGCGTGGCCGCGCGCTTCGAGCGCGCGCACCAGACGCGCGGTGCGCGCGCGCCCGCGGCCACTGCCGGCAGCGGGATTCGCGATCACGAGAACCTTCAACGCATTCGCTCCGTGGGACGCGCGCCGGCCGGCTTCACGCGGTCCGCGCGCGCGGCCGGCGCGCGGCCAGCAGCGCGAGCACGGCGATCCCAGCCGCCAGCAACACGACGCTGACGCCCTGGTTCGCGCCGAACGGCGTGGCGCCGATCTGGAACCAGATCACCGACGGATCCTGGTGACGCACCAGGTCGAGCAGCAGGCGCTCGACGCCGACCAGCACCAGGAACGCGCCGAAGACGGCGCCGTCGAACGGCGCCCGGCGCAGCAACAGCGACAGCACGACGAAGGCCCCGAAGCCCGCCGCAGAGGAATAGAGCTGCGTCGCGTGCACGGCCTGGCCGTGGAAGGCCGCGTCGGCGGGGCTGCCGCCCGGGAAGCGCAGGCAGAACCACGCGTCGCAGGGCAGACCGAAGCAGCAGCCGTTCAGCAGACAGCCGATGCGCGTGATGCCCTCGCCGAGCGCGACCGACGGCGCCAGCACGTCCGCGGTGCGCAGCACCGGCATCCCCTTCCAGCGCAGAAAGGCCACCGCCGACAGCGTGGCGAGCACGACGCCGCCGAGCACCGAGAGGCCCGCGAAGCCGACGTACGCGCCGCCGCGGAACGGGTTCAGCGCGTCGCTCCAGTTGCCGAGCGGCGCGCGGAACTGCTCGGTGTGGGTCGCGATCCAGAGCATGCGCGCGCCGACGATCGACGTCACCAGGATGAGCATGCACACGTCGATCACGCGCTCTTCGTCGATGCCGCGTGCGACCGCGCGCCGCCGCGCGAGCCAGATGCCGGCCGCGAACGCCAGCGTGAGAGCGACACCGTAGCTCGGGACCTCGTAGCGCCCGATGCGGAACAGAATGGGATGCACGGCGCGCGGAGCATCGCACAGTGGTAGGCTCGGCGGCATGGGGGAAGAGCCGGGACGCGCTCCCGATTCCGCGACCGATCGCGAGGCCGACCGCGATTTCGTCGCGCGCGCCGCACGTCGCGCGATCGTGGTCGGTGTCGCCGCCGCCGCCGTGTTCGCGGTGTTCTTCGTGCTGAAGGGTGCGCTCACGCCGCTCGCCGCCGCCTTCGTGATCGCGTACCTGCTCGATCCGCTGATCGACCGCTTCGAGAAGCGCCACGTGCCGCGCAGCATCGCGATCTTCCTGCTGCTCGCGGTGGTCGGCGGCACGCGTCCTCGGCGGCATCCTGTTCGTGCTGCCGAAGCTCCAGCGCGAGCTGGGTGCGCTCGCGGAGCGCATGCCGGAGTACCTCGACCGACTCGTCGACGGTGGTGCTCCCGAGCATCGAGCAGCGCTTCGGCATCCAGCTACCGCACACCTTCGACGACGTGCTCGGCAGCGTGCGCAGCGGCGAGATCCCGCTGCCGCTCGAGACGCTGCGCAACCTGCTCGCCGGCGCGTTCGCGACCGTCACCGGCTCGCTCGGCGCGCTGATCGGACTGCTCGTGATCCCGATCCTCGCGTACTACCTGCTGGTCGAGTTCGACGCGATCGTCGCGCGCATCGGCAGATGGGTGCCGCCGCGCCAACGCGACTACGTCTTCGACAAGGCGCGCACCGTCGACCGGCTGATCTCGGGCTTCCTGCGCGGACAACTGCTGGTCGCGGCCACGCTCGGCGCGCTCTACGCGATCGGCTTCGCGGTGATCGGCATCGACCTCGCGCTCGGCGTCGGCATCGCTCGCGGGCGTGCTCGCGCTGGTGCCGTATCTCGGCAACATCGTCGCGCTCGGCACGGCGACGCTGCTCTGCATCCTCAAGTTCGGCATCGACTGGCACCTCGGCGCGGTGCTCGGCTGGTACGCCGTGTGCCAGAACCTCGAGGGCTTCGTGCTGACGCCGCGCATCGTCGGCCAGAGCGTCGGCCTGCACCCCGCCGTGGTGATCGTCGCGCTGCTGATCGGCGGCGATCTCTTCGGCTTCCTCGGCCTGCTTGATCGCGGTGCCGGCTGCGGCGGTCGTGAAGGTCTTCGTCGACGAGCTGGGCGACGCCTACCGCCGCTCCGTCGTTCTTCGAAGAACGGCGCGCCGCCGAGGCGCCCGAAGGAGCGCCGACGATCTCGCTCTAGACGCGCTTGAAGCTCGGCGGGCGCTTCTCGAGGAACGACATCACGCCCTCCCTGAAGTCGGGGCGGTCGAAGCTCTCGATCATCAGGCGGATCGCCTCGCGCTCGGCGTTGCCGAGCGTGTCGGTGAGGTGCTGATAGACCTGGCGCTTCATGATCTTCATCGAGGTCGGCGAGCAGTTGGCGGCGACGTCCTCGGCCCACTCGCGCACGGTCGCGGACGAGCTCCTCGTCCGGCACGACGCGGTTCACGAGGCCGATGCGCTCGGCCTCGGCGCCGCCGACCTTGCGCGCCGAGAAGAGCAGGTCGAGCGCGTGCGCCGGTCCGACCACGCGCGGCAGCAGCCACGAGAGCCCCACTCGGCGACCAGGCCGCGGCGCGAGAAGGCGGTGGTGAAGACCGCGCGCTCGGCGGCGAAGCGCACGTCGCAGCAGAGCGCGATCGGCACCGCCATGCCGGCGCAGGCGCCGTTGACCGCGGCGACCACCGGCTTGCGGATCGACATCAGGTAGGTGTAGGTGCCGCGGAACGAGTCGCCGACGGCGGGATCGCCGGGGTCGGCGGCGAGCTCGGGCGCGGCATCGAAGCGGCGCTCGCCGACGCTGATCGCCTCGAGCCGCTTCAGGTCGGCGCCGGCGCAGAAGCCGCGGCCCGCGCCGGTCACGACGATCACGACGACCGCGGTCGGCCTCGGCGCGCGCCATCGCGTGCTTCACCTCGGCGGCCATGCGATCGGTCCACGCGTTGAGCTGCGCCGGACGGTTCAGGGTGATGGTCGCGACGGGATCCTTGACTTCGTAGAGGATCTCTTCGTACATGGATGCTCCGCGCGATGGAACGGCGAGCTTACCCGATGCGAGATCTCGCGCGCCGCCGAGCCAGCTGCGCGAGCGCTGCCGCCGCGCTGATCCCGAGCGCGCTCGCGAGCGGCTCGGGCGCGGTCTCGAAGGCGCCGATGTCGCAAATGATGAGGCCGTCGAGATTGCCGTCGGTGCGGCGCGGGAATCCGGGGCCGCGCTGGTCGAAGGGGATCTGCGCGCCGATCGCGTTGAAGCATCCGGCCGGATTGCCGGCGTCGATCGCGGCGCTGCCGGCGAGCAGCGCGTGGAGGAGCGTCGAACCGCCGTTGTCGGCGAGAACGTCGAGGCCGGCCGGCGTGTTGGAGAGATCGCCGGCGGCGGCGATCGCGCAGCTCGCGTCGGTCGAGAGGTTGTAGCCGGCGGAGGTGAGTGCGCCCGCGCAGTTGCCGCCCGCCTTCGCGGCCGCGATCAGCGTATGCGTGAGCGTCGTCGTCATCCCCGCAGCGGTGAAGAGGTTGCCACCCGACGACGCGCCGTTGTCCGCGATCGTGGAGGAGTAGAGGCGCGTCGCGCCGCCCAGCTTTCCGCTCGGGGGAATCGACGCGATTCCGCCGCCCGTGCGGCGGCGCCGTTCGCGACGTTGCCGCTCAGCGTCGTGGTGGTGACCCAGAGGTTGCCGTTGCCGTTGAGGATGCCCGCGCCAGCGCCGCCCGAGGTGGTGTTGGCGTCGACCAGCGAACCGGCGAGATTCAGCGATCCCTCTTCGATCGCGATGCCGCCGCCGTCCCACGCGGCGCAGCCCGTCACGCGGACCGCGCTCATCGTGACGGATGCGTCGGGCAGGATCTGCACGCAGCCGCCACGGTCGGGTTCGGCGACCATCCCGCCCGCGAGCGTCAGATTCTCGATCCAGACGTTGCCGCGCTCGATCACGAAGATCTGGCTCGTGTCGAGTCCGTCGATCGTCAGCGCCGCAGCGCCCGGGCCGGTGATCGTGACGTCGCCCCGGATGGTGGGCAGCACGCCAAGGCTGAGTTCGATCGGCTGGTCGAGACCGGTGAGGTCGATCGTGTCGGCGCCGCTGCCGCCGACGTCGCAGCCACCGACGGGAGTGTCGTCGTTGGCGGCGGCGATCGCGTCGCGGATGTCGCAGAGGGGACCCGTCACGTTATCGGCGGAGGTCTCGACGACGATCACGGCGGCGCGCGCGGGGAACCCTACGGCGACCAGCAGAACAGCCGCGGCGACGGCCGCGGCGAAAGATCGGGGCTTCACGGAGTTTCTCCAGCGGGGGAAGACATCGCTGGGGGGCGGGCGGAGGATCGCGCACGGCAACCCGCTTGCGCCATGTCGCGCCATGGGGACGTTCCTGAAGTCAAGAAAGTCAACACGGCAGGAACGTCCCCAATTCACGTCCCCAACTCACTCGTCGGTGACGCAGCCCTCGGACGCCGAGCGCACCGAACGGATGTACTTGGCGAGCACACCGCGCGTCGCCTTCAGCGGCGGCGCGGTCCACGCCTTGCGGCGCTGCTCCAGCTCGGCGGCGGGCACGTCGACATCGATCACGCGCTTCTTCACGTCGATCGCGATCCGGTCGCCGTCGCGCACCAGCGCGATCGGGCCGCCTTCCTGCGCCTCGGGCATGACGTGGCCGATGATGAAGCCGTGCGAGCCGCCCGAGAAGCGGCCGTCGGTGAGCAGCGCGACGTCCTTGCCGAGGCCCGCGCCCATGATGATCGAGGTCGGCGTCAGCATCTCGGGCATGCCGGGGCCGCCCTTCGGTCCCTCGTAGCGGATCACGATCACGTCGCCCTTGCGGATCGCGCCGTGCTCGGCGGCGGCGATCATGTCCTCTTCGCGGTCGAAGACCTGCGCCGGACCCGTGAAGCTGAGCCCTTCCTTGCCGGTGATCTTCGCGACCGCGCCGCCCGGCGCGAGCGTGCCGCGCAGGATCTGGATGTGCGCCGTCGCCTGGATCGGGTCGTTCCACGGACGGATCACTTCCTGCCCCGCCGCGAGCGCCGGCAGCGCCGCGAGGTTCTCGGCGAGCGTCTTGCCCGGTGACCGTCATGCAGTCGCCGTGCAGCAGCGCCCTTCTCGAGCAGCAGCTTCATCACCGCGGGCGTGCCGCCGACGCGGTGCAGGTCTTCCATCACGTAGCGCCCGCTCGGCTTCAGATCGGCGAGCAGCGGGACGCGGTCGGAGATCGCCTGGAAGTCGTCGATCGTCGAGCGGCACACCGAGCCGCGCGCGCCATCGCGATCGAGGTGCAGCACCGCGTTGGTCGAGCCGCCGAGCGCGCAGACCACGGCGATCGCGTTCTCGAAGGCCTTGCGCGTCAGGATCGCGCGCGGCCGCAGGTCGAGCTCGAGCAGGCGTGCGCAGCGCGGCGCCGGCGCGCCGGCACTCCTCGATCTTGGCGGGATCCTCGGCCGGGATCGACGCGCTGTACGGCAGCGACATGCCGAGCGCCTCGATCGCCGACGCCATCGTGTTGGCGGTGTACATGCCGCCGCAGGCGCCCGCGCCCGGACACGCGTGTCGCACGATGTCGCAACGCGTCTCTTCGTCGATGCGCTCGGCGATGAACTCGCCGTAGGACTGGAAGGCCGAGACGATGTCGAGCACGTCGCCCTTGCGGCCCGCTGCCCGGCTTGATCGTGCCGCCGTAGACCATCAGCGCCGGGCGGTCGAGCCGCGCCATCGCGATCAGGCAGCCGGGCATGTTCTTGTCGCAGCCGGGGATCGCGACGAGCGCGTCGTACCACTGCGCGCCCATCACCGTCTCGATCGAGTCGGCGATCAGGTCGCGCGACGGCAGCGAGAAGCTCATGCCCTCGGTGCCCATCGAGATGCCGTCGGAGACGCCGATCGTGTTGAAGCGCATCCCGACGAGTCCCGGCCGCGACCACGCCTTCCTTCACGTGCGCGGCGAGATCGTTCAGGTGCATGTTGCACGAGTTGCCCTCGTACCAGCAGCTCGCGATCCCGACCTGCGCCTTGTCCATGTCGGCTTCACTGAGGCCCGTCGCATACAGCATCGCCTGCGAAGCGCCCTGGCTCTTGGGCTGCGTGATGCGGCGCGAGATTCGATTCAGCGGCTCGGACATCGTCGTGTCTCCGTGGCGGTGGCGGTGGCGGTGGCGGGAGGTCGACAGGAACCTAGCAGCCGGAAGCAGCGCGCAGCGCGCGGCGGAACCGATCGCGGCGTCCGAATGCACGGGCGCCGTCGGAGGATTCCCTCCGACGGCGCCTGCGAAGCGCGAGAGTGGCGGATGCGCTCAGAGCAAGCGGCGTCGCGACGCTGCCGTCACCAGCCCCAGGCTCGCTGCGAAGATCGCGAACGCCCCGGGCTCGGGAACCGGCGCGACCGTAAAGGACTGCTCCACCTCGGAGAGCTGCGAGATGGAAGCGGTGCGCAATTGCACGTCGAGAAGGATGTCGGTGGCGACGTGGATTTCGCTGGGCGCGGTCGGCAGCGAGGCGGAAGCCGCGGGCTGCTGAACGCCGCCGGCCTCTCGAATGGCCTGGAGTGCGATGTCGCCCGCCGGCGTCGCAACCAGTTCGTCGATCCGTGTCACAGCACCCGAGCCGATCGCCGTGCCGGTGAAGCGAAGCCCAGCGCCCGTGATCCGCATCGCCGGGCTCGCGCTGACCTTGTAGTCGAGCAGCATCTGACCGACCTGATCGCCCGCCGCGACGAGCGGCACGTTGAACGCCAACACGTTCGAGCCGGGTCCGCTCGGCGTGGCGACATCGACGGTGAAGATCGACAGGTCCGCTCCGGCGAAGGCATTGGGTGCGCCGCCGATGGTCGCAGGCAGGGTGATGTGGAACTCGCTGAACGTGAGAGATCCATCGGGCGTGGTGACGCTGGCGCCAGCGTTCAGGTCGGCCAGCGAGAGCGCCTGGGCGCTTGCTGCGAGGCCGATCGCGAGCGCGATCAAGAACGAGCCTCGAGCAATGCGGGTGATGTTCGACATGGTCAGCTTCCGCTCCCGATGTTTCTAGGCTGTGCTGTTCCAGGGTCGGCGTGGAGTCGGCGCTTGCCTGCGTACGCAAGACCCGTGATCCCCAACAGGAAGAGTCCCGCCGTCTCGGGCTCCGGCACGACGTGGAAGCGCTGTGCGAGATTCTCGATCGATACGCTGCCCGGGTCGCCGGCCACGATCACCAGGTTCTTGGTGACGGTCAGCGAGTAGAACGTGGCTCCGAGCGGCTGCTCGACATCCGTCTGGCTGCCGAACCACGCGACGAAGACGCCGAGATCGACCGCCATCGCCTCGTCGATCAGCTCCGAGACGCTCGCGGAAGAACCGAAGCCGGTGGCGGTAGCGGAAAGATGATTCCCCGCCGCATCGATTCCAAGGCTCGAAGTCACGGTGAACTCGAGCTTCAGGTCCCGGGTCGCACCGTTGGAAGCCGACAACGCCCCCGGCGCGACGGGACTCACGTCGAAGCCCACCCCCAACGCGTCGGAGAGCAGCGTGAGGTCGACGTCGTGCAGGTTGAGCCCGCCGACTTGCTCGACACTCGTGAAGCTGAAGGTGAGATCGCCGATCGACTGGGACGTTCCCGCGAGCGCATCGAGCAGCGTCGCGCGGGCGCTCAGCGGCAACGCGAGCACCATGCCTAGACCCGCTGCCGCGACCCATTTCCGAACCCGCATCCAACTCCCTCCTGGCCGAACCCGCGACGAACCCAGAACGCCACCCGGTGCGTGACTTCGAGGGTTCCGTCCGTTGCAGGAGGGGACTGGTCTGCGAACTCTGGGTCCCAAAAAGGAAAGGGAAGCAGACTGCGTCGCGGGCAGTCCCCTTCCCCACTGCTGTGTGTAGCAATCGTCGTGCCAACTCGGCGTCTAGCAATTTCAGCTACTTGGCGCGAAGCCGTCGCCTCGCGAGTGGCGTGTGATTCCCAATCGGGGTGGAAGAGGACCCCATCGCTCGCTGTGCGCACGCGGCTCCGCTGGTTCAGCGCGGGTGGGATCGACGTGCATGGCGTCGCCGGCGACCATGGCCGCATGGTGCGCGACGCCTGGATCGGCGATCTCTTCGACGACGGCGTGTGGACGGCTTCCTGCCCGGTGACCGAAGTCGAGGACGACCTGCTCCCCGACGAGCAGCTGCTCGTCGCGCGCGCGGTGGCGAAGCGGCGCCGGGAGTTCGCCGCCGGACGGCGCTGCGCACGCGGGCTCCTCGCGCAGCTCGGCCATCCGGGCGTGCCGCTGCTGCGCAACGACGACCGCACACCGCGCTGGCCCGAAGAACTGCTGGGATCGATCTCCCACTGCGCCGCACTCTGCGTCGTGGCGGTCGCGCGCCGCTCCTCGCTGGCCTCGCTCGGTGTCGACGTCGAGCCGGATGCAGCGCTCGAGCCACCGCTGTGGAGCAGGATCTGCACGCCCGCCGAGATCGAGCGACTGCTCGGGACGGCGCCGGCTGCCGAGCGCGGGCGCATCGCGCGACTCGTGTTCAGCGCCAAGGAAGCCACCTACAAGGCGGTCCATCCGCTCGCCGGGCAGGGTTTCGGCTTCCAGGACGTCGAGCTCGCGATCGACTGGCAGGCGGGCCGCTTCACGCCTCGACTTCGCCGACACCATTTCGGGTCGGTTGCCAACTCGCACCTTGCCCGCCGGCCGCTTCGCCCGTCGCGGTGGTTTCGTGTTCTGTGCGGCGACGTTGGCCGCAGCGACCCTGGCGTAGCGCCTCACGCCCCGCGCAGGAACACCACGATCTGCGCGTTCGAACGCTCTGCAATCGGGATCGGGAAGGCGTTGAAGCCGTGCGACCCCCCCGGCCACACCGAAAGCTCGGCGGTGTTGCCTGCGGCGATCCAGCGCGCGTACAGGTACATCGAGTCGTCGAGCAGCGGGTCCTCCGTGCCCACCGTGAGCAGCGCGGACGGGAGCCCGGCGAGGTCGGCGTAGAGCGGCGACACGTCCGGGTGCCGGCGCAACGGCTCGGGCACGAAGTTCTCGGTGAACCACTCGATGATCGGTGTCGAGAGAATCAAGTTGCGCTCGCCCCAACGCGTCGCGCTCGGCGTCAGCGAGAGGTCGTAGGCGCCGTAGAGCAGATTCGCGGCGGAAAAGGCGGCGAGGCCGTGGCGATCGCGCAGGCGCAGCAACGTCACCACCGCGAGATGCGCGCCCGCCGACTCGCCCCCGATCAACAGATGCTCGCTGCCGAATTCGCGCGCGGCGTGCTCGACGACCCAGAGCGCCGCTGCCTCGCAGTCGTCGGGTCCCGCCGGATACGGGTCTTCGGGAGCCAGCCGATAGTCGACGCTCACCACCGCGAGCCCGCATTGCTGCGCGATGCGAAGATTCGCGACGTCGCAGTGATGCGCCGCACCGATCGCCCAGCCGCCGCCGTGGAAGTGCAGGTAGACACCGCGCGGCGACTCCGGTGCAATCACGCGCACCGAAATCTCGCCGTTGGGCCCCGGGATCCTGCGCACGCGCGCTTCGGGAACCGTGACGATCGGCCCCCAGACGCCTTCGCCGCGTTCGCGCGCCGCGCGGATCGACGCCGGTTGCTGCAAATGGATCGGCGGAAGCTGCGATTGGATCTTCTCGATCACTTCGTTGAGCTGCGCGGTGGCGGGATCGACCGCCTCTGCCAGGAACACGCGCGGATCGACACCGGCCATCTCTCGCCTCCCCCCTCTCGACCGCCGCGATCACGCTAGCCCAGCTCTGCACCGCCACATCATCGAATCTCGCGTGGCGGCCACGCATCGGCTGCCTACTCTCGGTCGCGATGCACAGCAGGATCGTGAGCGGCGTCGTGATCGCAGCATGCCTCGCGACGCGCAGCGTCGCCGCGGAAGACGCGCTGCCTCCCTTTGCGATCCAGACGATTCCGAGCCCGGGCCGCACCGTCTCGGCCGAGATCGTCGATCTCGACGGCGACGGCCGCGCCGAGCTGCTGGCGATCGTGTTCCGCGGTGTGTGGCCCGACGAGACCCGCGAGATCCACGTCCACTACCCGGACGCAAGCGGCGCGCTGCCGGCGGCGCCGAGCTGGTCGGCACCGCTCCCCGCGGACGCCGCGAGCTACGACCTCGCCGAGCTCGACGACGCAGCGGGCAGCGAACTGCTGCTGCTGGTGCGCAACGGCATCGACGTGCTGTCGCTCGCGGCTCGCACACCGAAGTGGCGCACGCTGCGCGTCGCGTCGCCGCCCACCGTCGCCGTGCGGCCCGACGAACGCGGCCTCGACCGCTTGCGCATCGCACGACCGGAACTGGGCAAGGGGCGTCTGCTGGTGCCCGGACTCGGTGAGGCGTGGCTGCTCGGCGCGTCGGGCGAAGCGCTCGGCCGGCTGCGCGTCGGCGGTCGCGCCAACTACCTGGTCCCGCCGCGCCCGGGCCCGTCGCTCGGCGAGAACGAACTCGAACTCTACTTCGACGTGCCGACGCTCCACGTCGCCGACATCGACGGTGACGGCCGCAGCGACATCATCGCCACCAACCGCCACGCGCTGCGCATCTTCCGGCAGCGCAGCGACGGCTCGTTCCCGAGCGATCCCGACCGCGAACTCGCGCTGCGACTGATGTCGCTCGAAGACCAGGTGCGCAACTCGGGGTCGGTGCGCTGCGACGTGCGCGACCTCGACGGCGACGGCCGCGCCGATCTGCTCGTCTCGCAGGCAAGCGGCGGCCTGCTGCGCGCGATGAACCGCACGCGCATCCACTTGAACCGGGGCGGCAGCTTCGACCTCGCGAATCCCGATCAGGTGTTCGAGCGGCCGGGCGGCGTCGCGGCCGACGAACTCGTCGACCTCGAAGGCGACGGCCGCCCCGAGTGGCTGCGCGTGTTCATGCCGTTCGGATTGCTCCAGATCGCGGAAATCTTCGTGCAACGCTCGATCGACGTCCGCGCCGAGATCCGCCAGAGCAGCGCAACTGGACGCTTCGAGGAGAAGCCGTCGACCGAGCGCTCCTTCTCGATCCCGTTCGACTTCGAGACGCTGCGCCCGCGCGGCTTCGTTCCGACACTGGCGCGCGATTGGAACGGAGACGGCAAGCTCGACCTGCTCGGCTCCGCCGACGGCAAGGCGATCGAAGTGTGTCTCGGCGGCGGCGACCGGAGCTTCGCCCGCTGCGAGCCGCGCCAGCCGCTCGACACCGGTGGTCGCGTCCGCTTCGGCGACCTGGACGGCAACGGTCTCCCGGACTTCGTCCTCTACGACACCCGGCGCCCCGACGTCCCAGTCCGCATCGGCGTCAACCGAGGCACCCTCTGAGCGGTGCCCCTCTGACCGGTGCCGGGCGTCAAGTTATTTTCTGTCAAGTTATTCGCCGCATCGGCGCGGACCGGTCTCGTTGCTCAATAACTTGACAGAAAATAACTTGACGCCCGGCACCTCCGCTCAGCGCGAGAGCAGGTCGCGGGCGATGGCGGAGATTTGGATCTCGTCGGTGCCGGCGTAGATCCGCAGCACGCGGGCGTCGCGAGCGAGTTGCTCGACCTTGTACTCGGCCATGTAGCCGTTGCCGCCGAAGATCTGCACGGCGTCCTGCGACACCTCGTCCGCGGCACGCGCCGCGTAGAGTTTCATCGCGGACGCCTCGGCGAAGCTCATCGACTTGCCGGCTTCGGCCAGCTCGAGCGTGCGGAACACCAGGTTCTGCACGTTCATCCGCGCCACTTCCATGCGCGCGATCTTCTCCTGGATCAGCTGGAACTCACCGATCGGGCGGCCGAACTGCACGCGTTCCTTCGCGTAGGCGAGCGACAGCTCGAGGCAGCGCTCGATCATCCCGAGCGCCATCGCCGCGACACCCGAGCGCTCGGTCTGGAAGGTGGCCTTCGCACCGGCGCGGCCATCCGCCGCCGCCTTCTCTTCGCTCTCGCCGAGCAGCCGATCCACGCCCACCTTCACATCGGTGAGGAACAGCTCGCCGGTCGGCGACGAGTGCAGGCCCATCTTCCGCATCGGCTTGGACTGCACGAGCCCGGGCATGCCCTTGTCGAGCACGAAGTGCAGGATCTTGCGATCGCGCGGATCGACGCCCGGCTCGTCGAGCTTGCAGATGAAGACGATCGTGTCCGCGTACGGGCCGTTGGTGATGAAGGTCTTGTTGCCGTTCAGCAGATAGCCGTCGGCCGTGCGGCGCGCGGTCGCCTTCATGCCGCCGAAGGCGTCGGAACCCGAGCCCGGTTCGGTGATCGCCCACGCGCCGATCTTGTCGAGCGTCAGCAGGTCGAGCGCCCAGCGCTCCTTCTGGCGCGTGGTTCCCTTGCCGAGGATCGACGCGGCGGTGAGCCCCACCGACACGCCCATCGCCGTCACCATGCCGGGGCAATGGCGACACAACTCGATGATCGGAATCAGCTGCGCCGCGGCGCTGTCGCCGCGGCCACCGCCCTCTCCGTCGTCGCCGCCTTTCGCTTCGCCCTTCTTCTCGCGCTCGATCTGCTTCTTGAATCGCGCGCGCGCCATCTCGTCCATCCCGAAGCTCGAGAACAGCTTGCGCATGATGTCGTAGGGCGGCATGTCGCCGTGTTCGAGCGCTTCGACGTTGGGCACGACCTCGGCGTCGATGAAACGCCGCACGACGTCGCGGATCATCTGGTGCTGCTCGGTCCATTCGATCATCTCAGTGTCCCTTCCACTTCGGTTTGCGCTTCTCCGCGAAGGCGATCGGGCCTTCGCGGTAGTCTTCGCTCTTCACGAGTTCGGCGATCGCCTGGTAGCGCGCGCCCATCGCCGCTTGCAGCGACGCGTGGCCGAGTCCTTCGAACGCCACGCGTTTGGTGGTGCGCACCGAAACCGGCGAGCACTCGCAGATTGCGTCGGCCCAGCGGCGCGCGATGGTCATCAGCTGATGCGGCGGCACGACTTCGTTGACGATGCCGAGCGCCAGCGCCTCGCGCGAATCGACACGGCGACCGGTGAGCAGCATCCCCATCGCGGGCTTGTAGCCGATCTGCCGCGGCAGCCGGTGCATGCCGCCTGCCATCGCCGCCTGTCCGACCCGCGGCTCGGGCAGGCCGAACGACGCCCTCTCCGACGCGATCGCGATGTCGCAGGCGAGCACGATCTCGAAGCCGCCGCCGAGCGCGAGCCCGTTCACCGCGGCGATCAGCGGCTTCACATTCTCGAAGCGCTGCGTGACGCCCGCAAAGCCGGTCGCGGGCCATTCGAGTTTGCTGCCCGCGGCCTGGAACTTGAGGTCGTTGCCCGCGCAGAAGGCCTTATCGCCCGCACCCGTGATGATCGCGACCCACGCATCGGGATCGGCGACGAACACGTCGAACGCCTGCGACAACTCCACACAGGCGGGCGGGTGGATCGCGTTCATCACCGCGGGCCGGTTGATGGTGATCGTCGTGACGTGGCCGTCGCGCTCGACCTTGCAGAACTCGGCCATGGCGGCACCTCCGCGGGACGGGCGGCAGGATAGGGGCGCGCTTCCGCCCACGCCCGGCCGGCGCGTCGCCGCAGGAGCGGCTAGCGGAGCGCGGTCTCGACGAAGTGCTGCACCAGCCCGGCGCCGATCCACGAGCCCAGGCCGAGCGCCAGGTAGAACGCGAAGCGCAGCAGCGTCGAGGTCTCGATCGGCCACTCGCTCGCCGCTTCTACCCGCGCTTCATACGCCACGAGGTCGCCGAGCCGACCGCCGCCAAGTTCGCCGGCGTCGCGCGCGAGAACGCGGTCGCGCGTCAGTCGGATCGCCGCGCGGACGCGCGCGAGTTCGGACTGCTTGGCGGCGCGCAGCCGTGCGTGCGGCCCGAGCAGCGGGAGCAGGAAGGCCGCGAGCGCGAAGCTGGTGAGCGTCGCGAGGCCCAGCGCCATCAACGGCCCGATCGCCCAACCGGGACCGATATAGGTCAACGACACCCAGACGGCGAGCAACATCCAGAGCAACACGTTGCGAAGCGCACGCTGAGCAAAGGGTGCGAAGACCTCGCGATCGAAAGGGTCGACGAGCACGACGTGCTCCGCGATGCGCGAGAAGCGCCGGGCGATCACCAGATCGAGCGCCATGCCGCGGAGCACGATCCACCAGGTCAGCGCGTTGCGAAGCAGCAGCCACGCGACGGTGGGATGCGTCCAGCCCGGCTGGCGACCCCCGATCCACATGCCCGGACTCAACACGGTGGGGACCGCCGAGAGCATCCCGAGGAGCCCCAGGCCGATCAGCAGCGCGCGCGGGTAACACAGCACCTGCTTGTACAGATCCGGTGCGTCGCGCAGCGGCGGAGCGAGCGCGGGACGCAGCGCTTCGATCTCGTCGCGCGCGCCGCGCACCGACGCGGCGACCACGGCGATCGCGAAGCCGAGAAAGCAATCCTGGATCCCTTCGGCGACCCAGCCCCAATCGAAAGCGACCCCGGCGAGCCGTCCCAGCGCGTCGCCAAGCAGGGCCGTGTAGAGCAGGAAGACCGCGAAGACGCCGGCCGCAATCGCGCCGCCCGCCCAGAAGGCCGGCAGCGGGATCCGGTCCAGGAGACGCAGCGACCACGGCGTGCGGGGCTCGATTTCGATGCGCGGCCGGCTCATGCGTGCATCCTAGCGATGGACTTCGCTCGATTTCAGCTCGCGGCGCGTCGGCCCACGATCGAGCCGGCCTCCCTCCTCTCGACCTCGCTCGACTTCGTCTCGCTGCGCGCCGGCCGACGATGAGTCGGCCGCTCTCCTGTCGACTTCGCTCGACTTCGTCTCGCTGCGCGCCGGCCGACGATGAGTCGGCCGCTCTCCTGTCGACTTCGCTCGACTTCGTCTCGCTGCGCGCCGGCCGACGATGAGTCGGCCGCTCTCCTGTCGACTTCGCTCGACTTCGTCTCGCTGCGCGCCGGCCGACGATGAGTCGGCCGGCTTTCGCCACTACACTCGGCGCCATGCAAAGAACCGATCTCCCCGAACGCCTCGAAGAGTGGACCGGCCGCACGATCGCCTGCTTCGGCGCCCATCCCGACGACGACCTGCATGCCGCCGGCACCCTCGCGCGGCTGCGGCGCGCGGGCAACGACGTGCACCTCGTCATGTACACCAACGACGACAAGGGCTCGCGCGATCGCAGCATGACCGGAAAACGCCTCGCGAGAATCCGCCGCGCCGAGCAGGAAGCCGCCGCCGCGTGCATCGACATCCCGAAGGGCAACCTGCACTGGCTCGGCCACCGCGACGGCGAGCTCGAGTACGTCGACAAGCGCCTGCTCGTCGAGCAGGTGACGGCAATGATCCGCCGCCTCAGCCCGCACGCGATCTTCTCGTTCGACCCCGGCGCGCGCTTCGAGCAGTTCCACAAGAGCGATCACCGCGCGGCGGCATTCGTCACCGTGGACGCGGTGCGCGCCGCGCCCTGGCATCTCTACTTTCCCGAGTTGTTGGACGAGGGACTCGAACCGTGGCAGGTGCCGAGCTGCTACTTCTTCGACTCGCACGAACCCAACTACTGGGTCGACATCAGCGCGACGATCGACGCCAAGATCGAGGCGTTCTGCTCGCACGTCTCGCAGTTCGGCCGTCGCGTCGACGCCTACGAACCCACGCTGCATCCGGACGATCGCGCCGGCTTCGAGCGCGCGATCCGCGCCTTCACCGCGAGCGTCGGCCAGCCGCACGGCTTCGCGCACGCGGAGGCATTCCGGCGGGCCGGCGATCACTGAGCGGCGGCGTGCGCTGCGACCGTCAGATCCGGTAGTCGTCGCCCACCGAAGGACGCCGGTCGACGGGCGGATCGCCGAAGACGCGGCGCAGCGAATCGATCCACGCCAGCAGCTCCGCGAACGACACCGGATGCTGCCGCTGCCACGCCTCCACCGCGCGCCGCGACGCCGCGAACTCCTCCGCGCTGCCCTCTACCAGCACGCGGTCCTCGACGTCGCGATCCGCGTTCATCGCTGGATCCCTGCGAGCAGCCCGTCGAGTTCCGCCTCCCGATCGAAGAGCCGAAAGTACTCCCGCACACGATCCAGATCGAGATTCGGAGCACGGCGAAGCAACTGCTCGATATCGGCCATGTCGGTTCGACGGCGCATCGGATCGTTCGACGACGACTGGACCTTGAGACCGATCAGGTCGGACGCGTCGACGACGCGAAGATCCTCGCGATGTAGGATCGGAAGAGCCCGGGCACGTGAGAGAATGGCGCGGCCGCGCGGACGACGGACGAAGAGCACGTCGACGCGTCCGTCCGCCGGCTCTCGAGACGCGTAGTTGGCGACGTTCTCGGTACGGTGCAGCGGCTCGTATCCAAGCGCAGCGAGAATCTGGTGCAGACGATCGGCGTTCTCGCCGCCAATGAGCAGATCGAGATCGATCGTGGCGCGCGGCGCTCCGTGCGCAGCCAGAGCAAGCCCGCCGATCACCGCGAACTCGACATCCTGCTCCCGCAGCAGACGCGCGACGCGGTCGAGTACGGCGGAAAGGTTCATCGAAGCCACAGATCCACCGCGCGCGCGACGCCGCGCGGGCGGAACGGCAGGTAGATCGACTTGCGCTCGCGCGCCGACGCGTAGGCGGCGTACAGGATCTCCAGCACAGCGAGCCCGTCAGCGCCCGACTCCACTGGCGTCGCCCCGGTTCGGAAACATTGCAGGAAATGTGCGAGTTCCTGCGGGTAGCCGTTCTCCCAGAGCCAGTCGGAGGGCGGCGTCGACCAGCCGCCGCTCGCGGTGAATGGGACGCCGCCGTCTTTCGCGAACACCCGCAACCCGGTCCCCTGGAGCAGGTCCGCTTCGACGTAGCCGCGTGCGCCCCACACTTCGAGGCGCGACTGCATGCCCCCTTCGAGCGCCCACGACGCCTCGACGAGTCCGCCGACGCCCCCGTCGACCTCGAGATGCAGGACCGCATGGTCTTCGAGCTTCGTCTGGTGCGCGTGCGCGGTGCACGCGAGCTGCGCCGTGACGCTGCGCACGCCGGGCTTGCCGAGCAGCCAGCGTAGACACTCGATGCTGTGGCAGGCCATGTCCATCAAGACGCCGCCGCCCGCTTCGTCGCGGCTGAAGAACCAGGGCGAATGCGGGCCGGCGTGCGCTTCGCGCTGGGTGACGTACACGGGTCCGCCGAGCGCGCCCGAAGTCAGCAGCTCGCGCACGCGCGCGAACTTCGGAACGAAGGGCAGCTCTTCCGCATAGGCGAGCCCGACCCCGGCTTCGGCGCACGCCGCGATGATCGCCTCGCCTTCCTCGAGCGAGACCGCGAGCGGCTTCTCGACGATCACATGCTTGCCGGCGCGCGCCGCGGCGATCGCGTGCTGCGCGTGCAGGAAGTTCGGCGAGTTGACGCACACCACGTCCACGTGCGGGAAGAGTTCGTCGACCCGGTCGGTCGCGGTCGCGCACGCGAACTCACTCGCGAAGCGCTCGGCGCGGTCGCGCGTCTGCGACCACACGGCGACGAGCTTCGCGTCGGGCACCCGCCCGAGCGCCTGCGCGTAGGTCCGCGAGATCGAGCCCGCCCCGACCAGGCCGATGCGGAGCGCTTTGCTCATGCGAGCTCGCCTGCGCGCGTCGCGAGTTGCTTCGCCTGCGCGTGCACCTTGGCGAACGCGGCGACGAGATCGTCGATGTCGTCGGCGCTGCCGAGGAAGAGCCAGTGCGGCAGCCAGATCGCTTCCTCGTAGGCCGCGCGACTCGCGACCGGAAACTCGCGGCGCAGCGCGCCACCCGCGCGCGCGAGCGGATTCGTGTACACGTCCAGCGGGAAGAGCGGATCGTCGGGCAACGGCACGTAGAAGCGGCCCGCCGCCGGCACGCCCTCCGCTTGCAGCGCGCGCAGCACTACGTCGCGCGACAGCCCCTCCCAGGCGCCCGCGTCGTAGCGCACGATGAACTGATAGAGCGTGCGCTGCGTGACGCGTTCGTCGCACGGCAACGTGCGCAGGCCGGGGAGCGCCGCAATCGCACGCTCGAACTCCGCGGCGCGTACGGCGCGATGCTCGTTCTGCGCGGGCAATCGCAACAACTGCTCGCGCAGCAGCGCGGCCTGCCATTCGGTCATGCGCGCATTGGTACCGAGCACTCGTTCGGGAAAGGCGTCGGCGCCTGCCTCCTTGCGACCGCAGTTCACCAGCGACGCCGCGCGCGCGGCGAACGCGTCGTCGTCGGTCGTGATCGCGGCGCCCTCGCCGGCCGTGAGCAGCTTGCTCGACTGCATCGAGAAGGTGCCGAGGTGACCGACCGATCCCGCCGGCCGGCCGCGCCAACGCGCGCCATGCGCGTGCGCGCAGTCCTCGACGAGCAGCAGGCGGCGGCGGTCGCAGAGCTCGCGCAGGCGATCCATGTCCGCCATCGAGCAGGCGAGGTGCACCGCGACGACCGCCTGCGTGCGCGGCGTCACCGCCGCCTCCACCTGATCGGGATCGAGGCAGTAGCTGTCGGGCAGCACGTCGGCGAACACGGGCAGCGCGCCCGCCTGGAGGATGCCGGTCGCGGTGCCGACGAAGGTGTAGGCGGTGGTCACGACCTCGGCCCCCGGCTCGACGCGCGCCGCCTGCAGCGCGAGCCCGATCGCAACGGTGCCGTTCGCGCACGGCACGGCGTGTCGCGTCTCGATGCTGCGTGCGAAGCGCTCTGCAAAGGCGCGCGCCTCGGTGTTCGGCGACGGAAAGCCGCCCCAGTTGTGCGAGACGAGCACGCGTTCGAGCGCCGCGCGCTCGGCGTCGCCGAACTCGGGCCACGCCGGCCACGGGCGGCTGCGCACCGCCGGTCCACCGAAGAGCGCCAGGCGATCCGTCACTGGGAGGTCCTCCGCATCGGAGTCAGTCTCGCACGAGCAGCAGGCAAGCGCCGAGCGGACCGCCGCCGGCTGCAGCCACCGCCACGCGCGGGTCGCCCGACACCTGGCGTTCGCCGCCTTCGCGCCAGAGCTGCACGCACGCCTCGTGCAGGAATCCATAGCCGTGCAAGCGTCCGGCGGAAAGCTGGCCGCCGTGCGTGTTGAGCGGCAGCTCGCCAGTGAGCGCGATGCGCGCTCCGCCGGCGACGAAGGGGCCGCTCTCGCCCTTGCCGCAGAAACCGAGCGCTTCGAGCCACGCCATCGCCAGGAACGAGAAACCGTCGTACAGCTCCGCAACGTCCACGTCGGCCGGCCGCAGATCGGTGCGCTGCCACAGCATCGCGCCCGCGTCGCGCATCGCCATCGTCGTCAGGTCGTCGAACTGATCCCAGGACGGGCGGCCGCGCAGCGCCGACCCGACCGCCTCGACGCGCAGCGGGGGCCGGCGCAGATCGCGCGCGCGGTCGGCGCGCGACACGACGACGGCCGTCGAGCCGTCCACCGGCACGTCGCAGTCGTAGAGACAGAACGGCGTCGAGATCATGCGCGCGGCGAAGTAGTCGTCGAGCGACAGCGGCTCGCGGTAGATCGCCTTCGGGTTGAGACCCGCGTTGCGACGCGCATTCAGCGCGACCTGCGCCAGCTGCTCGCGCGTGGTGCCATACTCGTGCATGTGACGCTGCGCGAACAGGGCGACCCACACCGCAGCGGACGCCGCGCCGTAGGGCAGCGTCCACTCCATGATTCCGCTGGCGCGGAAGCCCTTGCCGCCGCCTCCGCCACCCGGCGTGCCCATCCCCGGGCGACCCCCGCCGCCCTGCGCCGTCGATTCCCAGACGGTGCGGAAGCACAGCACGTGGTTCGCGAGTCCGCACGCCACCGCCGCGATCGCTTCGATCACCGAACCGAGCTGGCCAGGCTGTTCGGGTCCACCGGCGTACCACGACAGCTTCAAGCGCAAGGCGTCCTGCAGTTCCGGAATGCCGGGACCAGAGAAGCCGCGCGGACCGAACCAGCCGCCGGGATACGTTGCGACGCCGTCGATGTCGCGCCGATCGAGGCCGGCATCGGCAATCGCCGCGAGACACGCGTCGAGCGTCAGGTCCATTGCGTCGCGACCGAGCCGGCGACCGACCTGCGATTGCCCGATCCCGCTGATCGCCGCGCGGCGCTCGAAGACGTCGGTCACGCGGGCTCCGGATCCGGCTGAAAGAGCGGAATCCAGACGTCGTCGCGCTCCTCGAAGACGACGCGCACCGGCATGTCGATGCGCGCTTCGTCGAGCGCGCAATTCACGAGATTGGTGGTGAGGCGCAGCCCCGGCTGCTCGACGAGTTCGACGATCGCGACCAGGTAGGGCGGATCGAAGCCCGGGATCCAGGGCTGGTGATTCACCGTGAAGGTCGCAACGCGCGCGCGCCCGCTCACGGCCTCGGGCCCGACGTCACGCCCAAGGCATTCCGGGCAGATCGGCGCCGGCGGATGGATCCAGTGGCGACACGCCTTGCAGCGCAGCACACGCAGCTCGCCCTGCGCGCCTCCCGTCCAGAAATGCGCGTTCTGCTCCGTCACGAGCGGCAGGACGCGGAACGCGGGGCGCGGCGTGGTCGGCACGGCGGAGCATTGTACCGTCGGAGTGACTCTTTCGATGCGGAGGACCTGCGCTGCGCGCCCGGCAGATTGACTCGGAGGGCCAGGCGCGTCGCGCCATGCGCCGCCCGCCGCGCGAGCGGGCTTCGACGAAGTGGTGTTCGAGCTGGAGCCGGTCGCAGCGGCGCATCACTACGGCTTGCGTATCGAGGCGCCCGAGTTGGTGTTGATCGGCGACTTCGGCGGCGGCACCAGCGACTTTTCGGTGTTGCGCCTCGCACCGGGCAGCGGCCGCGCGCACGCCGAGGTGCTGGCGAGCCCCGGCGTCGGGATCGCCGGAGACGCCTTCGACGCCGAGCTGGTGCGCGAGCGCGTGGCGCCGGCGCTCGGTCGCGGCACGTCGTATCGCAATCCCTTTGGCGACGTGCTGCCGGTGCCGCGCTGGCTCTACGCGCACCTCGAACGCTGGCATCACCTGTCGTTCCTGAAATCGCCGCCGACGCTCGCGCTGCTCGCCGATCTCGAACGCGAGGCGCTCGAACCCGAACGGCTGCGCGCCTTCACGCGCCTGGTGCGCGAAGACCGCGGTTTCCACGTCTACCGCGCGATCGAGGCGACGAAGCACGAGCTGTCGCGCCAGCGGGAGAGTCGCGTGCGCTATCGCGATGACATTTTTGCGCTCCACGCGGCGGTTGCGCGACGCGAGTTCGAGTCGTGGATCGCGCTCGAACTCGAACGCATCGAAGCCAGCGTAGACGACGCGCTCGCGTCGGCGGGCTGCGCCGACGCGCGGATCGACCGCGTCTTCCTGACGGGTGGCAGCGCGCTGGTGCCGGCCGTTCGAGACATCTTCGAGCGCCGTTTCGGCGGCGAGAAGCTGCGCGGCGGCGAAGAGCTGACGTCGGTCGCGAGCGGGCTTGCGCTGCGAGCGGCGTCCGTCTGAGCCCGGCGTGAACGCTCGTCCGCCGTTGCGGGGTCGCGCGCGATGCGGAAATCTCGCGTCGCTCATCCCACGCGGTCCCGCGCGGGTCACTCGATGAACAGGATCGTCTCTGCGGTGCGCTGCGCCGCCTTCGTCTGCAGCCTCGCTTCGCTCGCCGCCGCTGCACGCGCGGAGATCGCGCTCTCGGAAGTCTTCTACGACGCCACCGGAGCCGACGACGGCTTCGAGTGGATCGAGTTGCGAAACACCAGTGACGCGCCAGTGGAACTGGCGGGCTTCAGTCTCGGTTGGGGCGGCACCGACTACTTGTCGGGACTGCTCGCACTCGCGGGCAGCGTTGCGGCCGGCGACTTCTTCGTCGTCGGCGGTCCGCTGAGCACGCCCGACAACGCGAGCCCAGTCTTCGACCTCGCCGTCGACCTCGAAGCCGACTTGCAGAACAGCGGCACGACGGCCGACGGTGTCGCGCTCTTCGACGTGCCGGTCGAGGAAGTGACGGCCGAGACGGTGCCGCTCGCCGTGGTCATCTACGGCGGCGAGAACAGCAGCGGACTGCTCGACGAGACGGGCCTGCCGGGTGCCGTCGACGTCGCCGATGCGCCCGGTGGCAGCAGCATCGAGCGCGGCGTCGACGGCGTCTGGCGGGTGCAGCCGGCGCCGACGCCGGGCGTGCCACCCCGACCCGTGCCGGAGCCCACCGGCGTCGCACTCGCCGCGGCGAGCGGCACGGCGCTCGCGGCGTGCGCGATTCAGCGCGCGGCGCGTTCGAAGAACACGCGCTGCGCGTTCTGATACAGGAATTTCGCGGCGACGCCGGGTCGCAGCTCGAGGGCGCGCGCTTCGCCGAGCGCGCGTTCCATCGAGAGCGCGGGGTGATCCGAGGCGAAGATCACCTTGTCCTGGCCGCGCGTGTTCATGAAGTGGAGCAGCTCGGGCGGGAAATACTTCGGCGCGTACGCGGACGTCTTCAGGTAGAGGTTGCGGTATTTGAGCATCAGGCGGATCGCGACGTTCCACCACGGGTCGGCGCCGTGCGCCATCACCAGAACCAGCTCCGGGAAGTCGAGACACACGCGGTCCAAGTGGATCGGGTTCTGGCACGCGGCAGGCGCCGGCGGCCACCAGACGGCGTGGACAATGCTGCACAAGCTGCGCTCGGCACTCGGGCCGCGCCCGGAAGAGAAGCTCACGGGCCTCGTCGAGGTGGACGAGAGCTACATCGGGGGCAAGGAGCCCGGGCTCTCCGAGGCGGCCGAAGATTCGTCGGCAAGACCTTGGTGGCAGGAGCCGTCGAGCATCGAGAACACACGGCCGGGCGCCCTGCCGCTGAGACATTGCCGCGCCGCGCGACCGCCGCAGGGGTACACCCCGAAGCTGAAACTCCCGTAGTCGTGTTTCCGTCGCCTCGGAAGCGCTACGGGAGCCAGAGTGACTTCACTCGAGGCCGCCTCGACACCGCGGAGGCAGACGCCTGGATTGCCGAATCTCAGGCGCACGGGGAAGTGCGTCTTGCAATCCTCCCCTATGGAAAGCGGTACAAGCGGGATTCTTGCCCGAGAATGACCTTTATGGCAACTCTCGGCTGGGCCCGCGGGCCCAGCGGGGCGGGCTACACGCCCGCCGGTAGGGCGGCCCCGCCGAGGGCTCCTGGCTCCCCTCCTCGGCGAGGCTCGCCGCGTCCGCATCCGAGCCAACACGGGGGGTGCGCGCGGTGCGAGCGCGCGGCACCGCAGAGCAGCGCGAGCGCGCTGCCGAAGAGCACCGCGATCGTCGGCTCCGGGACCGGGACCGGGCGGCCAGCCGTCGCGGCGTCGTGCGAGAACGGCGCGAAGAAGGCGACGTCGCGGTCGAGGGGCCGGCCCGATTGCGTCGCGTACAAATCGAAGTGGAGCTGATAGTCGCGCGGCAGCGCGCGCCGGTCGATCTGAAACGCCGCGTAGTACATGTCGGGACCCGCCATCGGGCCCTGGCCGGCGGCGTCCTGCGTGTCGTATGCGCCCGAGGTGGGCGACGCGCTCGTCAGCACGAACGGGACCTCGACGAAGAAGGTCTCGAAGATGCCATGCTGGCCGAGGTCGCCGCCGTCGTGGCTGGCCGTACCGTCCATTTCGATCGGGGGCACGCCGTAGGTCATGTCGGAAGTCGCCGCGTAGCTGACACCGTTCACGGTGAAGGAGCCTGCGGCGACGTTCGCTGGGCCGGTCTCGGGCGTGAGCGCGATCGAGAGCAAGAGCGTGCGGCCGAGCACCGAGGGCGCGTGACGCTGCGGCGTCGCGTAGGCGTACACCGTGAAGGCGTCGTCGCTCGTCACGATGGTTTCGGTCTCTGGGTCGTAGGAGCCGCCTGCGATGTCGAGCTGGAGCAAAGGGACCGCGCGCGCTCCGAGCGGAGCGAGGGCCACGGCGAGAATGGCGAATCGGATCAGCATGCGAGCCACAGCGAGTTCCTTCCGTGCGTTCGAGCGGGCGCCGCTCACGCCGCATTGGATGCGCCAGTAGTAGACACGGTCTTCGCGCGCAGCGAATGAGGAGTGCGTCCTGGACCCACCGGGACGAATATCCCGGCTGAAATCAGGACGAACGTCCGGTCTCAGCGCTCCGGTTTGCCCACGTCCGCGAGCCCGTGACGGCCCGCGTAGATCGCGAGTTCCAGGCGATCGGAGACGCCGAGCTTCGCGTAGATCGACACCATGTGGTTTCGGATCGTCTTGTCCGCGATGCCGAGGCGCTCCGAGAGCTGTCGCGTGCCGTTGCCCTGCGCGACGAGTGCGACGATCTCGCGCTCGCGCGCCGTCAGCGCCTCGATCTTGCGCTGCTCGGGATCGCCGCGCTGGCGCGCTAGCCGCGCTTCCTGCAGCAGCGAGGCCACGACCTTGCGATCGACCCAGGCCTCGCCGGCGTGCACCTTGCGGATCGCAGCGAGGAGCACCGACGTAGCGTGCTCCTTCGGTACGACACCGCGCGCGCCAAGCTGCACCGCGAGCTTGTGCAACTCGGGGTCGCGCATGCCCGTGAATCCGAGCACGCGCAGCCCGGGATCTTGGGCGATCAGTTCGCGCAGCAGGTCGAGCCCGTCGTCGGCGCCGAGGTCGAGGTCGAGCAACACGATGTCGGGCTGCTGGCGGCCGATCGCCGCCACGGCGCCGGCGCGGTCCGAGCACTCGGCGAGCAGTCGCATGTCCGGCTGCGCCTCGATCAGCATCCGCACGCCCTCGCGCACCAGCGGGTGATCGTCGACGAGCAGGACGCCGATTGCGCCGCTCCCGCCGCCGTCAGCATCGGGACTCACAGCGGGATCTCCACCGTCACGATGCAGCCTCCCGCGGGTGCGTCGGCAACGGTCGTCCAGCCCTGTAGCGAGCGGGCGCGGTCCGCGATCGA
Organism: uncultured delta proteobacterium; assembly: GCA_963801625.1. Classification (GTDB taxonomy): domain Bacteria; phylum Myxococcota_A; class UBA9160; order UBA9160; family PR03; genus PR03. The sequence continues at coordinate 247,585 of CAWDFQ010000004.1, forward strand.
TCGAGGCGTGAACAGCGCGGCTGGTCGTCCCGGCGTGCCGTCGTTCTGGATCGACAGGACCAGCACGTCGTCCCCCTGCGAGATCCGCACGGTCGCGAGCTTTCCTTCCGAATGCCGCCGCACGTTGGCAAGCCCTTCGGCGATCATCTGGAAGACCTCGGCCGAGAGGCGGTCGTTCGCCTCGAGTTCCGGGCTCGCTTCGACTTCCACCCGCACATCGATTCCGGTGATCTCGGCGAAGCGCCGCGCGTAGCTCGACACGATGGCTTCGAAGCTACCGCCACGGCTCGCGCCCGTGCGCAGCCTCGAGATGAAGCTGCGCATCTCGGAAACGCCGCCGTCCATCAGCTCGATCAAGCGGCGCAGCCGGCTCTGGAGCCCGTCGAGCAGGTCGGCACGCGCCTGGCCGTCCTGCTCCTGCCCGGCGGCCTCCGCCTGACGCAGCAGCGCCGAGAGGCCGAGCTCGAGGCCGATGTACGGCTGGATCACGCTGTCGTGTACGTCGCGCGCGATCTTCTGGCGCTCCTCGGCCGCTGCACTCGCTGCGAGGCGGTCCACCAGCCGGATGTTCTCGATGAGCGGCAGCAGACAGTCGACCACCTGAAGCAGGAATTCGACGTCGCCGGCCCGCAGCCGGCTTCCAGACGACGCGAGGAAGAGGCGGCCGATCGTGCCCGCGCGACCGAGCACCGGCACGGTGATGAACGAACTCGGCGCGAACCACTCGGCGAGGGCCGTCGCCGCCGCGGCGTCGACCGCGACCGGCTCGCCCCGAACGACGTCGTACTGTTGCACGCGCCGGCGAGGCAGCCAGCCGGCCGGCGGTCCGGAGTGGACCAGCGCGTGCTCAGACGGGAGCCCGAGCAGGAGCCGGGCCAGATCACGGGGCAGTGGATCTTCGTGGCGTGCGCGCTCGGGATCGTCGCGCGAGGCGCGCCGCAGCCGTGCTTCGCCGCCGCTGCCCTCGGCGAGCACGAGAAGGCAATCGTCCGCATCGCAGAACGAGCGCAGCCGCTCGAGACTCGCGGCGATCGTCCGGTCCGTACCGAGGCGTGGGTTCGAGAGGCGGCCGATCTCCTTCAGCAGGGCGAGTCGGAGCCGCAGCAGCGTTTCGAAGCCGCCACGCGAGCTGATGACGAACCCGATCACCAACAGAGCGACTGCGCGCAGCAAAAGCCGGTTGAGCTCGAGGTTCGACTGGCTCTGGGCCTCGAAGAGGCCGACGGCGGTTGCGGCGGCGGCCGAGCCGATCGTCGCCGTCATGCCGGCGGCGAATCCCGAGCGGAACGAGGCCACCAGGATCGGGAAGAAGAAGAGCACGAAGAAGAGGCTCCTCGCGCCGCCGGTCAAGGCGAGCAGCACCAGGTAGCAGGCGATGTCGCTCCAATGCTCCCAGCTCAGCCACAAGCCGCTGGCCGCCTTTTCTCGCAGCGTGCGCACGTAGAGCAGCAGACTCGCGAGCGTGTAGGCGCTCAAGATCGAGTAGGTCGTGGCGACGTTCCGCTCCGGCTGGATCGGGTCGATGTAGACCACCAGCAGAGCCGACGCGGCGAGCAGGAGCCGCAGCGCGGCGACGGCGCGTTGCTCGGTCGCGGCGGTCGAGGGCCAAGCCGGCGTGGGCGTTCGCAGCGGCATGCGGCGCAGGATACGACAGCGACCGGGCGCCGCCGGCGGGCCTGCCGCCCTGGTTGTCGTCCGAACGCCGCGGCTGCGGCCCGTGTGTGCGCGCGGTCGGGGCGCGAGCCCCGCCAGCACGACGAGCGCGATCGCGGTGACGAAGCGAACGCAGGGCGAACTCTCCGGTGGCCGCCACGATGCCGAGGGCTGCCACCAGCTTCCATCATGCTCATGCTCCGTCTTCACGCTGCTCGCGCCCGGCTCGGACGGAACCTGCCGCGCGCTCCGCGAGTCGGCCGCCAGCGGCATTCTGGAAGTGGTCACTTGACGCGGCGCGCCGAGCGGTGGTTCGTAGCCGAGCGCCTCGCCGACGCGACGCTCCCGCGCTACGCGCGCGTTGCGACCCGCGAGGATCGCGGTGCTCGAGGCCGACGCCGCGTCTGCGACAAGCCGGCAAGTGTCAAGAGCGAGAAGGTCATCGAGCCGCCGTCCGGCTGGGGACCGGCGCTCCCGAATCGATCCGCATCGGATCGTCCGTGCCGGAGGACGCATCGGCGCCCAGTGTTCCGTCCCGCCCGTTGGGAGAGCTGTCGAAGATCGTGTCGCCACCCGGTTCGTCGAACCGGTAGTACGCGAGGAGCCCGGGCTGGTCTCCTGAGTCGTCAGTACGTCCGGCAAGCGATTTTGTGTTCATCGGGTCGGGCTCGGCTCGAGGATCGGGGATTGCTACGCGGCGGGATCCGGAGGAGTAGTTGCGAGCGGTTCCCGAGAGACGAATGAGACAGTCCCCCCGTCCGCGTTTGTAGCGCGCTGGCGCACGTCGGACTTGGGTGCGCGGACGGAGAGACAGTCCCGCTCGTCCGCGATTGGGGCGCCGGAGCGGCGCCGCAGATGGCGCATCGCAATCCGGCGGGTGGCCGGCGAGCGCGGCGCCCTGCATCTTGCGCGCGCCGATCAGGGGGATGCATCGTGCGCCAGAAGAACCGCGCGTCTCGCCGCGACGCTCGCCGCCGCGGCGGCGCTCGCGATCGTGGCCGGAGCGCCGCCGGTGAGCGCGCGCGGCGGCGCGGCCGCAGAGCCGTCGAGCGACGCCTACGAAGACCGCATCTTCTCGCTGCTGAACGCCGAGCGCAGGCGTCACGGCCTGCGACCGCTGCAACGTGGGTCGTGCGCCAGCTCCTACGCAGAACGGTGGTCGGGGCAGATCGCGCGCACGCAGAGGCTCCACCATCAGTCGCTGAGGCCGCTGCTGAAATCGTGCAGAGCGCGGCGCGCCGCCGAGAACATCGGCTACGGCAACGTCTCCGCCGACGTGCTGATGAAGACGTGGATGGCGTCGTCGCGCCACCGCGCCAACATCCTCAATCCGCGCCTCAACTACGTCGGAGTCGGCGCGGCGCGCTCGAAGAGCGGCCACTGGTACGCCGTCCAGGATTTCCTCGGCTTCTGAGTCAGGGTATCGCGCAGATTCACGCGATCACGTCGTCGACGAGCAACTGCTCGATCTCGGCAGCCGAGAGGCCGAGGATCTCGCCGAGCACCGTGTCGTTGTCCTCGCCGAGCAGCGGGCCCGAGTCGTCGAAGCCGCCGGGGCTCGCCGAGAGCCGGAACCCCGAGCGTTCGTACGGCAGCACGCCGAGCACCGCGTGATCGAGCGACACGAAGTGACGTCGGTGCGCGAGCTGCGGATCCTGCAGCAGCTCGTCCAGATGCTGCACGACGCCGGCAGGCACGCCGGCCTCCTGCAATTGCGCCATCAACAGGTACGCACCGTACTCGCGTGTCCAGGCGGCGAGACGGGCGTCGAGATCGTGCTGGTGCGCGACGCGACCCGCCGCCGTTGCGAAGCGCGGCTCGCGCGCCCAGCTCGGCGCGCCCATCACGGCGACCAGCGCCTGCCACTCGTCGTCGCTCGCCACCTCGATCGCGATCCACGCGTCGTCGCCGGCGCAGGGATAGACGCCGTGCGGCGCCGCGCCCGCTTCGCGATTGCCGGCGCGCGCCACCGATTCCCCGTTCGCGCTGTAGCGAACCACGAATTCCGAGAGGCTGTAGACGCCCGTCTCGATCTGCGAGACGTCGATGTGTTGGCCAGCGCCGCCGCGGCCGCGCTCGAGCAGCGCGGCGGCGATCAGCAGCGCGACGTAACGCGGCGACAGCGAGTCCGTGATCGTCGCGTAGGGGCCGATCGCCTCGCGGTCGGGCCAGCCGGTCAGGTGGTTGAAGCCCGCGATCGCCGAGCCCTGGCCGCCGAAGCCCGGGTAGTGTCGCTGCGGTCCCGTCTGCCCGAAGAGCGCGCTCGTCACCACGATCAACGCGGGCTTGCGCGCGAGCAGCTGCGCCGGGCCGAGACCCAGCTTCTCCATCGCGCCGGGCGCGAAGTTCTGCGCCACCACGTCGGCCCAGTCGGCGAGTCGCAACACCAGGTCGACACCCGCTGGCTTGCGCAGGTCGATCGAGACGCTCCACTTGTCGGGATTGAGCAGCGCGAACATCGGCGCCGCGTCGAGATCGACCGGCTCACCCGCTCGCGCGTGCAAGAGCCGCAGGAAGTCGGGTCGCAGCGACGACTCGACGCGGATCACCGTGGCGCCCTGCTCGGCGAAGTAGCGCGTCGCCACCGCGCCGGCGGCGCCGGCGCCCGAGCTCCAGGATGCGGAGGCCCGCGTAGACGCCCGACTCGCCCATCAGAGGACGCCTTCGGCGGCGAGCTTCGCGATCTCCTCCCGCTCGAGTCCGAGCGCGCGATAGACCTCGTCGTTGTGTTCGCCGATGCGCGGCGCGCGGCGGCGGATGCCGACTCGCAGCCCGGTCGCCTTCGCGAAGAACGCGGGGTGTTCGATCGCCGCGCCGAACTCCGGGTACTCGAGGGTGGTGAAAAACGCGCGGTCGCGGAGCTGCGGATGCGCGAGTATCTCGCGCGCGTCGTTGCACGGCGCGAGCAGGATGCGTCGCTCGAGGGCGCCGTCGTAGAGTTCGCGCATCGTCTTGCTCGCGAAGAACGCGCCCAGGGCGGCTTCGAGTCGCGCGAGCTGCCACATCGTCCGAGCGTGGCCGGGCTGAACTGTTCCCAGTCGTAGTTGCACAACCACGCGGGCGCCGCGCCGGATTCGCTCATCCACGCCACCAGCGCACGCAGTCCGGCCACGCGCGCCGGACCGCCGCGCAGCCCGAACGACACGTGACCGTCGCGCGCGGGCCAGATCTCGCGCGTGCGACCGGTGCGGGCGCCGCTGCGACGCGGCGGCCGCGGCGAGTTCCCGTAGAGACCCGGGCCGCCGAGCAGCGTGCGCGAGCTGGCACTCGTGAAGCGACACGTCGACGAGTTGGCCGCGCCCCGATGCCTCGCGCGCTTGCAGCGCCATCAGCGCGCCGAGCACCGCCTCGGGCGCGGCGTGGTAGTAGGAGGTCGGCAGCGTGCAGCGCAGCGGCGGGCGATCGGGATCGCCTGTCATCGACGCGTTGCCGCCCATCGCGACCACCACCAGATCGCGCGCGCGGAGCTGCGCGTGCGGCCCCGTCTGGCCGAACGGCGTGATCGCGCAGCGCACCAGGCGCGGGTACTGGCGCGACATCGCGTCCCAGCCGAGCCCCCACGCGTCGAGCATGCCGGGTGCGAAGGTGTCGAGCAGTACGTCGGTCGGTCGAGCAGACGCTGCAGCACGGCGCGTCCCGGGCTCGACTCCGAGGTCGAGTGTGACGCCACGCTTGCTGGTGTTGAGCGCGAGCCACGCGAGGCTGCGCTCGGGATCGCGTACGCCACCGAGATACGGCGGCCGGCGGCCGACCAGGTCGCCGCCGGGCGCTTCGACCTTGACGACGTCGGCGCCCGAGATCGCCCAGGATCTTGCCGGCGAGAAAGCCCGCCTCGTCGCAGATCTCGAGTATGCGGATCGAAGACAACACGACGCCGCCTACTCTACCATTCCGCGCGTGCAGGTCTCCGTGCTCTTCGACCTCAGCGGTCGCGCGGCCCTGGTGACCGGCGGCGGGCGTGGCATCGGCCGTCACATCGCGCATCGGACTCGCCGATGCGGGCGCGCGGGTCTTCGTCGCATCGCGCAAGCGCGCGAGTTGCAGGGAAGTTGTCGCCGAGATCCAGCGGCGCGACGGATGCCGAGCAAGCGGTGGTCGCCTATGACGCGAGCAAGGGAGCCGTCGCGTCGCTCGCGATCGATCTCGCGGTGAAGCTCGCCCCGCACGACATCCGCGTGAATTGCCTCGCGCCCGGCCCCTTCGACACGAACATGATGGACCCCATCCGGAACGACCCGGAACGGATGCGCGCGTACCTCTCGACGAATCCCGTTGCGGCACATCGGGCAGGAAGACGGTATCAAGGCTGCGGCGGTGTTCCTGACCAGCGAGGCGTCGCGCTTCGTGACGGGACAGACGCTCGTCGTGGACGGCGGGGTGTCGGCGCTGGATCCGAGCCGGGTTGACGCGGGCGCCGGCGCTCAGCGGTCGCTGCTCCGGCGCTTCGAGACACCGATCACGAGCAGCGCGGTGCCAAACACCAGCGCGGCCGTCGGCTCGGGGACCGGCGAAGTCGAGGGAGGCCGCTCACTGCTGATGCGCTCATTGCGGATGATCTGGCTGCGCTCGCGCTCGTGATTCCTGGGATCGAACGACTTCCAGCTCCAAGCCGACGCCGAGGTCGAGCCGAGAAGCGCGATACCCATCGCCAAGAACATCCATCGCTTCATATGGCAGACTCCACTGTTTGACGCCCGTTCGACCCTGCCGGCCTGTGCCCTGCCGATTTTGGACAGACTAGCCGCCATCGGAGGGCCAAGTCCACCAAGAAATTGGGTTTCTCGGATCGCCACCGGAGCGGAATCAGATCGATTCGGCCACTTCGCGAGCGGCAGGTAGGCGGCCCGCGGGGCCGAGTCCACACGGCGATCGAGCGCGGCAACTCATAGCCGGTGATGTGTTCGCGCGCGGAGCCAATCATCGCTCCGGACGTCGGCGCGACACCATGCGAGCGAGCCGCCCCCCAAAGGCGAGCGCTGCGTCGCTATGCTGCGCCGCCACACGGGGAGGACAGCGATGGGACTCGAAGGCCGCGTGGCGCTGGTGACCGGTGGCGGGCGCGGCATCGGTCGCGCGATTTCGCTGGCGCTCGCGGAGGACGGCGCCGACGTCGCCGTCAACTACCGCAAGGACGAGGCGGCTGCGCGCGAAACCGTCGCGGCGATCGAGGCGCTGGGCCGCCGCGCGCGCGCCTATCCCGGATCCGTCGATTCCTACGACGACGACCGCCGCATCGTGGACGCCGCCGTCGCCGATTTCGGCTTCGTCGACATCCTCGTGAACAACGCCGGCATCGCGAGCCGCGGCAACTCGGTCGAGAAGACCGATCCTGCCGAACTGGAGCGGGTGATCCGCACGCATGCACTCGGCGCGCACCACCTCTGTCAGCTCGTGCTGCCGCGCATGAAGCAGCGCCCGCGCGGCGACATCGTGATGATCTCCAGCGTCGCCACGCTCCACAACGCCGGAGGCGGCGCACCCTACAACATGGCCAAGGCGGCGCTCGAAGCGCTGGCCTTCACGCTCGCGAAGGAAGTGAAGAAACACGGCATTCGCGTGAACGTCGTCGCGCCCGGTCTGGTCGAGACCGACATGGGCCGCCGCCTGATGAAGGCGACGGCGAACATCGACGACCTGCGCACGCTCGACGCTTCGATGCCGTTCGGACGCGTCTGCCAACCCGAAGACGTCGCCAACGCGGTGCGCTGGCTCGTCTCCGCGCGCGCGTCCTACATCACCGGCGAGAAGCTCAACGTGTACGGCGGAGCTGCCTAGAAGAGCGACCCGAGATGGATCACGTCTCTCGGAGCCCGATGTGTGACGCCATTCGTTCTGGAACATCAACTGCTGAAGACGACGCACCGAGCGCGGGCGGGGGACTCGGCCGAAACCCGCGAAGCCCTCCGACCATCATGCTGGCAGGCGGCCACCCGACCCTCGACGCGAAGCTACCCATGTTCGTCCGCCGAGGACGGTTCGGACGAGTCCCCCGCCCGCGCGCCTCGCAGCGACGATCCAACACAGGTTCGGGATGGCGAGGCTGCGCGCGATCTCGACCTCGCTGGTCGCTTCGAGATCGAAGCGCACGAGGCCGGCGATCGCGGCGACCCCGCGCACGCCGCGCTCGCTACTTGCTCGCAGCCGCGCTCGGCCGCGCGGCGACGCGGTCGCGCCACGCGTTGAGGTTCTTCAACGCGGGATCGAGCGGCTGGCCCACCGTCGCGCCGAAATCGACGAACCCGTAGAGCAGCACGTCCGCGAGCGTGAAGCGGTTGCCCACGATCCAGTCGCGGCCCGCGATCTGCGCGTCGAGCCACGCGAGCTTCTCGCGCGCGATCGCCTTCAGATCGTCCGCCGCCTGCGGGATGGTGCGGATGCGGTTCTTGAACAGCGCCAGCCCTTCGGCGTAGCGGAAGCCGTTCGCCATCGGCTCGACGATGTTGAGATCGATGCGCCGCACCCACATGCGCGTCGCGGCGCGCTCCTCGGGCGTGCTGCCGATTAGCGCCGGCTTCGGGTGCTTCTCCTCGATGTACTCGCAGATCGCGGTGATCTCAGCGAGAAACGAGCCGTCGTCGAGTTCGAGACACGGAAGTTGACCGCTCGGGTTCTTCGAGAGGTACGGCTCGCGGCGATTCTCGCCGCCGACCAGGTCCACGGTGACGAGCGGGAGCACCACGCCCTTCTCCGCGAGGAACATGCGCACGACGCGCGGGTTGGGTCCGATGCTGTTGTGAAGTTTCACGGGTCGGGTCTCCTGATTGTTGGGCGACGCATCTGCCGATTAGCACGGCGTTCCCGCACGCGTCTACCACGGCCCGCCGGAAGGCGCGCCGGCGTCGATCCCGTCTCGGCCAGCATCATCCGCAGCGCCTTCGAGACGATCTGCAACGGCTGGTCTGCGTCTGGAACACCTTCGCGAACACGCGGGGCTACGCGATGGCGCAGCTGGCGTCGATGGTCGATCCCGAAGAACGAAGGGCTCTTCGACGCCGTCACGATGATCGTGCCCGAGGGCTGCATCTTGCAGCCACCGCCGGGCGAGCCCGCGGCGCTCGGCGCGTTCCATAACGCCGTAGAGGTCGGCGAGGCGATCTGCGTGGCGCTCTCGTCGATCCTCCGGGAGCGCGCGTCGCCGCAGGTCTGCATCGACGACTGGGGATCGATGTGCAGGGGCCTCGGCAACCTGATCCTCGCCAGCCCTGCGATCCTCCAGGAGACCTTCACGACAATCGCGGTGTACCCGGGCTGGGAAGCGCGCCTCGGACCCGAGCAGAAGCTCGAGGTGGCACGCCGCCTGCGTCAGGAAGCGCTGACACTCGAGGAAAGCTGGCTGCGCACGCGGCATCCCGACGAAGACGACACAGCGATCCGGGGGCGACTCCTCGCCTGGCAACTCCATGGCCACGCCTGGCTGGATTGAACTCTTCGTGACTCGCCTCGAGGCCATGGGGCTCTCCTACATGGTGACGGGGTCGGTCGCGTCGACGATCTACGGCGAGCCGCGCTCGACGTCGATGTGGTGCTCGAACTCCAGATCGACCGCGCGGGCGCGTTCCGCGACGCGATGTGGGTGCGCCGCCGGAGTACGTGACCATCCACAACTTGGAGTTCTTCCGCGAAGTCGGCCGTCCGGATGTGGCGGGCGAAGCGGCCGAGAGGCTGCTCGGACTCACCCACCTGTCGCTGCGCGCCAACGACCTCAGCGCGAGGATCGCGGCGCTGGAACAGGCCGGTGTTCGCATTCTACACGCCACGCGGACGTGGAACGCCGAGCACGCGAGCGGCGCGATCTTCGTCGTCGACCCCGACGGTACCCGGATCGAAGTCGTACAGTCGTCCGGCTCCCGGCCGTCCACCGACTGAAGAGCCCGTGCCGGGAGCGCCGCAGCGTGTCCCAAACCCGACATGTTCGAGTCCACCGAATCGATCGCACACTCGCATCGTATTCCCGTGGATCTGCTGTTGGGACTGGTGCAGGAGCGCGTTACGTTTCGCCGGTCAACGAACATTTCAATGGGAGAAAAGCATGGCCGCCAAGAAAGTCAGGAAGAGTTCCGGAGCGAAGGGCGCGGGCCGCCGCGCAGGACTGGCGATGTCCCAGGCGGAGAAGGCCGCATACACCGAGATCAAGCAGGGCGTGAAGCACCTCGAGAAGTCGATCGGCGAGATCACCAAGGGCCTGCGCAAGACCGAGAAGGCGATCGAGGCCGACGCGCGCGCGCGGGTTCGCGCGCTTCGAGCCGACGCGCGAGCGCAGCTCGCCGTGTTGAAGTCGAAGCAGCGCGAAGCCAAGAGCCAGCTCAAGCAGGTGTCGGCCGCGGCCGGTGGATCGTGGCAGGAGGTCAAGCAGTCGGCCGACGCGATCCTCGCCGACGCACGTGTCACCGCCACGTCGGTCGTCGATCGCCTTCGCAACGCCATCACGCGCTGAGCGGGTGGAGGCCCAGGCCTCCTAGCTCGAAGAAGCGCGCAGGCGCTCGACCGGGTCGTCCGCGACGGGCGACTCGGTCAAGCCCGTGGCCGCGCGGATCTCCTGCTCGTCGAGCGACTCCGCTGCGAGCAGCGCGCGCGCGAGCGCGTCGAGCTTGTCGCGATTCGCGGCCAGCAGCCGTTCCGCTTCGCGGTGACACTCCTCGACGATGCGGCGGACCTCGCCGTCGATCAGTTCCGACGTCGCATCGCTGTAGGGCCGCTGCTGGAACGCCGGGGGCAGCCCCTCGTCCTGCGGCGCGACGAAGCTGATCGGACCGAGTCGCTCACTCATCCCCCAGCGCAGCACCATGCGCCGCGCGATCTCGGTCACCTGCTGGAGATCGTTCTCGGCGCCCGTCGTCGTGACCCCGTAGACGAGATGCTCGGCGGCGCGGCCGCCGAGCGCGCTGGTGATGCGCGCGCGCAGGTAGTCCTCGCCGTAGCTGGTGCGATCGTCGGCGGGAATCTGGTAGGTCGCACCGAGCGCCGTGCCGCGCGGCACGATCGAGACGCGGCGCACCGGATCACTGCCCGGCACCAGCAGCCCGAGCAGCGCGTGTCCCGACTCGTGGTATGCCGTGCGCTCGCGATCGGCGGGGGTCAGCAGGACGTGTCGCGCCGGCCCGAGTGTGATCTTCTGGAGCGCCTCCGCGAAATCCTCGACGCGGACGGCGTCGGCGGCCTTGCGCGCCGCCAGCAGCGCCGCCTCGTTGACCAGGTTGCGCAGGTCGGCTCCGACCAGACCAGGGGTCTCGGCGGCGATCCGTTCGAGCGACACGTCCGGAGCCAGCGGAACCTTGCGCGTGTGCACCGCGAGGATCGCGGCGCGTCCGGCGCGGTCGGGCCGCTGCACCACGACGCGTCGATCGAAGCGGCCCGGCCGCAGCAGCGCCGGGTCGAGCACGTCGGCGCGGTTGGTGGCGGCCAGCACGATGATTCCTTCGCGCGGATCGAAGCCGTCCATCTCCGTCAGGATCTGGTTCAGGGTCTGCTCGCGCTCGTCGTGACCGCCGAGGCTCACGCCGCTGCCGCGGGCGCGGCCGATGGCGTCGAGCTCGTCGATGAAGATGATCGAGGGCGCGGCCTCGCGGGCCTGCTGGAACAGATCGCGCACGCGCGCCGCGCCGACGCCGACGATCATCTCGATGAATTCCGAAGCGCTGAGGCTGAAGAACGGGACGCCCGCCTGTCCGGCGATCGCGCGCGCGAGCAGCGTCTTGCCAGTTCCCGGCGCACCGACCAGCAGGACGCCCTTCGGCATCGTGCCGCCGAGCCGCTGGTACTTGGCCGGGTTCTTCAGGAAGTCGACGATCTCGACCAGCTCGGCTTCGGCCTCGTCGATGCCGGCGACGTCGTCGAAGGTGACCTTTGGCTGTTCCTCGCTGTAGCGCTTGGCGCGGCTACGACCGAGTCCGAACACACCGGCGCCGCCGGCCGCGGCAGCGCGGCGACTGATCCAGATGAACGCGCCGATCAGCAGCAGCGTGGGCCCGAAGCCGATCAGCAGCTTGAAAACCGACGAGGCGTCCTCGTCGCGCGCGTCGATGATCACGCCCTGCTTCTCGAGCAGCGCCTCGAGACCGGCGTCGGCAAAGGCCGGTCGCTGCGTCACGAAGCGCTTGGAGGTGTGCGGCTCGTTCGGGTCGGCGACGAGCCAGGCGGGCAGCTTCGGCTCCGACGCCGGCGGCGGCTGCGTATCCCGGGTCGGATAGGTGACCTCGGCCTTGAAGCTGCCGCGGATCGAATCCCCCAATCCGACGACATCCTCGACGTTCCCGGCCTCGACCTGCTGCTTGAAGAACGTGTACGGGATGGTGATCGAGGACGGTTCGGGAAAACAGGCGCGCATCAGCAGGAAGTTCGCCGTCACGACGATCATGACGATCATCCACCACGGCTGCGGCCGAACGGTCGGCGTGCGCGGGCCCGCCTCCTTCGATGTCTTGGGCGCCGCGCTCGGGTCCTGGGTCGGTTGCTTCGCCATCGTCCACGCGATTGGAAGGAAACCGCAGAGTAGCCGTCGGAGGTGGTGCCGGGTCGCGGCACCGGCTCGCTACTTGTTGCCTTGCAGGTGATCCGGAAGCGCTTTCGACTTGTCGGCGCCCATCGGAAGCTCCGCTTCGATGCGCGACGCCACGGCCACGCCGTCGCGATCTTCGTACGTCACCTTCACGCTGCGACCCTGTTGCAGGTCCGCGAGCGCAATGCCCTTGCGACCCTCCACGATCTTCGTCTTGTCATCGACGCTGAACGTGGTGGTTTGCGAGGCGCCGGTCTCCTCGACCGACACGGTCTTCGCGCCGGCGTCGACCGCCGTGACGCTGCCAATCAGCTTGTCCGCTGCAGACGCCGATCCCGCCAGACCGAAGAGCGTGAGCCCCACGGTCATGGCCGTCAGAACTTGCTTGTACATGAGTGATGACCACCGGTGCGGCGACAGAGGATCCGTCGCTACCGGCCAGCCTAGCGCTCCAGGAGAGGTGCCGGGCGTCAAGTTATTTCTCGTCAAGTTATTCGATGCGGCTAGCGGAATCCCGCTCAGGTCTTCTTCGGTTCGATCGGGAACGCGTGGTAGGTCTTGGCGCCGACGTTGAGCGCCCATTCGGTGCCGCCCTTTGAGACGCCCACGGTGTTGCCGGCCGCGGGGATCTTACCGACGAAGGGATCGACGCCGCTCGACTTCGGAGGGTCGCGCGCTGCGGGCCGGCTGAACGGCGAGCGCGGCGGCGTATACGAGCGGGGCGTAGACTCAATCGCGACCCGGTGAACCCACGATGCCGGCGTGCGCGAGCACGACCCAGCGGATTCACGCCCGTCCCGCGCGGCTCCGCGTCGGGCGCCGGTCAGCGGCTCGCGCCGGGCGCGGCCTCCGACGCCCAGGCCGCCACGCTTTCCTTCTCGGCTGGCGAGAGTTTCTCGGTAGCGTCGAAGAGCGCTGAATCCCACGGCGGCATCTCCCCGCCGCTCACCACCCGCTCGATCGATCGCAAGGCTTCGCTCCTGCGATCGGCGGGCAGGCTCTGCCAGCTCGAGAAATCGAGCTTCTCGCGCGCCGATCCGGCAAACCATGCGGACGGCGCAAGCTTCGCGTGCCACGACAGCGAGCCGGAATCCGAGTGGCAGCCGTAGCAGGAGCGAGTGAGCGCCGCCTGCACGTCCGAGTCGGAAGCGACGCTGACGTCGGCGCCTGCCGTCGCACGCGGCCTTAGGCCCGAACTCGCACACGCCGAGATGAGCACCGCCGCGGCGCATGCGAAAACCATCGAACTCGCCCCCGAACGTCGCGCCATGACCAGCTCGCTCCTTCTCGTGGATCGATGCAGGCTAGCGGCCGCGTCCCGCGCCCATCAGGCGCTGACGCGCGCCACATGGCGCCGGCATGAACGATCGCCGACTGTGTTGCAACTGCCTCAGAGGCGGTAGCGTGGATCCACTCGCCGAAGGAGATTCCCATGGCCACAGCGCAGCCTCTCGCAGGCAAGACCGCCGTCGTCACCGGCGCATCGAGTGGCATCGGCCGCGAGATCGCGCGTCAACTCGGCCTCGCGGGCGCACACGTCACGCTCGCCGGACGCACGCGCGACGCGATGGACGAAGTCGCGCGCGAAATCGAGCAGGCGGGCGGCGGCGCGCGCGTGGTCGCGCTCGATGTGCGCGACGTCGCGCAGGTGCGCGCACTGGTAGAAGGGGCCGTCGAAGCGACCGGTCGCCTCGACATCATGGTGAACAACGCCGGCGTCTCGTTCCCCTCCAAGATCGCCGACGCGGACCCCGAGGAGTGGCGCACGATGCTCGAAACCAACGTGCTGGCGCTGCTCGCGGGTTCGCAAGCGGCGATCCGCGCGATGCGCGCCTGCAAGGCGCACGGCCACATCGTCAACATCTCGTCGATCGCCGCGCAGCGCCGCGACTCGGGCGTCTACGGCGCAACCAAGCACGCCGTCAACTGCATCAGCGCAACGCTGCGCACGGAACTCGAAGACGACACGATCCGCGTCGTGAACGTGATGCCGGGCGCGATCGCCACCAACTTCGCGCGCAACTTCGATCCGGCCTTTCTCGAAGGCTTCGCGAAGATGACCGGCGTGCAGACCGAGATCCGCAAGGGCGAGCGGCTCCCGGACGAGGTGATCGAGAAACTCCAGCCGCTGCTCCCGCAAGTCCTCGGCAACGCCGACGACGTCGCGCGCGCCGTCCTGTTCGCGGTCACCCAGCCACCCCACGTCAACATCCTCGACATCGAGGTCCGCCCCGCGAAGCAGCTGAACGTCGGCTAGCGGTCGGGGACGTATTGACTTGGGGACGTTCCTCGAGTCAATAAAGTCAACACGACCAGGAACGTCCCCAAGTCAACGGCACCCCCTCACCCGGCGACGCATCGGCAATCACTCCCGCGGGAAGCCGAGCGCGCGGCTCGCGATCAGGTTGAGGTTCACCTCGGTCGTCCCGACCGCGACTCCCGCCGTCATCGCCAACCGAAACTGTGCATCCGCGAGCGACCCAGACTCCAGCGCCTCCGGGCCGAACACTCGAGCGCGAGATCGGAGACCGCGCGCGCCGCGTCGAGCTTCTCGAGGAGCGTCGGGGCGCCGAGCAGCCCGCGCGATCGCGCGCGTCGGCGAAGAACACCGCGTGGAAGTAGCGGTCGCCCACCACCGACAGGATCTCGCGCACCATCACGCAGGGCGTATTCATCGGCACCAGCAGCACGCGGATGCCGTGATGCCGCTTCTACGCGGGATCCCACCGGATACGATCCGCGGCATGTCGACCGACCTGTGGCTCGATTTCCTCGGCATCCGCGTGGACGGCTCGAAGGCCGATGGCATGCATTTCGTCATCAACCTGGTCACGCCCGACAACGGCGAGAAGTTCGTCGTGGAGATGAGCAACTCGACGCTCACCAGCATCAAGGGCCAGCAGGCGAAGAACGCGGATCTGACCATAACGCTCAAGCGCAGCGACCTGGAGTCAGTGATGGGCGGCAAGGCCACCTTCGACGACCTGATCTCCGCGGGCAAGGCGAGGTTCGACGGCAATCGCAAGCCATTCGATCAGCTCAGGGGCATTCTCGTCGAGTTCACTCCGGACTTCGAGCGGATGCCCGGCACCAATCCTGCGAAGTCTGCCACCTCGCCGGCAGCGAAAGACCCATTCGAGATGGAGGCCGTAGATACGATGGGAGTCCCCTAGGGCGAGACCACGTTAGAGCGCGCCACCCGCTGACAACCGCTTGCAGAGGACGGCGCGGCCGCGCCGCGCGAGTAGTAGCAGCTTTCGGTTACTCGTATCGCAGCGCCACGATCGGATCGAGACGCGCCGCCTTGCGCGCCGGGTAGAAGCCGAAGAACACGCCGACCGCGCCCGAGAAGAGCAGCGAACCGAGTACGGCGCCGGGCGAGATCAGCGTCGGCCAGCCCGCCAGCGTGGAGACGAGTCGCGCGGCGCCAACGCCGAGCAGCACGCCGCCGAGCCCGCCGACGAAGCTCAGCGTGATCGCCTCGACCAGGAACTGGAGCAGGATGTGGCGGCTCTTGGCGCCCACCGCCATGCGGATGCCGATCTCGCGCGTGCGCTCGGTCACCGAGACCAGCAGGATGTTCATGATCCCGATGCCGCCGACCAGCAGCGAGATCGACGCCACGGCGAGCAGCAGGCGCGTCATCACCTGGCTCGCGCTCGCCGAAGCCTGCGCCATCTCGTTGAGATCGCGCACCGTGAAGTCGTCGTCCTGACCGGGCTGGATGCGGTGGCGCTCGCGCAACAGCAGGGTCATCTGCTCCTCGGCCGCTGCGATGTCGTGCTGCGACGCGGCGGTCACGAAGATCATGTCGACCGAGCCGAGGATCTCGGTGCCGAGCACGCGGCGCTCGGCGGTGCCGAACGGCATGACCACGACGTCGTCCTGATCCTGGCCCCAGGTGGTCTGGCCCTTGCGGGCGAGCACGCCGATCACGCGGAAGGGAACGTCCTTCACGCGGATCGTCGCGTCGATCGGGTCCTCGCCGGGGCCGAAGAGGTTGTCGACGACGGTCTGGCCGAGCACGGCGACGCGGTTGGCCGTCGTCCTCGTCGCGCTGCGTGAAGAAGCTGCCCTTCGCGACGGGCCACTGTCGCACGTTCGCGTAGCTCGCGGTGGCTCCCTGCACCGAGGTGGACCAGTTCTGCGTCGCCGTACACGACCTGCGCGATCGCGCGCTTGAACCAGGTGACGTCCTCCACCGCCGGTGCGTCGGCGCGGATCGCCTCGCCGTCGCGCACGGTGAGCGTCGACATGCCGCCCCAGCCCGAGCGCGCGCCGCCGCTGGTGGTGGCGCCGGGAATCACCATCAGCAGGTTGGTGCCGAGACTCGCGATCTGCTGTTGCACCGCGACGTTCGCGCCGCGCCCGATGCTGACCATCGCGATCACCGCGGCGACGCCGATCACGATGCCGAGCGTCGTCAGCGCCGAGCGCATCTTGTTGCGGCGCAGCGCGCGCAGCGCCGCCCGCAGCGTCATCAGCAACACCCTCACGCGGACGCCTCCACGCGAACGGCGGTCTGCCGCAGGTCCGAGATCACCTCGCCGTCGCGGAACGTGATCACGCGGTCGAGATAGGTGGCGATGTCGGGCTCGTGCGTCACCACCACCAGCGTGATGCCCGGTTCGCGCTGCAGGCGCTGGAAGATCTCCATGATCTCCTGGCTGGAACGCGTGTCGAGGTTGCCGGTCGGCTCGTCGGCGAGCAGCAGTCGCGGCCGGTTGACCAGCGCCCGCGCGATCGCGACGCGCTGCTGCTGGCCGCCCGAGAGCTGGCTCGGCGTGTGGTGCTCGCGGCCCGCGAGCCCCACCGCGCGCAGCGCTTCGCGCGCGCGGCTCGTCCTGCTCGACGGCCGAAACGCCGGCGTAGACCAGCGGCAGCTCGACGTTCTCGATCGCCGACGTGCGCGGGATCAGGTTGAAGCTCTGGAACACGAAGCCGATCTCGCGGTTGCGGATCTCGGCGCGCTCGTCGGCCGAGGCTTCGAGGATCTCGTGCTCGGCGAAGCGTAGGCTGCCGCGCGTCGGCCGGTCGAGACAGCCGAGCAGGTTCATGAACGTCGACTTGCCCGAGCCCGACGCGCCCATCACCGCGACCGCTTCGCCCGGCGTCGATCGCGAGCGTGACGCCGCGCAGCGCCTCGACGCGCATGTCGCCGAGTTCGTAGACCTTCCAGAGGTCGCGCGCTTCGACGAGCGGCGCCGGCATCGCTCAGCGCACGCGTCGCGGCATGAACGGGGACGCCGCCGGCGTCGGCCCGGCCTGCTCCGTTCCGCGACGGAGCGCCACCACCACCGCCGTCGCCCGGCGCGATGTCGCCCGCGAGCAGCTCGGCGTGGCGGTCGTCGCGCAGGCCCGTCTGGATCTCGACGCGCTGCGGGGCGCCGTTCGCGTCGAGCACGTAGACCGACGGTGCACCCGGCTCGACGTGCGCGGGGGCCGCCGATCGCACCCGCTTCGCCGCGCTTCCGGCTTGAAGCGCAGCGCGCGCAGCGGCACGCGCAGCACGTCGTCGCGGCGCGCGGTGGTGATCGAGACCGTCGCCGTCATGCCGGGCTTCAGCGCGAGGTCCGGGTTCGCCACCTCGATCACGACGTCGTAGGTCACGACGTTCTGCACCGTGATCGGCGCGTTGCGCACCTGCACGACCTGGCCCTCGAAGGAACGGCCGGGGTACGCGTCGACCGTGAAGAGCGACGGCTGCCCCTCGCGCACGCGCGCCGATGTCGGACTCGCAGACGTTCGCGTCCACCTGCATCTTGGTGAGGTCCTGCGCGATCTTGAAGAGCTCGGGCGTCTGGAAGCTGGCCGCCACGGTCTGACCGACGTCGACGCTGCGCGACACCACGACGCCGTCCACCGGCGACGTGATGTTCGTGTAGCCGAGGTTGATGCGGGCTTCGGCGAGCTGCGCCTCGGCCTGCTGCGCGCCGGCCTGATCGAGCGCGAGCTGCGCCTTCGCCTGGGCGTAGTCGCTGCGCGCGGTGTCGAGGTCGTTCTGCGCGATCAGATTGCGCGCGCGCAGCGTCTGGTTGCGCTCGAAGTTGAGCTGCTTCAGCGCGAGGTCGGCGCGCGACTTCTCGACCTTGGCCTTCGCGTTCGCGAGGCCGCGCCTCGGCCTGCAGCACCTTCACCTGGAACGGCCGCGGGTCGATCTTCGCGACGAGCTGGCCCTTCGTCACCGGCGAGTTGAAGTCGGCGTAGAGTTCGAGGATCGGGCCCGACACGTAGGTGCCGACCGTCACCGTGGTGACCGGATTCACGGTGCCGGTGGCGGTCACCAGGACTTCGATCGGACCGCGATCGGCGTTCTCGGTGAGGAAGCCCGCGCTTTCGGCCGTGCCGCCGCGCCACCAGAACCACGCCCCGGCGGCGACGGCGAGGAGAGCGAGGCCGGCGGCGATCCACACGCGCGGAGAGCGCGCGCGGGTCGTCTTCTGGTTCGCGTGGGGCGCGTTCACGGTGCGGGAAGCTCCTGGCCGATTGCCTGCTCGAGAGCGGCGACGGCGGTCTGATGGTCGTAGAGCGCGCCGACGCGGTCCGCCTCGGCACTCGCGCGCTGTACCTGCGCGTCGGTGAGTTCGATCACGTTGCCGACGCCCATCTCGTAGCGGCCTTGCGCCAGCTCCAGGTTCTCCTGCGCCTGTTCGGCGGCGCGTGCGCTGACGTCGATGCTCTCGGAGAAGCGCGCGACGTCGAGCAGCGCGCGCCGCACTTCGAGCGCGATCTGCTGGCGCAGCGTGCGTTCGTCGGCGTGCAGCGCGCGCAAGTTCGCGCGCGACTCGGCGACGCGCGCGGCGGTGAGCCCGCCGCTGAAGATCGGCACGTTCACGCTGGCCCCGAACACCCAGTTGTCGGCGAGCGGGAAGTCGCTGTTCGACCAGCCGTAGGAAGCGTCGGCGCTGACGGTGGGCAGGTGCTCGCGCTGATGCTGCGCGACGTCCTCTTCGGTGGCGCGCTGCTGGGCGAGCACGCTCTGCAACTCCGAACGGCTCCGATAGGCCGCGTCGAGCGCGCTCGCTTCGTCGAACGCCACCGTCTTGCGCCCGAGCTCGTCGGCGATCTCGAAGTCGAGCGGGCCATCGAGACCGAGTGCGTTGCGCAGCGTCTCTGCGGCGACGGTCGCGTTGTTGCGCGCGGCGAGCCGGTCCAGCTCGGATTGCGCAAGCAGCACTTCCGAGCGCGTCACGTCGATGCGCGGCGCGAAGCCGACTTCGTTGCGACCGCGCGCCTGCTCGAGCTGCTGGCGGTTGCTCTTCACCGTCTCGCTCGGCGACGGCGAGCAGGCGCCGCGCGGCGAGCAGGTCGAAGTAGGACTGCTTCACCTCGTAGACGACCTGCTTGCGCTGGGTGTCCGCGTCGGCGCGCAGCGATGCTTCGCGGGCGCGCGACGCCTGGATCGCGGCGAGGTTCTGGCCGAAGTCGAAGAGTGTCTGCGAGAGCGTGAAGGCGCCGTTGTGGAAGTTCGAGATCGTCGACTGCGAAATCGCGCCGATCGGGCCATTGCCCGCCGACTGGGTGCGCGAAGAAAAACTCGACTTGCGGCGGTTGGACGAGTAGGAGCCGTTCAGCTGGGGCAGGTAGCCCGAAAACGCTTGGCGCACGCGGGCGTGGCCGCCCTCGACCCCGGCCGCCGCGGACTCGAGGTTGGGCCGGTTCGCAAGGGCGATCTCGATGCATTGCGCGAGCGTCTTCGTCCCGGCGGCCGGCTGCGGCTCGGGAGCTTGCGCCGTCGCGCGGACGGCGAGCGCGAGTCCGACGAGCAGCGCGAACGCGCCTCTCCTCGCGATGCCCCGGTACCGGCGAACCACTTCCACTGCGCGCTCCGTTGCCACGTCACGACTGTTCACGGGATTGCGTGTCGGGATAGCGGTCTCCCCGCGCCGTGCCAAGCGAGCCGGGATCGGGATGAAGCGAGGGCGTTCTCGCCGCCCGGAGTCCGGGTATGGAGACCTGCGAAGCCAGCGTCCGGGTTACCGAAGAACTTCATCGAGGTGAAGGAGGCTTACGAGGTCGGTGTGCCACCGATGCGCAGCGCGGCGAGAACAACCCGGCGGGACGACTCTAGGCGGCCGAGAGCGGCACCGGCTCCTCGCCCGGCGGCGTCGCATGTGGCGCGGTGACGAACGCAACGACGCCAGATGCCGTGAGCAGCAGCCCCGTCCACTGCCGCGCCGACGCGAACTCGCCGAGCAGCAGCCAACTCGCGCCGAGCGAGAGCAGCGGGATACTCGGCACCACGATCGCGGTACAGCGCGCGAGATCGAGTCGCGCGATCGCGGCGTACCAGACCAGCGTGCCGAGGAACGAGAGCACGGCGCCCTGCAGCACGAGCACCGGCAGCATCCGCCACAGCTCGGGCGTCGCCGGCAAGCGCGCGACGCCACCGGTCGCGAACCAGAGCAGCGCCAGCACCGCGCCGCCGTAGACGTAACGCGCAGCGGTGAGTGTGCGCGGCTGCACCGACGGCAACCCGCGCAACACGATCAGGTGCGAGACCTGCCAGCCGAGCGGTGTCACGAGCAGCAGTGCGTTGCCGATCCAGTGCGAGAATCCGGCGGGCTTCAGCGCCAGCGCGATGCCGGCCACGATCGCGAGCACCGCGGCGAGTCTGCGTGGTGTGAGCGGATGGCCGAGGAAGAGGCGCGCGAGGAACAGCGAGTAGACCGGCTCGATCTGGAGGCAGAGCGCGGTCTCGACGGCCGAGCTGCGGCGCGCGCCTTCGAAGAAGAGCAGGAAGGTGACGGCGGTGCCGAGCGTTCCGATCCCGAGCAGCGCGCGACGCTGCCCTCGCGCCCACAACGCGGCGACTTCGCCGAGCGCCACCAGCACCAGCAACGCGCAGACACCAGCGACGACGGTCGTCACGGTCGCGACGAAGACGGCATCGCCGTGCGCGGTGGTGAGCTTCGCAACGGCCGGAACGAACGCGCCATTCAGCGCGCACAGCGCCGCGAAGAGCAGGCCGAGCCGTTCCTGTCGCCGCGGATCGGCGTCGTGCGTCGCGTGTTGCATGGATGGATCTCGCCCGCTTGACGGGCGCAACTTGGCACCCGGCGCCGAGGGCGGCAAGCAGAGCGCAGGACTCGTTACGATGGCGGGATGCGCATCGCGACCTGGAACATCAACGGACTCCGCGCACGGCTCGAACTGCTGCTGCTCTGGCTGCGCGAGCGCAAGCCAGACGTCGTCGGCCTGCAGGAGCTGAAGCTCCAGGACGACGCAGTTCCCGCGCGCCGAGATCGAGGCGGCGGGCTACCGCGCGCTCGTGCATGGGCAGAAGAGCTGGAACGGCGTGGCGATCCTGTCGCGCGGGCCGGCGGTCGCGGCGCAGGTCGGGCTACCCGGGCAGGAGCAGGCGGGCGCGCGACTGCTCACCGCGCAAGTCGGCGGGCTCGAGTTCACGACGGTCTACTGCCCGAACGGCAAGCACACCGGGCACGACGACTTCCCGGCCAAGCTGCGCTGGTTCGAGTCGCTCGCGGCGCATTTGGCGGCGACCGCGACGACGGATCGCGCGGCCGTGCTGTGCGGTGATTTCAACGTCGTGCCCGCGGCGATCGATTCGTACGACGAGGCGTCGCTGCACGGGTCGATCTTCCACACCGACGAGGAACGCGCCCGCTTCGAACGACTCCTCGCGACCGGCTTCGTCGACGTGTTCCGCGCCGTCCACCCCGAGACGCAGGCCTTCTCGTGGTGGGACTACCGGGGCGGCGCCTTCCACCGCAAGCACGGCCTCCGCATCGACCTACTGCTCGCGACCCCCCCCATCGTCGCCCGCGTCCGCAGCACCGAGATCGACCGCGAGTTCCGCAAGAAGCAGAACGACCTCACCCCCTCCGACCACGCCCCCGTCCTCGCCGACCTCGACTGAGAAAGGGCGACTGAGAAAGGGGACGGTCCTCGCCTGTGACTGGCTTTGGGATTTGGGGACACACCTCGCGAGGTGTGTCCCTCGCGTCCACAGCCAGGTCGCGACGAGGACCGTCCCCTCTCTCCCCTTTCTCCACTTTTTCGTTCATTTTCTGCCTGCGCGCAGGTAGATTTAGTGGATGGTAGCAGAGCTGGGAACGCTCCTCGAACGCTGCCGCGATCCGAGCGCACGCGCGCTTCCATTCTCGCGGCGGCCGAGACCCTTTTCGCGGAACGCGGCTTCGCGGAGACCCGGCTCGAGGATGTCGCCGCGGCGGTCGGAATCCGCCGCGCATCGATCGTCTACTACTTCGCCGACAAGCCGGCGCTCTACGACGCGGTCCTCGCCGACGTCTTCGGCGGGCTTCTCGCGCGCGTCGAGCCGGTGCTGCTCGGCGCCGGCACGCTCGCCGAGCGCGCGATCTCGGCGGTCTCGACCTGGATCGACTACGTCGCCGGGCGACCCTCGACCGCGCGCATCCTGCTGCGCGAGGTCGCCGACGGTCGCGTCGGCCGCGAGCCGCCGCTGCGTGCGGCACACGCGCGCCTTCTCCGCGCTGATCGGACGCGTGCTCGAAGCGAGCGCCAACGACGCGTCGGAGGTCCCGTCGCAAGTCGATGCCGTGCACCTCGCGAGCCTGGTGACCGGCTCGACCGTCTTCTTCGTCGCGGCGATGCCGGCCCTGCTGCCGGGCTCGGGCTTCGATCCGCTGCAACGCGAGCGACTCGAGGGCCACCGCAGCGAAGTGTTGGACATCGTGCGTCGGCTGCTCGGCGCGCCGCCATCCTGAAGCGATCGAGGGGGATCCCGATGCTCGAGAACGACGTCCACACGCTGCGCCAGGCCTACGCGGACGCGCGCGACGAGACCGATCCGTTCGAGAAGTTCAACCGCGCGCAGGGCATGGGCGCCGTGCGCGATCCCTACCCGGGCCTCGCGGCGATGCGCGCGCAAGGAGCCGTCCACAAACTGAACCTGGCGGCGCTGATGGGCGACGTGAAGCTGCACGGTGGGCAACCTGATGGCCGCCTCCGAGATCTACACGGTGCTCAGTTACGACGCCGTCTTCGAGGTGCTGCGCGACGGCGCGCGCTTCTCGCTCGGCCGGCTACCAGAAGAGCATGGGCGTGGTGATGGGACACACCATCCTCGGTATGGACGGCGAGCGAGCACCTGCGCCACCGCGCGCTGCTCTCGCGCGCCTTCACGCCCCGCGCGATCGAGCGCTGGGAGAGCGAACTCGTGCGCCCGATCGTGAACGAGTACGTCGACCGCTTCGCCGCCCGGGGCCACGCCGACCTGGTGCGCGAGCTGACTTTCCCGTTCCCGGTGCGCGTAGTCGCCGCGATGATGGGCCTTCCCGAGGAGGATCATCGCGCGCTTCCACCGCGCTTGCCGTCGAACTGATCAGCGTCGCGGTCGACTGGGAGGGCGGCATCCGCGCTGCGCGCGAACTGCGCGCACTCTTCGCACCGGTCGTCGCGGCAAGACGCCGCAGCCGCAAGAGACGACCTGATCAGCGTCCTCGCGCACGCCGAACTCGACGGCATGCGTCTCAGCGACGAGGCGATCTACGCCTTCCTGTGCCTGCTCGCGCCGGCTGGCGCCGAGACGACGTACCGCTCGTCGAGCAATCTGCTCTTCGGGCTGCTCACGCATCCCGACCAGCTCGATGCCGTGCGCGCCGACCCGTCACTCGTCCCGCAGACGATCGAGGAAGGTCTGCGCTGGGAGCCGCCGCTGCTCGGCATCCTGCGCACCGCCAGCGCCGACACGCAGCTCGCGGGCGTTGCGATTCCGGCGGGCGCGCCGGTGAGCGTGAGCCTCGGCGCCGCCAATCGCGACCCGTCGCGCTGGAGCGAACCGGACCGCTTCGACGTGTTCCGCGAGCAGAAGCCGCACATCGCGTTCGCGATCGGGCCGCACGTCTGTCTCGGCATGCACCTCGCGCGCATGGAGACGCGCGTGCTGTTGCAGACGCTCTTCGAGCGACTGCCGAACCTGCGCCTCGATCCGGAAGCGAAGGACGCGCACATCACCGGCCTGATCTTCCGCTCGCCGCGCGAGTTGCCCGTGCGCTTCGACCCGGCGCCGGCGAGCGCGATGTGAGCCCGCTGCTGCTCGGGCTCGACGCGGGCGGCGGCAGCGTGCGCGCGCTGCTGCTCGACGCCGAGCGCGGGCCGCTCGCAGTCGCGCGGCGCCGTTGGACGCATCCCGCCGCGCCCGGCACCGGCGGCCTCGGCGTCGACCTCGATCTCGACCTCGCCTGGCGCCTGCTCTGCGAAGCCACCCGCGAGGCCGTCGCACGCGCGGGCATCGACGCCTCCGACGTGATCGGCGTCGCCGCCTCGGCGATGCGCTTCGCGAGCGTCGTGCTCGACGCGCAGGGCGAAGCGCTGCTCGCGGCGCCGAATCGCGACGGCCGCGCCAGCAGCGTCGCCTTCGAGCTGGCGGCGCAGGGCGCAGCGCTGCACGCGCGCACCGGCCATTGGCCGACGCCCATCGCGCTCGCCGCGCGACTGCGCTGGCTCGCGCGCGAACGTCCCGAGCTGGCGTCGCGGGCCTCCCACGCGCTCGCGCTCTCGGACTGGATCGCTTGGCGCATGACGGGCGCGGCGGCGACGGATCCGTCGCAGGCGAGCACGTCGGGCCTGCTCGACGTCGCGTCGTGCGCGTGGGCCGACGATCTCGTCGCAGCGTCCGGCGTGCGCAGCAGCGTGCTGCCGCCGATCCTGCCGGCCGGCACGAGGTCTCGGTCGCGTTGAGCGGCGATGCCGCGCACGATCTCGGCTTGCGCGCCGGCATCGCTGTCGCCGTGGGCGGCGCCGACACGCAGTGCGCGCTGCTCGGCGTCGGCGCGACGCGTCGCCGGCGCCGCGGGCATCGTCGCCGGCACCAGCGCTCCGGTGCAGCTCGTCTGCGATCGCGCGGTCCTCGATCCCGCGGCGCGCGCGTGGACCGAGTGCCATCTCGTCCCGGGACGCTGGCTCGTCGAGAGCAACGCCGGTCCGCTCGGCGAAGCGCTCGAGTGGGCGGCCGCCCTGCTCTTCGCCGACGCCGCGCAACCCTGCGCGCGACTGCTCGCAGAAGCCTCCTGCTCGCCCGTCGGCGCGACCGGCATGCTCGCAACGCTCGGCGCGCCGGTCTCGGATCCGCGCGCGATGGGGATCCCGGTCGCGAGCCTCTCGTTCTCGCCGCTCGTTCAGGCGGATGATCCCGAACGGCGTCGCCACGCGGCGCGCGCGGCGATCGAAGGCGCGGCCTTCTCGCTGCGCGCCAACCTCGAGTACGCGGCGGGCGTCGCCGGATTCGCGCCGAGCGCCGTGTGCATCGGCGGCGGTCTCTCGGCCAGCGACACCTGGATGCAGCGTTCTCTCCGACGTGCTCGCGACGCCGCTTCGCGTCGGCCCGTCGCCCGAATCGAGCGCGCTCGGCGCGGCGCTCTGCGCCGGTGTCGCGGCCGGCGTCTGGCCCGACCTCGAAGCGGCCGTGCGCAGCGTCGTCCCGGCGCGGCACGGCGCCACTCCCGATCCCCAACGCGCCGCCGCGTACGAGCGGATCTACGAGGTCTGGGAGCGCCACGCGGCCGCGCGTGCGCCGTCGGACGCTGCGATCAGCGAGCTGCTGCTGCCGGAGTATTCTGCGCGCGCGGGCGGCATGCGGCGAAGCCGCTGCGAGCGCCGTGCGGCCTCGCATCCTCGCGACCGCCGATCTCGACGCCGAGTCGCTCGCCGCGCTGCGCGCGCTCGGCCCGCTCGAGCACGCCAGCTTCCGCGAGGCGATGCGCCTGCTGGCGGGGTCCGCGCTCGTCGAGGCGCTCGAGGGCGTCGAAGTGTTCGTCACCGAGGTCGACGTGCTCGACGCCGCGGCGCTCGCGAAGCTGCCCGCGCTGCGCGTGGTCGCGGCCTGTCGCGGCGACGCTGTGAACGTCGACGTCGAGGCGTGCACGGCGCACGGCATCCCGGTGCTATTCGCTCCGGGACGCAACGCCGACGCCGTCGCCGACCTGACGCTCGCCTCCATGCTGATGCTGCTGCGCCACTTCCCGCAGGCGGGCGCCTTCCTGCGCCAGCCCGGCATCGACGCCGGCGACCTCGGCCGCATGGGACAGGCCTTCTCGCAGCTGCGCGGACGCGAGCTGTGGGGCAAGACGGTCGGGCTGGTGGGACTCGGCGCGGTGGGACGCGGCGTCGCGAAGCGGCTGCGCGGTTTCGGGGCGCGCGTGCTCGTGCACGATCCCTTCGTGTCGCGCGAGCGCGCGGCGCTGGCCGACGCCGAGTGGGCGGAATGGGACGAGCTGCTCGCGGCGAGCGACGTCGTGAGCCTGCACGCGCCGGTCACCGACGCGACGCGCCGCATCCTCGGCGGCGCTGCGATCGCGCGCATGAAACCCGGCGCCGCTGCTCGTGAACACGGCGCGCGCCGCGCTGGTGGACGAAGCCGCGCTCGCCGCCGCGCTCGCGAGCGGTCACCTCGCCGGCGCCGCGCTCGACGTCTTCGACGTCGAACCGCCCGGCTGCGGCCATCCGCTGCTCGCGCTTCCCGAACGTGATCGCGACGCCCCACGTCGGCGGCAACACCTTCGAGGTCGCCGCGCACCAGGGGCGCATCGTCGCGGCGGACCTCGCGCGCATGCTGCGCGGCGAGGCGCCGGAACACGTGCGCAACCCCGAGACACTCGCCGGTTTCTGCTGGCGCGGTGCGCGTCCGGAGCCGGACCCCGAGCAGCTCGCGCGCCTCGCGGAGCGACCCGCTCCCGCCGTGACGGATCTCCAGCGCGACGCAAGCAGAAGGACGAGCGGAGACGAGCCGCGTCGTTTCCAGCGTGCAGCCCCGCAGGAGCGCCCCGCCCGAACTCGCGCAGAAGATGCACGCCATCCTGGAGCGCTTCGTCAGCGGCTGCACGAGCGATGCGGAACTCGAGCGCTTCGCCGCGAACTGCGACGTCACGCTCCATTTCCGGCTCACCGACCTCGACGAGTCCTTCTGGCTGCGGCTGCGCAGCGGAATGAGCGGCGCGCTCGGCGCGCCCGACGCTCGGCCCGAGGTCGAGCTGAAGCTGCGCGCCGACGTGCTCGACGGGATGTTCACCGGTCGCGTGAACCCGATGCAGGCCGCCCTGAACGGACGTCTCTCCTTCACCGGCGACGCGGCGAAGGCGATGACGCTCCAACAGATCCAGCCGGCGCTCGCGCGTCACTATCGCGCGGCACGCGATGCCATCGGCGATCCGGGCGATCTCGCTGCGCTGCCGGACCCGAGCGGTGTCCCGACCGCGACCGCAGCGGCGGCCGGCGGCAGCGACGCCGTGCGCGAGGAACTCGTGCAGGTGGTGCGCGAGTTGTACGCGCAGCAGTTGATCACCGCGACCGGCGGCAACGTCTCGGCGCGTATTCCCGGCACCGATGAGGCGTGGATCACACCGAGCCAGCTCTTCAAGGGCGACCTGCGACCCGAGATCCTCGTGCGCATCGGCCTCGACGGCGCGACGCTCGAGACGCTCGGCGCCGCGCCGTCGAGCGAGCGTCTGATGCACTGCGCGGTGTACCGCGCGCGCCCCGACGCTCAGGCCATCATCCACGCGCATGCGACACACGCGACGATCCTTGCCAACGCCGGCCTGCCATTTCTGCCGATCTCGACGGAAGCGGCGTTCTTCGGCGACCTCCCGCGCGTACCGTTCCTGATGCCCGGCAGCGAGGCTCTCGCGCGCGCGGTCGAAGTCGCCGCGGGCGAGAGCTGGGCGGTGCTGCTGGTGAACCACGGACTGCTGGTCGCCGGACGCAGCCTGCGCCGCGCGGCCGACATGGTCGAGATCGTCGAGCGCTCCGCCGAAGTGATTCTCGGCTGCTACGCCGTCGGCAGGGAGCCGCCCGTGTTGCCCGCGAAGATCGTCGCGGAGCTGCGCGCGCTCGGCGACCTGGTCGCCTGAGTCATGAGGATGTGATGGGCAAACGCTTGCCGTTTCCGATTCCCAATGGTTGGTTTGCGATGTGTTTTTCGGACGAGCTGCCGGCCGGCGCGCTGAAGCCGCTGCACTACTTCGACCGCGAGCTGGTCGCGATGCGCGGCGAGGACGGCGTTGCTCGCGTTTTCGACGCGCACTGCCCGCATCTCGGCGCCCACCTCGGGTATGGCGGCAAGGTGGAGGGTGACGGCGTACGGTGTCCATTCCACGGCTGGCGATTCGATGGGAGCGGCAGCTGCGTCGAGGTGCCGTACGCCCGCAAGGTCCCGCCGAAGGCACGCCTGCACGCGTGGCAGCTCGTCGAGAAGAACGGGCTCGTCTTCGTCTGGCGACACGCGAAGGACGAGCCGCCTGCGTGGCAAGTGCCCGACGTACCCGAGCTGCGCGACGACGCATGGACGGCGCCCGAGCGGCGCGAGTGGGTCGTGCGCAGCACCGCACAGGAGATGGCCGAGAACACCGTCGACGCCGCGCACTTTCGCTTCGTACACAAGACCAATACGGTGCCCGAGACGGAGAAGGCCGAGATCCGCGATCACATTCTGCACGTCGTCTCGAACAACCGCGTCGCGACGCCGCGCGGCGAACAGCGCGGCCGCATCGAAATCCAGGCGCACGGCTTCGGTCTCGGCGTCACGCGCTTCTCGGGCATCGCCGAGCTGCTCGTGGTCACCAGCGGTTCGCCGGTCGACGACGAGCACAATCACACGCGCCTGCAGTTCGCCGTGAAGAAGCTCCCCAATTCGGACGCCACGCGCGGCGTCGGCAAGGCCTTCATCGCCGAGATCGAGCGCCAGTTCGCCCAGGACATCCCCATCTGGGAGAACAAGATCCACCTCGCGCGCCCTCTACTCGTCGAAGGCGAACGCGAAATCGCCCTCCTCCGCCGCTGGGCCAAGCAGTTCTACTCCTGACTTGGGATTGACTTGGGGACGTTCCTGCCCGCGTTGACTTTGTTGACTCGAGGAACGTCCCCAAGTCAACGTGTCAGCGCGCAGCTCGGGAGAGGGCGTGGCTGAGGGCGCTGGGGGATACGCCGAGCCAGCGCGCGACCTCGGCGAGCGGGATGCCGAGCTGCGCCACTGCGCGACTTGCGACTGCCGCGCGAGCGCGCGAGACGGTGCGCACGCGAACGCCCGACCTCAGCGCAACCGGGTCGACCTGGAGGCGCCGACAGACTTCGCGCGCGACATCCGCCAGCTCCGAGACGCGATCATTCGCAGCGTCAGTGCTCGATCCCAGAAGGCTCGCGTCGCCTCCGATCGCTTCGGCCTCCCAGGGATCGAAGTCGGGATCGCGAAGGCCGAGTTCCATCGCGCATCGCAGCTGAGCGCGTGCATCGCGCGGCGTGCTTCCGAACAGCGCCAGCGTCTCGCCGGTGGCATGGAAGAGTTGCGGCTCGATTCGTCCGACGAGTCCTGCGTGCCCTGTCCACGGGTACTCTGCGAGATCGTCGAGGTTCGCGACGATCCCGGCGACGACGGGGTTCAAGTGGACGTAGCGAATCAGGCAGAGCAGATCGGCGTCGTCGGCGACGACTCTGGAGCGGAAGCGATTCTGGAAGAGATGCCCGCCGCGGTCGTGACGCTCGTTGAAGTGGCGGGCGTAGCCGGTTCCCACACGCGCCATCAGGCGTGACACTGACTCGGATCCCGTCCGCACGACGAGATGAACATGGTTGGGCATGAAGGCCCAGGCAAAGCAGGTCGCGCCGGATTCGCGTAAGACGCGCGAAAGGCGCGCCGCGAGATCGTCGCGGTCGGCGTCGTCAGCGAAGATCGATCGACGCTCGATCCCGCGAACCATCACGTGGTGAACCGCGCCGGGCGCGTCGATGCGGGGTCCTCTGGGCATCGTCAACTCGCGCGGGACCGACCGGGGCCCCGCAAGAAGTAGCGGATCTCCGCCGCTCGCCAACCCAGTGAACCGCCGTACCCGCATCGACTCGTTGCTTTGGGGACGTTCCTGCTCGCGTTGACTTTGCTGCCTTCAGGAACGTCCCCAAGTCAACGCCGCGACGCGACCGTCGCGCACCGGAAGCAACCTCGCGACGCCTGCGCGAGAATCGCCCAGCGCCGCCCGACGCAGGAACGTCCCCAAGTCAACCGGAGGAGCCCATGGAGATCAATGGTGTCGCGCATTTGTTCTTGACGGTGAGCAACATCGAGGCGGCGCTGCCGTTCTATGAGAAGTTGCTGGTGTTTCTCGGAATGAAGCCGGTGATGAAGAGTGAGACATTCCTCTACTGCGTCGGCGGTCGCACCGCCGTCGGTGTGCAGCAAGCGGATGCGGAGCAGCGCGGCGAACGCTTCGTGCAGCGACGCGTCGGGCTGCATCACGTCTGCTTTCGCGCCCGCGAGCGCGAGGACGTCGATCGCGTCTACGAGTTCGCGAAGGAGCTCGGCGCGACGATCGTGCACCCGCCCGAACCCGGAAGCTGGGCGCCGGGCTACTACTCGGTGCTCTTCGAAGATCCCGACGGCATCCGTCTCGAAGTGAACTTCGTGCCCGGCAAGGGACTGCTGGCGGGGAAACAAGGGTGAAGCCTCGACTCGGCGGAAGCGGATGGCGTCCGCTCTTTACGCCACAGCGCACCGGCTCCTACGTCAACGATCACTGCGTCGTACGCGCGCCGACCGGGCGCTGGCACGTGTTCGGCATCACGCGACCGTCGCTCGAACTCGACCCGCACCAGGAGCGCTGGTTCTGTCACGGCTCGGGCGCCTCGCTCGCCGCGGGCGACTTCGACGAACACGGGCGCGTGTGCGACTTCGGCCCGCGCGCCTGGGCGCCCAGCATCGCGTTCGACGGCCAACGATGGGTGATGCTCTACGGCCCAGACCTGCTCCGCGCAGCGGTTTGCGACGACGAGCGACTCGACCACTGGCGCGAGGTGTCGTGCTCGCTCACCGGCGCACCGCTCGAAGCCTGCCTGCGCGACGGCATGATCTTCCGCCTCGACGACGACACATGGCTGCTCTACGCAACGGGAAAGCGCGGGCGCGCGGGCGCCGTTTCGGTGTGCGTCTCGGAGAACCTGCTCGACTGGCGCTTCGTGCGCTTCGCGCTCCGCACCACACCGGCGGCGCCGTCGAACCCGCCCTGGGGCGCCACCGAGTCGCCGTTCGTCTTCGAACACGGCGGCTGCTACTGGCTCTCGATCACCTACACGACGAGCTTCGGCGGGCCCGCCGACTACCACAACACGCTGCTGTTCCGCTCGACCAACCCGTTCGAGTTCGGCACCTACAGCGGCGACGACCCAAGCGAGGTGGCAGCAAAGCTCCATGCGCATGCGGCCGAGTACCTGCGCGACCCCGAGAGCGGACGCTGGTACGTGACGAGCTGCGGCTGGCACGGCGCACTGTTCCAGCCGGTGATCGCGGGCAGCGTCGCGATCCGCGAACTCGAGTGGGACGAGTGAATGTTGACTTGGGGACGTTCCTGAAGGCAACAACGGCAACGCGAGCAGGAACGTCCCCAAGTCAACGTCCCCAAGCCAACACTCACTCCTCGACGAAGGGGTTCAGGGCGCCGCTGGTCAGGACGTTTTTCAGGACCTTGCCGGTGGCGTTGCGCGGGAGGGGGGCGCTTCGGAACTCCCAGTGAGCGGGAACCTTGAAGTAGGCCAGTCGTCCCGCCACCCATCGCGACAGTTCTTCTGCGAGCATGCGCTGCGCGTCGGCGCTGTGCAGCGACGTTTCCCCGACCACGACGATCGCCTTCACTTCCTGACCCAGCTCGGGATGATCGACGCCGACGACGGCCGCTTCGTGCACGGCGTCGTGCGCTTCGAGCGCCTGCTCGATCTCGGCGGGGTAGACGTTCTCGGCGCCGCGCAGGATCAGGTCGCGGCGACGCGAGTTGACGTAGAGATAGCCGTCCTGCCAGCCGGCCGACGTCGCCGGTGCGCAACCAGCGCCCGGGCCCGATCGCCTCTGCGGATTCCCGCGGACGGCGCCAGTACTCGCGCATCACGAGCGGACCGCGCAGGCAGATCTCACCCTCGGCGCCCTCGGACACGGGCTTGCCGTCGGCGTCGCGGATCTCGACGTCGATGGTGGGCAGTGGGCGGCCGACCGAGTCGGGCCGCGCCAGCAACTCCTCGCCGCCGTTGATGGTGGCGAGCGCCGTGGACTCGGTGAGTCCGTAGCCGATCGCGACCGAAGCGCGCGCCTTCGGGAAGGCTTCGCGCATGCGCGCGAACAGCGCGGCGGGCAACGGCGCGCCGCCCGAGCCGAGGTGCGTGACGCTCGAGAGATCGTGGCGCCCGAACTCCGGGTGACTGAGCACGCGCTGCATCATGCTCCCCATCGGCCCCCACGCCGTGACGCGCTCCGCCTCGATCAGCTGCATCACCCGCACGGGATCGAAACGGCCCGTCGTCCAGACCGTCTTCAGCCCGTTCGCGAGCGACGTCACCGCGCCCGCGTAGAGACCCGAGACGTGGAAAAGCGGCGCGTTGACCAGGTTGCAGGGTCGCGCCCGCGCTACCGACACCGCGGAGCGACATCGCCACGCGCCGCCGCATCGGCCGCGGCCTTCATCATCAGGCGCACGCCGTGGAAGACCTGGAGCCGCACCATCGAGAGGATCCCGCGATGCGTGTTGACGGCGCCCTTCGGCCGTCCCGTCGTGCCGCTCGTGTAGAGGATGGTGGCCGCGATCGTCCTCGGCGATCGGCGCCCCGGGCAGCGCGACGTCGCGGTCGTGATTCCACAGCGCATCGAAGTCGGGCCCGATCTCGAGAACGCGCAGCTCGGCGCCTTTCACACGGGGCAGGGCCGCCCCGGAGATTCGCGCGAGGCGCCTGGCGTCGCCGACCAGCAGCTTCGGCTCGCTGTCTTCGAGGCCGTACAGGATCTCGTCGCGTACCCACCAGCCGTTGAGACCGACCGCGATCGCGCCGAGGCTCACGGTCGCCCAGAAGGTCTCGATCCACTCGGGGCAGTTGGCGGCGAGGATCGCGACGCGATCGCCAGCTCGCACGCCGAAGCGATCGCGCAGCGCGGAGGCGAGCTTCGCGACGCGGCGGAGATTCTCGGCGTACGAGATGCGGCGCCCGTCGTCACAGACCAGATACTCGGCGTCGCCGTGCGCGGCCGACGCGGCGAGCAGCGCCCGCAGCGACGGCATGCGCTCCTTGAAGACGCGCGTCGGCTCGCCTAGCACGTACTCCTCGACGACCTCGAAGGGCGCGCCCGGTGCGGTGAGCCGGGCTTCGATCTCGCGGAGCGTGTCGACACTCATGGTGCAGGCGGCGTCCCATCGCGCAGGTCGGGCGGTTCGGGGAGCGGATCGGCGCCGCGCCGGAGGCGGTCCTCGATCACCGAGAGGTCGAAGAACGACGCCGGAATGCGCCGGCCGAAACGCACGTCGCTGAAGCTGATCGTCGTCGCGCAACGGGTCGCGAGGTCGCGCAGCCACACGACGGTCGGGAACGCGCGCCCGTCCGCCAGCGTGATCTTCTCGTAGTGCTGCTCGCGAATCGCCGCGCCGGTGTTGTCGATGAAGCGCACTGACAGCGGCAGGCCGCTCTCGGGGTCGATGCGCGTCACCACGCGCTGGTAGTAGTGATAGGGATCGCTCTCGACCTCGACGAGCCGCCGCCCGCCTTCCTCGACCCATTTCGCGCGGCCCTTGCGGCGCGGCGACGGCTCGACGAACCAGAGGTCTTCGTAGCGGAACGTCGTATCCGCGAACGGATCCGTGCCCTGCAGGCCGCGGATCCGGGTCCAGCGACGCTTCTGGATGTCCCAGTACCAGCTGGTGAGCGGTTCGCCGGGCGTCTCGACCAGCTCGGTCACGATGCTCTGCGTGTCGCCGGTCTCGCGCATCTCGAGAACGGTGCGCGTCGTGCGGCCGTCGACGTCGCGCGCGATCTGCATGTCGAAGTTGAAGTCGTCGTCGCGGCCGGGCTTGTCGACGTCGACGTGAGCATGCGCCGACATCGTGTCACCGATTCGCAGCGCCTCCGCGATCCGCGTGATCCAGTGGTCGGCGTCGTGGGCGGATGCCGCGTCCTGCGCGCGCGCCACCGGGGCAGCCAGCATCGCGATCGCGCCCGCGATGCGCAGCACCGTCGCGTGCCGGCGGCGAATCACGCAGCGATCCGCCCCGTCACGATCTGGTGCAGGATGCGCGCGCTGGTCTCGACGAGCTGCTCGTGCGAGACGCCGAGCAATTCGAGTTCCTGATGGTACGCGGCGAGGCGTTCGAGGATCGCGGCGAGCGCAGCCGCCGCCGCGACCGGATGGATGCCCGCGGCCTTCGCGCCACCGTGCGTGCTCTCGATCTTCTTCGCCAGCTCCTGCAGCACCGGGCGCAGGGCGCGGATGCGCACCTTCTGGAAGCGGCGGTCGCCCTGCTCCGCCGCGACGTTGCGGAACAACAGCTCGGCGTGGTGCTGATCCCAATGGCGGATGAAGGCGTCGACGACGGTGCGCGCGGCGTCGAGACCCGACGGCCCGCTCCAGTTCGCCCCGAGCGGCTCGAGAATGGCAGGTACTTCCTCGGCGGCGGCGCTCGCCAGCTCCAGCGTTGCTTCTTCGATGTCCGCGAAATACTGGTAGAAGGTGGCCGGCGAGGTGCCCGCGCGCCGCGCGATCTCCACCACCGATACATCCCGAGCTTGTCGTTCAGTGAGCAGTTGCTGGGTGCATTCGAGCAGTTTCGTGCGCGTGCGGACGGCGCGCGCGCCGAGCGGCCGGCCATCCTGCGCGACGACGCCGGTTCCGGAGCCGGCGCGCTCGCGCGTTTCGCTGCGAACGCCCCGCTTCGTGTCGCTCAGCGTCTCGCTCAGCGTGTCGCCCATGCTGGACTTCTCGTCATGCCGGTAGCATAGCCGCCGATGCCCGAGCTTCCCGACCTCGCGATCTACGTCGAGGCGCTGCGCGCGCGCAGCGTGGGAGCGACGCTGCTCGGGGAGGCGCGCGCAGCAGCGGCGCGTTTCCGAGCGCACGGCGGCGACGTCCGCGCCATCTCGGCCGGCGCGGTGGACCACGAGGGTTCAGTCTTGGCCGCCGTCCCGCAGCAGCGCGCCTGGTTCGACGAACTCGCAGCGGCCGCGCCGCGCTGATTCGCGCTGCGTTCGTGGGATCCCGATCGGGACCCGGGTTCGCTCAGCGCGCGCCGGCGTGGACCTGCCCGCGCAGGCGATACACGAGCATGCCCAGGTATTCCTTGATCGCGCCATGGGTGTCCTGCAAGGCATTGACGTCGGGGAGCCAGACGCGGGGATCGCCCCGATCGAGCCCGTAGGCGTCGTAGTCGGTGGCCGCGGGGATCGCACGCAGGCCGGCGCTCTCGAACACGGCCATCGAACGCCACATGTGCGCGGCGCTGGTGACGAGCAGGACCGGTCCGTCGATGCCGCGCGTCTCGAGCAGCTTCCGGGTGTAGATGGCGTTCTCGTAGGTGGTGCGGCTCTCGCGTTCGAGCAGGATCGCGTCGCGCGGTACACCCCACTCGACGAGTAGATCCGCGGTCGCCTCCGCGGGCTTCTGGATGGCGGCGCTGCGGGCGTCGCCTCCGCCCGTCGCGACGACGAGGGGCGCCTTCCCGGCCCGGTAGAGGCGCGCCGCGTGCACGATGCGGTCGGCCGACTCTTTGAGGTCTGGCCAGTTGCGCGGCGGCGTGCCCGGAGCCACCGCATCGCCGAGCACCACGATCGCGCTCGCGCTCTGCGCCTGCTCCGGCGACACCGGTTCGTAGCGCGCTTCGAGCGATTCCTTCAATGCGAAGCCGACGACGGGCGTCGAAGCCACCCAGAGAATCGCTAGCGACAGACCGAGACAAATGCCTGCGCGGCGGCGGCGACCGCGCGCGAGCAACACCAGACCCGCGAGCGAGAGCGCAATCGACAGCGAGAGCGGGTACACCAGTTGCGTTGCGATCTTCGTGAGCAGGAAGCCGTTCATCGCCCGCTTCGCTCGCGCGCGAACGCCGAGATCACCACCCGCTAGACCCCGCTCCCTTCGGCAAGCGGATCGTCGGCGGCGTCGTGCGGCCCGTCGGGTTCGGCGAAGGCCTCGCCGGGCGGTGCGCCTGCTGAGGTGGCGGATGCGGTCCTGCGCGGCGCCGAGTTCACCGCGGATCACCAGGTAGAGACGGCGGTGCGTGCGCTCGCGTTGGCGCCAGCGCATCGCGTCGCGCTCGGCGTCGCGGATCCGGGCATTGAGGCGCCGCACCTCTTCCTCGGCGGCGTCGGCGCGGTGGGCGAGGACGCGGTGCTCGTCGGGGTCGATGCGCGCGACGCGCGCCGCCTTGTCGCGCTCCTGCACCGCGACCGACGCTTCCTCCCGCAGTCGCGCCGTCTCGCGCCGCGCGCCCTCGACGTCGCCTTCGAGTTTCGCGACGTCGTCGCGCAGGCGTTTGCATTCTGCCTCGCGGGCGCGCAGCTCCGCTTCGAGCGCGCTCGCGCGCGCTTCGAGCGGCGCCCGCTCTTCTTGGGCGCTGAACGCGCGGCGCTTGGCCTTGTCGAGCCGGCGCCGCAGCTCCGCCACTTCGTCGCCACGCTCGCGCCGCTCGGTCGTCTTCTGTTCGAGCGCACGGCGCTCGCTCTCGACCGAGTCGCGCAGGCCCGCGAGTTCGCTCTCGAGCCCGTGTCTTCGGAGCCATTCGCCGCGCCACGCGACGAACCCGATGACGGCCACCAGCACGGCCATTCCCAACAGCGCGAGCACCATCCCCGTCATCGATTCCTCCTCCGCACCGGGGCGGACGGCGTACTCTAGAACGCCCCAGCGATGCGATCCAAGCACCAGTACATGCCGAGCGACCCGATCGCCTATGCGGGAGCGAGCGCGGTCCAGCGATGCGGCCGCGCACCCGGATCGCCGGCGAAGAGCGGCGCGAGCGCCGCCAGCACCAGCAACGCGGCGACCAACGCGAGCTGCCCCACTTCGATCCCGACGTTGAAGCCAGCGAGCGCGAGCGGAATCTCGCGCGCCGGTACGCCAAGCGAGCCGAGCGCGCTCGCGAAACCGAGTCCGTGCAGCAGGCCGAAGCCAAACGGCAGCGCGAGCAGCCGCCGCACGACGCCGATGCGGTCGACAGCGGCGTCGGCGCGGCGCGCGAGCTCGACCGCCAGCCACACCAGCGTCATCGCGATCGCCACGGCGATCAGGGCTGCCGGCGCGCGCACGAAGCCGCCCGCTTCGAAGCCGCCGCGCGCGGCGCGGATCGCCTGGCAGGACGCCGGCAGGATCGGCGTCAGCGCATCGTCTGCGCGCGGCGTCTTCCAGCGCATCGCGAACTGCCCCGGCGCTTCGAGCTCTTCGAGTTCGAGCGACGCGGGCGAGAGCGGATGCGCGCGCGCAGCGGACGCAGCGAGGACGGCGAGCGCGACGAGCGTCGCGACGCGCTTCATCGCGCCCGCTCCTGCTCACGCAGTGCGGCGATCCCGTCGCGCAGCGCGGCGTCCTGGCGTTCGGCGATGCAGGCGTCGCGACCGGCGTCCGCGCGCAGCCATGAGGCGACGCACCAACGCGTCGCTCGCGTCGATGCCGGGCGCGAGAGCCTCCCGGTAGAGCCGCTCTGGCGCGACGTCGCGACCGAGTACGAAACCCATGTTGCTCATCAGTCGCTCGCGCACGAGGGGCTCGCAATCGAGCCCGAGCCGGCGCGCTTCGCGCGCCAATACCGCTTCATCGAATGCGTCGCGTTCGAGCAGCTGCGCGCGCTGTCGGTCGGCGGCAAAGAGCAACGCGCCGAGCGCCGCGAAGTGGAGCAGCTGTCGAGCCGGACGCATCGCGCCTATGATGCCTCGCCCGGAGGCCTCCACCATGTCGCCCGAGATTCCGAGCCCCGCCGTGCGGCTGCGCGCGCTGCTCGCGCGGCCCGGCATCCGGCTGATGCCGTGCTGCTTCGATGCGCTCTCCGCGCGACTGGTCGAGCGAGCCGGCTTCGAACTGACCTTCATGAGCGGCTTTGCCGTCTCGGCCACGCGCGCCGGCCTCCCGGACACGGGGCTGCTCTCCTACGGCGAGATGGTCGACGTGGGCCAGGCGATCACCAGCGCGATCTCGCTCCCGGTGATCGGCGACGGCGACACCGGCTACGGCAACGCCGTGAACGTGAAGCGCACCGTACGCGGCTACGCGCGCGCCGGCTTCGCGTGCGTGATGATCGAGGACCAGCTCGCCCCGAAGCGCTGCGGACACACGCGCGGCAAGGCGGTGGTCGGGCGCCGCGAGGCGTGCGCCCGGATCCGGGCAGCGGTCGACGCGCGCGAGGAGCTTCGTAGCGAAGGCCGCGACATCCTGGTGATGGCGCGCACCGATGCGCGCGCCACACACGGCCTCGACGAAGCGATCGACCGCGCCCGCGCCTTCGCGGAGCTCGGCGCCGACATCCTGTTCGTCGAGGCGCCGAAGACGGAGCGAGAGCTGGAACGCATCGGCGGCGCGCTGGCAGCTCCGCTGATGGTGAACCTCGTCGAAGACGGCGACACGCCGTGGCTCGCGCCCGACCGCCTCGCCGAACTCGGCTTCAAGATCGCCGCCTACCCGCTCGCGCTGCTCAGCGCCTCGGTGCGCGCAATGCGCGACGCGCTGGACCAGCTCCGCGAGGGCCGCCCCGCCGAGCGCCGCGTCTCGTTCCCGGAGCTGCGCGAAATCGTCGGCTTCGATTGGTACGACGCCGAGGCGGGGCGTTACGCGCTCCGAGACGACGACGACTGAGCGGCGGCGCGCGTTCCACGAAACTCCTGCAGAACAGATCTACGCGCAGTCCGCGCCCGCTCCGATCGCGAGCCGCACCTCGACGACCCCCTCGCCCGGCACGAAGCGGCTCGCGAATCCCAGCGCGTGGGCCAGCTCGAGCATCGCGCGGTTGTCGGGGAGCACCTGCCCCACGACTTCGCGCGCGCCGAGTGCGCGGCAATGGCGCACCAGCTTTTCGAGCAGCGCATGGCCGAGGCCCCTGCCCTTCTGATCGGAACGCACCAGGATCGCGAACTCGGCGCGCACGAAATCCGGGTCGAAGATGCCGCGCACGACGCCGAGCGTCTCAGCGGATCGCTTCGGGTCTTCGGCGATCGCGACGAACGCCATTTCGCGGTCGTAGTCGATCTGCGTGTAGCGGGCCATCTGCGAGTGCGGCAGCTCGCGCACCATGTTGAAGAAGCGGAAGCGCACGTCCTCGGGCGCGAGCGACGCGAACAGCGCCTGGTGCGCGGCCTCGTCCTCGGGGCGGATCGGTCGCAGCAGTACGCGACTGCCATCGCGCAGCGCGACGCGCTCCTCCAGCTCGCGCGGATACGGGCGGATTGCCAGGCGTTCGGCGCAGGGCCGCCCGCGCGCCATTTCAATGGACTCGATGGACTCGATCGGCGCGACGCGCATGCGTGCATCGAGGGCGAGCACGCCGTGTTCGTCGGCGAGCAGCGGATTCACATCCAGCTCCACCACTTCCGGCAGATCCACGAGGATCTGCGCGACCTGCACGAGCGCGAGGCAGACGGCGTCGAGGTCGGCGGGGGCTTGATCGCGGTAGCCGGCCAACAACTTCGCGACGCGCGTGCGCGAGACCAGCTCGCGCGCGAGGCTCGCGTTGAGCGGCGGCAGCGCGACGGCGCGGTCGCCGATCACTTCGACGGCCGTGCCGCCGTGGCCAAAGAGCACGAAGGGACCGAAGACGGGATCGCAGGCCGCGCCGACGATCAGTTCCCGTGCGCCGGGTCGCCGCACCATCCGTTGCACGGTGAAGCCACCCGGCTGCGCGTTCGGGCGATGCGCGAGCAGCCGAGCCCGCATCGCGCGCGCCGCTTCGGCGACCGCTTCGGGTGTCTCCAGATCGAGCACGACGCCACCGACATCGGACTTGTGCGTGACGTCGGGCGAGAGAATCTTGAGCGCCACCGGAAAGCCGAGGCGGCGCGCCGTCGCGACCGCCTCGGCCGCGTTGCGCGCGATCTCGGTCTCCACCACCGGCACGCCGAACGCCGCGAGCACCAGCTTCGCTTCCGGTTCGCTGAGCAGCGTGCGATCCGCCGCGCGCGCCGCGTCGATCGCCTTGCGCGCCGCCGCCACGTCGGGCACGAATTCGACGGGCTGCGACGACGGCATCTCCATCAGCAGCTCTTGATTGCGGCGGTGGGCGAGCATGCGCGAGAAGGCCGCAATGGCGTCCTCGGGCGTGTCGTAGCTGGCGACGCCCGCGTCGCGCAGGATGCGGCGTGCGGGTTCTGCGCTGATGCGACCGGGCCAGCTCGTCAGCACGCGCGCTTCGTGCGGGTGCTCGGTCAGCACCGCGGCGACGGCGCGTGCGGCATCATCGCCGTGTGCGAGCGCCGTCGGCGCGTGCAAGACGAGCACGACGTCGATGCCCGGATCGTCGAGCAGCGCGCCCAGCGCACCCGCGTACCGCGCGCCGGGCGCATCGCCGACGATGTCGACGGGATTTCCGTGCGACCAGTTCGCCGGCAGCGCTGCGTCGAGCTTCGCACGCGTCGCTTCGGCGAGCGCTGCAAGCCGGCCGCCCGAGGCGACGACGCAATCCGCCGCCAGCACGCCCAGGCCGCCGCCGTTGCTCAGGATCGCCACGCGATCGCCACGCAGCGGACGCGCGCGGGCGAGCGTCTCGGCGGCGTCGAAGAGTTCGTCGATGCGGCCCACACGCACGATGCCAGCGCGACGCAATGCGGCGTCGCAGACGTCGTCGACGCCGGCCAGCGCGCCGGTGTGGGAGGTGGCGGCGCGCGCGCCCTCGGCAAAGCGCCCGGCCTTGATCGCGATCACCGGCTTGTTGCGCGCCGCCGCCCGCGCCGCGGACAGGAACTTGCGCGCGCGGCCAACGGACTCGAGATACAGCAGGATCGCGCGCGTGTTCGGATCGGCGCCGAGCCAGTCGAGCAGGTCGGCGGCGTCGATGTCGGCCGAGTCGCCGAGCGAGACGAAGTGCGAGAAGCCGATCTGGGAGCCGCAGGCCCAGTCGAGCGCGACGGTGCAGACGGCGCCCGACTGCGAGACGAACGCGAGGTCGCCGGGCAGCGCGTCGATGTTCGCGAACGTCGCGTTGAGCCCGATGCCCGGCACGCCGAGGCCGAGGCAGTTCGGTCCGAGCACGCGCAGCCCGTGGGGTCGCGCGGCTTCGAGCATGCGCTGTTCGAGCGAGACGCCCGTGGCGTCGCGGAGCTGCGCCAGGCCCGCGGAGAGCACCACCGCGGCGCGCGTGCCGGCGGCTCCGAGTTCGGCGACGAGACCGGGAACCGTCGCGGCCGGCGTGCAGATCACCGCGAGGTCCGCCGGTGTGGGAAGACTCTTCACGTTCGGGTAGGCGAGCACACCCGCGAGCGCCTGGTGCTTGGGATTCACCGGCATCACCGGACCCGCGAAGCCCCCGCGCAGCAGATTGCGCAGGACCACCCCGCCCACCGAGTCGGGCCGATCCGAAGCTCCGACGACCGCGATGCCCCGCGGCCTCAGAAGCGCGTCGAGATTCCGAACGCTCACCCCGACACCCTCACCCGATCCCGCCCCCTGAGCAACCCCGAGCGAGGAGCCGCGAGCGAGGAGCCGGGCGTCAAGTTGTCAAGTTATTGGGCGCACGTGCGAGGGATGCGTGCGCAATAACCTGACAAACAGAAAACCTGAGCCCGGCCCCGGTCCGGGTGCAGGCTCGTTGCTGCAGGTGCAGTTGGGGAGCTGCACTGAATGCGGGTGCGACGGCTGCGAAGCGCGTTCTCCCGTCGTTTCATCGCGGCACGGCCCTTGCTCTCCGGGTGAGGCATGTTCTGCGGCGACTCATTCGAAGCGGTCGGAAGAGGCGGGAGGGTTGCGATGAGCTGGCACCGCGAGGAACGCCAGCCGACGCCGCGACCTGCGCCGCCAGCTGCGCGACGAGCTGCGCTCCTCGGGCGAAGACGTCGCGCAGTGGGCGCTCGACCAGGCGCGCGACAAGCTGAAGAAGCACAAGCGCACGCTGACGCCCGAAGAGCGCGCGATGAGGGATGCGCGCAAGGCCGTCGCGCGGCGGCTCGGCTTCTTCGGCCACGCGATCCCGTACGGGATCGTCAATCTTCGGCATCCTGGTCACCGCCGGGTTCCGACCGGCGCTCACGGTGGCCATCTTCTGGGGCATCGGCCTCGCCTGCCATGGCTTCTTCGCGCTGCGTCGCGCCCGACCTTCGCAAGCGCTGGACCGAAGACGAGCTGCGCCGCCGCATGCCCGAAGAGATGTCGCGCAACCGGCGCGAGCTCGAAGACCGCCACGCGCGCAATCTCGAGCACCTCTCGGCTTCGATCGCGCACGAGATCCGCAATCCGATCACCGCGGCCAAGAGCCTGCTCCAGCAGATGGGCGAGGACCCGCACTCGCACGAGAACGTCGAGTACGCGCACGTCGCGCTCCAGGAGCTGGAGCGCGTCGAGCGCTCGATCTCGCACCTGCTCCGCTACGCGCGCGACGAGGAGCTGCGGCCGAAGGAAGTGCGCCTTCGCCGAGATCGTGCACTCGGGCCTCGAGACGCTGCGCGAGCGCATCGACCGCTCGGGCGTCGCGCTGCGCGTCGACGTCGACGAGGCCGGCACGCTGGTCGGCGACCCCGAGAAGCTGCGCCGCGTCGTGATCAATCTCGTCGGCAACGCGCTCGACGCGCTCGACGGCGGCGCGCACGCGCGTCGCCGCTCGTGGAGATCGAGGCGGGCGAGAACCTCGCCGGCACCGAAGTGTGGCTGCGCGTGCGCGACAACGGCCCGGGCATCGAGCCCGACCGCGTCGAGCAGATCTGGACGCCCTTCCACACCACCAAGTCGAACGGCACCGGCCTCGGGCTGCCGATCACGCGCAAGGTCGTCGAGACGCACGGCGGCTCGATCGAGGTGGAAGTCGCCGCCCGGCGGCGGCACCGAGTTCCGCGTCGTGCTGCCCAAGGCCGGGCTCGCGAGGAACGGCGCGTGAACCCGCGCATCCTCATCGTCGAAGACGAAGCCGCGATCCGGCTGGCGCTCTCGGGCCTGCTGCGACGCGAGGGCTACGACGTCGAGCAGGCCGAGTCGGGCGAGCCGGCGATCGCGCAGGCTGCGCAGCGACGCCTTCGACCTGGTGCTCACCGATCTCGCGCTCGGCGCCGGTCCGTCGGGCATGGACGTGCTGCGCGCCGCGAGGGAATCGCAGCCCGAGACGCCGGTCGTGATGATCACCGCGCACGGCTCCGAGAAGATCGCCGTCGAGGCGATGAAGGCCGGCGCCTCGGACTACGTGCCGAAGCCGTTCGACAACGACGAGATCCGCCTGGTGGTGCGGCGCGCGCTCGAGCGCACGCGGCTCGAGCGCGAGAACCGCATCCTGCGCGAGCGCATCGACCGCGACTGGCGCTTCGAGAACCTGATCGGCTCGGGCGCCGGCGATGGCGCAGGTCTTCGAGACGATCCGCAAGGTCGCCGAGACCGATCTCACCGTGCTGGTGCGCGGCGAGAGCGGCACCGGCAAGGAGCTGGTCGCGCAGGCGCTGCACCAGCGCTCGCTCGCGACGCGCGCGGCCCTTCGTCGCGGTGAACTGCGCGGCGATCAGCCGCGAGCTGGTCGAGAGCGAGCTCTTCGGCCACGAGAAGGGCGCCTTCACCGGCGCCGACGCGCGCCGCGTCGGCAAGTTCGAGGCCGCCCACGGCGGCACGATCTTCCTCGACGAGATCGGCGACATGCCGCCCGAGACGCAGGCCAAGGTGCTGCGCGTGCTGCAGGAGCGGAGCTTCGAACGCGTCG
The DNA here is from genome assembly GCA_963801625.1 of uncultured delta proteobacterium. Lineage (GTDB taxonomy): Bacteria > Myxococcota_A > UBA9160 > UBA9160 > PR03 > PR03. The sequence continues at coordinate 291,325 of CAWDFQ010000004.1, forward strand.
GCGGCAATCGCCCCGTCGAGGTCGACGTGCGCGTCGTCGCCGCCACGCACCGCGATCTCGAGCGCGAAGTGCGCGCCGGCCGCTTCCGCGAGGATCTCTACTACCGGCTGAAGGTCGTCGAGATGGAGCTGCCCGCGCTGCGCGAGCGCCGCGAGGACATCCCCGCGCTGGCGAACCACTTCCTCGAAGCAGCTCGCGCGCAGGCTCGACCGCCCCAAGCTGCCGATCGCGCCCGACGCGCTCGCGCGCCTCGCGCGCCATCCGTGGCCGGGCAACGTGCGCGAGCTGCGCAACGTCGTCGAGCAGGCCGCCGTGCTCGCGACGGGCGACGCGATCGAGGAATCGGACCTGCGCCTGCCGGCGGAGGCCGCAAGCGACACGGCGCGCGCTTCGAGAGCCGACGCGGCGCGGCGAGCAGAAGCGCACGTTCTCCGCGGCGAAGCGCGAAGCCGTCGTCGACTTCGAGCGCTCGTATCTGCTCGCCGCGCTGCGCGCCAACGGCGGCAACGTGTCGCGCACCGCCGCCGCGATCGGCATGGTGCGCCAGAGCCTGCAGCAGAAGATCCGCGAGCTGGGCCTGCGGGCCGAGCTCGAGTCGGAAGGTCTGCGCGACGCGGACGACGAGTAGTCGCCCGCAGCGCGCAGCTGCTCGGAGGAAGGGATCCATGTCGCTTCGACCGTGTGGTCGCTGCGCCCGCGTGGCGCGCTGGGTCGCGTTCGCAACTGTTCGCGGGCTGGCTCTCGCTCTGGGTGCGCGACCGCGAGCGCGAGAATCCGCGCGTCGTCTACGAACAGGCCATCCACGGGCCGGCTCCGACGCTACGCCGAGTTGAAGGAAGCCGTCGCCGGCATCCTCTACCTGCGCAACAAGCTCGAGGCCGAGATCCGCGAGCGACGCACCGAGACTGTCGCGACTCTCCGCCGATGCGGAGCGCGCGGTGCGGCGCGGCGACGAGTCGCTGGCGGTGGCGGTCGTCACGCACCGCCACGAGCTGATCGGCGAACTCGAGCGGGCCGAGCAGGAACTCGAAGGCCTGCGCGCGGAGGCCGACGCCGCCAAGGAGAACCTGCTGCTGTTCCGCGAAGAGATCCGCGGCCTCGAACGCGAGAAGGGCCGCGCGCTCGCGGTGTGGGCCGGGGCGCGCATGCGGCGCCAGGTGCGCTCCGCCATCGAGGGTCTGTCGGTCGATGCCGACGTGCGCGCGCTCGAAGGCGTTCGCGAGCACGTCGCGAAGATCGCGACCGAGGCCCACCTCGACGGCGAACTCGCCGCGGGCGGCAACCTGCGCGTGCGACTCGCCGAGATCCGCGGCGAAGCGCGCCACGAGGCGGCGCGCCGCGAGGTCGAGGAGATGAAGCTGCGGCTGCGGCCGGTGCTGCCGGACGCGACGAAGCCGGAACTGGCGGCTCCCGCTGCAGCGCCGTCCGTCACGGCGCTCGATGCAAGCGACGCACGCGCGCCGACGGCGGATCGGATCGTCTAGGGAGACGCGCTCGGAGGGCGTGCCGGGCCGCCGGCCCGCCGCGCGTGTCGACGAGGATCATCGGCTCCCCGCTAGAATGCGCCGCCATGGCCTACGTCGAGATCACCAAACCGCGTCCGCACGTGAGCCTCGTCACGTTGAATCGTCCCGAGCGGATGAACGCGCTCTCCTTCGAGACCGTGCAGCCCCTGCACGACGCAGTCCTCGAAGTCGGCGCCGACAACGACACCTGGGCGGTCGTCTTGACCGGCGCCGGCCGCGGCTTCTGCTCGGGTCTCGACCTCGAAGACCACGGCGTCCCGCCCAACATCGCGGGCCTGCCGATGTCGCGCATCGCGACGCGCGCGATGGCGGTCTTCGCCGATCTCGTGCCCGCGATGCGCAACATCCCGCAGCCGCTGATCGGCGCGATCAACGGTCCGTCCTACGGCGGCGGCCTGTGTCTCGCGGTCGCGTGCGACATCCGTTTCGCCGCCGAGTCGGCGACCTTCTGCGGCGCCGGCATCAAGAACGGACTCACCGGCACGGAACTCGGCATCTCGTGGATCCTGCCGCGCATGATCGGCGCGGCGCACGCCTTCGAGCTGATCCTCACCGGTCGCGAAGTGGACGCACGCGAAGCCGAGCGCATTGGCTTGGTGTCGCGCGTCGTACCCGACGCGCAGCTGCTCGACCGCGCTCTCGCCACGGCGGAGCTGATCTGCGCCCACAGCCCGCACGGCGTCGCGATGACCAAGCGCGTGCTCTGGTCGAACCTCGAGACCGGCAGCCTGCACGCCGCGATGGACCTCGAAGCGCGCAACCAGCTGCTGGTGCGCATGACCACCAACAACCTCGACGAAGCGATCCGCGCCCGCAAAGAAGGTCGCAAACCCAACTACACCGACTAACCGTTGACTTGGGGACGTTCCTGCCATGTTGACTTTGTTGAATTCAGGAACGTCCCCAAGTCAACAGGTGGTCGCGGAGGAGTTTGCCGGTGGCGTTGCGGGGGAGGGATGCGACGAAGTGGAACACGACCGGCACCTTGAAACCGGCGAGGCGCGCGCGGCAGAAGTGATGCAGCGTGTCGGCGTCGATCGCGGGTTCCGCGACGATCCAGGCCGCCGGCCGCGCGCCGAACTCGGCGTCCGGCACGCCGGCGACTGCCACTTCGCACACCTGCGGGTGCGAAGCGAGCACCGCTTCGACTTCGGCCGGGTACACGTTCTCGCCGCCCGAGACGATCAGGTCGCTGCGCCGCGCGAGGACATGCAGGTCGCCCGCGGCGTCGAGCAAGCCGATGTCGCCGGTACGGAGCCAGCCGCCGGCGAGCGCCCGCGCGGTTTCCTCGGAACGCCGCCAGTAGCCGCGCATCACCGTTTCGCCCGCGACGAGGATCTCGCCGGGTTCGCCCGCCGCGCAGGGAGCGCCGCCCTCGGCGGCGATCCGCACGCGTGTACCCGGCAGCGCCGTGAGACCCGCGCCCGGCGATCCCAGCCGGCGCGTCGCGACCTGCGACGCCGCCTCGGTGAGCCCGTAGGTTGTCGCGACCGGGAAGCCGAGGCGCTCGGCGCGCGCGAGCAGCTCGACCGACGCCGATGCACCGCCCAGCAAGATCGCCCGCAGCGACGCCGGAGCGACTCGCTCGCCGCGCGCGCGCAGCAGCCGGTCGAGCAGGGTCGGCACCAGCGAAGCGAAGGCGACCTCGCCTCTGTCGATCGCCGCCGAGACCGCTGCGGCGTCGAAACGTTCTTGGAGCACGACGCAGCTCCCGTCGATGACACTGCGCAGCAGCAGTGAGAGACCGCCCACGTGGAAGAGCGGCAGACAGGCCAACCAGCCATCACCTTCGCGCACGTCGAGGTTGCGACGCGACGCCTCGGCGCTCGCGCGCAGATTCGACGCGGCGAGCATCACGCCCTTCGGCCTTCCTGTCGTTCCCGAGGTATAGAGCAGCGCGACGAGTGGATCGCCGCTGCACGCCGGCTCGCTCAGGGCGTTCGTCGCAACGCGCAGATCCGCGAAGTGCTCGCCGACTTCCACGCAGCCCGGCGGAACCTCGCACCCCGCGCACGACGCAAGCGCCAACGGCGTCAGCGCCTCCCCGTGCAGCAGCACCCGCGGCTCCGCGTCGCGAAGCAGCTGCGCGATCTCGGGCGGCGCGAGCCGCGTGTTCACCGGAAGCAGCACGGCCTCGCACGCGATCGCACCGTGCAGCACCTCGACGAAGGCGGGCCCGTTCGCCATCAGCACCGCGACGCGATCGCCCGGTCGCACACCGAGCGCGCGCAGCCTCTCCGCTGCACTCGCCGCCCGTGCAGCCAGCGCGGCGAATGAGACTTCCCTGCCGCGCCACGTGACGGCCGGCGCTTTCGGCGTGCACTCCGCACGCGCCGCGAGCGCAGCGGCAAACCCGCTCACGCCGCAAGCTCCAGCGACGCGCGCGGAGCGACAGCGAGCGAGTGCGTCCAGGTCGGGCCTGACGCCGAGACCGGGTTCCGCGGGCACTGCAAGCAGCGCGCCGTCAGGCATGCTCGCGAGGTCATCCGCGAGCAGCGATCCCGTCGCGAGACCCGCCGCGGCCGCTGCACCCGGCAGCGCCGCCGCGAGCTGCAGCGCGGCCGTGCGGCCGATCGCCGAGTCGAGAAACGATGTGACGACGACCCGGACCCCACTCGCGCGCGCCAACTCCGCGATGCGCCACGCGGCGGCGAGACCGCCCAGCGCCGCCGGCTTCAGCACCAGCCAATCGACGGCGCCGGCTTCGAGCAGTGCGCGCGCCGACTCTTCGTCGCGCACCGACTCATCGGCTGCGATCGGCACGGGCGACGCCGCGCGCAGACGCGCCCAGCTCGCCGCATCGTGCGTCGCGAGCGGCTGCTCGACGAATTCGGGTTCGAAGCGCGCGAAGCGCGCGAGCGCCGCTTCCGCCTCGCGCGCGGCGAAGGCGCCGTTGGCGTCGAGCCGGATTCGCGCCGAGCGCGGCAACGCCGTGTGAACTGCCGCGATGCGCCGCAAGTCGCGCTCGAGGTCGGCGCCGACCTTGAGCTTCAGCGTGTCGAAGCCCGCGGCGGCGCGGCGGAGCGCGCAGCGCGCCGCGGCAGCGGGCTCGTCTTCGGTCACGAGCGCACTCGCGCGTACGCTCGCTCGTGTCGCGCTCCCACCGGCGAGCAGCGAAGCCACCGAGACGCCGGCTTCGCGCGCTGCGAGGTCGTGCAGCGCGCAGTCGGCGGCCGCACGCGCCGCGGGCGCGCGCGGCGCCGCTTCGAGGACCCACGCGAGCGCAGCGCCGAGCTCGCGCACGTCGCAGCCGAGCATCCCCCGCGCGAGGGCAGCGAGCGCGCGTTGGCTCTCCTCGAAACTCTCGAGTCCGAAACCCGGCAGCGGCATCGCCTCGCCGAAGCCGCACAGCCCGGCGCGCGTCGCAATCTCGAGGAGCGCGCCGTCGCGCGCGGCGATCGCGCCGTGCGCCGTCGCGAGCGGAGCAACCAGCGGCAAGCGGAAACAGGTGACGCGCGCTGCGCTGATCCTCACGCCGCCAGCCCCAGCGCGAAGAGCGCGCAGAACGCCAGCTCGAGCTTCGCGGTCGACGCGAGCAGCGGGTTCAGCGCGTCCCCGCGCGCGCGCATCACGTCGAGCACCATCAGGATGGCCCACGGCAGCGAGACGAGCGGCGCAAGCGCCGCCGCCGAGCTTGCACGAACCACCACCAGCGCGATCGGAACGCCGTACGCGAAGGCGATCAGCGCGGCGTACTCGGCGCGCGCCGCGCGCCGGCCCAAGCGCACCGCGAGCGTTCGCTTGCCCGCGGCGCGATCCGTGTCGACATCGCGCAGGTTGTTGACGACGAGAATGGCGCTCGCGAGCGCGCCCACCGCCAGCGACGCCGCGAACACCACGAACGTCACGCCGCCAGCCTGCACGAAATACGTGCCACACACGGCGACCACGCCGAAGAAGACGAAGACGCCGAGTTCGCCGAGCCCGAGATAGCCGAACGGGAGCGGTCCGCCGGTGTACGCGAGCGCCGCCGCGATCGCGAACACGCCGGCCGCTGCAATCGGCCAGCCGCCGATCGCCACCAGTTGCAATCCCGGAACGGTCGCCGCGGCGAGCGCCGCGACGACGGCGAGCCGCATCCGTGCCGGCGTGATCCAGCCCGATTGCACCGCCCGCGCGGGGCCGATACGCGACGCGGTGTCGGCTCCGCGCTCGAAGTCGAACAGGTCGTTCGCGAAGTTCGCCGCCACTTGCAGCAGCAGCGAGACGGCCAGCGCCGCCGCGACGGCCGCGGGGCGGAAGCGGCCCTGCGACGCCGCAATCGCGGCGCCGACGCACACCGGCGCCACGGCAGCGGGTAGCGTGCGCGGGCGCGCCGCCAACGCGAAGGCGTAGAGAGCGCTCGGCGAGCGCGCCGAACTCACGGCCGCCACGGGAAGCGCGCGAAATCGGGCGGGCGCTTGTCGAGGAACGCGTCGCGACCTTCCTGCGCTTCCTCACTCATGTAGAAGAGCATCGTCGCATTGCCCGCCAGCTCCTGGATGCCCGCCTGCCCGTCGCAGTCGGCGTTGAACGCGGACTTGAGGCAGCGGATTGCGAGCGGCGAGTGACACAGGATCCGCCGCGCCCACGCGACGCCGGCCGCTTCGAGTTCCTCGAGCGGCACGATCTTGTTGACGAGGCCCATCGCGAGCGCCTCGTGCGCGTCGTACTGCTCGCAGAGGTACCAGATCTCGCGCGCCTTCTTCTGGCCCACCACGCGCGCGAGATACGAAGCGCCAAAGCCAGCGTCGAACGATCCGACACGCGGGCCGGTCTGCCCGAAACGCGCGTTCTCCGCCGCGATCGTGAGATCGCAGATCAGGTGGAGCACGTGGCCGCCGCCGATCGCGTAGCCGGCGACCAGTGCGATCACCGGCTTCGGCAGCGACCGGATCACGCGCTGCAGGTCGAGCGCGTTGAGGCGCGGCACGCCGTCGTCACCGACGTACCCCGCGTCGCCGCGCACGCGCTGATCGCCGCCGGAGCAGAAGGCCTCCGTGCCCGCGCCGGTGAAGAGCACGACCCCGACCTGCGGGTCTTCGCGCACCCGCGTGAACGCGTCGATCAGCTCGAAGAGCGTGCGCGGGCGAAACGCGTTGTGTACTTCGGGCCGGCAGATCGTGATCTTCGCGATGCCGTCCTCGCTGCGCTCGCAGCGGATGTCCTGGTAGCTCTGCACGGTCTTCCAATCGACGGCGCTCATGCGCAATGCTCCTTTGCTGCGGTCGTGGCTTGCGGGGGTTGGGTTGGCCGGGATCGCAGCCTCGGCGTCCGCCTCGGCGAAAAAGGCGCGGGCGATCGACGCGAATGCGCGCGGGTTCTCGAGATGCGCGGCGTGCCCCGCGTCGGGGACGACCGCGAGCCGCGCGTGCGGCAGTCGCTGGACGAGATCGCGCGCGACGCTTGCGAAACGCGCGTCCTCGGCGCCCACCACGAGCAGCACCGGCAGCTGCATGCGGGCCAGCAGCGCGTGCAGCGGCGGCTGCGCGCCCGCGCCGATCGCGCGCAGACTCGCGGCCAGACCGTGCGCGCGATTGGCGAGACGTTCGGCGCGCGCGGCGGCGAGCGCCGCGGCGCCGAGGCGGCGCTGGCTCGCGAAGAGCGGCAGCGCCATCCAATGCTCGACGAAGGCGGGCACCCCGTCGCGCTCGATCCGCTCGGCCAGGCGCTCGTCGTCGCGCGCGCGTGCCGCGCGCTCGGCGGGATCCTCGAAGCCGGCGCGCGCGCCGATCAGCAGCGCCGATGCGACGCGCTCGGGATGCAAGGCCGCCAGCGCGAGCGCGATGCGACCGCCCATCGAGTAGCCGAGCAGATGGGCGCGCGGGATCGCGAGCGCATCGAGCACGCCGGCGAGTTGCGCGGTACAACGCTCCATCGCGTATGCCGCGATCTCGCGCGGCGCGTCGCTGCGGCCGTGCCCGAGCAGGTCGACGCGCACGACGCGATGACGATCCGCGAGCGCCGTCGCGACGCCCGCCATGCTGGCGCTCGAACCGGTGAAGCCGTGCAGCATGAGCAGCGGCGGACCGGCGCCCTGCTCGACGACGTGCAGCGAGACGCCGTCGCAGGCGATCCGTCGCTCGCATTCGCGTCCCGCGCCCGTCACGCCGCCTGCTCCGCGCGCGCGACTGCGCGGCTCACGGCGGCTTCCACGCGACGGCGCGCCGCGACGTCGAGCGCGCGATCGAGCGGCACCTCGATCACGTGCAACTGCGTCGATCCGAGCGACGCTGCGAGCGCCGCATGCAGCGCGTCGATCGTGGCGGCGCGCGTCGCGTGTGCACCGAAGCCCCGGGCGACGCTTGCGAGGTCGAGCCCGTGCGGCATGCGAAAAAAGGCCTCGAAGCCGGCCGCCTCACCGAACGCGGCGATCGGCAGCAGCGAGAAGATCCCGCCGCCGTCGTCGCTCACCACCACGATCGTGAGACCCAGCCGATGCCGATGCGCGGCGAGCAGTCCGCCCACGTCGTGCAGAAACGCGAGGTCGCCGGTGAGCAGCACGCAGGGACCGGGGTGCGCGGCGGCGGCGCCCAGCGCACTCGACACCAGACCGTCGATGCCATTCGCACCACGGTTGCAGAGCACGCGCAGCCGGCGCGGTCCGAGCGGCCAATAGAGGTCGACGTCGCGTACCGCCATGCTGCTCGCCACGTAGAGCAATGCGGCGTCGGGAAGCGCGGTCGAGAGCGCCTGCACGAGGGCCGCTACACCGAGGCCCGTCGTGGCGGAGAGCTCGTGCGCGAGCACGCGCTGCGCGGCCTGCTCCGCCGTGAGCCATGCACCGATCCAACCGGCCTCGCTTCGCGCGGCGAGCGACGCACCGAGTTGCTGCGCGACGTGCTCCGCGAGCAGCGCCGGATTGGCGCGCAGCATCCAGTTCGCCTGGTGGCTCGGGTCCTCCCACTTCGAACCCGGATCGACGACGACGAGGTGTTCGGGCGGATGCCGTTCGATCCATTGCCGGAATGCCTTGCTGGTCGGCATCGGACCGACGCGCAGCACGACGTCCGGCGCCTGCGCAGCGGCGAAGGCGGCGTCGCGCAGCAGTAGGTCCGCGTGCGCGAGCAGCGCACGGCGGGTCGTGTGGGTGCCCGAGCGGAGCTGCGCCGTCGGCTCGGCGAGGATCGGCCAGCCCGTCGCCACGCCGAGCTGCACGAGCGCGTCGACGGCTCCCGCCTCGAGATCGAGCGGACCGCACGCGATCACGCCGCGCGCGTGGCTGCGCGCCAGGTCGGCCAGCTCGCTCACTTCCTCCGCGCTCGGCACGGCATGGGCCGGCTGCACGCGCGTGTAGGGGCGCGGCAGCCGGCCGTGCGCCGCGAGCACAGACTCCAGCGGGACTGCGTCGCCGGCGACGACGCGCGGGTCGAGCGGCTCGCGGAACGGCAGATTCAGGTGTACGGGGCCCGGTGTCACGCCGCTCGCCTCGGCGACGGCGCGGCAGGCGAGCGCCCGCGCATAGCGCAGCGACGCCTCGCCCGGCTCCGGGATCGCCGCTTCCGCAAACCAGCGCACGTGCGAGCCGTAGAGCCGCACCTGGTCGATCGTCTGCGGCGCACCGAAGTCGCGCAGCTCGTGCGGGCGATCGGCCGTGAGTACGAGCAGCGGCACCCGCGCGTAGTGGGCCTCGACGACCGCAGGCAGGAAGTTCGCCGCCGCCGTCCCCGACGTACAGACCAGCGCCACCGGAGTGCGTTCGGTCTTGGCGAGCCCCAGCGCAAAAAAGCTGGCCGCGCGTTCGTCGACGTGCGTCCAGGCGCGCAACCCGCTGCTGCGCGCGATCGCCACCGCGAGCGGCGCCGAACGCGACCCTGGACACACGCATGCGTGGCGCACGCCCGCGCGCTGCAGCTCCTCGAAGAGCGCCGCCGCGAACGCGAAGTTGCGATTCGGAGCGGTTGCGGCCGAATTGTCTGCGTCGAGGCTGCGCATCTCAGAGCTCCAGCAACGGCACCAGCAGTGCGCGCAACTTGAGGCGTGTCTCGACGAGCTCCGCGTCGGGATCCGACGCGGCCAAGATGCCAGCCCCGGCGTAGAGCCGGGCGTCGGTTCCGCACACGAGCGCGGAGCGAAGCCCCGCGCACAGCTCGCCACCTCCGGCTGCGTCGAGAAAGCCGACGCCCCCGCCGTACCAGCCACGCACGAGTGCTTCGCGCTCGGCAAGCCAGGCGAGCGCCGCGTCGCGCGGCGCGCCGGCGACGGCGGGCGTCGGATGCACGCGGCCGGCGAGGTCGAACAGGTTCGCGTCGTCGCGCAGCGTACCGGCGATCGGCGTCTCGAGATGCTGGATGCCCTCGACGCGCAGCAGGCGCGGCGCTTCGGGCACGTCGAGCGCGACACAGAGCGAAGCGAGCGCCTCGCGCAGTGCGCGCACCACCGCGGCGTGTTCCTCCTGATCCTTCTTGCTCTCGCGCAAGGCCGTGCCCAGGCGGTCGTCCTCTTCTGGGCTGCGACCGCGCGGCGCCGAGCCCGCCACCGCGGCGGCGTCGACCTGCCGGCCGCGCGCCCGCACCAGCCGCTCGGGCGACGCGCCGACGAAGCTGCGATCGCCGCGCCGCACCGCGAAGGTGGTGCAGGACGGGTAGCTGCGCCGCAGCGCACAGAGCAGCGCCAGGACGTCGATCGGCTCGCGGCTGGCGAGCCGCACCGAGCGCGCCACGACGAGCTTCTCGAGGAATCCGGCCGTCACGGCGTCGCGCGCCGCTTCGACCAGCGCGCGGTACTGCACAGGCGAGCAATCGGCTTCGACTCGGTAGTCGCGCGCTGCACGGCCGCCCGGCTCGCGGCAGCCGTGTTGCAGCAGGCACCCGCGCTCGCGCAGCAGCCGCGCTCGCAGCTCGGCGCGCGCCGCGGCCTGGCTCGTGTGCGCCCCCACCTCCTCCACGCCGGCGAGGGTGCTGACGCCGGCGCTCTGGACGAGCACGCGGGCGGGCAGCACGAAGCGCAGCGCCGGAAAGCCGGCCCAGATCGGGTCGCTCGCGGGCTCCGCATCGAAGCCGAAGCCGCCGACGAGCAGGGGAAACTGCGCCTCGGAAAATGCGACGGCGCGTACCTCGATTGAAGACAGCAGGTCTTGCAGCGCGTTCGAGGCATCCGCAAAGCGTTGCGCCCCGCGACTCTCGATGGTGTGTATAGCGCCGCTCGTGGCGAACGCATGGCGCGCGCGCGACCAGAAGAAGCCCTCGGATTCCCGCGCCGCACCGAACAGCGCGAGTGGGTCGGCGCCGTGACACGGCACGGCTTCGACGATCCACCTCATCGAGATTGATTCCCGCGCTGCGCCGTCCAGAGCTGCGCCGAGCCGAAGAGCAGGCTGCGCTTGGCGACCTTCTCGAAGCCGGATGCGGCGAGTTGCGAGGCCAGCGTGGCGGCGGGCGGCAGGTAGACCGTCGACTTCGGCAGGTATGCGTAGGCGTGGCGATCCGAGAGCCAGCCGCCGACGCGCGGCACCACGCGGTCGAACCAGAACGCGTGGCCAGCGCGCAGCCATGGGGCGTCGGGCCGGTCCACGTCGAGCAGCGCGATGCGGCCGCCCGGTGCGACGACGCGGGCCAGCTCGGCGAACACGGCCGGCAGCGACACGAAGTTGCGGAGCGCGAAGCCACACGTGACGGCGCTCGCCCAGGCGTCGGGTAGCGGTAACGCGGCGGCGTCGGCCTGCGCCAGATTGCAGCGCGGCGAGCGCGCTCGGGCGCCGCCGAGCATCGCGCGCGCGAAGTCGACGCCGACCACCCGCGCGCCGCGCGCCGCCGCGAACGCAGCGAGATCGCCGGTGCCGCAGGCCAGATCGAGCACGCGATCTGCGGGGCCGACGTGGATCGCGTCGAGAGCAAGGCGCCGCCAGCTGCGATCGAGCCCGAGGCTCATCACCCGATTCAGCACGTCGTAGCGCGGCGCGATGCGATCGAACATCGCGCGCACGGCGCGTCGCTTGTCTTCGAGTCGCGGCAGCGGATCCCGCGCGGCTTCGCGGCGCGAGCGTGGCTCGGCCGGCATCATCGCCATGCGACGTCCAGGCGCGCCGACTCGGTCGCGGCGACCGCAGCGGCGAGCGCCTCGCGCTCCGCCGGCTGCGAGAGCCGCCCCATCGCGCGCGTCACCAACGTGCGTTGGAAGTGCCGCGCGACGAGGATCGTCAGCTGCGGCAGCAGTGTTCGGAAGGCCTCGCTGATCGCTTCGGGATCGCGATCGGAGACGCCGCGCTTGCGCACGTTCGCGTCGAAGAGATCGATCGCGCGCTCGCAGACCTCGACGACGTGGTCGCGATGCAGCATCGCGATGGCGAGCAGCTCGTGCATCGGGAAGCCGGCCTCGAGGATGCGCAGGCCGGCGCGCGCCATCTCGACGTCCGCCTCGCTGAACTGCGGCTCGCCGTCGATGACGGCGGGTTCGAGCAGTCCCGCCGACTCGGCGGCGCGGATCAGCGCCTCGGGCACCGCCGCGGCCGCCGCCATCTCGCGGCGCGTGAAGAGCTGGCCGCCGCGGCTCTCCTCGATCAGTGCCGTGAGCAGCGGCTGCCGCTCCGGCCGTTCCACGACGCGGCGGATCTGGTCGAGGGTCAGGCGCTGGCGTTTGAGATCCCGGATCCGGCGCAGCCGATCGAGGTGGCTCTCGTCGTACCAGACCACGCGACCGCGCCGCGCGGGCGGCGCCAGCAGATGCTGGCTCTGGTAGAAGCGGACGGTGTCGACGGCCACGCCCGCGGCCGCCGCCAACTCTTCGACCCGGTATTCCATGCAATGAGTCTTAGAGTATTTGCTCTCATTATCAATCGGACAAGGAAAACCTTTCTACTTCAGTTACTTCGGATCTCCAAGCGACGCTCGAGATCCATCACGAACCAGGCCGCGCAGGAACGAGGTCATGTGGAAGCGCGCCTGTTCGGGCGGATAGCGATGCTCGCGCGCCACGGGACACGCGGCGCGTGCGAGGCAGGCGGAATCGAAACAGGCGCCGCCCGCGCCCGCTTCGAGATGGGCCGCACAGGCGGCGACGTCGTAGCCGGCGGTCGTGAAGGCACCGGCGGGACATGTGCTGAGGCAAGGACGTTCGCGGCACGACAGGCATGGACTCTCGCGCGTGTCGCGCAGCGGGAGCGCGAGTCGCTCCGCGAACGCGAGCGCGCCGCGATAGGCGTGCCACAGGCCGTGATCGGGATGGATCAGCAACCCGAGCGGGGAAGGATGCACCGGCTCGGCGCGCTGAGCCCAGCGCTGGAACGGCGGATGCGGTGGACCGTCGCCCGGCAACACGACCGCGGCGTCGAAGCGTTCGGCGATCTCCCCGAGCACGCGCGCCGACCAGCGGTCGAGCGGCTCGGGCTCGGCGCCGCGCTCGCGCGCAAAGCGCGCCCAGATCGACGCCCCGATGTTCCCGGTGAGCACGAGCGTGCCGACCGCGCGGCCGCCAGGAAGCGCCGACACGCCGTCGCTCGCGACCGGATGGAACGCGCCGCGCGGCGCCAGTCCGCGGACCCGCAGTGCCGCTTCGACATCGACGAGTGAAACCAACATCGCGGGGAACGTCGCTCTCGACACGGTTACCCGCCAATCCGCGCTCACGCGTCCGTCAGCTGGATCTCCCCGGCGCGCACGCGGCGCTCGATCTCGAGGTCGTGGTCGACGTCGCTCGTCGTGTTGGTCTCGTAGGCGAGGATGCCGAGCTGCTCGAAGCGCACGCGCTGGCGATCCGAGAGCAGGCCGAGGCTCTTCACGTTCGGGACGATCTTCGAGAACAGCCGGTAGCGGAACTGCTTCGCGACTTCGGACTGGTCCGAATGCGCGATGCACTCGTCTGCGTCGAGGCCCATCGCTTCCCAGACCTCGCGGTTGCTGATGCGGTCGCGCATCAGGACGCACGCCTCGTAGACGAATTCCTCGCGCTCGATGCGGTCCTTTTCGGGCAGCTCGAGGCAGAACTCGCGCAGCGAGAGCACGCCGAACGCGACGTGGCGCGACTCGTCTTCGATCACGGCGGCGGTGAGGTCGCGCAGCAGCGGATTCGTGGCGGTGTCGCGGATCGTGCCGAAGGCCGCAAGCGCGAGTCCCTCGACGATGATCTGCATGCCGAGGAACTTCATGTCCCAGCGCGAGTCGGTGAGGATCTGGTCGAGCAGCGACTTGAGCTGCGCGTTCACCGGATACTCGTGCTGGAGCTTCTCCTGCACGAAGCGGCGGTAGACCTCGACGTGGCGCGCTTCGTCCATCACCTGCGTCGCGCCGTACTGCTTGGCCTCGTACCACGGCACCGAGTCGACGATCTGCGCGGTGGCGAGCAGGGCGCCCTGCTCGCCGTGCAGGAACTGACAGAGCTGCCAGGTGATCGCCTCGTGGCGCAGCTTCGCCTTCTCCTTCTCGGTGAGGCGGTCCCAGATCGGCGTACCCCAGATGCCGATGCCCATGTCCGGCACGAGGCCCTTCTCCGGGTCGACGTCGATCGACCAATCGAGCCGGGTCGGCGCCGTCCCACTGGTCGCGCTTGGCGTTCTCGTAGAGGCGCATCAGCCGCGCGCGCGTCGTGTCGTACTCCCAGTTGTAGGAGAGGTTCTGATCGACGCAGAGCGTCTTCGATCGAATGTTCGGGGCGGGATCGCGATGCAAGGCTCATCGTTCGTGGCTCCTATGGATGGGTCGAAAGGGTGTTGTGTAGAGGGACGCCGAGATACGCGAGGAATGCCCGCGCCAGCTCGGCTGCGAGTTCGTCGTCGGAGAGCGTCAGCTCGCTCGAACGCAGTTCGCCGAAGAGCACGACGCTCTCGATCGTGCTGACGGTCATCGCCAGACCGAAGCCCACCGCGCGCGCCGGGTTCGGATGCGCGATCTCGTCGGCACGCGCGAGCAGCAGCGCCGACAGCCTCGTGGCGACGGAGTGCGAGAGTCGATCCTGTCGCGCGCGGAACTCGACGTCACCCTGGTTGCGCACCACGAAGGCGCGGATCAGGCCCTGGCGCTCGCGGTAGATCTCGACGAGGAAGCGAACGACTGCGCGCAGAATCGCCGGGGATCGTGCGTGCCAGCCCAGCGCGCCGGGTCGAGCGCGAGGTCGGCCGTCGCCATCGCCTGCTCGAGGTAGCGGTCGTGGAGCGCGTAGAGCAGCCCGGTCTTGTCGCGGAAGCGGGCGTAGAAGGCGCCCACGGACGACTCCGCGCGCCGCGCCACCTCCGCGACGGTGGCCTCTTCGAAGCCCTTCTCGGTGACGAGCGCCTCGGCGGCGTCGAGGATGCGGTCGAGGGTCTCCTGGCTGCGGGCCTGCTGCGGCGCCCGGACCCAGCGCAGGTCGGGAATGGGTCTGGGCATTCGCTCGGGCGCATCCATCGCTCTGACCTCCCATTCCGCGCTCGGGCTTGCCGCCTTGGTCTCCAGAGGGGCGACCTGAACACGAACCAGTATTCTGATTCTGTTTTTAGCTGAGGGAGGTAGGACGTGTCAACAGATCAGAATGAGAATTCTGATCTAGCGAACCTCAGCGGCGCGGGAGAGGAGCTGCTCCTCCCGCTCTTCATGCCTGTGGAGACTGGCCGCCATGTCACGGAAGGCGGCGAGGATCTCGGCGGCAGCCCCGTTCGCGTCGATGGCGCGAAGCGACGCGACGATCCGATCGAGCTCTTCGCGAAAACGAACGTGCTCGCGAATCAGTTCGTCGAGTTCGGACTGGAAGTCGGGGCGCAGCCCGCGCAGCGCGGGGAAATGGACCTGCTCCTCGAGCGCGAAGTGCGCGTCGAGCGAGGCGTGGAAGCTGTGCAGCACCTGCTGCATCTCTCCGGAATCGCCGTGTTCGAACGCGCGCAGCGCCGTCGCTTCGAGCGCGGCGAGGTAACTGTGTTGGCTCGCGATGCGGCGCGCCTCGTGGGCGAGGCGAAGGCGAAGTCCCGGCTGATCAGGCTGCGTCACGTCGCCAGGAATAGCACCGCTCCGCTCTGATGCGCGCGGCGAAGGCCGATGAAACGGAGCGGAAGGGCGTGTCAGCGGGGTTCTGCGGGGAGCTCTTGCGGCGGCTGCGCGGCAGCGGACGAAGCGCAGCCGAGCGCCGTGAAACGCTCCCGCCATTCCGCCTCGCCGCTCGGTCCGAACGTCCACGAGCGACTTGCCGGTGTCCAGATCCAGTTCGCGGGCATCTCGCGTCCGCCGCCCTTCCGCCACGTCTTGCCGCCCCGATCGACAACCACGCGCAGTGCGATCGAGAACGCCGAGCTCTGCTTGCACGACGGAACCAGGTCGCCCAGAAGTGGATCACGAGCGCCCCGCCCGCCGCGGGAGCGAGTTCGACCGCGGTTCCGTCGAGGTCCTCGAAGAGCAGCGAATCGACGCGCCAGCAATGGTGCCGGGCGTCAAGTTATTTTTTGTCAGGTTGTTCGGCACTGGCACTGAACTCACGACCCGAACAACTTGACGGGAAATAACTTGACGCCCGGCACCGCTCTCCTACGCGTCCTCGAAGGTCGCGGGGCGTTTCTGGAGGAAGGCGGCGACGCCTTCGCGGAAGTCGCGCGTGCTGCCGGCGAGCGCCTGGTTGCGGTCTTCCATCGCGATCGCCTGTTCGAGGCTTCCGGCGTCGATCGAGTGCTTGAGGCACTCCTTGGTGAGCCGCAGCCCGAGCGGCGAGTTGCGCAGCATCGACTGCGCCAGCGTCCGCGCGCAGTCTTCGAGCTGATCGTCGGGCACGACGCGCGACACCAGCCCCGTGCGCTCCGCGCGCGCGGCGTCGATGAAGTCGCCGGTGAGCAGCAGTTCGGACGCGACCGATGCGCCGACGATGCGCGGCAGGAAGTAGGAGACCCCGATGTCGCAGCCCGACACACCGAGCCGAATGAAGGCTGCGTTCATCCGCGCGCTCGCACCGGCCACGCGCACGTCCGACGCGAGCGCGATCGCGAAGCCTCCCCCCGCCGCCGCACCGTGTACGGCCGCGATGATCGGCTGCGGCGCGCGTCGCATCAGCATCACCAGCTCGCTGATGTGACGCTGGCTGCGCAGGAAGCCCGACACCGAACCGCCGCCGGCGCCCTCGCCCGAATTCACGACTTCGCTGGGCTTTGCCTCGCTGCGCGCGCCGGCCGAGCCGGCGCTTGCGGCCTCCTTGAGATCGAGCCCCGCGCAGAATGCGCGGCCGGCGCCACGCACGACGACCACGCGCGAGACGCGGTCGTCGGCGAGGTTCCAGAAGAAATCGCGCAGCTCGTCGACCATTCGGCGCGACAGCGCGTTGAGCGCCGCGGGCCGATTCAGCGTGAGCCAGGTGAGATGATCTTCGCGCGCAACGGCGAGGGTTTCGTACATGCGCGTGACGCTAGATCAAAAGCCCCGCGTTCATCAGCCGGTTCGCGTCGGTGTGGAACACGGTCTTCGCGTTCGATTCGAGCTTGGCAGCCGCGCGTGGCGTCGGCGCGCGAGGATCGCGAGGGTGCTCCAGGCGAATGCGACGAGCCATGTCGAAGCGGGCTCGGGGACGAAGACGCCGCGGCGATAGATCACGCCGAAGTCCGCGTCGTCGAGCCACGGCGTCTGCGCGCCGCTGGGCGTGATCCGGTCGGCCGCGACGCCCTGCCTCTTGAGCGACACGCCGGAGTTCACGAATGGATCCGACTGCGAGAAGACCACCGCGTCGTCGGAGCCGGTGTAGCTCGGGATGCCGAAGGCCGGGGACGCGGGCGTGCCGGCGAGATCGGCGATCTTCGCGAGCGCGCCGGTGTCGAGATTCCCGGCCAGCACCGCACCGTTGCCGGTCTGCTGGTCGACGACGTCGAACACGATGTGGATGTCGCTCGTCTGGGCGAGCGCGGGGTATCCGATGTCGATGCCGCGCTCCGGCGGGACGATCGTGAAGATGGCTCCGCTGGAGAGATCCACCGCATAGATCGCCCACACCCGCACGGCTGCCGCGCCGGCTCCCGAACCCAGGAAATCGACCTGCGTCAGCGCATCGAAGACGACCAATCGCCCGTCGGCGCTGAAGTCCATCTGGTCGGCGAACAGGATGCTGGCGATCGTGGCGGCGTCGATCGCGGGCGCTTCGATCGAGAAGATCGAGAGGTCGTTCGGCGGCGCAATGCGATCGTCGAAGACGTAGATCTCGTTCTCCGGATCGCCGCTGACCAGGTTCCGCAGCACGAAGCTGAAGCGATTGCCGTCCGGTGAGATGGCGACCGAGGACACCACCCCCGATACGCTGGGGTCACAGGACTCGCTCTCGGTGCCGTCGGTGCGGATGGAACAGAGACCGTCGATCGAATCGACGAAGACCGCCTCGGAGCCGTCGCCGAGCACGGCCGGACGCGCGGCCTTCACGTCGAAGAAGCTGAGGGGAAAGTCGCCGGCTCCGTCGATCGGGGGCTCCCGGCGCCACAGGAAGTTCGCGCCGATGTCGGGGTTGAAGCGGACAAAGAGCGTCGAGTCGCTCCCCGCCGTGCCGGGGAACGGATCGGGCGGCTCGGTGCCGGGGCCGTCGAAGACCTCGACCGCGGTGAAGGCGTCGCGCACCGCCTGCACGTCGACCGCAGTGATCCCCGTCGCAGGAAGCGTGGACAGTTCTTGCGCCGACGTCACTGCCGCGATGCGCGCGTCGATGAAGTTCGCGCTGGCGGTGAGATGCGCCGTCAGCGCGCGGTAGAAGATCGCCTGCGCCTTCTGCCGCCCGATCGCGTTCGGCAGTCCCTGCACGAGCTGGTAGAACGCGTGGTTCACGATGCTGCTGTTCAAGTGAACGCCGCCGTTGTCCTCGGTGGTGCGGATCCGTTGGCTGTATTTCGAGGGGTACGGGCCGAAGCTCGTCGAAATCGAGCCGGGGTTCTGCATGTTGCGAGCGGGCGTAGCGAACGCGGGCGGCGACCCGACCAGCCAGTCCGGCGTCGCCGCGCCCGCGACGTGCGCCTCGACCATCTCGCCGAAGATGTCCGAGAAGGCTTCGTTGAGCGCACCCGATTCGTCCTTGTAGATCAGGTTCGCGCTGTGATGGGTGACGCCGTGGGTCAGCTCGTGTGCGACCGCGTCGAGCGAACCGGCGTACTTCTCGGCGTCGCCGAACGCCATGATGTTGTTCTCGGAGAGGAAGAACGCGTTGTGGAAGTTCAGGCCGAGCCGAACGACGCCGATCAGCGTGCCGCCCGCGTCGTCGAGCGAGTTGCGGCCGTGGACGTTCAGGAAGTAGTCGTAGACGCGCGACAGGTTCACGAGCGCCGAGACGCCGTCGCCGACGCTCGATCCGCTGCTCGTACCCTGCGGCAACCACGGGCTCGCACCGGTCGCGGACTTCAGATGGAAGAGCGTGGGGAGCTGCTGGGGATTGCTGTTCGGCGGCTGGTTCCCGGCGTCGAGCACGACGATGCCGCCGCGCGTGGTATCGGGATCGGGCGGATTCGAGGCCGCCGCGTCGAACATGGCCTTGTTGGTGTCGACCAGGAAGAAGTTGCCCTCGGACTCCTTCCAGACGTGGATCGACTGGCTGGCGCCGAGCGCGTCGGTGCCAGTGCCGAGGAAGTCGACGTCCTGCGCGGTGTTCCAGGCGTTCACGACGACACCGGCGTGCGCGTCGACGATCACCCACCATTGGTCCTGCAACGTCGCCGGCACGAACACCTTCCAGGCGAGTCGCGGGGAACCGCTTCCGGTGTAGATCAGCAGCTCGGGCGTCCCGATCTGCGCGTCCGCGGCGCCCGCGATCTGCGCCCGCGCCGCTGCCACCGCGGCGTTCGCCGCCACCGTCGGGGTCGTGCCCAGCGCCGTGGGCGTCGCGACGCTGGCGCCGTCCATCGCGTCGACGTCGCCGCTCGGGTCGAGGTGCACGATCAGCTCGGCCGGCCACACGCGCAGCGAGCCGTGGCGCTGGCCAAACCTGAGCTGGGTGCGACCGAGCGCATCGCGCTGCGTGCGCTGGAGAGCCAGCTCGGCGTCGGGGTCGTCGAGCTTCAGCAGCGCCGCGCGCTTGCGCAGGAACGCGCGCGCGGTGTCGGCGGCCGGGTCGCGACCGGCGCGCGCCCGCGCGGCGCGCTCCAGCAGGTCGCCGCGGATCAGGCGCGGCGTCCCGCTCTCGCGGCGCATGCTGACCTCGACGGCTCCACGCGCGTTGCGGCGCAGATCTTCGAGCGCGTCGCGTTGGGGGGGCGACAGCGCCACCGGTCGCGTCGCACGCACGACGGCGCGCGCCTGCAGCGCGCTTTCGCGAACGACCGCTGCGCGCGTGCGCAGCATCTCGGCGACGGCGCGGGCGCGCAGGTCGTACGACGGCGCGGGCATGCGCGGCGCCACGAGTCGCGGCGCGTCCGCGATCGGTCGGAGTTGCAGGCCTGCCGGCGTCGCCGCCAGCACCGGCTGCGCGACGAGCCCCGCGCACAGCGCTGCGATCGCAACGATCTCGAGGCCCGCTCCGACCCACGCAACGACTCGCCTCACGGCTTCCACCCCTTTCCCTTCGAACCCGCGCCCGGAATCGCAGCCGGCAGCTTGCGCAACAGCGCGCCGCTCTGCGCGTCGATCGTTCGTTCGGCAGCTTGGATCGCGCCGGCAGGCGGCGCGACGCGCCAGGCGAGTCGCGGCGTCGCGCCGCGCTCGGCGAACACGACGAGATCCGTCGCGCACGCTGCGCAGGCGTCGGCAGCCAGGCCGGCGTCGCGTGCCGCGATGCCGCGCGCGTCGTCCGCCGAGAGCGACGGCGTCGCGTCGAGCGTCGCGCGGCGTCGCGATGGTGGTGCCGTTCACCAGCACGACGCGGCGCTCGCGGTCGAGGTGCACGATCAGCTCGGCGCCGGGGATCGGGAGGCCGCGGTAGGTCTGGTCGAAGCGGACGTGCGTGGTGCCGATCTTGTCGACGTCGATGCGCCGCATCGTCAGCTCCAAGTTTGGCTGGTCGAGGCGGAAGACCTCGGCGTACGCGGTCAGGAAGGCGCGAGCCACGCTCTCCGCGTCGCCCGCGTTGCGCGCGGCGCGGAACAGCGGGTCGCCGTCGAGTTCGCGCGAAAGGTTCTGGCCCTTGAAGAAGCGGACGGTGCCGCTCGCCGGGTCGCGGCTGAGCGTGGCGCCGGGCGGCAGCGCCGGCTCCGGCGGGGACGCCTTGGTTCCCCCGGTCGAACACGCGGGCGCGATCAGAATCGCGGCGACCGCGAGGACTAGACCGAGACTTCGCATCCGCCCACGATACCCGCCAACAGAAAAGCCCGCGCCCGGCGGGGGGCCGAGCGCGGGCCGATGCGAAGAGGAGTGGACGCCCCGTTTCTAGTAGCCCTGCATGACGCCGGGATGAATGCGCTGCCTTGGGTGACTTGGGGACGTTCCTGCATTCGTTGACTTAGGTGACATTCAGGAACGTCCCCAAGTCAACGGTCAGCGGAGGGCGGTGGCGAGGTGGGTGGCGACGGCGGCGTGGCCTTCGTCGGTCCAGTGGGGGTCGTAGGTGAAGTAGGCCGGGACGCCCTCGGCGATGCGCTCGCGCAGCACCTTCGTCAGCGAGACGAACTCGACGCCGCGCCCGGCGCACCAGTCGCGCAGGACGTTCTCCTGGGTGTCGAGGTTGCGGTAGAGGCGCTCGCGGAAGGGTTCGGGCGGGAGCAGCTCGCCGCCTCGATCGCGAAGGGCTGCGAAGGCGCGCAGCTGCTCGGCGCTCACCTGGTCGCGCAAGAGCGGCAGCACCACGTGCGGCTTCGACGGCGCGTACGCGACGACCAGCCGCACGCCGCGTTCGCGCGCGAGATCGGCGATCTGGCGCAGCACCACCTCGTTCGTGGTCCACTCGGGCGCCGCCGCGAATGCCGCGGGCTCCCAGTCGAGTCGCATCATGTGCTTCGGTTCCCACGCGTAGTGCTGGGTGGAGCCGCCCACCGTGACGGCCGCCGGCATCCAGGAAAGCGCGAGGCTCGGCGGAAGCGGCCACGTCGGCGCCGATCGGCGCGAGCAGCTGCACGAGCGCCAGCTCGGTGCGCCCGCGCAGCGGCGACGTATTCCACGCGTAGTCGAAGACGCGATCGAGGAGTCCGGCGCCGAAGACGCCGGCCTGCTCTGCGGCCGGCGCGAGCGCCGCCGTCGCGGGCGCCGGGCCGAGCGGCTTCCAGTCGTTGCCTTCGTAGATCGTGACGATCAACGTACGCGCACCGGAATCGAGCCCGAACGCCACCCAGTTGTTCAAGTACTCGCGAATCGTGAGGCCCGAAACGCCGGTGTTGTAGACGCGCAACCCCGTCTGGCGCGCGAGCAGCGACCACCAGGTCTGCGCGTCGGACACCATCGAGCCTTCGGTGAACGAATCTCCCGCGACGACCACGTCGTAGCGACCCTCGCGCGGCGGATTGCGCAGGCCGCGGTCGTCGGTGCTGAGCACCACGGGCAGCGCAGGATGACCCGCCACGTCGTTGCGGGTACGACCGGCCCGGGGCCGGCAGATCCTCGCGCAGCACCTCCCAGCGGAAATTCGGCTCGCGCGTCGTCACGGTGCCGCCGAGGCGCGCGCGCAGCGCGGGATCCTGCACGAAGTTCGCGACCGGCGCGCTCTGATAGCGCGGCGCAATGCTGAGTCGCGCGAACGACGAGACCACCACGACGCCGGCGAACGCCGAGCCCAGCGCGAGCGTCGCGAGCAACACGGTCTCGGCGAGCGACCGGCGGTTCCAGAGCAGCACGGCCAGCAGGCCCAGCAACAGTGTGCCGAGCGCAAGCGCCACGAAATGCCCCAGCGCGTAGCGACCCAGCAGCAGCGGCTGCTGCCGCGCGACGAGTGCGACCACGGGGCCGGGGATCGCCCAGGCGATCGCGATGATCGCGACGAGGCCCAGCGCCACGCGCCGTCGCGTCGGGACGCTGCGCGGTGCACGTCGTGAGAGTGCGGCGCGCATGGAGTATCGAGACGCATAGCAATTACGCATGCCCGGAGGAATACGCACCCGCGTGCGAATGCCCCGCAGTTGCGCGAGCTTCCGCGCGTGGCTGGAGACCTCGCTCTGTTCGCGACGCCGCGCGCGCGCGCGCTCGTGCTGGGCGCGGCCGCGCTGCTGGTGTTCGTGCGGCTCGGCGCCACGGATCTCTGGCCGCCCGATGAGCCGCGCTACGCGCTGGTCGCGGAAGAGCTGCGCACGATGGAACACGGAGCGAGCGGCCTCGTGCTGCTGCACCTGCACGGCGCGCCGTACAGCCAGAAGCCTCCCCTCTTCTATTGGCTCGCCGCGGCGGCGGGCGCGCCACTCGGCCGCGTCACCGAGGTCGCCGCGCGACTGCCCTCCGCGCTCGCGGGCCTCGCGACGGTCGCGGCGACGATCGCCATCGGCACGCTGCTCTTCGGTCGCGGCGCCGGCACGCTGGCCGGCCTGCTGCTCGCCACCACCTTCGACTGGAGCTATCGCGCGCGCACCGTCCAGCTCGACACGCTGCTCGCGCTCTTCGAGACCACGGCGATCCTCGCGTTCTGGCGCATCGAGGCCGCAAGGCGCGCAGCGCCTGGCCCTCCGGGTCATCAGGCTTGGCGCGCAGCGCCTGCGCCCTCCGGGTCCGGGAGGCCCAGCTCGGCGCGAGCCGTCGCGATCTGGTGTGGCTCCACGCTTCGCTCGCGCTCGCGGTGCTCGCCAAGGGACCCGTCGGCTTGATCGTGCCGCTGCTCGCGATCGCCGCGTACCTGGCGTGGGAGCGTCGCCTCCGCGAACTCCGCAGCCTGCTTCCGCTCTGGGGACTCGCGCTCTCGCTCCTGCCCGGCCTGGTGTGGATCGCCGCGGCGGTCGCGCTCGGCCCCCCCGGCTTCTTCCAGGAAGCGGTGGTCGACAATCTCTTCGGGCGCGCCGTCGCCGGGGCCAGCCACGCACAACCCTTCTACTACTACCTCCAGAGGTTCCCGCCCGACCTGTTGCCGTGGCTGCTGCTGCTGCCCGTCACGATCTGGGCAGCGCGCCGCACGCTCGCAGCGGATGCGGCGCCGGACGACCGCCGCGCGTGGCGCTTCCTGCTGGCGTGGATCGCGACGAGCGTCGCTGTTCTTCTCGCTCGCCTCCGGCAAACGCCTGCGTTACCTGCTGACGATCGAGCCGGCCTTCGCGCTGCTCTTCGCCGCGACGCTGCGCGTCTGGCTCACGACTTCGCTGCGGGCGCCGCGCGTGCTCGCGATCACGGCAACCGTTCTCGGTGTCGGCATGCTCGGCGCCGCCGGCGCTCTCATCGGGACGAATCGACTCGGCGACGCGACGTTGGCGCGCGGGCTCGCCATCGCGCTGGTCGCGACCGCGGCGGCCGGCACGGCGGCGTGGAGCGTGCTCGCGCGCCGCGGCGCCGCGGTGGAGACGCGCATCGTCGTGCTCGCTGCGAGCGTCTTCGCGGTGCAGCTCCTGTCGTACGCGTTCGCGATGCCCGCCTTCGACGCCGAGAACTCGCCGCGACCGATCGCCGAGACCGCCACCGCGCTGGCGCGTCCCGGCGAGCCGATCGGTCTGTACCGGGGCCACGACATCGCCAACGCCGTCACCTACTACGAAGATCGACCCACCCGCAAGCTCGAGGCGCCGGCTGAAGCTCGCCGCGTTCTTCGCGAGCGGCGGGCGCGTCATCGTCTTCGAGGAAGAGCAGCTCGCGAACGTGGAGTCGGTGGCGCCGGTCGCCGTGCGCGGCCGCTTTCGCGTGCGGCGCGAAACATGGCTCGTCGCGGTGCGCAGCGCGCCGGCGTCATGAGCCGCGCGTCTGCCGGAGTCGCTCGACCGCCACCGCGGCCATCGCCGCCTGCAGGTTGTAGGCCGGGATGAAGCCCGCCATCGGGATGCGCAGCACGCTGTCGCAGCGCTCGAGTACCGGTGCCGGGATGCCGCGCGTCTCGCCGCCGATCACGAAGAGCACCGGCCCGCAAAGGTCGGCGTCCCAGGGCGCCGTGGTCCCCGAGTCTTCGATCGCGAGAATGCGGCGCCGCGCGCTGCGAGCCGCGTCGAGCACCGCATCCGGCGCGCAGCCACTGCACCGGAAAGAAGCGATCGGCGTACATCGACGCGCGCTGGGCCTGGCGGCGTCCGGCGGCGTCCATCGCGGCGTCGAGGAAGATTGCCTCGGCCCCCGACACTTCGGCGCTGCGAATCGCGTAGCCCGCGTTGCCCGGGTAGGCGACGTCGACGAGCAGCCACGCACAGCCCGGTCGCGCGAGCACCTCCGCCACGGGCGCGCCGGGATCGGGGCCGACCAGCGCGAGCACGTCGCTCGGCTCGCGCGTCCGGCTCATCCGGCGCAGGTCGTTCGCGCTGGTCTCGCAGACGACGACGCCGCGATCGCGTGCGCGCTCGCGCGAGCGCCTGCAATGCGCGCGGCGCGTCGCGCCGCACGAGCAGGAGCCGCAGCGATTCGCCCCGCGCGAGCGCCGCGGCGATCTCGACTTCGCCTGCGAGCTGGCGGCGCGTCACGGGATCAGAGCAGGCGGATCGTCAGTGGGTAGCGGTACGACTCGCCCTGACTCGCGCGTACCGACGCCACGATCATCAACACGATGTGGAAGCCGGCGAGCACCGGGATCAGCAGAAAGCCGACCAGCACGAAACACAGCGCTCCCACCGACGATCGCGTAGAGCGTCACGCTGATCTGGAAGTTCAACGCCTCGCGACCGTGCTCTTCGATGAAGGCGGACTGATCGCGCTTGATGAGCCACAGCGCGAGCGGCACCAGGATGTGCCCCAGCGCGAAGCCCAGCAGGTAGAACGCGAAGCCACCGAGATGGCAGAAGACCGCCCAATTGCGCTCTGCGTTGCTCGGAAAGCCGGGCGGCAACGCGTCGTCGGATTCCGGATCGAGCTGCGGAGGCAGCGGCGGCGTCGCCATCCGCGCAGGCTATCGGCATCTCACGAACTTCGCCCGCGCAGGGTGCTGACAAACGTCGGACCGAGCCGGGCGCGGAGATTCGGGACGAGATCGAGGCGCGGAAGCGCAGCCGTAGCGGGAGCTACGGCGAGCTTTCGCAACGAAGAGATCGGCCCGAAGATCCGTGCACGGCGACGGGAGAGGTTTGTCAGCGCCCTGCCAGGGATTGCAGGCGGTTCACCGCGCTCACCACCGCGTCGAGCGACGCGCCGACGATGCTGCGCCGGCGCCCGACGCCCCAGAGCGTGCGGCCCGCGTCGTCGCGCACCTGCACGTAGGCGATCGCGGCCGCGTCTTCGCCGTCGCCGAGCGCGTGCTCCGCGTAGTCGAGCACGTGCGACGTCGACGTCGCAGCCGCTCCGCAGCGCCGCGACGAAGGCGTCGATCGGCCCGCTGCCTTCGCCGCGCACGCGCCGTTGCTTGCCGTCGACGCGCAGCTTGGCGCGCACTTCGAGGCGACCGCCGGCGAGCGGCGAATCGGCGTGGTCCACCAGCTCGAGGCGCCCACTTCGATCGAGGTACTCGCGCTCGAAGAGTTCGAAGAGCGTCTTCGAGGCGAGTTCCTCCTCGCTCGCGTCGGTCACCGCCTGCACGGCGCGGCTGAACTCGATGCTGCACGCCACGCGGGATGCGCAGCCCGTGATCCGCTTCGAGCACGTAGGCGACGCCGCCCTTGCCCGACTGCGAGTTGATGCGGATCACCGTCTCGTAGCTGCGCCGACGTCGGACGGGTCGATCGGGAGATACGGCACCTCCCAGATCTCGTTGCCCGATTCGCGCAGTGCGGCGAGGCCCTTCTTGATCGCGTCCTGGTGCGAACCCGAGAATGCCGTGTACACCAGCTCGCCCGCGTACGGGTGGCGCGGGTGTACCGGCAGCCGATTGCAGTACTCGGCGACGCCGACCAGCTCGTCGATCTGCGACACGTCGAGCCCCGGATCGACGCCCTGCGTGAAGAGGTTCAGCGCCAGCGTCACGAGATCGACGTTGCCGGTGCGCTCGCCGTTGCCGAACAGGGTTCCCTCCACGCGCTCCGCACCGGCCAGCTGCGCCAGCTCCGCCGCCGCGACGGCCGTGCCGCGGTCGTTGTGCGGATGCACCGAGAGGATCACGCAGTCGCGGTCGCGGATCGTGCGGCCGAACCACTCGATCTGGTCGGCGTAGACGTTGGGCGTCGCCATCTCGACGGTCGAGGGCAGATTCAGGATCAGCTTGCGTTCGGGCGTCGGCCGCCAGACGTCCATCACCGCTTCGCAGATCTCGACGGCGAAATCGAGCTCGGTGCCGGTGAAGCTCTCGGGCGAATACTCGAGCCGCACGTCGGTCTCCGGCACGCTCGGGATGAGCGCCTTCACCGCTTCCGCCCCGCGCACCGCGATCTCGACGATCCCCGCGCGATCGGCCGAGAAGACCACGCGCCGCTGCAGCGCTGACGTCGAGTTGTAGAGGTGGACGATCGCGCGGCGCGCGCCGCGGATCGCCTCGAAGCTGCGCTCGATCAGCTCGGAGCGCGCCTGTGTCAGCACCTGGATCGTGACGTCGTCCGGGATGCGCTCTTCTTCGATGAGCAGCCGCACGAAGTCGAAGTCGGTCTGCGACGCCGCCGGGAAGCCCACTTCGATTTCGCGGAAGCCCATCTCGCACGAGCCGGTCCCACAGCCGCAGCTTGCGCTCCGAGCCCATCGGCTCGACGAGCGCCTGATTGCCGTCGCGCAGGTCGACACTGCACCAGATCGGCGCCTGCGTGATGGTGCGCGCCGGCCAACTGCGATCGGGCAGCGCGACGGGCGGGAACGGCTTGTACTTGTGCGCGGGCATCGGCTTCACGGTTGGCTCCTTGTGCCGGGCCGACCGGGATGGGATCTGCAGATCTGGATCGGAAGTCGGTGTCTGGGTCCAGAAACGCGAAACCCTCTCCGGCTGGCTCGGCGGGAGAGGGTTTCGCGTCTCGGACTCTTCGGTCTTGCGCGCTAGGCCTCTTCCGCCTCGCTAAGGGCGAGGACGCCCCGAAGCGACGTGAGATGCAGTTGCGTGCGAGAGCGAGAGTCCATGACTGCCTCTGTCTAGAACAGCCCCTGCAATCGGTCAACCGCCGCCCGATCCATGAAGCCGACTGAAGAGGGCTCCGCGGTAAAGAACGCTCCTCGGTCGGCCGAATCCCGTTCGGTGGACCTCGAGATCGCAACCCCGGAGGCCTCGTGAGCGATTCTCGCGTCGCGAAGCGACACAAGTGGCGGCTGGCCTGCGAGGTCGTGTCCGACGGACGCTCGCAGCGCGCCATCGTGATCGACATCTCCCAGACCGGGGTCTTCGTGCAGACCGGCACGCGGCTTCCGCCCGGTGCGGAAGTGGCGGTGCGCCTGCTGCTGACGGATGCGACGGAGCCGATCCTGATCCGCGCAAGGGTGGCGCGCAACAAGCAGGTGCCCCCGCTGCTCACCAGCGTCGCGCGCGGCGGCGTGGGATTGAAAATCCTCGATGCGCCGCAGGCCTACTACGAGACGATCGCCTCGCTCGACGGAGGCGACTCGCGGCGACAGCCGAGTGTGACCGTGGCTCCGCCCGCAGCGCCGGAGCTGGCCCGGACGCGCTTCCGCGTTCGGGTGAAACAGTCGGACGGACCGCGCTCGCGCAGCGTCGAGATTCTCGCAGGGTCCCGCCGACGAGGCCCGCGCGCGCGCACTCGCAGAAGTGGGTGCGGGTTGGGAAGCAGTCGCGGCGGACTCGATCGCCTGAGTCACATGTCAGTGCGATGACGGGGCGCCGCAGCGGCTGACGACGAAGGCGGCGCAGTTGTAGAGTCGCGTGCCATGTCGAAGTCCTGCTCGATTCGCGTCGCGTGCGTAGCGTCGGCGGTGGCGTGCCTGGCGGCGTTCGCGCCGGGAGCGCGCGCGGATCGTGCGCACGGCTCGCTCGAGATCTCGTTCTCCGCCACGTCCACGTTGCACGAGTTCTCGGGCAGCGTCCCTGCGGTCGCCGTCGCGATCGAGCAGGGGCCCGGCGGTGGCTGGTCCGGCGACGTCGAGGTGCCCGTCGCGAGCCTGGACACCGGAATCGCGCGACGCGACGACAACATGCGCGCCATGCTCGACGCCGAGCAGCATCCGCGCATTCGCGGCCGCTTTCGCGACCTGAATCCCGAGCAGGTGCACGCGACCGGGGTGCTGCCGTTCCTGCTCCAGATCCGCGACGTCGAGCGTTCCGTCCAGGCCACCCTCTCCCATTGGCAGCAGGATGATCGCAGCGCGCGCTTCGACGCGGAGTTCGACGTGTCCTTGCGAGAGTTCGCGCTGGAAGCGCCGCGCGTGCTCTTCGTGCGCGTCGACGACCAGGTCCACGTCACCGTTCACGTCACGCTCGAGCGCAGCTAGGGTCGGGTGACGCCACGGTGAAGTTGCTGCTCACGCGCGGGCGTATCCCGTTCCTCGTATTGCTGCTCGCGGCAACAGCGTGGCTCGCGCTTCACGCGACACGAGTCGGTGTCGAGACCAACAACGAGTCGCTGAACTCCCGCGAGCCCGGGCAGACCGAAAGCTACGACCGCTTCAAGGCGATCTTCGGCAGCGACGAGGACCTGCTGCTCGCGGTGGTGCACCCGAAGCTACTCGAGGCCGAGGGACTCGGCTTCCTCGCGCAGCTCGACGGACCGCATCGCGCAGCTCGACGGCGTGCGGCACGTCTTCAGCCTCGCGAATGCGCAGCAGATCGTGACCGGCGACTGGAGGCGCCGAGATGGCGCCCGTCAGCGCGCCTCCCTTCGATGCGCCCGAGTTCGCGGAGCGGGTGCGTGCCGCGCTCGACCGCAATCCGGACTTCACGGGCCTCTTCGTCGCGGCCGACCGGCGCAGCGCGGGAATCCTGATCGAGATCGAGGATCGCCCGGGCGACACGCAGTACCGGGCCGCGCTGATCGACTCGCTGCGGCAGATCATGGCCGAGACGGGCGGCGAGCCTGGCGTGGAACTCCACCTGACGGGCATCGCCGTGCAGAAGCACGACGTCAGCGAGCTGATCGAGCGCGACCGGACCCTGCTCGATGCCGATCGCGGTCGTCGTGCTCGGCCTGGTGCTCGCGAGCTTCTTTCGCAACCTGCTCGGTGTGGCGCTGCCGCTCGCGGTGACCGGCATCACCGTCGCGTGGACGCTCGGCTGCTATCAGCTGGCGGGCCTCGAGGTCAACGCGATCACGGCGCTCTTGCCGCCGATCCTGATGGTGCTCTCGCTCGGCGTGAGCATTCACCTGATCCAGGGCTGGCTCGACGCCTCCGACGCCGCGGTCGATCGCGCGACGCGCATCCAGCAGGTCGTTCGCAGGCTGGTCTTCCCGTGCTTCTTCTGCACCCTCACCACCGCGATCGGTTTCGGTTCGCTGGTCACCAGCAACATGCCGGCGGTGCAACAGTTCGGCGTCTTCGCGGCGCTCGGCGTCGTCATCGCCTTCTTCATTGGTATGACGCTCGTGCCGGTGGGGCTCACCTTCTTCGAGCCGCCGAGCGCGCCGCTGCGCACCGCGCAGCACCGCCTGATCCGAACGGCCCTCGACTGGGCCGCCCGGGTTTCGGTCGATCACCCGTGGCGCGTGCTCGCGATCTTCGCCGGGATCACCGTCATCAGCCTCGCGGGACTGCCGCTGGTGCGGAACAACACCGATCTCGTGCGCTTCCTGAAGAGCGACGCAGCCGCTCTATCGCGACACGATGTTCATCGACTCGCACCTGTCCGGCGCCAGTCGACGCTCGAGTTCGTCGTCGCGCGCCGCGACGCTGCGCCGCTCGTCTCGCAGGACGCGGTGCAGCGCATGGCCGCGTTCGAGCAGGCGGTGCTCGCGCACCCGGAAGTCACGGGGGTCCTCGACATCCTCGCCGTGCTGCGACAACTCCAACGCGGCGAAGTCGGGCGGCGAGGAGCTGGTGCTTCCGCCCGACGAGCGCGCCACCGCCTACGCGTTCGATCTCCTGCAAGCGGCGCCCGAGCAGGGCTTGATCCGCAAACTCGTCGCGCCCGACTTCACGGCCGCGCGCTTCAGCGTCCGCGTCCACGCCGTCGGCACTTCGGTCGCCGCTCCGCTCGCAGAATCGATCCTCGCAGGAGGGTCGCCAGGCGCTCGGTGACGAGTACCGCCTCGAGGCCACCGGTGCGTTCCACCGGGTAGCCGAGGACTCGAATCAGCTCGTCGATTCCCAGGTGAAGAGCTTTGCGAGCGCGGTCGTGCTGGTGTTCGTCGCGATCGGCGTGCTGCTCCGCTCGGCGCGGCTCACGCTGATCTCGTTCGTTCCGAACGTCATGCCGATCGTCTGGACGGGCGGGATGATGGGCTGGTTCGAGATCGATCTCAGCACCGGGACGGCGATGATCGCGTCGTCGGTGATCGGGCTCGTGGTCGACGACACGATCCACTACCTCGACCACTACCGGCACGAATACCGGGGCGACGCCAGGGCCGCGATCGAGAAGACCACCGCCGAGGTCGGCGCGCCGCTCTTGATCAACAACGTGGTGCTGGTGCTGGGCTTCTGGGTGGGCTGCTTCGGGAGTTTCAAGCCGACCATCTACTTCTCGCTGCTTTCGGGCGTGACGATGATCACCGCTCTCGTCTGCGATCTGTTCGTGACACCGGCGTCGCTGGTGCTGCTCGATCGCCGGCGCCGGGGGGCAGCGTGAAGCGGTGCCGCGTCGCATCGCTGCTACTGCTCGCCGGCGTGTGGGCGGCAGCAGCCTCCGCCGAACCGCTGGTTCCGCCGCGACTCGCCCCGCTGCTCGACGCGGCGCACGATCGAATCCTGCGGCGGAGCTTCGTGCCGTCCGAGGAGCAGAAGGTCGGCGAGCTGCGGCTCATCCGGCGCGGCGATTCCGACGTGGTGCAGACGCTGCTCTACACGAAGGTGTTGAAGCGCGTCGTCGCCGAGATTCGCAAGAAGGAACTCGCCAGCTGGCCGGCCGACCAGCCCGGACACGAGGACGCGATCCGCTACGTCGAGACGATCGCCGGCGGTCCAGGAGCAGATCTGGGACCGCATGCCGCGCAGCGAGGTCCGCGCGCGACCGGCGCCAGAAGATGGTCATCGAGTTCGTCCTCTCCGAGAACAGCGCGCTGATCGCGGTCGGCAGCTTCGAGATGGACGAGACGGAGGGCAAGGTGCGCGTGCTGCGACGCGATCCACTCGTCGTGCTCGAACCGTCGCGACTCTACGCAGAACGCAACATGCGTCTCATCGCGGCCGACTCGTTCCACGTCGGCGAGGCGGAACTCGGGCCCCTGCTCGAAGCGATGCCGCTGCTGCGCGATGGAGCCGCGAGGTAGTTGCATCCCACTCCGCCCCGCTCGGATGGAGCGAGCGGCGGGGCCGTCGCGATCGCATTCCACGCGGGAACGGCCGGCTGTATACTGCCGATCGCTCGCCACGCGGAGTCCCCCATGCTGCGCCCCCCTCGCCGCTGCTTCCGCACACTCGGAGTTGCGCTTCCGCTGCTCCTTCCGCTGCTGGGATTCGGTTCCTGCCAGCTCCGCGTCGTCGCAATCGGCCTCCCTGCGCTTTCGGGCGAACTGCCGGTCCAGATCGCGTTGGCGCCGGGAACCGACCCGGCCGCCGCGACCGTCGCACTCGACGGCGCCGACGTGACGGACCGCTTCGCCGCGGGCGGAGCCGGTCTCGTCGGCTCGATCCCGGTGCCCGCCCCCGGCCCGCACCGCATCCAGGTTTCGCGCCCCGTGACGCTGCTCCCGGGCCTCACGATCCCGCTCACCGCGGGCGCGGGCTTCCGTGCGCCCGAGCCGGCGCCCGCACTGCTCGTCGGCGGAACCGCCGGCCGGCGGCAGCGACGTGCCCCGCACGGCGTGGCTGCGTCTTCGCCTGGCGACACCTCTCAGCGACGGCGCGCTCGACGGCTTCGGCTTCGCGCTCGAGTGCAACGGCGCGCGCGTCGCGCGCCGCGCCCACGCACTCGCCGACGGCACGCTGATCCTGAACCCGTCGCCCGAGCTTCCGGCCGGCGCGAGTTGTCGCGTGGTCTGGCGCGGCGAGGACGGCGCCGTCGCGGAGAGCCCCTTCCAGGTCGCAGCCGACGCGGCCGGCGCGTCCGCCATTGCGCTCTACGACCGCCGCGACCCGCTCGCGCTCGCGCCCTTCCCCGACGACTACTACACGGTCGCCGACGCCGCGCAACCGAGCGGTGTCCGACTCGACCTCCCCGTGCCGCCCTTCGCGGAGACGTTCCAGGCGCAGGCCTTCGAAGCGCTGTTCGCGCAGACCCGCGGCGTCGACGGCTGGAGCCGCATGACGCACATCGTGCTCGGCTTCTCGCATCCGCTCGATCCCTCGGCAGTGCCCGCCGACGAAGCCGCGTCGCAGGATCCCTTCGCGCCGATCGCGCTGATCGACGTCGAACCCACGAGCCCCGCATTCGGCGAGCGGATTCCGTACCGCATCCTGCTGCGCAGCGACGCAGCGCCCGACGGCAGCTTCGACCACACGGCGCTGCTGTTCCCGAGCATCGACCTGCGCGAGCACGGCCGCTACGCGGTCGTCGTCACGCGACGCGCCTTCGCGGCCGGTGAACCGGGACGGCCGCTTCGGGCCGTCGTCCTTCTTTGCGAGCGTGCTCGCATCGCCCGGCGCGGCGACGCGCCCGAGGTCGTGCAGGCTGCGCGACGGGCGATCGAGCCCGCGCTCGCGACGGTCGCGGCGCTCGCCGAGGTGCCGATCCCCGCCGAGGACATCGCGCTCGCCGTGCAGCTCTCGATCCGCACGCAGCCGGGCGTCGAGGACAGCGTGTACTTCAAGGAGCGGGCGCTCGCGGCAGCGCCGCCGGAGCTCGTGCTGCCGACGCTCGCGGACCCCTGCCCGAATCCCACCAAGTTCTGCATCAAACTGGTGCCCACGCGCGCGCTCGAGATTCGCGGCCGGGTGCGACTGCCGGAGTATCGGAACCCCGGTTCGCGGGTCTTCGAACGCGACGCGAACGGGATTCCCGTGCGAGACGGGTACCAACGAAGTGCCGTTCATGATGACGCTGCCGCTGGAAGCGCTCGACGGCCCGGTGCCGATCGTGATGTACCAGCACGGCAACCCGGGCGGTCCGATCGAGGCCACACGCGACAGCGGCACCGGCTATCTCGACGACGCGGGCTTCGCCGTCGCCGGCATCCAGGACACGCTGAACCGCCAGATCGGACAAGACGTCGCACTGCAAGTCACCGTGATCCTCTTCTCGCTGGTGCAGTGGCAGCAGCTTCCCGACTACTGGAACCAGACCGGCGCCGACATGATCGGCTTCCTGCGCGCGATCCAGGGCATGGGCTCGCTCGATCTGCTGCATCGCGACGCGCTCGGCACATCCCGCCATCGGCCCCGACGGCATCCCGGAGATCGACACCAGCCGCATTCTCTATCACGGCATCAGTGAGGGTGGGAACAACGCGCAGCGCTTCCTGCCCTTCGCGCCCGAGATCATCGCGGCGACGCCGACGGTGGGCGGCGCGCGTCTCGGGGAGACGCTGATCCACCAGTCGGGCGACACGATGCTCGCGCAGATCGGCGCCTACCATGCCGGAGCTGCGACCGGTCGACCTGTGGGCGGGACTCACGCTCTTCCAGCTCGGCTTCGATCCGCAGGACGGCCACACATTCCTGCGTCATCTCTACCGCGAGCCGCTGCTGCCCGTTCGCCGGTTCCAGCGACGTGACGCCGCCGTCGGCGCTCTTTACCGAGGGCGTCGGCGACTCGCTGGTGCCGAACAACGCGAGCCGCGCGATGGCGGTCGAACTCGGCATCCCGCACGTGCGGCCGATCGCGCGCAACGTGCCGGCGCTCGTGCAGGTGGACGCGCCGGTCGCGGAGAATCTCGCCCCCGGGCTCACCAGCGGCTACTTCCAGTACGACCCGGCGACCACCCCGTACTGCGTCACGCGCCCGCAGCCCGAGGGACACTACTGCCCGCAGAGCGCCCCCGAGGCGCAGGCCCAGCGCCGACACTTCCTCGAGTCCGCGCTCGGCGGCGCGGCCGAGATCGTGTCGCCGTTCTGACGTGAACGACGCGCTCGCCGCCGCGTTCCCGTCCGGCCGCTGGCGCGGTCGCTTCGTCTGGTGCGAAGCGCCGCGCATCGCGGCGCAGCCGGGCGCAGCACTGGGACGCGTGGCAGCGCAGGACTCGGTCACGGCGTGCTTCCGGCGCCGCCTCGACCTCGTGAGCGTCCCCGCCTGCGCGCCGGCGCGCGTCAGCGCCGATTCGCGCTACGCGCTCTTCGTGAACGGCATCGAAATCTCGCGCGGTCCGGTGCGCGCGAACGGCCGGCGCCTCCACTACGACGTCGTCGACCTGGCGCCGCTGTTGCGACCGGGACGCAACGCGATCGCCGCGCTGGTGCGCTTCTTCGGTCGCGCGAACCCGTGGTGGGCGCCGGTACCCGCGAGCTTCGAACTGGGCGCGGGCGGCTTCCTGTTCGAAGCGAAGCTGGGCGACGCGTGGCTCGTCTCCGACGCGGAGTGGCGCGCGCTGCGCGCGGACGCCTGGCAGGCACTCGCCGCGGGCGGCGTCGGCGGCATGCCGATCGAAATCTTCGACGCGCGCGAACTCCCCGCAGATTGGCAGCACAGCGATTTCGACGACTCGGCGTGGCAGCCGGCGCGCGTCCTCGCGGCCAACCACCTCGGCTTCGGCGGTCGTCACGAGCCGCCGATCGCGCCCTACGGCGCGCTGCGCCCGCGACCGATCGCGCTGCTCGCGGGCTTGCATCGCGAAGGCACACCGGCACGCGTGGCGCGCGCCGCCGCGCGATCGCCGCAAGACGATCCCGTCGCAACGGTGCTCGGCGACATGCAGGACTCGCAGGCCGACGAAGCGGTCGCGCTGCGCTGGCCGCTCGCGCTCGCGTGCGACGGCGCGGCTCCGCACGTCGTCACGATCGACTTCGGCGAGATCGTGTCCGGCACCGTGACGCTCGACCTCGAAGCAGCGGCGGGCGCGCGCATCGACGTCGCCGCTGCGGAATTCGCGGGCGCCGACGGACGGCTCGATCCCGACGACGAGCGCGCGGGCTTCCGCTATCTGGCGCGTGGTCGCGACGACCGCTTCGAGACCTTCCAGCCGCTCGGCTTCCGCTATCTCGGCCTTTCGATCCGTGCGGATGGCGCGCTGCTGTTGCGCAGCGCCGGCGTCCACGAGCGACTCCATCCCCGCGAAGCCGGCCCCTTCTTCGAATGCAGCGATCCGGTGTTGAACCAGATCTGGGCGGTCGGGCGGCGCAGCGTCGATCTCAACTCGCACGACGCCTACCTCGATTGCCCGACCCGCGAACAGCGCGCCTGGACGGGCGACATGGTCGTGCACCAGATGGTCGACTTCGCGACGCATCCGGATTGGCGGCTGGCGTGTTGGAACGTCGAGCTGTGCGCGTCGCCGCGGCCCGACGGCATGTTGCCGATGGCCGCGGGTGGCGACTTCGAGCACTTCGATACCGGCTTCATCCCCGACTGGGCGCTGCACTGGGTGCGCGCGCTCCACAACCTGTGGCGCTACACCGGCGACCGGACGCGCGTCGCACGGCTGATGCCGATCGCCGAGGGCGTGCTGCGCTGGTTCGAGCCGTTCCGTACCGATGACGGACTCGCGAGCGACGTGACGGGCTGGGTCATCATCGACTGGAGTTCCGTTTCGGTGGACGGCAAGTCCTCGGTGCTGAACGCGCTGTGGGCGCGCGGCCTGCGCGATTTCGCCGAAATCGCGGAGTGGTTGGGCGACGCGGGCCGCGCGCGCTGGGCGCGCGAACGGCACGCGCAACTGCGCGACGCCTTCGAGCTGTTCTGGGATCCCGAGCGCGCGCTCTATGTGGACTGCGCGATCGGTCGCGAGCGCCAGCGCCCGGTGAGCCAGCACGCGCAGGCCGCGCCGCTCGCGGCGGGGCTCGTGCCGGACGCGCGCGTCGCGCGCGTCGTGGATCTGCTGCTCGACGAGTCGCGCGAGGTGCACGCGACCTGGTCGCGCGCGAGCGGCGACGCGCGGCGACCGCAGCCGAACGAACACGGAGTCGGTGGTCCCTATCTCGTACTGGGTCCGCCGGCGCCGTGGTGGGACGTCGAACGCGGCATCGTCCGCGCCCAGCCTTTCTTCTGTTACGTCGTCCACGACGCGCTCGCTGCCGCCGGTTGCGAGGATCGCGATCGCCGCACAGTGTCGGCGTTGGGAAGTGCTGCTCGAGCGCTGCGCCACCTCGTGGTCCGAGACCTGGTACGGCGGCACGGTGTCGCACGGCTGGGGCTCGACGCCGACGCGCGACCTGCTGGTGCGCACGCTCGGCGTCGGACCCGCGGAGCCCGGCTTCGGGCGCGCACGCATCGCGCCGCGACTCGGTCCCCTCGCCTGGGCGCGCGGCGCGGTCCCCACGCCGCGCGGCCTGCTGCACGTCGCGGTCGACGCGGCGCGCATCGAGGTCGAGAGTCCCGTGCCCTTCGACCTCGATTGCGACGGGCGCACGACATCGCACCCCCCCGGCCGCCACGTCCTCCCGCGCCCCGCCTGTTGACTTGGGGACGTTCCTGGAGCGTTGCCTTTGTTGACTTGGGGACGTTCCTGGGCAGTTGCCTTAGTTGCCTTCAGGAACGTCCCCAAGGCAACACGCTTCACTCGTCGCGATAGCGGTCCCAGGCGATGCCGAGCTTGCGCATGCGGGCGCGCAGCGTGTGCGGGTTGATGCCGAGCAGCGCCGCGGCGCCGCGGCGCCCTTCGACGCGACCGCGCGTGCGTTCGAGCGCCGCCTCGATGTGGCGGCGCATCGCGACGTCGAGCGTCGCGAAGGCTTCGGGAGCCGGCGCGGGCGCTGGCGAGGCCCGCCGCCTGCCACGGTCGGCCGCGGCGTCGCGCGCGACACGAGCGCGGGTACACCGGCGCCCAGCGCGGCTGCCACCTCGAGCGTGCGGCCGTCGCCGAGGATCACCGCGCGCTCGATCACCGCGGCCAGCTCGCGCACGTTGCCGGGCCACGGATAGGCGACGAGCAGGTCCATGTCTTCGGGCTGGGGAATGCGCGGCGGCGTGCCGAAGCGCGTCGCCGCGCGCAGCGCGAAGTGCGTGGCGAGCGCCGGGATGTCCTCGGGACGCTCGCGCAGCGGCGGCAGCTGGATCGGGAAGACGGCGATGCGGTACCAGAGGTCCTCCCGGAACGAGCCGTCGGCGACCATCGCCTGCAGGTCGCGGTGCGTCGCGGCGACGATGCGCACGTCGACGTGGAGCGGGCGCTGACCGCCGACGCGTTCGAAGCTGCCGTCCTGGAGGATGCGCAGCAGGCGCACCTGCGCCTGCGGCGGCAGCTCGCCGACCTCGTCGAGGAAGAGCGTTCCGCCGTCGGCGCGCTCGAACCAGCCCTTGCGCTGCACGGCGGCGCCGGTGAACGAGCCGCGCTCGTGGCCGAAGAGCTCGGAGTCGATCAGGCCC
Source organism: uncultured delta proteobacterium (assembly GCA_963801625.1). Lineage (GTDB taxonomy): Bacteria > Myxococcota_A > UBA9160 > UBA9160 > PR03 > PR03. Next base: position 329,049 of record CAWDFQ010000004.1, read on the forward strand.
GCCGGGATCGCGCCGCAGTTGACGCGCAGGAACGGCCCGTTCGCGCGCCGCGAGCGCATGTGGATGGCGCGCGCGACGACTTCCTTGCCCGAGCCGGTCTCACCCAGGATCAGCACCGGCACGTCCGACGGCGCCACCAGGTTCACGCGCTCCATCGCCGGGCGGAAGCCGGCTTCGGCGCCGACGATCGTCTCTTGCAGATCCTGCCGGCCGAGGCGCGACAGCAGCGACGCGCGGTCGGCTTCGGCCGCGGCCTGCTGCGTGGCGAGCGAGCGCACGCGGCGGTCGTTCTCGAGCGCCACGCCGAACGGGTCGAGCAGCGCCTGCACCACCGCAACGTGCTCCGCGTCGAAGCGGCGCGGGCCACTCGAGGTGAGGATCAGGATGCCGATGGCGCCTTCTTCGCCGGTGAGCGGTCCCGCGACGACGTCGCCGTCGAAGTCTTCGGGCAGCAGACCCGGCAAGCGTTCCGCAAGTGCGCGCGCGCTGCGGTGCACGACCTTGGCTTCGTGCGCCCACGCGACGAGCGACTCGAGTTGCGACGCCTCGAGTTCCGTGCGCACGGTGTGCGGCACCGCGCCCGACCGACACGCCGCCGCGGCTACGGTCTCGATGCAGCCGCGACCCGCGTCGACGCGGCGCACCAGCACCAGGTCGAGCGGCAGTCGTCGCGCCAGCAGCGGTGCGACGCGGGCGAGCGATTCCTCGATCTCGATGTGCCGGCAGCCCTCGCGCCAGACGTCGAGGAGGAGCGAAGCGAAGCGCTCCATGTCGTGATCCTCTTCCGTCATATGTGATTGCATACCGTAGTATTCCATGGTCATCCATCAATTTTTGCTGGAAACTTACCGTGTTATTTGATGGTTTTCTGGCAAAAGGCGCCGAGAAGGCTCCAGAGCGCTGGCATATGCCTTGCTCCAGCCACGGTCACCCGCGAATTGCAATGGCGGGGCCACCAGGGAGAAGGGATGTCGCAGAGGGGCCGGGGTCGGGATCGCAGTTGCGCTGGTTGCCACGTTGGGAGGAGCCGCGAACGCCGCGGAGCCGACCAACGCCGAGCTGCTGGAGCGCATCCAGAAGCTCGAGGACCAATCGGTGTACGTGAAGGACCTCGAACAGGAGGTCCAGCTCCTCAAGCGACAGCTCGAAGTGAAGGACGAGGCCGCGGCGAGCAAGGGACCGGCGCCGGTGATCGGCGCGGGACCGGACGGCTTCTTCCTGCAGTCCGCGGACAAGAACTTCGTGATCAAGCTGCGCGGCTACACGCAGCTCGACACCCGCTTCTTCGTCGGCGAGAGCGACCAGGACAACGTCGACACGTTCGTATTCCGGCGCGTGCGACCCATCGTCGAGGGCACCGTCGGCGGCTGGGCCGACTTCAAGATCATGCCGGACTTCGCGAACAGCCAGCTCGTGCTCCAGGACGCCTACACGAACCTGCGCCCATTCGGCCCGATCGCACAGCTCCAGATCGGAAAATACAAGGCTCCGTTCGGGCTCGAGCGCTTGCAGTCCGCGACCGCGCTGACCTTCATCGAGCGCGGGCTGCCGACCAACCTGGTCCCGAACCGCGACCTCGGCTTCCAGCTCTGGGGCGACCTGGGAGGGGGCCTGCTCACCTACCAGCTCGCCGTGATGAACGGCGTGACGGACGGCGGCTCGAGCGACACCGACGACAACGACGGCAAGGACATCATCGCGCGCCTCTTCGGGCACCCGTTCGTGAACACCACGATCGAAGCGCTGCAGGGGCTCGGGCTCGGCGTCGCGACGACCTGGGGCCGCGAGACGGGAACGCCCTCGAACTACAAGACCTCCGGCCAGCAGACATTCTTCTCCTGGGCGAGCGGCACCTCGCTCGACGACGACCGCTTCCGCATCTCGCCGCAGGCGTACTGGTACTGGGGCCCCTTCGGTCTCCTCGGCGAGTACGTCTTCTCTTCGGCTGACGTCACACGCAGCGCCGGCGGTCGCAAAGTGTCTGCGAGCCCCGACGCCAACTCCTGGCAGCTCGCTGCGTCGTACGTGATCACCGGCGAGAACGCGTCGTACCGGGGTGTCACGCCGCGCGAGAGCTTCAGCCCGTCGAAGGGCACCTGGGGCGCCTTCGAAGTCGCGGCGCGCTACGACCAGCTGTCGATCGACGGGGAAGCCTTCGAAAAGGGCTTTGCCAACCCGGACAAGTCCGCGCGCGAAGCCCAGGGCGCCACGCTCGGCGTCAACTGGTACCTGAATCGCTTCCTCGAGTTCGGCGTGAACTACGAGCACACCTGGTTCGACGGCGGCGCGCCCGACGGCGCGGACCGCGACGCCGAGGATCTCGTCAGCACGCGCTTCCAGTTGAACTACTAGGACTCAGTTGAGCCAACAGGCCCCGAGAGGAGTTCCATTCGATGCGTTCCAAGCGATCGTCGCTGCTGCTTTCCAGCCTCGTGTTCGCCTTCGCCGTGAGCGGAGCGACCGCGCGTGCCGACAAGACGCTGCTCAACGTTTCCTACGACCCGACGCGCGAACTCTACGACGAGTACAACGCGCTCTTCGCCAAGCACTGGGAGGCGACGAAGGGCGAGACGGTCGAGATCCAGCAGTCGCACGGCGGCTCGGGCAAGCAGGCGCGCGCAGTGATCGACGGGCTCGAAGCCGACGTCGTCACGCTGGCGCTGGCCGGCGACGTCGACGCGCTCTTCGAGAAGGGCAACCTGATTCCGAAGGCCTGGCAGAAGCGGCTGCCGAACAACAGCTGCCCGTACACCTCGACGATCGTGCTGCTGGTGCGCAAGGGAAACCCGAAGGGGATCCAGGACTGGGAGGACGTCGCCAAGCCGGGCGTCGGCGTGATCACGCCGAATCCGAAGACCTCCGGCGGCGCGCGCTGGAACTTCCTCGCCGCCTGGGGCTACGCCCTCGACAAGTGGAACGGCGACGAGGCCAAGGCGCGCGAACTGCTCGCGCGGCATCTACAAGAACGCGGTCGTGATGGACACCGGCGCGCGCGGCTCGACCACCACCTTCGTCGAGCGCGGCATCGGCGACGTGCTGATCGCGTGGGAGAACGAGGCGCTGCTCGCGCTCGAGACGCTCGGCCAGGGCGAATACGAGATCGTCGTGCCGTCCGAGAGCATCCTCGCCGAGCCGCCCGTCGCGGTCGTCGACACCGTCGCGCGGCGCAAGGGCACGACGGAAGTCGCGGAGGCCTACCTCCAGTACCTCTACTCGCCCGAAGCGCAGGAGGTGATCGGCAAGCACCACTACCGCCCGAGCGACCCGGCGGTCGCCGCGACGTACGCGGCGAAGTTTCCGAAGCTGAAGCTCTTCACGATCGAGGAGAAGTTCGGCGGCTGGAAGGCCGGCGCAGGCGCGCTTCTTCGCCGAGGGCGGCGTCTTCGACCAGATCTATCAACCGGGCAACTGAGTCAGCGCTGCATGGGCCTGCTGCGAACCAAGCGATCGGTGCTGCCGGGCTTCGGCCTGACGCTCGGTTTCAGCGTCGCCTATCTGTGCCTGTTGATCCTGATCCCGCTGGCGGGACTCTTCGTGAAGTCGGCGTCGCTCACGGCGGCCGAGTTCCTCGCCGCGGTGGGATCGCCGCGCGCGCTCGCGGCGTACCGGCTCTCGTTCGGCGCTTCGTTCGCCGCGGCGGCGGCGAATGCGGTGCTTCGGGCTCGTCGTGGCGTGGGTGCTGGTGCGCTACCGCTTCCCCGGTCGCGGCGCGCTCGACGCGCTCGTCGACCTTCCCTTCGCGCTGCCGACGGCGGTCGCCGGCATCACGCTCACGACGCTGTTGGCCAAGAACGGCTGGCTCGGCCGCTACCTCGAGCCGCTCGGCATCCCGGTCGCCTACACGCCGCTCGGCATCACCATCGCGCTCGTCTTCATCGGCTTGCCGTTCGTGGTGCGCACGGTGCAGCCGGTGCTGCAGGACCTGGAAGCCGGAGCTGGAGGAAGCGGCCGCCAGCCTTGGCGCGAACCGCTTCGAGACCTTTCGGCGCGTGCTCTTCCCGACGCTCTGGCCCGCGCTCGTCACCGGCTTCGCGCTCGCCTTCGCGCGCTCGCTCGGCGAGTACGGCTCGGTCGTCTTCATCTCGGGCAACATGCCGATGAAGACCGAGATCGCGCCGCTGCTGATCGTCACGCAACTCGAACAGTACGAGTACGGCGCCGCCACGGCGATCGCTGTGGTGTTGCTCGTGCTCTCGTTCGTGCTGCTGCTCGGGATCAACGCGTTGCAGCGCTACGGGACGCGGCGACTCGCCGGCGCGGGAGAGCCGGCATGACGAGCGCCGCCGCGCAACGGCCCGTGCGACAGGACTGGACGCTCGCCTCCGCACCGCCGCCGCGCGCCGCGAGCGCCGTCGCCGATCCGCCCTGGGTACGCGGGCTGCTGATTGGCGTCGCGCTGCTGTTTCTCGGCCTCTTCCTGCTGCTGCCGCTCGTGACCGTCTTCGCGCAGGCGTTCTCGAAGGGCATCGGCGTCTACCTCGACGCGATCACCGACCCGATGGCGCTCGCCGCGATGCGGCTCACGCTGCTGGTCGCCGCGATCTCCGTCCCGGTCAACGCGGTCTTCGGCATCGCGGCCGCCTGGGCGATCGCGAACTTCGAGTTCCGCGGCAAGTCGCTGCTGATCACCGCGATCGACCTGCCCTTCGCGGTCTCGCCGGTCGTGTCCGGGCTGATCTTCGTGCTGCTCTTCGGCGCGCAGGGACTGCTCGGGCCGTGGCTCACCCAGCACGGCGTGCGGATCATCTTCGCGGTGCCGGGCATCCTGCTCGCTACCACCTTCATCACCTTCCCGTTCGTCGCGCGCGAGCTGATCCCGCTGATGCAGGAGCAGGGCAGCGGAGGAGGAGGAAGCCGCGGTCTCGCTCGGCGCGAGCGGCTTCCAGATCTTCCGCCGCGTGACGCTGCCGAACGTCAGCCTCGGCCTGCTCTACGGGATCGTGCTGCTGAACGCGCGCGCGATGGGCGAGTTCGGCGCCGTCTCGGTCGTCTCCGGGCACATCCGCGGACAGACCAACACGATGCCGCTGCACGTCGAGATCCTCTACAACGAGTACCAGGGTGCGGCGGCCTTCGCGGTGGCGTCGCTGCTCGCGCTGCTCGCGGTGGTGACGCTGGTCGTGAAGCGCGTCCTCGAGTGGCGCATGGGACGCGCGTCGCGCGCGCGAGTTGGAGTGGAGCAGCGCATGAGCATCGAAGCACGCAGCATCACCAAGAGTTTCGGCACCTTCGCCGCGCTGCGCGCGGTGAACCTCGAGGTGAAGGAAGGCGAGCTGGTCGCGCTGCTCGGGCCGTCGGGCTCGGGCAAGACGACGCTGCTGCGCATCATCGCCGGACTCGAGTTCGCCGACGCCGGCAACGTGCTCTTCGACGGCGAGGACGCGACCGAGCGCAGCGCGCGCGACCGCCGCGTCGGCTTCGTCTTCCAGCACTACGCGCTGTTCCGCCACATGAGCGTCTTCGAGAACGTCGCCTTCGGCCTGCGCGTGCGGCCGCGGCGCGCAGCGGCCGAGCAAGCGCGAGATCCAGGAGCGCGTCCACGAACTGCTGCGACTGGTGCAGCTCGACGGCATGTCGCGAGCGGCTGCCGTCGCAGCTCTCGGGCGGCCAGCGCCAGCGCGTGGCGCTGGCGCGCGCGCTCGCGGTGCGACCGCGCGTGCTGCTGCTCGACGAGCCCTTCGGCGCGCTCGACTCGCGCGTGCGCAAGGACCTGCGCCGCTGGCTGCGCCAGCTCCACGACGAGCTGCACATCACGAGCATCTTCGTCACCCACGACCAGGAGGAGGCGCTCGAGCTGGCCGATCGCGTGGTGGTGATGAACCAGGGACAGATCGAGCAGGTCGGCACGCCCGAGCAGGTCTATCACGAGCCCGCGACGCGCTTCGTCTACGAGTTCCTGGGCGACGTGAACATCTTCCACGAGCGCGCCGAGGATTCGCGACACGGCGGGATCTACGTGCGGCCGCACGCCGTCGACATCTCGCGGCGTCCGATCGGCGACAACGCGGTGAGCGCCCGCGTGCAGCGCGTCCATGTCGCCGGCCCGACCGTGAAGGTCGAAGCTGCTGACGGAGTTCGGCGATCTCGTGCAGGCGGAGATCTCGCAGGAACAGCAGCGTCGCCTCGCACTCGCGCGCGAGGACGCGGTGTACGTGCGCCCCAACGAGTCGCGCGTCTTCAGCGAGGACTACTCGATCTAGCCCCGACCCGAGCCGCCCCAATAACCTGACAGCGCAATAACCTGACGCCCGGCACCGGCTATCGTCCGGCGCATGCATTTCGCGAGCTTTGATTTTGGCGATCCCGTCTTCGCGTGCTTCGGGCTGCGGGTTTCGGCGCAGCTCGTGACGACCGAGAACCTCTACGGCGTCGATCCCGATCGCGTGCGCATCGAACGCGCGGATCGACGCGTGCGCGTCGTCGCGAGCGGGCTGCGCTGCGCGGGCGGACAGCAATCGGCCGCGGGCTCGCTCGAGCTCGAGGTGGAGGATGCGGGACGCGACCGCGTGCGAATGCGCGTGCGCGCCTCCGCGCCGGCGAAGCTCCGCTGCACGAAGGTTCTGCTGCGCAACCTCGATCCCGCCCTCGCCACCTCGACCGACGGCGCGAGCTTTGCCGCGGTCGGCGATCACGGCGAACTCTTCGGCTACCCGATGCGCCTGCCGACGCCGCTGCTGTGGCTGCGCGCGGGCGATGCGCTCCTCGCGCTGCGCGCCGAAGACCCGCGCGTGCGCGAAAAGCGCTTTGCGCTCTACCGAGAGCGCGTCGGCGACTTCGCCGGGCGCGGCGCCGCCGAACTGATCCACGAGGAAGAGGCGCCGCGCTTCGCGACGTCGATCGAGACGCCCGACTTCGTCGTCGATCGCGGCCGCGATCCGCGCGCGACGGAAGCCGAGCACCTGGCCTTCGTGGAACGGGCGTTCGGGTTGCAGCCGTTCGCGGAACGCGGCGACGTCCCGGCCTGGGCGCGCGACCTCTCGCTGGTGGTGGTGCTGCACGGCATGCACTGGACGGGTCGCGTCTTTCTCGACTACGAGGCCATGTTGGAGGTGCTGCGCTTCGTCGCGGCGCGCATCGAGCCGCGACGCGTGCTCGCGTATCTTCCCGGCTGGGAAGGTCGCTACTACTGGCAGTACGGCGAGTACCGAGCCGAGCCAAGACTGGGCGGCGACGCGGACTTCGCGAAACTCTGCGACGGCGCGCGCGCGCTCGGCATCCACCTGATGCCGATGTTCGGCGCCAACTGCGTGAACGCCTGGCTGCCGCGCTTCCGCGACTTCGATCCGAGCGCACGCCTGAAGAGCGCCACCGGCAATCGCTTCCACGGCAACACACCGGACTGGGATCTCTCGCGCGCACACGACACCGGCTGGCAGGCCTGGCTCAACCCGGGGCATCCCGGTTGGCGCGGCGAGCTGGCCGGGCAGATCGAGTCGCTGGCGACGCGCTTCGGTTTCGACGCCGTCTTCCTCGACACCACCGAGATCTGGGTCAACGACCCCGACCACGCCGTGTTCGACGGCTACCGCGCGCTCGCCGAGCGCCTGCACGCCGCGATCCCCAACCTGCTGCTCGCCGGCGAGTACGACTACGACGCGCTGCTCGGCTGCTTCGGACTCTTCCAGCGCGCGTGGTGGACGCAGTCGCCCGCCTTCACGCAGCGCTACGTGCGCCGCTTCGCGCATCTGTGCGAGGGCGAACCCGAAGGCCGCACGGGCGTGCACGAGTTCGGTGTCTGGAAGCCGGGCGCCATCGCCGCCGCGCCGGGGCTGCTCGCGACGATCGCGTTCCAGGACGGAACGCTCGAGCGCTCGCGCGCGGCGATCGAGGCGGCAATCTCCCAGGCGGCGCGACGCGAGGAGTGACCGGGCGCCGTGCGCGCGGACGCCACCGTTGCGCGTCGTGCCTCCGTCGACGTCGATGAGCCGTCGTCGGCGGCGTGCTCGCGGGACGCGAACGCAGATTCCGCGTCGTCGGTCTGGTCGATCTGGGCTCGTTTGCAGGACCGTCTGAGCAAATCCCGCATCTACGCCGCCGCGAACATCCCCGAGTATTGGATCGTGAACCTGCGCGAGTCGGTGGTCGAAGTGATGCGCGATCCCGATCCCGCGACCGCGCTCTACCGCGACACACGCATCTGCACCGCCGACGATGCGCTCGAACTCGCCGCGTTACCCGGCGCGCGCATCGCGGTCGCGGAGCTGCTCCCGAAGCGAAGCTGAGAACGCTGCGAGCCAGCTTCCGCCGCGTTGCGCACGGACGCTCTGTGCAGATCCCCGCGCGAGAGCAGCGCGCGCTCTCCGGCGGCGCGATCGGCGCTGCGACGGGCGCGCTGATCGGCGGCATCTACGGCCACGCCGGCACCGGTGCGGCGATCGGCGGCGCGAGCGGCGCTGCGGGCGGCTACCTGTACGAGAAGAACCAGGAGCGCCACTACGACGGCCGCTGACGCGGTTCGCTGCGCGCGGCTTCGAGCCGTGCCGTGGAGCCGCGCGACGAGCGACCCAGCGCCGTCAGCAGCGACCCTGCGACGACCAGCGCCGCGCCCGCCCAGCTCGTCGCGGAGAGCTGCTCCGTCGCGAACTGCGCGGGCGCGAGGCGCGCCGCGACGACCGAGAACGCCAGCGTCGCGAGCGGCGTGAGCGCGAGCACGGCCGATACACGCGACGCCTCCCAGTGTTGGAGCGCAGCGGCAAATGCACCATAGGCAACGAGCGTGTTGGCGGAGCAGAAGGCGAGCAGTGCCCAGGTCCACGGCGTCAGCGCCGCGAACGACGCCAGCTTCGCCCATGGGGCGAAGCAGAGCGCACAGCCCACGTAGATGCAGAGCAGTACGCCCTGCGACGAGAGCGCCTGCAACAGCTGCTTCTGCGCGAGGCCGTAGATCGCCCAGGTCAGCGCGGCGAAACCGATCCACGCGACGCCCACCAGGTAGCGGTCGCTCTCGCGTCCAAGCGCGGCGAGTTGTGAGGCGAAGAAGGCGCCGAGGCCGATCACCAGCACCGCGAAGCCGAACCACTGCGCCGGCGCGAAGCGTTCTCGAAACACCACGAGTCCACCGAGCGCGAGCAGCAGCGGCCCGAGCTGGATCAACACCTGCGCGTTGGCGGGCGAGGTGTGATCGAGGCCGAGCAGGAAGCCGATGTAGTTGGCCGCGAGTCCCAGCGTCGCCACGATCAGCAGCCGCACGCCGCTGCGCGGCAGGCTCCCGAGTGCGGGCAGGCCACCGCTCGCCGCGAGCAGCGCGCCGAGCGCCAACGCCGAGGTCGCGAAGCGGAAACCCGTCAGCGAGGCGGCGTCGACGTCGCGCAGCACGCGGCGCAGCACCAGCGGCAGGACGCCCCAGAGCAGCATCGTCGTCGAAGCGAGGCGAAGCCCAGCGCGCGGCGCCCGGAAGGTCGATGCAGCTCCATGGGCGCGGGAACGTAGCGGCCGCGTCAAGTTGCAGCTTCGGCGGGTCGATGCCACGTGCGGAGCGCGCCGCCACGTGAATCTCTACTTCCTGCTGCCGCTGGTCTCCGCACTCGCCTGCCTGGTGTTCGGCGTGCTGATCCTCTCGCGCGACCGGGACGCGACGCCGCACCGATGCGCCGCGGCGCTGCTGCTCGGCGCGAGCTGGTGGGGAATCGGCGAGGCGCTCTGGACGCTGGCGCCCGACCCCGTGACCGCGCTCACTGTGCTGCGCGTCTCGGCGCCGGGCTGGATCGCAGTCGGCCCCGTGTGCATGCACCTGTTTCTCGCGGCCGAGCAGCGCAGCACACACCCGATGCGGAGGATGCTGCCGTTCGCGTACGCGGTGCGCTGCGCTCTTCCTGTTGGTGGAGTGGACGGAGCCCTTTCTGGCGAGCGGTCCGTGGATCACCGAGGGAATGATGCGCGTGCCCTGGGGCTACGCCTATCTCGCCGGACCGGCCTATTGGCTCTGGTACACGTTCACGGTGTTGACTTCGTCTGCGGGGATCTTTGCGGCGCTGCAGGACCTGCGCGGCGGCGCGTCGCCCGCCGAGACGCATCAGAGCGCCGTGGCTCGGCACCGGCATCGGCATCCCGCTGCTGATCGGCTCGACCACCGACGGCCTGCTTCCGCTGCTCGGCATCCCGCTCCCGCGCCTCGGCGTCGCGTCCTTCGCGGTGTTCGGCGCGCTGGTCACCTGGAGCATGCACCGCTTCGGCTTCTCGTTGCTCGCGCCGAGGACGTTCGCCGGCCAGATCCTCGAAGCGATGCCGGAGGGCGTGGCGCTCGCGACGCCCGACGGTCGCATCCGCGTCGCCAACCCGAGCCTCGCCGCGCTGCTCGAGCTGCCCGTCGCCGCGCTGCTCGATCGCCCGCTCCAGTCGTTCCTGCCCGGGATCGACGCTCGACCGCCGAGAACGCGCTCCGCGAGCTGGAGTTCGAACTCGAAACCGCGCAGCGACGCGTCCCGGTGGCGCTCTCCGCCGCACCGCTGCGCGACAAGCAGGGAGCGCTGCTGGGACTCGTGCTGGTGGTTCGCGATCTGCGCGAGGTGGTGAACCTGCGCAGCCGCCTGCTCACGTCGGCGCGCCTCGCTGCGGTGGGCGAGTTGGCCGCCGGCATCGCCCATGAGATCAACAACCCGCTGGCCTACATCGGCGCGAATCTGCGCGCGCTGCGCGAACACTGGCTGGCGCTCGCGGACGCCTGGCGCGGCGACGTCGCGAAGCTCGACCTCGCCGAACTCTTCGACGAGGGCACGGCGATGCTCGACGACTCGCTCGAAGGCGTCGAGCGCACCGCCGGGATCGTGCGCGACGTGCGCGCCTTCTCGCACGGCGGAGCCGACGCAAGCGAGCGCTTCGACCCGAACGAAGTGCTCGAGCGCGCGCTGCGCGTCGCCGCCCCGCAGCTGCGCCGCTCGGCGCAGATCGAGCGCGAGTACGGCGAAGTTCCGCTCGTCGAGGGCGCGCGGAGCGAACTCGAGCAGGTGTTCCTCAACCTGATCGTGAACGCCGTCCAGGCGATTGACGGAACCGGCGTCGTGCGCGTGCGCACCGCGGTCGTGGAGGGCGCGGTGGAGGTCGCAGTGGCCGACAGCGGTCGCGGCATCGCGCCCGAACACCTCGAGCGCATCTTCGACCCCTTCTTCACCACCAAGCCGGTCGGCGAGGGCACCGGCCTCGGCCTCTCGATCTCCCACGAGATCGTGCGCCGCCACGGCGGCCGCATCGACGTCGCCTCCGAACTCGGCCGCGGCACCGAATTCCGCGTCCGCCTCCCGATCGCCGAGTAGGTGCCGGGCGTCAAGTTATTGCCCGCGTCAAGTTGTTCCTCTCCGGGCGGTGATGAGCTGGCGGCCCGGCAGGGCCGTCAGCTCCATCGGCGCGCAACGCCCCCAAACCGGCCTACCGACAGCTCGCAGGCGAAGCGGTGGCAGTCGAAGCATCCCGCTACTTCGTCGCCGCGCTGGTGCTCATACCGCTCGCAGTGCGGCTGTTGCTTCGACCCCGCACCAACGCCCCCGTTTGGCTGCTGGTGACGAGCTGGGTGGCGATGCAGAACCACTGCAGCTTCTGCATCGACATCGCGCGCGCGGCGGCGCTGATGGAGCGCGTGGACCTCGACAAGCGGAACGCCTTGCCCGAATGGCGCAGCAGTCCGCTCTTCGACGAGCGCGAACGCGCCGCGCTCACCTTCGCAGACGAGGCGAACCACTCGCTGTCGGTTTCGGACGAGACCTTCGAGCGCGCGCGCAAGCACTTCTCGGAGCGCGAAGTCACGGAGATCATGATCCTCGGCGCCGTCGAAGAACGTCTACGACCGCCTCAACATTCCCCTGGAGATCGAGGAAGACAGCCACTGCGCGATCCAGCAGCGGCGACGCGCGCACGCCTGACGCACCGCGGCGGGAACCCTAGAATGCGCGCCCGATGAGCGAGTCGGCCGTCGCAGCGCATCCCGAAGTCGTCGCGTATCCGGGCGCCCAGGCGCCGGTTCGACTGCGTTTCGTGGATTCGGGCGGCCTCCGCATCGCGGTCCACGAGTGGGGCGACGAGCAGGCACCGCCGCTGCTGCTCGCGCACGGCGGCTTCGATTTCGCGCGCACCTACGACGTCTTCGCGCCACTGCTCGCCGCCGGCGGCTTCCGCGTCGTCTCGTGGGATCAACGCGGCCACGGCGATTCCGAGCATGCCGCCCTCTACACCTGGGACGCCGACGTGCGCGACGCGCTCAACGTACTCGACTCCGTCTGCAGCGAGGCGATTCCCGTCATCGGGCATTCGAAGGGCGGCTCACTGCTCACGCACCTCGCCGACGCCTGCCCGCACCGCGTCTCCAAGCTCGTGAACATCGACGGCCTCCCGTCGCGCGCGCGACACCCTGACGTGTCCGAGCACGAGCGCTCGCGACTGCTCGCCAAGGAACTGGCCGACTGGCTCGACCATCGCCGCATCGTCGCCACCGCAAAGCGCAAGACCGGGCACGCTGGCCGACCTGGCGCGGCGACGCGGACGCATGAATCCCCGCCTCTCGCACGAGTGGCTGCTCTATCTCGTCGCAGCGGGCGCGCAGCACGACGCCGACGGCTGGCGCTGGAAGCTCGATCCGTCGATGCGCTTCGGCGGTTTCGGTCCGTGGCGGCCGGAGTGGACGCTGTTGCGCCTCCCCGGCCTGCCGGTGCCGATGCTCGGTTTCCTCGCGTCGGTTTCGGAGCCGATGGGTTGGGACACCACCGAGGAGATCCTGCGCCCGCACCTGCCGCCCGACGCGGAGATCCACACGCTCCCCGAAACGGGTCACTTCATCCACATCGAACGGCCGCACGAAGTCGCCGAGCGCGTGCTGCGCTTCCTCGCATGAGCGTCTTGCTCCGACACGGAAAGGTGACCCTTGCGCTGCACGGGTTGCGACCCAACGCGCCGGGGCGCGCACTGCTGCTGCTGCACGGTCGCGGACTGCACTCGCCGGCGACCGTGCCGAATCGTGTCGCCGGTTGGCCCGGTCCGATCTGGGCGCTCGACTTCACCGGGCACGGCGCCTCGAGCGTGCCGTCCGGCGGCGGCTACTCGGTCGAGCTGCTGATGGCGGACGCCGATGCGGCGCTCGCGCGGCTGGGCAGCGTGACGCTGGTCGGTCAGGGGCTCGGCGCGTACGTGGCGCTGCTGCTCGCAGGCGCGCGACCGCAGCAGGTGCGCGGCGCCATCTTGTGCGACGGCCCGGGCCTCGCGGGCGGCGGACCGCGCCCGGTGACGCCCTCCGTGGTACGACCGGTCGAGAAGCTCGAGCAGGCGCCCGATCCGTTCGCGCTACTCGAGCTGGCGCGCGACGTGCGGCCGCCCGACTACGCGACCAGCTTCGTGCGCCAGGCCTGCCAGCTCTCGCAACTCGATCGACCGATCTCGGTGTGCGCGATCGAGCGGCCCGACTGGCTCGCCGCCGTCGTCGAGGAACCCGGCACCGTGGTGACGACGCTCGCCGAGGCGCTATCCCACTACGCCACATAGCTGCGGTCGGCGCTTCCATCCTTCGCCAGGGTGTGCGTAGAATGGGCGGAGTCAATCCAGGGAGGTCCGCCATGGCATCTCCGCTGCTCCGTCCCTTCGCTCCACGCTCTTCGCACCGTCTCGGCTCGCGCCATCGTCCTCATCGCGATCGCAGCACAGCCAGCCCGGGCTGCCGATCCCGTCGCGACGGATCCGTTCTCCGGCACCTACGACGTGCTCGGCACCACGGTCGACACCAAGAGCGGAGACACGCGGCGCCTCGAGGGCCACATCGTGCTCACCAGGAAGAACGGGCACTACGCCGCGGCAGCAGAACTCGAGACGGACTTTCCGACACACGGGGGCGCCATGCGCACGGACGTGATCGGGACCGGGGACGGGAAGCCCAGTGGCAAGGGCCTTGCAGGGAGTGCGAGCACCCAGCTCGTGATCCAGACGGTGCCTGGCGTCGACACCGGTTTCGCATTCATCCCGCGCCAGGTCGGACCGCGCCTCGTCTCGACGTGGATTGCCCATCTCGAGGCCGACGGCACCCTGGTCGTCGAACTCACCAATCAAGGCGCGAAGGGGGAGGTCTACTCTCCGACCAGGACGACCCTGCGCGGCAAGCGCGTGCAGATGCCGCAGCAGCCGGCGACCAAACCCTGAGTGCCGGGTTTCAGCCGAGCCCGATTCGCTGCGCGATGATGCGCTTCATGATCTCGTTGGTGCCGGCGTAGATCGACTGCACGGCGGCGTCCGCGAAGTCGCCCGCGATCGCGTACTCCTTCATGAAGCCGTAGCCGCCGTGGAGTTGCAGGCACTCGGCCGTGAGACGCTTCTGCAGGTCGGTGGTCCACCACTTGGCCATGCTCACCTCGGTGACCACGTCGTCGCCGCGCACGTGCGACGCGAGCAGGCGATCGACGAAGACCTGACCGATCTCGACCTCGGTGGCGAGCTCCGCGAGCTTGAACTGGGTGTTCTGGAACGTCGCGATCGGCTGGCCGAAGGCGCTCCGGCCCTTCACGTAGTCGATCGTGTCGGCCAGCGAGCGCCGGCACGACGCGATCGACGCAATGCCGATGCAGAGCCGCTCCTGCTGCAACTCGGTCATCAGCATCCGGAAGCCCTGCCCTTCCTCGCCGAGCAGATTGGTGACCGGCACGCGGCAATCCTGGAAGAACAACTCGCTGGTGTCCTGACCGGGCAGGCCGAGCTTGTCGAGCTTGCGCCCCTTCACGAAGCCGGGCGTGCCGGCCTCGACCAGCAGCAGCGAGATGCCGCGATGCGGCGGCTTCGCATCCGGATCGGTCTTGCAGACGACGATGAACACGTCGCCGATCTGACCGTGCGAGATGAAGGTCTTCGAGCCGTTCACGACGTAGTGGTCGCCGTCGCGGATCGCACGCGTCTGGACGTTGGCGAGGTCCGAGCCGGTGCCGGGCTCGGTCATCGCGACCGCGAGCAGCACCTCGCCGCGGATCGCGCCCGCGAGGAATCTCTGTTTGTGATCTTCCGTGCCGAAGTCGCGGATGTACGGCGCGCAGATGTCGATGTGCAGCGAGAACATCAACGCGTGGGCGCGCAGCCAGGCGAGTTCTTCCATCACGATCGCGTCGTAGAGGAAGTCGCCGCCGGCGCCGCCGTACGCCTCGGGCATGGTCGCGCCGAGGAAGCCCGCTTCGCCGAGTCGCCGCCAGGTCTCGCGGTCCGGCATCCCAGCTTCGTTCCAGCCCGCGATCTTCGGTGCGATTTCCTTCTCGGCAAAACGCCGGAACTGCTCGCGGTAGAGCTCGTGATCTTCCCCGTAGACGTCGCGTTTCACTGGGAATCCTCCGTCGCGAGCAGCGCTCGCTCGATGCGGTCGCCCGACGCCGGTCGTCCGGGACGCAAACGCTAGCCGAGCTGGCGGCTCTGCGCGGGAACCCGCTCGGCCTTCTGTTACGATGCGGCCCCGCGCAAGAGGGGGACCGCCTGCATGATTACGCGCATCGATCGGATCGTTCTCGCGGTGCACGACCGCCGTGCCGCGGCCGAAGTCTGGCGACGCCTGTTCGGCGCCGAGTTGCTGCGCGAAGACCGCATCCCGTCACTCGCGGCACAGCGCAGCGTGTTGCGCGTCGGCGAGAGCGAACTCGAAGTGATCGAGCCGCACGGCATCGGCGCGACGGCGCAGTTCATCTCGCGATACCGCACCCCGATCTTCGCGGTGGGCTTCGCGGTGCGCGATCTCGACGCGGCGCAGGCCAACCTCGACGCGCGCGCGATCCACCACGTTCGCGAAGGCAATCAGCTGCTGTTGAGCGGCGAGTGGGTCGGCGTGTCCGCCCTGCGCGTCGTGCTCACGCAGGACGAGAAGCGACAACCGGCGGGGCTGCTCTCCCGCATCTACGAGGCGACGCTCCTCCATCAGCAGCATCAGCGCGCCGCGCATCAGATTGCGAAGGTCTTCGAGCTGAATCCCGGGAACTTCGCGCCGATCCGCTCGGCTCCCTACGGCTACGAGGGCACGCTCGCGTTCCTCGATCCCGACCGGCTCGACCGCATCGAGACGGTCACGCCCGTCGATCGTACCAAGACGATGGGCCGCTTCTTCGCGCGCCAGGGACCGAGCCTCTACATGTTCTACGCCGAGGCGCGCGACACGGTCGCGCTGCGCGAGCGGCTTCTCGAGCACGCGCCGTCGGCATGGACCGGTGTGATCGAGGGCGCGGCGCCCGACAACCTCTTCGTTCACCCGAAGGCGCTGCACGGCGCGCTGCTCGGCGTGAGTCGCGAGAGCGTGGCGTGGACCTGGTCGGGGCATCCGGAGCGCGTTCGGCCGGCGGCCTGAGGTCAAGCCGAGCCTGCACCCGGCCGATCAAGGTCGCCATGGCGACCTGGCTCCGACGCATGTTCCGACCCGCCCGCAGACTCGGCCGCAGCGCCGAGGCGCGCGACATCGATGGCGCCCGCGCCCTGCAAACGGCGCTAGCCGAGGCCGAACAGTGGGCCGCGCACGCGATCGCGCTCGCGCGCGTGCTGCGCGAGACAAAGGCGGCGGCGCGCAGGCTCGACCGCGCGCATGCCACACCGCTCGAGCCACCCGCCACCAGTCGCACCCTGCACTGAGGGGCCCGACTCAGGATAGGCCGTCGAGCCCGGGGTCGATGCGCGCCCCCGTCGCATCTACTTTGGATCGTCGCCGGGCTCGTGGCTGCGAGGCGCGCGGGCGGTGAACTCGTCCGAAACGTCCTCGGCGGTCGAACCTTTGCAGCTTCGCGGCGAACGCAGGCGGCCGCCTGCGGATTGTTTCGGCCGAGTCCCCCGCCCGCGCTCGGCTTTCCGTCTTCAGCAGCAGATGCTCGCTTCCGAGACGGCTGAGCCACCTCAGGTCAGCGCTCAGTCGGGGGCGCTCGCGCCCTCGCCGACGCCGCGTTCGAGGCGCGTCACCAGCCGCTCGACGCCACCCCCCGCGAAGCGCTTCACTTCCTGCCCATTCACGTAGAGCACGTTGGTGGGCAGGACGTCGAAGCTCGGCGATCCATGGGTTCGCGCGCTTGAACGAGATCAGGCCGGGCTTGTCGAGCAGCAGCTTGCCGAAGCGCACGTGGCGCCAACGCTCGTCGCTTCTCGAGGAAGGCCTCGAGCTCGGCCGTCCAGGCGGCGCACGCCTCACAGTCGCTCTTGCCGAGCATCAACACCGCCGCCGGCGACGCGACGAACGCTTCCCAGTTGCTGCCGTCGAGCTTCTCGAGTCGCTCGCTCATCCCGCGAACGAGTCGCCCTTCTTCCAATCGGCGCCGCACAGACCGCCGCTCTGGAGCGCCTGCACCGTGCGCAGCGTCTCGGCGGGGCTGCGGCCGGCGGAGAGATCGTTCACGGCCACGGCGCGGACGATGCCCTTGTCGTCGACCACGATCGTCGCGCGGAACGCGACGCCCTGGTCTTCCTTGAGGACGTGGAAGGCGGTCGAGACGGCGTGGTTGGTGTCTCCGATCACCGGGTGGGTGATCACCTGCGGGAAGGTCTTGCGATCCGCGAACCAGGCCTTGTGGCTGAAGAACGAGTCGGTCGAGACGCCGATCACTTCGACCTTGTCGTCGCCGAAGTCGTCGAGCAGCGCCTGGAAGCCCTTGATCTCGGTGGGACACACGAAGGTGAAGTCGAGCGGGTACCAGTAGAGGACGTGCCACTTCCCCTTGTAGTCCTGGCTCGAGATCGTCTTCTGCTCGCCCTTCACGTAGGCGGTGGCGGTCCATGCGGGCTCCGGCTGGCCGACCATGGTCATGCGTGATTCCTCCCTGCAAGAAAATTGGGTTGGTTTCGAAGGTCGCGGCAGCATAGACGTAATCTGGACTGCGTCCAGATTACTCCGAGGGGTCGCTCGAGTCGCGACGCGGCGGGGCGCCGCCTAGACTGGCTCTTCCCGTCGGAAAAGGAAAGAGAGGAGGAAGCGCGATGGTGGAGTCCGCAACTGCTCTGGTTGGCCGCAGCCGGGAGCCTCGTCCTCGGAATCCTCGTGGGCGTGCTGATCGCCCGCGCGGGATCGCGACGCGAGGCGGCACGCGCGCGGCAGCTGGAAGAGCAACTGCGCACCAGCGAAGCCGAGCACGCGCGCTACCGCGGCCAGGTTTCGGAGCATTTCGGCGAGACCTCGCGGCGCCTGCGCGACCTCACGCTCCAGTACAAGTCGGTCTACGAACACCTCGCCGACGGCGCCCGCACGCTGTGCCCGGAAGGCTCGATCGAGATCGCGCCGAGCCTCGCCGAGGCAGCGCTGCCGAGCGCAGCGGGCCGCGCCCTGCCCGACGAGTCCGACTCGCAACTCGATCTCGAGCTGGAGCCGCCCGATCGCTGGGCGGCCGCCGCGCGCGAGCGACGAGGACGAACTCGGTCCGCTCCTCGACGAGGATGCGCCGCAGCCGGCCGAGAAGGCCGCTAGCTGACCAGCCCCGACTCCCGCAGCGCGTCGTCGATGAAGCGGCGCACGGGTGGGTGCATGCCGAAGGTCACGTGGGCGCCCGGGTACCAGTGCATCTTCGGGCGATCCCAGTGGCGCCACAGATCGCGCACCTGGTCCGGAGGCACGAGCTGATCGGCGCTGCCGCCGAAGATGTAGCGGCGCTCGTGCGGGATCTGGGGCTCGAGCACGAGCGGCGAGATCACCTTCTTGAGATCCGTGGTCTCGTTCAAGCCGACTCCGAGTTCTTCCGCGACACGCAGCGAATCGGGCGGACCGTGACGCCACGACAGACGCGCGAAATCGGTCGCCGGAATGCCGGCGATCGCGCAGGCCAGATCCCGCTCGAACGCCGCGAGCAGCGCCGTGCTGTAGCCCCCGAGCGAGAGGCCGAACACGCCGATCCGTGTCGCCCCTTGCGCGCGCACCCAGGAGACGATGCGCCGCAGATCCCAGGCGGTCTGCGCAAGCGCATGCACCGTGTCGAGCAGATCGCCCGAGAGCATGCCGTCGCCCGAAACGCGGCGGATCTTGCGCGGGTCCGTGCAGCGGCAACACCGGCAGGATCAGGTTCAGGCCGAGCTTCTTCTGCAGCCACTCGGGACGGAAGGCGCCGAAGTCGACCAGCGGCATGCCCATCTGGTAGCCGTGGATGCAGATCAGCCACGGTCGCTCCGCAGCTCCAGCTGAGTCCGGAAGGCCGTTGCGACGCATCACCCACGCGTGTGCGGTGCGCGGCGGCACGTAGGACAGGTAGCGATCGCGACCCGGCTCCCCGTCGTTCGGCTCGTAGCCGCTCTCGAAGCGGAGATGCTCGTACGCAAGGCCGCGCACGCGGGCCGGCCGCAGATCCACCTGCTCGAGCGGCGGCGGCGTGCGGTGGTAGCTCGACGGCTTTTCGAGCCAGCCGCGGTCGCGGTAGAGAGCGAGCGCCTCGTGCACCTCCGCGACCACGCGCTCGCCGTCGGTCTTCAGTGCGCGTGCGGGAGCCGAGAGCGTCATCTGCGCGAGAATCGCCTCGTCGAGCGCGACCTCGAACGCGGTGCGCAGTGCGCGTCCCGGGTCGGGAACGTCTTCCTCGTCGGCCTGCAGTCGCAGCGTGAGGTAGCCAACGGCGCCCCGCCGCCAGCAGCGACGCCGCGACGAGCGCGAGCGCACCCGCAAAGCCGAGCCCAGCTCCACGCAAAAAGGAGTCCGACCACGACGCCCAGCGAACGCCCCCGCCGCGCCGAAGTGGCGCTCGCGCGGGTCGCCGGGCCAGAGCCACGATCGAGACGCCGGCGCCCAGCATCAGGAGCCCGGGAATCGCGGCGAGCACGAGCGGAATCCAGCCGTGGCCGGTCGCCGAACTCGAGCCACACCAGGCCGGCTGCAATCAGCCAGAGTGGCTCACGGCGCCAGATGGGTCGCTGTTCGTGCTGCTGCATCGGTCCCTCCCGGCGTGTTGCACGCACGATAACCGTGCGACGCGGAACCTTCACCACACTCCGGCGTCCGATCCGCGGCTTGCCGCGATAGACTGGCGTGCGCATGCCGGATCGACCGTTCGAGGGCGAAAGCCGCTGGCCCGATGCGCGACGGGCGCCGCGTGGTGTTCCTGCTCGACACCGCGACCGCGCTCGAGCGACGCATTCTCGACGGCTGGATCCGCCGCCATCAGCCCGCAGACCCCGAGGCAGCCGCGAGCGTGGACGCCGTCGCGATCCCGCCGTCGCGCGGGCGCAAGCGCGGCAGCGGGCGGCCTCGACGCGCTCGAAGTGGCGATCTCGCAAGGCGACGACCCGCTGCTCGCGCCGCTGCGCGTGGTCTGGCTGCCGCCGCGACGCCCCGACGGCACGCGCGTCGTGCGGCTGCGCGACGTGCTGCTGCGCGGCGATCCCTTCGACCCCTCCGCGGGGCGCCAGCGCCTGATCCTGGCGCGCGACCGCGAGCGGTGTCGCATCGTGCACGGCGAGCCGGCGCCGCTCTCGGAGCTGCGCGAGCGCTGGCGCGGCGGCGGCGAAGCGGAGGACGGCGAGACGACGTCGCTCCCGGAGTTCATCGCGCGCCAGGCGCAGCTCGCGCTCGAGCGCGCCGAGCGGCGCCTGCGCGGCGCGCGCTACAAGGTGCCGCGCCTGGTCCGCGAGGAGATCCTGGCGCGGCCGTCGTTCCGCGGCGGCCTCGCCGCGCATCGCGCGCAAGCTCGGCCGCCCGGAGGCGGAGGTGGCGCGCGAGGCGTCGCGCGACCTGCGCGAGATCGCCGCCGCGCACAACCCGATCACCATCGACCTCGCGACGCAGCTCTACCGCTTCCTCTACACGCGCGGCTACGACGCCGAGCTGCGCTACGACCACGCGCGGCTCGAGCAGGTCGCGGCGCTCTCGCAGCGCTCGCCCGGTGGTGTTCCTGCCGACGCACCGCTCGAACCTCGACCACCCGTCGCTGCACTGCATGCTCTGGGAGAACGGGCTGCCGCCGAACCACACCGCCGGCGGCATCAACATGAACTTCTTCCCGATCGGCCCGCTGGTGCGGCGCGCGGGCGTGTTCTTCATCCGCCGCACCTTCAAGGACGACGAGGTCTACAAGCTCGTCCTGCACCACTACATCGACTACCTGATCGAGAAGCGCTTCTCGCTCGAGTGGTACATCGAGGGCGGCCGCTCGCGCTCGGGCAAGCTGCTGCCGCCGAAGTTCGGGATGCTCGCCTACGTCGTCGACGCGTACCGGCGCGGCAAGAGCGAGGACGTGTTCCTGATCCCGGTCTCGATCGCCTACGACCAGATCCAGGACGTCGGCGACTACGTCGCCGAGCAGCGCGGCGCCGCGAAGCAGAAGGAGAGCTTCGGCTGGTTCCTCGGACTGGTGCGGCGGCTGCGCCGCTACGGCGAGATCCACATCCGCTTCGGCGAGCCGATCTCGCTGCGCCAAGGCGCTCGGCGCGCCCAACCCGAGCGCCGAGCCGAATCCCGACGAGGACAACCTCGCGATCCAGAAGCTCGCCTTCGAGATCTGCGTGCGCATCAACGAGGTGACGCCGATCAGCGCGACCTCGCTGGTGACGCTGGCGCTGCTCGGCGTCGGCGACCAGGCGCTCACGCTCGAAGAGGTGCGCGGCTCGCTGGCGCGACTGCTCGACTACGTCGAGCGGCGCAAGCTGCCGACGATGGGCGAGCTCGACCTGCGCACGGCCGACGGCGTCACGCGCGCGCTCGACGAGCTGGTGCGCAGCGACGTCGTCGCCTGCTTCGCCGAGGGGCCCGAGGCCGTCTACAAGGTCGCGCCGAGGACGAGCACCTCGCGGCGGCCTACTACCGCAACTCGGTGATCCACTTCTTCGTGACGCCGGCGATCGCCGAGCTGGCGCTGCTCGGCGCCGCGGCGACGGGCGTCGTGGATCGCGGCCGCGGCCTTCTTCGACGAGGCGCTGCGCGCTGCGCGACCTGCTCAAGTTCGAGTTCTTCTTCCCCGACCGCGAGCGCTTCCTCGCCGAGCTGCGCGAGGAGATCGCCGTTCCACGCGCCGGACTGGGAGGAGCGCATCGACGAAGGGCCCGCCGCGATCCACGCGCTGGTGCGGCGCTTCCGGCCGCTCTCGGCGCACCGCGTGGTGCGGCCCTTCCTCGAGTCCTATCGCGTGGTGGCCGAGGCGCTGCTGCGCTGGGGACACCGAGAAGCCCGTCGACAAGAGCGAGCTCCTCGTCGCGCTGCCTCGCGCTCGGCAAGCAGTGGGCGCTGCAGCGCCGCATCCGCGGCGCCGAGTCGGTCTCGAAGAGCTACTTCGAGACCGCGCTGCGCCTCGCCGACAACCGCAAGCTGCTCGGCGCCGGACGGCGACGATCTCGCCGAGCGGCGCCGCGCCTTCGCCGCCGAGCTGGCGAGCGCCGTCCGCCGCATCGACGCGATCGACGCGCTCGCCGCCGCGCGGCGACTCCGGGATCGAGACCTGAGAGCCGGTCGGGACGCACACTCCGTCTTGACGCCGTCCCCCCTTCTCCCGCTACTCCGCGTTCGTGTCCGCACGCCGAACCGACGGCCGCGCCCACCGGCGTCGCCGTTCGCGTGCGCGGTGCGCGCCGCGTCTTCCGCTCCGCGGGCGAAGCCGACGTCGATCGCCGTCGACGCCGTCGACCTCGTCGATCGCGGCCGGCGAGTTCGTCGCGATCCTCGGTCCCTCGGGCTGCGGCAAGTCGACGCTGCTGCGCATGATCGCCGGCCTCGAGCCGCTCGACGCCGGCGCGATCCGGGTTCGACGGCGACGGCGGCAGCGCCGCAGACGCCCTCGCCTACGTGTTCCAGGACGCGCACCTGCTGCCGTGGCGCAACGTGCTCGAGAACGTCGCGCTGCCGCTCGAGCTGCAGGGGCGCGCCGCCGGCGAACGGCGCGACGCCGCGCGCGCGCGATCGCAGCGGTCGGTCTCGCCGACGCCGACGCAGCGTCATCCCGGCGCAGCTCTCGGGCGGCATGCGGATGCGCGTCTCGCTGGCGCGCGCGCTCGTCACGCGAGCCGCGCCTGCTGCTGCTCGACGAGCCCTTCGCCGCGCTCGACGAGATCACGCGCCAGGGCTCGACGACCAGCTCCGCGCGCTCTGGGCGGCGACGCGGGATGACGGTGCTCTTCGTCACGCACTCGATCGCCGAGGCGGCGTTCCTCGCCGAGCGCGCCGTCGTGCTGACGCGGCGACCGGCGCGCATCGTGCTCGACCACGCGCTCGAGCTGCCCGCGCAGCGCGCCGCGTCGCTGCGCGGCGATCCGCGCTTCGCCCGCGAGATCGAGCGTGCTGCTACGAAGCGCTGCGCGCGGCAACCGGGACGCGGCGTGAAGCCGCCGCTTCGTCGAGACGTTCCTGCCGCCCGCTGGCGACCTTCGTCGCTGACCACCGCGGCGGCCGAGTTCGCGATCCGCGCGGCGGGCATCTCGCCGCTGCTGCTTCCGACGCCGTCCGCGGTCGCGCGCGCCGCGCTGCAGCATGCGCCGACGCTGCTGCCCGCGCTCGCGATGACGGCGCAGGCCGTGGCGATCGGGCTCGCGCTCTCGATCACGCGTCGGGCTGCTCGTCGCGATCGCGCTCTCGACCTCGCGCTGGGTGGAACGCGCCTTCTACCCGTACGCGATCTTCTTCCAGATCGTGCCGATCGTGGCGATCGCGCCGCTGCTGGTGATCTGGTTCGGCTACGGCATGCGCGCGGTGGTCGCGGCGGCGTTCATCGTCTCGGTGTTCCCGGTGATCGCGAACACGCTGGCGGGGCTGCTCGTCGGTCGATCCCGCCCTGCGCGATCTCTTCCGCCTCTACGGCGCGAGCGGTTTCGCGCGGCTCTGGAAGCTGTCGCTGCCGTGGGCGCTGCCGAACGTGCTGACGGGCCTGCGGATCGCGGCGGGACTCGCGGTGATCGGCGCGATCGTCGGCGAGTTCGTCGGCGGCGGCGGGCTCGGCGTGGTGGTGCTCGAGGCGATGCGCCAGCAGCGCACCGACCTGGTCTTCGCGGCGGTGCTGCACGCCGCCGCGCTCGGTCTCGCGCTCTTCGCCGCGGTGAACGCAGCCAGCCATTTCGCGTTGCGCCGCTGGCACACCCAGGAGACGGAACCGTGAGCAGACATCGCAGTCTGCGAGGCTGCGCCGTCGCGCTCGGAATGGCGGCGCTGCTCGCGCGGAGCGGCGCCTGCGGCGGCGAAGACGCGGCGACGCGAGCCGCGGCCGGCAAGCGTCGCTGCGCTCGCGCTCAACTGGAAGCCCGAGCCCGAGTTCGGCGGGCTCTACGAGGCGCAGCGCACGGACGCCTTCGCGAAGCGCGGGCTCGACGCTGGAACTCACCGGCGGACCGGGCGCGCCGGTCGTGCAGATGGTCGACGCCGGCAAGGTCGAGTTCGGCATCGCCGCCGCCGACGAAGTCGTGCTCGCGCGCGATCGCGGCACCGACATCGTCGCGGTCTTCGCGACCTACCAGACCAATCCGCAGGGCATCATGGTGCACGCGTCGCGCGGCCTGCACTCGCTCGCCGACGTGTTCGCCGTCGGCGGCACGCTCGCCGTCGAGCCGGGCGTCGCGTACACGAAGTTCTTCGAGAAGCACTACGACCTCGCGAAGATGAAGATCGTCCCGTACGGCTACAGCATCGCGCCGTTCCTCGGCGACCCGACGCTGGCGCAGCAGGTCTTCGTCACGGCCGAGCCGATCGCCGCGACGCGCCAGGGCGCCGATCCGCAGGTGTTCCTGATCGCCGAGTCGGGCTTCAACCCGTACGCGGCGGTGGTGATCACCACGGGCAGCGCGCGCACGCGAGCGACGACGAAGCGCGTCGTCGACTTCGTCGCCGCGCTGCGCGAGGGCTGGCGCGGCTACCTCGACGATCCCAGCCCGGCGAACGCGCTGATGGGCCAGCTCAACAAGGAGATGGACGCCGAGACCTTCCGCCTCGGCGCCGCACGCGCAGCAGCCGCTGATCGAGGACGCGTTCGCGAAGCAATCCGGCGTCGGCGCGATGTCGCTCGAGCGCTGGACGACGCTCGGCAGCCAGCTCCAGGAACTCGGCCTGATCGACGCGGCGCCCGCGCCGCAGGACTGTTTCGTGCAGGTCGAAGCGCTCGCGAGCCCACCCGGGCCGCCGCGCTGACGCGCGCCCCAATCGAGGACGAAGGGGACTCCCCGGGTCCCCGGAAATCTGCCGCGCGCAATGCGGCCGCTCGGCCGCCTTCCGGCAACCCTGTCAGCCGCCGGCGCCGCTGCGCGACGTCACCTGGAACAGCCAGGCGTCGCCGGGCGGTCGCTTCGGGTACTTGCGCGATGCAACCTCGCGAACGGCGCTCGTGACGGTCGCGTCCTCGACCTTCGCGAGCGTCACGCGATAGCGCTTGCCCTCGATCCGAAGCGTCGCGCGACCGTCCTCGAGCGCGACCCGGTGCCAGGTCTTGCCGGGCGGGTACTCGGTCGAGGCCGGAATGTACGCCTTGCCCTCGTGCACCAGGATCCAGGTGGTGCGCGAGCGCGACTGCGACTCGAGCTGGAGGGCGATCTCCGGCACGTCCGTCGCGAAGCTCCAGTCGTCGATCGGCCCGCTCACCATCACACCGCCGACGAGCGCGCCGCCGGGAATCGGGCCGAGCGGACCGTCGAGAAAGCGCGCGCCGAAGAAGACGACGCCGACCAGCACGGCTACGCCGAGAACGAGTCGAACGATCCAACGCAGTGCCGTCATGCGGGGAACCTCCCATGCGGTTGAACCGCATGGTGACAGCGATGCGACGGCATGGCCAATGACCGCTACGAGTGCGTCGACTCCTCGAAGAGCAGATAATGCGTTTCGTGCATGCCGAGGGCGCGGTAGCTGGCCTGCGCGCCGCTGTTCTCGCGCTCCACGTAGAGGCGCAGGCCGCACACGTCGGGCTCCCGCGCGGCCAGCCCGCGCACGTGCTCGTGGAGTCGGCGGTAGTGGCCGCGGCCGCGCTGCGACGGCCGCACGTAGACGCTCTGGATCCACCAGAAGAAACCGTTGCGCCACTCGCTCCACTCGCTGGTGAGCATCAGGCTCGCCACCGCTTCGCCGTCCACCTCCAACACGAAGCTGCGTCCGCGCGCCGGATCGCCGAGCAGCGCCGCGACGCCCGCGCGCAGCGTGGCCTCGTCGAGCGCGAGGCCCTCCGTCTCGCGAGCCATCGCCCGCGCGAACTCCGCGAGCACGTCGAGGTCGGCGGCCGTCGCCGCGCGAATACAGGCTTTCGCAGCGTTCATGTCCACTCCTGTCGCGCGATCCCAGTCATCGCGTGGGCTGTTCGCCAACATCGTGCACGACGCGACCGCCGGTGACGGTGCGCAGCACGCGGAGATCTCGCGGATGCGCGTCGGCTCGACGGCGAGCGGATTGGCCGAGAGCACGACCAGGTCGGCGCGCTTGCCGGCCGCGAGCGTTCCCTTCTCCGCCTCCTCGAACTGGAGTCGCGCCGCGTCGCGCGTGAAGAGCCGCACGGCCTCGCGCGGCGAGACAGCGACTGCTGCGGCTCGAAGCCCTCGCGCGTCACGCAGCACTGGATCGCGTGCAGCACGTCGAGCGACTCGACCGGCGCGTCCGAGGCGCCGCCGACCCGCACGCCGCCGTCGAGCAGCGCGCGCAGCGGGTAGACGTCGCGCGCGCGCGCGGCGCCGAGCCGGCGGTGCAGCCACTCCTTCTCCGAGTGGATGAAGAGCGGCTGCGTCGAGACGCAGAGCCCGAGGCGCGCGATGCGCGCGATCTGCTCGCGGCGGCACGATCGATGCGTGTTCGATGCGGTGGCGGTGATCGCGCCGCGGCGACTCGCGCGAGCAAGCGCTCGAAGAGGTCGATGCAGCGCTCGATCGGCGCGGTCGCCGATCGCGTGGACGCAGATCTGGAGCGCCGGCGTCGTGGGCCGCGCGCATGCGCGCGAGGATCTCGTCGTCGTCGAGGGTCAGGAAGCCGCGCTCGCCGGGGCGGTCGCTGAAGGGCTCGTGCATGCACGCCGTGCAGCTGCCGAAGGTGCCGTCGGAGAAGATCTTGAAGCCGCCGACGCGGCGTCCGGCGGCGGGATCGTGGAGCGGCGTCGCGCGCGCCGCGACCGCGGCGTCGACGCTGCGCCCGACCAGGATCGCGTAGGTCGAGAACGGCACCTCGTCGAGCAGCAGCTGCAGCGCGATCGCCTCGAGACGTGCCCGCCGCGCCGGCGGGTCCCTCCGCGTCGGTCTGGAGGACGACGCCCGCCGAGGTGATGCCGAACGCCGGGAGCCGCGCGAAGGTCGTGCGCGCGCCGTCGCGCAGCCGATCGAGCGAGGGCGACGGCGCGGCGCCGAGCAGCGCGCTGCGCGGCGCTCTCGAAGCAGGGACCGAGCGGGCGCGCCGTCGGCGTCGCGCTCGATGCGGCCGCCGGGCGGGATCGGGCGTACGCCGCGTCGATGCCCGCCGCTGCGAGCGCGAGCGAGTTGCCCGACAGCGCTGTGGCCGTCGTGCTCGACCACGACAGTCGGGCGATCGGCGCACGCGGCGTCGAGCTCGGCGCGCGTCGGCAGCCGTCGCTCGGCGAGGTCCTCGTCCTGCAGCTGGAGACCGACCAGCCACTCGCCCGCGGGCACGACGCGCCGCGCGCGCCGCGCAGCACGTCCTGCAGCGCGGCGATGCTGCGCACCGCCGCGCAGGTCGGCGTTCAGGTCGAAGTAGACCAGCATGATCGGATGCAGGTGCGTGTCGATGAAGCCCGGCAGCAGCGCGCGGCCGGCGAGGTCGACGTGCTCGAACTCCGCCGCGCCGGCCGCGCAGCGCGTCGCGACACGTCTCCGCGTCGCCGACCGCGACGATGCGGTCGCCGACGCGTCGCGAGCGCCTCGGCGCGCGGCTGCGCCGCTTCGAGCGTGACGATCTCGCCGCCCTGTAGAGCGTCGCGGAGCGGAGTCGCTCAACGCGAGCGCTCCAGCACCACCGGCGCGGCGGTCGCGTAGCGATCGAGCGCGTCCTCGTCGAGCGTGACGCCGAGTCCCGGGCTCGCTCCGGCACGCGCACGCAGCCGCCGCGGTAGTCGAGCGGCTCGACGATCAGGTCGTCTTCCAGCATCACGTGGCCGAAGAGCTCCATCGCGTGACCGAGCACGCGACGCGCGCGCCGCGCCGATCTGCACCTGCGCGGCGGAGGCGATCCCGAGCGGCTGGTTGTGGAGGACGTGCCGAGCCCGCGCCGCGACGCGTAGTCGATCGCGCGCAGCGCCTGGGTGATGCCGCCCGGTCGCTCGGTGTTGACGCCGAGCACGCCGACGGCGCCGAGCTCGATCAGCGCCGTCGCGTCGGTGAGCGAGAAGCAGCCTTCGTGCGCCATCAGCGGCACCGCGACGCGCGCGCTGCACGCGCGCCATGCCGAGCCAGTCGCCGGCGCGCACGGGCTGCTCGGCGCAGTCGATGCCGAAGGGCGCGATCGCCTCGATCGCGCGCACCGCCTCGTCCGGCGCTGTAGGCCTGGTTGTAGTCGACGCGCAGCCGCGCTTCGGGGCCGAGCGCCTCGCGCGCCGCGCGATCACGTGCGCGGTCCGCCTCGATGCCGGTGCCGAGCTTCAGGCGAAACGTCCGCGTCCCGCCCTTCTGGAAGGCGAGCGCCATCTCGACCATCGACGCGGCGTCGCCGAGCGGGATCAGCGCGGCGAGCGGCAGCGCGTCGGCGCCGCGACCGCCCATGAACTCGCAGGCCGGCGCGGCCGCGAGCTGGCCCATCAGGTCGTAGCAGGCCATGTCGAGCAGACCCTTGGCGACTTCGCTGCGCGCGACGTTGGCGTCCATGCGCGCGCGCAGCGCCTCGACGTCGAAGGGACTCGCGCCGAGCAGATAGCGCGCGAGTCCGTGCTCGACGGCGTCGATGATCTGGGCCGGCGAGACGCCCGTCTCGGGCAGCCAGACGAAGGCTTCGCCGACGCCGCGCGAACCGTCTTCGGCGCGTCAGTCGCGCGATCACGAAATCGCCGCCGGTCCACGGCTCCTCGGCGGGGATCGCCATGCCGAGGCCGCCCGCCGAGCGCGCCATCGCCTCGCGCACCACGCGCGCGGAACGGCACGTGCAGCGGGAAGAGCTCGATGCGTTCGATGCGCGGCGTCTTCCCCATCGCCGCCGGATCCCCAGCATTTCTCGTGGGCGTCATGTCAAGCGCGCGGCTGCGTCGCGGCGTCGACGCGCTCCAGCCACGCTGCGACACGCGGGTGCGCGCCGATGATCTGTGCGCCCTCGTCACTGCCGCGGATGCAGAAGAGCTGCGCGAACACGGCGATGTCGGCGAGCGTGAGCGCGGAGCCGACCAGCCACTCGCCGTCGCCGACGAGACCATCGACGGCGCGCACGTGACGTTCGACGTCGGCGACGAGCATGTCGACCGGCTTGCGGCCGATGCCCTGGCTCCGCACCCTGCGCCGGAAGACGAGCGGCAGCAGGAACGGCGCGACGCGCTGGAACCAGTCGGGCTCGTACTTCGTCAGTTGGGGCAGCCAGCGCCGCCGGTTGTGCGGCAGCGCGAAGCGCAGCGTCATCTCGTAGAAGTAGAGGCTCTCGTCGGCCCAGTCCTCGAGCACGTGGACCAGCGCGCGCTCGAGTGGGTGCCTGGGAAGCAGCGGCGGCTCGGGGAAGCGCTCTTCCAGGTAGTACGCGATGTCGGTCGAGTCGGCGACGCGCCGGCCGTCGTCTTCGATCGTGGGCAGCTTGCCGATGCGGTTCACGCGCCGCACGTCGGTGAAGCTGCGGCTGGGCGGAATCTCGCGCACCTGGTAGGGCACGCCCTTCACGTGCAGGATGCGGCGGACCTTGTCGCAGAACGGCGAGATCTCGAACTGGTGCAGGACGATCATCGTTCCTCCGAGCGCCGACCCTAGTACGGCTCCGCCGCCAGCGCGAAATCCCCGCTCGCCGTGATGGACGGAACGGGCGCCTCGCGCGCGTTCCCTATCATGCGCCCACTCCAGAGACCAGGGGGTTCCCTTGACCGACCGCGGATCGGCCGGCGCGCGGCGCCGCGCAGGCCATCGCCTCGCCAGCGACGTCGTCCCGAGCCACTACGACCTGCACCTCGACGTCGATCCCGAGCGCGGACCCGAGTACCGCGGCGAACTGAAGATCGCGGTGGAGCTCCGCACGTCGGTGCGCGCGATCGAGCTGCACGCCGCCGAGCTGCGCATCACCCGCGCGCGCGTCGCGACCGACCAGGGCCTGCTCGGCGCGCGCGTCGAGACGCGTCCCGAGAGTGAGACGATCGCGCTCCGCCTCGCGCGACCGGTAGCTCCCGGCAAGGTCGAGGTACAGCTCTCGTTCACGGGCAAGCTGCGCGACAACCTGCGCGGCCTCTACGCCGCGAGCGACCAGGGCCAGCGCTACGCGTTCACGCAGCTCGAGGCCGCCGACGCGCGGCGCTTCTTCCCGTGCTTCGACGAGCCCGCGATGAAGGCGCGCTTCCGGATCGCGGTGACGACGCGCGCGTCGCACGCGGTGCTCTCGAACGCGCCCGTCGCGCGACGAGGAGCGCGCTGCCGGACGGCCGCAAGACGCGTACACTTCGCAGAGACGCCGCCGCTCTCGACCTATCTCGTCGCGCTCGCGGTCGGCCCCTTCGAGCGCTCGATCGCGAGCCGCTGCGGACCCACCGAGATCCGCGTCTGGCACGTGCCCGGCAAGGGCAAGCTCACCGGCTTCGCGCTCGAAGCGGCGCGCGAGTGCCTGGCGCGCCTCGAGGCGCTACTTCGGCCTGCCCTACCCGTACGCGAAGCTCGATCTCGTCGCCGTGCCCGACTTCGAGGCCGGCGCGATGGAGAACGCCGGCGCGGTCTTCTTCCGCGAGACGCTGCTGCTGCTCGATCCGGCAGCGGCGACGCTCGCCGAGAAGAAGCGCGCCGCCGAGGTGATCTGCCACGAGCTCGCGCACATGTGGTACGGCGATCTCGTCACGATGGCGTGGTGGGACGACCTCTGGCTGAACGAGTCGTTCGCCACCTGGATGGCGTTCCACGTCGTCGACGAATGGCAGCCCGAGTGGAAGATGTGGCAGGACTTCCAGCACCACCGCGCCGCCGCGCTGCGCCTCGACGCGCTGCGCCACACCCACCCGATCTACTGCGAGGTGCGCACGCCGAGCGACGCGACCGAGAACTTCGACCTGATCACCTACGAGAAGGGCGCCTCGGTGGTGCGCATGATCGAGCGCTACCTCGGCGCGAAGACCTTCCAGAAGGGCGTGCGCAACTACATCCGCCGGCACAAGGAGTCGAACGCGACGCGCCGCCGATCTGTGGCGCGCGCTCGGCGAAGCCGCCGGGCGAGCCGGTCGAGCCGATCGTGCGCGCGCTGGATCGAACAGGAAGGACACCCGGTGTTGTCGCTGCGGCGCGGGCGCAGCGCAGGGTCGCACGGTGCTCACGCTGCGACAGGAGCGCTTCGCCGCAGACCCGCGGCCGAGGAAGATCGATGCGGGGCGACCCACCCGCTGGGCGATCCCGTGGGTGGGTCGCGTCGCCGACGCGCGCGGTCGCGCACGCATCGTGCGCAAGATCGTCACGGGCGCGACGGCGCGCATCGACCTCGGCCCCGGCGAGACGCGCTTCGTCTACGGCAACGCCGACGAGGGCGGCTTCTTCCGCCCGCTGCACGACGCCGCGGACCTGCGCGCGCTGGCCGAGAACCTGCCGCTGCTCACCGCCGTCGAGCGCATGGGACTCGTCGACCACCAGTGGGCGCTGGTGCGCGCCGGGCGGGCGGGCGTCGAGAGCTTCCTCGATCTCGCGGCGGCGCTCGCCGCCGAAGAGGATCCCGACGTATTGCTCGCGCTGCGCGGACCGTTCGCGTTCCTCGAAGATCGACTCGCCGTCGAGGCCGGTCGCGACGTGCCCGAGCGCTTCCGGGACTGGATCGCCGCCCACTTCGGACCCGCGCTCCTCGAACTCGGCTGGGATCCGAAGCCCGCCGAGGCCGACGACGTGCGGCTGCGACGCGCGGTGCTGATCGCGCTGCTCGGCGAAATCGCCGACTGGCCGCCCGTGCTTGCCAGCGCGACCCAGCGCTTCGACGCCTACCTCGCGCGCCGCGACGCGATCGACCCGAACCTGGCCGACACCGTCGTGACGCTGGCCGCGCGCGCCGGTGATGCGGTCCGCTTCGAGTCGATGCTCGACGCATTCGAACACGCCGCGACGCCGCAGGAGCGCCGCCGCTTCCTCTTCGGCCTCGCCGAGTTCCGCGCGCCGAAGCTGGTCGATCGCGCGCTCGCGCTCTGCCTCACCGATCGCGTTCCCACCCAGGACGTCGCGTTCGTGGTGGTGCGTCTGCTCGCCAATCGCGAAGCCCGCTTGCGGACGTGGGCGTACGTGAAGAAGCGCTGGCCGCGCCTGCGGCGGCGGATGCCGCCGATGCTCGCCACGCGCCTCGTCGAAACGACGCCGGTGCTCGGGCCGAAATGGCGCCGCGACGTCGCGGCGTTCTTCCGCGCCAACCCGCTGCCCACCGGCGGTCGCTCGCTCGATCAGGCGCTCGAGCGCTTCGACCTCGACGCCGCGTTCTGCAAAGTCGCAGCGACTCCGTTCGCGCGCTGGCTCGCGAAACAGCCCTCGACAACTTGACACCGCAATAACTTGACGCCCGGCTCCTGTTGGGGTCCTACTTCTTCGCTGCAGGTGAAGGTGCAGGTGAAGGTGCAGGGGCGGGGGCGGGCGGTGTGTGGCCGGGGCCGGGGGGGGCGACCTGGAGCGGACCGGGATGGCCCGGCGGCGTCATCCGGGCCGCGGGAGCCGGCGCGGGCGGCGGCGGCGGCGGAACCGGGAGCTTCAGCCGTTCCAACTCGGCGTCGATCGCCTTGGCGAATTCGTTGAGCGTGCGCCCCCCTGCGAGCGGGACGCCGTTGACGAAGAACGCCGGCGTCCCCGTCACCGCCACCTTCTTGCCGGCGTCGAGATCCGCCTGCACCGCGGCCGCGGTGCGGTGCGAGTTCAGGCACTCCTCGAACTTGGTCTTGTCGAGACCTGCCTCCACCGCGATGGGGGCGAGCTGCTCCACGCCAATCTGCGGTGCTTTTTCGAAGAGCTTCTCGCCGTACTCCCAGAACTTGCCCTGCTCCGCAGCACACATCGCTGCTTCGGCGGCGGGCTTCGCCTTCGGATGCGCTTCGAGCGGGAAGTTCTTGTAGACGAGTCGCAGTTGTGTCGGGTAGCGCTCCTGCACGTGCTTCAGGATCGGCGCCGCCGCCTTGCAGAACGGGCACTCGTAGTCGCTGAACTCGACCAGCGTGATCGGCGCGTCCGCAGGGCCTTGCGTGGGGCTCGCGCCGACGGCGATCTCGAAGCGCGGCGGCTCCAGCGCGTTCTCGTAGCCGAGCGCCGTGCGCAGGCTGCCGACGTATTCCTGCATCGCCGTCATCTGGCGCTGGGCAAGGAGCTGTCGCTTCACCGCCGGCGACACCTTCTCGAAGGGCATGTCGCGGAAGCGCTCCTTGTTCTCGTCGTAGTACTTCTGGACTTCTTCGTCCGAAACGGCGGCACGCTTCTCGACCTCTTCCTTGATCAGCGTCTCGCGATCCTTGCCGGCCTTGGTGGCCTCCTGGTCGAGCGCCCGCTCGGACGCCATCTGCTCGAGCGCGCGGTTGCGCACCTCATAGACCTTCAGCGCATTTCGGCCGCGTGTGGTCTGGTTGAAGATCTGCTCCTTGATCCACGCATCGACCTCGCCGACGGTGACGTTCTTGCCGGCGATGCGACCGGCCACCACTTTGTCGTCGGGGCCGACCGACGCGGCGTCCCCGCCCTGCTTCGGCTCGGAACACGCGGCGAGCGCCAGGGCCAGGACGGCGAGCGAGACAGCGGCGAAACGAAGCATGCGACGATCCTCCAGGGCGACCTCTCGGGGCGTCCCCGGAGCCGCGAAGCGCGCGAGCATAGCAGCGCAATCAGGAGCGACCGGCTTTTTCGCGGGTCAGCGCACCGCGTCGAGATGCCAGATGCGCTCGGCGTACTCGCGAATCGCGCGGTCCGCCGAGAAGTAACCCATCCGCGCGACGTTGAGCACCGCGCGACGGGACCACTCCTCGGCATCTCGATAGTCGCGGCCGACCTGCTCCTGCGTCGCCGCATAGCTCTCGAAGTCGGCCAGCACGAAATAGCGATCGCCGTGGTCGAGCAGGCTCTGCAGGATCGGGGCGAAAACGCCCGGCTCGCCGCCGGCGAAGCGATCGGAAGCGATCGCGTCGAGCACGCGGCGCAGCGGTTCGCTCGCCTGGTAGCGCTCGCGCGGGTCGTAGGCGCCGCGCGCGCGCAGGTCGGCGATCTCCTCGGTGCGCAGCCCGAAGATGTAGAGGTTCTCGGGACCGACGGCGTCGCGGATCTCGATGTTGGCGCCGTCGAGGGTGCCGATCGTGAGCGCGCCGTTCATCGCGAGCTTCATGTTGCCGGTGCCCGAAGCCTCGGTGCCCGCCGTCGAGATCTGTTCCGACAGGTCCGCTGCCGGGATCATCTGCTTCGCGAGCGTGACGCGATAGTCCGGCACGAACGCGACCTGCAACTGGCCCTCGGTGCGCGGGTCGGCGTTCACCACCGCCGCGACGTTCGCGAGCAGGCGGATCACGAGCTTGGCCATGAAGTACTCGGGAGCCGCCTTGCCGGCGAACAGACACGCGCGCGGCGCATCGAGCCGGCGGCCGTCCTCGGTGATCTGCAGGTAGAGATGGACCACGTGCAGCGCCGCCAGCAGCTGGCGCTTGTACTCGTGGATGCGCTTCACCTGGACGTCGAAGAGCGCGTCCGGATCGAGCCGCACGCCCGCGACCCGCGCGACGACCTTCGCGAGCCGCTCCTTGTTGGCGCGCTTCACGGAGCGAAACTCGGCGCGGAACGCCGCGTCGTCCGCCGCGGGTTCGAGCCCGCGCAGCGCGTCGAGGTCGCGCACCCAGCCGTCGCCGAGGCGGCGCGTGATCGCGGCCGCGAGCAACGGGTTCGCGCGCAGCAACCAACGCCTCGGCGTCACTCCGTTGGTGACGTTCTGGAACTTCGCCGGCCACAGCGCCGCGAAATCGGGGACCAGCGACGTCTTCACCAACTCCGAATGCAGCGCCGAGACGCCGTTCACCGAATGACTGCCGGTGATCGCGAGATGCGCCATGCGCACGTGCTTCTGCGGATCCTCGTCGATGATCGAGATGCGCCGCACGCGCTCGACGTCGCCCGGCCAGCGCAGCTCGACCTCGCTGAGCAGGCGCGCATTGATCGCCTCGATGATCTGGAGATGACGCGGGACGACGCGCTCCAGCAGCCAGCTCGGCCAGCTCTCGAGCGCCTCGGGCATCAGCGTGTGGTTGGTATAGGCGAAACACTGGTTCGCCAGCGTGAGCGCGCGGTCGAAGGGCAGGCCGTTGTCGTCCACCAGCAGCCGGACGAACTCCGCGACGGCGAGCGCCGGGTGCGTGTCGTTCAGATGGATCGCCGACCTTGTCGGGCAGCGCGTCCCAGCTGTCGTGGAGTCTCGCGGTACTGGGAGAAGATGTCGCGCAGCGCGCAGGCGACGAAGAAATATTCCTGCAGCAGCCGCAGCTCGCGGCCCTGCTCGTTCGAATCCGAGGGGTAGAGCACCTTCGAGATCCGCTCGATGCCGAGTTTGCGTTCGAAAGCCCGCAGGTAGTCGCCGCGGTTGAAGATGTCGATGTCGAACTCGTCGGTTGAGCGCGCCGAGTAGAGCCGCAGGTGGTTCACGGTGCGACCGCCGAGGCCGACGATGGGCAGATCGTGCGGTAAGCCGACGATCACGCGGAAGTCGCGCCAGTCGGCCGGCTCGCCGTCGCGCGGGCGTTGCCCCGCGTGTCCATACACAGGTACGAGACAGACGCGTTCGGGCCGCTCGATCAGCCACGCCGCGCCGGGTCGCTGCCAGCCCTCGGGATACTCGCGCTGATGGCCGTGCTCGATCGCCTGGCGGAACAACCCGTAGTCGTAGTTGATGCCGTAGCCGAAGCCCGGAAGGTCGAGCGTCGCGAGCGAGTCGAGGAAGCACGCGGCCAGGCGCCCGAGACCGCCGTTGCCGAGCGCCGCGTCGGGCTCGGATTCGACCACGGCTTCCCAGTCCACGCCCAGCCGCCGGAAGGCGCGCTCCACTTCGTCGAGCACGCCGAGATTCTCGAGTGAACTCTGCAGTGAGCGACCGATCAGGAACTCGACCGACAGGTAGTAGAGTCGCTTCGCATCGGCCTGCCGGACGCGATCCTGGGTCGCGAACCAGCGCTCGATCAGCATCTCGCGACAGGCGAGAGCCAGCGCGACGAAGAAGTCGCGCGGTGTGGCGTCGTTCCAGCGCTTGCCCATCAGGGAGCGGATGCTCCGCTTCACCGACGCAGCGATGGCATCGGCGTCCCAGACGGTCTGCGCGGCGACCTGCGCGGTCGCGCTCATCGATTCAGATCCCCCCAACCCCGATCCTATCGGCCGATCGGGCGCGCGAGTCTAGCGGGCGCAGCGGCCGAGAGAGCGACCCAGACCGCTATCGAGCCCGCCGCGCGCGACTCGCGAGGGCCGCTGCGGTGGCCAGCGCGGCCGGCGTGTCCGGGATGGACTCGAGCGGAACGCGCATGCGCCGCGACCAGCTCCGATGCTGCGCGATCGGCACACCCGGAACGTTCACCGGCTCCGTCTCGCCGGCGAGATCGCCGAGCGACACGCCTACCAGCGGCGCCGGCGTGCGCGAAAGAAAGCAATGGAAGGCGCCGGCCAGCGCCACCGCGTCGGGCTCGCCTTCCGCGGCCAGACAGCCCTCCTCACGCAAACGCGCCAGCCAGGCGTCGTACTCGGCCGCGCGCTCGACGAGCGCAGCGTCGAGCGCGGCGTCGTCGGCGATCTGCCCGACCGCGCGCCGGATGCGCAGATCGCGGCCCGCGGCGAAACCCGCGAGCGGCACCAGGTCGTGCGTCTCGACCGTCGCGAGCGCGCGCGCCGAGATGCTCGCAGCGGGCCGCGGCACCCCAGCGTCGCGCTCGAAGTAGAGCACCGACGACGAGAGGATTCCCCAGTCGACGAGCAGCGGCGGGAACTCGGGCGGTACGGTGCCCAGATCCTCCGCGATCACCAGCGCCTCGTGCCGGCGGCTCTCGAGCGCGAGGACGCCGAGTAGTTCGTCGTGCCGGTACGACACGTAGGTGCCCTCGCTCCCCGGCCGGCCGGTCGGGATCCAGAACAACCGCAACAGCCCCATCGCGTGGTCGATGCGCAGCGCGCCGGCGCTCGCGAAGCTGGCGCGCAACAGCGCGCTGAAGAAGCGGTAGCCGTCTGCCCGCAGCGCGTGCGGATCGAGCGGCGGGAAGCCCCAGTTCTGGCCGTCGGGCGCGTAGTCGTCGGGCGGCGCGCCGACCGCGGCGTCCAACGCGAACAGCGCGGGCGCCATCCAGGTGTCCGCCGAATCCGCTGCCGAACCCACCGCGAGGTCCTGGTAGAGCCCGATCGCGAGGCCGGCGTCGCGACCGCTAGAGGCGGCGCGCGCGAGCTGCTCCGCCAACTCGAACTGCAGCCACGCCCGGAACTCGATCTCGCCCGCGTGCTCGCGGCGGAACGTCGCGACGGCCGCCGTCTCCGGACACTGGTACGCGCACGGCCAGCGACGCCAATCGGTGGCCGGCTCCCCGCCCCGCTCCGCGAAGTGCGCGGCGAGTGTCTCCCAGCTGGTGAAGTCGCGCAGCCGCTCGCCTTCGCGCGCGACGAACGCCGCGAACGCCGCACTCCGCGCGTTCGCGGCCGTGTCGCGCTGCGCGCAGAAGCTCGCGAAGAGTTCGCGCAGCACGGGCAACTTGGCGTCGAGCACGGCGCCGTGATCAATCGTGTCGGCGGCGCGCAGTTGCGCGAGCCGTGAGGCGAACGCGGCATCGCCGCATCGCGCGCGCGCAGCCGGCGAGGCGGCCCACTCCGGTACCGCTTCGACGTCGAGGTACAGCGGGTTGCGGTAGAGCCGGCTCGACGGGCTGTACGGCGTGATCGCGAGGCCGCGATTCGGTATCGCGTGCAGGGGGTTCACGCCGACGAAGGCGCCGCCGGCCGAGCCGCACCAGCGCATCAAGGCCCCCAGATCGCCGAGATCGCCGAAGCCCCAGTTGCGCGCGCTGCGCACCGCGTAGAGATTCGCCCAGACCCCGAACACGCGGGCGTCGCCGATGCGCTCCTCGATCGTGTAGGCCGTGCGCGGCGCCATGATGAAGCGCTGGCGACCTTCGCGGGCGACGCCGCGTCCCGCGACGCGCACGACGAGGTCGTGGTAGCCGGCCGGCGGTCGCAGCGGCAGCGCAAGGCGGGGCTCGGCGGGATCGACGCGGCCCTCGGCGCGATGCACCGAGCCGTTCTCGGTGCGCAGCTCGAGTTCGAAGTCGAGCGCACCCGAGGACGCTTCGATCCGCAACGGCAGCGAGGGAACGGCGCTTTCGAATTCGCGCCACACGAGGACGGGCTCGACGAGCGAGTTCCTCGGTACGCGCGAGTTCGTCGAGAGCGCGCGCGGCGGCGACTTCATCCGAAGCGTCGAATCCCATCGCGGCGACCAGCGCCTCGCGCGTCACGTCTTGCG
Source organism: uncultured delta proteobacterium (assembly GCA_963801625.1). GTDB lineage: Bacteria > Myxococcota_A > UBA9160 > UBA9160 > PR03 > PR03. The sequence continues at coordinate 367,447 of CAWDFQ010000004.1, forward strand.
TGGGACGCGCGTTGCCGACGAGGTCCCAGTAGGAGGATGCGATCCCCAGGCGCTCGGCAAGTGCGGCAAGCTTCGGTCGCTCGACACTCACTGTTGTTCCCGGAAGCCGAGCAGCACGAGCGACCAGGGCGCCACGCCCAGCCGGCCGTCGTCGATACGGCGCTGTGTCGCGCAGGCGGTATTGACGACCTCGTGCCAGCTCCCCGGGCGCCCCAGATCGGGGAGCACATAGACGTGCTTGTGCGCGTGCCCGTTCAGGATCAGCAACACCGTCTCGGCGGACTGCTCGCGGCCCGCCTCGTCCCGCGCGTCGGCGGCCTCTCGCGGCATCAGCATTGCGACGCTCTTGCGATCCGGATTCCCCCAGTGCGCGAGCGTGGTGACCGAGCCGTCGGGCTGCAGCCAGGTCACGTCGCCAGTACCCGACGGATCGACCGACTCGCCGCGAAAGAAGCGGCGGCGGCGGAACGCCGCGTTCTCGCGGCGCAGCGCGAAGACCGTGCGCACGAAGTCGAGGAACGCGCGCCCCTCGCGGTCGAGGTCCCAGTCCACCCAGGTGAGTTCGTTGTCCTGGCAGTAGCCGTTGCTGTTGCCGAGCTGGGTGCGGCCCAGCTCGTCACCGTGAGAGAGCATCGGGACGCCTTGCGAGAAGGCGAGAGTCGCGATCAGGTTGCGCCGCGCACGAGCGCGCTTCTTGCACACGCGCAGCAAGCGCGAAGGACCCTCCTCCCCCCAGTTGTGCGAGTCGTCGTGCGGGCCGTCGCGGCCCTCCTCGCCGTTCGCGAGGTTGTGCTTCTGCGCGTAGCTGACGAGATCGGTGAGCGTCATGCCGTCGTGGCACACGATGTAGTTGATGCTCGCCTGCGGCGTGCGGCCGGAGAGCGCGAAGAGGTCGCTCGAGCCGGCGAGGCGCGTCGCGACTTCGGCGAGCTGCCCGGCGTCGCCGCGCCAGAAACGCCGAACGGCGTCGCGGTAACGGCCGTTCCACTCGGCGAAGCCGCGCGGAAAGCCGCCCTGCAGATAGCCATCGGGCCCCAGATCCCACGGCTCGGCGATCAGCTTGACCTGCGAGAGCACGGGGTCCTGCCGCACGATCTCGAAGAAGCGGGCGCTGCGCTGGAACGCGACTGGATCGCGCGCGAGCACCGGCGCCAGGTCGAAACGGAAACCATCGACGTGATACTCGGTCACCCAGCTGCGCAGCGAATCGAGTACCAGCTGGAGGACGCGCGGGTGGCGCGTGTTCAGCGTGTTGCCGCAACCGGTGTAGTCGAGGTATTCGGACGGGTCTTCGAGGGGCAGCCGGTAGTACGACGCGTTGTCGATCCCGCGCAGCGAGAGCGTCGGCCCGAGGGGACCGCCTTCCGGCGTGTGGTTGTAGACGACGTCGAGGATCACTTCGATGCCGGCGCGGTGCAGCGCCTTCACCATCTGCTTGCACTCGACCACCTGCGCGCCGGTGTCGCCCGACGCGAAGCGCGCATCCGGCGCGAAGAACCCGAGCGTGTTGTAGCCCCAATAGTTGGTGAGTCCGAGCGCCGCGAGATGCGCGTCGAGGCTCGAATGGTGGATCGGCAACAGCGAGACCGCCGTCACGCCGAGGCGCTGCAAGTGCAAGACGACCGGCTCGGCCGCGAGCCCGAGGTAGCGACCGCGCTGCGCCTCCGCGAGCTCCGGGTGCCGCTGCGTCATGCCCTTCACGTGACACTCGTAGAGGACGCTGCGACTCCACGGCGTGCGCGGCGGACGGTCGTCGCCCCAGTCGAAGCGCGGATCGACGACGACGCACTTCGGCATGAATGGCGCCGAATCGCGCGCGTCGGGCAGGTCCGCTTGCAGCGGGTCGTGGCCCTGCAGCGCCGCGTCGAAGCGCAAGCTGCCGGCGATCGCGCGCGCGTAGGGATCGACCAGCAGCTTGTGCGGATTGCAGCGATGCCCCTCGCGCGGCGCGAACGGGCCGTGCACGCGATAGCCGTAGAGCTGTCCCGGACGCAGCTCGGCAACGCGCCCGTGGAAGACGTCGCCGCTGCGCTCGGGCAGCGCGATGCGCGCGGACTCGGTGGCGGCGTCGGGCGCGTCGAAGAGGCACAACTCGACGGCGGTCGCGTGCTCGGAGAAGAGCGCGAACGAGACGCCGGCGCCGTCCCAGGTCGCGCCGAGCGGCGTCTCGCTGCCCGGCTCGATGCGCCACGTCACGGCTCAGATCCTCTGCGCGGCTTCGCGTGCGACCGTCGCCAGCACGCGTTCCCAGGCCGCCGCGGGCTCCGTCCACGAGACGTCGAGTGACAGGAGTTTGGCCTGCACGGCGAGCACGCCGCGCTCGTGCAACAGCTCGGCGGCGCGCTCGACCGCCGCGGCGATCGCCGCGGGGGTGAGCGGTTCGAAGAGAATGCCGGTCTCGCCGTCTTCGATCGTGTCTACGAAACCGCCGACGCGATGCGCGATCGGCAGCGTGCCGTAGCGCTGGCCGAGCAGCTGCACCAACCCGCACGGCTCGAAGCGCGACGGTGCGAGCAGGCAGTCGGCGCCCGCGTAGATGCGCCGCGCGAGCACGTCGTCCCAGCCGATCGTCACGTGGACGCGCTTCGGCCAGCGCGTCGCGGCCTCGCGCAGTTGTGCGGCGAGCGCGGGATCGCCGTCGCCGAGCAGCACCAGCGACGCGCCGTCTTCGACCAGCTTCGGCAGCGCGGCGACCAGCACGTCCCAGCCTTTCTGAGCGGCGAGCCGACCCACCGCGGCGAGCAGCCGGCCCGGCTGCGGCGCGTCCAGTCCCGTCGCGTCGAGCAGCGCCTTGCGACAGCGGCCCTTCGGCTTCGGATACTCGGCGCTGTAGCGCGCGGGCAGCGACGCATCGGTGGCGGGATCGTGCTGCGTCGTGTCGATCCCGTTGGCGATGCCGAGCAGGCGGCTGCGCACGCGAACCGTAGAGTCCTTCGAGTCCCTCGCCGAACGCGGGCGTCTGGAGTTCCGCGCGTAGGTCGGCGACACGGCGACGATGCGATCGGCGAAGGCGAGTCGCCGCCTTGAGGAGTGAGATGCCGCCCCAGAACTCGATTGCGTCGGGACGGAAAAGGGAATCCGGGAGTCCCGTGGCGGCGAAGGCCTCCGCCGGAAAGTGACCGAGGAAGGCGCTGTTGTGCACCACCTGTATCGCGCCGACACCGCGCGCCGCACCGTAGTCGTGGAGGATCCGGAGCAAGCAGAGCGCGAGCGCCGCGTGCCAGTCGTGCGCGACCAGCACCTGCGGGCGGGTCGTCGCCGCGAACTCCGCGACCGCGCGCGACAGCGCGATGTAGCGCAGCGCTTCCGCCGCATCGGCGCCGCCGTAGAGCTGCGGGCGGTCGTAGAGCGCGGGCAGGTCGAGGAGCTGGAGCTGGAGGCCGTCGAGTTCGCCGGCCAGCCAGCGGCCGGCGAGGTCTGCCACCCGGCACGGCGATCCGCACCGAGCCCGCCACCGCCAGCGCCGGACAGCGCGGGATGCTGCAGCACGTCCCGATGCGCGGGCAGGATGCAGGTCACCGCGTGACCGCGCGCGGCGAGCGCACGGGCGAGACCGCTCACCATGTCGCCGAGACCGCCGGTCTGCGCGAGCGGTGCGAATTCCCAACTGGCGAAGACCAGCTGCAGCTCGTTGCGCCGCACTGCCGCTCGCGTGCCTCGTGCCGTCAATCGACGTCGAACTCGTCGCGCTGACCGACGTCCTGTCGCGTCACCACGACCACGCCGCCCTCGCTCACGGTGAAGCGCTCGCGGTCGGCGACGGGATCTTCGCCGATCACGTCGCCGGCCGGCACGCGCACGCCCTTGTCGATGATGCAGCGGCGCAGACGTGCGTTGCGTCCGACACTCACGCCGGGGAACAGGATGCTCTCGGTGACGCGGCTGAAGCTGTTGACGCGCACGTTGTTGAAGACGACCGAGCGGTCCACCTGTCCACCCGAGATGATCGTGCCGGAGCCGACGATCGAATCCACCGCCGAGCCGACGCGATGATCCTCCTCATCGGCGAACACGAACTTGCAGGGGCCGCCGCCGCCGATCACGCCGCGGATCGGCCACATGTCGTTGTAGAGGTTGAGGTGCGGGTTCACCGAGACGAGGTCCATGTTGGTCTCGAAGAACGCGTCGAGCGTGCCGACGTCGCGCCAGTAGCCGCGCGCGTGTTCGTCTTCGCCCGGGACAGAGCTGCGTCAGGAAGTCGTAGGCCGCGACCTTCACGCGCTCGTGGGCGTCGGTGAGGATGTCGCGGCCGAAGTCGTGGCTGGTGTCCTTCTGCTCGGCGTTGCGACGCAGTTCGGTGAGCATCGTGTCCGGTGCGGAAGATGTAGTTGCCCATCGACACCAGCGTGTGGTCGGGGTCGCCGGGAATCGCCGGCGGATCGTCGGGCTTCTCGACGAAACCGCGCACCCAGCCCGAGGCGTCGACGTGGACGCAGCCGTAGGCGTGCGCTTCGCTGCGCGGCACCCGCAAGCGTCGCGACGGTCAGGTCGGCGCCCATCGCGCGGTGGAACTCGAGCATCTGCGAGACGTCCATCTTGTAGACGTGGTCGGAGCCGAAGACGAGCACGTCGACGGGGCGCACGTCGCGCAGCAGGTCGAGGTTCTGCCAGATCGCGTCGGCGGTGCCGCGAAACCAGGTCGGCCCGATGTTCATCGCCGCGGGGACCGGCTCGATGAACTCGTCCACCACCGTCGACGCCAGCGTCCAGGCGCGCGCGAGGTGCCGCACCAGCGAGGTGGCGCGGTACTGGGTCAGCACCTTGATGCGCTGGAAGCCGCTGTTGACGAGATTCGAGAGGACGAAGTCGATGAGCCGATAGCGCCCGCCGAAATGGACGGCCGGCTTGCTGCGCTCGCGCGTCAGCGGATAGAGACGCCTGCCTTCGCCGCCGGCCAGCACCAGGGCCAGGGTTTCACGCACGACCCATCCTCCGCTCCGGGGGGTAGCGCGTCAGCGCCCCGGTCGCCCGATCCCGTCGCGTTGACTTGGGGACGTTCCTGAAGTCAACCAAGTCAACGCGGCAGGAACGTCCCCGAGTCAACTCAGGCGTCGGCGGCGTCGCAGAGTTCGCGGAACGAGGCGTCGATCGCGCAGACGAAGTCGTGCAGGTCGGGGAACTGGTCCCAGTCGCACACGAAGCCCCAATAAAGTCCGCCCGCGTATGAGAACAGCGCGACGCCGAGTCCCTGCGACGAGAAGAGCGGCACCATCGGATAGGTTTCGGCCATCCGCGCGCCGAGCAGATAGAGCGGGATCTGCGGACCCGGGACGTTGGTCACGATCATGTTCGCGGTGCGGTTCTCGAAGGCGAGCCGCGACGCCATCGTGGCGAGCGTCGGCGCCGTCCACTCCGAGACCGAGGTCAGCACCTGGGCGCCGAGCGCCTGCTTGCTCTCCTTGAGGTTCTTCGTGATCGCGCGCACGCGCTCGAGCCGGCGCTTCGGTTGGGCCTCGGCGATCGGGAGCTTCGCGATCATGCCCGAGACGCGGTTGCCGAGCGCGCCGCGCTCGTCGTCGCTGCGCACGCTCACCGGACAGAAGGCGCGGAAGTCCATCCCGCGCTGGCGCGAGATCGAAATCCCGCGCTGTTCGAGGAAGCGCCCGACCGCGCCGGCGACGGTCGCGAGCACCACGTCGTTCACCGTTCCGCCGAGGGCGTTCTTGACCTTCTTCACCTCGTCGATGTCGAACGCCTACCCAGTCGAAGCGGCGGTGCGGGCCGATCGGCCGGTTGAGCGGCGTGTCGGCGGCCGGCGACATCGCCGTCTGGATCGTTTCGCCGAACGCCGCGACGGACTCGGAGACGCGCGCCAGCGTCGCTTCCGGAGCGCGCAGCGCGGCGCCGACGGCGCCCGCCATCGCGAACGGCAGCTCGGCGCGACGCAGCACCGCGTCGCGCAGCAGCACGCCACCGCTGGGCGTCGGGTTCGGCAGCCAGCGCGCCGCGGGCTCGAACTCCTTGTCGAGCGTCGGCGAGAGCAGGACCGCCAACAGGTCCACGCCCGAGACGCCGTCCACCATGCAGTGGTGCGTCTTGCAGACGAGCGCAAAGCGATCGTGCTCGAGGCCTTCGACGACCCACATCTCCCAGAGCGGCTTGCCGCGATCGAGCTGCTGCGACATCACCCGACCGCAAAAGCGCTTGAGCTGGCGCTCGTCGCCGGGCGCCGGAAGCGCCGTGTGGCGCACGTGGTAGTGGATGTTGAAGCGGTCGTCGTCCACCCAGACGGGATGGTTCTCGACCGGAATCCACGCGATGCGCTGGCGATAGCGCGGGATGCGGTGCAGCCGCGACGCGACGTACTCGCGCAGCTTGCCGATGTCGACGCCACCAGCCGGCGTCGAGAGCGCTCCGCGTTCGAAGATGAAGCAGCCCGCCACGTGCATGTGGTGGTTGGGCGACTCGAGCTCGAGGAACGAGCGATCCTGGGCAGAGAGTCGGTCGTAGATCGCCATCGAGCCTCCCGAAGTTCATGATGTCGCACCGCGGCCGGACGGCCGAGGATGACGAAGCCATTCGCTGCGGCAAGTCGCGCGGCTGAGCGCCACCTGACTCGTGTTGGCGCGCGTCCGTCCGGCCGCGGCGCGAGATCATCAAGCGTGGAAGGCGTCGAAGCGCAGCTTGCTCTGGCGCCGCTTGTGCAGACGCATCGAGCCGCCGGCGGGAGCCGCCGCCGCGGCGCGACCAGCGTAACCCAGCGTGATTCCCTTCGGAAGCTGCGCCTGCAACAGCTCGTGCACGAAGAACCACGGGCCCATGTTCTTCGGCTCCTCCTGCACCCACACCCCGTGCTCGAGATTCACGAACTTCGCCAGCGCGGCGGCGACGCCGGCGCTGTCCCAGGGATACACCTGCTCGATGCGCACGATCGCGACTTCCGCTTCGGCGCCGCGCTGCTCGCGCTCTTCGCTGAGGTCGTAGTAGACCTTGCCCGAGCAGAACAGCACGCGGCGCACGGATTCCGGGCTGCGCATGCATTCGACGTCCGGGATCACCGGCTGGAAGGCGCCGCTCGAGAACTCGCTGGGACGCGAAACGGCGCGCGGCGAGCGCAGCAGGCTCTTCGGCGTGAAGAGGATCAGCGGTGCGCGGAAGTTGCGGCGCATCTGGCGGCGCAGCACGTGAAAATACTGGGCCGGCGTCGTGCAGTTCACGACCTGGATGTTGTCCTCGGCGCAGAGCTGGAGGTAGCGCTCGATGCGGGCGCTCGAATGCTCCGGGCCCTGCCCCTCGTAGCCGTGCGGCAGCAGCATCACGAGCCCCGAGAGGCGACCCCACTTCACCGCGGCCGACGCGACGAACTGGTCGATGATCACCTGCGCACCGTTCGCGAAGTCGCCGAACTGCGCTTCCCAGAGCGTGAGCGTCATCGGATCCGCGACCGAGTAGCCGTACTCGAAGCCGAGCACGGCCTGCTCGGAGAGCAGGCTGTCGTACACCTCGAAGCGACCCTGCGTCGCCGACAGGTGAGCGAGCGGCGCGTATTCGATTTCCGAGGTCTGGTCGACGAGCACCGCGTGACGTTGCGAGAAGGTGCCACGCGACGAGTCCTGCCCCGAGAGCCGCACGTTGTAGCCCTCGAGCAGCAACGAGCCGAAGGCGAGCGCCTCGGCGAAGGACCAGTCGATCTCGCCGTCCGAGGCAATCGCCTTGGCGCGGCGCTCGAGGATCGGTTTCAGCTTCTTGTGCAGATCGAAACCGGCGGGCGACTGCGAGATGCGCTCGGCGACCTGCTGCAGCCGCTCGACCGCCACGGCGCTGGCGGCGCCCTCGCCGCTCGCCTTGCGGGTGAACCCGGTCCAAGGGCCGCGTAGATCGTAGGGCTCGTCGGGACCGGGCGGTTCCACCTTCATCTCGGCGAGCGCCTCGTCGAGTTGTTCCGAGAGCCGCTTCTCGATCGCATGCGCCGCCTCGCTCGCCAGCACACCCGCTTCGAGCAGCGCGTCGGTGTAGAGTCGCCGCACCGACGGGCGCGCGCGAATCTTCTCGTAGAGCAGCGGCTGGGTGAAATTCGGCTCGTCGCCCTCGTTGTGGCCATGCCGGCGGTAGCAGACCATGTCGATCACCACGTCTTCCGCGAAGCGCTGGCGGTATTCGAGGGCGAGCCGTGCGACGTGTACCACCGCTTCGGGAGCGTCGCCGTTCACGTGGAAGATCGGCACCTGGATCATCTTCGCGACGTCGCTGCAGTAGAGCGTCGAGCGCGTCTCGGCGGGCGTCGCGGTGAAGCCGATCTGGTTGTTGATGATCAGGTGCAGCGTGCCGCCGGTGGAATAGCCGGCGAGCTTCGAGAGATTGAGCGTCTCGGCGACCATGCCCTGCCCGGCGAAGGCGGCGTCGCCGTGAATCAGCACCGGTACCACGGAGCGGCCGCGCAGGTCGCCCGCATTCCTCTGCTTGGCGCGCACGCGGCCCTCGACCACCGGGTTCACCGCTTCCAGGTGCGACGGATTGCCGGCGAGCGAGAGGTGGACGCGTGCGCCGCTGCGCGTGCGGCGGTCGCTCGAGTAGCCCTTGTGGTACTTGACGTCGCCGGAGCCGAACGGCGCGTCGATGTCCTCGATGTCCTCGAACTCCGAGAAGATCATCTCGAAGGATTTGCCCAGGATGTTCGAGAGCACGTTGAGGCGGCCGCGGTGCGCCATGCCGATCACGTACTCGTGGATGTCGTGCTCGGGCGCTCCCTCGACGAGCGTGTCGAGCAGCGCGATCAGCGACTCCGCACCTTCGAGGCCAAAACGCTTCTGCCCGACGAAGCGCGTCTGCAGGAAGCGCTCGAAGAGTTCGGCCGCCGAGAGCATCTCGAGAACGCGCGCGCGCTCGTCACGGTCGAGCGCCGTGTGGTTGCGCATCTCCTCGAGGTGGCGCTGCAGCCACGCCTTGCGGACGGGATCCTGGATGTAGGTGAACTCGACGCCGACCTTGCCGCAATAGGTGGCGCGCAGCGTTTCGAGGATCTGGCCGAGCGGCTGCATCGGTCCGCCGGGCAGGTCGCCGGCGAGAAAGCTCCTGGCGAGATCGTCATGGCCGAAGCCGTAGTGCGCCGGATCCAGCTCCGGGAAGTACATCGCGCGACCGCCGAGCGGGTCGATGTCGGCAACGCGATGTCCGCGCGCGCGATACGAGTGGATCAGGCGCAGCGCGCGCGCGTGCTTCTCGGCCTCGCGGCGGTCGAGCACGACGGGCGCTTCGCCGGCGCCGAAGACTTCCGCCCACGCGGGGTCGACCGAGCTGGGATCAGTGGCAAAGCGGTCACGGATCTCTTCGACTGCGGCGGCATTGATGCCGAAGTCTGCAAGATCGCTGCTCTGTCCATTCCGGATCTGCATTGGAACGGCCCGGTTGTCGGGTGGGCGCGCACTCGATTCCATCGACGACATTCCCTCAGCGATTGCAAATCCTCGGCAATTGCAAGTCCGCGTAAGCCGAGCCGGCCTGGCGGAGCCGGGGGTTTGCGAAGCTACCCGACTCTGATCGGCACTTCCATGCGCGTTGGAATGGGATCCGCGCGGAGCCTGCGCGAGTCGCTCAGGCTGCCAGGCGTTTCGCGATGCGCGCAAGCTGCGCGCCGGCATCGCCGGTCGACGCGAAGCGATCTTCGGGACGCTTCGCCATCAACCTGGCGATCACGGCGGCGAAGTCCTCCGGAAGATCGGGCGTGGCCTTGCACGGATCGGGCGCCGGAGTGTGTCGGTGGTGATGGGTCACGTCGCCCTCGCGAAACGGGACGTCGCCGGTCACCAGCTCGTAGAGCGTGACACCGAGTGCGTACTGATCGGCCCGGTGGTCGACGTCCTCGCCGGCCGCCTGCTCGGGCGCCATGTAGTAGGGCGTGCCGCCCACGACGGTCGCGGCGCGCCTCACTTCCTCGGTCATCTTGGCCAGACCGAAATCCATGATCTTGAGCACGCGGTCCCTGGTGAAGAACAGGTTCGAGGTCTTGATGTCGCGGTGCACGACGCCCCGCGCGTGGGCGTACTCGAGTCCGGCGGCGGTCTGGGCGCCGAGGCGCGCCGCGTCGCGCGGCGAGAGCTTCCCGCGCTTCTCCAACACGTCGTGCAGCGGAAAGCCTTCGAGCAGCTCCATGGTGAGGAAATACTGGTCGCCTTCCTGACTGGCGTCGAAGAGCGTGACGATGTTGCGGTGGTTGAGCGCGGCCGCCGCGCGCGCTTCGCGCAGGAACAGTCGCACGGCGGTCGGGTGGTTGCGCAGATTGTCGGGCAGCCGCTTCAACGCGACGATGCGGCCGAGGCGCTTGTCGCGCGCCTTGAACACGACGCCCATCCCGCCGCGTCCGATCTCTCCCAGAAGTTCGTAGCGACTCTCGGCCGGCTGCCCCCCGTTCGCGAGCGTGGCGTGGGACGCGCGCTCCTCATCGATCGTCTTGCGCAGCGACTCGATCTTCGTGTTGGCGTCCGGGTAGTGGAAGTCGCGCCCGCGGATCGACTCCCAGGTTTCCAGCGCGGTGTCGAGGCGTCCGGCCTGTTCGAGCGTGCGCGCCAGTTGCTCGACGACCTCGAGCGGAGCGTTCTCGCCGCCGCCGACAGTCACGGCCTCGTCCAGCTTCTGCACGGCGAGATCCAGCTCGCCGCGCTCGGTGAAGATCTCGCCGAGCAGGCGACAGGCCGACACGTACTCGTGGTCGCGTAATTCGATCATCTGGAGGCAGCGGATGGCGCGATCGGGGTCGCCGTTCTCCATCGCGCAGCGCGCGGCCTCCAGGAAGTGCGCGAGCTTCTCGAGCAGCTCGCAGACCTTCTCGGCATTGCCGGCCTCGCGGTAGCACTCGACCGCGTCCTCGTAGCGAAAGACGATCTCGTAGTGATGCGCGGCGCGGGCGGGGTTGCCCGCCGCGCGAAACGCCGGGGCGGCCTTCTCGTGATTGCCGGCCTGCTCGTAGAGCTCGGCGGCGGCGCTGGGGTCGGCGCCGTCGGAGATCAGTGTGGCGGCCTGCTCGAAGCGACCGGCGCGCTGAAACGACTGCGCCGCCTTCTCGTTCTCCCCGATCGCAGCGAAGTGTTCGCCGCGAATGCGCGCCGCGGCGACCTCTTCACCGGCGCGCTCCAGCGCCTCGGCGGCGCTGACCAGGTTCCCCTGCAGGTAGGGCTCGACGGCCTCCGGACAGTTCGTGAAGAGCTGCGCGTTCTCGTCGTCGCGATCGAACGAGAGCGTGCGCGGCGCCAGCGTCTCGATCGACACCTCGCGCTCGAGAACGCGGTCGCCGCAACCCACGAGCACCTTGTAATGACCGGGAGAGAGGTAGAGGAGGGTGCGGCCGCTGCGCGCGTAGCGCAGGCTGTCCGCGATGCCGCGCACCGTGACGACGGCTTGCGAGACCGGCTCGCCGCCGCCGAAGACATTGACTTCGAGAGCGCACTCCTTGGAGCGGAAGTCGAAGTCGAGGCGCGCCGGATGGCCGCGTTGCACCACCACCTTCTGCTCCGCGGCGTAGTTGCCGATCACCTCGTCGGTCACGGGATCCTGCAACAGGCCGTGCACCGTCACGTAGTAGCCACGCGCGGGCAGCCAGCGGAACTGCGTTTCGCGACCCACCATCGAACGTTCGTAGCGGCCCGCGAGGCGCATCTTGCGGAGATAGCCGTGGTTGCCCCGCTTGCGGGTCTCGCCGACGTCCGCCCGCTGCGGGCGCCGCGACAGCTTGATGCTGAAGAAGCCCTTGCCGAGCGACGCGTACTGGATCCCGACCTGCAGTTCGCCCCAGCCTCGGATCAGCGGCAGCACCGCGAGCACCAGCAGCATCGAGTAGACGACGATCGCGACGGGATTCCACTCGGAGAAGCGCCCCTCGCCGTCGGCGATCCAGGTCTGATTGCCGAAGCGGCGGACGTGCATCAGGTCGCTGCCCGCGAGCATGCGCACCTCGACGTGCAGCGCGCCGGGACGCTTGTCGGCGTCGCCGCTGCCGCGCAGCCGCGCGACGAAGACCGCGTCGGTGCCGAGGGCGTCGTTCATGCGCGCGACGGCGGCTTCGCCGTCGTCGAAGGAGCGCAGCGCCTGCTGCTCGGCGTTCGCCAGCTCGGGCGGGATCTCGTGCGGCGCGACGACTTCGAAACGCGTTGCGAGCGCGCGCGCGAGTTCGTCGCCGAAGGCATCGGGCGCCAGGCGCTTCGGGGCGAAGAAGCGCGCCAACAGGCTGGTCTCGCCCACGAGCGACATCGGCAGCAGCGCCACGACCTGCACGGGAGTGTCGCGACCGGCGATGCGCTGCGGGAAGCTGGCGGCGAGTTCGTTCAGCGTGCCCGGATCGCCGCTGTCCGCGAGGTTGCTGGCGCCGAGTTCGGCGGCGGCGCGACTCGGACCACCCCCCATGCGTTCCGCCATCTTGCGCAGCGACTCGGCGCCCGCGGCGTCGCCCCCCTGCTCGCGCAGCTTCGCGAGTTCCTCGGTGAGCGTGGTGTTGGCGGGCGCGAGTTCCATCGCCTCTTCGAGCATTCCACGGGCGCCGCCGAGGTCGCCTTGCGCCGCGCGGATCGAGGCCGTCTCGCGCAGCAGGTCGGCGTTGGGGCCGCCGGGATTCCCTGCGAGCAGCGCGAGTGCGCCGTCGACCCGACCGGTCGTGCGCATCAGACTCCCGAGCGCGAGTCGCGTCGGTGTGTGGCCGGGTGCCACCTCGAGCGCCTGCCGAAAGAGCAACTCGGCCGACGCCGTGTCGCCCGACTCGATTGCGATTTCGCCGAGGCCGATCAGCGGCCCGGGCGTCTGCGGTGCCAATGCGCGCGCCTGCTCGAACGCCTCCCGCGCGCCGCGCGCGTCGCCGGCCCGATGGCGCGCTGCACCGAGCGCTTCGAGGAGCGACGCGTCGGAGGCGCCGAGTTGCGCGGCGCGTTCCGCGGGTGCAAGCGCCTGCTCGGGCTCACCGAGCCGCGTGTAGAGCAGCGCCGCGTCGCGCGCCGTCACGCCTTCGAAGCTCGCGTCCAGCTCGGCGGCGCGTTCGAGGTGTTCCAGCGCGCGCTCGTTCTCGAACCTCGCCTCGAGCTGGGTGGCGAGTTGCCAATGCAGCTTCGCACGGGCGCTCGGGTCGAGGTTCGGCGCCTCGACGGCCGTCTCGAGCACGGCCGCGTCGGGAGTTTCGAGAGCGAAAACCGCCGCGACGCCTTCGTCGTTGCGCCCGGCCTCCAGCAGCATGCGCGCTCGGCCGGCGTGCGCGGCGCGCGAATGCGGGTCCAACTCGATCGCTCGCTCGAAGAGCGACAGCGCGCGTTCGATCTCGCCGAGTGCCTCCGCCGCTTCGGCGGCGGCGAGCGCCAGCAACGCGTCGTCCTGGTTGGCGCCCATCTGCGAACGCAGCCAGAGGCGCGCGCGCTCCGAGTCACCGCGCGCCACCGCCAGTCGCGCGCGCTCGCTCGGCGGAAACTTCTCCGACGAACCGGCGGCTTCGAGGCGGCTGCGCAGCGCCTGCGATGTCGGCGTCAGCTTGTTGCCGAGCGCTCGCCACGCGTCGGCGAGGCGGCCAGCGTCCAGCGCGACGACGGCGCGCCCGTAGCGGTCCAACTCGGCGAGGCTCGGCGGGCCGAGCGTGCGACCCGCCGCGCCGGCCTGCGCGATCACCGCGTCGGTCACTTCGGCAACGGCGCCGCCCAGGTTCGCCAGCTTCGCGTCGGCCTGTCCGGCAGCCGCCGTCGATCCCGAGCCGAGGTCGACGAGCAGCAGTTGCAGCACGGTGTTTCCGCGATCGGCATCGAGATCGAGCAACCACGCGCGCTCCGCGCCGGCGCTGTCCCCGCACTTCGCGCAGCGCTTCGCGGGAAGGCAGCGCACGCGGGCGATCGGGCGCCAGCGAATCGGCCAGCGAGAATGCGTCGCTCGACGCGAGCCCCGCTTCGGCGAAGCGAGCCCGCACCCACTCGGTCGCGCCGCGCGCCACGACCTCGAGTTCGGCAGGCGTTCGCGGCGGCAGCACGGCGAGATCGGCGGCCCGGGCCCCCGACGCAGCCAGCCCGAGCGACAATAGGATGGCGACGAGAGCGAGACGCGTCCTCACCCGCGGCTGATCGGCAACCGGCAAGGAGGGGTTGAGAACCAGACGTCCCGTGCCCACCTGAGACTTTCACTCGCCGGCGATCCGCGACAGGGGTATCAGGCGCCTGGGGCCGGGGGCGAGGATCGCCAGGACGACGAGGCGCTCCCGCCCGGTGTTGCGGATGCCGTGCGGGACGCCCCGCGGAGCGATCAGCATCACGCCGGCGTCCATCGGGATCGTGCGGCCTTCGAGCAGGAACTCGCCCTGCCCCGCCAGCACCTGATAGACCTTGTCGATGCTCGCCGTGGGCGTGCAGCGCGTGCTGCTGGCCGGGCTCGAAGCAGTTGAGCCCGACGAGCAGGCGCGGCGACTCGAAGAGGGTGCTCTTGCCCATCTTGTCGGCGCGGAAGACCGCGTGCTGCTTCGGGCCGGATCGCGCTCGGGTGGTCCATCCGCTTCTGCTCCCCCCACGGATCGCGGATAGAATGCCGCCATGGCCAAGTCACTAGCCGATTTCGTCCGCGAAGCCCTCGCCGCGGTGCGCGAAGTCGACGCCCGAAGAAGTGCGCCGGTTGCTCGAAGCGCCGGACCGCGGCGGCTACGAATTCATCGACGTGCGCGAAGCAGACGAGTGGGAAGCCGGCCATCTGCCCGGCGCGCGCCATTACCCGCGCGGCTTTCTCGAAGTCCGCGCGGATCTCGAGCACCCGAAGCGCGACCCGTGGCTCGCCGATCGCTCGCGCAAGCTCGTGCTCTACTGCGGCGGCGGCCATCGCTCGCGCACTCGCCGCGCACAGCCTCCAGCAGATGGGCTTCGAACAGGTGCGCTCGATGGCGGAAGGCTGGACCGGCTGGACCGAGCGGGGCTTTCCGACCGAGCGCTAGCCGCGGCGGCTCAGGCCGGGCGCAACGTCACCGGCAGCCGTGCCCGGGACACGGAACAGCGACGCGCCCCAGTCGATCTCGTCGCTCGTCGAGCGCGAGGTCGCGCGTGCGTGCGATCAGCGCGCCGATCGCCACCTGCGCCTTCCATGCGCGCGAGGTGCGCGCCGAGGCAGAGGTGCGCACCGCCGCCGAAGGCCAGGTGCTCGCGCGCGTTGGCTGCGCTCGACGTCGAAGCGGTCGGGATCGGGGAACACGGCGGGATCGCGATTGGCGCCCCACAGCATCGCCCACACTTCGGTGTCGTTCGGGAATGGTGCGGTCGCCGAAGCTGGCGTCCTCGTGCAGCACGCGGAGCGTCATGCCGATCGGACCTTCGTAGCGCAGGCACTCCTCGACTGCGTTCGGCACGAGTTCCGGTCGCGCGCGCAGCTTCTCGGCTTCGCGCGGGTTGCGCGCGAGCGCGGCGACGCCGTTGCCGATCAGGCCGATCGTGGTCTCGAAGCCGGCGATCAGCAGCCCGATCGACTGCACCACCAGCTCCGAATGCGAGAGCCGATCGCCCTCTTCTTCGGCGCGGATCAACTCGGAGAGCAGGTCGTCGGTCTTGCTCTTGCGGCGCTCTTCGATGAGGTCGGTGAAGTAGCCGGCCAGCGACATGGCGGCGTTCTGCGGCGCGTGCCTGTACGTCGGGCGGCGCCATCGTGACCGGCGAGCGCGTGGGTCGCGTGCGCGGTCCAGAGCGTGAAGCGCTCGCGGTCGGCCACCGGCACGCCGAGCATCTCGCAGATCAGTGTCGACGGCAGCGGCAGCGCGAGATCGGCGATCACGTCGATGCGGCCGCGCTCGAGCGCGCGCGTCGAGGAGCTCGTCGGCGATCGCCGGGCACGCGGCTCGCCAGCCCTCGGCCGCGCGCGGCGTGAACGCCTTCGAGACGAGCTTGCGCAGCCGCGTGTGCTTGGGCGGGTCCTGCTGGAGCATGAACTCGGACGCGCCGGCCGAGCCCTCTTCGCGACGCCGCGGGTAGCTCCCGTCGAGGTGGCGCACGCCGCAGCGCACGCCGCGCAGCAGCCGCACGCAGTCCTCGTAGCGCGAGAGCCGCCACAATCCGATCGGCGTCTCGTTCACCGGCGCGACGCGCCGGAGGTGGTGGATCGACGGGAACGGATCGGCGTAGCGCTCGAGATCGTCGCGCGCTGGTGGGATCGATGCCGTGGAACGACGGGATCGCGCTCCGGAACGGGCGCACTTTGCAGGGCCATGGAATCCTCCGCCAAGCGCGCGCCGAGCATACCCGAATCGTTGACTTGGGGACGTTCCTGAAGTCAACTAAGGCAACGCGGCGCCAGGAACGTCCCCAAGTCAACGCGCGGTTACGTGTCTTGTGAGCCAGTGGGCGGCGGATTCGAGCGAGCGCGCGCCTTCGGGCAGCAGCGATGCCTCGATCTGCCAGTCGTGGAACATGGCGGGCTCGACTTCGAGTGAAACGTCCACGCCCGCCGCGCGCGCTCGCTCCGCAAACGCGATGACCTGATCGAGCAGCACCTCGGCGCCGCCCACCTGGATCAACAGCGGCGGCAAGCCTGCGAGTTTCGCGTCGATCGGGAACGCCCGCGGATCGCGCGGCGACGCCGGGCGGCAGGTAGTCGTGGGCCCAGGCGACCAGCAACTCGCGGTCGCCGAAATCGACGTCCGCGTTCGTGTCCATCGACCCGCCCGCAGCGAGCGGATCGACCCACGGACAGAAGAGCACGGCGGCGGCAGGCAGCGGATCGCCCGCGTCGCGCAGCGAACACAGCGTCGCGGCGACGAGGTTGCCGCCCGCCGAGTCGCCGCCGAGCGCTACGCGCGCGGGATCGACACCCTGGGCGTAGAGCCAGCGCACGGCGTCCAACACGTCGTCGTGTGCTGCCGGGAAGCGGTGCTCGGGCGCGCGTCGATAGTCGACTGCGAGCACGCGCGCGTCCGCCAGCACGGCGAGTCGCGCCATCAGCTCGGCGTGCGTCTTGGGCGAGCAGACTACGAAGCCGCCGCCGTGGAAGTAGACGAGCGTGCGCGACGGCTCGGTCGCGCCGAGCGCCACGAACCAACGCGCCGGCACTCCGCCGGCATCCACGTTCTCGGTAGCGCACGCGCTTCAGGAATGGGGCGGGAGTCGGCGCCGCTTCGAGCGATGCGCGCAACCAATGCACCCCGCGGCGCTTCGAGCGCATCATGATCGCGCGCATGCCCGCGCCCACGAGCTCCACCCGCCACGACCGACCCGCTCGCGACGGTCCCCTGGCGACGCGTCGCAGCGTCGCACGCACCTGCCCCGCGGCCATGACGGCGACCAACTCGGCGAGGAGTGCCGCCCGGGCGATCAAGACGGTTTCACCACGAGCGCCGCGACCACCTCTTCGAACGCGGCGTCGGCGATCGCGTCCATCTCGGCGTCGGTGCGATCCTGGATCGGGTGCTCGACGTAGACGGCGGCCGGATCGGCGCCGAGCGCGCGCGCCTGATGCACCGCGCCGTCGATGAACTCGGTGGTCGCCACGAACACGCCCGGGATCCCCCGCGCCTCGAGGTCGATGATGTCGTGCACACTGCACGACGTGCACGAGCCTCAGTCCGCGAGCGCCTCCACGACGGCGCCACACTGCACGGCAATCTGCTGGCGCAGATCGAGCGGCGCGGGCTTCGTGAAGGTGGGCTTGCGATAGCGATTGACGATCGCGCCGGCGCTCGCGAGGCGCTCGGCGATGCGATCGAGGAAGCGGTCGCCGCGCGGCTTCGCGATGTCGAGCAGGCCGACGGTGACGCCTTGCAGCGTGCGGAGACGCGCGAGGCGCGGGCGCTGCGCGAGCCGTCGCTCGCTGGTCGGGTCGAGGAAGATGCGCGGCTCGCTCATGGTTCTCGCTCCCCGCTTCGATCGCGGTGCCGCGGCATCATAGTCGGAACCGCGACGGCGTGCGACACGCGCCGATCGTGATCGGCTCGCTACGCGGCGATTTCGCGCGCGACCGGCGTGCTGCCGATCGCCCCGTTCGCCCAGCCGCCGATGATCGACGAGAAGAGTCCCGCGCCGCCGCCGCAGTGCACGACGAGCAGACCCCCCGCACGGAACTTCGGCAGCGTCGCATTCGCGAACTGCTCGGGGGCGCCCTCCGCGATGCCGCCTGCGCCGCGCACGATCTCGGCGCCGGGCAACCTCAACAGCTCGTGCAAGCGCGCGATCAGCTTCTGCTTGTCCCAGCCCGCCTCGCGAAACACGCGCGCGTGTTCGGGCGAGACAGCGAGGATCGCGTCGAAGATCAGCGGCAGCTTCGGGTGGTGCACCGTGCGCAGGCACACCGCGAAAGTTGCTTGCGAGCGACTCGGGATCACGCGAGAGCTGATCGACGATCGAGCGCGGCCCCTCGCCCGGGAACAGCGTCACCGTGTTGGTGCCCGGCGCGAAGCCGAAGTCCGCCGAGAGCGGCGTCCAGGGCGATCCCTCTTCGTCCTCGGGGAAGCAGAAGGCGATCTTGCCGGGATTGCCGAAGGTGGCGCGATCGACTTCGCCGGGCCGCCCACCGCCGACGTTGCGCACCACGAGCTGCAGCGCGCGGCCGATCGTCACGATTGGCGCGACAGCCCTGGCCGAAGACGTTGATGCCCGCGTTCATGCCGATCGCGCGGCGGATCGGGCCGTTCACGATCAGCACGGGAGCCGCCGGCATCGTCGTCGCGAGCAGGCCGTGCATGTTGAACTCGCTGGTGCACGCCGCCTCGACGGCGGCCAGCACGACCGGCAGGTACTCCGGCTTGCAGCCCGCCATCACCGCGTTGATCGCCACCTTCTCGACGCTGCACTCGACCAGGTCTGGCGGCACCGTCGCGACGAGCTGCTGCGGGTCGCGCGTCGTGCCGGCGAGCATCGCGAGCACGCGCTTCTCGGTGGGCGGGATGATCGGCAGGCCGTCGGTCCAGCCGCGCTCGTAGGCGGCTTCCATCTCGTCTTCGCGCGCGGCCAGCTCGACGCGGCGCGCGCGCAGCTTCGCCGCGCCGAAGCGCACCGCCAGCTCGGGCGCGAGATCGGGATCGACCGAGAGCGAGCCGCAGCCCGGTCGCCATGCGGGAAGACCGGGGCCGAGGCCTGCGACGCCCGTGAGCGCTCGCCACTCCGCGCGCACCCAGCCGACGAGGCGCTCCTGTTCGACGCCGTTCGCGACGCGCAGCAGCGTCGGCACGGTCTCGATCTGGTGGTGCCACGAGACTTCGAGCGAGGTGTCGTCGGCGCGCGCGGCGGGCGGACCTGACGGGAAAGCGCGATCGTCCTGCGTGTAGACGCGTGAGCGGACAGCCCGGCGCCGCCGCGATCTGCGCCAGCACCGGCGCGACGAGCTGGCAGGTCGGACACTCACGCTTGACGAAGGCGACGAGACCGTTGGGCAGGGCGGGCGCGGAGCAGCGACCGACACGCGCGCTTCGTCAGGCCGGCAGCAGTTCGCTGGCGAGGCGCCGCGCGACGTTGCCGTCCATCTCGCCCTTGTGCGCCTTCATCAGGGCGCCCATCACCTTGCCGATCTCCTTCTGGCTCGTCGCGCCGGAAGCCGTGATCGCTTCCTCGACCCAGCGCCGCGTCGTCGCCTCGTCGGCGAGCTGCGGGCAGGAAGGTCCTGGATCACGCGCGAGCTCGGCGCGCTCGGCGTCGGCGCGATCGGCGCGGCCGACGTTCGTGAAGGCGTCGATGCTCTCCTGGCGCTGCTTCTCGAGCTTGCGCAGCAGCGCGATGCAGACCTCGTCCGCGAAGCGTCGTGGAGTTGTTCTTCTTCAGCTCGTTCAGGAACGCCGCGCGAATCCCCTGCAGCGCGCGCGAGGCGCGTCTCCTGCTTCGCCTTGCGCGCCTCGTTCAGCTGCGCGCTGACGCTCTCGAAGATGCCCATGCTCACGCCTCCCCTTCGAGAACTGCGGCGACGACGAGATCCGGTCGCTCCATCGGGATCAGGTGACCGGCAGTCGACGTCGACGATGCGCGCGTCCGGCATCGCGGCGAAGGCGCGCTCGATAGACGCAGCGCGGGAAGTCGCCGCGCGTGGCCCACAACACGGTGGCGGGAACCGTCGCACGGCGCGCGAGGTCTTCGATGTCGAGCCCGCCGCTCGCCGAGAAGATCGCCGCCTCCGACTTCGCCGGGGCAGCGCAGCTCGACCTGTCCGTCGGCTCGCTGGCGCAGTCCGTGCTCGATGTAGAGGTCGAGCGCTTCGGGCAGCCAGGCGGCGAAGAGCGAGCGCTTGGCGAAGTGATCACGCGCGGCGGCGAAACTCGGCCACAGCGAGCGGCGGCGGCGCGCTCCCTCGACCAGCCGGCCGAGCCGCGCAGCGCGATCGGGATCGGCGGCGTAGAGCGCGACCATCGCGGGCGGCGGCGGGATCACCGGATCGACGAGCACGAGGCGACCAAACAGCGCGGGCCGCTCGGCTGCGGCGCCGAGCGCCGCGGTGCCGCCAAACGAGTGGCCGAGCCCGACTGCGACGCGACCGCCGCCGCACTCGTCCGCGAGACGCTCGGCCACGGCGAGGTAGTCCGCCGAGAAGTTGCGCCACGTGTAGGCCGCCGGTCCTTCGGGCTTCGACGAATCGCCGTGGCCGCGCGCGTCCATGCCGATCACGCGGAAGCGCGGCACCAGCGCCGCGGCGACGAGCCCGAGCGTGCCGGCGCAGAAACCGTTGGCGTGATGCATGAAGACGAGCGGACCGTCGCCGCCCCAGTCGAGCAGCGCGATCTCGACGCCGCGCTCGGGCAGCTCGATGCGGCGCGAAACAACGGGCAGTTTCACGAGTACCTCGCGGGCGGCGATCCTAGCCGTCGATTCTGCGGGCGTCCTTGCAACTCTGCGGTTTGACCAACGCCAACACGAGGCTTCGCGCCCCGGCGGCATCGAACGGAATGCCGACCTCGACAGACACGACGAAGCCGAACGCCAGCGTCACGAGCAGTGCGCCGAGCGCATCGGCGGAGACATCGGGTCGCACCGTCGCGGCGGCCTGCCCGGCAGCCGCGGTCTTGGCGACGCGTGCGGCCGCCTCGCTCAGCAGTGCGACGAAACGCTTTCGAACCGCAGCGGAGCGGTCGCTCGCCTCGAGGATGCGGTGGAACGGAACGCCGCCCGATACCGGCGAGCTGCCGCGCGAACGCGCGCCCCGCAACTGCGCGATGCCGGCGACCGCTTCCTCGAAGCGACGCACCGTGCGCTCGAGGTCGTGCGGCTCCTCTCCGGTTGCGATGATCGCGTCGAGAAATCGGCCGAGCGCGCGCTGCATCACCGCCGCGACGAGGTGTTCGCGGTCGCGGAAGTGCACGTAGAAGGCCCCCCGCGTGAAACCGGCGCGCGCGCAGATCGCGTCGAGGCTCGGGGCGTCGAGACCGCGCGAGCCAAACTCGGCCGCCGCGGCGTCGATCAGCGCCTCACGCGTCTCGGCCTTGGCGCGCTCGCGGAGCGAAGCCCGCTCGGCGTGCTCCAAGGCGCCGGAGCGCTCCGCCTGCTGCTTCTCGCGGCCCCGTTGCGCCATGGGGTTGACATACTAGCCCGTACGTCAAGACATCCACCAGCATACGCGGCCGTATGTTAAATGACCGCGCAGCGCGCCCACCCAGGAGACCGCCATGGCCGCGACCACCCCGAACAGCCAGTTGGCGGCGCCCGCCGTTCCGGAGCGCGCGACAGCGCTCGAGACGCTGCGGATCTGGTCCCTGCACCTGCTCTGCTTCGTGCTGCCGATCAGCACGCTCGCCTTCCTGCTGACGGCGCCGCACCGCTGGTGGGGCGCGCTGCCGTGGCTCGGCGTGATCGTCGGCTCGGTAATCCTCGACCAGCGCAGCGCACCCGAGCACCGCCAGCCCGCCGCGCGACTCGCGCGCTGGCCCTTCGACGCCGTGCTCTACCTGCTCGCGGCGATGCAGCTCGCCTGTGTCTTGCTGGCGGCATACACGGTTTCAGTTCACGGCTTCTGGCGCATCGACACGCTGGTCATGTTCCTGCTGGTCGGCGTAAACTCGGGCTACTGCGGCATCGTCGTCGCGCACGAGCTGATCCATCGCCGCGAGAAACACCGGCAGTGGCTCGGGCGCGTGCTGATGGCGAGCGTGCTCTACGAGCACTTCTCCACCGAGCACGTGCGCGGTCATCACGCGCGCGTCGGGCACGCCCGAGGATCCCGCGACGGCGCGCTTCGGCGAGACCTACCACGCCTTCTTCCGCCGCACGGTGCCGGCGCAGTTCCGCAGCGCGTGGCGACTCGAGACGCCACCGCATGGGCGACGCCGACGATGCCGCTCTGGGATCGCCGCCAGCTGCGCAATCGCGTGCTGCAGGGGCTGGTCGCCGAATGGAGCGTCGCACTCGCGATCGCCGCCGTGCTCGGTGCCGGCGCCTTCGCATTCCACCTGCTCCAGTCGCTCTCCGCGATCCGGTTGCTCGAGGCCGTCAATTACTTCGAGCACTGGGGACTCGTGCGGAGCGGAAAGAAGCCGAGCCCGATCGACTCCTGGGACACCGACTCGCGCTTTACACTCTACACGCTCGTGGGTCTCTCGCGGCACGCGGATCACCACGCTTTCGCGACGCGTCCCTACCAGCAACTTCGCCATTGGGACGAGAGCCCGAAGCTGCCTTCGGGCTACTTCGGAATGGTCGAGATGGTGCTGTTCGCGAACCGCGCGTTCCGGCGGCTGATGACGGCCGAGCTCGAGCGCCGCAAGCTCGGCCCCTTCGCCGCGACCGGCGGTTATGCTCCGTCGCGATGAACCTCGATCCCGGCGGCTTCGGCGATCGGTTGCGCGCGCTCGCGCAGCAGCGCCTCGCGACCTTCGCGCGGATCGCGGAGCCGCTCGGTGAGCGGCGCGCAGCGGCGGTCGCGCTCGCGCTGATCGCCGACGCCGAGCAGCGACCGTGTTTCGTGCTGACACGTCGGGCCGTCAGGATGAATCACCACGCCGGGCAGTGGGCGCTGCCGGGCGGTCGCGTCGATCCCGGCGAATCGGCGGAACAGGCCGCGCTGCGCGAACTCGAGGAGGAGGTCGGCCTCGCGGTGCCGCGCGAGAACGTGCTCGGCGTGCTCGACGACTACCCCACGCGCTCGGGCTACGTGATCACGCCCGTCGTGGTGTGGGGCGGTGACGACGCGCGGCTCGAACGCAACCCGGGCGAGGTCGCCGAGATCCACCGCGTCCCGCTCGCCGCGCTGCTGCGACCCGAGGTGCCGCGCCTGCGCAGCATTCCCGAAAGCGACCGCCCGGTGATCTCGATCCCGCTCTCGATGGCCGACGTCCACGCCCCCACCGCCGCGATCGTCTACCAACTCCGCGAAGTCGTCATCCGCGGCGAGGCCACGCGCGTCTCCCACTTCGACCAACCCGTCTTCGCCTGGCGCTGAGGGAACCGGAGAAAGGGGACGGTCCTCGACGGGACGGGCGCGAGGAGACAGGGGACAGACCTCGCTCGCGTGCGAGCGAGGTGTGTCCCCGAACTCCTCGGCTGCGTCCACGTCGAGGACCGTCCCCTTTCTCCGCGTTCTCGTCTAAGGTGACGACGATGAGTCGGACGGGGCTGGCGATGGTGCAGACGGCGGCTCGGCAGCTCGAGGCGCGCGAGTTGCCGCTGCCGGTGATCGGCGCGGACGACGCGCTGTTGCGGGTCGAGGCGTGCGGGATCTGCGGCAGCGACGTCGAGTCGTTCCAGGGCGTGTTGAAGGTTCCGCTGCCGCTGATTCCGGGACACGAGCCGCTCGGCGTGATCGAGACGATCGGCGAACGCGCCGCGCAGCGCTGGGGCGTGCAGGCCGGCGATCGCGTCGCGGTCGAGACGCTGCTGCCCGTGCAACGCCTGCCGGCGCTGTCGCAGCGGCGCGTATCAGCTCTGCGCGTCGCGACGCGTCTACTCCTACATCCCGCTCGCCGAACGCGCCCGGCCTGTGGGGCGCGTACGCCGAGTATCTCTACCTCGCGCCCAACGCGATCGTGCACAAGGTCGATCCCAGCCTGCCCGCCGAGATCGCGGTGATGTTCAACCCGCTCGGCGCCGGTTTCCGCTGGGCGGCCGAGATGCCGAAGACACAGCCCGGCGACACGGTGCTGGTGATGGGACCCGGCCAGCGCGGGCTCGCCTCGGTGATCGCGGCGCGCGAAGTCGGCGCCGGCACGATCCTCGTGACCGGCCTCTCGCGCGACGCGCACAAGCTCGCGCTCGCCCGAGAGTTCGGCGCCGACCACACCATCGACGTCGAGCGCGAGCCGCTGGTGAAGCGCGTGCGTGAGATCACCGACGGCCGCGGCGTCGACGTGGTGATCGAGGTGACGCCCGTCGCCACCCAGCCGATCGTGGACGCGATCGACTGCGCGGCGCTCGGCGGCACCATTGTGTTGGCCGGCGTGAAGGGCCTGAAGCCCGTACCGGGTTTCATCTCCGACAAGGTGGTGTTGAAGGAGATCACGCTGCGCGGCGCGATCGGCGTCACCTGGGAGCACTACGAGCGCGCGATCCGGCTGATCGAGTCGCGCAAGCTGCCGCTCGAAAAGCTCCAGACTCACCGCTTCGGGCTGCGCGACGCCGAACGCGCGGTGCGCACGCTCGCGGGCGAGTTCGAGGACGAGCAGGCGTGCACTGCGTGCTGCTGCCAGGGATGAGCTGAAGATGGATGCCGCCACGCGTGGATCGAGGCGTCGCCGTACGCGCGCATGCTCGGCGTCACGGTCGACGAGATCACGCCGAACGCAGTGCGGCTCGTGTTGCCGTTCGCCGAGAGCAACACCAATCCGGGCCAGGTGCTGCACGGCGGCGTCGCCGCGTCGCTGGTGGCGCTGGCGGGACAGGCCGTCGCGCGCGCGGCGCTCGCCGTCGGAGGCCGCGCCGTTCCACAGCGCCACGCTCCAGGTGACCTATCTCGCCGCGGCCAAGGCGGAGGCCGTGGTCGCCGAAGCGCGCCTGCTGCGCGCGGGCAGGAACTCTGCTTCGCCAGACGTGCAGGTCCGCACGCAGCGACGGCAAGGCGATCGCGCGGGACTCGTGACGGTGCGAGGTCGCAGCGGCGCAGCCGACGCGCAACTCCCCGAGATCCGCGGCGACGACGGCGACGCCGAGCCCGGTCCGATGGGACCGCACGTCGCGAAGACGCCGTTCATGGGACGACTCGGCCTGCGCATCGAGCACATGAGCGGCGGCACCTCGCGCATCGTGTTGCCGCTTTCGCGACGCGCTCCCGACGCGAGCGGCGGCGTCCACGAAGGCGCCGCGCTCGCGCTGCTCGACACCACCGGCGCGATGGCCGCGTGGGCGGTGACGGGACCGGGTCGCCTACGGCGCCTCGACGCCGGCACTTCATGCGCAGTTTCTGGCGCCACCGCCCGCGGACGACCTCGTCGCGTACGGTCGCTCGGTGCACCGCGACGCCGAGTCACACTGGTGTGACGTCGAGGTCGCGAGCGGCCGGTCCCGGCGCGTCTTCGCACGAGGCACCGTTCAGTATCGGATCGTGACCTGACGCGCCGCAGACCGGCAGATCGACCCCTGTCTGCAGCGACCCGATCCGAATGATCTCCACTGTCGAGTCGCACGGATGTAGAATGCGCCGGCCCGAACGGGCTGTCTTCGACGCTGTCGGTCCCACGCGGAGAGTTGCTTGTCTCGACGCATTAAGCTGATGTTGCACGCGGTCTGGCTCGCCTCTGCGTTGCTCGTACCCGCGGCATCGAATGCGCAGGTCGTGCTGGACGGGAGCCTCGATGCGAGCCACGCCGGCGTCGCCGTGCCGGCCGGAAGCGACTCCGCGGGCAAGCCTGCGACGTAGCTGATCGGCGAACAGTTCGGCCGCCGCGAAGGAGGGAATCTCTTCCACTCCTTCTTGCGCTTCGACGTGCCGCGCGGCGAGACGGCCACCTTCGACGGCCCGAGCGCACCCGACCGCGTGATCGCGCGCGTCACCGGCCATGACCCCTCCGAGATCGCCGGCACGCTGCGCTCGACCTACGCGGGCGCCGACCTCTTCCTGGTGAACCCCGCCGGCGTCAGCTTCGCCGAAGGCGCACGCCTCGACGTGCCCGCCTCGTTCCATGTCTCGACCGCCGACTACGTGAAGCTCGGCGCTGGTTGCGGACGCTTTGCGCAACAGCAGATCGATCAGCTCGATCGTCGCGCTTCGCAACTCGTCACGAAGGGGGGCGGCGGCGCCGGTGAGCTGCGGGCGGACCGCTTCGGTCGCGCTCACCGACTGGCGCAGCGCGCCAATCGCGGCGTCGCGCTCGCCGCGTCGCAACAGCGATCGCGCCAGGTCGCGCTGCCAGAGCGCGATCAGTTCGAGCGCCTGGATCTCCTGCGCCGCAAAGAGCGCGCGGCGACCAAGTGACAGCGCATCGTCGTCGCGCCCCGATGCGGCGTAGACCTCGGCGAGCCGTCCGGCGGCGAGCGAGGCGAGGCGGCGATCGCCCGACGCCTCGGCGCGCTCCAGCGCGGCCGCAAGAGCGCGGTGCGCGCTGGCGAGCCGAGTTGCGCGCGATTGCTCCGACGGAGCGGCGTCCGCGAGGCGAGCGAACGAACGCCCGATCGAGACGAGCGTTTCGCTGGCCTCTGACGTCGCCGGCAGCGCGAGCGCAAGGTCGAGCGCATCGCCGAGAAGCGACGCCGCGTGCGGAGCATCGCCGCGATCGGCGAACGCGCGACCCGCATTGGCGAGGGCTCGTGCCTGGAGAGCGGGATCTCCCGCTTCGCGCGCCAGCTTCGCTGCGCGTTCCCAGGCCGCGAGGGCACCGTCGAGATCGCCCGCAGCGGCGCTCGTGATGCCCTGATCGTTTGCAGCCACGGCGCTCTCGCTGGGATCGGCCGCGCGCGCGGAGTGCAGTGGTCCACCCGCCGCCACCAGGGCTGCCAACGCGCAGAGCATCCACGAGAGCATGGTTCGCATCGAAGTGCCGGAAGCTACCAAGGCTGGGGTGCCAATGCGCGGCTATTCCACCGGCTCGAGTCGCACCGCCACCGAACGCGACGTGTCCTGCAGCAGCGCCACCCACTCGTCGGCCCAGCCGTACTTCGCGCGCAGCAGCCGGCGGATCGTCGCGTGACCTGCGGCGCC
The DNA here is from genome assembly GCA_963801625.1 of uncultured delta proteobacterium. Classification (GTDB taxonomy): domain Bacteria; phylum Myxococcota_A; class UBA9160; order UBA9160; family PR03; genus PR03. The sequence goes on from CAWDFQ010000004.1 coordinate 394,399, forward strand.
GGGTTCCGGAACCGCGCGGTAGCGCGTCGTCGCGCCCGCGTGCACGACTTCGATCTCGGGCTGCGCCTGCGCTTCGCGCAGCCAAGCGCGCTCGGGCGTCGCGGCCTCGACGAAGAGCGTGCCGTCTCTCCTCCGCGACCCACACGTGCGTCTCGCGAACGGCACCATCTGCCGCGCGCGTGCGCAGGATCGCGACGTCGCGGCCTTCGAGTGCGAACCAGGTGACGCCGCCGAACGCGAGCAGCGCCGCTACGAGTGCAAGCAGCGCCCACATGAGCGACCTCATCGCGTCGAGCATGACCTGCCGTTGCGGCTCGGGCAACGGCGATTGGCGCCGCGCAGGCCCCTGCGCGACCGTGTCGCAACCCGATGATCGACTTCGCTCTCGACCCCGAACTGGAGCTGCTGCGCGATACCGCGCGGAGCTTCGCGCAGCAGCAACTGCGCCCGCACGACCGCGACTTCGAGACGGCGCGGGGCGTCGACATCGCCACGCGCGACGCCTTCACCGAGATCGGGCTCGCCGCGCTCGAGTGGCCCGAGGCGCTCGGCGGCGCGGGACTCGGCGCCTTCGCACGCGCGCTCGTGCTGGAAGAGCTGGGCGCGGCCGACGCCGGCGCCGCGCTCGCCCTCGACCCCCTCGGTCCGGCTTTCTACGCGCTCGCCGAGTGCGGCGAGGAGGCTGCGCTGCAAGCGATTGCGTCGACCGCTTCTCGAGCGACCCGGTGCGCGCGCCGTGCTCGCGTGGAACGGCGCGGCGCGCGTCGCGCTTCGCAATGGGCGCGCTTCGGGCGTGCTGCCCTGGCTGCCGGCGGATCGCGTCGACCTGCTGGTGCTGCTCGACGGCGATGCAGTCGCCGTGATCGACGAAGGCATCGCACTCTCGCCGCTGCGCGGCGCGGGGCTGCGCGCAGCCGGCGCGTCGGAGCTGCGCCTCGATGGGGCTCCCGTGCGGGCGTGGTGGGTGAACCCGCGCGGCGCGCGCCGGGCGCTGGCGCGCGCGCGACTCTACGCGGCGTCGCTGCTGCTCGGCGTGATGCGCGCCGCCGCCGAGTTCTCGCGCGACTACGCGCTGCAGCGCGTCGCCTTCGGCAAGCCGATCGCGCACCACCAGGCGCTCGCGTTCCTGATCACGGACATGGCGATGGCCGTCGAGGGTTCGCGCTTGCTCGTGCACGAAGCAGCCGTACGCCTCGATCGCGGCGACGACGCGGAGGAAGCCTGCGCGACCGCGTTCCTCGAAGCCGCCGAGCAGGCGATGTTCGTGACGCCGAACGCCGTCCAAATCCTGGGCGGCCACGGCTTCATGCAGGACTACCCGGTCGAGAAGTGGATGCGCGAGGCGCGTGCGCTCGGGCTCTGCTTCGGCGGCGTCGACGCGCGCGCGCGAGGACGCCGGGCGCGGCGATCGTCGCCGACGCACGCGTCGCTCGCGCTCGATCGAGGCGCAGCGCGTGAACTTCACGATCGACGACGAGCTGCGCAAACGTCTCGCCGGCATCCGCGAACTCGGCCGCACACAGATCCGCCCGCTCGGCATCGAGGCCGATCGCGCCGGCAAGCCGGTCGATCCGAGTCATCCCTTCTATGCGTTGCTGCTGAAGCTCGGCCTCGGCAGAACGCGTTGGCTCGGCGGCGAGGTCAACGCGAAGCAAGACGCAACTCGAAGCCGTGTTGGCTCGCCGCCGTCCGGCGGCGAGCGGGGCGATAAGGCCGGACCGTCGCTGACGGGTGTTCTGCTTTCCGAAGAACTGGCGTACTGGGATCGCGGCGTCGCAGTTTCGTTTCCCGGCCCGGGGCTCGGCGAGCCGCCCGTGCTGTCGATGGGAACGCCGGAGCAGAAGGAGCGCTTCCTCGCGCGCTTCCGCGAGCCGGACCGCCCGCGCTGGGGATCGTTCGCGATGACCGAGCCGGGCGCCGGCTCCGACGTCGCCGCGATCCGCACATCCTGCAAGCGAGACGGCGACCACTGGATCCTCGACGGCGACAAGTCGTTCGCCGCCAACGCGAGCCGCGCCGACTGGATCGTCGTGTGGGCCACCGCCGACGCATCGCAGGGACGCGCCGGGCACCGCGCCTTCGTCGTCGAGCGCGACACGCCGGGCCTCGGCGACTTCAAGATCGAGAAGAAGATGGGACTCAAGGCCTACGAGTCGACGTCGTTCACGCTGCGCGACTGCCGCGTGCCCGCAGCGAACCTGCTCGGCGGCGACGCCACGTACATGACCAGGAGGGCTCGCGCGGTGCGAAGCGCGCCGGCTTCAAGGGCGCCATGCAGTCGTTCAACGCGACGCGGCCGATGATCGGCGCGATGGCGGTGGGCATCGGCCGCGCGGCGCTCGACGAGGCCGCGGCGTTCGCGCGCGAGCACGATCTGCGGCGGCGACCCGCGCGTGCGCGACCGCCTCGAACGCACGCGCCGCAAGCTGCGCGTCGCGCGCCTGCTCTGCTGGCGCGCCGCCTGGCTCGCCGACCAGCAGCAGCCGAACATGGTCGAGGCGTCGATGGCGAAGGCGCACGCGCCCGCCGCCGCGCTCGACGCAACGCTGCTCGGCATGGAGCTGCTCGGCGAGGTGGGCGCGCGCGGCGATCACCTGATCGAGAAGCTGTTCCGCGACGTGAAGGCGATGGACATCGTCGAGGGAACCGGCCAGATCCAGCGCATCGTGATCGCGCGCCAGCTCGTCGGGTTGCCGCGCGAGTAGCTCTGACAGCCGAGGAAGTGATGAAGCAACCGAAGCAGATCTCCGCCGAGGAAGCCGCCGCCCTCGTGCGCTCGGGCGACTGGGTCGACTACGGCTTCGGCATGGGCCAGCCCGATCTCTTCGACCGCGCGCTCGCCGCGCGCGCCGGCGAGCTGCGCGGCGTGAAGATCCGCGCCTGCCTCACGCTGCGGCCGCGCGCGGTGCTCGAGGCCGACCCGACCGGCGAGTCACTTCCTCTGGCTCAACTGGCACTTCTCGGGCTACGACCGCCGCCAGCACGACGCCGGCCGCTGCAACTACATCCCGATGAACTTCGGCGAGGCGCCGGACTACTACCGCCGCTTCGTCGATCCGATCGACGTCGTCTGCATCACGCACCGCGCCGATGGACGAGCACGGCTTCTTCAACTTCGGCGGCGCCGTCACCTATCACAAGGCGATCGCCGAGCGCGCCAAGGTGCTGATCGTCGAGACGTCGCCCGCGATGCCCTACGTCTTCGGCGGCGCAGGAGTCGGTGCACGTCAGCGAGGTCGACTACGTCATCGACGGCGGCGACGAGCCGCCCGCCGAGCTCGCGAACCCGCCCGCCGACCGACGTCGACCGCAAGGTCGCGGCGCTGATCGCCGCCGAGATCGAGGACGGCGCCTGCCTCCAGATCGGCATCGGCGGCATGCCGAACGCCGTCTGCACGCTGCTCAAGGAGGCCGGCGTGCGCGATCTCGGCATCCACACCGAGATGCTCGTCGACGGCATGATCGACCTGATCGAAGCGGGCCTCGTCACCGGCGCGCGCAAGACGCTCGAACCGCTACCAGATGGTCTTCACCTTCGCGATCGGATCGCGGCGGCAGTACGACTTCATCCACCGCAACCCGCGCGTGCAGTCGCATCCGGTCGACTACACGAACCTGCCCGCACAACATCATGCAGAACGACCGCGTGGTCTCGATCAACAACACCACGCAGATCGACCTGCAGGGCCAGGCGGCGTCGGAGTCGGCCGGGCACCGCCATCTCACCGGCACCGGCGGCCAGCTCCAGTTCGTGCGCGGCGCCTACGCGTCGCGCGGCGGCAAGTCGTTCATGTGCCTGTCGTCCACCTACGAGAAGCGCGGCGCGCCGCAGAGCCGCATCGTCCGGCGCTCGACCCCGGGCAACGTCGTCACCACGCCGCGCACCGACGTGATGTACGTCGTCACCGAGTACGGCCTCGTGAACCTGAAGGGCAAGTCCGTCGCCGAGCGCGCCCAGGCGCTGATCGGCATCGCGCATCCGGACTTCCGCGAGGCGCTCGAGCGCGAGGCGCGCGAGAAGAACGTGATTCCCAAGGGATTCTTCTAGATCGAATTCAATCTGATCGAGACGCTGGCGGGAGTCGCCGAACGGAACTATCCATAGCGCTGTGTATCGCGGACTCCGACGATTCCTGCTGACGGCCGCTCTGCTCGCGCTCGCGACGGCCGCGCACGCGGGGGCCGGCAACCTCATTCCCGCGCCGAGCTTCAACACCGAAGTCGAGTTCCTGGCCAACTGGGAGAACACTGTATTCGGCGCGTGGACGGACCTCGACTTCGAAGACAAACTGTCCTCCGGCTCGGTGATCGTCAGCAATGACACCCCGGGCGCCGACGTCGGCATTCCGATCCTCACGCCTTGCCTCCCGGTCACACCGGGCACGAGTTATGCGTTCTCGTCCTGGCAATACCAGCCGTCGCCGCGGCCGGTCGCCGGCTACGCACAGCTCATCCTCCAATGGCGGGAGTCGTGTCCCTTGGGTGCGGTGATGGGAAGCTCCTCCGTGAATTCCTATGAGTTCGGCGCCTGGACCTTCGTCTCGGGCTTGCCGGCAGAGGCGCCGGTCGGCGCGTACGGCGCGCGCCTCTGGCTCAACGCGGTCAGGACTCCCGCGAGCGGAACGTTCTCGGTCTACTTCGACGAAGCCTTCGTACCCGAGCCCCATCAAAGGGCCTCCGCCTTCGTGGCCGCAGCGAGCCTCGCAGCCCTTTGGCGACGGCGCGGGTCGGCGCGTCGTGATGACTCGCGGCAACACCGCACGGCGACCTGCTAGGCGAGCCAGAGGCCGCTTGGCTCCCCGATGATTGGCGAACACGTGCGGACCCAGCGCGGAAAGACGCGGCGAGGCAACCGGCTCGGTCGTCCCGTCCCGTACCTCGAGGGAGCGCTGCGCGCGGACTTCGATGCGTGGCTCGACGGCGACGGTCGCGCGCCACACGAGCGACCTCGAGTTCCGCGAGCTGCGTAAGGGCGCGCAGGCGCTGTCGTGGCTCTACGTCGAGCGGCGCGGCGGGTCGATCTTGCGTCGCGTGCGGTCGACGGTCGCGGCAAGCGCGCCGCGCTCGCAACCTACTACGCGCCGCTCCACTTCCTCGCAGCGCAACATGCGCTGGCGCAGATCGGCCCCGCGCGTCTCGGCGCCGTGCGCCGCGTCTTCGATCTCGGCTGCGGCACTGGCGCGGCGGGTGCCGCGACGGCGCGCACGCTCGACTTCGCAAACGTCGTCGCGATCGATCGCTCGGGTTTCGCGCTCTCCGAAGCGCGCCACACCTACGCTGCGTTCGGTCTGCTCTCCCAAACGAAACGCGCGCAGCTGCCCGGAGCATCGCCGCGGCCGGCACCCGGCGATCTGTGGGTGCTCGGCTGGTCGGTGAACGAACTCGACGAAGGTTCGCGCAATACGCTCGGCGAGCGCACTGGTGCGGCGCGATCGCAGTCGCGGTGTGCGGCTGCTGCTGCTCGAGCCGCTCGCGGGCGGCGTCGTGCCGTGGTGGTCCGAATGGTGCGCCGAGCTGGCCGCGCACGGTGTCGTCGACTTCGAGTCGAAGGCGCGCGTCGTGCTGCCCGAGTGGATCGCGCGCGTCGATCGCGCCGCCGGGCTCGATCACCGCGTGATCGGCGCGCGCGTGCTGGCGGGCCCGCTCGAACCCGACGCGGAGTGAGCGATCCGCTCGTCTCGATCCTGCTTCCGGCGCGCGACGCCGCGGCGACGCTGCCCGCCTGTCTCGCGAGCATCCGCCGCCAGCGCGAAGCGCGCTTCGAGTGCGTGCTGGTCGACGACGGCTCGCGCGACGCGACGCGCGCGATCGCCGAAGCGGCGGCGCGCGACGACGCGCGCTTCCGCGTCGATCGCGACGCGCGGCACACGGCCTGGTCGCGGCGCTGAACACGGGACTCGCGGCGTGCCGCGCCCCGCTTCGTCGCGCGCATCGACGCCGACGATCGTGATGCACCGCGAGCGGCTCGCGCTCCAGCTCGCCGCGCTCGCGGCGGAGCCGCAGCTCGCGGGCGTCGGCTGCCACGTGCGAATCTTCCCGCGCGCGTCGCTGCAACCGGGGCTGCGCGACTACGAGCGCTGGCTGCGCAGCATCGACACCGCCGAGGCCGTGCGCCGCGAGCGCTTCGTCGAATGCCCCCTTCCCCACCCGACCTGGATGCTGCGCGCGCGACGTCGATGACGTCGCTCGGCTACCGCGACTGCGGCTGGCCGGAGGACTACGACCTGCTGCTGCGGCTCTTCGCGACGGGCGCGCGGATGGGCGTCGTGCCGCGACGCCTCGTCGCGTGGCGCGACGGCGCCGTCGCGGCATGTGGCGCAGCGATCCCGCCTACACGCCGGAACGTTTCCTCGCCTGCAAGGCGCAGCACCTCGCCGACGGGCCCGCTGCGGCACGCCGACGACTACGTGCTGTGGGGCTACGGCGAGACCGGTCGCGCGCTGCGCCGCGCGCTCGCGGCGCTCGGCAAGCGCGCCGCGTGGATCGTCGAGGTGCACCCGCGTCGCCTCGGCAAGACGATCCACGGTGCGAAGGTCGTGCGGCCCGAGCGGATCCCGTCGCTACCGAAGCTGCCGCTCGTCGCATCCGTCGCCGGCGTCGCCGCCCGCGACCGAGATCCGCACCCTCTGCCACCGCCTCGGCCTCCGCGAACCCCTCGACTTCCTCTGCGCCGCCTGAGGAGAAAGGGGACGGTCCTCGAAGTGACCTGGCTGTGGACTGGAGGGACACACTCTGGACTCGAGTGACACATTTGGCTCGAGGTCTGTCCCTCTAGTCCTCCGCCCGTCCATGGCGAGGACCGTCCCCTTTCTCCAGCAGGAGGGTGGCGACGCCGTGGGTGTGGGTGCGGATGGTGCAGACTTGGGTGCCGGGGCGGCGGCCGGGGCGGATCGCGGAGACGTCGACGCCGGCGGCGGCGAGACGTGCGTGCGTGGCGACCAGGTCGGGCGTGCGCCATGAGATGCCCCAGAACGTGTCGCGCTCTCCGGGCGCCGATGCGGGCGGTAGCGGCGCGGCGATCTCGACGGTGACGCCGCCGACGCGGAAGAAGAGCAGGCGCGCGCCCCACTGCTCGAAGCTCTTGTCGAGCGCAAGGCGCAGCCCGAGCTGGTCGCGGTAGAAGTGAATCGCGGCGTCGGGCGACTCGCTGCGGACGACGACGTGGTCGACACCCGAGATCGCGGCGCCGGCGGCGGCGGTCGGCGTCGCGAGCGGCAGCGCGTCCAGCGCCGAGCGGTGCTCGATGCCAAAGACCAGGATACCGCGCGTCGCGGCGCCGGGGATCAGCACGGTCTTCCAGCGACGCACGGCGCCACTCGCAACCTCGCGACCTTCGCCCGCGACGGCGTCGCCCACGCCGAGCCCACGCTCGCGAAGCGTCACCGTACACTGGGCGCTGTCTTCGGTGCGTAGCGCGAAACCCAGCGGACCGTCGTCACACGCCGTGATCAGCTCGAGATAGGTGTTTTCGAGCCGAAACAACGCATTCGCCGTGCCACGGCCGGGATGCTCGCCGCGCCACGACGGCGCGCGACCGAGCAGCGTCGCGTAGTCCGCCGCGGCCGCGTCGAGATCGCGCACGCCGACGATCACGTGATCGAGCGCGACGAACTCGCTCACGCGCGGCGACTCGCTTCGAAGCTCTCGCGCACGCGCACGCGACCGGGCAAGCGCGCGCCGAGCGCCGCCAGCGCGAGCCCCGCGCCGACCGCCGCGGTGGCGATCAGGTTGTACCCGCAGGCGTGACCGATGCCGGGCAGCGCGTCGTACTCGGCGAGCAGCGCGACAGTGGGACCGTCGTCACCGCTGCGCGACTCGAATGCGGTGGCGAGCCCGTAGCAACCCGCTTCGACGGCAATTCCTTCGCTGCGCAGCGTCGTCACCAGCAGCGCCGCCGCCCGCTGTTCCTCGAAAGCCAGCTCGGGGTGCGCGTGGATCTCGCGGGCGACGGCAGCGAGCCGCTCGCCGCGCGCGTTCACGGCGCGACACGCCGCCCGCTTCAGCGTCTCCAGCGAGACCGCAGCGCCCGCCCCGTCGCGAATCCGTGTTACTCCTACTGGCTGTGCGCGAGCATCCCGATGCCTTGCCACATCGAGATCACGCGCGTGACGCGATCGTCGTCGTCCACCAGCGGCATGTGCCGGAAACCCTCGATCGCCATCATCTTGAACAGGCCGCAGAGCGTGTCGACTTCGCTCACCGTCTTCACCGGCGCGCTCATCAGACGCGCGGCGCACAGCGCTTCGAGTCGAACGAAGGGGTTCTCGAGCGCGCACAGCAGATCGTGGCGCGTGCAGATGCCGCGCAGCACGCCGTCCTTCGCCACAACGATCGCGTAGCCGAGCGCCTGGTCGACCATCCGCGCGATCGTCTCGGGAGCGCCGGCATCGTCGCTGAGCGGCTCCGGCTGCGAGCCGAGTCGCCCTCGAGCGATCAGCGTGCCGAGCGAGAGATCCAGCACCGACCATGCGAGTCGCCGTTCCTCGGCGTGCAGCGCCGGCTCCGCGAGCGCGGAAGCGGGCGCCTCGCCGTCGTAGCGACGCACGAGATGGCGGGCGATGTCGCGGAAGGAGATCACGCGCTGCGGCGCGGCCTTCTCGTCGAGCACGAACAGGTAGCTCTTGCGGCGGCCCGTCGCGGTGGGACCGAAGCTCGTTTCGATGGCGGCGAGCAGCGGTGTGCCCGCGCGCACCGCGGCGAGTTCGGCGAGTGGCTTCATCGCGTCACGCACCGTCGTGTCTTCGAGCAGCGACTCCCAGATCACCAGGTCGCCGCCGGCCGTGGCGACCGCGTCGGCCCGCTGGCGCAGGCGATCGGCGAGCATGTGCAGGATGTCGTCTTCGGCGAGCGCACCGACGAGACGCCCGTCCTCCAGCACCGGCAGCGCGCCGACCTTGCGCCACCACATGCGGTTCACCGCCTCGCGCAGCGACTCGCCCGGAGCGGCCGCCTCGATGTGTCCTTCCGAACGGCCCAGCGACTCGCAGGCCACCGCGCCAAACAGCGCGGGCCGCGCCGCGGCGAGCAGCGTTTCGATCGGGTCGAACGCGACGACGGCAGACATGCGGGGACCTCCGTCAATCTTCATTCAGCGCGCCGTGGCGCCGGCCAGAGCGGTTTGCAAACGCCTCCGGAGCGTCGAGCGGAGCCATGCTACCACTCCGCGTCATGGATCAGACTCCCGTGCTCTACGACGTCGCGGACGCGATCGCGACGATCACGCTGAACCGCCCCGAAAATCGCAACAGCATGACGCCCGATGTCATGTCGGCGTTCCGCGCGGCGGTTGCGCGCGCCGCAGCCGATCGCGCGCTGCGCTGCGTGGTGATCACCGGTCGCGGCACGAGCTTCTGCGCCGGCGCCGACTTTCGCGGCGGCTCACCCGCGGAATCTCGCGCGACGGAGGAGGTTCCCGACTATGAGCGCCTCTTCCGCACCTACGAACCGTTCCTCGAAGTCTTCGACCTGCCGATGCCGACGATCGCCGCGATGAACGGCCACGCCGTCGGCGGCGGCTTCGGCCTCGCGCTGGTCTGCGACCTGCGCGTCGCCAATCGCGACGCGCGCTACGGCGCCAACTTCGCGCGGCTCGGCTTCCACTCCGGCATGGCGATCTCGCACCTGCTGCCCCGCATCGTCGGCGTACCGGTCGCGGCGGACATGCTCTTCACCGGGAGGCTCGTGAAGGGTGCGGAAGCCGCGGCAGTCGGGTTGGCGCATGAAGCGGTCGCAGCGGACGAGGTGCTCGCCGCTGCGATGAAGCGCGCAAGGGCAGTCGCTGCGTGCGCGCCCGAAGCGGTGCGGCTGATGAAGCGCTCGCTCTACCACGGCGCGGGTTGGGATCCGCGCAGCGCGGCGCGCGCCGAGGCATTCGCGCAGGCGGCGACGCTCCGCAGCGAAGATGCGCGAGAGGGAATCCGGGCGCTGCTCGAGAAACGCGAGCCGCGCTTCACCGGAAGCTGACCGGTACGCCGCTCGCGGGAGGACGCTTGGATTCATCCGGCGCGCGTCGCAGCTCGCCGTAGTACCCTGCGGCAGGAGGATCCCACGCGATGAAGCTCGGACTGCAGCTCGGCTACTGGACCCAGGGCCCCGAGGATCCCATCGACCTCGTGCTCGAGGCCGAACGCCTCGGCTTCGACTCGGTGTGGACGGCGGAGGCATACGGCTCCGACTGCTTCTCGCCGCTGTGCTGGATCGGCGCGCGCACGTCGCGCATCAAGCTCGGCACTGCGGTGATGCAGCTCTCGGCGCGCACGCCGGCGTGCGCGGCGATGACGGCGATGACGATCGACCATCTCTCCGGCGGCCGGCTGATCCTCGGCATCGGCGTCTCGGGCCCGCAGGTGGTCGAGGGTTGGTACGGGCAGCCGTTCCCGCGCCCGCTCGAGCGCACACGCGAATGGGTCGCGCTGTTCCGCAAGATGATCAAGCGCGAGGAACCGGTCGCGTTCGACGGCCAGCCAGTATCAGCTTCCGATCAAGGGCGGCGCCGGACTCGGCAAGCCGCTCAAGCTGATCAACAAGCCGCTGCGCGACTACCATCCCGGTCTACATCGGCGCCGAAGGGACCGAAGAACGTCGCGCAGACCATCGAGATCGCGGACGGCTGGCTGCCGATCTTCTTCTCGCCGTATCGCACCGACATCTACAAGGACGCGATCGCCAGGGCGAAGCCCGGCTTCGAGATCGCGTGCACCGTCACCACGATCGTGAACCCCGACGTCCAGGCCGCGATCAACTTCGTGAAGATGTCGCTCGGCTTCTACCTGGGCGGGATGGGCGCGAAGGACAAGAACTTCCACCTCGATCTCGCGCGACGACTCGGCTGGGGCGCCGAGGCCGAGAAGGTGCAGGAACTCTTCCTCGCCGGCCGACGCCAGGAAGCGTTCGCCGCGGTACCCGACGAGATGGCCGACGAGACCGCGCTGCTCGGCCCGCCCGAGCGCATTCGCGAGCGTCTCGCAGCATGGAAGAAGAGTCCCGTGACGACGCTGATGGTGACCGCGCGCGACACGGACACGCTGCGGCTCTTCGCGGAGGCGGTGCTGTGAGGGCGAGGCGCGAAGTGGGGCTGGCGCTCGTCGCGATCTCGAGCGTCGCGTTCGCGCCGCGCGCGCTCGCCGACTGCAACAACCCCCCGCTCGATCCTTTCTGCGGCAGCCGCGTGACCGTGTCGGCGATGTCTGGGAACTCCACGCTGCTGCTCCGACGAAATTGTCGCGGACGGCATCGACCCGACGCAGACGCTAGGGCCCGCGCACACGACGCGGCTTCCCGACCCGAGCGACCCCAACGGCGAGGGCAACCTCAGCGACGAGAGCGCCGTCGCGGAGATCGCGTTCGACCAGGGTATGTTCGCGGTCGAGGCGGGCACGGTGAGCGAAGCCCACGACTTCGGCTTGAACGTGACGCGCTGGCGCCAGCAGCCGCGTCGCCTTCGACGAGTACTTCGCGGTGAGTCGCAGCCTCGCTGTCGACCGGTACGCCGGTCACGCTGCGTCTCCGCTATCGCGTCGCGTTCGGCGCAGACGCAACTCCACGATCTGCCGCCGGCCGCGGCTGAACGACTCGACCCAGTACGCGCGCGCCGACCTGCAGCTCTACACCACCTTCGGCGGCGTCTACGAGCCACATCGCTGGTTCGAGTCCGGCGACCGGCACGGTGATCGTGAACGGGATCTTCGTGGACCCGACCCAGGTCGGCGAGATGACGGCGCAGGCGAACGTCGGACAGACGAGCCGGCTGATCATCGACCTGCGCAGCGACTCACGGCCTCGCAGGCGACTGTGTACAGCTCACCGCAGTTCCCGACTGCTTCGACGGCGGCGACCGCGGCGTTCGTGTTCGGCGTCGAGGCCGACGAGCCCGGCGTCACGATCACTTCGCCGATGCTTCGGCGCCGGTACCGGACTTCTCGGGCGTCACCGCGGCGAACGCGCTCGCACACGTGCTCCCGATCACCGTCGGTGCACCCGTGACGGTGCCGGAGCCGGACGCGCTCTGGCTCGGCGCCGTCGCGTGTCTCGCGCTGGGCGGTCGTCGCCTCTACGCGGCCTCGCACGCCAGCGCGTAGGCCGGCGCCGGCGCGACGTTCGCGGGCCACGCGACGACGAGGTCGGCGCCCTCCGCGCGCGCCGCGACCGTCCCGTGGCCGAGCAGTGTCAGCGTGTCGGTGCGCGCGGCGAAGTCGCGGATGCGCACCTCGTCGCCATTCGGCGTCGCGAGCAGGATCGCGTAGGTCGTCGCGCCCTTGGCCGTGAAGCGCACGCCGATGCCCTCGCGCGTCACGCCCTCGGCGCGACGCCACGGGCGCGTTCCGTGGATCGCGTCGCCGTTCACCGCGAGCCAGGCACCGATCGCTTCGAGCCGCGACGCCTCGCGCGGGTGGATCACGCCGTCGCGCGTGGGACCGACGTTGAGCAGCAGGTTGCCGTTCTTCGCAACGGTGTCGGCGAAGCTGCGCACCAGTTCGTCGGGATCGAGCAGGTTGGCTTCGTCCTCGTTGTCGTTCATGCCGAACGAGTGCGCGATGCCGCGCGTCGCTTCCCACTTGTAGGACTTGGCGTCCGGAAAACTGGCGTACTCGGGCGTGCGGAAGTCGCAATGCGGCGGTCGCGGCGGCACCAGCGTGAACGCGGGCCGGCGCACCACGCGCGCGGCGATCGCATCGACGGCCGCGGCGACGGGCGGCAGCCGCAGCGCCCTGACCAGCCAGCGCGGCGACGGCAGGAAGCGGTCGTTGACGACGCCTTCCGGGATCGCCGCGTAGTAGTCCGCCAGCAGGCGCCACAGCGCACCGCCGTGCGGCGGATAGGAGATGTCGTTCCAGAGCACGCTCGGGCGCACGCGCTCGATCAGTTCGCGGTAGTGGGCATCGGCGTAGCGCTCGTAGGCCGGGTCGAGGGGAACCGCTGCGCTGCCGTCGGCGATGCCGCGGATCAGCCGCGGCTCGAAGGTCCAATCGAGTCCGCCCGAGTAGTAGACGCCGAAGCGCATGCCGCGCGCGCGCACCGCGGAGGCGAGGTCGCCGACGATGTCGCGCGTCGCGGCCCACTTCTCCTGATGCGGATTGCGCAACGACGTCGGCCACAGGCAGAAGCCGTCGTGATGCTTGGTGACGTGCACGACGTATTGCGCGCCGGCCTTTGCAAAGAGATCCGCCCAGGGGTCCGGATCCCAGCTCTGCACCATGCGGTCGAACGGCTCGCGGAATGCCTGGTACGGCGCATCTCCCCAGACCTTCGCGTGATGCGCGGCAGTCGGGCTCCCCGGAATGCGCAACGCATTCCAATACCACTCGGCGTAGGGAGAGAGATGTTGGAACGCGTGCGGATTGGCGCGAACGATCTCGACGAGCGAGCCCGCGCGCGGCGCCCACGCGGGAATGCACGACAGACTCCAGTGCACGAAGATCCCGAACTTGGCGTCCTCGAACCAGCCGGGGACCGGGTGTGCGCGAAGCGACCTGGGATCCGGGTCGAAGCGGACTCATCGTGGCGCTAGCATAGGCGCAGCGCAGGCCACTGCGATCGTCGCGCCCTTCCAGAAGATGGACCGCATCGCCGACGCCATTGGCATCGCGCCCGACGCGATCGTGGACAGCGCCAGTCAAGACGTGCAGGCGGAGCTCGGCCTCGCATCCTTCGCGTCGGCGCACGACACGAAATCTTCGCTGCTCGGGCGATTGGCTGGGCGCGTGCTCGCACCGATCCGCGGACTGATGATGCGGCTCGCGAGACGATTCCTGCGCTGACGAAGATCGTCTACGCTTTGCTGCCAGGAACCCGACCGTCAGAACTCCGCCACGCAGCGCCTGGGGGATGCGGACACGTTGATCCACACCAACTTCACTCGATGGTTGTACCGCGGGCAGCGACCCAACTGGATCGCGAAGATTCTGAATCGAGCGGTGGCTGCGGTAGCCTCGTTGGGCGTCGCCCCCAACCTCCTTGTGACACTGGAAGTAACCGGACGAAAGTCGGGGCGGATCGTCTCGCTGCCATTGGTCATGGTCGTCGTCGATGGGCAACGGTACCTGGTCTCGATGCTCGGAGAAGACGTGGAGTGGGTCCACAACGTACGAGCGGCCGGTGGGCGAGCAGTTCTGCGAGGCGGCGGTCGTGAAGAGATCCAACTCGAAGAGGTTCCCACCGACCAACGCGCACCGATCCTGAAGTCCTACCTGCAGCGAGCGCCGGGAGCGCGCCCCCACGTCCCCGTGCACAAGGACGCAGCGCTCGTGGAATTCGAAGCGATCGCGGCGGCTTATCCGGTCTTCCGGGTTGCTTCCCGCCATTCGGTGCAACCGCGTTAGACGCTCAGGCAGGCCGGCCGCGGCGAGCCGTGGCGACGGATAGCCGTTTCAAGCGGATTTCTCTGTCGACCCAACGCAGAAATGTCGGGTACGTTTCCCGCTGACGGCGGGAGTGAAACAGCCAGGAACTTGGGTCATCGAACCGACGCCCGAGAACGACATGTGCACGACCCTTGCATCATCGGCGCCACGTCGTGCCGTGCTGCAATTCGCCGCTCGCGTGGAGGGTATATGCCAAGACACCGTCGTCGACGTCTCGCCCCGTCATGAGTCGACGTGTCCATCCGTTGATTGCTGGCGCGATTCTCCTCGCTGTAACGACATACTTGTGTGACGCAACCGCAGCTCCGATCTACAGCGTCACGATTGGAGGTGAAACTCCCATCACCTCACCGACTTCGGTCTCACAGAGCGTTCCGGGTAGCACCTGGGCCGTCGACGTGGAGAACCCGGACACCGGAACCATGAGCCAAGCGGGACAGATCGTGACGGATACGAATGCGTCGGCCGCGCATGGTCGACTCGGGAGTGCGTCGAGCGCGAGTTATTCCCTCCCCAGCAATCCGGGTTTCTTTGCCACCTTCAACCCGAATGTCGGGCCTTCCAACTCGACGGCAAGCTCGTTCATCGACACCCTCCAGATATCAGGCCGCAGGGGGCCCAGACAGCTCCTTACTCATTCAACTTCGACATCTCCGGCGTTCTGAACGCCAACGTGGATCGCTGCTGGCCCTCGCCCGCTGGAGGCGATTCCCAAACTAGATCAGTCCCGCGCCCGAATGATCCGTGCACAGGAAGGGCAAGCGGAATTCCCGAGGAGACTGTTCCATGCACAAGATCGCTGCGGCACTCGTGCTCGCCTGGTCAACGCTGGCCAGTGCGGAAGTACTCAATGTGGAGTTCAAGTTCACGCCCTACACCGGCGACCTGAAGCAAGATCAGGTTCAAACGGTGCCTGGCCAGGCGCAGGTGTTCATCAACAACGTCCTGATGGCGGAACAGGAGGTCGGCAAGGAGATGGTTCCGGTGCTGTTCGACGAGCGCGAGATCGCGCCGTCGGTGTGGGTTCCAGCCGCGTCATTGGGGCCGGTGCTGCGCAAGGGCAAGAACAGCATCCGCATCGAGTTCCAGCCGAGCGATGGCAAGGCGCCGTACCGCGCGCAGTTCAGCTGGGCGTCCGTGATGGATCAAAGCACCGAAGAGGAAACCTCATCTGGCACGACCAAGTCGAGCAACCAGAGCGGGGAAGGCATGGACGCCAAACAGGCGACCGGGAAGGTCGTGTTCGAACGCGACTTCGTCGCGAATTTCGCTACTGACCTTCCCTGGCACCACGATCCGCCGATCACCGCGCTCAGCGATGCCGACCGGCACCAGCTGGCAGAGTTGGTCGCAGCTCGGGCTGGTCCGTTCAAGCCCAACTTTGCGGACATCTACCGATCGCTCGAAGGCAAGGAAGGGCTCCAGGTGGCGGAGATCAAGAAGGCCAAGTGCCTCGACAAGGCGTATGCCGCGGGAATCCGCGTTGCGGCTCCGAGCTTCGAGCAGCTCGAGTTCGTCGTGACCGGAGGCCCGGAAGTCCTGGTGCAGCGCAAGGGCGGCGCTCTCTACGATCTGGGTGGTCCAAAGGCGTTCGAGCGCATCAAGGACGTGGAGACGCAGATGTGCGCCGGCGTGGTTCTTTCCATCGCCTACCCGCCGCATCTTGCATTCGTTCGCACGCCGGCTGGCGCATGGGAAGTCGCGTACTGAATCCCTGCATGCTCGACGCGCGCGACCTGCTCGAGCGGCTGCGCCGTCGTGAGCTCTCCGCGCGCGAGGTGATGGCCGCGCATCTCGCGCGCATCGAGCGGATCAACCCGCGGCTCAACGCCATCGTGGCGCTGCTCGACGGGGATGCCGCGCTGGCGTTGGCCGACGAAGCCGATGCGCGCCTGATGCGCGGGGACCCGGTTGGACCGCTGCACGGCCTTCCGTTCGCGTTCAAGGACATGCAGCCGGCCGTCGGCTTCCCGTGCACGATGGGTTCGCCAATCCTGCGCAATAACCAGCCGCTCGCGGATTCGGTGCTGGTTGAACGGATCCGCCGCGCCGGCGCGCTGCCGATCGGGAAGACCAATGTGCCCGAGTTCGGACTCGGCTCCCACACCTACAACGCGGTGTATGGAACGACGCGCAACCCGTGGAATCTCGCCAAGAGCGCGGGCGGCTCGAGCGGCGGCGCGGGCGCCGCGCTCGCGGCCAACCTGTTGCCGCTCGCCGACGGCGGCGACATGGGCGGCTCGCTGCGCAATCCGGCGAACTTCAACAACGGGGTCGGCTTCCGGCCCTCGCCGGGCGTCGTGCCGAACGCGCCGTCGGCGCTGCCGTTCGAGAATCTCTCGGTCTCGGGGCCGATGGCGCGCACGGTCGCGGACGCGGCCTTGCTGCTCTCGGTGATCGCCGGCGCCGACGCGCGCGATCCGGCGTCGCTGCCGATCGACCCGGGCCGCTTCGCGGAGCCGCTCGGACGCGACTTTGCCGGCGTGCGCGTCGCGTGGTGTCCGGATCTCGGCGGGCTCCCGCTCGACCGCCGCGTGCGCACGGTCCTGGAAGCGCGCCGCGCCGTCTTCGAGGAGCTCGGCTGCATCGTCGAGGAGGCGCAGCCGGACCTGCGCGACGCCGACGCGGTGTTTCTGACGCTGCGCGCTTTCTCGGTTGCGACGCTGCTCGGCCCGCTGCTCGAACGCCACCGCGCCGCGCTCAAGCCCGAGGCGATCTGGAACATCGAGCAAGGGCTCGCGCTCTCGGCTGTCGACGTGGGACGCGCGATGACCGCGCAGGCGGCGCTACTCGACCGCATGCGCCGCTTCTTCGAGCGCCACGATTTCTTGCTCTGCGCGGTCAACCAGCTGCCGCCCTTCGACGCGGCGCTCGATTGGCCGAAGGCGATCGAGGGCGTGGCGATGGAACACTACATCGCGTGGATGAAGTCGGCGTACTGGATCAGCGCAACGCTGCACCCCGCCATCTCGGTGCCGGCGGGCTTCACGCCGGAGGACCTTCCGGTCGGCATCCAGATCGTCGGTCGCGCGCGCGACGATCGGGGCGTGCTCGAACTCGCGCACGCATTCGAAGCAGCGACCGGCTTCGGACGGCGCCGCCCGCCGCTCGAGTAGGCCTGATGACCGCACCCACACGCGTCATCGGCTCCACCATCCAGCCGCTTCCCGGATCGATGGCGAGCGACATGGCAAGTTCCGCCTCGGAGCGAGTTCGACGGGTCGCGCG
The DNA here is from genome assembly GCA_963801625.1 of uncultured delta proteobacterium. Classification (GTDB taxonomy): domain Bacteria; phylum Myxococcota_A; class UBA9160; order UBA9160; family PR03; genus PR03. Next base: position 411,987 of record CAWDFQ010000004.1, read on the forward strand.
CCGGACGGAGCCGTGTGCGCGTGCTCGCGCGGTTCCCAGCGGCGCGTCGCTCTCGCGATGACACTCCGAGGCGCCGGCCTCGTCACGCGCCGACGCGCAGCGGCTCGCCCGCGAGGTAGAAGCGGGCGAGCTGCGTCACGACCGATGCGAGAAACGGAGCGATCTGCCCGGCTTCGTGGATCTCGGGCCGGCCGACGGGCCAGCCGAGGTACGAGAGAGCGCGCGCCAGCAGCATCGTCGGCAGCAGCGCGAGGTGCTCGTCGGGAAGGGCGCGCACGCTGCGATAGCTCTCGATGTACGCGCGACCCATGGCGTCCGCGGTTCCCTGGAGAAGAAGCGGAAACAGAGCGGTCGCGAGTTCGAACACGTACCAGCCGTCGCCGCAGTCGTCGAAGTCGATCAGCCGAAGCCCGTCTCCGGCGACGAGCACGTTCTCGGGTAGGAAGTCGCCGTGGAGAAGGCCCCAGCGATCGCTTCCCCTTCCGAACGCGTCGAGCCGCTCCCGAACCTGCGCCCGCGCATCCATCAGCAGCGAGATCTGCTCGCCGCTCAGGCAGTCGAGATCCCGGAAGTCGCCGAAGACGGGTGTCTCTCCGACCAGCGACGCCGCATCCCAATGCGGTCGCGAAAATCCTTCGGGGCGCGGCCAGCGAACGCCGTGTTCGTGCACGACGGCCGCGATGCGCCCGATCGTGCGGTATGACGCCGCGGCCGTCTCGAGATCGCCCTCGACGCCGCTTTCGAGTCGTCCGAGTTGCGCGCCGTCGATCCAGCGCGAGAGATCACACTGCCGCGGCTCGGGCACGCCGGCTGCTTCGGCCACGGCGAGAACGTCTCCGTGGCGTGTCTCGAGCACCTCCGGCGTGCACACTCCGACCTCCGCGAGCGCGCGCATCCACTGGATCTCCGAGCGAACCTGGGCGTCGCTGCGATAGCCCGGCCGGTGGATGCGGATCGCGTAGCGACTTCCGCCGGCGGCGCTCACCGAGAAGACCGCGTTCTCGCGGTACTTCACCAACTCGATCTGAGCGCCGTCGAGCGACCACTCGCGAAGCGCGCACTCGGCCAGCCGCGCAAGCCGGGCGGCCTGCTCCGTCGTCGGAAGCGCCCGGAAGGCGAGAACGGCCGCGCTCGCGGCGCCCGCGCTCATCGCGAGGCCGCCGCGCCATCGGTCGGGAGGTGCACTCGGAAGCCTCTCGAGCCGACGCTCACGATTCCAGGTCGTCGTAGTAGGGGAGCTGGACCTTCTGTTTCGCCGGGCCGCCGCCCGGCGCTTCGGCCCCGGAGCCCGGCTCCGCCTGCCGCGCGGCGCCCACCATCATCCGCGTGATCGGCGCGATCACGGAGGGGTCGGTCATGACGTTGACGCAGGCGGGGCGGCCGCTCGCGAAGGCGCGCTCGAGGGCAGGCACGATGTCGCGCGGCTCGACGACGTGCTCGGCGTGGCAGCCGAAGCCCGCGGCGGCGAGGTCGTAGCGGGTGGGCGCGAGCTCCGTCACGACCTTGCGGTCCTTGCCGTAGATCAGCTCCTGCCCGTGGGCCGACATCCCCCACTGCTGGTCGTTGTTCACGACCGTCACGATCGGCAGGCGATGTCGCACCATGGTGTCGAACTCGGCGAAGTTGAGACCCACCGAGCCGTCGCCGACGATGCAGAGCACGGGCGAGTCGGGATGGGCGACCTTCGCCGCGATCGCGAAGGCCATGCCGGTGCCGAGGCAGCCGAGGTAGCCATGCGACATCCAGCGACCGCCGCCCCGGGGATCGGCGGCCATCTCCATCCACGACGCCGTCTCGCCGCCGTCGGCGGCGATGATGGCGCCCTTCGGGAGCACCTTTGCCACGTCGGCCGCGAGCCGGTACGGATGGATCGGCGGCTTCTCCTGCTGCAGGGCTTGCACAAACAGCGCGCGGTGTCGGAGGCGCGCGGCCTGCACGGCGTCGATCCATGCCGTTCGCACCGGCCATGCGCCACCCGCCGCCGCCCCGAAGGCGCGCAGCGTCTCGAGGACGTCGGCGGCGATGCCGAGGTCCACGTCGCGGTTGCGTCCGATCTCCTCGGCGGCGACGTCGACCTGGATGATCTTCGCGCCGCGCGGCAGCAGCGGAGCTCCGCGGCCTCCCGCGAAGAGCCCGAAGCGCGCGCCGAGCACGAGCACCACGTCCGCGGCAGCGCCCGTCGCGGCGGCCACGGCGAGGGTGCCGAGACCGCGGCCGCAGAGCGCGTGATCAACCGGCACCATCCCGTGCGCCTTGCCGTTCGAGAACACCGGGATGCCCGTTTGCTCGGCGAAGGCGAGCAGCTCGCGCTCCGCGCCCGAGAACCACGCCCCACCGCCCGCGAAGATCGCAGGGCGCTCCGCCGCACGGAGCCATCCGATGGCCTTCTCGACGGCGCGCGCGGGCGGCGCGGGCCGCTCGTCGGCAAAGATCTTCGCCGGGAACGGCACGCTCGATTCGTCGACGCGCGCGAACAGCACGTCGATCGGGAGCTCGAGGAAGACCGGCCCCGGCCGCCCCGACACCGCCGTGCGGAGGGCCAGCGCAACCAGCTCCGGGATGCGGTGCGTGTGCGTCACGCGATGCGCCCACTTCGTGATCGGCGTCATCATCGCCACCTGGTCGAGGCCGCCCTGGAGCGGCAGCGTCTCCGCGTCGCGCAGCGGCGCCGCACCGCCGATGAACAGCGTCGGAACGCAATCGAGATAGGCGTTCGCGATCGCCGTCGTGCAGTCCGTGACGCCGGGGCCCGCGGTCACGATCGCGACGCCGGGTTGGCCCGTCGTGCGCGCCCAACCGTCGGCCGCGTGGCCGGCGGCCTGCTCGTGTCGGGTGTCCACGAGGCGCACGTCGCGCTCGCGGGCGGCCTGGTAGATCGCGTCGAGGTGCCCGCCGTGCAGCGTGAAGATCGTCCGGATCCCCGCGCGATCGAAGACCCGCATCAGAAGCTCGCCACCGTCGACCTGGGCCACGTCATCCTCCCATCGTCTCGCGCGAAGCGGCCGCCGAGCGTCGGATTCACCGCGAGCAGCCCTGCGCCTCGCGGACGCTCGCAGCGGGCCACGATGATAAGGCGGCTTTCGGCTCGCGGTGCCAGTCGCTCGGAGTATTTCTTCTCGCCTTCAGGAGGCGGCGCGAATCGCGAGCTTGGAACCGCTCTGGACGGTGAGCCCGCTCACAACCGCCCGCGAGCGAAGCTCACCGAGAAACGGGCTCTCCCGGAGTCCGTGAGGGGGGTCCGCAAGCGCTCGGCGCGTCTCGCACTGCCCTCTCGCCTCCTGACCGCGAGATGCCGATACACTGCTCGATGCTCGCCGAAGTCGGACTCGTCGCAACGACAGCGATCTGCCTCGGAGTCGCGTTCGATACGGCGCGGGCTACCGCCCCGCCGAGACGCCGTCTTCCAGTCGTGCTGCTCGCCACCGCGGTCGCCGCCTGGTCCGCCGGCGAGTTCCTGGTCTGGCACGTCACGTCGCCGGAGGGCGTGCTTCTCGCCCGCCGGATCCTCTACGCCGGCACCAGCACACTCGGCGTCACCTGGTTCTGGGCGGCGGCCGACGCGGCGCAGCTCCGTGGATTCCGCATGACACCGTTTCGGATCGCTGCTTTGAGCTCCCCACTCCTGGCTGCGTGGCTGCTTCTGTTCTCGAATCGCGCGCCGCTCTTCATCCACGGAAGCGCGCGGCCGCCGGTTTTCGGGCCGCTCTTCTGGCCCTACGTCGGCTACCTGTGGACGCTCACCATCGCTGGCTTCGCCGGCTTCGTGTTTGCAGCGCGCCGTCTCGGCAAGGCGGACCCAATGCGTGTCGTCGTCATCGCGGCGGGGGGAAGCCTGCCGATCATCGGCAATTGCGCCCTTCTCCTCGCCGGCGCCGACGGGATCGATCTGACACCGATTGGAGCCGGACTAAGCGCCGTGTTGATTCGTCTCTTCGTCTTCGACGCGGGCCTCGCGGGATTCCTGCCGGTAGCGCAGCGCGACGTGATCGAGCAGCTCGATGCCGGCGTGATCGTCGCCGATCTCGACGGGATCATCGTCACGGCCAACGCCGCCGCCGTCCAGCTCGTCGGAGGCGGCTCGCTCGTCGGCCGCCATCTCGAGGAGGTGCTCGCGGCCGCTGCCGCCGATCCGGCGCGCGCGATCGAGGTGCGCCGCTCCGCCGTGCGCAGGCGGCTCGGAGTCGTCGGCTCCTTCGCGCTCCTCACGGATCGCTCCGAGGCGCGCCGCACCGAGCGCCAGCTACTCCTCGCGCACAAGCTCGAGGCGCTCGGCGTCCTCACCGCTGGCATCGCTCACGAGGTCAACAATCCGCTCGCCTTCGTGCGCTCGAACCTCGCGGGCCTCCAGGAACTCACCGAGGGGCTGCGCGACCCGCGCGTGCAAGGCGGACTCCCCGAGAAGCTCGCGGAAGCAGCTGCGGACGCACCCGAACTCCTCGCCGACGCCATCGAAGGCGTCGAACGGATCGGCCGGCTCGTGCGGCGGCTGCGGACCTTCGCGCGCGACGGTGACGCGGTGCGCGAACTCGCTCCGGTAGACCTCTGCGACGTCGCCCGGAAGGCCCGCTCGCTCGCCGGCGTCGGTCTCACGGAGAACATGTTTCGGTGTCATCTGCAAAATGTCCCGCCCGTCCTCGGCGTCGAGGACGAGCTGATTCAGATCGCGGTCAACCTCGTCGCCAACGCCGTCCAGGCGAGCGGACCGGAGCCCGACATCGAAATCGAGGTCGCACCGCGCGGCGCCGGCGTGGCGCTCCTCGTACGCGACCGCGGCCCCGGCATCCCACCCGAGGTCCTCCCGCGCCTCTTCGATCCCTTTTTCACCACCAAGGAACCGGGGAAGGGCACCGGCCTCGGGCTCTCGCTCAGCTTCGACCTCGCCCGCCGATACGACGGCCACCTCGAGGCGCGCTGCCGGCCGGACGGAGGCGCAGAACTGGAACTCTGGCTGCCCGCGACGGACACTGCGCAGGCGCCTGCGGGTCCGCCGGCTTGCGAGAACTCCGCGAGCGCGGCGAACTCCTGACGGCACTCGGCGTTCCGCGACGAGGGGCTGAAGGGAGCGGCGAGCGGACCCATCGGATGCTGGAGCCGGGGCGTCTCGCGAGATCGCGCACCATCCCTGTTTCCCCGCCGAGGGCGCCGGCGCGCCGCGCCAGAGTCCTCGGCTGCCCGGATGTTGCAAGACTTCGACGATTCGAACGATCCTGTGATCAGCCGCGTGCCGGATGATCACGAGGCCTGAACGCGTCTTGGAGGTTGCGGAAGTCGTGAATCGAAATCTGACCCGAAGAAGCTTCCTGGTGGCAACTGGCAGCACCGCAGCACTCGCACTCTTCCAGCTCCGCTGCGGTGAAGGCGCCAAGCAGGTGGAGACGGACGCGGGTCCGCTCCGGGACGCACCCCGCGAGATCGAATACTCCGGCTTCGGGGATCTCTACCGCAAGCAGTGGACGTGGGATCGCGTGACCAAGGGCACCCACTACGCCAACTGCGGCTATCAGCGCTGCGCCTGGAACGTCTATGTCAAGGACGGCATCGTCTGGCGCGAGGAACAGCTCGCCAGCTACGAGCAGACCAACGCGGCCCTCCCCGATTTCAATCCCCGCGGCTGTCAAAAAGGGGCCTGCTACAGCGATCGCATGTATGACCGGTCACGACTCACCACGCCCCTCAAGCGGGCTGGCGAGCGCGGTGAAGGCAAGTGGAAGCGGATTTCCTGGGAGCAGGCGCTCACCGAGATCGCCGACGGGTTCATCGAAGCGATCACTTCCGAGCAGCATGGCCCCGGATCGATCTACTGGGACCTCGGCTCCTCATCCAGCAATGGCTGCCACGCGCTGGGCCTGACGCGCAGCGCTTATCTGCTCGATACGCCGATCCTCGAGAACACCGCCGAGATGGGAGACCATGCGCCCGGTGTCACCACGACCACCGGCAAGATCATCTTCACGAGTTCCATGGACGATCTCTTCTACAGTGACGTGATCCTCATCTGGGGCGGCAACCCGAACTACACACACATCCCAAACGCGCACTTCATCTACGAGGCGCGCTACAAGGGAGCCTACGTCGTCTGCGTTGCGCCCGACTTCAGCCCCTCTTCGATCCACGCCGACGAATGGGTGCCGGTCAACATCGGAACCGATGCCGCCCTGGCGCTCTCGATGGCACAGGTCATCGTCGAGGAGAAGATCTACAAGCCCGACTTCATGGTCGAGCAGACCGACATGCCGCTGTTGGTACGCCTGGACGATCGACGATTCCTGCGCGCGAGAGACCTGAAGGAGGACGGCGCAGACGACGTGTTCTTCGTGTTCGACACCGCCGGGAACGGCATCGTCGAGGCACCCCGGCGCAACTTGAAGCTCGGGACGATCAAGCCGGCCCTGGAGGGGATCTTCGAGGTCGAGACCCTCGAAGGCACGGTCAGGGTCACTACGGTGTTCGAGCAGTTGAAGACACGGCTCCAGGACTACACCCCGGAGCTGTCAGAAGCGATCACCGGAGTCAAGGAAAGCCAGGTGCGCAGCCTCGCAAGGCGCATCGCCCGAGCCAGGGCGTGCTCCAACGTCTCGCAGACCAATTTCGGAAAGTTCTACCACGGTCTGGAGATGGAGCGGAGCATCCTGCTGGTGTTCGCCCTGACCGGTCACTTCGGGAGACGGGGTGCGGGCTATTCGGCCGTACCGATGCTCTCCATCTCGGGCGTCGATCCCTTCACTCCCGCGAGCGGCAAGGTCGCGCCCAAGGTCGCCATCGGCCTCATCGCGCTGAAGGCTGCGCCCGAGATGCTCCGACTGAAGCTGGATGGCTATTCCGACGAGATGATCGTCTACCACTTCGCTCGGCAAGATTACGCGCTGGGGAACATCGTGGCGACGGCTCTGTTTCACTACCAACACGGTGGCCTGAAGGAACTCTTCGGTAGCGCTAGGCGTTGGGACACCGATCTCGGTCGCGAGTTCGAGGACTACCTCCAGGAGGCCGTGGAGAAGGGGTGGCAGTTCGTACCGAGCACCGCGCCGCGCATCCTGTTCAGCACCGGGGGCAACATGTTCCGCCGTGTGCGCAGCTATCAGAAGTTGATCGAGCACATGCTTCCGAAGCTGGATCTCCTGGTCACCCTGGATTGGCGAATGAGCAATACGGCTCGCTACAGCGACTACGTACTGCCAGCAGCTGGCTATTACGAGAAGAACGACATTGCCTGGTCCTCGGCCCTCGCGCCCTTCAGCCACCCCACGATCAAGGCGGTTCCACCCATCGGGGACTCGAAATCAGACTGGGAGTTTCACTGCCTGTTGCTGAAGAAGATCCAGGAACTCGCGCGGGCACGCGGCATCACCAGCTACCGCGACCGCCACGGCGAGCCGAGGCGACTCGACGAGTGCTACGACGACTTCACCTTCCAGGGGCGCTTCACGGAGGACAACCCGGAGGATCTGCTCCAGGAGATGTTGAGAATCACCACGAATCTGAACGGTGTCGGCTGGAAGCAGCTCGCCGAGAAGGGCTTCGAGCGCTTCAGCGAGGTGGGCATGGGGGTGGTCCACATCGGCAACTCGGCGGATATCGCTCCAGACAAGACGATCGTGGGCAACAGCTGGCATGTGCAGAAGAAGATTCCGTGGCCCACGCTCACCAGGCGGTTGCAGTTCTACGTCGACCATCCCTTCTACGAGGAGATGGGAGAGGTGCTGCCCGTGCACAAGGCCAACCTGATGATCGGGGGTGACTACCCGCTGCAACTGACGAGCGGGCACAACCGCTGGTCGATCCATGCGGCTTGGCGCGACCACGAGGCGCTCTTGCGGTTGCAGCGAGGGGGGCCCGTGATCTACCTGAACACGGGCGACGCCAGAACGCGCGGGATCGGCGATGGCGATACGGTGCGCGTCTACAATGACGTCGGCGAGTGCGAACTCCAGGCCATGCTGTCATCGTCGCTGAAGCCAGGCCAGGTCGTCGTCTATCACGCCTGGGAGCCATTTCAGTTCCCGAATGGGAAATCCGACCAGACGCTGACCCCAAGCCCGCTCAACCCCATCCAGCTCGCGGGCGGCTACTTCCACTTGCAGCCCATGGTGATGATGCAGCAGCCTGGATGCAGCGATCGGGGAACCCGGGTGGATGTGGAGCGGATCTCTGCGTGACGCAGGATTGGGTCGGATGGCAATTGCCTGACACAGGGTCCGATCGCCAGTCGTGACGCGCTCGCAGCTGCGAGTGGCCCCAATGGCGAGCCGGTCGCAACCCTTCTAGGGGGCGGCCGCTGCGCCGGCGCTCGCCATGTGGTTCAGCCAGATGCGCGGCTTGGCCCCGTCGCGCGCGCTCGCCGTATTCCAGTTCGCCCCAAACAGATCGGCGTCGCCGTCGCCGTCCAGGTCGGCGGCGACGATGTCGTGCGATCCAACCGACGATACGGCGATACCCGAGAAGGCTCCGCTCGAGTTCTGGAGCAGCACGCGCACGCGATCCGGGTCGGCTCCCTGGTGCATCTCGGCGAAGGCGACGTCGGTCCGGCCATTGCGGTCGAAGTCCGCGAGCGCGAGGCCGTGAACGACGGTCTCGATGTTGCTCTCCAGGACTCGCTCGGGCCAGATCGTCTTGGGGTCGGCCGGCGCCTCGAACCACGAGAGCCGATAGGTACTCCCCGCGGCCTCCGAGGGCGCGAGCACGATGTCGGGGCGGCTGCTTCCGCCGATGTTCGCAACCTGCACGACGACATTCGGGTAGGTGTAGGCGGTGCTGTAGGTGTACTTCCTCCACGCGCCACTGATCGGGTTGCCGTCGTTCTCGTACCACGCGCCCGCGATCACGATGTCGGGATCCCCGTCGGCATCGAGGTCGGCGACCCCGAGACCTTCGCCTGCGGGAGCGGGAATCGTCCGTTCGGTCCAGGTGCCTCCCGCGTTCTGGCGGAAGACCCGGATCACGTCGCCGGTTGCCCCCTGGTTGCGTTTCACGACGTCGAGATCACCGTCGAGATCGAGGTCGGCGAGCACCACGTCGTGGGCCGTCGTCGCGTCGATCTGCGAGCGCACCCAGACGTCGAGCTTCGCATCGCCGCGGGGGAGAGGATTGGCGAACCAGACTCCGTTCGCGAGTACGACGTCGAGGGATCCGTTGCCGTCGACATCACCGAGCGTCACGTCGGTGCTGCTGCCTGCCGAGCCCGTCGCCGTCGAGATCGTACGCCGCGTCCAGCTCGGGTTCTCGTACCACACGAGCGGCCCGCTGCGGCCGCAGAGCACGAGATCGAGCTTGCCATCTCCGTTGAGGTCACCGACGGCCTTCATCCACGGGTCCACCGGGGGAGAGCTGTCGATCACGACCTCCTGAAACAGCGCGCCGCACGCCCAGGGCACGGCCAGGGCGGCGATCAACGCGATCAGCGAGGGCAACTTCAACGATCGGAGGGTGTCTTGCATGAAAGTCCGAAGGTAGCACGAAGCGTGCCCGGCCAAACGAAACCCCGGAGGGTCCGCAGCTGCGCGCGCACTGCGGAGAAACGACCGCCGCCGACATTGCCGACGAACTCGCAGCTGCGAATCGGGCCCGTTTGTAGAAAACGACAGCGACGCTCCTCGGTCAGAGGAGAACTGACACGCCGTGACGTTTGTGCTCCGGCGGCGCCGCGGGAACCCACCGCGTCGCGTCGGAGAGAGCATGGTAATAGCAATCGGCGATTCCTGTACCTCGCCGCGATGCCGCTCAGTTCTGCGAATGTCGCAGAACTGCGTCGATCCGCGCGATCTGCGCGTCGCCTGCGTCGAGAATCTTCCGCAGCCATGTCATCCCATAGCCGCCGTCGAAGTCCGCGCCGAGCGCGGAGAGCATCTCGTCGATGTCGGTCCAGTCCTTTGCGCGGTCGAAGATCACCTTGAAGACGGTGAGGTCCTCGGCGCGCAGGATCGCGCGCGTCACGCCGTCGCCGAACCGGACGCGGCGGCCGCGCGCACCGAGATGGCGGCAGAGCATCGTGGTCGGCCCGAAGAGGAGCGCCGTCTGCAGAGCGAGTCCGTCAGCACGGCGATCCGCCTGCTGACGGCCGGTGTGCCGGCCATCTTCCTTGTCGTAGCGGCCGGAGTCGCGCTGCGATACCCGCTGGGTCGCCAGCGCCACCGCGAGATACTCTCCGAGCTGCAGACTCGCCGAGGCGCTGGCTGAGCGGACGTTGCTGTCGTGCAAGCCCAGCGTGCGAGCAGCCGGGACCGGGCCGGGAGACGACCATGAGTGATGTGCAGACGAGCGAGCGAGGCGAGATCCACGACGTGATCGTCGTCGGCGCGGGCCCGGCCGGCGCGACCACCGCCTGGTACCTCGCGCGCGGGGACGGCGACCGGCCGCGGCCGCGCGTCGCGCTGCTCGAGAAGGCGCGTTTTCCGCGCGACAAGATCTGCGGCGATGCGTGGTGCGCGCCTGCGCTCGAGATCCTCGAGGAGATGGGCGTTCTGCAGCCGCTCGAGGCCGAGGGGCTCGTCCGCGAGGCACGCGCGGGCGGCTTCGTGTCGCCTTCGGGTGAGAGCTTCGTCAGCACCGGAGATGCGCCGGCAGCGACCGGCACCCGCGTCTACGCCATCAAGCGCATGCTCTGCGACGAGCGCATCGCGCGCGCCGCCGAGCACGCGGGCGCCGAGCTCTTCGAAGAGGCCGCCGTGGTGCGCACTGAACTCGAGAGCGACGGCCTCTGGCACGTCGCCTGCGGCGACGGGCGCCGCTTCCGAAGCCGCATGCTGGTGGCGGCGGACGGCGCCACCAGCCGCGTGGCGCGCAGGCTTCGTCTCCTCACGAACTCGCCGGCGGGCTTTGCCGCCCGCCAGTACGTGCAGGGCGGCAGCCACAACTTCCGGGCGGACGGCGTCCTTTTCTATCCGAGCTACATCCTGCCCGGCTACGTCGCCCTCTTCCGGCACTACAACGACGACATCGACGTGGGCAGCTACGTGATCCCGGGCGGTGTCGCGGCGGGCAAGGATCTCCCGCATCTGTACGAGCAGCGCATCCGCCGCGATCCGCTGATCTCCGCCGTGCTCGGACCGAAAGTCGAGTACCTCGAGTCGCTGCGCATCGCCCCGTTGCGGCTCGGCGGCGTGGCGCGCAGCTACGCGCGCCAGCTCCTGCTGGTCGGCGACGCCGCCGGTCAAACCGACCCGCTGACGGGAGAGGGCATCCACACCGGCATGCAGGCGGGCCGCATCGCCGCGCGAGCGATCCACGAGATGCTGGCGAAGGGCGACATCTCCGAGCGCGCCTGCTCCCGCTACCACCGGCGCTGGATGGCCGCATTCGGCCGCGAGTTCCCCGCCTCCGCGCTCGCCGCTCGCCTCACCAGCCGCATGCCCCTTCTGCTCGACGCGGCCAACGTCGTGGCGCAGCGCCGGGGCAATGCCTTCATGGAGCGCTTCGGCGCGGCCATGACGGGCATGGCTCCGAAGACCACCTTCCTCGCGCCTGCGCTCGCGGGCCCGCTCGTCCTCGAGCTCGTGCGCCAGTCGCTGCGCCGCCGTGGCTCGCCCGAGGCGCGCTGGGCCGACGGCCTGCTCGCGGATCCGGGGCGGCCGACCGCCTTCCGGAACGCCTGCCTGCGCGCGCAGATCGAGATCGGCTGAGGCGGTTCATGCGGGGATTCCGGGTTCGATGGCTAGCGTCATGGCAAGCGATCGCCGGGGAGCGGATGCTCGGGATCCGGCGGGCTTCCTCTCGAGGAGAAGACGGTGAGCAGCAACAAAGAGCGGGAATCTCTAGCAGCAACGTTCGAGCGCCACGCGGACGAGGAGGGCAAGATCCTGACCGAGTACCGCGCCCTCTCGGAAAAGTTGGGCGACAGCTCCGCCGGCAATCTGGTGAGCCACATCCTGACGGAGGAAGAGCTGCACCATCTCCTCTTGCGCACCTTGGCAAAGTGGATGCGGGAGCGCCCCACGGAGCAGGAGAGCGCCATCCCACGCAATGCCAATCGCACTGAGCTCCTGCGTCTGACTCAGATGCTGCAGAAGCACGAGCTGGAAACGATCGACGCGTGTCGCGCTGTGAAGTCCGAGCTTCCCGGGGAAAGCGCCGATCTTCTCGGTGCACTGTTGGATGCGATGGCGTTGGATAGCGAGAAACACCACCGCTTGCTCGATGCCGTAGCGAAGCTGCTGAAGCTTTGAGGAGGCAAGTCATGGCAAGTGAGCGGTACGACGTGATCGTGATTGGCGCCGGCTTCGGTGGCAGCACGTGCGCTGGCTTGCTGGCGCAGCGCGGGCTCAAGGTCTTGCTGGTCGAAAAGAACGCTCGCGCCGGCGGCAAGGCCATGAGCCTGTCGAAGAACGGCTTCACCTACACCCCCTGGGTGGTCATTGGCGCGCCGGTCGTCGGAAATCTCTACGAAACGGTGGCCAGGGAGCTGGGCGTCGCGGACCTGGTACAGCTGGTCACGCCCGGCTCGCCGGCAAGCCTGTACAGAACCTCCTCCGGTACCTACACCCGCGTGCCCGACATGCCGGTAGGACAGAGCGACCCGAACGCCATCTTCGATTGGCTGGAGATCAAGCCGGAAGACCGCGCCGCGGCGCTGATGTTCTTCGCCGAGCTCACGATGATGCCGCCCGAGGAAATCGAGAAGTTCCACGGCATCAGCTTCCAGGAGTGGGTTGACCGGCACGACGTACCGCGCTCGCTGTACGCATTCCTGGTGAGCAACTGTTGCGACGGCATGTTCATGGTGCCCGTCGATCAGCTGGAAGCGGCCGAGGCCATCGCGAGCTTGCAAGACATGTTTCTGCGTCACGGCGGGATATTCTGCCGCGGCGGCTTCGGTTCCGTCGCGGAGGCATACTGCGAGGCGGTGCGGCGTCATGGCGGCACCGTGCTCATGAAGGCCAAGACGGAGAAGATCGTGGTAGCGGACGGCAAGGTGACCGGGGTGGTCACCAGCCAGGGCACGTTCAACGCACCGATCGTCGTCAGCAATGCGGGTCTGCAGCCGACCGTGCTGAAGTTGGTGGGTGAGCAGTACTGTCGGCCCGGACTATCGGCAATACGTGAAACGCTTGGTGCCCTCATGGGCGTTGCTCGGGCACCGCTACTTCTTGCGGCAGACCGGTGACCAACGTGCCATACGGCGTCGTGTTCTCCGATGACAGCCCGTGGAGCCTCGAGCGGCTCGACCAGGCGCACGCCGGCCGAGCGTCGCGTGAAGGGGTCGTCTACTTCGAGGTGCCATCGAACTACGATCCGATGGCAGCACCGCCCGGCAAGCAGCTGATGATCACCGGCTCGTTCTGCCCGCCGAGCCCACAAATGACGCAGGACGGAGATCGCCGCGTGGGCCAAGGCCGGCGAGGAAATCATCTTCAAAGCGTTCCCCGAGCTCGAGGCTGCGATCGAAGACAAGGAGCTGTACACGCCGAAGGACGTCTCGAACCTGACACGCGAGTCCGTACTCCCCGGCCATGGCGGTGAAACGATCGGCTTGGGACAGATCGTCGGACAGTGCGGTCCGAACAAACCCTCAATTGAAGCGCCGGTCCGCGGCTTGTTCTTCGTCGGCTGCGACGCCGGCGGCACGGGCGTCGGCACCCAGCAGGCGATCGAGTCCGGCATGAACGTCGCCGACGCGGTGCTCCGCCAGCACCAATCGACCAAGACGGCTTGATCGCTGCGCCATCCAAGGTGCACAGACGGCATTTCTTCATTCCAGGTACATCTTGATGTATCGCTCCATCACCGGTGTCGGCTTCCACCACTTGGTGACGCCCAGATCCTCGGCCACTTTGTTTGCACCCAGGTAACCCGGCCCGCCGAGGACGAGCCCTCCCGGGTACACGGACACGCCGCAGACATAGAGCCCTTCAATGGGCGTATTTGTGCTGGAGCACTCCTGGTTGGGGCGATAGCAGCCCATCTGCAGCGGCCGATAGTCGCCGTGTTTGATCGAGCCACGGCGCATGTTCGGGAAGCGGATCTCGATCTCCTCGGGATCTTCCATGGCGGTGCGGATGATCTTGCCCGTCAGATTCGGGGCGGCCTTCTGCCACTTGGACAGCATCGCCGCCTTGATCTCGTCGCGCCGATTCACCCAGCCGCCTGCGATCCCATAGGGTGCATGGATCTGGAACATCGAGACGTACTTGCCCGGGCGATCGCTGAGAGTCGGGTCGAACAGACTCTCGCACGTCGAGTGGCCGCCGAAGTTGTTCAGATCGATCTTCCCCTCGGTCACGTTGTCCCAATGCACGAGCAGCTGATCGACGCTCTCGATGCCGATGACGGTGGCAAAGGCTTCGTTGATCCACGGGTCGTCCGTGGCGTACTGGGGGGCCTCGTCGGCGGCGATGTGGAGCGTGTTGAAGCTCCACTTGTCCCAGACCCATCCCTTGACCGAATCCGTCGAGCGACGCCGGCAGAGACGCCTCGCCGATCATGTCGAGGAACGTGGTGTGCGGGTCCAGCGTGGACATCACCGCTTTGGCGCGCAGTACGCGGTCCTCGTGCGTGATGTGCACGCCCACCGCGCGGCCATTCTCGATGATGATCTTGTCCACCGTGGCGGCTTCCAAGATCACGCCGCCGTTCTTTACCACCTGGCGGGCCAACGCGCTGCCGAATTTGTGGGACCCGCCGTAGCAGTAACACTTGTTCATGGCGCGATCGAGCATCAGCGGAACCATGAAGCCGAGCCCGGTCTCGCGCGGATCCAGTCCCCACATGCAAGTGGCATACAGCAGCAGCGCCCGCACCTTGTCGTGCTCGAAGGTCTCGGTGATCAGTTGCAGGGGGCTCAGCTCACCCATCTCCAGCATCTGCTGGCCGACCTTGGTGCGCTGCATGGCCATGGTGATCTCGATCGGATCCATCGGCGGGATGTAGGTGGCCGGCGCGATGATGTCGTCGACGATCTTGCGCCACTCGCGAATCACCTTGCCGAAGGTCACCGCATCCTTGAACGAATATTTGCTGATGGAATCCTTGGTATCCTGGACCATGCGCGTGAGCAGCACCGACGAGCCGTCCTCGAACAGCATGCCGGTCTGGGCATTCGGTCGGATCCAGGTCAGCGCCGGACCGTCCAGCTCGAAATCGCGGATCGCCGGCATGTAATCCACCATCATGTGGTAGAGGACGTGGGGGTTGGACGAGTAGCAGGGATAGAGATTCTCCTCGGTCGCCAAGCCGCCACCGCACTCGAAGCGACGTTCGCAGACGGCAACGCTCAGGCCGGCCTTGGCGAGATAGGCAGCGGCGATGAGCCCGTTGGGCCCGCCGCCGATGATCACGACGTCGAATTCGCTCTGCTTCGGAAACTCCTCCTGCATGTGTCCGAACACATCACTAGGGTCGTACTTGAACTCCGACTTGTATTTGAAGTCTGCCATCGCGTCCCCTCAGTCCTGCGCGTCAAGCGCGTTTCGCGGAGATCTTGCCCTGTTGCGGGATGTACCACGGCGACGCGTACCACCAGTCCCCGGGCTCGGCGATGCCGTCCTCGATGAGGATGTGCATCAGGTTGTACGGGATCGCCATCAGGCACAGCCCACCCGGATGTCCTGATGTCTGATGGGCGTGGTACAGGCCCTCGATAGGCGTCCGGTAGCGAGCCAACTCCGGGATGGGACGGTTCGTCCACAACTGATCTTCGTCGTGGCGGCTGCCGCACCAGGTGCCGCCGATGATCCCGGTGTTGCGGAATTCCACATCGCGACCGGTAGCGCTCCAATGGTGGATGAGGTTGTCGTCTTCGAGGCCGTCGAGCATTTGGCCGTAGGCCTGGCGCATGTAGCGGTCCATCTCGGGCTTGTACTTGTCGGGGGCGTCTTCACCCTCCTTGTGGTAGTCGGGTGAAGTAACCGCCATCTCGTACGCTTGTGAGATGTAGCCACGCGCCGGCGGGTAATTCGCCTGGCAATCCGTTGGGTCGAAATTCTGCGGCGGCGCCTGGAACCACAACGCGCGTTCCGGAGGCACAGTCGGCTGGCCCTTGCGACCGTCCACATCCGCAACGTTCTCGTAGTAGATCTCCCGCGAGTCGCACGGATAGATGCCGAGAAACGGTTGCTTATTGGGGCCCAACAGGCGGTCGTCCCTGGCCCACTTCGGCTTGAGCCGCAGCTGCGTCTTGGTGTGGAAGACGGACACGTACAACGTCTGATTCTTCAGACTGATGTCCTTGACCTTCTGGATGAAGCCTGGGTCCAAATGACGGGGGCCAACCATCTCGAGAAAGGCCTGGTGTACATCGACCGCGGCGATGACCGCCTTGTTGGCCCAGATCGTTCTTCCACCCATGGCGGCGGTCTCCCGGAGCCGCACGCCAACTGCCCGTCCGTCTTCGATGAGGATCTCGTCCACCGGGCAGCAGGTACGGATGACCGCCCCTTTGTGCACGGCAGCGCGATGGATGGCGTGCAAGTAGCCGTGCAAGCCACCGCGCGGGATGCTGTTCTGCCCGGTGCTCGGCAAGGTGAGCAGTTGCACACATAGAGCGGCCGGAATGGCCACACCTTCCCAGTGTCCCGCGGCACCGGAGGCCCAGGCCGCGAACGCCATGGCGGACTTGAAGTGCTCAGTCTCGCAATGCTCGTCGAGGAGATCGAACATCGTCATTTCACGCAGTTCATGGGTGTACACGTCAGGCTGGCGCTGTTTGTACACCTGCATGTACGGCACGTTGTCGTCGGTCACCTCGACTTCGGGCGGATGCGGCGGACACCAGAATGTGGCGCGCATCAGCTCCTTGGTGAACGGCGGCCCGCCGAGCAGCCCGCCCAGCTTGGCCCAGCCCATCTTGTCCTGCATGGAGATGGGGCGCCATCCATCGGTGCAGGCGAGGGCGGCCAGATCCTCCAACTTCCCGTAGTCGGGGTGCCAGGTCATGCGGAAGCCGTACTTGTGCAGCTCCAATTGCTCGAATCCCGGCGCTGGCGACGCATACATCAGCATGGCGTGCGGATAGATGCGCACGCCGGGAATCGGCTCCTGCGTCTCGCAGGCGCCGCCACACTCGGTGCGCTCTTCCAGCACGCAGACACTGAGTCCGCACTTGGCCAGATAGGCCGCGGTCGTCATCCCGTTCGGGCCGGCGCCGATGATGACGATGTCGAACCTTTCATCCTTACCCACGATATTCCTCTCCCGAATTCCGGACGTTGCCGGCCTTGCTCGCTCGCTTGTCGATGGCTTCCTCAGAAGTCACCGGGATGCGTTGGCTCCTTGAACCAGGCGCGGAGGTTGAGCAGGAACGAAAGCACTGAGAGTTTCATCATCGCCCTCAGGAGCATGCGCAAATCCTTGTGGCTCAGACCGCCACGGATCTTCCAGCGCACTGGCTTGGTGGTTCGCAACTCCATGATCAGATAGTCGCCCTGACGTTTCAGCCCGACGATCTCCGCAACGAGCTCGGCCTTTCCCAACCCGGTCGACCTCATCAGCATCGCGCCATGACGGGCTTCCGTATCGCCGGGAGCGGAAGGATCCTGCTTGCTCGAAAGTCGTTTTTCGCCTGCGCCGAGGGGACGTTCTTCCATCTGCGGAACCGCTCCTACCGTATTGGTCATGCCGACACCATCAAGAATTTCTCGAGAATGGCATTGAAGATATCCGAGGTGAGCGCCCGTGCCTTCTTCAGGGCCGGGTTCGAATTCAACACGATCAAGTCGTCCAACTCCTCGTCGCTAAACAATTCAGAGTACACTTGCTCAGTGAGTTCGATGCCCAGCTTGAACTCTTCGTGATACCCTTGCCTGGCCTTGCGTAGATCATCGGCGAAGCGGGCGTTGCCTTCCTTTTCCGCCTTGTGGATGAAATAGGTCAGCGTGCACTCGACGATGCTTGAATAGTGCGTGTGTGCCTCTGATTCTTCCAAGAATCGTCTTGCTCTTTCTCTGCTTGCCATCCGTATCTCTCCCGTCGAGACCCGCGGAAACCTTCCCGCTGGTCCCCCAAGCATCCGCTCCCCGGCGATTCCTTGCCATGACGCTAGCGATCGAACCCGGAATCCCCGCTGTCCAAGGCTCCGAGCTCCTTCGTGATGGCTTCCAGAGGGCTGGAAGCTGCTGGCGCCGTGCACGTCGCGCGAAAATCGGCCAATGTGGATGGCTTGCGTCGGCGGCGTCTGGCTGCACGCGCGGATGCAGCTCGGCGTGCATTTTTTCGCGCCGCATGAGCGCGGCAACGCATTCCGCGCCAACCGACGAGGCATTGACCGGCGTCCTCAGACAACGTATCGTATTTATACGATGAGTCAGCGATCTCCGACCGCATGCTGCGAGGAGCAGAATTCAGCGCCTGATCTCCGCCCGGTGGAAGGCAAGGATGCTGACGAAGAGCTTGCGGACCTCGCAAAAGCCGTCGGGCACGCGGCACGCGTACAAATCCTGCGGATTCTCGCCCGCAAGAACGCTTGCGTCTGTGGTGATCTCGTCGACGAACTGCCGCTCGCGCAGTCGACCGTGTCCCAGCACCTGAAAGTCCTCAAGGACGCCGGGGTGATCCGCGGCGAGGTCGATGGGCCGCGCGTTTGTTACTGCATCGAGCCCCGCACGCTGCGTAGGCTGAAGGCCCTGGTGGGCGGACTCTGAGGCGCCGGATCCAAGAATATCGTAGATCAACGATCAATAGAAGGAACTTCCGATGACCGCCGTACACGTCTTCGATCCCGCGATGTGCTGCTCGACCGGAGTCTGCGGACCCTCGGTGGATCCTGAACTCGTGCGCTTCGCGGCCGACCTCGACTGGCTCAAAGGTCAGGGCGTCTCGGTCGAGCGCTTCAATCTGTCCCAAGAACCCGGCGCGTTCGCGGCCGACGCTGCGGTGAAGGCGGCGCTCGAGGCGAAGGGCGAAGCGGGGCTTCCGCTGGTGAAAGTGGATGGCGAGGTGAGGAGCAGTGGCGTCTACCCGTCGCGCGGCGAGCTGGCGGCGTGGAGCGGCGTCGCGGCCCCCGAGGCGAGTCTCTTCACGGAAGCCGTGGCGGAGCTGGTAGCCATCGGCGCCGCCATCGCTGCGAACTGCGAGCCTTGCTTCAAGTTCCACTACGACAAGGCCCGCAAGCTCGGCGTCTCGCGCGACGACATGCATCGCGCCGTCACCCTCGCGCAGAGCGTGAAGGACGCACCCGCACGGGCCGTCCGCGCTCTCGCGGAGCGCTTCCTTCGTGGCGACGCTCCCACCGGGCAGGAGGAGACGGGCGCAACGGCGACCAGCGGTTGCTGCGAGCCGCAAGGAGGCAAGGAATCCGCGAACTCAAAGTGCTGCGGAAGTAGCTGACCGATGGAATTCCTCGAGCGTGTGCCGCGGCAGTTGTTCTTCACCGGCAAGGGAGGTGTAGGCAAGACCTCCGTCGCTTGTGCGACCGCAATCGCTCTCGCGGAACGCGGCAAGCGTGTGCTGCTCGTGAGCACGGATCCGGCCTCGAACCTCGACGAGGCCCTCGAGACGAAGATCGGTGTCTCTCCCACGAGCATTGTTGCGGTGCCTCGGCTCTTCGCGCTGAACATCGATCCGGAAGTCGCAGCACTGGCTTATCGCGAGCGCGTGGTGGGGCCGTACCGCGGCGTGCTACCCGACACGGCGGTGCGCAGCATCGAGGAGCAGCTATCGGGCGCCTGCACCGTCGAGATCGCCGCGTTCGACGAGTTCTCGAAATTGCTCGGAGACGCAGCGGTGACGGCGGAGTTCGACCACGTCGTCTTCGACACCGCGCCCACCGGACACACGCTGCGCCTGCTCGCGCTGCCCGCCGCCTGGACCGGATTTCTCGAGAGCAACGTCGGGGGAACGTCGTGTCTCGGCCCGCTCTCTGGCCTCGAGGCGCAGCAGGCACTCTACGCGGCGTCGCGCCAGGCGCTTACCGACGGCAAGCAGACGTCTCTCGTCCTGGTCTCCCGCGCCGAGCGGTCGGCGCTCGACGAGGCCGAGCGCACGCGCCGGGAACTCGACGAGCTCGGCATCCGCAGGCAGGAGCTCGTGCTCAACGGGATCTTCCACGCGAGCAGCGCGAACGATCCGATCGCCGTCGCGATGGAAGAGCGCGGGCGACGGGCCGTCGAAGCCATGCCCGCAGGGTTGCGCGGCCTTCCGCGCACGGAGCTTCCCCTCTTGCCGTTCGGGCTCGTGGGTATCGAGCCGCTTCGAGCGCTGTTCCAGACCGGACGCGCGGCGCACGACGTTCCCCGAGCAGTCTCTTCGAGCACCGCGCTCTTGCCTCCGCTCGCCGCGCTCCTGCCCGAGCTCGAGGCCGACGGGCGAGGCGTCATCATGACGATGGGCAAGGGCGGTGTCGGCAAGACCACGGTCGCGGCCAGCATCGCTGTCGAGCTCGCGCGGCGCGGCCATCGGGTTCACCTCACCACGACCGATCCTGCTGCACACGTTGCAGACGCACTCGGCCCTCCCGTCGAGGGGATTCGGTTGAGTCGGATCGACCCTGCCGCGGAGACGCGCGCCTATTCCGATGAAGTCGTGCGCGGCGCCGGCGCCGGGCTGGATGCGGCCGGGCGGGCGTTGCTGGAAGAAGACCTGCGCTCGCCCTGCACCGAGGAGATCGCGGTCTTCCGTGCGTTCGCTCGCATCGTCGACGAAGGGGTGCATGGCTTCGTCGTCATCGATACCGCGCCCACCGGCCACACATTGCTGCTTCTCGACGCGGCGCAGGCCTACCATCGCGAGGTTCTGAGGACCGCCGGCCAGGTTCCCGAGGAAGTGCGTCGGCTGCTCCCGCGCCTGCGTGATCCGGGCTTCACGAAGATCCTCCTCGTGACGCTGCCCGAGGCCACACCCGTTCACGAAGCGGCCCAACTTCAGCGCGACCTCGAGCGGGCTGGCATCGAACCCTTCGGATGGGTCATCAACCAGAGCCTCGTCCCCCTCTCCGTGACGGACCCGCTCCTCCAGTGCCGGCGCGCAAACGAGAGACCCTTTCACGAAGAGGTCCAGAGGCTCGCCAAGCGTGTCGTGCTCGTTCCCTGGATGAAGCCGCCCGCGAACGCGCGACTCGAGCTTGCCGCTGGCGATCAGAAGGGTTCCCGTGTGAACGTCGGCTCGTGACACCCGAGGGTCCTGCGCGGCGGGAGCGCGCCGCTCCGGCGATCCGTCAGGCCAGCGATGCCAGGCGAGTGAGCAACGCGGGCAGCTCTTCGCGACGCCGCGCGTAGGCCGCGATCGGGAACGCCGCGATCGTCGCGCCCGCTTCGCGCACGCGCGGAATCCCTTCGGCGATGCTGCGATCGAGATCGGCGCGGCCGTCCGCGCCGCGCGCAATCGGGACGTTCGCGCGGACGCCGAGCGACGCGGGATCGCGACCGGCGGCCGTGAAGGCGGCGCGCAACGCGCGCACGCCGTCGGCCAGCGCGGTGACGTCGGCGCCGACCGGCATCCAGCCGCTGCCAATCTCGACGACGTGCGCCACGTGGCGCGTGCTCGCCGCGACGCCGAACCAGATCGGAATGCCGCCGGGCTGCACGGGCCGCGGCTCACACCAGAGTGAGTCGAACGAGACGGTCTCGGAGTGGAACGACGCCGGCGCGTCGCGCCAGAGCACGCGGCACGCGCGCAGCACGTCCATCATGCGAGCCGTGCGAGACCCGAAGCAGACGCCCGACGCCTCGAACTCCTCCTTCTGCCAGCCCACGCCGACGCCGAGATCGACGCGGCCGCCCGAGAGCGCGTCGAGCGTCGCGAGCGACTTGGCGAGCAACAGCGCAGATCGCAGCGGCGCGACGAGCACCGCCGTCGCGAGTCGGATGCGCCGCGTAGCGCCGGCCATCGCCGCGAGCGTCACCAGCGGCTCGGGCCACGGCTCGTCGTTCGGAAACGGAAACGTGCCGTACGGGTAGCGATCGGTGCGCGGGCCGATCGCGAGGTGATCGGTCATCGCGATCTGGTCGATGCCCGCGTCTTCGGCGCGCTTCGCAAACTCGACGAGCTGCGAGAGATCGTCGCCGAAGAGGCGCTTCACCCCGGAGACGGTGATCGAGATCGGAAGGCGCTGGCTCACGCCGTCCCGATCGACTTCGTTCGGCTGCGCCTCACTGCGCGCCGCCTCCGGCGGCTTGCGGGGGGACGGATTTCATGCGCGCCATCTCCCAGTACGCGCGCAGCGCGAGCACCTTGCCGCGCGCGTCGACGCGATAGGTGAAGACGCCGTTCACGATCATGATCGCGCCGTTCGGCAGCACGGTGTTCACCGTCCCGACGTTCGCGCACTCGCTGCCGCACGCGAACGACTCGCGGACGTCGAAGAAGACGCGGTTCGGGCCGATCAGCTTGTCCCAGAACGCGGCGATCGCCGCCTTGCCGCGATGCCCCTTGCCTTCGGGGTCGAAGATCGAGGGACCGATCGGGTCCTCGACGACGCCGTCGTCGGCGAAGTTCGCGATCCACGCGTCCTTGTCCCTGGCGTGCACGGCTTCCATCGAGCGCCTTGCAGCGAGCCGGGCGGGATGTTCTTCGGGAGCGTTCGACATGAGTCCTCCAGCGGGGGGCCGCGAGTATACTGGCGCGCCATGAGCGACCAAGACTCCGAGCAGCGCATTCTCGACGGAACGGCCTGGGCGGATTTCTGCGACGCATTGAAGCGCGCCGGCGATGTCGTGCTGCGGCCCGGCTCACCGCTGGACGCCTTCGATCGAGCCGAAGGCTTCCGCTATCTGTCGCGACTCTCGCGTGTCGCGCTCGAGTCGTACATCGAGTTCGCCGACCCGCTGTTCCCGGTGCTGCGCCGTCCCGCGCACGAGACGGTGAAGATCGGCGCCGACAACCCGGACAACTACTACCAGAGCGCGGCGATCAGCGGCGAGCACGAGTACAAGATCACCGGCACGCGCAACACCGTGCACTACCTCGGCTTCGGCAGCTACGCGGGCAGCTACGGCTCGAAGGCGCGCCGCGGCC
Organism: uncultured delta proteobacterium; assembly: GCA_963801625.1. Classification (GTDB taxonomy): domain Bacteria; phylum Myxococcota_A; class UBA9160; order UBA9160; family PR03; genus PR03. The sequence goes on from CAWDFQ010000004.1 coordinate 434,862, forward strand.
AGACCGGCTACCTCGACGCGCGCGAGATGAAGATCGCGCCGGACGGCAGCTTCGAGATCATCCTCTCGTGCAACGAGCAGCCGGGCGGGAACTGGTTGCGCATGGAGCCAGACACGTCGTCGCTGATCGTGCGACAGACCTTCCAGGATCGCGCGAACGAGCGCATCGCCGATCTGCAGATCGAGCGGCTCGGCGGCGCGCGCACGCCGGCGCCGGTGACGCCCGCGTTCATCGACCGCGGCCTGCAGGCGGCGGCTGCGTACGTCGCGGGCACGGCGGCGATCTTCGCCGACTGGGCGGAAGGCTTCGCGAAGCACAAGAACGAGCTTCCCCGCTTCGACCCCGCGATCGCCGCCGCCGCGCACGGCGATCCCAACATCTTCTACTACCACGGCTACTTCGAGCTGGCCGACGACGAGGCGCTGGTGATCGACCTGGTGCCGCCGGCCTGCGAGTACTGGAACTTCCAGCTCAACAACCACTGGATGGAGTCGCTCGACTACCGCTACCACACGATCGCGCTGAACCACTTCGGCGCGAAGGTGCGACCCAATGGCTCGGTACGACTCGTCGTCGCGTCGCGCGACCCGGGCGTCCCGAACTGGCTCGACACGGCGGGACACCGTCGCGGCACGATGTGCCTGCGCTGGGTGGGCGCGAAAGAGCACCCGGATCCGAAGACGCGCGTGGTGAAGCTCGTCGATGTCGCGGGTCTCGGTTAGGTTCCGCCGAGCGAAGTTCATCAGCTGGGAGAAGCGCCTTGAAGCCCGAAGCCTGCATCCTCTACAGCGGCGCCGCGAACGGCGCCGAAGCCCGTTTCGGCGCCGCCGCCGAGCGCCACGGCATCGACGAAGTGAACTTCAGCTTCGAGGGTCACAACGACGCGCGGCGCCGCGGCCTCCGCGTACTCACCCACGAAGAGCTGGAACACGGCGACGTGAGCCTCTCCTACGTGAGCAAGCTGATGCACCGCGCCTATCCCGACACGCCGCTCTTCAAGCGCGTGCTCCAGACCATCTACTTCCAGGTGAACCACGGCCAGGAGATCTACGTGGTCGGCACGATCCTCGCCGACCAGACCGTGAAGGGCGGCACCGGCTGGGGCGCCGAGTTCGCCAAGCTCTGCAACAAACCGCTCTTCGTCTTCGACCAGGATCGCGACGGCTGGTTCCAATGGAGCGGCGAGAGCTTCGAGCCGGCCAAGGAACCGGTGATCCGCCACCCGCACTTCTGCGGCACCGGCACGCGCTTTCTCTCCGAGAACGGCGCGCTCGCGATCGACGCGCTCTTCGATCGCTCGTTCCGCTGAATGCAAGGAGGCGCCGCCCGCCAACGCGGACGGCGCCTGTGAAGATCGAACCAGTGCCGGGCTAGCGGCGCGGCGATCCGGCGCGCACGAGACCTGCGAGGCCGAAGGCCAGCAACAGCGCGGTGCCGGGCTCCGGAACTGGTTGCAGCGTGATCCGCTCGGAGACCAGGGCGCCGATCTTGTCGCCCTCATCATCCACGTAGCGGGCCTTGATGCTCGCTTCGTCCGTGAGCTTGAGCAGCGTTCCGGTGGGAACGTCGGCCACGAACCGCCACACGTAGATGCCCGCGAAGGGGAGCGTCGCGTTGCTGTCGTCGTTCGACGTGGTGCAGCCGAAGCCGTTGCTGGCGTTCGCGTCGCAGCCGCCCGCACCGATCCCGCCGAGGAGCGTGGTCCAGTCGCCCGCGCCGCCCGGCGCATCGAGCAGCGCCACGCCGTCCAGGTTCGGGCTGACCTTGAAGGCCACGTCGTCGATGTTGGAACCGCCACCCGTGTAGGCCGTCGTGTCGATGCGCAGCACGATTTCGTACTGCGTGCTGTCGGCATCCGACCCGAGCGGCGTCGTGTTGTACTCCAGCCAGTACATCGAGCCCTGGCAGGTCTCGCAGTTCGACTCCCGACCGCCGATCGGGTCGGCCGCGGCCGGACGAGCCGAGGCAATCAACAAGAGAGCAGCAGCACTCAGAATCAGCTGCGAGCGCACTTTCGACCTCCTTGGGTGCAAGGCACCCGATGTCTGGAGGTGAAGTGGCTGCTCGCGTCAGGGCGTGGCAAAAAGACATCGGACGCGGGAGCACGGGGGCCCCGCGGGGCCGCATGGTCTGGAGGGGTCGTTACGACGCGCCGGACTCGGCCTCGACCCCGAAGCGCTCCGCGTAGCGCGCGAAGCGCCCGCGGATCTCGCCCTCGGCCAGGCCGAACTGCTCGAGCGTGTACTTGTGCCCGCCGTGCTTGCCCTGCGGGTTGGCGCTGATCCAGGCGCGCATCCGCGCGCTGCCCTCGGGCGAGGCCTCGATGCCGAAGTGCGCGTACATCCGCTCGATCGCGGCGACCGGGTCGGCGATCAGTTCGCGGAACGAGAAATCGTAGAACTGGGCGGGGTTGCTGCGGGCACGCACGTCCATCGCGTGCTCGATCATCGACGCGTACATCTCGAGTTGCCAGGCGCCGATCGCCCGGGCGTCCGCGGAGCCCTCGTAGAGAGAGCGCCAACCGGTGACCAGAGAACATACTGACGGCAGCACCTTCACCGGGTCGCGGTGGGTCTGCACGATGCAGGCGTCGGGGTAGACGTCGAGCAGCACATCGAGTTCGCGCATGTGGGCGGGATACTTCAGCACCCAGCACCGCTCGGGCGTCGGCGAGCCGATCAACTTCAGCACGTCGCGGTGTCGCTCGTAGGCGGGGCGCATGTCCTGCGCCTCGAAATACTTCGTATAGCCGGGGATCGACGCGTTCGAGTCGAAGGTGTGATCGAGGAACGACTGGAGGAACAGGTGCCGGCACTCCTCGGGACCGTCCGCCTCGAGCAGGTGGATCGCCTTGAGACCCGGATCGGTCTGGTAGATCCACTCGATCGTCTGCACCGCCGCTTGGAAGGCGGGCTCCTGCTGCCATGTCGCGCGCGGAGGACGCGGTCGAGGTGCCGCTGCGAGCCAGTACTCGAGCGCCTGGTTCGCAGGGTCCTGGCCCAACAGGAAGTGCAGCGCGGTCGTGCCCGAGCGCGGCAGGCCCAGGATGAAGATCGGGCGGCGGATCGCGTGGCGCAGCAGAGACGGATCGCGCTTCCACGCCGCCTCGCAGGCGAGACGCGCGGCGAGCACAGCGCCGATCTCCCCGAGCACCATCTGGCGACCCGCCTCGGTGAGGCGCGACTCCTCGTCGTAGGCGCGCAGCAACGCGCGGAAGTGATCGCGCCACGAGCCGCCGCCGAAATCGTCGAGACCGGTCGCCTTGCGCGCGGTGTCGAGGATCGCCTCTTCGGATGCGACGAAGCTCACGATCGCGTTCCTCCTGCGCCTTCGAGCTGCGCCAGGATGGGGCACGTCGGCGCGGCCTCGACACCCTCCTGGTGGATATCGAAACGTAGTGTATCGTAATCACGCTCTCGTCGGGAAGGGCGGGTTTTGACGAAGATCGAGCGAGCCGCGACTGGGCGCGCGCGCAGTGCACGCGGCGCCGCCGCGAACGACAAGGACGCCGTCGCCAGCGCGGGTCGCCCGCGCAGCGAGGAAGCGCACCAGGCGATCCTCGACGCCACGCTCGCGCTGCTCGGCGAAGTGGGGTTCAGCGCGCTCACCGTCGAAGGCGTCGCGGGTCGCGCAGGCGTCGGCAAGGCCACCATCTACCGGCGCTGGGCGTCGAAGCTGCCGCTGGTGGTCGATGCGTTTGGCGGACTGCCCTCGCTCGAAGACGTCGACACGGGATCGCTCGCGTCGGATCTGAAGGCGATGCTGCGCAGCTACCTCGAACTCTTCAACAAGACGCCGCTCGCGGCGGTGTTGCCGGCGCTCGCCAGCGAGCGCGCGCACGATCCCGCCCTCGCCGAACTCTTCGATCCGGTCCTGTTGCAGCGGCGCTCGCCGCTCGTGCAGGCGCTCGAACGCGCCGTCGCGCGCGGCGAAGTCTCGGCGGACCTCGACCTCGACCTCGCCGCCGACCTGATCGTCGGCCCGATCGCCGTGCGGCTCTTCTTCACCGGAAGGAAGATCCAAGCGAAGATGGTAGACCCGATGGTGAACATGGCACTCGGAGGAATCGCGCGCCCGCGCTGAAGTGAAGGCGGTGCCGGGCGTCAAGTTGTTTGCGTGTCAAGTTATTGCGTCCGGGGCTTCTTTCTCGACACATTGGATCTCCCTCGTGCCGAACTCGCCGATGCCGATTCGAGTCTCAGTGCCTCGCCCGCTCGCGCAGCTCGAACTTCATCACCTTCCCCGCTGCGTTCACCGGCAGCGACGCGACGATCTCGACGCGCCGCGGGACCTTGTAGTTCGCCATGTTCGCACGGCACCAGGCGATCACGTCCTCGGGGGTGAACTCCTTGCCCGGCGCGGGCACCACGAACGCGACGCCCACTTCGCCCATGCGGTCGTCGGGTGCGCCCACTACGGCCACCTGTGCGAAGAGGCCGCTGCCGTACATCAGGTTCTCGATCTCGGCGGGGTAGCAGTTGAAGCCGCCGACGATGAAGAGGTCCTTGATGCGGTCGGTGATGCGCAGGTAGCCGCGCGCGTCCATCACGGCGATGTCGCCGGTGTGCAGCCAGCCGTCCGCGTCGATCGTCTTCGCGGTCTCGCCCGGATCTTCGAAGTAGCCGCGCATCACGTTGTAGCCGCGCACGGTCACTTCGCCGGGCTCGCCGCGCGGCACTTCGCGGCCGTCCTTGTCGACGCAACGCACTTCAATGCCGGGGATCGCGCGACCCGAGGTGGTGGCGATCGTCGCGGGGTCGTCGTCGAAGCGGCACATCGAGACGATCCCGCAGCACTCGGTGAGGCCGTAGCCGGTGATCACGGTCTCGAAGCCCAGCTCGTCGCGCATGCGGTGGATCAGCTCGACGGGGATCGCCGCGGCGCCGGTGACGGCGAGGCGCAGCGACGAGAGATCGGCGCTCGCGCGCCCCGGGTGCGCGAGAATCGACTGGTACAGCGTCGGCGGGCCGGGCAGCACGGAGATGCGTTCGCGGGCGATGCGCGCGAAGACCGCGGGCACGTCGAAGACCGCGTGTGGCAGCACCGTCGCGCCGCGCAGCAGACACGCGAGCCAGCCGGCCTTGTAGCCAAAGGCGTGGAAGAACGGGTTCACGACCAGGTAGCGATCGCCCTCGCGCAATCCCACCACTTCGCTCCAGGTCGCGAACGCGCGCAGGTTCTGCGCGTGCGTCGTCATCACGCCCTTCGGTGCGCCCGTCGTGCCGGAGGTGAAGAGCAGGTCCGAGAGATCGCCCGGCGCGACGCTCTCGGCACGCTCGCGCGCGGTGGCGTCGGAGACACTCGCGCCAGCGGCGAGGAACTCGCTCCAGCTCTGTACGTCGGGACCGCTCGCCGTGCCGCGCAGCACCACGATGCGAGCGAGGTCTGGCAGCGCTTCGCCGCGCAGCGACTCGACGTAGCGCGTGCCGAGGAACTCTCCCACCGTCACCAGCACGCGCGCGCGACTCGCGCGCAGCACGTAGCCGGCTTCGCGTCCCTTGAAGCGCGTGTTGAGCGGCACCAGCACCGCGCCGGCCGACTGCAGGCCGATCGCCGCGACGATCCACTCCCAATAGTTCGGCGCCCAGATCGCGACGCGATCGCCGCGCGCGACGCCCGCCGCGAGCGAACGCGCGCGCCGCGCGGCGCGCTTCCGCGGCGAGCGCCGGGAAGCTGAGCCGCACGGCGCCGTCCTCGATCGCGACGCGCGAGCCAAAACGCGCCGCCGCGGCATCGACGAGCTGCGGGATCGTGGTCGCAGCGAGCGGATCGGCGCTCACAGCGGGGCTCCTTGCATACGAGACGGAGCGTATCATAATCACGCTCGGGGCCTCCTCATGATCTCGCGCCGCGGCCGGACGGCCGCGCGCCAACACGAGTCAAGTGGCATCGAGCGGGAGCTTCGAAGGTGCATCTGCGGTTCTCGCCCGAAGACGAAGCGTTCCGCCGCGAGGTCGCGACGCTGGCTGGCCGACGCGCTCGCGCGGCGAGTTCGCGTGCGTGCGCGGTCGCGGCGGTCCCGGCGACGAGCACTCGATGCTCGACGAGCGGCGCGCCTGGGAGAAGAAGCTCGCGTCGGGCGGCTGGACCTGCGTCGGCTGGCCGCGCGAGTACGGCGGTCGCGGCGCGACGCTGATGCAGCAGGTGATCTACTTCGAGGAGTACGCGCGCGCGGGCGGACCGGGCCGGCTCGGCCACATCGGCGAGGGACTGCTCGGCCCCACCGTGATCGCCTTCGGCACCGAAGCAGCAGAAGCGGCGCTTCCTGCCGCCGATCGTCGCGGGCGAAGCGATCTGGTGTCAGGGCTACTCGGAGCCCAACGCCGGCTCGGATCTCGCCAACGTGCAGACGCGCGCGCACCTCGAAGACGGCGAGTGGGTGCTGCACGGCCAGAAGGTCTGGACCTCGTGGGCGCAGTGGGCCGACTGGTGCTTCGTCGTGTGCCGCACCGATCCCGCATCGCAGCGCCACAAGGGTCTCTCGTATCTGCTGGTGCCGATGCGGCAGCCCGGCATCGAGATCCGCCCGATCGTGCAGATCACCGGCGATTCGGAGTTCAGCGAGGTCTTCTTCGACGGCGCACGCACGGCGGAAGCGAACCTCGTCGGCGCGCCGGGCGACGGCTGGAAGGTCGCGATGGGCACGCTCGCCTTCGAGCGCGGCGCCTCGACGCTCGGCCAGCAGCTCCAGTTCCAGAACGAGCTGCAGCAGATCCTCGGTGCCGCCAAGCGGAACGGCGCGGCGAGCGACCCCTCGATCCGCCAGCGACTCGCCCACGCGTGGATGGGGCTGCAGATCCAGCGCTACAACGCGCTGCGCACGCTGTCGCGACCCGAGCGCGCCGAGCTGCCGCGCGAGGCGATGATCACCAAGCTGTTCTGGGCGAGCTGGCACCGCGACCTCGGCAAGCTCGCGATGGACGTGCTCGGCATGGACGCCGAGATCGCCGCCGGCGCGCCCTACGAGCTGACGCGCCTGCAGCGCCTCTTCCTCTTCACGCGCTCGGACACGATCTACGCCGGCTCGAACGAGATCCAGCGCAACCTGATCGCCGAGCGCGCGCTCGGCCTGCCGCGGGAGCCGCGATGAAGACCGAACGCCCCGCCCTACCCCGAAGGTCGCCGCCTGCTCGCCGGCAAGACCGTGCTCGTCACGGCGGCAGCCGGCACCGGCATCGGCTACGCCGTCGCGCGTCGCTGCGCCGAGGAAGGCGCGCGCGTCTTCCTCTCCGATCTCCACGAGCGGCGGCTGCGCGAGGCCGCCGAGAAGCTCGAGCGCGAGACCGGCGTGCGACCCGGCTACCAGCTCTGCGACGTCACGCAGCAGGCGCAGGTCGACGCGCTGGTGCGCGCGGCGCTCGACGCCTGGGGCCACGTCGACGTGCTGGTCAACAACGCGGGCCTCGGCGGCTACGCGAAGGTCGTCGAGATGACCGACGAGCAGTGGGCGAAGGTGCTCGACGTGACGCTCACCGGCACCTTCCGCATGACGCGCGCGGTGCTGCCGCACATGATCGCGCGCCGCGCCGGCGCGATCGTGAACAACGCCTCGGTGCTCGGCTGGCGCGCGCAGGAAGGGCAGTCGCACTACGCGGCGGCGAAGGCCGGCGTGATGGCGCTGACGCGCTGCACGGCGATGGAGGCGGCGGCGCACGGCGTGCGCGTCAACGCGGTGTCGCCGAGCCTCGCGACCCACGAGTTCCTCGCGAAGGTGACGCCCCAGGGTCTGCTCGATCAGCTCACCGCGCGCGAAGCCTTCGGCCGCGGCGCCGAGCCCTGGGAAGTGGCGAACGTGATCGTCTTCCTGGCGAGCGACCTCTCGTCGTACATGACCGGCGAATGCGTCGCCGTCTCCAGCCAGCACCCGTAGGAGGTCCCGTGGCGACCGTGTTCCAGACGCCGGCCGAGCTGCCGGCGACGGTCGGCAAGCACCTCGGTCACAGCGCATGGATGGAAGTCACGCAGGCAGCGCATCCAGCTCTTCGCCGACGCCACCGACGACCACCAGTGGATCCACGTCGATCCGGCGCGCGCGAAGCAGGGACCCTTCGGCGCGCCGATCGCGCACGGCTATCTCACGCTCTCGCTGGTGAACCGCTTCCTGCCGGAGATCGTCGAGGTGCGCGGCATCTCGATGGGCGTCAACTACGGCGCCGACCGCATCCGCTTCCCGGCGCCGGTGAAGGTCGGCTCGCGCATCCGCGGCGGCGCGGAGCTGATCGAGGTCGAGAACACGAAGGACGGCGGCGTGCAGGCGAAGATCCGCGTGACGGTCGAGATCGAGGGCGGCGAACGACCGGCCTGCGTGGTCGACACGATCAGCCGCTACTACCCGAAGCCAACCAGCTGACTCGAAGAGTCGGTTGGCGCGCAGCGAGCCGCAGGCGAGCGAAGTCGATGAGTTGGGAGCGCGCGCCGCGGGCAGCCCCGATCTCTACGACGCGCTGCTCGATCGCGATCTGCCGGCGCGGCTGGCCGTGGCCCAGCGCGCGAACTTCCTCGCGGACTCAAACTGATGGCGGGGCACCCGGACTACTACCAGGCCCCGCTCGACGGGCCGCCGATGCTCGCGGTGTTCGAGGAGGCGCGCGCGCTCGGCATCCCGGTCCTGCTGCACGTGAGCCCCATGCGCATCCCGAAGCAGATGGGCACCGACCTGATCCTCGATGCCGGCGAGACGGAGCGTTCGATCCGCAAGCGGATCGAGACCGATTTCCTGCTGCTCGGCGCGCGCCTCTACGTCGATCCCCAGGCGAGGCGGGACAAGACTTCGATCGAGTTCGGCCTCGACCTCCCGCGCCCGGTACTCCAGAAGATCTTCTACGAGAACCCGATGCGAATCCTCGGGATCCGCTGACGGCGCGCGAGCCGCGCCCGCGCGCGCGTCCACGGACACAGGGCGACGTAGATCAGTGACGCACGGCGCCGCGGACGGCGCGGCGCAGCTCATCCATGTCGAAGGGCTTGTCGAGCAGCAGCGCCGCGCCCAGATCCCGGGCCTGGGCATGGGTCTCGGCGTCGCCGAAGGCCGTGATCAGGATCACCGGGACGGCACAGTCGAGTGTCCGCAGGCAATCGAGCAGCTCGAGGCCCGAACAGCCCGGCATCCGTACGTCCGAGACGATGAGTCCGAGATCCTCGTCCTTCCAGCGCGAACCGATCCGCAGCGTGTCCAGATAGTCCAGGGCCTGCATGCCGTCCCGAAAGGGACGCACCGCGTGCCCGTCGCGTACCAGCGCGCTGGTGAGCAGCAGCCGCATCTCGTCGTCGTCTTCGATCACCAGCACTGCGCGACCGAGGGCGAGAGCACCTCGTTGCGCGAGCGCTGCGCTTTGGCTCGTCATCGGAATTTCCTCCACTCGATTTCCACTTGACGGTCCTCTCCATTGCACGCGGCGTGCCGGCGCGAGCCGGCGCGTGTGGCGCGCCGGCGCACCTCGCGCGGGTACCGAGATGCCCCAATTCGGGGCGGTCGAGCTGCGCGCGTGGAGAAACTCCCCAAGTGCCCGCGGATCCAAGGGGTCAGGAATGCAGCGCCTCGCGGTGCTCGAGCTTGTGATGGAGGGACGCCTCGACGAGCGCTTCGATCTCTGGATCCTTCGCGGCCGGCTTTCGGATCGCACGGCTGGTTCCCGAGCCGGCGGCGAGGTTCGAAAACGGGCCGCGGTCGATGGAGCGCGACCAGTCGAGAATCCGCTCGCGATCGAGATCCGGCACCATGACGGCACTTTGAATGCCGAGCTGCATCGGCGCACGCTGGCCAACGCGGACCGCGCGACGATCGGAGTACCATCGGCTGCCGCTTTCCCAGGAGGTCTCGCGTGAAGTTCTGGCAGGTCGCATCGTTCTCCGAGCCCGATCAGCTCCTCGACATCGCGCGCGGCGCGGAGGAAGCCGGCTTCCACGGCGTGTTGCTCTCGGATCACCTGTTCTTTCCGGGCGAGCTGCGCTCGACGTATCCGTACTCCGAAGACGGCAAGCCGATGTTCGACGGCAAGATGCCATTCCCCGATCCGTGGACCACGATCGCCGCGATGGCCGCCGTCACGAAGACGCTGCACTTCGGCACGCTCATCTATATCCTGCCGCTGCGACACCCGCTCGAGGTCGCCAAGGCCGTCGGAACGGTGGCGGTGTTGTCGGGCGATCGCGTGATGCTCGGCTGCGGCGCCGGCTGGATTCGCGAAGAGTACGACGCCATGGGTGTCGATTTTGCGACGCGCGGCCGCCGCTACGACGAGATGATCGAGGTGATGCGCAAGGCGTGGACCGGCGAGATGGTCGAACACCGCGGTCGCTTCTTCGATCTCGGTTCGTTCCAGATGAGTCCACCACCGCGCGTGTCCGTGCCGATCTGGACCGGTGGTACCAGCGAGCCTGCGCTGCGACGCGCGGCGACGCGCGGCGACGGCTGGATCGGTACCGGCCAGAGTCCCGACGAAGCAGCGGCGCTGCTCGGTCGCCTGCGCGAGCTGCGCGTGCAGGCGGGTCGCGACGCGCTGCCCTTCGAAACGCTCGTCCCGCTCACCGCGCCGCCCGACGCCGACGTGTTCAAGCGCCTCGGCGACGCCGGCATGACCGCCACCACGGCGTGGCCGTTCAGCTACCTGATCGGCCCGGGCTCGACGATCCAGCAGAAGCGCGAAGTGATGCTGCGCTTCGGCGAATCGGTGATCGCCAAGCTCGGCTAGCGGTGCCGGGCGTCAGGTTATTTCCGTGTCAGGTTATTGCCTCCGCGTACGCAAGCGCAACGAAGCGACCGTCGGCGGCATGCGCTTCACGAATCGTCCTGACTACGCGCCGGCGGTGCCCTTCACGATCCGCCCCGCCGTGTTGCCGCCTTCGCAGACGAGGTCCGACCCGGTGCACGAGCGGCTCTCGTCCGACGCGAGGAACAGGATCGCGTTGGCGACGTCCTGCATCAGCGCTTCGAGCGTGCGGTCCTTCTGGTACGACAGCGCCGGCTGCATGCGCGGGATGATCTTCTCGACGGGAACGCCCGGCGGCATGTAGGGCGCCACCATGAAGGCGCTGCCTGCTTCGGGACACACCGTGTTGACGCGGATCCCGTAGCGACCGAGCTCCAGCGCCGCGACGCGCGTGATGCCCCGCACCGCCCACTTGCTCGACGCGTACGCCACCACACCATTCTGGCCGCGCAAGCCGTCGACCGACGCGACGTTCACGATCGAGCCGCCGCCGGCGGCCTTCATCGGCTCGATCGCCGCCTTGATGCCGAGGAAGGTGCCGAGTTGGTTCACGCGCACGACGCGCAGGAAGTCTTCGGGCGACGTGTCGGCGATTGCGGACATGTGCAGCACCGCAGCATTGTTGACGAGTACGTCGAGCCGGCCGAAACGGAGCCCCGTCTCGGCGACGGCGCGTTCCCAGTGGGGCTCGGTCGTCACATCGAGATGGATGAAGTGCGCCGCCGCGCCGATCTCTCGCGCGACGGCGGCGCCCGCTTCGTCGAGCACGTCGGCGAGCACCACGTGGGCGCCTTCCGCCGCGAAGAGCCGCGCGGTGAGCGCGCCGGTGCCGCGCGCCGCGCCCGTCACGAGCGCCACCTTGCCATCGAGTCGTCCCATCGCTGGCTCCTTCCCCCCTCGCTCTCAATAGCGAAGCGCGCGTTCGCGCGGGAGGTCAGCGAGCGGCGGCTTCGACGACGTCCAAGAAGACGGGCCGCTCGCCACCGCCGTGCATCAACAGTGCGCCACCCGAGACGTAGCTCGCGAGCGGCGAGGCGAGGAAGACGCAGAGGTCGCCGACGTCGCGCGGTGTGCCGAGACGTGCGAGCGGAACGGTCGCGGCGACGCGCGCCTGCGCCGCAGCGTCGCCGTAGTGCATCTCCGCGAGCTCCGTCTCGATCATCCCCGCGGCGATCGCGTTGACGCGCACCTTCGGCGCCCACTCGACCGCGAGCGTCTGCGTGAGCGACAGCAGGCCCGCCTTCGCGGCCGCGTAGGCGGCGGTGCCGGGCGACGGGCGCAGCGCCGACACGCTCGCGATGTTGACGATCGAGCCGCCCGCCGGCTGCGCCTGCATCACCGCGTTAGCCTTCTGCGCGAAGTGCAGCGGCGCGATCAGGTTCAACTGGATGATCTTTTCGGAGAAGCGCGGCGACGCCGTCGCGGCGGGCGCGGCCGGTGAGCCACCGGCGTTGTTGAGCAGCACGTCGAGGCGGCCGAAGCGCTCGAGCGCGAACGCGATCACGCGGTCGATGGCCTCCAACTCGCGCACGTCGGCGGCCACGAAGAGCGCCTTGCGCCCGGCCGAGTCCGGCAGCGACTCCGGGCTCGTTGCGCCCGCAGATCACGACCTCGGCGCCGGCGTCGAGGAAGCGCTCGCTGATGCCGCGACCGACGCCGCGCCCGCCGCCCGTGACGATCACCACCTGGCCCGCGAGGTCGATCGCGATCACAGCCCGATCTCCGCCGCTACCCGTTCGCGGTGCCAGGCGGGCGAGCCGAGGAAGGCTTCCATCGAACGCGCGCGCTTGAGGTGGAGGTGCACGTCGTACTCCCAGGTGAAGCCCACGCCGCCGTGGATCTGGAGCGCATCCGCCGCGCAGCGGAAGTACGATTCGGAGCACCAGGCCTTGCAGAGCGACGCCACGCGCGACAGCTCAGAACCGCCCTCCGTAGCGACACACGCAGCGTAGTACGCGGCGGATCGCGACGACTCGACGGCCGTCATCATGTCCGCGCACTTGTGCTTGATCGCCTGGAACGAGCCGATCGGGCGGCCGAACTGCACACGCTCCTTGGCGTACGCGACGGCGAGATCGAGGCAGCGCTGCGCGCCGCCGACCTGCTCGGCGGCGAGCGCGATCGCGGCGAGTTCGAGCGCGCGCTGGATCACCGGCCAGCCCTGCCCTTCCACACCGACCAGCGACGCGGTCGAGACGCGCACGTCGCGCAGCGACATATCGGCGAAGCGGCGCGTCTGGTCCATCGTCGGCAACGCACGCCGCTCGACGCCCGGTGACGCCGCGGGCACCGCGAAGAGCGAGACACCGTCGTCGCCCGCGCTGCCTTCGCGGCGCGCCGCCACCAGTACGAGATCGGCGCAGTGCCCGTCGAGCACGAAGCGCTTCTCGCCCGAGAGCGTAAAGCCGTCGCCACTGCGACGCGCCACCGTAGCGACGTCGCTGGCGCCGAAGCCGCCGCTCGCCTCGGCGACGGCGAGCGTCGCGATGCAGCGTCCCTCCGCGATCGCGGGCAACCACTCGCGCGCTGGCGCACAGTCACCCGCGACGAGCAGCGCGGGCGCCGCCATGCATACGCTCGACAGGAACGGCGCGCAGAGCAGCGCTTCGCCCATCTCTTCGAGCAGCGCCGCCAGCTCGACGAAGCCGAGTCCCGCGCCGCCGTGCGCTTCCGGGATGGCGACGCCCGTCCAGCCGAGTTCCGTCGCGATGCGCTTCCAGGTGTCGGCGTCGAAGCCGAGTTCGCTCGCCATCGCGGCGCGCACCTGCTCGGAAGCGGAGTGATCCGCGAGGAACGCCCGCGCCGCGCGGCGCAGCTCTTCCTGTTCCTCCGTGAAGACGAGTTGCATGGGATTAGGTGCCGTAGACCTTCTGCACGGGCACGGCCTTCGTCAGCAGCTCGTGTACGATGCCGCCGATCTCGTCGGGCTCGAAGCGCGCGCCCTTGTCCACGGCGGGGCCCGTGCGCCAGCCGTCGGCGAGGCTGATCTTGCCGCCCGCCACTTCGAAGGTGCAGCCGGTGACGCCCTTCGATTCGGCGCTGCCGAGCCAGACCACGAGCGGCGAGACGTTCGCGGGATCCATGACGTCGAAGCCGGACTCCGGCGCCTTCATCATCTCGGCGAAGACGCCTTCGGTCATGCGCGTGCGCGCGGACGGCGCGATCGCGTTGGCCGTGATGCCGTAGCGCGCGAGCTCGGCCGCCTGCACCAGCGTCAGCGCGGCGATGCCCGCCTTCGCCGCTGAGTAGGCGCTCTGGCCGACGCTGCCCTGCAGGCCCGCGCCGGAGCTGGTGTTGACGATGCGCGCGTCCACCGCGCGGCCGGCCTTCGACTCGGCGCGCCAGTGGTCGCAGGCGTGGCGCGAGATGCAGAAGTGGCCCTTCAGATGGACGCGCAGCACGGCGTCCCACTCCTCTTCGGAACACGACACGAACATGCGGTCGCGCACGAAGCCGGCGTTGTTCACGACCACGTCGAGGCGGCCGAAGGCTTCGAGCGTCGCCTTCACGAGCGCGCCGGTCTGCGCGAAGTCCGCCACGTCGGCACCGTTCGCGATCGCCTCGCCGCCGGCGGCGCGGATCTCCTCGACGACTTCGTGCGCGGGCCCCGACGAGCCGCCGCGGCCGTCGTTCTCGACGCCGAGGTCGTTCACGACGACCTTCGCGCCGGCCGCCGCGAACGCGAGTGCGTGGGCGCGGCCCAGGCCGCGGCCAGCGCCGGTGACGATGACGACGCGGCCGTTACAGAGTTTGGTCATTGCATGATCCTCGCCTCTCGCCTTCGGCTCGCTACGCGGGAACGGCGTCGCGAGCGGGTTGTGGTTCCTGCTCGTTGCCTCGGGGACGTTCTTGAAGGCAACGCTCGGGGTTCGAGAAAAGCGGAGTTCGTGGGCGTTTCCTTCAAGAACGTCCCCTCTTTGCCTAGAGTCGCTCTAGGATCGTGACGTTGGCCTGGCCGCCGCCTTCGCACATGGTCTGGAGGCCGTAGCGGCCGCCGGTGCGTTCGAGTTCGTTCAGCAGCGTCGTCATCAGGCGCGTGCCGGTGGCGCCGATCGGATGCCCGAGGGCGATCGCGCCGCCGTTCGGGTTGACGGTCGCCATGTCCGGATCGAGTTCTTTCTCCCACGCCAGCACCACCGAGGCGAACGCCTCGTTGATCTCCACCGCGGCGATGTCGGAGATCTTCATGCCGGACTTCTGCAAGCGCGTGACGCGTCGCCGGGATCGGCGCGGTGAGCATGTAGAGGGGATCGTCGGCGCGCACGCTGATGTGGTGCACGCGCGCGCGCGGCGTGAGGCTGTGCGTCTTCACCGCGCGCTCCGATGCGATCAGCATCGCCGACGCGCCGTCCGAGATCTGGCTCGACACCGCGGCCGTGAGGCGGCCATCGGGCAGCAGCGTCTTCAGCTTCGCCATCTTCTCGCGACTGGTGTCGCGGCGCGGGCACTCGTCGCTGCGCACGTCGCCGAAGGGCGCGATCTCGTTCTGCGAAGCGCCCCTCGTCGATCGCGCGGATCGCGCGCTGGTGGCTCTCGAGCGCGAACGCCTCCATGTCCTCGCGCGTGATGTCCCACTTCTCCGCGATCATCTCGGCGCCGCGAAACTGCGACACCTCGCCCGCTCCGTAGCGCGCGACCCAGCCCTTCGAGCCGCGAGAACGGATCCGGAAAGCCGAGGGGCTGCGCGCAGCGTCATCGCCGACGAGATCGGGATCGCGCTCATGTTCTGCACGCCGCCCGCGACGATGAGATCGCTGGTGCCGCTCATCACCGCCTGCGCGGCGAAGTGCACCGACTGCTGCGACGAGCCGCACTGGCGGTCGATCGTGACGCCGGGCACGTGCTCGGGCAGACCCGCCGCGAGCCAGCAGGTGCGCGCGATGTCGCCGGACTGCGAGCCGATCGTGTCGCAGCAGCCGAAGATCACGTCCTCGACGGCGCCCGGGTCGACACCGCTGCGCAGCATCAGCGCCTTGATGCACGTGTGCGCCGAGGTCGGCGGAGTGGACCGTCGAGAGTCCGCCTCCCTTCTTGCCCACGGGAGTTCGCACCGCGTCGATGATGTAGGCCTCGGCCATGGGGGTCTCCTGGTTCTCGCGAACTACTCGAGTCGTCGAAAGGTGTGGCCCGGTCCGATCGGAGCGCCGTCCGCGAGCACGAAGGCCGACACGCGATCGAGATGGAATGGAGCGTCGCCGAAGTCGCGCTCGAGCGACCAGGCGCGCCGCATCCACAGGTGCAGGTCCTGTTCCCAGGTGTAGCCGATCGCGCCGTGTACTTGCAGCGCGATGCGCGCGGCGAAGCTCGCGGCTTCCGTCGCGGCGAGCTTCGCGTGCGAGACGTCGACGGCGCGCGTTGCGATCTGGGTCGCCACCGAATGCGCCGCCTTGTAGACCACCGGCCGCGCGTATTCGAGCTTCACCTTCACGTCGGCGAGCTTGTGCTGGAGCGCCTGGAACGAACCGATCGCGCGGCCGAACTGCTCGCGCTGCTTCGCGTAGGCGACCGCGAGGTCGAGCAGTTGCTCCGCGACGCCGAGCGCCTGCGCGGCGCAGGCGAGCGCACCGCGGTCGAGTGCGGCGTCGAGCAAGCGGCGCGCCGCGTCGCCCGACGCGATGCACGTCGCCGCCGACGGCGTCCACGCCACACGGAATAGCCGGCGCGCAGGATCGTTGGCGGGTTGGCGCGTCAGGGTCGCCGCAGCGCGTTCGAGCGCGTGCACTTCGTCGCCGTGCGCGAGCAGCAGCAGATCCGCGACACCCGCGTCGCTGACGAACGGATTGGCGGGATGCCCGACCGCGAGGATCGCGTCGCCCGCGGCGACGCGCGGCAGCCAGGCGTCGCGCAGCCGCAGGGCGCGAAGCGCCTGGCCCTCCCCATCATCAGGGTGGTTGCCAGCGTCGCGCAGCAGCGGCGCGCCGACCGCGGCGGTTGCGACGACCGGCGCGGGCAGCGCCGCGCGTCCGGTTTCTTCGAGCAGCAGCACGAGGTCGCGCTCGTCGAGACCCATGCCGCCCTGCGCCTCGGGCACCAGCGCTCCGCACACACCCAGCTCGGCGAGCTTGCTCCACAGTGTCGCGTCATGACCGGGCTCGCTCTGCTCGCCTCGAGCCCGTTGTCCGCCCTCGCTCCGCGAGGGCTCGGTCGCCCACAGCGCGCGCACTACTTCGGGCGTGCACTCCTTCTTCAAGAAGTCGCGCACGGTGCTCTGCAGCAGCAGCTGATCGTCGCTGAACGCGAAGCGCATCAGAAGCTCCTCGGCAGGCCGAGGATGCGTTCGGCGATCACGTTGCGCTGGATCTCGTTGGTGCCGGCGTAGATCGGACCCGAGAGCGAGAACAGGTAGCCGTCGAGCCAGTCTCCGACACCATGCGCAGCGGGCGCCTCGGGCAGCAGATCGCCGCGGTGGCCGAGGATGCGCAGCGCGGTCTCGTGCATGCGCATGTCGAGTTCGGACCAGAAGATCTTGTTGAGGCTCGCCTCGAAACCGATCTTGCCGCCGCCGAGCAGCCGCGACACGGTGCGATAGGTGTCGAGCGCATACGCCTCGGCGTCCATCCAGCAGCGCACGACTTCCTCGCGCGTGCCGCCCGGCGCGGTCGCTTCGTTCGCGCGGTAGAGCGCGACCAGCTTGCGCGCGGTCTCCTGGAAGCGCGCCGGGCTGCGCAGCATCAGCCCGCGCTCGAAGCCGGCCGTCGCCATCGCGACCTTCCAGCCCTTGTGTTCGCCGCCGAGCCGATTCGCGACGGGCACGCGCGCGTCGTCGAGGAACACTTCGGCAAAACCAGTCTCGCCGTCGAGCTGCGCGATCGGTCGCACCGTGACTCCCGGCGTGTCGAGCGGAACCAACACGAAGGTGAGTCCCTTGTGGCGCTCGGAGGCCGGGTCGGTGCGGAACAGGCCGAAGAGCCAGTCGGCGAAGGCGCCGCGCGACGCCCAGGTCTTCTGGCCGTTCAGCACGTAGTGATCGCCGTCGATGCGCGCGGTTGCCTGGATCGCGGCCATGTCGGAGCCCGCGTTCGGCTCCGACCAGCCCTGCGCCCAGACTTCTTCGGACGATGCGATCTTCGGCAGGAAGCGCGCCTTCTGCTCGGGCGTGCCGAACTCCATGATCGTCGGGCCGAGCAGGAAGATGCCGTTCTGGTTGATCCGCCGCGGCGCGCCCGCGCGGTAGTACTCCTCTTCGAAGATCAGCCACTGCAACAGGTTGGCGCCGCGACCGCCGTACTCGACAGGCCACGGCACCATCGCCCAGCCACCGTCGTTGAGGATGCGCTCCCAGGCGCGGTGCTCGGCGGCGCCCTCGGCCGTGTCGAAGGAGCGCAGCGGCGCCTTCGGCACGTTCGCTTCTAGCCACGCGCGCGCTTCGGCGCGGAAGCCCTGCTCGGCGGGGGTGTAGGAGAGGTCCATCGTCGCGTGGATCGTAAACGAGACGGACCGTCTCGTAAACCCCGCAAGCGGAGCGCGCAGCGGGCCGAAGGCGAGCGAAGTTCATCAGGCCAGAAGCCGAGCGACCCTCATCGGCTAGCTTGGCCCGATGGCTCTGCCCCGTTCGGCGCTGGTCGGCTGGTTCGTCGCGCGCCTCGCGCGGCTGCGCTTCCCGGTGCTGTTCGTGATCTGCGCCGCGCTCTTCGTACTCGATCTCGTGGTGCCGGACGTCATCCCGTTCGCGGACGAGGTGCTGCTCGGCCTCGCGACCGCGCTGCTCGCGAGCTGGCGATCACGTCGCGTGCCCGCCGGAGAAGACGCTCCAAAGACATGATCGCGCCGCGAGGCAGAAGAGCCCCCTGACCCGTGTTCGGCTCGCCAGCGTCCGCTGGCGAGCGGGATCATGAGTTTGCGAGCGGAATCATGAGTTGGGGTCGAACTTCGCGTCGCGCTTCTCGACGAACGCGTCGCGCGCTTCCTGCGAGTCCGGCGAGGTGTACAGCTCGAGCGTGAAGCCCTGCTCGAAGCGGTAGCTCTTCTTGATGTCGAGCAGCTCGATGCCGTTGAGCGACCACTTGGCGAGCCGCATCGCCTTCGGGCTCTTGCTCGCGATCTTCGCGGCCAGCTCGCGCGCGGCGCCGCGCAGCTCGGCGCGCGGCACGACCCGTCTCGACGCCGCCGAGCCGCAGCGCTTCCTGCGCGGCGATCGTCTCGCCGGTGTAGAGCATGCGCCGCGTCTTCTGCATGCCGAACATCCGCATCAGGTGCGTCGCCGCGCCGAGCGCGCCGCGGTCGATCTCGGGCAGGCCGAAGGTCGCGTCGTCGGAGGCGAGTCACGATGTCGGACGCGCCGGCCATGCCGATGCCGCCGCCGAGGCAGAAGCCGTGCACGGCGCTGATCACGGGCACCTCGCAGTCGTAGATCGCCGCGAACGCCTCGTAGCAGCCGCGATTCACCTGCGTGATCAGCTTGCCGTCGCGCGCCAGCTCCTTGATGTCGACGCCCGCGCAGAAGCCGCGGCCTTCGGCGGCGAGCAGCACGACGCGCGACGCAGGATCGCGGCCGATCGCGCGCAGCTTGTCGGCGAGTTCGAACCAGCCGTGCGAATCGAGCGCGTTCACCGGCGGGTGATTGAGCAACACTTCGGTGATGCCGTCCTGGGTGCGGACGTCGATCGACATGCGGCCTCTCTCGTCTCTCGTGGTTCTGGTCAGTTCGGGCCGGCGAGCCGCGACAAGCGTGGCCTCGGCTTCGGCGACGATGCGCTCGATCAGCTCGGCGCAGCTCGGGCGATCGTCGATGACGCCGGCGACCGTGCCGCTCGGCAGATAGCCGTGCACCGGGTCGCCGTCCTGCATCGCCGTCCTGGCGAGGATCGGCGCGTTCGCGGCCATCAGCATCTGCGAGCGCGTGAGGCGTTCGTGACGCCGCATCGCGAGGCCCGAGCGAAGCAGATCGCGCAGCGAGGCGCCGGACGCCTTGCGGAACGCGAGCGCGCTGCGGAACGCCAGCAGCAGCGACGCGACACCGTGCGCCGACTCGAGCTGATCGACCAGCTCGTTGCGCACCACGCGCTGCGGCAGGCCGTCGATCTGCTTGGTCACCAGCACGTCGTCGATCGCCGGCGGCGAGATAGCGATCGGTCGTGCGCTTCGGCACGGGGCTCTCGGCGGTCAGCAGGAAGCGCGTACCCATCGCGACGCCCGCTGCGCCGAATGCGAGCGCGGCGACCAGGCCGCGGCCGTCGCGGAAACCGCCGGCCGCGACGATCGGCACGCGCACCAGATCGACGCATTGCGAGACGAGCAGCGTCGTCGGCACCGTGCCGGTGTGACCGCCGCCCTCCGCGCCCTGCACGAGGATCACGTCGGCGCCGAGCTGGTCGGCCTTCCGCGCGTGCTTCGCGGCACCGCAGGTGGGCATGCAGAGGACGCCGGCCTGCTTCAGGCGCTGGATCATCGCGGCGCTCGGCGCGCGGTTGTAGCCGGCGGCGCGCACGCGATGTTGAATGATTGCGTCGATGATCACGTCGGCGCCCGGCGCGTCCATCAGGAAGTTCACGCCGAAGGGTTTGTCGGTGAGCGCCTTCACCTTCTCGATCTCGCGCGACACTTCCTCGGGACGGATCGTCGCCGCCGCGAGGAAGCCGAAGGCGCCCGCGTTGCACACCGCCGCGACCAGCTCCGGCGTCGCCACCCAGCCCATCCCCGTCTGCACGATCGGGTAGCGGCAACCGAGCAGATCGCAGAGCGGCGTATGGAGGGAGGACGACAAGCGCGCTCCTAGGACGGAACTTCGCGGTCGCGCGCGCCGGCCGGGTCGAGCACCGTCGCGGATCACGCGCAGCTCTTCGGCACTCGGGCGTGCGCGTCTCGGGCACCTCGCCCGAGATCTCGAGCGGAAACGCGGTGGCCGCGACGACGTCGGCGACGACGACGCCCGGGTGCACCGAGACGAGCCGCATCGAGTGATCGCGCGTCGCGAAGTCGAAGACGCCGAGGTTCGAGACGACGCGGCGCACGTCGATGGAACTTCGCCGCCGAGCCCAGCTGCGCGGCGCGGTCGTAGCCGACGCCCGAGACCACGTCGACCTTGTCGACGAACACCCGCGCCGAATGACTCGGCACCCAGTAGCTGGTGGTGTGGTTGATGGTGTTGCCCGGTGCGCCGCGCATGCCGAGCAGCTGCGCCTTCGGCTTCGCGTGCGGACCGATGCAAGCGAAGTTGTGATTGCCGTAAGCGGTCGATCTGGCTCGCGATCATCACCACGTGGCGGCGGCCGTTCCAGAGCAGATCGAAGACGCTGCGGAATGGCAGCCAGCCTTCGATGACGGGATCCGTCTTCACCGGACCCGAGACCGGCTGCACCGTCTCGAGCAAGTGCGCAATGCCGTCGGTGAGCAGCAGATCGGGTGCGAAAGAGAGCTTTGCGAGCCGCGCGCCGATCGCCGGGATCGTGCCGAAGCACGACACCAGGATCTCGCCGTCGCCGCGGAACGCGTCGGCCATCGCGACGGCGCAGACCTCGGCCCGCGACGCCCGCTGATCGATCGAGTCGGCCCGCTGCTCCATCGAGCCCGCGGCGCTCACTTCGCCGCCCTTGCCACTCGCGCACGGCCCTCTGGTACTCCGCCTCGCTCTCGACGTCGAGGAAGCGTTTGCGGAACTCGGACCACGCGTCGGGGCTCTTCGCGGTCGCGGCGTACTCGCGCTGGAAGGCCTCGTCGCGACCGTAGTCGGGGGGGCATTCGGTGAAGTGCGCGCCCAGCGGCGTCTCGACGACGCCGTCCACCATCGTGCGGTTGATCTTCAGTGTGTGCACCGAGCCGAATTTCGCGAAGTCGCGCGTCTCGACGAGTTGCTCGCAGCTCAGGAAGCGGCGCTTGGCGGCCATGCAGAACAGGTCGTCGAAGTACGGGTCGGGGCCGAGGAACTGGCCGTTGCCGCGCGCGTCGGCGCGATTCATGTGGACGAGCGCGACGTCGAGCGACAGGGCGGGCACCGCGACGAGTTCCTCGCCGTCGCCGTACGGGGAACGCACCGTGCGCAGATTCGGGTTGATCGTCATCACGTCGGAGCCGAGTCCCGCGCGCGTCGGCAGGAACGGCAGTCGCAACGCGGCGGCGTAGAGCCCCCACTGCAACATTCCCTCGTCCCACTCGGCCGCTTCGAATGCACCCGCCTGCCGTGCGTTCCGGAAATGCGGCTCGAGCGGAATCGAGTCGAGCGACACGAAGCCGTAGACGAGCTTGCGAACCTTGCCGGCGGCGCAGAGCAAGCCGACGTCGGGACCGCCGTACGAGACGACGGTGAGATCCTTCACCGGCGAGCGCAGGATCTCGCGCACCAGCGCCATCGGCTTGCGCCGCGAACCCCAGCCGCCGATGCCGAGCGTCATGCCGTCGCGCAACTCGGCGACAGCGGCGGCGGAGGTCATGCGCTTGTCCATGGGCGCAGACGCTAAACGATACGGGCCGTCTCGGAAACCCGCAGCAAGACTTTCGGAGGTGGATGCGGGGGGCGCGGGGTCGACGGGCCGTCCTGTTCAGGCTGTCCAGGCGGACTCGACGCAAGCGTGTCGGTCTGCCTGTCCGATTCGCTCCTGTTGCCCGCCGTTGGGCAGCGACACCCGATCGATGGCATTCGCTCGCTGCGCGCTCGGCGTGCAGGGCTTCAGCGCTGCCAGAGAATCCAGGACGCCTCGAGTGGAACCTTGGCCAGCGGGTGATTCGGCACGAGCCGCGGCGTGTAGTCGGAGGCGGGGCGCGAGGCCGGAACCTGGCCGACATACACGCGCCTACTGTCGCTCCTCGCGAGCTGCCGGTCGCGGGTCATCGCCTGGCGCACGGGCTCGCCCGCGTCGATCGGATCGGCGTAGAGCTCGACCCGGATTGCGTAGGGGTCGAGCCCGCCGAGGTGCAGCTCGACGGCGAAGCGGTACTGGTCGCCTCGGGTCTCGACCTGGAGCGCCCCAAAGCGCGCCTCCTGCCAGTGCCGGTCGAGGTGCCGCTGCCAGACGCGCAGGCTCGCTCCGCCCGCACCGTTCTCCGCCGCCCGCGCCCGGTAGCGCGCCGCGGCCGGGAGATAGTGCTCCTCGGTGTACTCGCGCACGACGCGATTGGCCGAGAAGCGGGGCGTGAGGAGCGCCATGCTCTCGCGCATCCGCGCGACCCAGGCCCGGGGAATCCCCTGCGCGTCGCGGTCGTAGAACGCGGGCACGACCTCGCGTTCGAGCAACGCGTACAGCGCTCGAGCCTCCGCAGCGTCCCACGCCGGATCGTCGCCGTGCTCGCGGCCGTCGCCCAGCGCCCAGCCAACCTCGGGCGTGTAGGCCTCCGCCCACCAGCCGTCGAGTTCCGACAGGTTGAGCCCCCCGTTGACCAGCACCTTCATGCCGCTCGTTCCGCTCGCCTCCCAGGGACGCCGCGGCGTGTTGAGCCAAACGTCGGCGCCCTGCACGAGATGCTCGGCCAGCAGCAGGTCATAGTCGGGGAGGAAGATCGCCCGCCCCTGCGCCTCCGGACGACGGGTGAACTCGAACCACTGCCGGATCATCGCCTGCCCGGGCTCGTCGGCGGGGTGTGCCTTGCCCGCGATGATGAGCTGCACGGGCCGGTCCCGGCCGGACAGGATCCGCAGTAGGCGCTCCGGGTCCTGGAGCAGCAGCGTCGGGCGCTTGTAGGTGGCGAATCGGCGCGCGAAGACCAGCGTGAGCGCCTCGGGATCGAGGCAATCTCGCATTGCCTCGACGTGCGCCGGCGGCGCGCCCGTCGACGCGAGCTGCTGCGCGCCGCGCTCCCGCGCATGGTCGACGAGATCCCGCCGCTCCTTCCCGCGCATCGCCCACAGCTCGGTGTCGGACGCGCACCGGATGTCACGCTCGACCGTGTCCAGCGCGCCGCGCCAGCGCTCGCGGCCACACGCCGTCGACCACAGCTCGTCTGCCTCCGGGGAGTCCCACGTCGGCACGTGGACGCCATTGGTGACGTACCCCACCGGCACCTCGGCTTCGGGCCAGCCGGGGAAGAGGCCTCGGAAGATCCTCCGGCTCACAGACCCGTGTATGCGACTGACACCGTTCACCGACGCGCTCCCCCGGATCGCGAGGCAGGCCATGTTGAACGCTGCATCCGCATCGTCGCTCTCGCGACCGAGCGCGAAGAGCTCGGACACCTCGATCCCGAGATCCTCCCGCGCATAGCGCCCCAGGTACCACTCGATCATGCGTGCGTCGAAGCGGTCGAAGCCCGCGGCCACCGGCGTGTGTGTGGTGAAGAGATTGCCCGCGCGCGTGACGGCCAGCGCCACGTCGAAGGGCTGCCCGCTGTCCTCCATGAAGGCCCGCGCGCGCTCCAACACCGCCAGCGCTGCATGCCCCTCGTTGAGGTGGCAGACCTCTGGCTCCAGTCCGAGAGCCCGCAGGAGGCGCCAGCCGCCGATTCCCAGCACCATCTCCTGGCGCAGGCGCTGTTCCAGACCGCCGCCATAGAGCTGGCTCGTGACGCCGCGGATCGCCGGCGGATTCGCCGGGTCGTTGCCGTCGAGCAGGTACAGAACGAGACGCCCGACCCGCACCTGCCAGGCGCGGAGCCAGAGCCTGAATCCGGGCAGATGGAACTCGATGCGGAGCCACTCGCCGTCTGCGTCGCGAACCGGTGTCACTGGGAGCTGACCCGGATCGTTGTAGGGGTACAGTTCCTCCTGGGTCCCGTCGGCGGCGATCACCTGGCGGAAGTAGCCCTGCTGGTACAGGAGCCCGACGCCGACGATCGGGACGCCGAGGTCGCTGGCGGACTTGAGCTGGTCGCCGGCGACGTTGCCGAGCCCACCCGAGTAGATGGGCAGGGCCTCGCTCAGCCCGAACTCCAGGCAGAAGTACGCGGCCCGACACAGCGGCGCGCCGGGATGCCGTTGCTGAAACCAGCCCGGCGCGTCCAGGAATTTGCGTCGGCTGTCTCGCAGGTTCCTCACGCGATCCCGGAACTCCGGTTGCGCGAGGAGATCGCGCAGCCGAGCCCGGGACGCCGTCTGCAGCACGACCCACGGGTTGTGGATCAGGCTCCAGAGATCGGGGTCGATCTCGGTCCACAGCTCGTCGCTGCTGTGCTCCCACGACCAACGGAGATCGAGCGCGAGTTCGACCAGGGACTCCAACCCGCTGTCCGTCGACGCCGACAATCGCTCGTCACCGGTCATGACGCGCGCCGCCGCGGGACCACTGCCCGGCTCGTGTGTTCATGGCGCCGCGAGGAACGGCAACAGCGAAGCGAGCATCGCGTCGGGTCGTTCCTCATGCGGCATCAGCGACGCGTGCGGAATGCGCACGAAGGTCGTCGGTCCACCGAATTGCGCGGCCATCGGCTCCGCGAGCGCGACCGGGAACGTGACGTCGTCCTCGCCCCAGAGCAGCAGCACGGGGCAGCGGATCTGCGCGTGACGGGTGCGCAGCGCGTCGACGGCCTCCCACTCCGGGCCGTGCAGATAGCGGAACATGCCCTTCATCCGCTGCGACGAAGACGACACCGGATCGAGATAGGGCGCGAGGCGCGTCGGGTCGTCGAAGAGGCGGCGGTCCGAGTAGAACGCGCCGAATCCCATCCCCGAGCGGACGAACCACTTCTGCCGCGAGCAGCACGCGGAACACCGCGCCCGCACCGGGCACGCGCGTGAGCTGCTGGTAGAGCGGAATCCACGGCGGGCGGTGACCGGGAATCTCCGTGTTGATGATCGCCAGCTTCGCCACGCGCACGGGCTCCGCGAGCACGACCAGACGGGCGACGGTGGCGCCGGTGTCGTGCGCGAGCAGCGCGCAGCGCTCGATGCCGAGCCGGGGCAGCAGTGCGACGACGCGGCGCGCCTGGCCGGTGAAGCTGAAATCGGTCGCGTCGTTCCAATCGCTGTCGCCGAGACCGGGCAGATCGAGGACGAAGCAGGTGTGGCGCTCCGCGAGCGCGGGCAGCAGCGCGCGCCAGGTGTAGCCGTGCACGGGGAAGCCGTGGATCAGCACCAGTGCCGGGCCGCTGCCGAAGCGCCGCACCGCGATGGTGGCGTCGTCGACCTCGTGCCGTTCCAGCTGCGGCCGTCGCGTAGAACGCTTCGGGTGTCATCATCATGGTCGCCTCCTCAGTTTCCATCGATCGTCCGCGAGAACCCGGCGCTCCGACACGCGGTCGAAGCTCGATCGATCGCCGCGTTCGAGTGCGGGTTCGAGCGCCACGAGGGGCGATCGATGACTCCTACACCATTCTCTCCGACGGGATCGCGAAGCGCTCCTGATACGCCGCGTAGCGCTTGCGCTCCGTCGGCTCGTCGAGGCCGCCGAGCGCCAGGTCGTAGCTGTGCCGGCCGTGCTTGTCGGCCGCGTTCGCGGCGAGGAAGTTCGCGCATTCGGCGCTCCGCTTCCGCCGTGTACTCCATCCCGAAGTGCTCGTAGATCTTGCGCACCATCGCGATCTCGTCGGCCATGAACTCGCGGAACGGGACGTCGAAGACCTGCGACGCGGGGAGCTTCGCCGCGTCGCGCACGCGCGTCGCGTGGTCGAGGCCGGCGGCGAGGCGCTGGGTCCAGTCGCGGCCGATCTCGTGCGGGTCGATCTCGTCGCTCGCGAGGCTGCGCAGCGTGCAGACGAGGCTCACCAGCGACGCGACGACCTTCAGCGGGTCGCGGTGGTTCTGCACGATGCGCGCGTCGGGGTAGACGGCGAGCAGCGCTTCGAGCGCCCACAGATGGCCGCGGCGACTTCAGCACCCAGCGCTCGCGCCGGCGCCTTCCACTGGAGCACCTGGAGCCAGCGCTTGTGGCTCTCGTAGACCCAGCGCAGGTCGGCGCCGTCGAGCCAGTTCTGGTAGCTCGGCACGCGATTGGTGGTGTGCCAGATCATGCTCGCGAACTCGTGCTGCGTGATCGCGACGCATTCCTGCGGCAGTCGCGCGCCCATCGGGTGCATCGTCTTGAAGTCGGGCAGCAGGCGGTCGATGCCGGAGAAGTGCGCGTCCACCTGCGCGATGCGCGGGTCGCTCGTCGAAAGTCGCGGCTTCCGGCGGCGGGAACGGGTACATCACTTCCCAGGTCATCGGCACGCGATTCGCGGGATCCTGCGCCATCAGTTCGTGCAGGATCGAGGTGCCGGTGCGCGGCAGGCCGAGGATGAAGAGCGGCCGTTCGATGCGCTCCGCAGTCGATCTCGCGGTGCTGCTTGCGCAGCTCGACGTGGCGCAGCCGGTTCTCGAGCAGGCGCACGAGATCGCGGCGCGCGATCACGCGGCCGAGCAGCGTGAGCTGCGCCTCGCTCTCGAGCGACGCGAGCAGTCGCGCGAGCGGCTCGCGGAAGGCGTCGTGGCCGAAGTCGGTGAGACCCGTGCTCTTGCGCGCGGTCTGGAGCAGCGCGTCGGCGTCGAGCCGCACCAGCGGAACGCCAATCCTGCCGCAGCGCCGCGCCCGCGTCCGTTCATCAGCCGCAGCCCCAGCGGTGACTTGGGGACGTTCCTGCCCGTTGACTTTGTTGACTTCAAGAACGTCCCCGATTCAACAATTCAACGCGCACGCAGGTCGTCCGAGCTTCATGACGTTGCAGGTGATTGGCTCGGGCGGGGTTTCCGGCAGGACGAAGCGCCAGAAGACGGTGCCGAGCTTGTGGCCTTCGGTGTCGAGCCAGTTCGGCACGCCGGGATCGCGGTGCGCGACCACGACGCGGAACGTGCCGTCGGCGGCCGTCTGCATCTGCGCGCGGTTCAACGACGTGCTGGTGGTGGCGGTACTCCAGCGTCTGCATGTGCATGTTCCAGAGCATCACGTTGGCGAAGCGACACGCGGGCAGCCGGCCTTCCATCACGAGCGCGTCGTCGGGGCCGAGCAGGTACGGACACATCGCGTAGAAGAGATCGACGGCGCCGAGCGTCGCGACGCCCGAGGCGCCGAAGCTCGCCGGCTTCGGCAGCACGTTGGGCACGCGCGACACGAACGCGTACGCCGGCGCCTCGCCGGGCGCCGGCATCCCGAGCGTGTTGGCGCGCAGGTGCGCGGCGACGGCGCGCAGCCGCGCGGCCATCGTCGCGTCGTTGAACGGCGCGGGCGGACCGGGATCCTCGAGCGGGTCGATGCGCAGCGGGACGACGACGTCGGGATCGGCCTGCACGCTGCGCTTGCGCTCGAAGTAGTGGCGCGTGATCACCGAGGTCGCGTCGGGTTCGAGACGCAGCCAGTTCCCGGCCTGGCGCTCGGGCGAGAGCAGGATCTCGTAGCGGCCGTCGGCGTCGATCGCGAGATCGCGGTCGTTCACGTCGGCGATCACGCGTTCCATGCTGCCGCCGGCGGGATCGCGGCCGTGCACGGTGAACGAGGTGTACGCCGCGCCCGCGAGGGCGCCGCGGATCCGGTACGAGCGCGCGCCGCTGATGCGCGTCCAGTAGTAGATGGCGTCGGGGTTGTCGCCCAGTATCTTGCGCTGCGGCGACACGATGCGCGTGAAGCATCGGCCGCTCGGGATCGCCGTCGAGATGATGCTCGGTGCCCGCCGCGAGCAGGTGCAGCACGAAGCGATACGCCTCGGCGCCGGTTACTTCCTCGATGACGCCGCGCTGCGGGGTGAAGTGGGTGTCGCCGACTTCGCGCAGCAGATCGAGCAGTTCGCGAAAGGCCAGCCGGGACTCGGGAGCCGTGTCGGTCATCGCCGCCGTTGTTTACCATGGAGCGAAATGCGGTGCCGGGCGTCAAGTTATTTTCTGTCAAGTTGTTGCGTGCGAGCGCGCGAGGGGCGCATCAGGCGATGGGGCTAGCGCCGTGATCCTGCCGCGCGCCGCGGCCGCGCCGCACGATCTCGCGCTCGACGACGGCACGCGCCGCCGCAGCTGGGCCGAGCTCGACGATCGCGTGCGCCGCATCGCGCACTGGCTGCGCGACGAGCTCGAGCTGGCGCCCGGCGTCGCACGTCGCGGTGTTGATGGGCAATCGCGCCGAGGCGGTCGAAGCTGGTGCATCGGCGCCTTCGCGGCTGGGCTCTGGATCACGCCGGTGAACCGCCATCTGCGCCCGGAAGAGATCGCGCACGTGCTGGCGGACTCGGGCGCGCGCGTGGTGATCGCCGACGCGGAGCACGCGGCGGCGGCGCGCGCGGCGGGCGCCACGCAGGTGGTCGTCGCGCGGTGACGAACTCGAGCGCGCGCTCGCCGCGGCCTCCGATGCACCGCTCGATCCGTCCGGCTCCGGCGGGCGGCACGATGATGTACACGGGCGGCACCAGCGGAAAGCCCAAGGGCGTGCGCCGCGCGCGACCCGCGACACTCGGCGCGGCGATCGAGGCGCAGCGCCGCGGCGGCGCGATGATCGGACTCGACGGCAGCGGGCCGCATCTCGTCACCGGTCCGCTCTACCACGCCGCGCCGCTGCTGTTCGCGATCTACGACCATGCTGAACGGCGCGCCGATGATCGTGATGCCGCGCTGGGACGAGAAGCGAGCGCTCGAACTGCTCGCGCGAGCGCGAAGTCGCACCACACGCATCTCGTGCCGACGATGTTCGTGCGACTGCTGCGGCTCGCCGGACGCGGAGCGCGCCGCGTTCCGCGCGCCGTCGCTGCATCTCGTGCTGCACGGCGCGGCGCCGATCGCGCCGGCCGTGAAGCAGCGCATGATCGAGTGGTGGGGCCCCGTGCTGGTCGAGTACTGGGGCGGCACCGAGAGCGGCGTCGTCACGCTGGTCGATTCGCGCGAGTGGCTGGCGCATCCCGGCACGGTCGGTCGCGCGCTGCCGCACTGGGAGGTGTTCGCCGTGGACGACGGCGGTCGCCGCCTGCCGCCCGGCGAGACGGGCGCGCTCTACTCGCGTCACCGCGACGTGCCGGAGCCGTTCGTCTACCACCGCGACGCCGAGAAGACCGCGCGCGCCTATCTCGAGCCCGGCGTGCTGACGCTCGGCGACGTCGGTTGGGTCGACGCCGACGGCTACGTCTACCTCTGCGATCGCGAGTCGAACATGATCATCTCGGGCGGCGTGAACATCTATCCCGCCGAGATCGAGCAGGTGCTCGCCGAGCATCCTGCCGTCGCCGACGTCGGCGTCTTCGGCATCCCCGACGACGAGTGGGGCGAGACGGTGAAGGCCGCCGTGCAGCTCGCGCCGGGCTTCGCGCGCGACGCCTGCCCTCGAAGCGGAGATCCTCGCGCTTCGGCCGCGCGCACCTCGCCGGCTACAAGGTGCCGCGCTCGATCGACTTCGAGCGCGAGCTGCCGCGCCACCCGACCGGCAAGCTGCTCGTGCGCCAGCTGCGCGAGCGCTACTGGGCCGGGCCGCGAGCGGCGCATCTGAGTAGCCCACTCGATCCGATCGCGACGCGCGCGCCGCGATGTGATAGAACACGTTTCATTTCCGGAGGCCCCCGACGCATGCCGCCCCCCAAGGCTCGCGTACCCGCCGTGGACGGCTGGTTCACGCTCGACGAAGCCAGCCCGCAACTGCTCGGCACGCGCTGCAAGGCGTGCGGCAGCTACTTCTTCCCGAAAGAGACGAGCTTCTGCCGCAATCCGAAGTGCGCGAGCAGCGACTTCGAAGAGACGCCGCTCTCGCGCCGCGGGAAGCTCTGGTCGTTCACCGACAACCGCTACGCACCGCCGAAGCCGTACATGGCGGGCGATCCCTTCGTGCCGTACGCGGTCGCGGCGGTGGAGCTCGAGCGCGAGAAGATGGTGGTGCTCGGGCAGGTCGCCGGCGGCGTCGGCTGCGACCAGCTCCACGCCGGCCAGGAAATGGAGCTGGTGCTCGACACGCTCTACGAAGACGAGGCGAACGAGTACCTGGTCTGGAAGTGGAGGCCCGCCTAGATGTCGTCGAAGGAAGTCGCGGTGCTCGGCGTCGGCATGCATCCGTGGGGCAAGTGGGGGCGCAACTTCGTCGAGTACGGCGTGCACGCCGCGCGCGCGGCGCTGGCGGACGCAGGACTCGCGTGGACCGACGTCCAGTTCGTCGCCGGCGGCGACACGATGCGCAACGGCTATCCGGGCTACGTCGCGGCCGCGACCTTCGCGCAGGCGCTCGGCTGGAGCGGCGCGCAGGTGGCGAGCACCTACGGCGCCTGCGCGACCGGCGCGCAGGCGATCGACGTCGCCCGCGCGCGCATCCTCGCCGGACTCTGCGACGTGGCGCTGGTGGTCGGCGCCGACACGACGCCGAAGGGCTTCTTCGCGCCGACCGGCGGCGAGCGCAAGACCGATCCCGACTGGCTGCGCTTCCACCTGCTCGGCGCCACCAACCCGATCTACTTCGGCCTCTACGCGCGCCGCCGCATGGAGATCTACGGCGCGACACCGCGCGACTTCGCGCAGGTGAAGGTGAAGAACAGCCGCCACGGCTTCAGCAATCCGAACGCGCGCTACAAGAAGCTCTACACGATCGACGAGGTGATGGAGTCGCCGATCGTCTCCGACCCGCTGCGGCTGCTCGACATCTGCGCCACCAGCGACGGCGGCGCGGCGGTCGTGCTCACCAGCATGGAGTTCGCGCGCAAGCGTGCGACGAAGCCGGTGCGCGTCGCGGCCGTTTCGACGGTGACGCCGCGCTACCCGAATACGGTGATCGAGATGCCGAACTTCGCGACCGACTCGGCCGTCGGCGTCGCGGTACCCGACGTGCCGTTCCGCGACTCGATCGCGCGCAGCGCCTACGAACAGGCGGGCATCGGCCCCGAGGACGTCTCGCTCGCCGAGGTCTACGACCTCTCGACCGCGCTCGAGCTCGACTGGTACGAGAACATCGGCCTCTGCAAGCCGGGCGACGCCGAGAAGCTGCTGCGCGACGGTGTCACCACGCTCGGCGGCAGGCAGCCGGTGAACACCAGCGGCGGACTCGGCTGCTTCGGCGAAGCGATCCCGGCGCAGGCGATCTCGCAGCTCTGCGAATTGACCTGGCAACTGCGCGGTCAGGCCGGCGAACGGCAGGTACAGAACGCCAAGGTCGGCGTCGCCGTGAACCAGGGACTCTTCGGCCACGGCTCCGCCGTGCTCGCCAAAGTCTGAGAGGAGGACGCTTCGTGCCCGCCCCCGAGTTGTCGCTCCGCGAGATCTCCGATCGCATCCAGATCCACGACCTGCTGGTCCGCTACACGCGCGCAATCGATCAAAAAGACTGGAACCTGCTCGACACCTGTTTCGTGCCCGACGCCGACCTCGACTACACGGCGACCGGTGGCGTCGCGGGCAAGTACCCCGAGGTGCGCGCGTGGCTCGCGAAGGCGCTCGCGCCGTTCCCGATCACGGTGCACTACATCACCAACTCGGAGCGTGTCGCTCGCCGGCGACCGCGCCAGCGCGCGCACCGCCGTCTACAACCCGATGTCGTTCGGCAACCCCGACGGCACGCTTCACTGGTTCACCGTCGGCGCGTACTACGTCGACGAGCTGCGGCGGACGCCGGACGGCTGGCGCCTCGCAAAGCGCGGCGAGCAAGCCGGTTTCCTGCAGGGCACGCTGCCCGCCGCGCGGCAGATTCCGCAGTAGACGAAGGCGCGCGCGGCGGAAGTGACCGGCTGATTGCCCTCGACCTGCGCGCGCTGGTCGATCTCTCGTACACCGCGTTCGTCACCCAGGAGTGTCAGCGCGGCGTGATCGGCGACCTGTCGCAGCTCTCCGAGTTGGCGGCGGCAGCGCAGCGGACGCTTCCGCAGATGGCCGCGCTGGTGCGTGCCGCGCGCGCTGCGCAGGCCCCGGTGATCCACTGCACGGCGGAGCGCCGCGCCGACAGCGCGATCGCGACGCTCGTGACGAGTGAGCAGCTGCTGGCGACCTGGGCGCGCTGAGCCCCCCGCGCGGCAGGCCCCCGGTCCCGCTCGTGATTCGCGCCTCGGGCGCCCCAGATGAAGCGTCGTTCATGTCGCACCTGCAAAGTTCCGGCGTGGGGGTACATTCCCGCGCTCAGACAGCAAGCTGCTCCCCGAAGCGCACACTTGATGCTGGTTCCGTTGCGGCGCCGAACCCTCTGCCCGTGTGAAAGCGCACGTGGCACGGCGCCATGGGCTGAATTCGAAACGACCGAGGGTTGACCATGATCGTGAGCCATGGCGTAGGGGCGCGTTGCATCGCCCGGCGTGGGTTGCCTGAGGCGTCCGGGCGCTGCGCCAGTCGCTTCACTTCGCTCACACGGAGCGCCGTGGAGCAAGGCGCTCGGCGGCGTGGGCGGCGCTGTCGAAACTGCTCGGCCTGAGCATTTTCCTGCTCATTCTGGCGGACGTGGCGGAGGCGCGGGTCGTCACGATTCGTCTGAGCCACCCCAATCCGTCCGCAGTGACCGGCTTCCGCCTGTACACGCGCGCCGCGGGCCAGGCCTTCGGAGCGCCGGCGTACACCGGAAAGCCAGTTCCCATTGCCGGCGTCTACTCGGCCCAGCTCAGCATCAGCGACGTGGCCGGGATCTACGTGGCCGCGACGGCCTACAACAGCAGCGGGGCGAGTGCGCGCTCGAACGAGAAATTCTTTGCCGTGCCGATCGTCTGCGGCAACGGCATCCGCCAAACTGGCGAAGCCTGCGACGACGGCAACAAGACGTCTGGCGACGGCTGCAGCGCCACCTGCACCGTCGAGGCCCCCGTCTGCGGCAACGGCATCCGCCAAACCGGCGAAGCTTGCGACGACGGCAACAAGACGTCTGGTGACGGCTGCAGCGCCACCTGCACCGTCGAGGTCGCCATCTGCGGCAACGGCATGCTCCAGCCCGGCGAAGCCTGCGACGACGGCAACAAGACGGCTGGCGACGGCTGCAGCGCCACCTGCAACCTCGAGATCGCCGTCTGCGGCAACGGCGCCCGCGAGTTCGGCGAAGCTTGCGACGACGGCAACGTCGTGGGTGGCGACGGCTGTTCCGCGAGCTGCCTGCTCGAACCCAACCCGAACGAGCCGGTCGAGTACCGGATCAATGTCGGAGGCCCTGGATTCGTTTCCCCGATCGGGCAGGTGTGGTCGCCCGACTCGAACGTCGCGAGCGGCGGTTACTTTGCCGCCACGAACGTTCCCATCGGCCTGACCAACAACGACCAGCTCTACCAGACGCGGCGGTGGGCCTGGAGCCCGACCCAGCCTCTCGTGCTGCAGTTCCCCGTGCCGGGCACCGGTCCGTATCGCATCCGGCTCCACTTCGCGGAACTGGACGACGCCGTCACGCAAGCGGGCATGCGCGTCTTCAATGTGGCTGTGGAAGACATCTTCCAGCTCTCGAACGTGGACGTCTTCAAGAGCGTCGGCTGGGGAAACGCCTACTCCCGCTACTTCTTCGTCAACGTCGATGATGGCATGTTGACGCTGCGCTTCGAGCCCGTCATCGGAAAACCGATGCTTTCAGGGGTCGAGATCAGCGAGCAGACGCCCTTCACCAGCGCTCCCGAGTTCGTCGATCCCTGCGCGGAGTCTCCTGCCAATTGTCAGTGAGAAAGAGGACCTGTTTCATGAACCGAGTGTTCCGTTCGAGCTTGATCGCGTTGGCGCTCTGCGCGTCGTCGCTGCTGGGCTGTGAATCCAAGCGCGTGTGGCTCCATGTCACCGGGCTCGACGACGGCAACGCCGATGGCATCTGGCTCTGGCGCCTTTCGGAGCAATCAGGCGTCTACGAGCGCAACTGCCGCATCGTTTTCGGCCAGCCTGAGTACGTGGGCGGCGCCGAGTCGCTCGAGTACGCCCAGGACTGCGGGGATGGGAGCCCCGTCTTGAAGCTGCGGACCCCCCTCAAACGATCGCCCGTGAACCCCGAGACGGTCACGGTCGGGCTCTGGTACATGCGCTGGCAGACCCCGGGAATCTACAAGGTCTCGTCGTACGGCTTCTACGGGGAGACGGCGCTCTCGGATTCCACGCTCCAACTCTAGGAACCCGATGCGCACCAACGGGCAGCGCGCTCGACTCGTGCTGCTCGCAATCGGGGCGTTGGGAGCCGGCGACTCGAGTCCGGCGCGCACGGCCGCATGCACGGCGCCAATCGCGCTCGTCGACACCAGCCATCCCGATGTCGTCGTCGGTACCGGCATGCCCGCGAGCTGCACCGAGACAGCGCTCGCGAATGCGCTCGCAGTGGGAGGGGTGATCCGCTTCGAGTGTAGCGCCGCACCGCTTTCGATCTCGATCACGTCGTCGAAGCCGGTCCTGCACGACACCGTGCTCGACGGCCGGGGACTCGTCGCACTCGACGGCGGCGGGACGACGCGAATCCTCTCGGTGCCTTCGAGCTTCGAACTCGGCACGCCCACGCTCACCGTGCAGCGCCTCGGCTTCACGCGCGGCAACAGCGCCGGCGTGGCCGGCGACGACACGGACCGCGGCGGCGGCGCGATCTGGCTGCGCGGCGGAAGCCTGCACGTCGTCGCGAGCCGCTTCACCGACAACCACGCGCCCGCGACCGGCCAGGACGTCGCGGGCGGCGCGCTCTACGACGTCGGCAGTGGTCACGTCACGATCGCCGGCAGCACCTTCAGCGGCAACAGCGGCTCGAACGGCGGCGCGATCGGCATCCTGCATGCGGACCTGACGATCGTCGATACGGAGATCATCGGGAACGCGGCAACGGGAAGCGGTGGCAATCCGGGCAACGGCGGCAACGGCGGCGGCGTCTACATCGACGGCGTCGGCCAAAGCGTCGCGCTGTGCGGTGTGCGGCTCGCGGACAACGGCGCCAACGCCTACGGCGGTGGCCTGTTCCGCGTCTCGAACGACGGCGTCGGCGCGATGACGATCGACCGCAGCAGTGTGCTCGGCAACACGATTCCGGATCACTCGACCAGCATGGCCGGCGGCCTGTACCTGCAGGGCGTCCAGATCGAGATCCACGACACGACGGTCGCCTGGAACGAGGCGCGCTCGGCAGGTGGCATCTTCGTCGGCCCGGACGGCACGACGCTCGAGATGACGAACGTGACACTGGCGGAGAACACCGCGCTCGCGAGTCTCGCGGGCGGGATCGCGATCTCGAGTGGCGTCACCGGCGTGATCCGCAACGCGACGATCGCGCGCAACGCGGCGCCGGGCGCCGTCGCCTTCGCCGGCGCCACCACGGGCGGTGCGCAGGTGGTGCTGCGCAACACGATCGTCGCGGACAGCGTCGCCGGGAACGCCTGGAACCCAATCTCGTGCCTCGCGACGTTTCTCGAGGGCGGCGGCAATTTGCAATGGCCCGTCGCGCGGGCGGGCGGCGGCTCGGATGTGCCGGACGCACTGTGCAGCGCGTCGATCGCCGTGACGGATGCGCAGCTCGGCGCGCTCCAGCACAACGGCGGCCCGACGCTCACGATCCGGCCCGCCGCCGACTCTCCGGCAATCGGAGTCGGCACGAGCTGTCCCGAGACGGACCAGCGCGGCGTCGCCCGCCCGCTGGGCGCCTGCACCGCGGGCGCCGTCGAGCTGGCGCCCGAGGTGAGCGCCGCGTTGCTGCAGAGCACGGCGTTCGCGCTGCTCATCGCGCTCAGCGTTCGCGGCGCGCGAGGACGGCGAACGCGCTGAGGTTCGCGGCGCCCAACAACGTCGTGTCGGGCTCGGATACCAGCCAAT
Source organism: uncultured delta proteobacterium (assembly GCA_963801625.1). GTDB lineage: Bacteria > Myxococcota_A > UBA9160 > UBA9160 > PR03 > PR03. The sequence continues at coordinate 471,012 of CAWDFQ010000004.1, forward strand.
ACACGCTGCCGCTCAGGCTCACCACGACCAGCTCGCACATCCCGTCTTCCGTGATCGCCACCGGTTGTGAGATCGCTGCGGCGCCGGCCGGGAACTCGCTGGTGCGGTCGGTCACTTCTTCGGCGATCCCCGTCGCTCGGTTCCAGCGCAACGTCCAGATGCGCGCCGAGCAGAAGTCCGAGAAGAAGTAGAGACCGCGCAACGACGGCGAGGCGCTGCCCCGGTAGACCGCACCGCCGGTGACGGAGCAGGTTCCGCCGTCGTTGGCGTACTCGTGGATTGGCAGAAACAGCGAGGGGCGTTGCACTCGGGCTCGCCCGGATCGGGGCCGCCGTCGCGGAAGCAGCGGCTTCCCTCCATCACGTTCCAGCCGTAGTTCCGACCGCCCGGAGTGTCGGCGGGCTCGACGTCGATCTCCTCGATCGTCGACTGACCGACGTCGCCGACGTAGAGGTCGCCGGTCGCGCGGTCGAAGCTGAAGCGGAACCGGTTGCGCAGGCCCTTCGCCCAGGTCCCGTGCGTCCACGGCAGCGCCTGCTGCGAAAGACCGAAGCGCAGCATCTTGCCGAACGGGCGAAGCGTCGTTCTGTGCGCGTTCGTCGGGGTCGCCGACGCCGCCACCGTCGCCGAGGCCGAAGCCGGGATAGAGCCAGCCGTCGCGGATCGCGAGCGTGCCGCCGTTGTGATTGAAGGCGGGCTGGTCGACGCGGAACAGGATCGTCTGCTGCGGATCGGCGGCGTTCGAGCTGGCGGGGTCCCCGCTCACCGTGAAACACGCAACGCGGCTCCCGAGCGTGAAACCTCCCGAGGGATCCCCGTCGCCGGTGTAGTAGAGCTAGACGACCACCGAAGGCTCCCTTGTCTCGCAGTCGCAGCGCCGCTCAGCGCTCCGGCGTGAAGCGCAGATTCATCTGGACGCAGGAGCGTACCAGCGCCGAGGGCACGATGACGGCGCCCGACGCGTCGGCGTATTCCATGTCCGGGAAACGCCGCAGCACCTCCTCGAACGCCACGCGCATCTCCATGCGCGCGAGGTTTGCGCCGAGGCAGAAGTGCGGGCCGAGACCGAAGCCGAGATGCAGCGCATTGCGTTCGATCCGGAACGCCTCCGGGTCTTCGTAGACGTCTTCGTCGCGATTCGCCGAGGGGTAGAGCATCAGCACGCGCTGGCCCGCCTCGAGCTGCTTGTCGCGGAGCGTCGTGTCGCGCGTGACGGTGCGCGCGAACGAATGCACCGGCGAGACGAGACGCACCATCTCCTCGACCGCGGACGGCAGCAGCTCCGGCCGTTCGAGCAGCTTCTGGCGCTCGCCCGGGTTCTCGACCAGCAGCTGCATGCCGCCCGAGAGGCCGTTGCGCGTGGTCTCGTTGCCAGCCACGAGCAGGATCACGAGCAGCATGATCAGCTCGTTGTTGGCCAGCGCGAGTTGGGCGTCGTCGTGCCCCTCGAGCGCAGGATCGAAGCTTCCCAGGATCCCGCTGTCGTTGGCGCCGACCAGGATGCTGACGAGATCGTCCTTCGGCTCGCGGCGGCGATCCTCGATGATCTCGGTCACGTAGGCCGAGTACGCCAGGAACGCCTGCCCCGCCTTCGCGATGATCGCGGGATCCCTGGCGCCATCGCCGCGGATCATCGCGTCCGACCATTCGTGAAAGCGCTGCCGGTCGGCGCGGCGGATGCCGATCATCTCGGCGATCACCGCGAGCGGAAGCGGCACCGCGACGTCCTCGACGAAGTCGCAGTGGCCCTTGGCGGCGATCGCGTCGAGCGATTGCTTCACGATGCCGCGAAACGCGACCTCGAGCTTCTTGACCATGCGCGGCGAGAAGCCCTTGTTGATCAGGCTTCGCAGTTTGGTGTGGCGCGGCTCGCCTTCGTCGATCAGCCCGATCCTCGGTGCGTTGCCGAGCCGAACGCCGTGCGCGGAGCTGAAGAGTCCCTGGTCCTTGGAGACGTGCGCGACATCCTCGTACTTGGAGACGATCCAGCAGCCGTCCTTCTCGGACCAGTGCACGGGATCGTTGCGGCGCAGCCAGCGCATCCGCTCGTGCACCGACGCATCCCACGTGGCGGGATCGAGAAAGGCGACGTTCACGTCATTCGCATCCATGGAAACTCCTCAGGGTGTCGCAGTGGGATCGACAGGAAACAGCGTCGTGATGATCTCGCGCAGCAGGGCGGTCTGCTGCGCGAACATCGGCGGGGAAAGCAGATCGCCGCCGTTGAGGTCGGCAAACAGCGAGGCGCTCACGAAGTAGCCGACCAGCACGTGGTACATGGCGAGCACCAGCAGCGGAACCTGTTCGGGCGTCCAGCGACCCGCGCCGGGCGAAGCCACGACCATCTCGCTCGCGCGACCGAAGATCGGCGCGATCCGCTCGCGCAGCATCGGAGTCAGGCGGTGTCCGCCCGCGAGCGCCTCCTGGAACACCAGGCGCGGCAGATTCGGATAGCGCTGCAACAACTGCATCACGCGCTCGATCACGGCGGCGGGGTTGCCACGCGTCGCCCCCTGGGCGTCGAACTCGCCGAGGATCTCGAGCACCGGACCGATCCCGCGCTCGAGCACGGCCGCGTAGAGCGCTTCCTTGCTGGCGAAGTGGTTGTAGAGCGAGGGGATGCGCAGATCGACGCGCGTCGCGACGTCGCGCAACGTGGTTCCGGCGTAGCCGTGCTCGGCGAAGAGCGCCTCCGCGGCGTCGAGGATGCGCTCGGCCGTCAGCTCACCCTTGCGGCGCAGGGCCGGGGCGTCGTGCTCTGCATCCGTGGAGGGTCCGCTGGGCAAGAAGGCTCCGGTCCAAAAACTAACGACCGCTAGTTCTATTCGGATGCCGGAGCGAAGTCAATAGCGCCAACTCATGATCCCGCGACTCATGATCCCGCGACCTGGCGGACGCCAGGTCGCCGAACACGAGTCAGGGGGGTGAGAGGGTCGGAGGGTGAGAGGGTGGGAGGTGGCCGAGCGGGGCTGGTGACGGGGTTATTGGGGTTCGGAGGCGAAGGTGTCGCAGTTCTTCATCGAGCCGGAGTCGAGGCCGCGGCGGAACCAGCTGACACGCTGCTGCGAGGAGCCGTGGGTGAACGACTCGGGCGCCACGCGGCCCTGCGTCTGGCGCTGGATGTTGTCGTCGCCGATCGCGGAGGCGGCGTTCAGTCCTTCCTCGACATCGCCCTCTTCGAGAATCTGGCGCGCGCGGTTGGCGTGGTTCGCCCAGACACCGGCGTAACAATCCGCTTGCAGTTCGAGTTGCACCGAGAGCGCGTTGGACTGCTGCTGCGACGCGCGCTGCTGCGCCGCGTGCACCTGCTGCGAGGTTCCGAGCAGCGTCTGCACGTGGTGCCCGATCTCGTGCGCGATCACGTAGGCCTGCGCGAAATCACCGGGCGCCCGGAAGCGTTCGCGCAGTTCGCGGTAGAAGCCGAGGTCGATGTAGACCTTCTGGTCGCTGGGACAGTAGAAGGGTCCCATCGCCGACTGCGCCATGCCGCACGCGGAGCGCACCGTGTCGGTGAACAACACGAGCTTGGGCGGCTGATAGCGCTCGCCGCCCGACTGGAAGATCTCCGTCCAGGTGTCTTCCGTGTCGGCGAGCACCACCGAGACGAACTGGGCACCCTCGTCGCTTGCGGCCGGCGCCGGCGCGCCGCCCTCCATCGATGCGTCCGGCACCTGGGTCGAAGAGCCAGCGCCGCCATCCACGAGGATCGAGAGCAGCGTCATCGGGTCGGCGCCGAACAGCCACGCCCCGACCAGCAACAGGATCAAGCCGCCGCCGCCGAGGCGCAGCCCGCCCCCGCCGCGGCCGAAGCCACCGCCGGCTCCGCGCACGTCCTCGACGTTCTCGCTGCGACGTCCCTCGCGCCAACGCATGGCAATCCTCCTGCCCCGCCCTGCCCGCGCAAGCATAGCCGCACGCGGCGCCACCCGTCGGCGCTGCGCGCGGTCGACGCCCTCTTGCTGGACTTCGCCGGGATCGCGGGCAGGGCCCCGGCTCTCCGGACACAATCCCAGTCCACGAGCCGCCGAGGCCCGAGGTGCGAGCGGGCGGCTGATCTCTCAAGCGCGCGCCGCGCCGCTCCGATCCCGTCGCGTGTCCCGCGCGCGCCATCTCTTCGTGTTTCTCGCGCTGGCGCCGTGCGCCGCGGCGGGCGGAACGCTGAACGTGCACCCGTCCGCTCCGCCGACACCGCGCCAGGAGCAGGCGCCTCCTCGCGCAACATCGTTTCCCGAGCGTGCAACACCCCAGGTCGGCGGGCGCAGCGAAGCGGAGTGGCGCGACGCGGCGCTCGCGCGGCAGCGCGCACTGGAAGCGGCCGAGGCGGCGCTCTCCGCCTGCGAAGCGAGCGAAGCGCCGGCGCCGTACCGCGAATTCTCGGGCTACGTCGCGCACGGACACCGCGGTCCGTACTGGGTGGAGATCAAGAACTGCGACGACGCGCGCCTCGACGTCGAAGCTGCGCGCCGCGAAGTGGACGGCTTGGAGGAACAGGCGCGGCGCAGCAGCGTCCCGCCCGGCTGGATGCGCTGAAGCTCGCGCCAGGATCTCAAGTCGCCTTGTCGCGACGCCGATCCGCCCATGACTTCCCAACGCGGGGCCCCCGATGACCTTCGACGATCTCCGAACCCTGCTGCGTGACGAGGCGGACGGCGGCACCAGCGTGGTGCGCGAGGTCGAGGCGGTGGGCCTCGCCTCGTTGCGCGTCGAGATGGAGACGGTGCCGGGTCGCTCGCACGGCGTATGGCTCACGCACGAAATCTCTTCCGACGGCGAGACACTGCGCCTGATCGCGCCGGCCGCGCGCATCCCGAAGGGTCGCGAACTCGCGCCCGACGCCGCGCGGGCATTGCTACACCGCAACGCGCAGCTCTCGGCGGGCGCGCTCGCGCTCGTATCGATCGACGGCGACGAGCACATCGCCCTCGTCGTGCCGCTGAAGCTCGCGGACGTCGACGCCGCGACCGTCCTGCTCACCCTGCTGCGCGCCGCGAACGCGGCCGACGCCTTCGAGGAGACGCAGGGGGCCGACGACCTCTGAGTTGCCATGGGCGGCGCGCACCCGCATCGGTGAAACGGTCGACCCTGTGGGAAGTTTCTAGAGAGCGCCGCCGGATGGCGGAACGACCCGCGTGTTCGCGGCGACAGTGCGCGGTCCAGCCGAACGGATCGAGGGGCGTGACGACGCGCACGTTCTCCCGCCCGACTTCGAAGTGGACAGGGACGGCCGGAATTGAGGCCGGCGGGTTGCAGGCCGCCCGTCTCGTCGCGACGGCGCGGGTTCGAAGCGAACGGTAACGTGTTTCGTTTGCGGGGAACCGAAGCGGGAGCAGCGCGATGAAGCTCGGCGTCACGATCTTCGCGACCGATCGCTCGATGAGCCCCGTCGAGGTCGCGCGCGAGGCCGAAGCGCGCGGCTTCCATTCTCTGTACGTCCCCGAGCACACGCACATCCCGGTGAGCCGTCGCACACCGCCGCCCACAGGCGAGGCGGTGCTCGCCGAGGAATACAAGCGAACGCTCGATCCGTGGGTCGCGCTCGGCGCCGCCGCGGCGGTGACCTCGCGCATCCGGCTCGGCACCGGTATCGCGCTGGTGGCGCAGCACGACGCGATTGCGCTGGCCAAGCAGGTGGCGACACTCGACTGGCTCTCGGGCGGCCGCGCGGTGATCGGTGTCGGCTACGGCTGGAACATCGAGGAGATGGAAGACCATGACGTCGACGCCAGGCGGCGTCGCGCGCGCGTGCGCGAGGTGATGCTCGCGATGGAAGCGCTGTGGGCGCACGAAGTGGCGACGTTCGCGGGCGAGTACGTTCACTTCGAAGCGAGCTGGCAGTGGCCGAAGCCGGTGCAACAGCCGCGACCGCCGGTGCTGATCGGAGGCGCCGCGGGACCGAGACTCTTCGAGCACATCGCCGAGTTCGGCGACGGTTGGATCCCGATCGGCGGCGCCGGCCTGCGCGAGGCGCTGCCGGGCCTGCGCGCCGCCTTCGAAGCGCGCGACCGCGACCCGGCGTCGCTGCACCTGGTTCCAATGGGCGTGCTACCCAGCCGCGAGAAGCTCGACTACTTCGCCGCCGCGGGCGTCACCGAAGCAGTGCTGCGGCTCCCGTCGGCGCCGCGCGACGAGGTTTTGCCGGTACTCGACGCCTTCGCGCGCTTCGTGTGTTGACTTGGGGACGTTCCTGAAGTCAACAAAGTCAACACGGGCAGGAACGTCCCCAAGTCAATTTCCGGATGTCACAGCCGCTCGTGGCGAAGCGCGACACGCGATACCGTGCTGGACGCGCGGGTCTGCGCCTCGCGGGGCACAGCTTCTGCACCCGGGAGCGGACGCGGACCGGCGCTCAATTTGAATCCCCACGGAGGATCCGATGGCTGACTTCCTGTCGATGTACTCGATCCAGCACTGGCTCGAATCGTGCCCGCAGGGCTATCTGGGCGGGAGCGAGTACGGACATCTGCCGGGCGAGAAGGAGCCCGATCTGCTCATCACCGACGCGACGATCCGCGAGCAGGCGATCGGTGTGATGGTGCAACTCGTGGTCGGCGAGCGCTGCGCACTGGCCGCCTCCTCGGGCCTGATCAACGCAGCACCCGACGAGGCGAGCAAGCGTTACCTCGCGACCCAGACGCTCGACGAGGCGCGTCACGTAGAGGTGTTCACGCAGCGCCTCTACGACCTCGGGGTCAAGAAGGCCGAAATCGAGGACGTGATCGGGCAGCGCGCCAACCCGAACCTGGTGAAGTTCGCCGAGATCCTGCTCGAGAAGGTGGACAAGAAGGATTTCGTCGCGGGCGTCGTGGGCCAGAACATCGTGCTCGAGGGCATGGCGTTCACGGTCTTCGAGATGATGTACGCCGGCAACGACGGCGTGAATCCAAAGTTCGCCCACACGCTGGCGGGGACGATCGCCGACGAGCGCCGCCACGTCGGCTTCGGCGAGAACCGCATCGGCTCGCTGATCCGCGAGAACCCCGGGCGCAAGCCGGAGATCGAGCGCATGCAGCGCGAGATGTCGTACTGGATGCTGGCGACCTTCGCCGATTCGTTCCGCAACCAGCCCGCGCGCGAGGAACTGCGCACGCTGCGCGAGAGCGTCGGGGGCTACGGCGCACCGAAAGCCAAGTGGCATGGCGCCGACCTCGGCAACCTCGAACCCGAGGAGATGGAGCGGCTGCTCGCCGACACGGTGCTGAAGGAGTTCAAGATCCGGCTCGGGCGCATCGGGCTCGAATACCAGACGCCGGCGCGACCGTGAGCGCGGGTCCGAACGAAGTGATCTGCCCGGTCTGCAAGGTGGTGATCCGCTCCACGCGCGAGCTGCGCGAAGGCGATCGCCTCTACTGCATGCCGTGCATGTCGCGGATCGTGGTCGTGCGCGGCGCGAGCGGAATGCTCGAAACAAACGTCGCGTACTAGCCGCGATCGTGCTTCCATCCCACCACCGAGATGACGACGCTCCCCGACCATCTCCCGATCCTCGACCGCCCCGGCGCGCGCCGCGTGCGCGAGCCGGTCTACCTCGAACGCGAGATCACCGCGCCGGTCGATCTCTGCGACGCGCGCGGACACCTGAATCCCGCCGCGGTCGGCTTCTCCCGCCAGCCGCTGGTGCGCGCGAATCTCGCGGGCCACTGGCCGCGCAAGAAGAAGTGGAACTTCTGGAACTGGATCGCGCCCGACTTCGTGTTCTCGGTGACACTCGCCGACATCGACCTCGCGTCGTTCTGCGCCTTCACGCTGACCGACTTCCGCGACGGCACGCACTGGGCCGGCAGCTCGTACGGATTGCCGGGGCGCTTCGCGCTGCCCGAGCAAGTCGAAGCGAGCGTGGCGTTCCACGCGGGCGGCATCGATTACGCCGTCCTGATGAACGAGAGGGCCAGTCGCTCCGCGCCCTGCGGCATCGACGGCGACGATCTCGCGGTACATTTCCGCGGCCGCGCCGGCGGCGGCACCGAGATCACCGCCGACTTTGCGGTGCGGCGTCCGCCCGGGCACGAGAGCCTGAACGTCGTCGTGCCGTGGAGCGCCTCGCGCTTCCAGTGCAACTCCAAGCACGCGGGGTTGCCCTGCGAAGGCGAGGTGCGCGCGGGCGAGCGCCGCTATCGCTTCGATCCGCGCACCGGCTTCGCGGTGCAGGACTGGGGCCGTGGGATGTGGCCGTATCGCTCGTTCTGGAACTGGGGCGTCGCGACCGGCTGGGCCGGCGACGTGCTGCTCGGCGTCAACGTCGGCGCGAAGTGGACCACCGGCACCGGCTCCAACGAGAACGGCATCCTCTGGAACGGCCGGCTACACAAAGTGATGGAGGATCTGCGCTGGGACTACGACGCGCGTTCCTGGCGCAAGCCGTGGCGCGTCGTCGCGGAGCACTCGGGCGCGCTCGATCTCGTACTCGAACCGGTCGCCGCGCACACGCCGCGCATGAACCTCGGCGTGATTGCGAGCGGCGGTGTGTGCGCCTTCGGCCGCTGGCATGGCGTCGTCCGCGTGGAGGGGCGCGAACTCGCAGTCGACGGCCTGCTCGGCTGGGCGGAGGAGTTCGCGCACCGCTGGTAGGCGCGATCGCGTGCGGCTGGCCTCGCGGATCGTGCTGTCACGATTACGATACGCAGCGTTCCGTTGAGCATCTCCGAGGAGCCACCCCGCTTGGACCTCCGCTACTCCGAATCCGACGAGCGCTTCCGCGCCGAGCTGCGCGCATGGCTCGCCAATGCGGTGCCGGAGCACGGCGCGCGCCGCGGTGTGGAGCGCGGACGCGACGATCGACCAAGCAGTACGCGCAGCGCCTGGCCCGCCGGATCATCAAGCCGGCGTGGGAGATCCCGCCCGCGCAGTCGCGTCGGCCAAAGTGGTGGCCGCGGCGACGCCACGATGAAGAATGCGCGCGCCTGCATCAAGATCCACGGCGGCATGGGCTACACGCGGGAGATGGCGCCGCACTACTACCTGAAGCGCGCCTGGGTTCTCTCGACCTGCGTCGGCACGAGCGAAGAGCACGAAGACGCGCTGGCGACGATGATCGCGGACTGAGTAACGCGCTCGCACGAGCCCGCAAGTAGCGCGGCGAGGGGTCACGACGGTCCGAAGATCTCCTCCTGCACGACCTTCATCGACGGCTTGGTGTCCACCGAGCACGGTGGGCGCGACGAAGTAGCCGCGCTCGCCGACGCGCTTGCCACCCGCAACGCGCGCGCGGCGCCTTCACGCGCGCCCGAATCGAGGTAGCCGCAGACGCGCTCGAGCTGTTCCTGCGACACCAGCGGGCCCATCTCGGTGGCGGGATCCATGCCGGGACCGACGCTGGATCTTCTTCGCCTCGGCGGCGACGCCTTCGACGACGCGGTCGAAGATCGGCTGCTCGACGAAGAGCCGCGAGCCGGCGCAGCAGCACTGGCCGTGGTTGAAGAAGATCGCGTTCGCGGCGCCGGCGATCGCGAGCGTCGAGGTCGGCGTCGGCGAGCACCATGTTCGGGCGACTTGCCGCCGAGCTCGAGCGACACCTTCTTCAGATTGCCCGCGGCGGCCTGCACGATCAGTCGGCCGACCTCGGTCGAACCCGTAAACGCGACCTTGTCGACGCCGGGATGCGCCGCGAGCGCGGCGCCCGCCGTCTCGCCGAAGCCCGGCGACGACGTTGACGACGCCGTCCGGGATAGCCGGCCTCGCACACCAGCTCGGCGAGTCGCAGCGCCGAGAGCGGCGTCTGCTCGGCGGGCTTCAGCACCACGGTGCAGCCGCTCGCGAGCGCCGGGACCGAGCTTCCACGCCGCCATCAGCAGCGGGAAGTTCCACGGGATGATCTGCGCGACGACGCCGACCGGCTCGCGCAACGTGCACGCGCACGTGACCCGGGCACCGAGACCGGGATCGTCGAGCCCTCGATCTTGGTGGCCCAGCCGCGCCATGTAGCGCAGGCAGATCGACCGCGAGCGGCACGTCGGCGGCACGCGCGACGGTGACGGGCTTGCCGTTGTCGAGACTCTCGATCTGCGCGAACTCCTCGGCGTGCGGCTCGAGCAGATCCGGCGAGCTTCCAGAGCAGGCGGCCGCGTTCCGACGGCGTCATTGCGGGCCACGGCCCCGCGTCGAACGCGCGGCGCGCGCCAGCAAGTAGCGCGGGGGGGGATGGGGTCCAACGACGAGTAGAGCCGCCCGCCGAGCCCGTGCGAAGCGCCCACAACCCGCCGGCGCCCAAGCGAGCCGCCCTCACCTCCCCGCGACGACCTCATTGCCAGTGCGGCGAGCGCGAGGAGCGGACCCCATCCCCCGCCGCGCGATGCCCTGCAGAGCAGGTAGACTCCGTCGCTCCCAGGGGAGGGAATCCAGCATGGCCCGCAGCTTCGACTCGACCGCGTTCGCTCTCGCCGCGCTCCTGCTCTTCGCCGGCGGCCCAGCCCGCGCCGCACTCACCTACTACGACAGCCGCCTCGCCTTCGACTCCGACAACGCGGGGCTCGCGTTCGAAGACTTCGAGGAGGGGACGCCGGAGACGAACTTCGACTCGCCGCTCGACAGCGCGACGAACAACGCAGTCTTCTCGCCCGGCGAGATCGTGCCCGGCGTCTCGTTCTCGACCGATGGGAGTCCGGGCTTTGACCTGCGGCTCCTACAACTCGATACGACGCTCGTGCTCGCGCCCCCCTCGACGCTGCGACGCCTGGTGATCGACTTCAGCATTCCCGTGAGAGCGGTGGGGCTGGACGTCTACCAGTTCAATGCCGCCGGCGACGTATCCATCGAAATCTCCGGGCAGAGCGGCGTGCTCGGGTCGGTGAGCGTGCCGACCAGCCTGGCCGGCGCCTTCTTCGGCGTGCGCTCGAGCAGCGCGGACATCACGCAGATCGTGATCGACGACAGCGACATTCTTCCCGGGATCGACGACATCGAGTTCGGCGTGCCCGGCGCCCCGGTGCTGCACTACTTCGGCAGCCGCCTGTCCTTCGACAGCGGCTACCCCGGCCTCGCCGTCGAGGACTTCGAGGAGGGTACGCCGGAGACCAACTTCGACTCGCCGCTCGACAGCGCGACGAACAACGCCGTCTTCTCGCCCGGCGAGATCGTGCCGGGCGTCTCGTTCTCGACCGATGGGAGTCCGGGCTTTGACCTGCGGCTCCAAGACCTCACCACGACGCTCGTGCTCGCCCCGCCCTCGTCGCTGCGCCGCCTGCTGATCGAATTCCCGGGCGGAGCCCAAGCGATCGGAATGGACGTCTTCCAGTTCAACGCCGCGGGCGACGTGATCCTCGAAACCTTCGGCGCGAGCGGCTTGCTCGGCACGACGCGCGTCGAGACCAGCTTGGCCGGTGCGTTCTTCGGCGTGGAGTCGCTCGGCGAACCGATCACGCAGATCCGCATCGACGACACCGACATCCTGCCGGGGATCGACGACGTCGAGTTCGCGCCGGAGCCGGAATCGCTGGCGCTGGCCGTCGCGGCGCTCGCGGCGCTCGTTGGTGCAGCGCGGCTGCGGACGCAGGCAACCTGAAGGCGCCCGACCCCGCCCGGCAGCTTTCGGGTCAAGTGCGCGATCTGCCGAGCCGATCTGAAGAGGATGCGCTTCGAGTTCCCGGCCGATCTGGGACTGGCCGTGCCGGTCGTGATGTCACTGCTCTCGCTGCGACTGTTCCGGCTCGCTTGGCGAACGCGGCGGCTGCCGGAACTGCTCGTCGGGATCTACTTCCTGCTGGTTCCGTTCGCGATCTCGCTTTCGATCCGCGTAGACCGCTTCGACGCGATCCACGCCGCGGTCGTGCGCGCCGCCTCGAACGCGCTGTTCACTTCGGGCGGCGTCGCGCTGCTGCTCTTCGCCTGGTGCGTCTTCCGGCCGGACTCGCGCTGGGCGCGCTGGCTCGCCTTCGGCGGCTCGGCAGCGATCGCCGCCATCTGGGCGCTCGCAATTCCGCTCGGCCTCTACGAAGCGAGCACCAGCATGTTCCTGCTGATGCCGGTGTACGCCTCGTATCTCTGGGTCTTCTTCGAGTCGCTCCGCTACTTCCTGTTGCTGCGCCGCCGCCAGCGACTCGGCCTCGCGGACTCGGTGATCATGAACCGCTTCCTGCTCTTCGCGATCTGGACTGGCGGCGTCGGCGTGATCACGCTCATGGGTGTCGGTGGATCGTTTGCGCAGCTGCTCCACGGAACCTTCCACGACGGCGGCGCGCTCGGCGAACCGCTGGTTCTCGGCATCACGCGCGTGCTGGCGGCGCCGATCGCCGTCTCGATCTTCCTCACCTTCCTGGCGCCCGCGCGCTATCACGCCTGGCTGCGCGCGAAGGCACCCGAGCCCGCGAGCTGATCGAGTCCACGCACGCTTCGAGCGCTCGCCGGAATCCGCGGCTGCGGTTAGTCTGCGCGCCGCATCCCGGAGGTGCCTCCCGTGGACTTCGAGTTCTCCGCCGAAGAGCGCGCCTTCGAGGCCGAGGTCGAGTGCTTTCCTCGAAGCCGAGCGCTCGCCCGACGTGATGGACGACGCATCCCGAGCAGCTCTCGCAGACCGTCGATTCGCCGGCGAAGCGCGCCTTCATGCGCAAGCTCGCCGAGCGCGGTTGGCTCGGGATGTCGTGGCCGAAGCAGTACGGCGGACAGGAGAGGCCCGGCATCTACGACTTCCTGCTCACCGAGGCGCTCTCGCGCTTCGGCGCGCCGCAGCCGGGCAAGGGCGTCGGCATCGTCGGCAAGACGATCATCCGCCACGGCAACGAGAAGCTGAAGAACTTCTTCCTGCCGAAGATCATCCGCGGCGAGGTCGAGTTCGCGATCGGCTACAGCGAGCCCGGCGCGGGCTCCGACGCGGCGAACATGCAACTGCGGGCGACGCGCGACGACACCCGCGGCGGCTGGGTTCTCGACGGCCAGAAGATCTGGACCACGTCGGCGCACTTCGCCGACTGGTACTGGGTGGGTGCGCGCACCGGCTCCGCACAAGCACAAGGGCATCACGCTGTTCCTGATCCCGATGGACCATCCGGGCCTGACGATCCGCCCGACCTGGACGATCGGCGACGAGCGCACCAACGAGGTGTTCTTCGACGACGTGTTCGTGCCCGACGAGTTCGTCGTCGGCGAGCTGAATCACGGCTGGACCTACATCTGCGAGGCGCTCGATCTCGAGCGCTTCGCGATGATGCCGGTCGGGCCGCTCGAGATGAAGGTGGGGGCGCTCTGGGAGTGGGTACGCACGGCGCGTCGCGACGGCGAGCCGCTGCGCGCGAGCGCCAGGGCGCGCAGCCGCGTCGCGCAGCTCGCGACGCAGCTCGAGGTCGCGCGCATGTTGCAGCGCCGCGTGATCTCCGAGGCCGTGAAGGGCGGAGTCCCGACGGTCGAGTCGTCGCAGTACAAGCTCTTCATGAACGAGTGCTCGAAACGCACTGCGAATGTCGCGCTCGATCTGATGGGTGCGAGCGCGCAGCTCAAGCCCGGCGAAGACGGCGCGCCGCAGGGCGGCCGCTTCGAGCGCTCGTACCGCTACACCGTCGTCGACACGATCGGCGGTGGCACCTCCGAGATCCAGAAGAACATCATCGCGCGCCGCAAACTGGGCTTGTCGACGTGAAGCGCTCCGCACGGTCGAGAAGCGAACCGCGTTCCCGCGCCGACTACGAACGGCTCGCCCAGCTCGCGGCGATGTTGACGGCGAGCGCCAGCAGCACCGTATTGAAGAAGAACGAGACGATGGAGTGGACGAGCGTCACGCGGCGCATCGGCACCGTCAGCACCTGCACGTCCGAGACCTGCGCCGTCATGCCGACCACGAACGAGTAATAGAGGAAGTCCCAGACTGCCGGCTCGTCCGTCTGCGGGAATGCGAGCCCCCGCGCGTCCGCGCCGTCGGCATCACCGGACTCCGCGCGCGCGTAGTACAGATGCGCGTAGCGGAACGCCGCGATCGTGTGGAGCGTGAGCCAACCGAGCGGCACGCTCGCGAGTGTGGGCACGACCCGCCCCGCCGCGACGGGTCCGCTCTCGTTCAGCAACGCGAAGATGGCGACGAGACAGAAGACGATGGCGCCGAGCGTCAGCAGCACGACGACGAGAATCCCCTCGTCCTCGTAACTCGCGCGCTGCCGCAAGTGATCCGGGGTCGCGCGGAGCATCAGCAACGCGGTCGAGGCCAGGTAGAACGCGAAGAATCCATCGCCCGCCAACACCGGGCGCAGCGCGGATGTGCTCCCCGTCGCCGCCCAGACAATCACGCCGAACAATGCCGAGACGTAGAAGCGGGCGTGGTGCTTCCAGTGCGATTTCATGATGCACCCCGTAGCCTACCCGCCCTACGGTCGCATCTCACCCCCCACCCTCCCTTCCGGGACCCGCGAGAACGCTTCGCCGGGTGCCGAAGGATCCGCCGCGCTGGAGACAGATGGAAGCGACGATCCTGCTGGCACGTCGTCCCGAAGCAGCCAACGACACCTGGCTGCGACGCTCGCTCGTCGCGCTGGCGCTGCGCTTCCGCGACGCGCGCGTGCGGCTGCTGGTCGCGGACGCCGAGGCGCACGTCGATGCAGCAGGCATCCGCGCAACGCCGCCGCCCGCGAGCTTCGACACGCTGGTGCTCATCGAGCGCGTGAAGTCGCGCTGGACGACGGCCCCGGCATCCGCAGCGACGCAACACGACGGCGCGCTCGACTGGCTCGCAGGAGCGCGCGGTTACCGAGCGGCAGTGCGTGATCTGCGTCCGCGCCAAGCAGCGCCAGGCGCGGCGCAGCGCAGTCCCGGCCTGGTCTTCGTCGCGATCGCGGTGCGTGCGCCAAAGCTGTCGCACGCCGAGTTCGACGCGCATTGGCGCGATCGCCACGCGCCGCTGGCGCTCGAGCACCACGCGGGACTCCGTGGTTACGAGCAATTCGTGATCGAGGGCGCGCTCACCGCGAACGCGGCACCGATCGACGGGATCGCCCTGCTCCACTTCCCGAGCCGCGACGCCTTTGCGCAGCGCTTCTACGACTCCGACGCCGGACGCGCGCGCTACTCGCCGACACGCAGCGCTTCCTCGAGCTCTCCCGCTGTGAAGCGGCGCTGATGAGCGAATACGGCGTGCACGCGTGAGCGACGAGCGCGGGCTCGGCTTCCGCGATCTCGTGCTGTCTGCGGGTGTGGGCATCGAGAGGAGCCCAGTGACAGCGGGCTTTCTCGCGCAGATCGCCTTCCCGTTCCGGGCGCACGGCGATGCGGCTGCAAGCTGATTCGGTGGCGTCAGGCCGTCCGTGGTCGGGCGACGCTCCGAGCGATCTCCGCGCAGTGGCCGCACTCGTCGCAACGCGTCGCGGTGCAGCCATTCGGGAGGAGCAGGTCGTCGAGCGCGCGGTTGTCGAGAGTCCACGGGGTCGTCGGGTCGATGAGCTTCTCGGCGCCGCGCAGATTCGCGAGGGAGCGGCGAATGCCGAGGTGCCGCAACGCATCGAGCACCGGGAGGCGCCGCCGCCTCGGCGGGTTTCCCTTCGGGCCGATGAGTTCGAGGAGGTCTCCGTCCCACTTGCGGTTCGCATAGGCCTCGACGCGCTCGACGAGCGCCTCGGTCGAGCACGACCGGTCCACGATCTTGAAGTGCCGGATACCGGCTGCTTCGTATCGTCCGAGGTCCTCCGGGCGGATGAAGTCCGAGCGAACCACGTGGTAGGGGTCCCTCTTCTTCTCTCCCCGACACCAGACGACGCAGGGGTCCACCGGCTGCGCGCCCGGCTTCGACGAGTGCGACAGGCGCGCGGCGTGGTTGCGCGCGATGGGACACCGCAGAAGGCAGCCGATGTTGACCGGCAACTCGGCCTCGGCCGTATCGAGCGCATGGACGATGCGGCGGAGCGTCGGGAAATCGCGACCCACGACGTGCGTATCGAGAGCGAGCACGTGCGCGCCGGACTCCTCCCAGTGTCGAGCCTGCTCGATCGTGCAGATCCCGACGAAGACGCTCACGCGGATGCG
This sequence comes from uncultured delta proteobacterium, assembly GCA_963801625.1. GTDB lineage: Bacteria > Myxococcota_A > UBA9160 > UBA9160 > PR03 > PR03. The sequence continues at coordinate 486,939 of CAWDFQ010000004.1, forward strand.
AAGTCCCGCTGCGGCCGCGAGTTCCACGAGCCACGGGTGAGCGACGGTCACGGCCGAGATCCCCGTGTCCTTCGCGCGTCGCAGCGTCCGCCGGAGCTTCCGCTCGAGGTGGACACTGTGCTCGAGCCCGTCGAGGCAGAGCGCGTTCAGCAGAAGGTTGAAGCCGATCCCCGAGCCTCTGCAGAGCCGGACGTGCCGATCGAGCGTACGCCAGGACACGGGCGGTGTGACCGCGCGAGGCCGTCCATGGCCCACCGGTACGTCGTCGCACGCTCCGAACAACTCTGTGACCGGGAGTCCGCCGAGGCGACGCGGCAGCTCGTCGTCGAAATTCGTGGCGACGGAAAACACGGCCCCCCCGGTCGAAGCGAAGCGCCCGAAGGCGCATTCGGGGGTTATGCTAATTCGCCACGCGTGAAGGAACCGTGAAGGCATCGGCTTTCGCGGTGCGCTCCGCCGAGTCGGCGCGCATCCGCATGACGTTGCGTTCATGCATCCGCGAGATCGGGCGAGACGAGTCGGCCAACCTGCCACATCCGTCGTTCGGACCGCATACTCCCATCCTCGCAGTCGTCAACAACACGCTGCGCCAGGAGCCCTCATGCAGATCGCCGCCGTCGGACGCGCGCTTCCCGCCAACTACTACCCGCAGGAAGAACTCGCCGCCGCGCTCCGCACGTCGTGGTCGGGACGCTTCCACAATCCGCGCCGCCTCGATGAGATCCACAAGAACGTGCTCGTCGGAGGCCGCCATCTGGCGCTTCCGATCGAGGACTACGCACGACTCACCGGATTTGGCGATGCGAATGCCGCCTTCATCGCGTGCGGACTCGAACTCGGCGAGCGCGCACTCCGTGAAGCACTCGAACGGGCGGGCCTGCGCCCCGAGGCGATCGACCATCTGTTCTCGATCTCGGTGACGGGCATCGCGACCCCCTCGCTCGACGCTCGCCTGGTGAACCGGATGAAGCTGCGCACCGACATCAAGCGCACGCCCATCTTTGGACTCGGATGCGTCGGTGGCGCGGCCGGTATCGCGCGCGCGACCGACTATCTGCGGGCGTACCCCGATCAGGTCGCCGTGCTGCTCTCGGTCGAACTCTGCAGTCTCACGTTGCAACGGGGCGACGTCTCGATCGCGAACGTAATTGCGAGCGGGCTCTTCGGCGATGGCGCTGCTGCCGTCGTGCTGTGCGGCGAGGAGGTCGCGGCGGTCGGCCCGCGCGTCGTGGCGACGCGTTCCGTGTTCTACCCCGACACCGAGCACGTCATGGGCTGGGAGGTGGGCGACGGCGGATTCCAGGTCGTGCTCTCGGCCGACGTTCCCGCGATGGCCGCCGGCCTGCGTCCCGACGTCGAGCGCTTTCTCGGCGATGCGGGCCTGCGCCTCGCCGACGTCGATGTCTTCGTCTGCCACCCCGGCGGTCCCAAAGTGCTCGAGGCAGTCGAGAGTGCGCTCTCGCTTCCGCCGGATGCTCTGCGGCGCTCATGGGAGCATCTCACGCGTGTCGGCAACCTGTCGAGCGCTTCGGTGCTCTTCGTCCTGGGCGATGCAATCGCCGAGAATCCACCGCCTGGAAGCTACGGGCTCCTGCTCGCGATGGGACCGGGCTTCTGCTCGGAACTCGTGCTGCTCCAATGGTAGCGGCGTATCTCGTCCTGCTCGCGCTGCTAGGCGCCGAGCGACTCTTCGAATTGCGCCTGTCGCGGCGCAACGCCGCCTGGGCGTTCGAACGCGGCGGCATCGAGTTCGGCGAACGCCACTTCTTCTGGATGCGCCTGCTGCACGCCGGCTTCCTGGTCGGCTGTGCGGTCGAGGTGACGTTGCTGCAGCGTCCCTTCGATGCGCGTGTCGGCGTGCCGATGCTCGCACTCGCGGTCGCGGCGCAGTTGCTTCGCTTCTGGGCCATCGCGTCGCTTGGACCGCGATGGAACGCACGCGTGATCGTCGTGCCGGGACTTCCTGTCGTGACGCGCGGGCCCTACCGATGGCTGAGCCACCCCAACTATCTCGCGGTCGTGATCGAAGGATTTGCGATACCGCTGATCCACGGCGCGTGGCTGACCGCGTTGGTCTTCAGCGCGGCGAACGCCGTGCTGCTCGTCGTTCGCATCCGTTGCGAAGAGCGCGCACTCGCCCGCCATTGCGGCTACGCCGAGCGGCTCGGCGACCGGCCGCGGCTTCTGCCGCTGCCCGTAGTGTGGGAGGGGAAATGACCCTATACGGTGTCTTCGACGAGTTGCGCCGGTTGCTGCGCGAACGCCTGCGCATCGAACGCGAGATCGCCTCCGAGACCGATCTGATCGCCGATCTGGCTCTCGATTCCCTGAAACAGCTCGAGCTGCTGGTGGAACTCGAGAACCACTTCGGCGTCTGCCTCGAAGCCGAAGCAGACCAGGAAGTGCTCACGATCGGGGACCTCGTCGCATGGATCGAGAGAGCGCGCGACGAACAGCAGCAGCGCTATGTCGGCTGATACGCTCGCGTCGCGGCTCGCCGGCGCCGCACAGAGCCGCGGCCGCATCGTGTTCGTGGACGCGAACGAACAGGAGATCGTGGTCTCTCACGCCGAACTCTTCGCGCGCGCGCAGCGTGCGGCAGGCGGGATCGCGGCGCAGGGTGTCGAGCCGGGCGAGCGCGTCGCGATCATCGCGGCCACCAGTCCTGGCTTTTTCGACGCGTTCTTTGGTGCCATCCTCGCAGGCGCGGTGCCGGTCCCGCTCTATCCGCCGGTGCGTCTCGGGCGGATGCAGGAGTACCACGAGCGCACCGCAGCGATGCTGCGTGGAGCGCGCGCGCGAATCGTGCTGGCGGACTCGCGCACGCGTCGCGTGCTCGGCCGCAGCATCGACCTCGCGCGGCCGGAGCTGGGATGTGTCGCGCTCGAAGAGATCCAGGGAGCGCCGCTCGCGCTACGCGAGCTCGATCCCGACGCGATCTCGCTGATCCAGTTCTCGTCGGGAACGACCCAGGCACCGAAGCCGGTCGCGCTCACGCACCGGCAGATCCTCGCCAACACCGATGCGATCGCGACCGCCATCCGCGCGGCGTATCCCGAAGTGGATGGCTTCCTACACGTCGCCGCGAGCTGGCTCCCGCTCTATCATGACATGGGCCTCGTCGGGGGCGTCTTCACCTCGCTCTTCCACGGACGCGACCTCGTATTGATTCCGCCGGAGCTCTTCGTCGTACGCCCGGCGCTGTGGCTGCGTGCCATCGCGCGTCACCGCGCGACCATCAGCCCCGCGCCGAATTTCGCCTACGCGTTGTGCACCGAGCGCGTGCGCGACGAAGAGCTGACCGGCGTCGATCTGTCCTCGTGGCGCGTGGCGTTGAACGGCGCCGAGCCGGTGACGCCGCTCGCCCTCGAACGCTTCGTCGAGCGTTTCGCCCACTGGGGTCTGCGGCCGGAGGCACTGACGCCCGTCTACGGTCTCGCGGAAGCGACCCTGGCGGTGACCTTCTCTGCGCTCGAACGGCGCTTCAGCGCCCGCCAATTCGACACGCGCGCGTTGATGGAAGAGGGTCACGCCGTTCCCGATGCGTTGGGACAGCCGATCGTGTCGCTCGGCCCGCCGCTCCCGGGATTCGACCTTGCGATCGTCGACGACGACGGCCGGGAACTCGGGAATGGCAGCGTAGGTCGCGTGCGCGCACGCGGTCCATCGATCATGTCGGGTTACGACGGCATGCCCGCGGCGACCCGCGAAGCTCTCGTCGATGGATGGCTCGACACCGGCGACATCGGCTTTCTCTTCGACGGCGAGCTGCACCTGGTCGGCCGCGCCAAGGACCTGATCATCGTGCGAGGCAGGAATCACTCGCCCCAGGACGTGGAGCACGCGATCGACGATCTGCCGGGCGTGCGCACCGGTTGCAGCGCGGCCGTCGGCGCGCTCGATGCGGATGGCGGCGGCGAGGCGCTCTGGTTGTTCGTCGAACGTGCGCGCAACGCGAGCGCGGCCGACGCGGCGATCGTCCAGCAGGTCCGGGCGCGGGTGCTCGAGCGCGTGGGGCTCACCGCGGCACGCATCGTCGTGTTGGCCGCGGGCACGTTGCCGCGCACCTCCAGCGGGAAGATTCGCCGCAGCGAGACGCTGCGCCTCTACCAGACCGGGCGGCTCGATGCGCCCCAGCGCGTGAACCTCCCGCGCCTCGCGTTCGAAATGCTGCGGTCGAAGCGGGCCTTCCGGCGTGCGCGCGCGCGACGCTGAGGTGATCGTCGTCGGCGCGGGGCCCGCGGGCCTCGCGACCGCGCTCGAACTCGCGCAGCGCGGTGTCGCCTCATTGGTGATCGAACGTCGGAGTCCGCCTCTCGACAAGGCGTGCGGCGAGGGAGTCATGCCCGCGGGCGTGCGTGCGCTCGAGGAACTCGGCGTCGCGCTGCCGCCGGATCGCTGCGCGAGGTTCCGAGGCGTCCGCTTCATCGACGGCCCGCGCTCTTTCGAGGGTCGATTCTCGACGGGGCCGGGGCTTGGAGTGCGCCGCACCGTGCTCTCGGAGGCGCTACTCGACCGGACCCGGAGCGTGGGCATTCCGGTGGAGTTCGACTGCGCGCTGCGCGAGTGGGAGAACCGGGCAGATGGCATCGTCGCGCGCACCACGGCCGGCGACGTACGCGCACGACTGCTGGTCGGCGCAGACGGTCTGGGAAGTTTCGTCCGTTCGCGTGCCGGGCTCGCCGCGCCGATCCGGCGCCGTCGATTCGGGATGCGCCGGCACTTTCGCGTGGCGCCCTGGACTCCGTTCGTCGAGGTGTACTGGAGCGCCGGGGCGGAGGCGTACGTCACGCCGGTCGCCGCCGACGAAGTGGGCGTCGCAATCCTGTGGGGCGGAGACGGACGCAGTCACGAGCGCTGTCTCGCCGCCTTTCCGGAGCTCGCGGCGCGCCTGCGCGGCGCGGAACCCGTGACCCGCGTGCGCGGCGCGGGCCCGTTCTGGCAGGGCGCCCGACGGCGCTTCGCGCCCGCTGTCGCGCTGGTGGGCGATGCGGCCGGCTACACCGATGCGGTCACGGGCGAGGGCATCACGCTGTCGCTCGTCTGCGCGCGCGTGCTCGCGGAGGTCATCGCGGAGCGGCGCCCGCTCGCGGACTACGAGCGGGCGTGGCGCAAACTGACCAGAACCCGCCGCGTCTTTGCAACCCTGCTCGGTTTCGGCATCGGTCACCCGCGCGCGCGCGCTGCGTGTTTCGCAGTCCTGGCGCGACGTCCCGACGTCTTCGAGCGAATGCTCGGCTGGGCTGCCGGCGAGCGCGACGCTCCGCCGCGGCCGGTGGCGAGCGCGATCCGCGGGTAGCAGGCTGCTAGCCGATCCACGCCCAGCGCCCCGCGGTCGCTACCCGAGTGCTCCGGGAAGAACGCAGCCACTCCCGGAGCGCGCGATGCCAATCGAGTCCGCGGCGCGACTTGGCGATGAGCGGTCTGGCTCCTGGGTCAGGGCCATCCATGCGCATTCGTTCCGGAGGATCGTCATGTCGCAACTTCGACGCGCCGTCGCCGTCATCCTGATCGCACTCTGCGGAGCGACCGCGCAGGCACAAGAAGAACCCCGCAGCCTCGACTCCGTCGACAAGGGCGAATCGAAGAGCCTCGATGCGGCAGACACCGGCGAGAGCGTCGACCTGGATGACGCCGAGGCGACCGGAAGCGAGAGCCTCGACGCGGCGGAGACCTCGCCGTCGGTGCAGCCGGCACCGCCGGCTCTGCCCGACATCGACGACCCCAACGCGCTCGCGCAGGCGCGCGACGCGCGCGATGCGGTTCTCGTCGCACAGCAACGCGTCGCGCAGGCGAACGCTGCGTATTCGAACATGATGTCGCGCGATTTCCCGCAGGGGGATGCGCGTGCCGCCATCGTTCTGGAGCGCGACGCGGCGCGCAAGGCCTACGAGCAGGCGAACGCGCACTACGCAAAGGTCGTGATGCAGGTTCAGTAGAACGCGGCGCCTATTGCGCCGGCTTCTCTTCCTGCTGCTTCGCCGCGTTGGCGGCGTCGAAGTCCTCGATCTGCTTCCTCTGCATCTCGTCTGTGACCTGCTGCTGTCGCTGCTGCGTGGTCTCCGCTTCGTCCTTCGCCGACTCCGGCGTGCTGACCTCATTGGGCACCGCCAGTCCGCGATCTCCCTCGTCGCCGCCGCAGCCGCCGATCGCGAGGGTCGAGACGAACACGATCATTCCGAGGCACGGGCCGAGTCGTCGCACGGGGCACTCCTTCGGTTGCAGAAGCGACAGCATACCTGTCCGGCGCATGCCGGCGCGAGCCCGCTCGCACTCACGTGTCGCCGCGGCGCTGCGAGGTGTGGAGTCCGACCAGCCGCGCGATCAGTACCGCGACGTAGAACTGGCCAATCATCGCCTCGATGCCCGTCCAGGCGCGCGCAGGCCCGCTCAGCGGGTGGATCTCCTGGGGCCCGATCGTCGTGAGCGTGAAGACGCTGTAGTCGATCAGGTCGGGGACGAGCAGGGCGCCCTTGTCGTACGGGGAGAACAACGGGGGACCCGACGAGGCGAACGACCCGGGCTGGAGTCGCTCGAGGATCCCGTAGATCAGCACCCACGTGATGGCCAGCAGCATGTAGACGCAGACGCCGCCGAGGATGGTGTCGGTCGTGACCTCCGCCGTATCGAGTACGTGACGCAGCACGGAGACCACCGTAAAGACGAGGAACGCGAGCGTGCAAACGAGGGAGACCATCGCCAGCGTCGGGCTGTGCCCATCGTGTGCGAACCACGCGGCGCCCAAAGCGACCGAGACGAGCGTGACGCAGGCGATCAGCACCGACGTCCGCTGACTGATGCTCCAGACTCCGGCCAGCAGCACCGCGGACAAGGCCAGGTCGAGGTGGATGACCGCTGCCCCGCCCGGCGACCGCGGCAGCATCGGCTGGACTACGAAGAGCCCGAGCAGGCAGATCAGCAGCATGAGGAACTTCGACCGCCGCAAGGTCAGGACGACGGCAGCCCCCTCGCGTCCTCGCATCACGGCCCCGCGCGCCCCGTCGTCACCGCGTTCCTGCGAACGCCTAGAACCGGTACACCACGCCGAACTGCGGGCCGTAGAGAATCGTGTTCCGGATCGCGGTGCCTCGATTCACGCCGAGCGCGCGGTAGGCTGCCGTCAGCGACCAGTGTTCGGAGAGGTCGAAGCTCCCGCCCATCATTCCCTGCCAGGTCAGATCGGATGCGGTTCCGACTCCCCACCCGCCGATGTCGCCCAGCGCGAAGAGCGAGATGCACTTGCTCACGTCGCCGCTCACGCGGAAGCCGACGATCGGGTCGAGCCAGTCGACGGTCTCCTGCACGGTGCGACTCCCGCCTCGCACCAGTGGGCCGGGCAGGCTGATGTCGCCAAGAACGAAGCCGGGAAGGATTCCGGGAAGCTGGACCGGCGCGCCACCGACCGTGAGCGACGCAAGATCCACCCCCACGTGGATCTTGGTGGTGACGCTCCATACACGGAAGCCCGCGAGCAGATCGAAGTCGAAGCGACGCAGGTCGTCGTCCTGTTCGGCCGAGCCGGTGAGCTTGCTCATCGGAAGCGACAGCGCGCGAAAGCCGAACTTCGTGTCGATCATCCACGTCGTGAGGCGCGTGCTGGCGTCGACGGGGCCGGCGGTCAGCAGGCCGTCCCTGCCGTCGGGCAACTGGAACGGAAACGAGCGCTGGTTGCTGTCGGCGCCGGTCGCGACCTGCATGCCCAGGAAGTCGACCATCGCCAGCCCGCGCTTGTAGCGACCCTCGACGCCGCCCATCACGGCCCAGCCGAGATCGTCGAGGATGTCGAAGAAGCTCTGGTCGATGGTGGTCTCGACACCGCCGGCTTTCACCTTGGTCTGGAGCGCGGAGGCCCACGCATACAACTTGATCTGGCCTTCCCAGTCCTTGGGCTCCGGGGGGAGGGCGTTGGCAGCCACACCGCCGGTGACGCATGCAAGCACGCATACGGCGACCTGAGCGAAGAATCGCTTCATCGAACTCCTCCTCCGGTAGATCGGGGTACGCTGCACGATCGCGCGCGCAACGCTCCCTACTTCATGTCGCTCATGTCGCCGGGTGCCTTCGCGTCGTAGTACGGCGCGATCTGCTTCAGCAGATTGGCGAAGTTGGTCCAGGCGGTGTTCGTCGGCGCGTCGAGCGAGCTGAACATCGCGTCGTTCGTGATGTCGTCGACCAGCTCCTTCATCGACTTGTACATGTCGACGGTCTCGTGGTGGCCCTTGCCCTTCGCGAGTTGCCCCGCGAGCCCCTGGGTCATCTCGGTCAGCGTCCGAGACTTCGACTGTAGATCGACGTTCGCCCCCGCATCGCCGGATCCGACCGTGTCGCCGGACTGTCGGCGCATCGCCTGCCAGAACGCGTCGCTGGCCGGAACGAGCTTCTGCGCAATCGCCGTGACACCGGCCTGGTCCCAGGGTTTCATATCCGCGGTGGCCGGGCTGGCGGAGAGCGTCGCGATCACTGCGACGACAGCGAAGAGACCGAGCTTCAGGGCGCTTGTCATTTTCGTGCCTCCTGTGAACCGCATCGCGGCTCGGGTCGAGAATCGAAGCAGTCGATCGAAGAACCAGAACCCTGCCAGTGTACCGATCGCATTGGTAGCAGAGGAACGGGCGCGCCGGACCACGACGCCACGCGTATTCAGTCCTGCCCATGGCAATCCCGGCTGGAGCAGCAGGTTCGTGCTCCAGCGCTGCCCTTCGCCGTGGCCCGGCGACACCCGGAAATTGTTCTGCTGGAACGTGATCGACGAGATGTCGCTCACCGGGTTGCTGAGCTTCTCGTTGATCTCGCTCAGTGACTTCGCGCTCTCCTCGTCCGCAGGTTCACCTGCGCTTCATCCGAGTCGGTCATTTCCCACGCACGATCGGTGCCGGTTTCCAGGTACCGTCGAGCGCCGCCTGTTTCGGCCAGTAGAGACGCATCACCAGGCAGATCGGACCGTCCGGCGCCGGCAGCCAGTTGGGCTCCTTCGCCCTGCCCGGCGAATCCTTCTGGATGTAGATCGTGAGTGAGCCGTCGGCGTTCTTCTTCAGACCGGGCAGCATCGGCGAGTTGATCAGGTCACGTCGCCTCCGGGTCGACCTTCCTGGGGAACGACCCGCGACGCTACGGTGCGTCCGTCACCTCGATCATCTTGGCCACCTTGCTCTTCGAATCGACCGACGCGTAGTCCCAATTGACCACGACGCCCCAGCCCTTCTTCAGGTCTCCGAACTTGATGGTTTTCGCATCGTTCATGATCTGCGTGTCTGCGTTCAGCGAATAGACACCACCGTCGTCGTTCGGGCCCTTGACGGTGATGGTCTTCGCGGCCGCGTCGAGGCCGGTGATCGTACCGGTGACGGCACCCGTGTACGGGTGCGTCGTGTCCTTCTGCGCATGGGCGAGCGAAGCCACGCCGAGTGCGAGGAGCGCGACGAGCGCGATGGCGAACGGTCGGATGCGGGTCATGTCGATCCCTTCTTGGATGCCGCTTCGCGGCGAATTTGTGACAGCCGGCGGCGCGCCGGGCGATGAGACGTTGGTTCGTGTGGCGTGAACGCGGGAGCCCCGGAGAAGCACCGAGTCGGAATGAATCGAAGCCGTGGCCCGATCGCGAGGGACAGGGCATGCTCCGCGACGGAGGCTCGCCATTCGCGTCGTCGCGTGCTTGGACTGTGATCTGCTGCACCAGCTCGGCGCCGTGCCGGGGGGTGGGACCGCGCGCTGTCGGCGCTGCGGCGGCGTGCTCCGAAAGCGCCCGCGCAACAGTCTCGAGCGCACGCTCGCGCTGGCACTCGCGGCGACGATCCTCTTCGTCGTGGCGAACAGCTTCCCCTTCCTGTCCTTCGACATGAAGGGACGCGTCACGCAGACCAATGTGGTGGCCGGGATCATCGATCTCTACCAGGGCGGCAAGGCGGAGATCGCGGCGCTCGTCGCGCTGACGATCGAGATCGCGCCGGCGGCCCAGCTGACACTGTTGCTCTACCTCCTCGTGCCGCTGCGGATGGGTCGCATCCCGTGGAAGTTCCCCCATGCCTTCCGATTGCTCCGCCACGCGCAGTCGTGGAGCATGATCGAGGTGTTCCTGATCGGGATCGTGGTCGCGATCACCAAGCTGATGGGCATGGCGTCGATCGTGCCCGGCCTCGCGCTCTGGTCGTTCGCGTTTCTGATGTTCGTGCTGGCGGGCGCAATGGCGGCGTTCGACCCGGAGTCGGTCTGGGAACGCGTGGAGGCGCTGCGTTGAGCGCGCAGCCCGGCACGGCAGTCGCGGTGTCCTGCGCGAGTTGTCACGCGTGCGGAATGCTCGCCCGCCTGCCCGCGTCGGCGGAGCACGGCGCGACCTGCCCGCGCTGCGGCGCTCCGCTCCACCGCCGCAAACCGCATGAGTCTCCAGCGCACCTGGGCGCTCGTGATCGCCGCGGCCATCTGTTACGTGCCGGCCAACCTGCTGCCCGTGATGCGGGTGACGTCGCTCGGCAAGACGGAAGCGGACACCATCATGAGCGGCGTCATCTATTTCGTGACGAGCGGGGATTGGCCGCTCGCGCTCATCATCTTCACCGCGAGCGTCTTCGTGCCCCTGATGAAACTCGGCTTGCTGACCTTCCTGCTGATCTCGATCCACCGGCGCTCGAGCTGGCGACCTGTGGAACGCACGCGCATGTACCGTCTCACCGAGGCGATCGGACGCTGGTCGATGGTGGACATCTACGTGGTGACCATCCTCGTCGCGCTGGTTCGGCTCGGCAATCTGGCAACGATCGAGGCGGGCGCCGGCGCGGTCTTCTTCGGCTCCGTGGTCGTGATCACGATCTTCGCCGCCGAATCCTTCGACCCCCGTCTCATCTGGGACCATTGCGACGCGAGGAGCACATGAGCGAACACGGACCGGGACCGGCGGATCTCTCGGGCGTCGGCGAGGCGGTGGTCGAAACCCGCGGACGCCTCTCGATCATCTGGTTGATCCCCTTGATCGCGGTGCTGGCGGGTGGCTTCGTCGCGTATCGCGCGCTCTCCGAACGCGGGCCGGCGATCACCATCACCTTCAAGTCGGCCGAGGGCCTCGAGGCTGGCAAGACGCAGATCAAGTACAAGGACGTCGAGGTCGGGCTGGTCGAGTCGGTGGAACTCGCGGACGATCTGTCCGATGTGATCGTCCACGCGCGGATGGTGAAGGGTGCCGACGCGTACCTGACCGAGAAGACGGAGTTCTGGGTGGTCAAACCGCGCATCGCCGGGGGTCAGGTCTCGGGTCTCGGCACGCTGTTATCGGGCGCCTACATCACCCTCGATCCCGTTCGCGAGGGCAAGCAGAGGCGCAGCTTCCGGGGGCTCGACCTGGCCCCCATCGTCACGATGTCCGAGCCGGGCCGCATGTTCGTGCTGCACTCGGATCGCGCCGGCGCGATCGAGGTCGGCTCGCCGGTCTTCTTCCGCAAGATCCAGGTCGGCCAGGTGGTTTCGTCGCATCTCGACGACGACGACGACAACGTCACCACACCGCATCTTCATCCGCGAGCCCTACGAGAAGCGCGTCCACGCCGACAGCCGCTTCTGGAACGCCAGCGGCATCGACGTGTCGCTCGGCGCCGACGGCGTCCGGATCGACACCGAGTCGGTGATCTCGATCCTGATCGGCGGGAATCGCCTTCGACTCGCCGCCGGGCGAGACGGCCGAGCCCGCTCCAGCGGACACCGTGTTCCCGCTCTATGCGAGCCGCGACGACGCCCAGAAGCGTCACTACACCACGACGGTCACCTGGCTGCTCCGCTTCAATCAGTCGGTGCGCGGACTCAAGGTCGGGGCGCCGGTCGAGTTTCGCGGCATCGAGGTCGGCCAGGTCACCGACGTGCGAATCGACTTCGACCGCGACGACGAAAGAGTTCCATATTCCGGTGCTGATCGAGATCGAGCCCGAACGGGTGCTCTCTGGGAACGTCACCGAGGCTGAACGCAGGGAGGCCGTCGACAAGCTCGTCGCGCCGGTATGCGCGCGCAGCTGAAGACCGGCAACCTGCTCACCGGCCAGCTGATCGTGGCGCTCGACATCTTCCCCGACGTGAAGCCGGCGCAGGTCGTGTGGACGCGGCCCGTACCCCGTGTTCCCGACCATACCGACGCCGCTCGAGGAGATCACCGCCAAGCCTGACGAAGCTCGTCGAGCGGCTCTCGAAGGTCCCCGTCGAGCAGATCGGTGAAGACCTGCGCGGTTCGCTGGAAGGCGCTCGAGGTCACGCTGAAGCGGAGCGAGGGGCTCCCGGCCGCGCTCGCGAAGACGATCGAGACGACCGATCGCACGCTCGCGTCGCTCGGTCCGGATTCGAGCGTCAACGCCGAGCTGCGCCGCGCGCTGCTCGAGCTCTCCGACGCCGCGCGCGCCCTCGGGCTCGCGGCGCAGCAGTTCCAGTCGCAGCCCAACTCGGTGATCTTCGGCAAGAAGGGGAGCAAGTGATGGCCGGGAACGCTTCGCGCGCGCTCGCAACGTTCGCCGTCGTCGCAGCGCTCGCGCTCGGCTTGCAGCTAGACGCCGAGACCGGCGTTCTTCGCGCTGAACTCGGCATCGGGTGACGCGGCCGGGACGCCGGTCGCGTCGCGCCCGGATCTCGGACTCGTCGTCGGTCCGCTCACCTTCCCGCGCTACCTGGACCGACCCGAGATCGTGACCCGCGATGGTGCGAACCAGCTCGTCGTGGCCGACGCGCATCGCTGGGGCGGCTCGCTTCGCGACGACATCCTGCGCGTCGTCGCGGACGACCTCGGCCGTCTGCTCGGTACGGCGCGCGTCGCGGTGTACCCGGACGAGCCGCGCTTCGCCGCGGGCTATCGGGTCCTGCTCGACGTCGCCGAGTTCGAGCGCGTGACGCCCGAGAAGGTCTCGCTGCGCGCCCGGGTGACGATCGCGTCGGTGCCGGACGGCAAGGCCCTCGTCGTGAAGGATGATGCGGTCCAAGCAGCCGGTCGCGTCGGATTCCTACGCCGATCTCGTCGCCGCCGAGAGCGCCGCGCTCGGCGCGCTCTCGCGCGAGATCGCCGAGCGAATCGAAGGATTGCCGCGCGCGCTGACGCGCTACTGGGGTACCGGTGCGACCTGGTAGAGATTCGACAGGTCGCGTTGCGCATCGGCCGGCGGCTCGGGCGTCAACACGACCTTCACCATGCCCACGGTCACCAGGACGCCGACCTGGACGTACGAAGTGGCGCCCGACAACACCTCGATCGAGACCGGTTGCGTGGCTCCCTGATTGCCAAATCCGGCGAGATGCTCGTCGGTCTTCACGCCGACGTGATGCAACCCGGCGGGCATCTCCACATGAAAGAAGGTGCCCGTCGCGATCTTCCCCATTTCCTGCCCGTCGATCGCGATGTCGGGATGGAAGGTGGGCGCCTCGGTGTTGGTCGTCATGTACACCATGATGCGACCGTACCACGGAGGCAAAGCGGGCAACTGCGGAGCGACCTGCGCGTACGGCGTGCCGGTCGAACACGCCAGCAGCGCGCCGAGCGCGGCGACGAGCCAGGACTTTCCGCTCACGTCGGGTTCACCACGATCTGATAGACGACCTGGCCACCGCTGTAGTACGGGCGGTAGTAGACGCCGTCGGCGAACCAGTACCCGGTGCTGCCGACGATCTTCCAGGTTGCGCCCGCGGGTTTCGTCGACAGCATGGCTCCCGCCGGAGGCGCGACCACCATATAGCCGTTGCTCGCCGGCTGATAGAAGGTGCCACTGCAATCCGAGTAGGCTGCCCCCTGCGAGTAGACCATCGAGCAATGCGGCGGCAACGGCAGCACCATGCCCTGCGCACCCGCGGATAGCGGTGACGCCAGCAAGATCGACACCAGTGAGCCGAGCACGACGGTCGGGATCGTTCGCAATATCGTCACTACTCCTGTTCGGTAGCCTAGGAGATTGACCCAAGACTGTGCCGTGCGACTGGGCGTGCAGACGCCCCGCCCGCGAGGCGCGCGAGCGAGGCGTAGCGAGAGCTACGGCGAGCGAGCGCAACGAAGCGGGCGGCTGCAAGCGGAGCGCGCAGCGAGCCGAAGGCGAGCGAAGAACATCGGGATGGATGCGCGTCCAGACGCGGGGATGCAGTCTTGGGTCAGTCTCCTAGCTCCGCAGCGCGATCTCGGGATGCCGCGCCGCGACCATCCGGCGCATGCCGTCGCGCCAGCCGACGCGCGTGGCGCCGACGAGTTCGTGCATGCGCGCGAGGTCGATCGCGACCGGGCCGATCGTGCGCTCGGTGGTGACGAAGCGCGCGGGCTTGCCCACGAGTTCGCCGAGGTACGCGCTCCACTCCTCGATGCTCGGCCAGCCTCGGAGCCGCCCCAGTTCACGACGGTCGCCGGCACCGACGCGATCTCGAGTAGACGCGGCACCATCGCGATGATGTCGTCCTCGTGGATCGGGTTGTAGGTGTTGGGCGCGTCGGGGCTCACGGCGATCGGCGTCCCGGCGAGCACCTGCTCGAGGTGGATCGCGGGCCAGCCGCCGCCGTCGCCGTAGGGAACGTTGAGTCGCGCGATCGTGGTGGGAATCGCGAAGCTGCGCGCCACGGTGCGCGCCACCACCTCGGCCGCGATCTTGCAGATGCTGTAGGTCGGCATCAACACGCGGTGGTTGTCGCCGAGCGGATGGGTTTCGGTGAGCAGCGTGTGCCCCGCCGGTTCGTAGACCGCCGTCGACGAGCAGTGCAGCAGCGCGCCGCTCTCGCGGCAGTGCGCCATCAGCAGGCCGAGTCCTTCGGCGTTCACGGCGAGGTCGCGATCCCACTTGCCGCTCTTCGCGACGGCGAAGTTCAGCACCTGGTCGAAGTCGCGCGGGAGACCCTCGAAGTTGCCGGCGCCCAGGTCGGCGGCGAAGGGCCGGATGCCGGCGGCCTCCAGTCGCTCGCGCTCGCCCCGTCTTATTAGGCGCCCGAGCCCCCAGACCTCGTGCCCCGCCGCGACGAGGCTGCGCGCCAGCGGGAAGGCGACCTGGCCGCCCGCGCCCGTCAGCAGGATCCGCTTCATCTTGATGAACCTCGCCGCTCGCCTGCGGCTCGCTACGCGCGCCCTCATGAACCTCGCCGCTCGCCTGCGGCTCGCTACGCGGCGAACCTCGCGGCCTCGCGCTGCGCTCGAAGCTGCGCTGGCGCTCGTCGCACCCATTTGCGATACGGCCCGTATCGTATATGCTCGAGCGCCGTCGGGCCAGCCAGCGAGGAGCTTCCCATGGACTTCGAGTTCAGCGCCGAGGAGAAGGCCTTTGCCGAGGAGGTCGAGCGCTTCCTCGACGAGCACGCCACGCCCGACGTCGCCGACGTGACGCGCGAGAACATGGCGCAGATCGTCGACACGCCGGCGCGCCGCGGCTTCATGAAGAAGCTGTCGCAGCGCGGTTGGCTCGGGATGACCTGGCCGAAGGCGTGCGGCGGCCAGGAGAAGCCGGGCGTCTACGAGTACATCCTGAACGAAGCGCTCGCGCGACGCGGCTGCCCGCAGATCGGCAAGGGCATCGGCATCATCGGCAAGACGCTGATCCGCCACGGCTCGGAGAAGCTGAAGCAGGAGTTCCTGCCGCAGATCATCCGCGCCGAGATCGAGTTCGCGGTCGGCTACAGCGAACCGCAGGCCGGCTCCGACGCCGCCAACATGCAGCTGCGCGCCGAGCGCGACGGCGAGGGCTGGCGCTTCAACGGCCAGAAGGTCTGGACCACCTCGGCGCACTTCGCCGACTGGTACTGGGTGGGAGCGCGCACCGACGCCACGAAGAAGCACGACGGCATCACGGTCTTCCTGATCCCGATGCATCACCCGGGGCTCACCATCCAGCCGATGCCGACGATCGGCGACGAGATCACCAACACCGTCTTCTTCGACAACGTCTGGGTGCACGACGACTACCGGGTCGGCCAGCTCGGCGCGGGCTTCGGCTACATCTCCGAAGCGCTCGACCTCGAGCGCTTCACGATGTTCACCTTCTCGCCGACCGAGCAGCGCTTCGAAGAACTGGTGGAGTGGATCTGCGCGGCGAAGCGCGACGGCGAGCCGCTGCGGCGCGATGCGCACGTGCGCGAGCGCGTGGCGCAACTCGCGACGCAACTCGAAGTGGCGCGCGTGCTCGGCCTGCGCTTCGTCGCGGCGGCGCGCGAAGTCGGCGGCAAGCCGCCCACCGTCGAGGCGTCCGAGTACAAGTTGTTCACGACGCAGCTCTCGCAACGCGTCGCCGACTCGATGATGGATCTCGCCGGCCCCGGCGCGCAGCTCCGCGTACACACCAAGGAGGCGCCGATGCGCGGCCGCTCCGAGATGTCCTACCGCTACTCGGTGATCGACACGATCGGCGGCGGCGCCTCGGAGATCCAGAAGAACATCATCGCGCGCCGCAAGCTCGGCTTGCCGAAGAACTTCTAGGATCAGGCGCATGTCTTCCCCTCCCGCGCGCTCGATGGCATCACCGTGCTCGACCTCTCGACGGTCGGCCCCGGACCGCGCTGCACGCGGATTCTCGCGGACTACGGCGCGAAGGTCGTGAAGATCGGCCGCAAGGAGCCGGCGCAGCCGGATCCGCGCAGCGCGCCGCAGGCGAGCGAAGTCGTCAGGACGAAATCGCAGATCGAGCCGCCGCATTGGGCCTACGGGGGCGGTCGCGGCTGGACGCACACGCGCATCGATCTGAAGTCGAGCGACGGCAAGGCCGAGTTCCTGGCGCTCGCGCGCGGCGCCGACGTCGTGCTCGAAAGCTATCGACCGGGCGTCGCACTGCGGCTCGGCATCGGCTTCGAAGCGGTGCGCGCAGTGAATCCCGCGATCGTCTACTGCTCGACCTCGGGCTACGGACAGAGCGGACCCGCATCGAAGTGGGCCGGTCACGACCTCGACTATCTCGCGATGGGCGGCTACCTCGCGATGAGCGGGCGGCGCGCCGACGGCGCACCCGCGCTGCCGGGCGCGACGATCGCGGACGCGGCCGCCGGCGGCATGCACGCCGCGCTCGCGATCCTGGCCGCGCTGTTGCGGCGCGCGAAGACGGGCGCCGGCGCATACCTCGACGTCGCAGTCGCCGACGGCGTGCTCTCGCTGATGTCGCTCGCGATCGAGCAGCACCTCGCGACCGGCGCCGTGATGGCGCCGGGCGGCGACCTGCTGACCGGGCGCTACGCCTGCTACGACGTGTATCCCACGCGCGACGGCAAATGGATCGCCGTCGGTGCGATCGAGCCCGTCTTCTGGGCGAACCTCTGCAACTTGCTCGGCTGCGAAGCCTGGATCGCGCACCAGACCGACGATGCCGTGCAGGACGCCGTGCGCGCGGATCTGCGCGCCAGGTTCGCGACACGCAACCGCGACGAGTGGGTTGCTGCGCTTGCAGCCGCCGACACCTGCGTCGCGCCGGTCTACGAGGTGGCCGAGGTGCTGCGCGATCCGCATTTCGCTGCGCGGGGCGCCTTCGCGGACGGTCATGTCGCGCCGGTCCTGGCCGGCCAGCGATGAACGGGAGAGCACGATGAGCGAAGCAGACACGCTGCCGGGAGAAGTCCGCGGCTGGATCGGCCAGAAGCGCTACGAGCAGGAAGGCGAGTTCGATGTCGAGCGCGGCTACATCTTCACCAGCTGCGCGTCGGTCGAGAACGGCAACCCGCTGTTCTGGGACGAGAAGACCGCGAACGAGGTCACCAGCGGCTGGATTGCACCTCCGACGATGATTTCGGTCTGGTTCCGTCCTCACGTGTACGCGCCGAACCGACCGGGCACCGCGCAGCCGCTGCAGGTGCACTTCGATCTGAAGGAGAAGCTGGGACTTCCGGAAGCGGTGATGACCGACAACACCATCGTGTTCCGCGATCCCGTGCGGCCCGGCGACCGGCTGCGCACCTGGCAGGTGCTGCGTTCGGTCTCCGAGCCGAAGACCACCAAGCTCGGCACCGGCCGCTTCTGGGTGATCGACGTCGAGTACGTCAACCAGAAGGGCGAATCGGTCGGCACCGAGTCGTACACGGGCTTCGGCTACAGGAGGCAGGCGCGATGAGCGCGAAGCCCGACGTATGCTCACGATCGATCAGGTGAAGGCCGGCGACGGTCTGCCGGAACTCGGCTACGACGTGACGGCCACCACCGTCGTGCTCGGCGCGCTCGCGAGTCGCGACTGGCGCCCGATGCACCACGACAGGGACTTCGCGCAGATCCGCAACGGCACGCGCGACATCTTCCTCAACACGCCCAACCAGGCGGCGTGGTTCGAGCGCTACCTCACCGACTGGACGGGCCCCTACGGTCGCCTCGGCCGGATGAAGTTCCGGATGCGCGACTCGGTATTCCCAGGCGATCGCATGGTCTTCCGCGGTCGCGTGGACGCCGTCCAGACCGACGCCGCCGGCTGCGGCTGGGCGGACGTCACCGTGCGGCTCAGTGTCGGCGACAAAGTCTGCACCGAATGCACCGCGCGCATCGCGCTGCCCGCCGCCGCGGGCGACAACCCCTGGACGCGCCGTGGCGAGCGCTGGAAGCCGGACGCAGAAGTGGGAACCGCTTCCGCGAGGAGATGACGCAATGGATCTCGATTTCAGCGACGAACAGCAACAACTGCGCGAAACGGTGCGACGGCTGTGCGCCGAGTACGCGCCGATCTCCGCGGTGCGCGCGATGGAAGACGACGCCACCGGCTATCCCGCGGAGTTGTGGAAGCAGCTCGGCGAAGTCGGCGTGAACGGCTTGCTGATCCCCGAAGAGTTTGGCGGTTCCGCCCAGTCGATGGTGGACGCGGCGATCGTCTACGAAGAGTTGGGACGCGCACTGGCGCCGTCGCCGCACTTTGTCAGCGCGATCGTTTCCGCGAGCGCACTGCTCGCCGCCGCGAGCGACGCGCAGAAGAAGGCGTGGCTCCCGAAGATCACCTCGGGCGAGGCGATCCTCGCGCCCGCGTGGCTCGAACCCGACGGCGGCTTCGGTCCGGAGGGCGTGCAGCTCGAAGCGAAGGCCGAAGGCTCCGGCTTCGTGCTGAGCGGCGTGAAGCGCCACGTTGCGTTCGCGAGCGCCGCGACGCGCCTCGTCGTGCTGGCGCGCACCGGCACGGGCGCACGCGACATCGACCTGTTCCTCGTCGACCCGCGCGCGCAGGGCGTGACGCTGAGCCAGCAGCGCAGCCTCGCCGCCGACGCGCAGTACAAGGTCGAGTTCGCGGGCGTGCGCGTCGCCGCGGCCGATCGCATCGGCGCCGCGGGCTCGGGCTGGAAGACGTGGGACGCAGTGATGCACGACGCCATCATCCTGCTCGCCGCCTGGGCGATGGGCGGGGCCGAGCGCGCGCTCGAGATCACCGTGCAGTACGCCAAGGAGCGCAAGCAGTTCGACAAGCCGCTCGGCGCGTTCCAGTCGATCTCGCACTACCTCGCCGACGCGGCCACCGCCGTCGACGGCGGCAAGACGCTCGTCTACGAAGCGGCCTGGGCGCGCGCGACGGGACGCAGGATCGCGCGCCTCGCGCCGATGGCGAAGCTGTTCGCGTGCCAGACCTATCGCGACGTCACCGCGATGTGCCAGCAGGTGTGGGGCGGCGTCGGCTTCACCATCGAGTACGACATCCAGCTCTACTTCCGCCGGGCCAAGCAGCTCCAGATCACCTGGTGGGACACGCCGTATCTCGAGGAGCTGGTCGCCGCCGACGTGCTCGACGGCGACGGCCCCGTGCGCGTCGCGAGCTGGTGACGCGCGCGATGGCGCCGCGCCCTCCCCTCGCCGGCCTGCGCGTGATCGAGTCGTCGCTGCTCGGGCCCGGCGCGATCACCACGCACCTCGCCGATCTCGGCGCCGAGGTGATCAAGGTCGAGTCGCCCGGCGGCGACTACATCCGCGAGATGACCTGGCCGATCGTCGAAGGCGTGTCGCTGCTGCACCTGCACGTGCACCGCGGCAAGCAGTCGATCGTGCTCGACCTGCGCAAGCCCGAAGCCGTCGCGGTGTATCTCGACCTGGTGCGCGGCGCGGACGTCGTCGTCGAAGCGATGCGTCCCGGCTCGCTCGCGAAGCGCGGACTCGGCTTCGAGCAGCTGCGCGCCGTCAACCCGAAGATCGTCTTCTGCAACATCTCGGGCTACGGCATGACGGGGCCCTACAAGGACCTGCCCGCGCACGGCATCGCCTTCGACACGTGGGCCGGCATCCTCAACGTCGCGCGCGACGACGAGGGCTTCACCTACATCCCCGAGCACGCCTCGATGGGCATGCACGCCGGACCGCTGTTCGGCGCGCTCGGCATCCTCGCCGCGGTGCTCCGCGCGCGCGAGACGGGCGAAGGCAGCCAGCTCGAGATCGGCCAGAGCGACGCCGCCGCGTACATGGACTGGTACCGGATCGAGAGCTGGAAGGCGTACGAGCGCCCGGACTCCGAAGTCACCGGCAACAAGTCCGACAACTACGAGCGTCGCGCGCCCGGCACCGCCGGCATGCGCGAGGGCGTCCGCTACCAGATCTACGAGAGCAGCGACGGCCTCGTGCTCTTCATGGCGAGCGAGCAGGCGTTCTGGAAGAACTTCTGCGAGGCCGTCGGCCGCCAGGACCTGTTCGAGCGCTGGCCCGGCTCGAAGTTCGCCGACCACGCCCGCGGCAACCGCGAACTGCAGCGCGAACTTCGCACCATCTTCACGACGAAGACGAGCGCCGAGTGGATCGCGCTTCGCGAGCGAGAAGAACTTCCCGATCGCGCCGGTCAACACGCCCAAGACGATCGCCGCCGACCCGCAGTTCCAGGATCGATTCCCGTGGTACACGCATGAGCGACACGGCGCCGACATGCTGCCCTTCCCGGTCCGCTTCCTCGGCGAGACGCTGCCGGAGCCGAGCAAGGCGCCGACCGTCGGCGAGCACAGCGAAGCGGTGCTCGCCAAGCTGCTCGGCTACGACGCGGAGCGGATCGCGAAGCTCAAGGCGAGCGGCGCGCTCGGCTAGGCCCGCCGCGCCAGCGCCTCGCAGAACGCCAGCAGGTCGTCGAGGCGCGTCGCGGCGAACGCGTGGATGCGCTGCCAGTCGAGCGCGCCGTAGCGGTGGGCGACCAGGTTGCGCAAGCCAGCGGCGGCGGCGAGCCGGGCGGCCAGCTCAGAATCGATGACCCCACGCTGCCCGAGCCGCCGAAATACCTCTGCGTAGCTCTGCGGCACGTCGAGACCGGCGTCCGCGAGCCAGTGCGCCGCCAGCGCAAGGCAGTCCTGGAGCGCGACGAAGAGGTTCAGGATCACGATCTCGCGCCGCGTCCGATCCTCGAGCAGCGCGTCGCTCGACCGCGGCAGCACCTCGCGGATGCGCGCGACGGCGTCGCGCACCGAGGCGATCTTCTCGGCGAGGACGGCCCTATCGACCACGGCTCGCCGCCGCCAGCACGCCGCGGGCGCAGAGTTCCTCGATTGGCTGGAAGTCGAGATAGTCGAGGATCGCCCGCGCCTTACGCGCCGCGAGGGCGGACGGATCGCGGACTGCCACCGCCTGCCCATCGCGAAAGACCCGGTAGGCGAGTGCGGGCGGGGCGTCGTCGAGCAGGACCAGATCCACCGGCCGTCCCGCGGCTTCCTCGAGGCGCGCAGCGAGCGCGCCGATCTCGAGGGCTCCGAGCGTGCTCCCGGGCGCGAGCCCGAGTGCGACGTCGAGGTCCGAATGCGGTCCGATCTGCGCCCGGCCGGCCGATCCGAACACGATCGCGTAGGCGACCCGGGAGTCGTCGGCCAGGAGCTTCGCGACGGCGTTGAGCACGGGAGTATCCTACCCGTGCGCCCGTCCAACCCGCCACGGGCGTAGCGGGGAATACGACCCCGTTCACGATCCCCGATCTGGGTGTTCACGGTGCTCCGAAACGCGCAGACGGCGCTGCGCGCCGCCGCTGAGGCTCTTTGAACCATGCGGTTTCGCATGATCATGATCATCGAAAGCTTCGCTATCGAACCCCGCTTGCGGCGTGCTCCGCCAGCAGCCGCCCGAGGGCGCTTGCGAGCGCGTCGAGGGAGGAGCGGTCGGGGAGCTTCACGGTGAGCGTGGGGCGACCGCTCTCGTCCTCGTCCAGACACTCCGCGAGCTGGTTGCGAAATGTGTCGGCGAGCTGTGTCGCTTCGGGCTTCGGCTCGCCGGGCGGGAGCGCTTCGCAGAGGAACGAGAAGGCGGCTGCGACCAGCGCGCCGCCGGTCGCAGCGAGCCGCTCGCGCCGCGATGCGTGCAGGGCCTCCTGCTCGCGCGCCTCGCGCTGGCGCTCGTCGACACCGGCCGCGGGCCGCGCACCGAGCAGCACCTCGAGGCGCTGGCGCAGCTCCTCCATGTTGCCGAGCACGTCCACCGCTTCGACGTCCGAGTCGGGATCGAGCACCGCCGCCGCCAGCTCGTGCTTCATCGCGAGCGTCGCGAGCAGGTTCTCTTCGAGCGTCTGCTCGGTGACGAGCAGGAACACCTGCACCGGACGCCGCTGCCCCATGCGGTGGGCGCGCGAGATGCGCTGCTCGAGCACGGCGGGATTCCAGGGCAGGTCCACGTTCACGACGGTGTCGGCCGCCTGAAGGTTGAGCCCCGTCGCGCCGGCGTTGGTGCTGAGGAAGAGCCGGCACGCCGGCTCGTTCTGGAATTCGTTCACCAGCGTCTGACGCTTGCGCTGTGGCACCGATCCATCGAGTCGGACCCAGCGCGCGCGCAGCTTGCGCAGCCGCTTCTCGACGAGATCGAGCATCGACGTCCACTCGGAGAACAACACGATCTTGCGTCCCGGCTCGCCGAGGAGCTGCTCGAGCAGCTCCGTGAGGCGTTCGAGCTTGCTGGAGTGGCCCGGCTCCAGCTTGTCGACGAGCGCGGTGGCATCCGCCGCCATGCGGCACATGAGCAGCGCCTTGCGCAGCCGCAGCAGGTCCATCTCGCTGATGAAACGCTTGCGAGCGACCGCCATCGCGACCTGCATGTGGCCGCCGTGCATCACGAGCTGGGCGTCGGTCGGGGCGATGCGCAGCATCTCCGTCGAACGCGGCGGCAGATCCTCCATCACCGCTTCGCGCGTCCGCCGCAGCAGGATCGGCGCGAGGTCGCGTCGCAACTCGTCGAGCCGGTCGTAGCCGAGCACGCCGCCCCGCTCGTTCGACACCCGGTGGCGATCGAAGAAGCGGAAGGCCGGCCCGAGGCGTCGCTCGTCGATGAACTCGACCACCGAGTAGAGTTCGTCGAGCCGGTTCTCGAGTGGCGTTCCCGAGAGCGCCAGCGCGAAGCGCGAGCGCAGCGCCTTGATCACACGGCTCGTCTTCGCCTCCCAGTTCTTGATGCGCTGCGCTTCGTCGAGAATGACGAGATCCCAGCGTGCCGCCTCGATCGGCCCGAGATCGCGCAGCACCTGCTCGTAGTTGCAGATCGTGAAGAAGCAGGGACTCCGGTACTGCGCCGCTCGCTCCTTCGTACTCCCCAGCACGAGCTGGCACGAGTGCCCGGAGAAGCGCGCGATCTCCGTGCGCCATTGCGTCTTCAGGGTGGCAGGGCAGACGACCAGCACGTGCTCGATCCCGACTTCGCGCCGCAGCAACTCGGCGACGCCGATGCCTTGAATCGTCTTGCCGAGGCCCATGTCGTCCGCCAGCACCGCGCGCCCCGCCCCCACCGCGAACGCGATCCCGTCGAGCTGGTAGGGCAGCAGCTCCGTTGCGAGCAGCTCGCGTCGCAGCGGGTGCGCCGCCGGGTCGCCGCGAATCGCGGCAACGAGCGCGTGGCTGTGCTCGCGAAACAGACGCTCCTGGATCAGCTCCTCGGCGTCCGGGTAGATCGTCACCGGCTCGCCCAGCTCATCCAGCCGGCGCAGCCGGCGCATCAGGTCGGGGAGGTCGTCGATTGCGCGGTCGCGCAGCGGCGCCACCACCGCCTCGACCGCGCGCGGCAGGGGCCGCGCAGGAACACCGAGATGAAGCGATCGCTCGCTGCCGTGGCGCAGGTAGAGCGAGAACGTTTTGCGGCGATGGGGCTGCCGGAGCCGGGCCGCGGGAAAGCGGCGGCGGACCATCGCCTGCACGCGCAGCAGGTGCTTGCAGGTCCCGAGCGTGTTCTTGCGGAAGTCGGGGCAAGAGCAGTACGACCCGTCGCGACCGACATCGCGCAGCGCCACCCGGTAGCTGCGGCCCGAGAGCGCGCTGGTGACGACGTAGTCGGCCCAGGGCCGGCTCGGATCGCCCGAGCGCACGGTCATGCGCTCGCTTCGTGACCGCTCGCGGCGCTCCTCGATGGCGCGCCGGACGAGCGCCTCGTCGTCCTGCCGCTCGGCGGGAACGCGCTCGGGCGGCGGCGCGGCGAGCCCGAGCGCCAGCTTCTCCTCGAGGATCAGCGCGAGCGCCGAGCCCGCGTGCGCGCAGGGCGCCATGCACGCGCTGCAGCGGCAGGCGAGCCCGACCCGCTCGCCGCCAGCCAGCTCGATCGAGACGCGGGCGTCCGGAAGCTCGAGGACGAAGCGCTCGGCGTCGAGCCGGACCTGTTCGTCGAGATCGATCTCGCAGATCCCGCCCGCCCGCAGCAGCTCCTTCGCGTGCGGCCCGAGGATCCGACACGCCTGGGCGTAGGTGAGATGCGACAGGCGATCGGCGAGCGTCAGTTCTTCGGCGGGACGCGTGGTCATCTTCTTCCGGGCGTTTCTTCGGTCGGAGCGAGCAACACGATACTGGCGGTCCGGCGGGCGCCGCAAGCGGGCGAGCGCACCAGTCGACACACCGCGAACACGATTGCCGCCGATCCGCAGTGCCGGGATCGCTTCTCCTGGTACAATTACGAGCGGAACGGTGCCGACACGGATTGCAGCGTTCAGGGAAAGGGGGGCGCTGGGCTGACCGGCGCTGCTGACGCCATGTCCGTCTCGCGGATGCGCGCCGAGAACGCGGGATCCTCGTCGGCGGCCTTGGCGCGCGCGTCGATGTGGCTGCGGCGTTGGAGCTCCTCGAACGGCAGGTTCGTCTCGATTCGGCCCTGCTCGTACAGGAGCTCGGGCATATGGCCGTTCGCGAGCAGCCGCCAGTCGAACGGGTTTCCGGCCGGATTCAGGTGTCGCGCGTGGCGCTGGATCGAGGTCGTGCAGTTGTCGGTGAGCGCGTTGTACCACGCGGGCCGCTCGGCGAGCGCGTTGATGCTCGCCACGTAATCGAGCAGCAGGGCGCGCGCGCCTTCCGGGCGGAGCGGCTTCACGCGATACAGCCAGACGTTCTCGCCGCGGTAGTTCGTGCGCAGCCGCACGACGTCGCGCTCGTCGGCGACGACGTAATAGATCGGGTACTGGCGGAAGAAGCCGGCGATCGCGGAGTACTGCTGCCCCACGACCTTCCGCGTCTCGATCGAGATGGCGAGATGCTGCCCGTCCGAGAACGACCACGACAGGATCGTGTGGGCGATCGCCGGCCCGCTCCAATGCGAGAAGAAGATGTCCAGGCCGTCGAGCTTCGACAGCTCGTAGCTGCGCGTCTCCCAGCGCGGCGTGAACTCCGTCTCGGAGCGGTAGTCGAAATTGCGCACGTTGTGGATCGTGAGCCGATCGCCGTCGAGTTCCGCACGAGACAACTCGGCGACGTCGGGCTGCCAGTCGGCCTGCTGCTTCGGCTGCAGCGACACGTACCAGATCAGCACCGCGAGGAAGATCGCCGCCGCGAGTGCGAGCGCGCGCGAGAACGAACCGAGCAGCCAGAAGCCGAGCACGCCAACGACCACCGCCAGGCCACCCAGAACCTGCCCCAGCAGCGGCGGCCCCGGAGCGGTGTAGGCGAGTACCAGCGCGCACCAGCCGAGCGCGACGAGCGCGAGCAGGAAGAGCAGTGCGCGGGCGAACAGGCGCATGCGCTACGGGCGCGCCGGGATGCGCCAGAACGGGCGCTGGATCCCTTCGAGCGGGCGACCGGGCGCGCCGGGCGCGAGGCCGTAGCGGATCATCGCGATCAGGTCCGAACTCACCGCCGGATCCGAGGTGAAGTAGCTGTGCCCGAGGAAGCCGGGAGTCCCCTCCACCTCGACGAAATCGACGAGGTACGCGAGACGCACGGCCTTCGCAGCCTGCTCCTTGGTGAGCAGCGCCACGTCGAGCCGCCCGCGCCGCTGGAGACCCCCGAATAGAAACTGCGAGAGCGTCAGCGCCTTGCCGCGAAGAGAGACGTAGGACGTGATGTGCACGCCCGGTGACCGAAAGACTCCGCGCGGCATCGGCGCGGCCCCGTGGACGAGATCGGGATCCGAAACGACCCCGAAGATCTTCGCGGCCGCGACGTCTGCGTCGATGTCCGGGGCCAGCAGGACAATGTTCTTGATCTTGAAGCGCTCGCCTATGGAACTCCCGGCGGCGTATGCCTCGATGTTGAGCTCGCGCAGCGCCGACGCCAGCACGTCGGTTCCGCGACTGTGCGCCATCAGGTGGACGCGCTCGACGCCCGGACTCTGCGCGATCAGGCGGATCGCCTGCTTCAAGTGCTGCACCGCGAACTCGCCGGACTCGCGGTCGACGTTGTAGCCCGCCATGAGTCTGCGCGATCCGCCGGCGGGCCAGCTGAAGATCGCGCAGACGAACTCGCGGCCGAAGAAGTGACAGAGATCGGCCATGCTGAACGCGGCGTCCTGGAAGGTGTTGGCGTAGCCGTGCACGAAGAGCGCGACCTCCTTGCGGGGCGCAGCCGCGATGCGACGCGCGACCTCCGCCTGGAGGCCCGCAGCGGCCCGCTCGTGAACGTCCATCACCGACGCGGATCGCATGACACCCGTAGGCGTCACATCGACATCGTAGGGAATCGGCGGAAAGCGCCCGAGTTCCGTCGCCGCGCCGAGCCGCCGCTCCAACGGCAGCTCGCGAGGGCTCTCCATGCTCCTCGCGGCGAGCATCGGCCATGCGACGCTCTCGCCGATCTCGACGGGCACCGATCCGAACGCCATCGACCGCGAGCGATCGGAGGTGTACGAGAGCGCGCCGTCCGGCCCCGTCGCCGCAGCGCGGTCCGTCACGTAGAGCAGGTCGATCGCCGTCGTCGCAGGCTCTGCGCCCGATCCCGCGAAGAGTCGCTTCGCGGTGTCGCCGACGTAGATCAGCGGCGTCGGCATCAGGGCAGGCGTGCCCGCGCACCCGGCCAGCACGGCGGCGGCTGCGAGGGCCGCGGCCGCCGCGCGGGCTCGCACGGCCAGCGCCTCAGAAGCCGGGGGGCGCTGCGACCGCCACGTAGGCCATCTCGCCCTGCACGTACGCCTTCTGGTACCAGTTCGGCCCGCACTGGTAGTAGTTGGCATCGCCCACCGTCACCGAAGTCATCGTGCACGCAGCTGGTTGTGTGGACGACGGCGTCGTCATCGCCTGCATCGTGCCCACCGTGACTGCGGTGCCGACGGCGATCGCGCCCGCCGTGACGGCAGCAGCGCCGGCCGGATAGGCGTAGTAGCCCCCGGACCAATTCGGGTAGCCGCCGTGGTACGCGTCGTCGTAGGCGTCTTGGCGGTTGTTCTGTTTGTAGGCCTGATTCTGCTGACTGCTCGTCTGCAGCTGATCCTGCTGCTGTTGGCGGTTCTGCTGCATCTGATCCTGCTGCTGCTGGCGACCCTGCGACTGCGAGCTGCCGTAGTCCTGCCGCTGCGCCTGGTTCTGGCTCGTGGTCGTCGACGTGATGCCCTGCCGCGCGGCCTGATTGCCACTCGCGGCGGACTGCCGCGACCCCTGGCTGCCGCCCCCCTGCGAAGCGGCCGCCGCGGACGGCGCCGAGCCGCCGCGTGAACCTTGCGCGGACCCACCGCCACCAGAGAAGCCGCCGCCTCCGCCGCCCCTTCCGCTGAAGGAGCCACTCGAGGCCGCGCCGCTGCGCGAGAATCCGCCGCCCCCGCCACCACCACCGGAGAAGCCACCGCCGCCGCCTCCGCCACGGCCGCCGCCACCGCCACCGCCGCGGCCACCACCGCCGCCGCCGCGCGCGTCGGCCGGCCCCACCGCGACGAAGCTCGCGAGGGCCAACACACCGAGACACCAACCGATGCGCCGCATTGCGGTCTTCACTTGGAGCCCTCCTTCTTGCCCGCGGCCGCCTTCTTGCCCGCTGCAGCGTTCTTGCCCGCGGCCGCGCGCGGCGCGAATGCGATCTTCTCGGCGCCCTTCGGCGGATCGAATGCGAACGTCTCATCCGAAACCTTCGGCGAGAGATCCCACCCGGTGAATCGCGCGCGGAACTGCGGGCTGCCTTTTTCGTGCTCGTAGGTGATCGTGATCCGGCGCGGCAGCGAATCCTCCTGCGCGACCCACAGCTGCATTCCGACGATGTCGTTGCGCAGCGCCACGTGGTCGCAGCGCGCGCCGTCGATCGTGGATTCTCCGACGTAGCTCGCGGACGCGAGGTTCTCGCTCAGCAGCTTGGCGAGATCGGGAGAGAGGAACTCCGAGAGCGCCACCGGAATGCCCATACGATTGGCCACGAACGCGGCCATGTCATTCACCGGCCCGGTCCGCGGATCGGTCGCATAGACGTTCTGCACGAGATCCTCGAGGACGATCTGCTTGCCGTCGTAGAGGAGGAGCCGCTTGCCTCCTTCGCGCAGCTCGAGATCGACACGGAGGCGGTCGGGGCGCTGCAGCACGAGTTCGCGCGTCGCACCAAACTCGAGTGTCTGCCCGTCGGACTGCACGACGTCCCAGGCGACCTCGCCGCCGATGCGAAGCCGCTCGGCCCCGACGATGCGCTCGGCCATGCGCTGCACGATCTCCGCCGCGTGCGGATCGACCCGTGACGCGCGGGAGCCCGCCGGCGCTTTGTCCGCGGCGCGACTCGTCGCGGCCACGACGCCGAACGCGAGCACCACCGCTACCAGGCCCGCATGCGTCCAGCGCGCGCGAAGGAATCGTGTCGTGCTCTTCTCGAAGTCCATGGTCCCCTCCTTAGTTCCGCTGCCCGAGTCCAACCGGCAGCCGCGATGCCACCGACGAAGCTGGACTGTGGGGATCACGGGCCCGCACGTTCGCAGCCGGCCAATCATCGCACGACGGAGCCTAAGAGGCCGTGGGGCGCGCGTCGAGACTGACTTCGGCCGCACCTTCTCGGCTGTGGTGGCCATCACGACGGGCGCGAATGCGGTGGCCTCGGGACGAGCCGCGCCATCAGGACGGCAATTCCGCGAGGAACTCCCGAATCGGGAGCACCTCGACGTCGCCCAGTCGAGCGCGACGGTCCGTCATGCAGACCAAGAGCTTGCGCTCGAGGCGCTTCGTTCGATCGGCGAGTGACGCGAGGCCCGTGAGCATGTCGGAGGATGCCCTGCGCGCGGACTTGACCTCGATGCCCCACAGCTCGCGACCGACCTCGACCACGAAGTCCACCTCCGCTCCATGCTTGGTGCGGTAGTGGAACAGTCGAGCCTCAGGCCACAGCGTGCCGATCCGCCGGTGGAGTTCCTGGGCGATGAAGTGCTCCAATAGCAGTCCTCTCTCGTCTTCCAGCGGGCGATCGAGCGGTCGGCGCAACAGTGCGTTCCGCACGCCGATGTCGAAGAGATAGAGCTTCGGATGTGCGAGGAGGCTGGCGCGATCCGAACCGCTCCAAGCGGGAACGCGGAACATCACGAGTGTGTCTTCGAGAACGTCGAGGTATCTCCGCGCCGTCTCGTGTTGGATCTCGGCGGCGCGACACAGTGCGTTCACATTGACGATGGTGCCTGATGCGGCGGCTACGAAGTCGAGCATCCGGGCATAGCCGCCGAGGTCCCGGACGAACGCCTCAGCCTGTACTTCTTCGCGCAGGTACACGTCCGCGTAAGTGCGGAGCAACTCCGCACGGCGATCGGCGTCGTTCTCCGTCCATGCCGCTGGCAATGTGCCGTGCGCGAGTGCGCGGTCGAGTTCGAAGCTCGCGCCGAGCTCGCGCTCGAGCAGCGGGTGCATCGCGTAGACCACGACCCGCCCCGGCAACAGGTTGGCCTGCCCCCGCTTCAGCTTGCGCGCGCTCGATCCCGACAGCAGAAAGCGGAACCGCTTTGGCTTGGAATCGAGAACGACCTGGATCGCGTCGAGCAGTGCGGGGACCTTCTGGACCTCGTCGATGAAGACGATGCGCGTCGAAGCCGGTGCCGCCTCCAGGATCTCGAGCAGCAGCTCCGGGTGTGCCAGATAGCGACGGTGCACGCCGGGGTCGGCGAGGTTCAGCGCGAGGTCGGGCTTCATCAGCCCGAGCAAGGTCGACTTCCCTACCTGTCTCGGGCCCAGCAGCAGGACACTGCGCGGAGTGGCCTGCAGACGGGGCATCAGGAGTCGTTCAAACACGTGTGGATAATACCGGGTATTTTCACTACGAACAAGAACCGGGTCGCTTCCGGTCTCTCTCGACGCTCCTGACGGCCGATCCGCGAGCCGCAGCGCGCGCCGAGCACCACGGCTCCGGATCAGCGCCAGCCGCTGCGAATCTGGCGGTCCGTGATCCGATCGATCGACTCGAAGAACCCGAGCGCCCCGCGCGCGGCCAGCCAGAGGAACGGCTCCGGCGGCAGTGTCGGTGCCGGCCTGCGGGAAGACGCGCGCCCACTCGTTGTCACGACCGGTGATCGGTCGGCGAGGAGATCGCCGACCGCGGTCGCCTGCGCCACGCCGTGCCCGTTGTAGCCCATCGCGTGTAGGAGCCTGCCGTCCTCGTCGACGGGCGCCGATCGAAGGCAGGAAGTTCAGCGTCATGGCGATCCAGCCGCCCCAGAAGCGGGCGATGGGAAGGTCGTGCAGCGTCGGGAAGCGGTCGCGGAACGCGCGGCGAGACCTCGTCCTGGTTACCGCGTGCGGACCGCCGCGGTCGCCGGGCTTGCTCCCCCAGTAGTAGCGGACGCCCTTGGATCCCCCGATGATCGTTCGCTGCGCGGTCAACCGATAGCCCTCGAGGCTCTCGTGCGCGGTGTAGACGCCCTCGCGACCCGGCCAGCCGCCGATCGACTCGAGCTGCGCGTCGCTGAGCGGCGCCGACTCGAAGAGCGTGACGTAGAGCGCGAGGATCTTGCGACCCGGGCGGCCGATCTCGCGCGTGTAGGCATTGCTCGCCATCACCACGCGATCGGCCCGCACTGTGCCCCGCGGCGTGCGCAGTGTGGAGCGCACTCCCTCTTGCACCTGCAGCACGCGGCGTCTGTTCGTAGATGCGAATCCCGGCCTGCAGCGCGGCACGACGCAGACCCAGCGTCAGCTTGCCCGGGATGCAGGGTTCCCCCGGCAGCCTTCGAGCGCGCCGCACAGGAAGCTCGGCGGGATGCCGCGCTCGCGCATCTCATCCGAGCGCGAGGAAGCGCACCCCGGCGCCCAGCTTCGCAGCGACTTCGGCGGCGCGGCGCAGCCGCTTCTCCTGCTTCGGGTGCACGACGGCCATGAGGTTGCCCGAAGGCAGGTAGTCGCAGTCCACGCCGAGTTCGTCGATCAACTGCTCGGTCCGGTGCACGCAGTGATCCGCAAAGCGCACGATCGCTCCGGCGCGCTCCTCGCCGAACAGCGCGAGCAAGCGTCGGCATGTCCTTGCCGATCGTCGGTGTCAGGTGCCCGGCGTTGCGGCCGCTCGCGCCGAAGCCGCAGAACTCGCGCTCGATCACGACGGGATCGACGCCGGCGCGCTTCAACGCCAGCGCCGTCGAGAGGCCCGTCAGCCCGCCGCCCACGATGGCGACGTCGGCGTCGACATCCGCGTCGAGCGGCGCTTGCAGGTCGGCCGGCGGTTCCAGATACGGGCTGATCGGCAAGAACGGGGCGGAGGTGTCCAGGATCAACCTCCAGTCGTGTAGCGGGGGTCGGGCGGCGTGACGTGCTTCGCCGAGTCGAGACCACGCTCGCGGATCGGGGGATCGAGCGGGACTATGATTGCGCTGGCGTCCAGCAGGTCAACGACGCGGCGGGACACCCGGGTGGCCCGTTCCTTCGCCTCGACGCGATGCGCCTCCCCTGACGCACGCGGGCTCGGCGCTACTCTGCCGCCTCCGAAATCTCCAGAGTGGTGGATTTGCTCGATGCGCGGTCTCCGAAATGGATCCGCGGTTCGGCGCTGGCTGATCACGGCGGCCCTGCTGTTGCTGCCGAGCGCGCTGTACTACGACACCATCGCAGCGCACTACGGGCTCCGCGACGACTACTCGATCCTGCGCGAGTCGCGTGAGGAGCCGGGCAAGGTGCTCCAATGGTGCGCCTCCCAGGGTCGCCCTCTCTACGGCCTGATCCTCGAAACCTCGTTCGTGCAGCTCGATGGAATCGGCGATCTGCGCGCCGCACGCGCGCTCTCCGCATTGCTGGTGGGGATCGTTTCGCTGCTGGCCCATCGCGCGCTGCGCCGCGCGCGCTGGCGCGAGGCGCCGAGCCTCGCGTTCGCCGCGTTGCTCGCCGTCCTGCCAGCGTCGCAGATCGACGTGTCGTGGGCGGTTTGTTTCCCACACGTGCTCGCGGCGGTGGCCGGGCTCGGCGGGTTCTTATTGGCCGAGGCCGGCGGGTGGCCACGTCGCGCGGGCGGCGCAGCGCTCGTCGCCGTCGGCGCCCTCTTCTATCAGCCGCATGTGCTCCTCTACGCGGTGCCCGTGGCGGCCGGTCTGGTCGCGCGGCGTCGCGAGCCGGTCGCAGTGCGAGCCCGGTGGCTCGTCCCCCACCTCGTCACACTCGCCGGCGGGCTCGGGCTCGCCTTCGCGGTGGTGAGTGGGCTCTTCGTATCTGGGATCGTCGAGCCGTCGCAGCTCTGGTCGTTCGACGCCGACCCCTGGGTCAAGCTGCGCTGGTTCGCGGACCAACCCCTGCACAACGCGCTCGCGATGATCGTATTGCGCGACGACACACGGGGGCCCTCGCCGGCCTACTGGGCAATGGCAGCGGGCGTCAGCGCCGTGATCCTGATTGCGCTGCTGGGCGAGCTGCGTCGTCGGGGGCTGCGGGCGGCCGGCTTCCTCGCGCTCTGCGTCGTCGGACTCGCCGTGGTGTCGTTCGCCGCCAACCTGATCGCCTCCGAGCGCACGCCGAAGTACCGCACGCTGTGGGCGCTCACCGCCGTCTGTGCGGTCTTCGCGGTGCAGGGACTCGAGACCCTCGCGGACTCGCTGCCGCGGATCGGGCGGCGGCTGGCGCCCGCCGCGCTCGCCGCGGTGACACTCACGGGCGTTTCTCTCGCCCGCTCGCAGGCCTACACCTTGATCGCGCTGCCGCAGGGGCAGGAGCTGGCGCTGGTCGAGCAGTCGATGCGTTCGCCGCTGCTGCGCGGCGAGCCCTCCGTCTTCGTGATCCGTCCCGCGCCGAAAGACACATTGGCGCCACTGCGCTTCGAGGACGAGTTTGGCTCGCTCTCGAGCGACTCGGACTGGGTGCCGCTTGAGATGCTGAAGGCCGTGATCGAGGAACGCAGTCCATCGCTGTGCGACGCCCGCCGGCCCTGCCGCATTGCAACCGGCAGCGTGGCGCCACCGGGCGGCCGCTACGACCTCGTGATCGACATGCGCAGCCTGCGCGATCTGCGGACGCGCGGAGACGCAGTTCAGCGTCGCGGGTGACACTCGCAGGTGGGATCTCGACGCCACCGCCGGCGCGCCCCGCCGTTGTCGGCGCCCCTCTCGACGGCTCCGCCGACCACTTCTTTCCCCAGCCATCGACTTTCGCGCTCAGCCGAGAGTTGCCATGACGCCCAGCATCGACTGGAAGACTCCGCGAATCCCGCCGGTGCTCCGCCGGCGAGCGGAGCGAGTGGCGGCTCCCGGTGTTTAGAACGGCAAGAGCGTGATCGACCCTTCCTCCGCGCTAGAAATCCGCCGGGAACTCGCTCGGCTGCGGTTCGCCGTGCAAGGACGGCGGTCGCGCGCGCGAGACGTGCGGGTTGCCGCGCAGGAAGAATCGCAGCGGCTTCGCGGCCCACGACTCCGCGTAGCCGACGCCGATGCGCGGCGTCGTCGTGATCAAAGCCGCGCTCGGCGCGCGGCTTCGCAGCTGCTCGATCCAGAGCGAGGGGTCGCGGCGCAGGTCGCCGCCGTCGTGGGAGAGGTCGATGGCGAGCGCCTGCGCGAGGCGTCCTGGACCGGAACACAGCTCGGTTTCGCGGCGCGCCGCGGGGCGACGCGCGAACATTTCGTCGATCCCCTCGGTCGGCTCGAGCGCGCGCAGCAGCACCGCGGTTCCCGATCCCTCGCGGCCGCACACGACGTTCATGCAGTGGTGCATGCCGTAGGTGAAGTAGACGTACGCGTGACCGCCGCCGCGCCACATCGACGCGTTGCGCGCGCTGCGCCGGCCGCCAAACGTGTGCGCGGCGCGATCGCCGGGTCCTAGATACGCCTCGACCTCGACGATCACGCCCGCGAGCCGCCGTCCACCGACGAGGCGCACGAGGCGTTGCCCGAGCAGCCGCCGCGCCGTCGTCACGGGGTCGGCGTCGAAGCGGAGGAGGCGTTTGGCAATCACGGCTGCGAATGCTGGCGCGCGGCCTCGAGCGCGTCGAGCCCGTCGCCTCGCGGACCGATCGAAACGCGCGTCGTCCGAGCGCTGGACGCGGGCGATTCCGATACGCTCGCGTGCCAGCATGCGCCGCACACCCCTCGCCAAGCGCGCGAGCCTCGACCTCGCGCCGAGCGCTTTCGCGGCTCGCGTCGCAGCGCGACGCAGCAGCGGTCTGCCGCTGCTCGACCTCTCCGACGCGAACCCGACATCGCACGGGTTGGCGGCGGGTGACGCTCTCCGCGCGGCTCTTTCGGCGCTTGCGCGCGATCCGACGACCGCGCGCTACGAGCCCGATCCCGCGCGGCGACTTCGCGGCGCGCGCCACGATCGCCGCGTACCACGCGCGCCGCGGCGCGAGCGTCGCGCCCGAGCACGTCGTGCTCACGGCGGGAACCAGCGAAGGCTACGCGCACCTGTTCCGCCTGCTCGGCGATCCCGGCGACGTCGTGCACGTGCCGGCGCCCGGCTATCCGCTCTTCGAGCACCTGGCGGCGCTCGAAGGCCTCGCGGTCGCGCACTACCCGCTGCGCGCGCCGCGGCGCGGCGCGCGCTGGCGCATCGATCTCGACGCCTTCGCCGCAACGCTCGGCCCGCGCAGTCGCGCGCTGCTGGCGATCGACCCGCACAACCCCACCGGCTCGTTCGTCGATCCCGACGATTGGGCGTCGCTGCGCGCATCGCGCGCGAACGCGGCCTCGCGATCGTCTCGGACGAGGTCTTCGCCGATTACGCACACGGCGCAGCGCCGCCCGCTGGTGCGCTCGCGGGCGCCGGCGACGGGCCGCTGCACTTCGTGCTCTCGGGCGCATCGAAGGTGCTGGCGCTGCCGCAGCTCAAGGTCGCTTGGATCGTGGTCGCGGGACCGGCGGCGGCGCGCGACGAGGCGCTCGCGCGACTCGAGTTCATCGCGGACGCATTCCTCTCGGTGTCACCGCTGATCGCGCGCGCGCTGCCCGCAACTGCTTCGCGCGAGCGCGAGTCGATCCAGCGCGCGATTCGCGCCCGCATCGCCACCAACCTCGCGCAGCTCGCCGATCCGCTCGCGGGCAGCCTCGCCTCGCTGCTGCCGTGCGAGGCAGGCTGGTCCGCCATCGTACGCATTGCGGGCGACTTGCGACGAGGAAGCGCTCGTCACGTCCCTGCTCGATCACGGCGTGCTCGTGCAGCCGGGTTATTTCTTCGATCTCGACGCGCACGACGCGGACGGCGCGCCGTGCGCTCACCTCGTGGTGTCTCTGCTCCTCGAGGCCGGCGACTTCGCACGCGGCGTCGCGATGCTACGCGAACGGCTCGCCGAGCGGCGCTGAGCAGGTCGCCGGGAATCAGGCCAGCGCTGCATTGCGCTCGCCGCGCAAACGCCGCCCACCTGTCGGCTGCGTGGACGAGCTTGCACCGCGACCCCCGCGCGAGCAGCGTCACGCCTTCGGGTCCAAGGCGCGGAGCCGCGCCAGCACCGCAGCGAGATCGGGCGCCAGCGGCGCCTCGAGGCGCAGCGTCGCGCCGCTTCCCGGGTGTCGCAGCTCGATCGAGGCGCAGTGTAGAAACGGACGATCGAGGAAGTGGCGCTCGAAGAGATGGCGGTTCGAGGCGGCGTGTCCGTAGCGATCGTCGCCGAGCACGGCGGCTCCGATCGACGCGAGATGCCGGCAGATCTGGTGGGTACGACGCGTCTCGGGTGTCACGTCGAGCAGCGCGTGGCCCGCGAGCACCTCGACACGGCGATAGCGTGTCGCCGCGGCGAGGTCGTGTCCGTCCTCGCGCAGCGGGCTCGCGATGCGGCCCTGCTCCTGCGCGACGCTGCGGACGAGTGCGACCCAGCGCATCAGCGTGCGCGTATCGCCGAGCACACCGCGCCAACCGGTTGCGATCGCTTCGCGCTTCGCAAACAGGCACACGCCGCTCGCGTCCGCGTCCAGGTGGTGCAGCGCAACCGCCTGCTCGGCGCCGCGCCGCGCGCGCACGCGCCGCTGCAGCGAGCCGGCTCGCTCGGCATGCGGGACGGTCGCCAGGAACGGCGGCTTGTCGACGGCGAGGATCGCTTCGTCTTCATAGAGCAGTTCGAGTTCAGGAATCGCGCCGCGGCGCAGCAGCGCGACGCACTCGACCTCGGCCGTCTGCGGCATCAGGTCGAACGGCACGATGCGCTCGGCGGCCAGGCCGAGCTGCGCCAGGTGCGCGAGATCGCGCGCCAGCGTCGCCGGTTCGCACGAGACGTAGACGAGCGGTCCGTCGCAGAGTCGGCGAGCGCGCGCGCGCACGCGCGGCGCGACGCCGCGACGCGGCGGGTTCACGATCACGAGCGTCGAAGCGCGCACCCGCCGCGGCGAGTCGCGGCACTTCCCGTTCCGCGGGGACGCGGGTGCACCGCCACGCGCGCGCGCGAGATCCTGCTCGCGCGCAGCGCGCGCAGCCGCGCGCGCCGCGGGTGCGAACGACTCGATCGCAGTCACCTGCGCGCCACGCGCAGCGAGCGCGAGCGCCGAGCGCGCCGCTGCCGGCGAAGACGTCGAGCACGCGCAGACCGTCGAGCTTGCCGAGCGAACGCTCGATCTCGGCGTGGATCGCGGCCGCCTGCGCGCGGTGCGCCTGCGCGAAGGAGCCCGGCGCGACGAGCGTCCACGGCGCACCGGCTCGGATCGCGTCGCGGTGCAGCGGCGCGCCGCGCAGCGCCGCGCGGCGCCGCGCCGAGCAGCTGCGGCGAGCGACCGTCGTGCAGCGACACCGCGATCGCGCGCAGCGACGGAAGCTCCGCGATGCAGCGCCTCGCACGCGGCGTCGAGCGCGCGCTGCGACGGCGACGGCGCGCGCAGCACGAGCGTCAGCAGCACGCCCGCGCCGCGCGCGTCGCGCACTTCGCGCAGATCGACCGCGCGCAGGCGACCGCTGCCGTCGCCTTCGGCGCGCAGCACCGGCTCGGTGCCCGGCGGCGGCGCAGCGAGCAGCCGTCGCAACGCTGCGACATCCGCGGCGATCGCCGGCGCGAGCACGCGACAGCCGGGCAGGTCGAGCACGTCGTGGCGTGCCGCGCGCGTAGAGGCCGACGCGCGGCCCGGGGCCACGGCGAGCTTCGCGCGCGTGCGGTAGTCGGCGACGGGACTCGGCGGCACGCACGGGCTCGGCTCGCAGCGCGCCGAGGACGGGAAACGCCGCAAACGCGCGCGCGACGCGCTCGCCTTCGCCGCGAGCTGTGCGGCGAGCGGCAGGTCGATCAGCGCGCAGCCGGGACAGCGCGTGGCGTGTTCGCAGCGAAGGAGTCCCGGTTCCGTCACGCCGCGAGCTTACCTGCCACCTGCGGGTCGAATCCGCCACCTCTCGGCATGGAGGAACCACCATGGGCCTACGCCACTCCCTCGCGACGGCGTCGATTCTGATTGCGCTCGTCGCGCCCCGGCTCGCGGCCGCCGTGACGATCGACCAGATGGACGATTTCGAGGACGGGACGACCCCAGGGCTGGCTGGTCGGGCTGCTCGGCAGTCTGCACCCTGCGCCGCCCGCCAACATCGCGACGGGCGGACCCGGCGGCGTGGACGACAACTTCCTGCTGCTCACCGCCGTCGGCGGAGTCGGTGCGGGCAACCGGCTGACGGTCACTCAATCCAGCCCAGTGGGCGGGCGACTACGTGGCGGCTGGTGTGACGGGGATTGCGATGGACGTGCGCAATTTCGGGAACTCGGATCTCGCGCTCCGCTTGCTCTTCGAGGATCCGTCGGTCGGCCCGCCGAGCAACCAGGCCGTCTCGAGCAGCGCGATCTCGCTGCCCGCCGGTGGCGACTGGACGCATATCGTCTTCCCGATCACGCCCGGCGACCTCACGGCGGTGCTCGGCAGCGTCGACGCGGCGCTCTCGAACGCGACGAGGATCCGGATCTTCCACGCAACGACGGCGGCCTTCCCGGGCAACCCGATCGTCGCGCAGCTCGGTGTCGACAACATCCGCGCCGTGCCCGAACCGGGCGCGGCGACGCCGCTCGCCGTTGCGCTCGGTGGGCTCGCCCTCGTGCGAGGACGGGCGTAGCCGCTTCAGCCCGCCTGAGCGAGTTCGCGCACCAGCGTCGCTTCGAGCAGCGCCAGTTCCTCGCGCGCCAGCGACCGCTCGCCGCCCTTCGAGCATGCAGCGTCGACGCCAGACCCGTCAGCACCGCGACGGTGTAGTGCTGGATCGGAGCATTTGGCGCTTGCGCGGCAGCGCGGCGTCGCCGAAGAAGCGCCGCCATACGCGATCCCAGGCGCGCGACATCTGGATCTGCCAGCGCGCCCCGTCCGGCGCCGGCGGATCCTCGCGGCGCAGGTGGTCGAGCAGGATCTCGAAGGTCGAGACGTACTCGCGACTCGTGAAGTGCTGCGCAGGCGCGCTCGACGAAGAGCGCGACGCGGCGCTCGAGCGACAGCCGCTCGATCGGGCAACGTCTTCGAGCCGCGCGGCGAAGCGCCCGAACGAGTCCTCGAGCACCGCGACCAGGATGCCGTCCTTGTCGCCGAAGTGATGCTGCACGGCGCCCCAGGTGACGCCGGCGCGGCGCGTGATCTCGACCGCGGTGGTCCGGTGGAAGCCGACCTCGGCGATGCTGATCGACGACCGCCGCCAGAATCTTTGCGCGCGTCTCGGCGGTGCGTTCGGCGTGGGAGCGCCGGACGCGCGCTCGGCGCGCGACGCAGACTGCGCGCGTCAGCCATCCTCTTCGCCGGCTTCCCCTTGTCCCGCTCGGCGCGCAACGCGCGGACGATCTGGCTCGAGACCGCCGCCGACCGGCCAGCCCGCGTAGTGCGCGACGTGCACGATCAGCTCGTCGATCTCGGCGTCGGTGAGCTGCTTCTGCTTCATCGCCGCGCCGAAGTGCAGCTTCAGCGTCTGCTCGTTGCCGAACTGCATCAGGACGGTGAGCGTGACGAGGCGGCGGTCGCGGATCGAGAGGCCCGGCCGCGCCCACACGTCGGCGAAGAGGTGGTCGATGGTGCGTGTCGAGGAACGGGTCGTCGGGAATCACGGGCGGCCGGAAGCCCATCACCTCGTCGAAGCATTCGAGGCCCTTCTCGCGTTTGTCGTCGCCATCACTCTCCCTTCCCTTTGTCGCCGCGCTTGCGCACGGGTCCGAATTCGAAGCTCGCGGCCGTCGAGAGCCGCGTGATCTTCGTGATCGGCGCTCTTCCGGCGCCGGCTCGGCGTCGTCGTCGATCGTGACTTCCCAGTGGCAGACCGGCTTGCGGTCCTTCGGATCGCGCGGCGGGCGGTGTACGGGCCGGCACTTCGCCTTCGGGTTCACCGCCTGCATGGTCGCGTCGAAGGTCGGGTCTTCGATGTGGTGACACATCGAGACGACGCGCGCCTCGCCCCACGGCTCGACGTCCGCGAGCGCGCCGCAGTACTCGAGCCAGAAGTAGCCCTTCTTCGCGTCCACCACCTCGTACTGGACGTCCATGTACTGGTGCGGAAAGCCGGGATCCATCTGCAGCGACTTGAAGATCGCGGCGACGTCGTCGCCCTCGACCTTCATCGCCTTGCGGATGCGCTCGGTGTAGACGGGGCTCGCGCCGCGCCACTCCTCGATCGCCAGCTCCTCCATCGCCTTCGCGCCGAAGCGCTGCAGGATGGCCGGCATGATCGCGCGGTCGAGCAGGTGCGCGACGATCATGAACTCGCGACACAGCGTCACGAGCGCTTCCTTCGAGAGATCTTCGAGCTGGAACTCGGGGCGGAACGCGCCGCTGTAGTCGTCCATCTCGTCGGATTCGCTCATCGCCCCCTCCTTCTAGCGGCGGTTCTCGTC
Source organism: uncultured delta proteobacterium (assembly GCA_963801625.1). GTDB lineage: Bacteria > Myxococcota_A > UBA9160 > UBA9160 > PR03 > PR03. Next base: position 527,085 of record CAWDFQ010000004.1, read on the forward strand.
GTCGAGGCCGTACACGCGCGCCATGATCTGCGACGCCATCGCCGTGCCCGGCAGTGCAATGCCGCACTCGCGCGCCAGCGCGAGCGACGCGGCGAGGTCTTTCTCTGCGATCTCGACGAAGCCGCGCATCATCGACTGGAAGCCTTCGCTGCGGCGCGTCGCCTCGGGCGCCTTGTGCAGCGCGAGGAATGCGCGCATCGGATCGGTGAGGTTGCCATTCGAGCCGGTCACCTCTTCGAGCGTCTGCTGCGGCAGGCCAGCGGCGTGCGCGAGCAGCATCGCCTCGTAGGCCGCCGTCCACGCCAGATAGGTCATCAGGTTGTTGCACAGCTTCATCTTGCAGCCGCTCCCGAGCGGTCCCGTGTGCACCACCTTCTTCGCGAAGCAGTCGAAGAAGGGGCGCGCGCGATCGACGTGCGCGGCGTCGCCGCCGACCATCACGGTGAGCGTCCCCTGCGCGGCGCCCGCCGCGCCGCCGGTGATGCAGGCGTCGAGCACACCGACGCCGCGCTCGGCGGCGAGCGCGGCGACCTCGATCACCGTGGCAGGCTGCACCGTCGAGTGGATCGCGACGAGCGTGCCGCGCGCCGCGCCCGCGAGCACACCCGCGTCGCCCAGCATCGCGGCACGCACGTCGGCGTCGTCTCGCACGCAGAGCCCGACGACGTCGCTCGCCGCAGCGACCTCGCGCGGCGATGCGGCTGCGCGCGCACCCGCGAGCTGCGCCGCACGCTCGGATACGACGTCGTAGACGGTGGTCGTCGAGTCCCGCAGCGACCAGCCGTTTCGCCATCGGCAGCCCGATGTTTCCCAACCCGATGAAGCCGACTCTCATCACGCGCTGGCTCCAACTCGCATGGCTTCCCACGCTACCACATTTCCATTGCATGCATTATGGAAATGATGGTAGGGTCGCGCGGGCGTCATGGCCGCTCCCCCACTTCGACCCCTACGCCTACGAGGTCCACGAGGATCCGTATCCGATCTACGCCCGGCTGCGCGCCGAGGCGCCGGCGTACTGGAACGAGTCGCTGCGCTTGTGGGCGCTGTCGCGGCACGCCGACGTGCTGGCCGCGTTCAGCGACTGGCAGCGCTTTTCGAGCCGCTTCGGCGTCTCGATCGACTCCGGACACCTTTCACGAACATGCGTCGGCGACGATGTCGTTCCTCGCGATGGACCCGCCGCGCCACGATCGGCTGCGGGCGCTGGTCTCGAAGGGCTTCACGCCCCGCCGCGTTGCGGAGATCGAGCCGCGCATCCGTTCGCTCGCGGTCGAGCTTCCTGGACACCTTCGTCGAGTGCGGACCGCTGCGACTTCATCCGCGACTTCGCCGGCAAGCTCCCGATGGACGTGATCAGCGAGATGCTCGGCGTGCCGGTGGCCGACCGCGCGATGCTGCGCGGCTGGGCCGACGACATGGTGCACCGCGAGGAAGGCGTGCAGTCGATGCCGAAGGCCGCGATCGAAGGCGGTCTGCGGGCGCTCCACTACTTCTCCGCCATGCTGGCCGAGCGCAGGAAGAAACCGGGCAACGACCTCACGGCCGCGCTCGTCACCGCCGAGATCGACGGCGATCGCCTCTCCGATCGCGAGATCATCGGCTTCCTGATCCTGATGGTCGTCGCCGGCAACGAGACGACGACCAAGCTGCTCGGCAACGCCCTCTACTGGTTGTGGCGCAATCCCGAGCAGCGCGCGCTGCTGCGGCGCGATCCGACGCTGGTGCCGCGTTGGGTCGAGGAGACACTGCGCTACGACAACTCGACGCAGGCGCTGGCGCGCGTGATGGCGGGCCGACGTCGAAGTGCACGGCAAGAAGCTGCGCGAGGGCGACAAGGTCGTGCTGCTGGTCGGTTCGGGCAACCGCGACGAGCGCGTCTTCCCGAACGCGGACCGCTACCACCTGATGCGCGACACCAGCGCGACGCTCTCCTTCGGCCAGGGCGTCCACTTCTGTCTGGGCGCCTCGCTCGCGCGGCTCGAGGGGCGCGTCGCGCTCGAGGAAGTCTGGAAGCGCATCCCGCACTACGAGATCGACCCGGCCGGTCTGGTGCGCGTGCACTCGGTCAACGTGCGCGGCTTCTCGGCGATGCCGTTCGGGTCTGTGAGGGCGCGGCGATGAGCGAACGCGCGCCCCGCACCGCCATCGTGACCGGCGCGTCGTCGGGGATCGGCGCCGCGATTGCGCGCGCACTCGGCGCGCTCGGCTGGTCGGTCGCGCTCGGCGCGCGTCGCGTGGGCAGGCTCGAAACCGTGGCGCACGAGGTCGCGAAGGCGGGTGGCCGCGCGGCCGCGCTGGCACTCGACCTCGCCGAGCCCGCGTCGATCGACGCCTTCTTCGACGCCTGCGAGAGCACGTTCGGCCCGGCCGACGTGCTCGTGAACAACGCCGGGGTCTGCGTGCCGGGCCTGCTGCACGAAGTGACCGCAGCGGAGTTGCAGTGCGAGATCGCGACCAACCTGGTCGGCCCGGCGCTGCTCGCGCGTCGCATGATCGCGTCGCTGCGCGCGCGCAACGCCGCCGGCGATCTCGTCTTCATCTCGTCCGAGAACGTCTCGGTGCCGCGCCCGTTCCAGCCCGGTTACACCGCCAGCAAGTGGGGACTCGAAGGACTCGCGCGCACCTTGCGACTCGAACTCGACGGCACCGGCATCCGCTCGACGATCGTGCGACCGGGCCCCACGTTTCCGACCGAGTTCGCGAGCGTCTGGGACCCGGAGATGGTGAAGCGCCTGCTGGAAACGTGGCAGGCACTCGGCATCCAGCGGCATCTGCGCTGGATGCCGGCCGACAGCGTCGCGCAGGCGGTGGTCGCCGTGGTGTCGGCGCCCGCCGGTACGCGCTTCGAGCTGGTCGCGCTCGGGCCCGAAGCGCCGGCGCGCCTGCGCATCGAAGGAGCTTCCGAGTGAGCCTCGCGATCCCGCGTCTCTCGGGCGGCGTTCCGCTGCTCGGCCATCTGCTCCAGCTGCGGCGCGATCCGATCGAGTTGATGCGGCGCTGTCGCGACGAGTGCGGCGAAGTCGGCGAAATGAAGCTCGCCGGGCAGTCGCTGGTGATGCTCTACGGTGAAGCGGCGCAAGAGGCGTTCTTCCGCGCGCCCGACGAGCAGCTCGACCAGGCTGCGGCGTACCCGTTCATGAAGCCCGTCTTCGGCCCGGGCGTGGTCTTCGACGCGACGCCCGAGCAGCGCAAGCAGGCGCTCCGCAACCGCTCGCTGCGCGACCAGGCGCTGCGCGGCCACGCCGAGACGATCGCGCGCGAGACCGAGCGGATGATCGCGGGCTGGGGCGACGTCGGGCAGCGTCGACCTGCTCGACGTTCTTCGCGGAACTCACCATCTACACCTCGAGCGCGGCGCTGATCGGACCCGAGTTCCGCGAGGAGCTGGGGCCCGAGCTGGTGCCGCTCTTCGCGGATCTCGAACGCGGCACCGACCCGCTGGCGTACGTGAACGCCAACCTGCCGATCGCGTCGTTCCGCAAGCGCGACCGCGCGCGCAAACAGCTCGTCGCCTACCTGCAGCGCATCTTCGAACGCCGCGAAGCCGAGGGGCGCCGGAGCAAAGACCTCTTCCAGGTGCTGCGCACGATCCAGAACCCCGACGGCAGCGCGCGCTACACCGTCGAGACGATCACCGGCATGTTCATCTCGCTGATGTTCGCCGGACACCACACCACGTCCACCACGTCGTCCTGGGCGCTGCTCGAGCTGCTCCGCCACCCGGAGTGGATGAAGCGCGTGACCGAAGAGCTGGACGCGCTCTACGCCGACGGCCGCGACGTCTCCTACCAGGCGCTCCGCGAGATCCCGCAGCTCGAGAACTGCTTCAAGGAGACGCTGCGCCTGCACCCGCCGCTGATCCTGCTGATGCGCAAGGTGGCGCAGCCGTTCCAGTACAAGGACTGGACGGTGCCGGTCGGCAAGAACGTCGGGGTGTCGATCGCCGTCTCGAACCGCGATCCGGGCGTATTCCGCGACGCCGAGCGCTTCGACCCGACGCGCTACGAGCCCGGGCGCGAAGAGGATCAGCACATCTTCGCGTGGGTCCCGTTCGGCGCCGGCCGGCATCGCTGCGTGGGCGCGGCGTTCGCGATGATGCAGGTGAAGGCGATCTTCTCGATCCTGCTGCGCCGCTACGACTTCGAGCTGGCGCAGCCGCCCGAGAGCTATCGCGAGGACCACTCGAAGATGGTCGTGCAGCTCGCCCAACCGTGTCGCGTGCGGTACTGGCGCAAGGCGCCGCAGGCGCCGCGCAGCGAGCCGCAGGCGAGCGAAGTTCATCAGGACGCACCGCCCAGCGAGCCGCAGGCGAGCGAAGTTCATCAGCACGCGACACGCACTGGCGAGATCCGCACCGCGCGCGTCGTCGTCGACCTCGACCTCTGCCAGGGCCACGCCGTCTGCGTGAACGAAGTGCCCGAGGTGTTCCGGCTCGACCCGGTCGAGAACAAGGTCGTCTTGCTCGATCCCTCGCCGCCTGAGATGCTGCGGCCGATGCTCGACGCCGCGGTCCGCCACTGCCCGACGCATGCGCTGCGCATCGAGGAGGATTGAGCCCATGCAGCGAGGTGCCCTGCTGCTTTGCGCGCTGCTCGGCGCGCTCGGCGCGGCGCAGGCCGGCGCCGCGCGACTCCCGAGTCCGAGCACGTCGGATCCCGTGACCAACCTCGCGCTCGACGGCGACGGCGACCGCCTCGCGCTCTTCTACTGCGCCGACGACGTGAGCCTGAACCAGAACCCGGGCGTCGTGCTCGAGTGGACCGGGGCGGGTTGGGCCACGCTTTCGAGCTCCGTCACCGCGCAGTGCCACGATCCCGACGTCGTCGTGCGCGGCGCGGTGGTGGCGGGCGTCTACCTCACCGACGTCCTCGACCTCGGCACCTTCTGCCTGGGTGGCACGTGCGGCGGCGGTTCGGGCGTCGACCAGGACGGGCTCCGCGACGTCCACACGCCCCGCGCCGGTTGGGCTTTCGGCTTCCCCTACGGCACCTACACCCAGTTCCAGGGAGCACTGGCGCAAGATCTGCTCTTCATCGATGCGCTCTACCCGGCGCTCGATTCCCTCGCGGATCCACCCGAGACCACCGGCGCGTTCCACTGCGAGAGCGGCTGCAACGCGGTCGCGACCCCGACGCTTGCGGGGACCAACGACTTCGTGTTCGCCGCCTACCGGGTGCCCTCCCTCGACTGCGTGGCGGTCCACTACGAGTCCGCCAGCGGCTTCGGCCATTACCTGTGCATCACCCAGTTCCCGGCGCCGAACGCACGCGACCCGGAGGTCGCCGTGGTGAACGGACGGCCGGTGATGCTCTGGCATGAGAGCCACGACGGCATCACGAGCGTTCTCGGCGGCGAGTACACCGGGCCGCTCGGCGAACCGGGCGACATCGCCTTCTGGCGTACGATCGAGCGCTACGACTCGCCCGGCGCCGCATGGGACTGGCTGCGCGTGGTCTCCACCGGAAGCGAACTCTTTGCGCTCCATCGCCGCGGCGCCGAACTCACGGTGCGCCGCTGGAACGGCGTCGACTCCTGGACGACGCCGTGGCAGGAAACCGTGTCGCCGTATCCGAACGAGCCCGACATCGGCTACCGAAACGGAAAGGTGTACGTTGCCTGGCGGTCCGGCTCGGCGATCGAAGTCGAGGAGATCGCCGTGCCGGAGCCCGCGCCGGGCGCGCTCGGCGTCGCGAGCGCGCTGCTGCTCGCGTGGATCAAACGACGACGATCCTGACGCGCGCCCGCCGCGCACGAGGAGCACGCATGCCCGCATTTCCGCGCGCCGAACTCGAAGAGATGATCCGCCGCTTCGTCGCGACCAACGACGAGTGCGGCATGACCGGCAACTGGGAGCCGCTCGCGAAGTTCTACGCCGAGGACGCGATCTACACCTGGAACAACGGCCCCAAGTACGAGTTCGTCGCGCGCGGTCGCAAGGAGATCCGCGAGTTCGTGATGGGCACCGAGATGGAAGGTCTCGACAAGTGGACCTACCCCTACGTGCGCACGCTGATCGACGACCAGAAGGGCGAGATCATCGGCATCTGGCGCCAGCTCGCGCCGGTCGCGGGCGACGACGGCAAGCCGATCGAAATCGGTGGCACGGGCGGCTCGTGGTTCCGCTACGCCGGCAACTGGCAGTGGAGCTGGCAGCGCGACTTCTTCGACACAGAGCTGCGCGGGCGCCGTGTTCCTCGACCTGCTGCAGAAGGGCAAGCTCAGCGAGAAGATGCAGGAGCGCATGAAGATGGGGAGCCGCCAGCCGGGCTGGGTGAAACGCCCGAGCTTCGACTGGTACGCCACGATCACGGATCGCGAAGACTCGTAGAACGCGCGAGCGAGCTCGTCAGGTCTTTCGACCGCTACGCCTCTCCTTGTCGCCACGGCTGCGCAGCCACATCAGGAAGCCGAGCGGGAGAACGAGCTCGGCGCCGTAACCGCATTGGATGCCCTTCTCGGTATACGGCCAACTCGAGCAGCCGGGATCTGCCATGTCGATCAAGTTGTCCCCATCATTGTCCAGATTGTCGTTGCAGGGCGGGTCCTCGGGTCCCAAGATCGGTGCCAGACAACCGGGATCCGCCATGTCCACGAGGCCGTCGCCGTCGTTGTCGAGTCCGTCGTCACACGCCAGCTGACCGCTCGCGAACGCGACCGCGGCCTTCTCCGACACGTCATTTGCGCTCGTGCATCCCGGATCATCCGGGAAGTCGATGGTCCCGTCGTCATCGTTGTCGAGACCGTCACTGCACTCGATCACGACGTCGAAGTTCACGCCGGCCATCTGCGCGCCCATGAAATCACCGAGATCGTTGATGCCCAACCCCGGGTCGCCGAAGGGCGTGTCGCAGCGGTGGCCGGGGACTTCCGGACCGTCGCAGAGCACCTCGCCGCTGCCGTCGACATTGAACGCGCCGGCGTACTTGTAGAACTCGTAGCGGCGGATCACGGCGTGGTCGCCGTCTGCGAGATCGAGGTCCTTCTCCATGACCTCGTTCGGGCTGACGTGCCCGACGGGCGGCTTCTGGAAGATGCTCCACTCGGTCTCGATCTCGGCCGCCTCCTGATCGGCATCGCCGCGCAGCAGGTTCCCGAGGTCGATGTCGTGCGGGACCTTGGTCGAGAGGGTCTTTACCCAGAACGGCTCGCCCCAGAGGTCCACGTTCTCCGGCTGCTCGGGATTCGGCGCAACGGCATGCACCTGGATGTTCACCGCGGCCGGCACGAGGGGCGGCAGAACTGGGTTGGGGTTCGGCACTGGCGGCGTGTAGACGAAGGCCACCGACGGGATTCCGACCTGGTGGCCCACGAGCGTCCCACTGCCCGGCGTGCTCTCGATGAGCCAGCGGTACGTGGTCGACGCCGGCTGGCCGAGCGTGCTCACGCCGTAGTGGTCGCACGGGTTGGCCTGCCAATTCGGATTGGCGCCCGGCCAGCAGCTCTCGCCCGGAGTGGTGAAGATTCCGGACGGAGTCGAGACCGCTCCGATCGTCCCACCGAAGGTGATCTTCACGCCGACGCCCGGCAGATCGGTGATGACCGGCTTGCCGAAGCGAACTACTGCGCCCGGATCCGGCGAGATGAACGAGAACACCCGGTCGTAACCGAAGATGCTGGTGAGTTTGGTGTGATCGAAGCTCGGATCGTCGATCTCGATCTCGAACCCGTAGGCCGGCTGGCCCGTGTCGTTGACGACGTCGAAGTTGGCGAGCGGGCCGATGATGCCGCTCGCCGACGCCCGGCCGGCGACCAACAGCGCAGCCACCCCGACGAAGTCGATCCAATGATTTCTTCCCTGATGCCTCGTCATCACTTTTCTCCTGCTGTCGCCAGTCGCATCGTGCGAGCGCGGCGACGCTTGGGATACTTCGATAGGGCGCGCAACCCCGCGATCGAACTTTGCACGCCTTGTGCCATTCCAGAGGGATGATTTTCCCGCGCAGACCGCGCGATTCGAGTGATTTCGAGACCGCCGGTGGGGCAGGAAGACCCGGTGGCTCTGTGCGCATTGGCACATCGGAGCGGATCGCGCTCTCGCGTCCCGATGCTTGGAGATCCACTCGCGGGCATGCTGCTGCTCCACCCGCGTTGCAGCGGCATTCCGCCGCGGCTCGCGTGGAAACATCTCGACGTCCTCGAGGACCGGGTGTTGGCGGCGATCCTCACGCGTTCCTGAGCGACTTTCGCTGCGCGATCTGGCTAACCCGATCCCCACGACCCGCCGATGAGGAGCAGGATGGAGGGCAACGTTGCGGACCTGCTCGGACTGATCGGCTTCGGCTCCTTCCTCGCCGTGAGCCTGGCGGTGGGGATCCGTCTGCTGCTGCTCGCGCGGCGCACGCGCATGCTTCCGGAACTCGCGATCGGGCTCGAGCTACTGCTCGCCGGGGCGATCGGATACGGGCTGCTGCTGGCTGGGGAATCGCTGCAGCTGTTCGCGGAGTCGCACGCCGGCTGGGCGTCGTTCGCGGGCGTATCCGCGATCTCCGTCGGCTCCGGCTTTCTCGCGCTGTTCTCGTGTCGCGTGTTCCGGCCCGACAGCGCTGCAGCGCGGGCCGCGCTCATCCTTCTCGTGATCTGGCTCGGCTTCGGCGTGTATGGCTCGTGGGTGCTGCACGTCTCGCGGATCTCGTACGGGATCGGTGGCTGGCTGGGGAGCTGGGCGCCGAACCTCGGACTGCTCGCCGCGTACGGTTGGGCGAGTTGCGAGCCGCTGCACTACCGGATTCAGTTGCGCCGGCGCGCGCGCATCGGAATCGACTCGGGCGACCCGCTGGTCGCGAACCGGATGCTGCTGTGGGGCGTGGGGACGGGCGCGATCGCGTCCGTCACGCTGCTGCACCTCGCGGCGCAGTTGCTCGGCCACTACGAGCTTCCGCCGTCACTGGTGGGTGTGGTCTCGCTGCTGGCGCTCGTCGCGGCGGTGTCCGAATGGCTGGCGTTCTTCCCGCCGCGCGCATACCGGCAGCGCTTCGTCAGGACTTGAACGGTCCCTTCCCGAGTACCGCGGGCGCTGACGCGTCGCGCGCACCGTCGCGCGCCCGCGCGCGTACCGCTTCGCGACCGCATCGGCGCCGTCCTGCTGCTGAGCGAGAGCGCGGCGCCGTTCGATCTCGTCGGCTTCGTTCGGGCTTCCAGCTCATTGGCCGGAAACATCGTGCGCGCTCTTGCGCGACGCGCGGCCGGACAGCAAGCTTGGCGGCGTTGCGATCCCTTCTCGCTCGCAGCGGACGGCCCGACCCTTCGTCCGCGCTCGCACCGATTCCCTTCCTCCGAGCGATTTCGGCATGAAGCTCCATCTGGTCAGACACGCCAAGGCGGCGAAACGCACGCAGTGGGCGGGTCCGCCGCTGTTGCGACCTCTCTGTGACGCGGGTCGCGCACAGGCGCGCACACTCGCCACGTCGCTCGCGGCCAGCGGCGTCGAGCGCATCGTGTCGAGCCCTGCGCTGCGCTGCCGCCAGACGCTGGCGCCGCTCGCGCACGCCACCGGCATTCGGATCGAGGTCGACGAACGACTCGCCGAAGGCGGCGACGAGGCCAAGCTCTTCGAGGCGGTCGCCTCGTTTCGCGATCGCGCGACGGCGCTCTGCACGCACGGCGATGCGATCGGCGCCGTGCTCGAACGATTGCGCGCCGAGGGACTCGCGATCGAAGACGAACCGCGCTGTCGAGAAGGGGCTCCGTGCTGGACCCTCGAAGGGCGCGGCGCGCGACCCTCGATGACGCTGCGCTACGCGCCGCCGGATCCGGCCGCGCCGTCCAACGGCGACACCGAGAAGCCGACGCTGCGCTTCGGCATCCTCGACCTCGGCAGCACGTCGTTCCACTTGCTGGTCGCCGACGCCAGCGCGGACGGCGACGTGCGCCGCGTGCTGCGCGAACGCGTGATGCTGCGACTCGGCGCCACCGTCGCGGACGGCGGTCGCGTTCCGGACGACGTGTGCGAGCGCGCGGTGGAGACGGCCCGGCTGCTCGGCGAGAGCGCGCGCAACGCGCACGCGGACCTGCTGATCCCCGTCGCAACGGCGGCGCTGCGCGATGCGAGCAACGGCGCCGACCTGGCGCGACGCATCGGCGAGGCGGTCGGCGTCCCGACGCGAATCCTCTCGGGCGTCGAGGAGGCGCGCCTCACCTTCGCGGCCTTCCGCCGCAAGCTGAAGATCGGCTCGCGCCTCGCGCTCGGCCTCGATCTCGGCGGCGGCAGCCTCGAGTTGATCACCGGCGACCAGAGCGAGGTGCGCTTCGAGACGACGCTGCCGCTCGGCGCCGCGCGCCTGCACGCCGAGCTGGTGCGCTCGGACCCGATGAGCCGCGACGAGAAGCGCGCCGTGCGCGCCCGCGTGCGCGAGCGGCTCGACGAGTACCGCGAGGCGCTCGTGCGCTGGGCGCCGCGGCCCGCGATCGCGACGGGCGGCACGATGCGCGCGCTCGCGCGCCTGGTCGCGGCCGAAGCCGGTCGCGACATCACCGCGATCCACGGCACCGTGATCCCGGCCGACGAGTTTCGCGAGCTGTCGCGCACGCTCGTGCGCTCGACTCAGGCCGAGCGACTCGCGATGCCCGGCATGCGGCGCCAGCGCGCGGATCTCGTTCCCACCGGCGCGCTCGTGCTCCGCACGGTCGTGGAAGAGCTGGAGCTGCCGGCACTCACCGTCTCGGACTGGGGATTGCGCGAGGGCGTGATCCTCGAGGCGCTCGAACGCGTCTGAGTTTCAGCTCCGCGCGCGCCACCGCTGCGACCCAGACGAGCGCGGCGAGCGCGACCACGCCCAGCGCAGCTTCGCCCGGCTCGGGTACTTCCTCCAGCGACAGGATCGCGTTGCCGCTGCTGCCGTCGTCGCCGGTCAGCGTGCCGAGCGTCGTGATCTCGGTGCCGAGGTGGAAGTCCTGGCCGATGAGTCTCGACGACGGTCTGGAATACCTCGTAGAGCGGGATCGCGTAGCCGGTGCCTCTCCGCGACGAAAGTGGCGGTCGAGAGCGTGAGCTGGTTGGCGATCGCGTCGGACGAGAAGCCGAGGTTGCCCGTGTACGAGGCGAAGAGCGTCGTCTGGATCAGCGCCTCGTGTTGGTGTTCGATGACGACGCCCGTCTGACCGGCGGCCGGGATCGATCCGAGCAGCGTGAACCAGGTCTGGCTGGTCACGGGCGGATCGAGCAGCGACTGCGCGTTGCCGATCTGGTAGAAGCCGATCGTCCCGGGATCGCGCGAGCGTCGTGAGCGCGATGTTGTTCTGGATCAGCGGCGGATCGATGCCCGAGTCCGAGAACACCGCCGTCGGGTTCGGCACCGCGAGCGCGGTGAACTTCGCGTCCGACGAGGGTGCCGTCGAACTCGCGCGGGCACCTCGAAGCTGGTCAGCCTGCCCTCGCCGAGACCCTCGACCGGGCCGAGGTTCACGATCAGCTCGAAGCCGTTCTTCACCCAGACGGCGACGAGGTCGCCGGAGCGCGCGTTGCTTCCGGATACGAACGAGGAATGCATCCGCGGGCCGCGCGGCTGCAAAGAAAGTGAGCCGCGCAAAGGGCGGCAGCGATCCATCGGTTCATGACTCGTCTCCCTGTTTTCATTCTTATTCACGTGCTCTCAACGTTTGATTCCGTACGCGGCGGTCCGGTACTTCTGATCCGCGCCCGCCGGAGCGTCACGACCTCGACCACTTCGCGTCCGTCGGCGAGGCTCGTGACGATGCGCAGCGTGAAGTAGTTGCCGTCGGGACCGCCTTCGATCTGGCGGTGGTAGTCCTTGTTCGCGACGCTGCGCGACGCGACGGCGCCGAAGCCGTCGCGCACCTTGCGCGTCGCCGTCGGTCCACTGGGCCTGCGTGACGCCGCTGCGCAGCAGCGTCGGTCGCCTTCGCGCCAGGCGTCGTCGAAGCGTCCCGCGTCGAGCAGTTCGAGCCAGCCGTAGGCGGCGATTTCGAGCGGCCCCTCGAACTCGGCGGCGGCCGCGCGCGTCGCGGCGCTCGCGACGAGAGCGCGGCTGCGATCGCGATGCAGCGCGCGCGCCTCACGGCTTCCCTCCGCGGGCGCATCTGAAGCGGGCGCGCTTCGCAGGCGCGTTGCGCTCGCGACCTCGGGCGACGGCAGCTCGTAGACGGCTGCGAAGCGGTCGCGGAGTCGCGCGGCCTGCTCTGCGCCGGTGCGCACCTGCTCCGCGGACGGCGCGTCCGACGCGGATCGCCTGGCTGCGCGACCTCGGCGGCGACCGGATCGTCCGCGTATTCCTTCGCGACGCGCTCGCTGAACTCGGCGAGCGAATCGAGGCGGCGCTTCGAGGCCCATCGCGACGTCGTCCGGTCGCAGCTCGCGCGCCAGCACGGCGGCCTGATCGCGCACCCAGGTGGCGCGCTCGCGCACGGCCGCGATCTGCGCGTCGAGCTGCTGGCCGCGCGCGGCCCGCTCCTGGACGCGCCGTGCGACGGCGTCGATCTCGCCGCGCAGCCGCGCGTTGCGCGCGATCTCGGCGTCGATCGCGGCGCGCGTCTGGTCGCGTTCGGCTTCGCGCTTCGCGAACTCGGTGTTGGCGTCCTCGAGCTGGGTCAGCGTCGCGGCGAGCGCGGCCTCCGCCTCCGCCGCTTCCTGCTTCGCCTTCTCGATCGACCGATGTCTCGACGCGCTCTTCCTTCAGCTTCGCGATCTCGGCGCGCAGCGCGTCGGCCTTCTCGTTGGGGCAGCCCGCGGCGAGCAGCAGCAGGGCGGTGAGCGCGAGGGCGACGGGCTTCACGGCGCGGGCACCTCGGCGCGGCGTCGCTCGAAGCCGGCGAGCGCGGCCTCGCGCTTCGCCACTTCGCCCTCGATGCGCGCCAGCTCGCTGCGGTTGCCGGCGAGCGCGGCGCCGGTCTGCGCGTTGGCGTCGCGCGCCGCCGCGAGCGACGCGTCCTGCTGCGCGCGCTCCGCGTCGAGCGCAGCGAGCTTCGCCTGGATCTCCTCGAGTTCCTTCTCGGCGGCGCGCTTCTCCTTGACGAGCGTCCCCTTGCGCTCGACGGCGGACCAGAACTCCGCCTTCGGACGCGAGCCGTCGAGCAGCGCCTGGCGCTCCGCTTCGAGCTTGGGAACGGGATCCTCGCCGCACGCGAGCAGCGCTGCGGCGGCGAGGATCGCGAGGGCGAAGCGCACGCGCGCGCATCAGAAGTCCACCGTCAGATCGAGCTGGAAGCGCTGGCGGTCGAGCGTCGTCGTGCGGTACGGAGCGAGATTCGCGATCTGCGACGCGGTGTCGCAGAGCGCCAGCGACGTGCTGGCCAGCTCGCACTCCGTCTCGAGCTGGTTCGCGATCATGTAGGCGCCGCGCACGCGCACGCCGCGCCAGAGCTGGCGCTCGGCCGAGAAGTACCAGCCCTTCGCGTTGGTGAAGCCCTCGAACATGTCGGAGTCGGTGAAGAGCGCCATCGTCGCGTTGCGGCCGATCGAGGCGTACATGACCGTGAGCCGCACGAGCTCGGGCGAGCCGAACTCGAGCGCCCGCCATCCAGCCGGTGTTCTCGGAGTCGGCGTTCAGCAGCGGTCATGTACTGGAAGAACGGGGTGATCGCGTAGCGCTCGCCCCAGGGCGTGAAGCGTCACGTAGCCGTCGACGACCAGCTCCCGCATGCGGCCGGTCGACTCGCCGTTCTGGTAATAGGGATTGGTCGGGCCGAGCAGGCGGAAGAGCGGGTTGTTGTCGATCGCGGCGCCGCCGTTGCCGAGGTCTTCCGTCGCGGCGGCGAGGCGCGTCCCGATCTGGGAGAGGTCGTAGTACGAGACGCGCGCGCCCATCTGGACCCAGTCTTCGGGCCGGCCGTGCAGACCGCCCTGGAAGCCGAGCAGGATCGGGTTCTGTTCGTCGAGGTCGGGCAGCATCGCGACGCCGTGCGCGTGGTGCTGTTGTAGGAGATCGTCACCGCGCTGCGCTCCTGCACGGTGAGCGCAGCGGCGACGCCCTCGAACCAGAGGCGGTTCTCGGAGAAGTCGAAGCGGTACCTGGCGGCGGCGCCCTCGGGCTGGATGTCGTTGTCCCAGATCAGGAAGTCCGTCGCGATGCGCTTCGACACGAAGGGATTGCCGAACTTGCCGACGGTCACGGCGAGCGCCGGCGCCCAGCCCGGCTCGTAGGTCAGGTAGGCGCGGTCGAGGTAGATGCTCTTGTACGAGAAGTAGTCGCCGAAGGTGACGTTCGGGCTGCGCGGATTGGAATTGAGGTTCGTGCTGAAGCTGGTTCCGGCGTTGTTGAAGTAGGTGCCGTAGCTCGATCTCGCGCTGGTCGCGATGCGGAAGCCGAAGGTGAGCTCCGGCACCACCTTCTTCTCGGCCCCGAGTCGCAGCCGCAGCTGCGCGCGATTGTCGACGCCGAGTGCCGCGATTCGGCGACGCTGACGACGTCGATGTTCTGCTTGCCCAGCTCGTAGGTCTGGTCGAAGCCGAGCGAGCCGAAGTCGCGGCGGTCGTAGCGGAAGCGCACGTCGCCGCCGAAGGTCCAGTCGCGCAGCCAGGCCGGGACGCCTTCCTTCATCGCCTGCTGGGCTTCGAACTTCGCCTGGCGCCGATACAGCTCCTCGTACTCGTCTTCGGTGAGGAGCCCCTTCTCGCGCATCGACTTCAGCATCTCGGCCGCCGCGGGCGACGGCTCGGGGCCCGTCGTCCGCCGCCGGTGTCGCGGGCGTCTCGGCGGCTTCCTTCTCGGGCGCGAGACCGATGTCTGCCAGGACGGGATCACTCGCCCGCGCGTCGCTGCAGCGGGAAGGCGAAGAGCACAGCAGCACGCAGCATGGCGTTGCGGAGCAGCGAAGTCGAAGGCGGCTTTCATCGGGCGAAGTCTCCGCATGCGCTAGAAGCCCACCGCCACCTTGAAGTGGAGTCGCGGGCGGGTGGACTCTTCGGTGTGGATCAGCGGGCTTCCGTAGAAGAGTTCGGCGTTGACGTGATCGAAGAACGACGCGCGCATGCCCACGCCGGCGCCGGCGAGTCGGCTCTGGCCGCGCGGCGAGGTCGGATCGGCGAGCGTCCAGAGTTCCGAGGTGTCCCAGAACGCCAACACCTGGACGCGTTCCTGCAAGCGACCGCCGAACACGCGCGTGAACGACGGCGATCGCAGCTCCATCTGGATGTCGTAGGCGTTGTCGCCGAAGCGTTCGCGGTCGAGATAGCCGCGCACGGTGTCGACGCCGCCCGCGCCGAACTGCTCGGTCGCGATCAGCGGCTGGGTGGCGATCTGCCCGCTCGAACGCAGGTCGAAGGTCCAGTCGTCGAGGAAATCCCTTGTCGGGTCGCGGCAGATCGAGGAAGCGGCCCGCTGCGAGCGTCTGGAGGAGACCCGGGCAGACGCATCGTGTGCTGGAGTCCGAGCGTGATGATCTGGTAGGTGCCGGTGACGGGACTGTCCGGATCGATGCCGCCGCGGTTGATCTGGAAGTCTTCGGTCGAGCCGCCGGAAACGGTCCCGGCGAAGTGGAAGTTGACGCCGACCTTGGCGTTGGAGATCGCCTGCTCGCCGGCGCGCGTACCGTTCCAGGTGAGCGAGAACGGCAGGTACTTGATGGGCGTGACGATCGACGCGCCGGTCGCGACGACGGCGTTCTCGATGTCCTTGTAGTCGGCGCCGAAGGTGAGCTCGTGCGAGTAGATCGAGAACGCGCTCGGCCTTCGGAAGCGGCAGCGGCAGCAGGTAGCGGAGCCCCGAGTTGTTGCCCTTGCCGAGGATCGAGAGACCGCCGCCGGTCGCGGCGGCGTTCGTGGTGTCGGACTTCGCGTAGTAGGCGAAGAGCTGCTGCTCTTCGTCCCAGGGCATCGGCGCACGGTAGGTGCCGGCAAAGATCTGGACGTCGGAGAACTCGCTCGCCGTCGGGACGAACTGGTAGAAGATCCCCGCCTCGTGCCCGATGCCCCAGAGATTCGAGTACGAGAGCGACGCGTCCATGCGCGTCTCGGGCGAGCCGGCGCGTGTGGTCGTTCGAGTAGGCGAGCGAACCGTGCAGGGGGATCTTGTCGTCGACGACGAGCGCGACGTCGACGAGACCCGGCTGCTGGCCCGCCGAGAGCTGCGGCCGGATGCGCGCGTCGGGGCTGCGGTTGGCGCGCACCATGTCTTCCTGCAGGTCGCTCTGCCGCAGCACGGCACCGGGTACGGTGTGGCGCAGCCGGGCGCGCACGCGCTGCTCGCCGAGCCAGTCGATGCCGGCGTTCTGGATCTCGATCCGGCCGAGCCGCGCTTCGAGCACCTCGAGGCGCACGACGCCCGATTCGACGGTCTGCTGCGGAATCGCGATCGCGACGGTGAGGAAGCCGTCTGCCTCGTAGCGTCTCTGGAGTGCGTCGCGCGCCTTCTCGACGTCGGTGAGCGACCTGTCCGGACCCCGGAACGCTTCGAGTTCCTGCTCCACCTGCGACGGCGTGAGCAGCGTGTTGCCGGTCACTTCGAAGCGTTCGATGGCGAAGAAGGGGCCCTGCGGCTTCGGCGGCTTGCGTGGCTTCGGTGCCCACCTCGACCGGCGGCACGCGGATGTCTTCGAGGTCGATCTCGACCGGCTCGTAGCGACGCGCGCCCGACTCGAAGGTCGAGGCGCCCGCATCGAGGGACGCGGCAGCAGCGGAACTCGCCAGGGGCAAGAACAGCAGCAGCAAGGCGAGAGTTCCCGCGTATTGCAGGTTCAGGGGGTGACTCACAGCGGCGGAGCTTACGAAGGCGAGCCGCCACACCGGGGACGAACGCGTGAATTCTTTTTCGCCATCTGGTGACATTCGTGTGGCTTCGCGGCTCGCGTTCCCGTTGAGAGCACGGGCGTACCAGCTGGAGGCTCGTACCTGCGCGGGCTAGGTTGCGCCGCCATGGCCGCGCACTCGGACGGCATCGCCAGGAAGCTCTCGTTCCTCGACCGCTATCTCACCTTCTGGATCTTCGCGGCGATGGGCGTCGGCATCGCGCTCGGCTTCGCGGCGCCGGGATTCACCGCGGCGCTCGAACCGGATGAGCGTCGGCACGACGTCGATCCCGATCGCCGTCGGCCTGATCCTGATGATGTACCCGCCGCTCGCGAAGGTTCGCTACGAGGAACTCGGCCAGGTCTTTCGCAACAAGCGGGTGCTCGCGCTCTCGCTGGTCCAGAACTGGGTGATCGGGCCGCTCTTGATGTTCGGCCTCGCGGTCGTCTTCCTGCACGACAAACCCGAGTACATGTTGGGGCTGATCCTGATCGGTCTCGCGCGCTGCATCGCGATGGTCATCGTGTGGAACGACCTCGCCAAGGGCGACACCGAGTACTGCGCCGGCCTCGTCGCCTTCAACTCGATCTTCCAGGTGCTGTTCTTCTCGGTCTACGCGTACTTCTTCGCTGACGGTTCTGCCGGCGTGGCTCGGCCTCGAGGGCGCGATCGTCGACATCACGATCGGCGAGATCGCGCAGAGCGTGGCCATCTACCTGGGCATCCCGTTCGCGGCGGGGTTCCTGACCCGGCGCATTCTCGTCGGCGCCAGGGGCCTCGACTGGTACCAGCGCACTTCGTGCCGCGCATCGGCCCCGATCACGCTCGTCGCGCTGCTCTTCACGATCGTCGTGATGTTCTCGCTGAAGGGCGAGACGATCGTGCAGCTCCCGTTCGACGTGCTGCGCATCGCGCTGCCGCTGCTCGTCTACTTCGTCGTGATGTTCGTGATGTCGTTCTTCATGAGCAAACGCGTCGGAGCGAACTACGAGCAGATCCGCGACGCTCTCGTTCACGGCCGCTTCCAACAACTTCGAGCTCGCGATCGCGGTTGCCGTCGCCACCTTCGGCATCCACAGCGGCGCGGCCTTCGCGGCCGTGATCGGTCCGCTCGTCGAGGTGCCCGTGCTCATCGGGCTGGTGAGCGTGGCGCTCTGGGCGCGCACGCGATTCTTCCCGAACGCGTGAGCGCCCAACGCCGCGGTGCTGCTGACGTGGACGACGTCCGGTTGCCACAGCCTTCTCTTTCTCTGCGTCGCGAACTCGGCCCGGAGCCAGATGGCGGAGGGACTCGCGCGAAAGCGCTTCGGCGAGCGGGTCCAACGGCTCGAGATGCTCGCGCTCGAGTGCTGAAAAAGGCTCGGCCCCCGAGCCCGAAGGCTCGAGGGCCGAGTGATCGAAGCAGAACCCGATGTCGCGCTAGGGCGTGACCGTCGGGCTTGCCGAGATCGACAGCTCGGCGGGCGGAGCCGCCGGGCAGGTCGTCGGCAGGAACGCGATCGAGTACGCGCCGTCGGTCGCGTTCTTGGAGAAGCCCACCGCGTTGAGCGGCAGGTAGGCGACGGCATTGGTGAAGACGTTCTTGTTCTTCAGCGCGGCGCGATGCGCCGTGATGAAGGCCGAACCGCCCGGGTTGTGCGTACCGACGCCACCCGCCAGCGGACCCCAGAAGCGGTAGTGACCGCACTTCACCAGGTCCTTCAGCGAGTTCGGCGACGCCGCGAGCACGGCGGCGTCCGGATCGACGCCTTCGACCACCGCGCCGTAGAAGCCCGGGTCGAAGCGGTCGGCGTCCACGTAGCCGAACGAGCCGGTGAACGAGGCGAGGCAGTTGATCACGTCCGCGTTGCCGGCGCCGAGCTTCACGCGCTTGGTCGAGACCTGCGTGCCGCCCGCCTCCTTGGTCTGGAGGCACGAGGTCGTGGTGCCGTTCTGCGCACCGCTGTTGTCTTCGGACTGCGTCTTCGAGCCCGCCGTGTCGGCCATCCACGTGTTGCGGAAGGTCTCGCGGCTGCCCGAACCCGCCGGGCGGATGCAGGCCGTCACGTTCTGGCTGGCCGCCGTGCTGGCGCCACCGAGGTGGGGTCAGACGGCACACCGAGTTGTTGGCCGGCTCACCGAAGATGCCCTCCACCTGCGGATCGTTCAGGTGCAGCTTCGCGTCGATGCCCGACGAATCCGTGGGCGTCGCGGCTCGCTGCGATCTTGAAGATCTGCGCGCCGAAGACGTCCTGCTGGTTGAACGGATCGCGCGGCGGCAGGAAGTCGCCCGGCGGCAGGTCGGCGAAGCCGGTGTCGCAGCTCACGCGCAGGTTGGTCGACTCGTTGTTGGCCACTGAGCCCACCGTGGTGAGCGCGCCCGGCGCGCCGGGACGCCGTGGTGTCGTTGCTGATCGAGCCGTTGCTGTTGAGGTCGTAGTTCACCACGCACAACTCGCCGTTCGTCGCCGAGGCGAAGGTGTTGGTGGTGCCGGCGACCGTTTCGAAGTCCGCGATGCGGGTGCGGCCCTGGCAGTTGCTGAGCGGAGCCGCCGACATGCTGCTGGTGTTCGGGTTCACGCCGGGACCCGGCGACGCCGAATGCGCCCGTTCCGCCCGCGTCGTCCGCGGTGTTCGGCGCGCCGTCGAAGCCTTCGGGCGCGAGGAAACCGATGCCGATCGGCGCCGGCGCCGAGCGCGAGCAGGCGACGCCACTGCCAGAGCCGTTGCCCGAGACGCGGTAGGTCACCTGGCCGAGCGACGGCCCGTTCGGAACGCCGAGGCCGTTCGGATCGGTCGTCGAGTTCTTCAGGACGCCCTGGATGCACGACGAAGTCGGCGAGCCGGCCGTTCACGCCGTCAGCGCAGCCGCTGCCGTCGTTCTGGATCGTTCCGCCGGCGATAGCAGCCGCGGAACACGCGCGTGATTTCCTGGAACTGCGCGGTCACCGAGTTCATCTGCGTGATGAAGCAGCCCGTGCAGCCGCCGGTGCGGAACGCATCGGTGTCCGGAGACAACGACGCGTTCGGGAGCCGCCAGCGCCGTGCCGGCGTGCCCGAGAACCGCTGCCGCGGCAATCGCGACGGCGGTCTTGAGGAGTGAAGTGAGACGCATAGGTGGGATTCCCTCTCTTGTGTCGTTTCGTGGGTTGCGAAGCGAGATCGATCAGGCGCGGCTGCGGCCGAAGCGCACGAGTCCGAGCAGACCGGCGCCGAGCAGCAGCGCAGTGCCGGGCTCGGGAACCAGTCTGAGCGCGCCGAGTCGACGCGATCTGCGTGCCGAGGTCGTAGTCGCCGGTGCTCGGATTGAACGCCGCCGTCTGGATCAGCTCGTAGAGCGGAAGCTGCGCTGCCGATCACGGCGGCCGACACGATGCCGGCGGTCGAGAGCGGGAGCTGGTTGGCCACCGCGTCCGAACCGAAGCCCAGCACGCCCGTGTACGACGCGTAGAGCGACGTCCCGATCACGAGCCGGCTCGACGTGTTCTCGAGGATGCTCGTGCCGTTCGCGGAACCGATGCTCTTGAGCAGCGCGAACCACGCCACGCCCTGGTTGGGCGGCTGGAGCTGCGCCTGGGCATCGCCGATGTTGTTGAAGCTGACGATGCTCGGGTTGCCGTTGGTCGTCAGGATGATGTTGTTCTGCGGAACGCCGGCGAGATCGCCGGTGAACTGCGCCTCGGGGTTGCGGACCGAGAGCGCCGTCCACTTGGCGCCGTCGAGCGAGCCGCCGAACTGCGAGGGCAGCACGAGCGTGGTGGCGTCGATGCTGACGCCGGTCGGCCCAGTCGGCGTCGTTGCCGAGGTTCAAGATCAGCTCGAAGCCGTTCTTGACGAAGGCAGACGACCAGGTTGCCGTTCGAGTAGCTGAAAGCCGATGCGGGGGTCGCGGAAGCCAAGAGTGCTCCCGCACCGAAGGCCATGCCGAGAAATGCTCGGCGCAAGCTGCTGTTGCGGATCATGTCGTTCGATCTCCTGTTGAGTGTTGCGGTGCATCCGCACGTCGGATGCGCTGTCTGTCCAATGGCTCGCTTTATAACCGGCGTCAGAGCCAAGAAATTGCTCGTCACTGAATCGTGGCGAAACGTCCGCGCGGGTGAGCGCACATCCCACCAACGTGTGCGACTGCTGTCGTGGACGTGGTCGGAAACGCTGTGCAGTGGCACTCTTCGCGGAATCGTTGCTCCGTCTTCGCGCAGCTGCATTGCGTGAAGTAGCAACCGAGTGATGAGTCGCTCGCGCAGGGCAGGCCGCGGCAGAGGCTCGATTCGACCTTAGGTGGACGCGACCCGCGTCGCGTGGCGTCCTTCACGCAAAGTTCAACGTCCGAGCGAACTGCGATCCGCTTCTGGCGACGAAGCAGCGACAGTGACGCAGATTCGGAGCGTCCCCGCGCCGAGGCGCAATGCGTGCCCGGAGTTGCACGCAACGGTGAACTTCGCCGCAGCGAGCCGCGTTCGTAGCATTCGAGAAGGAACGGAGTTTGGCGCCGCGGGAACGAGCGAATAGAAGCCCTAGGGATTCTTCTCTTCCTCGGGCTCGCCGATCACGCGGGACGTGACCTGGATCATCACCTGGTGTTCGCCGGCCGCGGCTGCATGCGCAGTCTGGAAGCCTGCAGCGGCCGTCTCCGAAGCGGTGCCCGTGAGGCTCGCCAATTCGGAGCTGGCCTTGTTGCCGCCGCTGTTCGAGCCGACGCCCGCGCCTGCACCCGCGACGAGACCACCGGCCGAGAGATTCGCGCCCTGCGCGACCGAGCCGCCAGCGACGTTGATCGATCCCGTCGCGCTGATGCTGCCGCTGATCGATCCGCCCACGTCGATGTTCACGTTGGTGCCGGAGATGCCGCCGGCGCCACCGCCGACGAGGCTGCCGCCCGCGTCGATCGTGATGCCCGCGCCCGAGATGCCGGCGCCGATCTTGATGTCCTGCTTGGCGAAGAGTCCGATGTTGCCGCCCTTTGCGAAGATGCCGCCGCCTCCGTAGTTCACCAGCACGGCGCCGGAGCCGCTTACGAACACGATCGGATTCGAGAAGGGCGAGCTCACACCCGCGTCGATGGAGCCGTCGCGGCTGTAGATCGTGATGTCGCTGCCGGAAAGCGACGCCAGCGCGAGCCCACCGACGTCGACGTCCTCTTGGGTGTCGACGCCGATCGCGCCGCCGCCAGACTCACTCGCCGGCGCCTCGCCGAAGCCCGGCGGACGGTAGAGCGTGACGATGCCGCGGCGTCCGGTGAACACGGAACCCGTCGCATCCACAGGCGGCGACCCGCCGCGCACGCCCCCGCTCACGCTCTCGACGACGAGCCGCGAGCCCTGATAGGTCTCGATCGAGCCGCGACCGTTCAAGTCGATGTCGCCATCCGCAGCCACGAACAAGGCCGCGCTGGCAGTTGGCAGCGTGGTGTTGCGCGCGTTGCCGATGGCGTTGATGCCGAGCGAGAACGGCGCCTCGGATTCGGGCACTGCCGCCGCGAGCCGGATCTGTCCACCGCGCCCGCTCGGAACGTACGGGCTCTCCGCAGCCGTCACGACTCCGTTGCCGCCGCCGGGCGGGATCAGGCCGCGGTTGCTGAAGATCGCGCTGCTCCCGGCGGGCAGATACTCGCGCTGGGATTCGTCGATGTGTGTGAACACGGCCGACGAGCCGCGCCACTCGCTGCGATCGACGCCGCCGTCGCCGTTGCGATCGCCGCTGCTCTCGTCGGGATCGAGCTTCCCGTTCGCATTGGTGTCGACCTGCGGCGCGTTCGGCAGCACGCCGACCAGCAGCTTCGCCGAACCGGGACCCGCGACCTGTAGACCGGACATCAGATCCGGATTGACGCCGGGCGCCGGTGCGTCGGCGCCGAAGCTCGCGTTGCCGATCGGCACCCAGATCACCGTCTCGTCGCTCGCCCTCGTGTGCTGCGTGATGAGTCCGAAGTCGACGATCGATCCGTCGACGCCGTCGTCGGGCGTACCGAAGAGGCCGTCCGTGCCGGCGATCGCCGGTGAGCGCGAAGGCGGACTTCGCGAGGTCGAGCGTGACCCGCTCGAAGCCACCGAGCGCGCGCAGGATCGAGCGCGACGGATCGCTCACGTGCGTCGGCACCGTGCCGAAGGTCCCGATCGAGCACTCGACGCCCGAACGGCAGAGCGAGAAGTAGTCGTTGTAGCTGAAGGCGCCGCTGATGTTGCGCTGGTCGATGTCGGGATCGGCGTCCGATTGCTCGATCGTCGCCGAGATCCCAGTGCCGCGCCGGATCCACGCCTCGGTGGGCGACACGATCGCGACGGAGCCCGGTTCTGGATCCGGTCGCAGCGTGCCCGTCGAATCCGGCGCGTAGTTCACGGTAGACCGCCGGTGCGACCGCGGCAGGAATCGTCCACCTGATTGACCAGGATCGACACTTCGTTCGGATCGACGCCGGCCGGGAGCACGGACGGATCGACGAAGACGAGACGCGTACCGGTGGGCAACTGCGCGCCGGGACCGAGCACGTCGGCGCGAACCAGCGGCGCGGTGTTGGACGGTCCGCTGCCCACGCCGGTGGGTGCGATGTCCGCGCCACCTGCGATCTGCTGTGGGTTCGTCACCGACTCGATCCCCGGCGACCGGATCGACCAGCGCCGTCACTTCGAACGGGAGCCGAACGGTTCCCGCGGCGCCCGGCTCTTCGGCGATGACGCAGGCGCGGATCTCCGTCGGGCGCGTCGTCGGATCGAGGTTGATCGCGCGGTCGATGCCCGCGATCGGCGTCTCGAGCGAGAGGCTGAGCGCGGGTACGTCGACGCCGGGATCGAGCGCGACGACCGGCAGCGTGAGCTGGCGTCTGCCCCGGCAGCAGCGTTCCGCTGTCCGCGACGTTGAAGCGCGTGCCATCGGCGCTCGTGAGGATCGTTCCGCTGTTGATCAGGATCGTCTCCGATGCGCCGCCGCCGGAGGCGAAGAAGGTGACTGTGCCCTCCGACAAGCGCGCCGACGGGCGCCAGCAGGAACTGGTCCTGCTGCACCTTGTAGATGCGGCCGTCGGACGTGAGTCACGCGGGTGCCCGCCGGCACCTCGACCTCCCCGCCTGCCGCTTCGGAAGAGACCTGGAAGACCACGTTGCCGCGCGCTTCCTGCGCGGGCAGACGCTCGCGAACGGTCACCTCGCGTGGTGACCGTGTACTCGATCCCCGTCACCGGATCGCGCAGCTTCGTGCCCGACCGGCACGGTGAACGTGAGGTCGCCGGTGCCGCCGAGCGTCTCCACCACCAGCGAGAGCACGGCGGACGTGGAGGCCGAGAGGCCGGCCGTGCGCACCTTCCCGGCGATCTGGAGATCGAGACCACCGCTCGTCGACGGATAGACCAGGAAGTCGTTGAGCAGGACCAGATCGCCGCGGTCCGTCTCGATCCGCACGTTGGGCGGCAGCAGGCGCACCAGATCGCCCGGCGGCGGGGCGCCGTTCGAGACCGGCGGGAGGTCAGTGTCGTTGCCGAGCAGGATCACGTCGCCGTACTTCGAGCGCAGCGCAGCCGAATCGCCCGGGCCGCCAGCTGGGGACTGCGTAGATCCCGTTCGTTCCGCCCACGTCGGAATTGGCGTTCGGCGCATACACCATCGACGGATTCTCGATTCCGCGAAGCGCGACGCCGTTCAGACCGAGGCCGAACACCGACGCTTCGATCGAATCGACCGTCACGGGTCGAGCCAGCGTTCCGAACCAACCGACACGGCGATCGAGCGCCACGGCGGCCGCCTCGACCAGGCCGGCATCGAGGTCGGCGACGTCGAGCGTTCGCGCACTCACACCGGACTTCAGTTCGTAGCCGGCGCGGAACACCGCATCGCCGTTGCGGATGATGTAGTCGCCTTCGATCGAGTCGCCGGCGACGATGGTCACTCGGCCCTCGGGCGTACCCTCGATCGGAACGTTGCGTTCGTTTCCGAAGACCGGGTCGGGAACGCGCGTCACGGGCCGGCCAAACACACCAATGTGGCTACCGTTGTACTGCGCGAGCAGCCCGGACGCCGTCGAACCGTTGCGAGAGGCGGTCGACAGACCCGTGCGCACGGTGTCGACCCGCGACGATCGTGACGTCGCCGCCCGCTTCGGTTCCGATGCCGAGGATGCCGTTGCGCACCACCGGCAGCGGATCGAAATCCGGCGGCACGAAGTCGGGCGGCAAGCCGAGTTCCTCGGCGAACCCGAGGTAGCCCTCGGGCGAGAGATTCGGACCCGGCTCGAGCCAGCGATTGCCGACTCCCGCGTCCACGTCGCGGCCGGCCTGGATCACGATGCTGCCACCGTCGGTGACGGTCGTCTGACCCTGCGAGTCGGTGCCGAGCACGCCGCGGGTGCGGATCGCCGCGTTGCCACGCGTGTTCACGTTCTCGACGAGCAGCACGTCGCGGCCCGCGGTGATCGCAGATGTCGCCCGAGCCGTTCTCGATGACGCCGTCCTGCGGTCTCGCTGCCGGCGCGGAAGCGCACGTCGCGGCCGACGGCGACGTCGATCGCGCCGGTCTGGTTCTTCAAGCCGCCGCCGTTTCCGATGATCAGATCGCCGGGCGCGCGCACGGTGAGGTCGCCGTGGGTGAGTGCGACTTCGCCGTCGTTGCCGAGGAGCCTGGTGACTTCGCCCGCCGAATCGAAGCTGGCGCCAGACAGGTAGACGCCCCCATCGGAGTCCGACTTCGTCGCGAGCAGATTCGAGCTGGCGAGGTCGGCGCCGGCGACGAGGTTCACGTCCCAGACCTTCTGGCCGCTCGCGCCGGTTCCGTCGTCGACGATCTTCGAGCCGCTGCCGAAGCTGATGTGGCGGCCCGAGCGCAGCGTGAAGCTCTGGCGATCGGCGCGTGCCGTCGCCGTACAGCGCGTCGTTGCTGAGCGAGACGACGGCGCCGCTGGAGACCTGGATCTTCTCGTCGGCCTCGGCGACGACGTCGCCGGCGCCGACGAAGCTCGTCGAAGCCGTTGATCGTGAGCGTGGCCGGGTCGATCGCTACCGAGCCGCGCTTCGAGCCGGCCTTCGCGCTCGCGCGGAAGGTTCCGCCGTCGAGCGCGACTTCGTTCTTCGCGGAGAGCTCCGCGTGGCCGCCGTCGCCGCCCTGCGCGCCGCCCGACACGTCGACGACGGCGCCGTCGTGCATCGTCGCGCTGCCTTCGGAGTACGCGTAGACGTTGCCGCCGGCGCCCTCGCCTTCACCGCCGGTCGCGGCGGTGACGCTGCCCGGCCTCGAGCTGGAGATCGCGCGTCGCGTAGAGCTCGATCTTGCCGTTCTTCTCGCGCACGGCGTTCGCCTGCACGACGCCGCCCTGGCGCACCATCTCGGCGCGCATCTTCGCGAAGCCGCCGTTCGCGACGAGCTTGCCGAGGTTGACGGCTTCGCCGCCCGCCTGGCCCGGCGCGGTGTACTTCACGCCGAGGCCGGTTCCGCTCGGGTCGTCGGTGAGCGTGACGGTCGCGCCGGCGGCGAGCAGCACCTCGCCCTTCGGCGTGGTGATGACGGCGTCCTTGCCGTTCTCGATGCGCGGCGCGACCAGGTAGACGAAGCCGCCGTCGCCCGCGCTGATCTTGCCGTGGTTCTCGATCTTCGCGCCGGTCGCGGCGGTGGCCGAGGCGTCGTAGCCGCCGAGCTTCATCAGGTCGTCGGCGGAAGTCGACGCGGAGAAGCCGCGCGTGTTGACGGTCGCGGACGCGCCGAACAGGAAGCCGTTCGGGTTGATCAGGTAGACGTTCCCGTTGGCGTTGAGCGCGCCGAAGATCTTCGACGGATCCTGCTGGAGGATGCGGTTGATCGCGGTCGCGTTGGCGTTCGGCTGGTGGAAGTTGGTGACTTCGCCCGGCGCGATGTTGAAGTTCTGCCAGGAGAGCACCGCCGATCTGCGAGCCCTGATGGACGTCCACCTGCGACGTGCCCTGGCCCGTGATCGTCGCGACGCCGCCCTGCACCACGCCGCCGTTGGGATTGGCGAGCGCGACCTGCGGAAACGTGAGCAGCAGCGCCATCACGAGGGCGCGGGAATCGCGTCGCCACGGGCGGCGGATGTGGATCGGGGGGGACATCGCGTTCGTCCGTGTCAGCGCGGGTAGAACCGCACGGTGACGGCGCGCGGCTTGCTCTCGGGCGGAGCGGGCACGCCGCGCGACTGCACGGTGCGCGCGGCCGCGAGCAGCGCCTGGTCGTTGGTCGCATCGCCGGAAGACTTCGCGAGTCGGAACGACGACACCTGGCCGCTGCCCGACACCGTCAGCTCGACTTCGGCTGCGCCGAAATCGGTCTTCGGCTGCTGGTAGGCGTCGCGGAACACGCGCGTCACGCCGGCGTGGAAGGCGCCTTCGGGTCCGTCGAAGTTCCCGCCTGCGAACTTGCCGCCCCAGCTCGCGCCCGGCGCGCCGCCGCCGATCTTCGGCGCCGCGACCGCGCCCGCTCGGCGGCGCCGACGCCACCTTCGGCAGCTCCGCCTTCGGCGCCTCCACCACGGCGGCGGGGGCGGCGGCGGCTTCCTTCGCGACCTCCGGCTTCTCGGGTTCCGGCGGCTTCTCGGGCTGGAAGAGCTTGATGTTGTAGGTCTTCGCGAAGTTCTGGCCGGCACCGGTCTTCGCCATCCACAGCAGGCCGAGCCCGAAGAGCACGTGGATCCCGACCACGATCAGGAAGACGCGACCGAAGTCGAAGCCGCCGCCGCCTGCGCGATTCGCCGATGGCACCGTGGTGTTTCACTGGACCTCCGTCGCGAGCGCCAGGTTCTCGACCGGAACGCTCTTGATGACGTCGAGCACCTTCACCACCTCTTCGTAGACGAGCGCGCGGTCGGCGCGCAGGATCACCGGCAGGCTCGGGTTCGCGACCTTGAAGAGGCGCAGCTTCTCTCCGAGCTGCGGAACCTCGATCGGCTCGTCGTTCAGGTAGACGCGCGCCGCCTTGTCGATGCTGACCGTGGCGACCTCCGTCTCCACCTCTTCCTTGTGGTCCGAGCGTCTCGGGCAGCTTCACGTCGATGCCCTGCACCAGCGCCGTGGTGGTGAGGATGAAGATCACCAGCAGCACCCACGCGAGGTCGAGGAGCGGGGTGATGTTGATGTCGGCGATCGGGCCGACGCCCTTGCCGGGGGCCTTCATGTCAGTGCGTCGTCGCCAGCGTCGACGCGGGCAGCTCGCGGCGTCGCGCCGTCGCCGTCGCTGCCGCATCGCCGCGAGAGGTAGTCGATCACGAAGGTGGCCTCGAGCTCCGAGGCGAAGTTGCTGAGATCGAGCTGGAGCGCGCCGATCTGGGTGGAGAGCATGTTGTACGCGAAGAGCGCCGGGATCGCGACGATCAGACCGAGCACGGTGTTGACGAGCGCGCCGGCCACGCCCGGGCGCCATCGCCGAGAGGTTCGCCTGGCCCGCCTGCGCGACGCCGGAGAACACTTCCATCACGCCGAACACGGTGCCGGTGAGACCGACGAAGGGACCGCCCGAGATCGCCAGCGCGAGGATCACCATGCCGGCGTTGAGGCGCACCTGCTCGTCGCCCATCGCGCGTTCCATCGCCGCGCGCACGGCGGAGAGCACCTTGTGCGGCGCGCGCCGACTCGAGCCGTTCGTGCGGTTCTTCGGCGCGAAGCGCGTCAGCTGGTCCTGCATCTCCTGGCAGGCGTAGGCGTAGACCGTGTAGGGCGGCGCGCCCTTGTACTTCGACTTCTCGCTCCTCGGTTTCCTGGCCCTGCCAGCTCGAAAGGGTCGTCGGACGTCGCGAAGGCGCGATAGAAGTCGGCGGCGAGGCGGCGCTGCTTCCGCAGACCGCAGCAGCCTTGCCGACGATCACCGTCCACGACGCGAACGACATCAGACCGAGGATGGTCATGGTGACCATCCCCTCGATCGTCATGTGGCTCAGTGCGAAGACGATTGCGGACTGGTGGGCCTGACCTTCCATACACTTCTCCCATTTTTGGCGGCGCGAAACGTAACGACGGCAAAGCTGCGTTCGGTGACTGGGATGTGACGTTTCTCGGTGGCTCGCTTCACGGCTCCGCCACACGATCGTCAGGCGCAGCGCATTCCGAACCCGTGATCGCACACGGCCGATCCCTCCTGGCGAGCGGAACCCTGCGACCTTCAGCGCGACGCGCCCTCCCACACGAAGCCCGGACTCGGGCGGCGCGAACTCGGGCGCGACGCGTTCGGCGAGACCGTCGCTTCGCAGCACGACGTCGAGCAGGTCGCGGCGCATCTCGGGCGTGAGGCCCCGCACCTGGCTCTCGGCTGCGGCCCGCGTCCGCTCTTCCGCGGGATAGCCCGACCGGGAAGAGCGTTCCGCGATAGGCGTCCTGCACGAAGTGCTCGACGAGTAGCGCGTCGGCGAGGCGCTGCACGCGCGCGTCCTCGGCGGCGCGATCGCGACGGTGCGGCCTCGCGCTCTCCTGCGACGAGATCGAGCGACTCGGCGGCGCGCGCTGCTTCGCTTTCGAGCACGCGGATCTCGGCGCCGATCTGCGAGTCGCCAGGCGCATCGGCGCGCGCCATCGCGACGGCGCGCGGCGATCCCGCGCGCGGATCCTGCGGCGGCACCGCGTGCGACGCGACCGGCACAGGAACAGGCAGATCCGACATGCGCGGGCGGCGCCGCGTCGGAACGCGACGCAATGGCTTCGCGCTGCGGCTCTGCTGCGATCGCCAGCGCTGACGACTCGCGGGATTTCGCGGCGACCGCCGCGCGTCGCCCGTCCTCGCCGCTCTGCGTGAGACCGGCGGCGATGCCCAGCGCGGCGAGCAGGCAGGCCGCCGCAAAGAGCCAGATGCCCGGGCGGATAGCGGCGGGATGCTGCTCGGGATTTCGACGGCTCACTGCACACAAGATCGCGCGCCGTGCGAAATCGCGCTGTCACATTCCTTCGACGCTTCGTGGAAGAGGCAGTGCGTCACCAATTCGCCACCAAGGCTGCCGGATTCCTTCACCGGAGCGTCGCGCCGTTGCGCTTGGATGGGACCTCCATGGCTGGATCCAGGCGCATCCTCATCGCAGACGGCGACGCCGCGTGGCGCACGCGTCTCGCCGACGCGCTCGCGAGCCCCACGCACGAGATGGTCGCGGTGGGCGAAGGGCACGAAGCGCTCGCCTTCGCGCAGCGCGAGAAGCCGGATCTGCTCGTCACCGAGTTGGTGCTGCCCGACGTGACCGGGCTCGGGCTGTGTCGCCTGTTGCGCGAAGACCCGGCGCTCGGCCATCTCGGCATCCTGATGGTGACGCGCAGCGCTTCCGGAGATCGACCGCATCCTCGCCTTCGAGATGCGGCGTCGACGACTTCCTCGCCAAGCCGTTCTTCGCCCGCGAGCTGCTCTCGCGGGCGACGGCGGTGCTGCGACGCAGCGCGCCGAGGCGCGAGCCGAGCGGCCGGATCGTGTCGGCCTACCAGCCGGCCGTGGTCGCTGCACGCGAACACCGGCACCGTACTCGTGGCGGGCGCGCGACTCGAGCTGACGCCGCGCGAGTTCCAGCTGCTCGTCGGCGCTGATGCGCGAATCCGGGCGCGTGCTCTCGCGCCTCCAGCTGATCCGCCGGTCTGGGGCAACGACTCGCAACAGGCGGAGCGCGTCGTCGATGCGCACATCAAGGCGATCCGCCGCAAGCTCGGCGACGTCGGCGATTGCGTCGAGACGGTGCGCGGCGTCGGCTACCGCTTCGCCGAAGCGGGGCCGTGGATTCACGAACGGGAGCGGAGGCCGAGTCTCGGCGGCTGACGCTGCGCGGCGTCACTCCGGCAGCGCGAACGCCATCAGCGCGTCGCCCGGCTCCGACCAGCCGTGCCCGCCCGACGCGACGACGACGAACTGCCTGCCGTCCTTGCGCAGGCGGTACGTGATCGGCGTGGCGTTCGCGGTGTAGGGCAGCCGCGCGCTCCAGATCTCTTCGCCGCTCTCGGCGTCGAAGGCGCGCAGGAACTTGTCGGTGGTGGCGCCGATGAAGACGAGGCCGCCCGCCGTCGCGATCGAGCCGCCGAGATTCGGCGCGCCGAGCGGCAGCCACATCGGGAACGGCGCCTGATCGCGCGTGGTGCCGAGTCGCGACTCCCAGAGCAGCTTGCCGCTCTTGAGATCGACGGCCTGCATGACGCCCCACGGCGGCGGATTGCACGGCGCGCCGAGCGGCCCGAGCAGCGGCGAGATGCGCAGTCCGTACGGCGTGCCGCGCATCGGCCCGAGCATCTCCGGATAGTGCACCGACGACGGGTCGAGCTTGTCGAAGTCGGCGCGCGGCAGCAGCTGCACGACGCTCGGCACGCGCATCGAGTTGACGAAGAGCACGCCGCGCGTCGGGTCGATCGAGACGCCGCCCCAGTTCGGTCCGCCCGCGTTGCCCGGGATACTGGATGATCGGCTCGAGGCCGGGCGGCGTGAAGATTCCGTCCGAGCGCATGCCGGCGATGATCTCGCGGCACTTGCCGCGGTCCCACGGCGTGAAGCCCCACGCGTCGGCGGGCGTGAAGGTCTCCGGCGAGAGCGGCGCCGGGATGCGTCGGATACGGCTGCGTCGGCGAGAGCACGTCGCCCGCAACGCCGCCCTGCGGCGCGGGCCGCTCCTCGACCGGATAGAGCGGTTCGCCGGTCGCGCGATCGAGCAGGAAGAGGCGACCCATCTTGGTGATCTGCGCGACGCCCGGCGCGGCCGTCGCCGACGCCGTCGATCTGGAAGAGCGCCGGCTGCGCGGGCACGTCGTAGTCCCAGTGATCGTGGTGGACGGTCTGGAAATGCCAGCGCACGGCGCCGCTGTCGGCGTCGAGCGCGACCACCGAGCTCGAGTAGAAGTCGAGGCCGTGGCGCTCGCCGGCGTAGTAGTCGGGCGCGGCGTTGCCGGTGGGCACGAAGACGAGACCGCGCTCGGCGTCGCCCGAGAGGATCGACCACACGTTGGGCGTGCCCGCCGTGTACTTCTCGCCCGCGCTCGCGCTGCACGTTCGCGCGCCACTCCGGGCGGAACCGGATCGAAGGCCCAGCGCAGCGCGCCGGTGCGCACGTCGAAGGCGCGCACCACGCCGGCCGGCGCGTCGGTGCGCACGTTGTCCGCGACCAGCGCGCCGACGACGACCACGTCGCGGATCACCAGCGGCGGCGACGTGACGTAGTACTCCCAGGGCGGCACGTCGCCGAGCCCTTCGCGCAGCGCGACGCGGCCGTCCGTTGCCGAAGTCGCTGCACGGGATGCCGGTCTCGGCGTCGAGCGCGATCAGCTCCGAGTCGATCGTCGCGGTGAAGATGCGGTGGTTGCAGGCGCTTCGCCCGCGTCCTCCGACTTCCACTGCGCGACGCCGCGACACACCAGCGGATACGGCCCGTCGAGCTTCTTCTGCTTCAGCTGCGGATCGAAGGTCCACTTCTCCGCGC
>CAWDFQ010000005.1:0-268654 GCA_963801625.1 uncultured delta proteobacterium
TGGCGAACCCAGATATCGCGCGAGCAGGCGCCGATAGCCCAACGCTGAGGCGATGGGTGCAAGGGCATCCAGCATGAGCCGCATGCCGAAGGATGCTTCGCGGACCGAGTCCTTGAATTCCGAGAACAAGGCAGCGGCCAAGAGGAGCGAGGGACGCCCTCGCGAATCGGTCTTGCCGTCCCGAGCGAGACGAAACAGGACGGAAAAGAACTCGTGAAGCCGCCCGGCCGGGCAGATCTCTTCGATGGCGACTACCTCTGAGTCGCACGGGTTCCACTGGAAGTGATGCCCTCCAGGGGAACGGTTGCCGACTCGCCAGCGCGGACAACGTGGTGTTCTCCGTTGATCCGGAGATGCATCTCGCCAGAAAGCACCGTAACTCGCTGCTGCTTGCCCGGATGGAAGTGCTCAGCGGCAATCTCGCTGTGGGGGCGAAGCGAATAGTGGACCTTGAACGTCTCGAGGGTCGACTCCAGTATCCGCAGGCGCTCGCCGGTGATTGGATTCTCGAGAATCTCTTCGGCCATGAGGGCTCTCCACCGTCTGCTCAGGCGGCCTTCTATGTTGGCGCCGCTGTCAACCCCCGTCGGCCGACTCGGTGATGCTACATGGCGATCTCCTGCGGGTGTAGCGCTCGAGGCGGATCCTGGCGGCTTCGTGAAGCGTCGGGCAAAGCCCGCGAACGACCTTCTATCCGTGCCGATGGCGATGCATCGGACACCCGAGCCTGTGTACGCCTGTGCGTGGCTGAAGCCTCTGGGCGGGCGGCCCCTTCTAACGGGCGGGGCCTCTCGGCACCGGGCGGCCATGGCGAGCCGCCCGCACCAGAATCCAGCTCTCGAGCGATCGTTCTTTCCTTTCCGAGTTAGCGAAGCCGCAGCTCGGTCTTGAGCAGCGCGCCCTCCGGGATGACGCCCGTCTCGAGGAAGCGCCAGAGCGCGATCAGGAGCTTGCGGGCGAGTGCCACGATGCCGAGCTTGCGAAGCCTCGTGCTGCCGTGCCCGAATCTCCGCTGGTACCACTGCGACAGCTCGCTCTGCGGCTGGAAGCGCAGCCACCCCCAAGCGAACTCGATTGCTGCGCCCCGGATCCAGCGACTCCCGTCCTTGCCGATTCCTTGCTCGCGCTCGCCTTTGCCGCTGCTGAAGGGAGTGGGAGTGAGGCCGGCCATCGAGCCCACCTGCTTCCCGTTGCGGAAGTCGCGCCAGCCAAAGAACTCCGTCCCATAGACCCAGGCCGTGTTGATCCCCACCGCCTTCAGCGTGTAGAGCTGCCGCACGTCGAGGACCGGGGCCTTCTCTTCTCGGAGGATCCGCCGGGCGCTCGGCCTCGAGCCCATCGATCCGGCCCGTCAGGTAGTCGTAGTCTTCGACGTACCGCTCGAGCCGCCCGCGCAGGCGCGGCGGCAGCGGCGCTCCGTCCCATCGCCGCATCCGCGCCAGCTGCGTCCGCAGGTCCCGACGCAGATCGAGCGTCAGCCCCTGGTTGGCGAGCAGGCCCTTGAGACGGTGGCTCACGCGGGTCCGGTCCTTCTTCGCGAGCTTCAGCTCCCGGTGCAGGTGGCGCCGGTCTTCGTCTTCCACCGAAGGGACCCGAACCACACTCCAGACCGACTTTGCACTGCCCGCCAGGTGACGTGCCAGCAGGTCGAGGAGCGCCATCAGGTCTACCCGGTCGGTCTTCGCGCGCCGCTTCCTCCGGTTCACCTCGATGCTGGCCGAGTCGACGACGAGATTCTCGACCCCGTGCGCCTCGAGGAAACGATGCAGCCAGAAGCCGTCCCGGCCCGCTTCGTAGCAGCTCACCACCCGCGCATCGGCCGCGAGCCCGAGCCGCTGCTTCGCCCAGCCGATCTGCTTCAGAAGTGCGTTCCCATCGCGGGAGTCGATCTTGCGCCGAAGCGGCGTTTGCCCGAACCCACTCGAGAAGCCCAGGAGCCACCCGCTCTCGCCCAGCTCCATCGCCAGCATCAGGATCGGCTGCACTTGGCTAATCTCGATCGTCGAGGCCGCTGCTGTCTGCTTGGACACGGTGTCCCTCCTTGGTGTTGATAGAACCACCAGGAGGTTTACAGCAGCGGCCTTCCTGCGTCCCGAGCCCATCAGACATAGGCTCTAACGGATCGGCGATGAGCTGCGGCCCGACCTGGGAAGCAGCCTGCTCGCCCGCCACGACGCCGAGGAACCCACCAGCGACCCGCGCGGCGCCAGCGTAAGGGACGTCAGCTCCATTGCGTTGTTGGACAGCACGCTCGACTACTCGGGCCACCTCGACGAACAGACATCGCCTTCTTGAGAAACGATCATCGCCTTTAACTCGCGAGTGCGAGCCTCGGTGAGTGCCGCCCTGGCGCCAGCGACGCACATCGGATGAACGCTTCCATACCACGTGCGGTCCGCAAACGGCCAAGAGGTTTCAAGCTGCGCGTCCCGGTAGGCCTCCCAAGCGATCTGCGACTTCTTGAGCTTGGCGACCGCCTCGGCCCTATCCGGTGCCTTCTCGAGAAGAGCCTCTAGCGCCTGCTTCATCTCTGCCTCAACGGCCCGCAGATGCGCTCCAGCTGCCTCATTCATGCCTGCTTGAGTTTCGCTGTGCGGAATCGGCTCTGCGGCTGGGGCAGAGAACGGAACCAGCAAGACGATCACTAGGAGGCGCTTCGGCATGGTCATATGCTCGCATGTGCGTCGGTGAGGCGAGCAGCCACTCCCGGCAGACGTGACTACTCGTCTTGATCTTCGTAGCTCTCGCGGCAGTACAGGATGAGCGGCGAGAGCACCGAAGCGATCGATGACGGAATCTCCTCTGTTCGTAGCAGCCCGCGCGCTACGGCTCGTGCGACCAGGAACCCCGGATCTAGCCGCTCATATTGCAAGTAGAGTTCGCGAGAAGGCCCCTGATGAAACTCATGAATCAGGTCGGTCAACTGGAACCCGTCGATCTGCTTGCGGCGCCAGTCTGAGAACCCCGAGTCGAGTTCGCGGAGTGCTTGATCGAGGTCGCGAGCGTAAGCCTCCCGAGCGAGTGCCCGCAGCTTCTTCTTCTCACCCTTCGTGAATTCCCGAGAACTCATCTTCGTGCTGTCCAACGGCTCGGTGCTCACCTGCGCGGCCCAGCGGCCGCCGAGCACCGACCGAGGCAGACCCTACGCCGCCAGACGCCACCGCGCCACGACGCGGCGCCGCTGGGCCGCGTCAGGTGCAGCACCTTGATTCTCATCCGAGGCCTCTCCCTGCGCCTACTCCACCCGGAGTAGGCTGGATGCCAATCGAAACACGCGCATCCGCGCAGGGAGAGAACCAATGCGATTCTACACGAACCAGCATCGCCACTACTGCGGCATCGATCTG
Organism: uncultured delta proteobacterium; assembly: GCA_963801625.1. Classification (GTDB taxonomy): domain Bacteria; phylum Myxococcota_A; class UBA9160; order UBA9160; family PR03; genus PR03. The sequence goes on from CAWDFQ010000005.1 coordinate 3,348, forward strand.
CACACGAAAACGATGTACGTCTGCATCCTCGACCGCGACGGCCAGGTGCTCGTTCACAAGAACCTGCCGTCGAACCCCGAAGCGTTTCTGGAAGTGGTCGCTCCCTATCGCGACGACCTCGTCGTGGCCGTCGAGTGCATCTTCACCTGGTACTGGCTTGCCGACCTCTGCGCCGCCGAAGGCATCGCCTTCGTCCTCGGCCACGCGCTCTACATGAAGGCGATCCACGGCGGCAAGGCGAAGAACGACCGTATCGACGCGCTCAAGATCGCCATGCTGCTGCGCAGCGGGATGCTGCCGCAGGCCTACGTGTACCCGGCGGGCATGCGCGCCACGCGCGATCTGCTGCGCCGACGCCTGCACCTCGTCCGCAAGCGCGGCCAGCTGCTCGCCCACATCCAGATGACCAACCAGCAGTACAACCTCCCGGCCTTCGCCAAGCGGATCGCCTACCCGAGCAATCGCGAAGGCGTTGCCGATCACTTCGAGGACCGCGTGGTGCGCAAGACGATCGCGGTCGATCTCGCACTGCTCGATCGCTACGACACGCTCTTGGTGGACCTCGAGAGCTATCTCGTGCGTCAGGCCAAGCAGCACGATCCGCAAGCCTTCCAGCTGCTGCGCAGGGTCCCGGGCGTCGGCAAGGTGCTGGCGCTCACGATCCTCTACGAGATCCACGACGTGAAGAGGTTCGACCGCGTGCAGGAGTTCGCCTCCTACGCGCGGCTCGTGAAGTGCGCGAAGGAGTCGGCCGGGAAGAAGCACGGCACCAGCGGCGCCAAGATGGGCAACGTCCATCTCAAGTGGGCCTTCTCGGAAGCCGCGGTGCTCTTCGTCCGCCACAGCGAACCCGGCAAGGAGCTGCTCGCACGGCTCGAGAAGCGCCACGGCAAGGGCAAGGCGCTCAGCATCCTGGCCCACAAGCTCGGGCGTGCGGCCTACTACATCCTGCTGCGCGGCAAGGCGTTCGAGATCGAACGCTTCGTCGCGACGGTCCACTGAGGGAGTGAGGGTGCGTGAGCCCGTCGTCCAACGAGAGCCCCAGGGATCGAGCTCGAACCAGACTGCGTGGTCCCCGTGCGCCTACGAGCGCGAGAAGGCACCGGTCATGAGCCCGAAGATCCGGCAGCTCGCTCGCTTGATTGGACGCGCGCTCTCGCTCCCTCTCTCGACATCGCGTCTCGACTGCTTGCGACTCTGCCCCTCCCCCGAGCCTGGAGACAACGGACCTTCGAGGTCGACGCCATGAGGAGGCCGGCATGAGGGAACGAATGGGCTTCTAGGACGCGGAGGCAACTACCTCCCCGCTCGATTCGCCAAGCGCGGTCGAGCGTGATCCTCGATAGGTGTTGGGTGCAGAGTCCAGGACGCTGCACCAGATCTTGGAAGCGAAGATGGAGTGCGAAGCCGAGACGAACGCGCAGCGCGGAAAGATCGCGGACAGAGCCGCGGTCAGCGGGACTTGTTTGCCCACTTGACAGGGAGAGGCCTCATAGGTGTTGGGCGGCGCGCTCACTCACAACGGAAATACGGACCTTCGCGCTTGCTGGCAACAGCTCACCGAATTCGACGGGACGGTGCCCGAGACCAACGTGTACGATCGCCCGAGTCGTGTGCGAGTGCGCTCTACGCGGTTCTCGCGTCACGAATGTGCGAGCGAGCGCGGTGATCTCCTGGCCACCGCGAGCACGGTCAAGAGGCTGACGACCACGAGCGCGGTGGTCGACGGCTCGGGAAGGGGCGTGAGCGTCAGGCTCGTCAGGCTGCTGCTGCTCACCACGCCAGCGGGGGGCAGCAGCGTCACAGTGCTCTGATCGAAACTCTCCGGGCCGAGGGCGGTGTTCGTGGGCAGGCGCGTCGCTCGCAAATATCGGGGCCGTGGAAAAGGCGTTGAAGTCGGCATGGAAGGACACCGGCCCTCCCGCCAGGGGCGGGAAGAAGGTGGGGGCATGGATGTTGATATCAATGGCATTCACGCTGGTGAAAGTGATGTCCATCACGCTGACCGTGCCAAAGTCAGCGGGATCATCAATCGTGACCTCGTAGCCCCCCGCTTGATAATGGAAGAAGGTCAGTGCAGGTGGCGCAGCGGTATTCGTGAATCTTCCGAAAGTCGGATCGGGCGAGCCTGTCAATTCGAAGTCGAGGTCGGGCGCGGCTGTGTCGTAGGTGAGTTCGAACGTCCACGGCGTGCCGACGGGAATCGTCGAATCGCCGCTGCTGTTGAACGAAATCGTCCCGGACGCCGCCAGCGAAAAGAGACTCGCCCGCGCGGGGGTCGCCGCAAGAGCCAGAAGGGTGAACAAGAGAAGAGCGGCATTCGCGGAACGGGTGGTCATCGCCATGACAGTCCTCTATTTCTGGTAGCTGGTGTCGGCGGCTTCCCCATTGCAGCCAAGATTGCTCCCCAAAGACCATACCATGCTGTAGATGAATCGAGCGGCGCTGTGGACACGTCCTGCCTCGCTGCGTGCGACGAGGGCGAGCGCCAAGCCCCCACTTCACCGTTGGCAGCCGGGGAGTCGCGCAATGCTCGCGGCAACTCAGAGCACCTCCGCACTCTCGCCGCCCAACGGCTCGCGCATCAGCTGACGCCCGCCGTGCACCAACCGTACACCGTCCGGCGGCCCGCTGCGAAGCCACCCAAGCCGGCCCGAAGCCGGGTCGGCCGCCGGCCTGCAGCGGCCGCACACCACAAGCCGCGGGCGGCCAGCTGCATGCGCTTGATTCTCATCCGAGGCCTCTCCCTGCGCCTACTCCACCCGGAGTAGGCTGGATGCCAATCGAAACACGCGCATCCGCGCAGGGAGAGAACCAATGCGATTCTACACGAACCAGCACCGCCACTACTGCGGCATCGATCTGCACACGAAAACGATGTACGTCTGCATCCTCGACCGCGACGGCCAGGTTCTGGTCCACAAGAACCTGCCCTCGAACCCCGAAGCGTTTCTGGAAGTAGTCGCGCCCTATCGCGACGACCTCGTCGTGGCCGTCGAGTGCATCTTCACCTGGTACTGGCTTGCCGACCTCTGCGCCGCCAAAGGCATCGCCTTCGTCCTCGGCCACGCGCTCTACATGAAGGCGATCCACGGCGGCAAGGCGAAGAACGACAAGATCGACGCGCTCAAGATCGCCATGCTGCTGCGCAGCGGGATGCTGCCGCAGGCCTACGTGTACCCGGCGGGCATGCGTGCCACGCGCGATCTGCTGCGCCGACGCCTGCACCTCGTCCGCAAGCGCGGCCAGCTGCTCGCCCACATCCAGATGACCAACCAGCAGTACAACCTCCCGGCCTTCGCCAAGCGGATCGCCTACCCGAGCAATCGCGAAGGCGTTGCCGATCACTTCGAGGACCGCGTGGTGCGCAAGACGATCGCGGTCGATCTCGCACTGCTCGATCGCTACGACACGCTCTTGGTGGACCTCGAGAGCTATCTCGTGCGTCAGGCCAAACAGCACGATCCGCAAGCCTTCCAGCTGCTGCGCTCGATCCCGGGCGTCGGCAAGGTGCTGGCGCTCACGATCCTCTACGAGATCCACGACGTGAAGAGGTTCGACCGCGTGCAGGAGTTCGCCTCCTACGCGCGGCTCGTGAAGTGCGCGAAGGAGTCGGCCGGGAAGAAGCACGGCACCAGCGGCGCCAAGATGGGCAACGTCCATCTCAAGTGGGCCTTCTCGGAAGCCGCGGTGCTCTTCGTCCGCCACAGCGAACCCGGCAAGGAGCTGCTCGCACGGCTCGAGAAGCGCCACGGCAAGGGCAAGGCGCTCAGCATCCTGGCCCACAAGCTCGGGCGTGCGGCCTACTACATCCTGCTGCGCGGCAAGGCGTTCGAGATCGAACGCTTCGTCGCGACGGTCCACTGAGGGAGTGAGGGTGCGTGAGCCCGTCGTCCAACGAGAGCCCCAGGGATCGAGCTCGAACCAGACTGCGTGGTCCCCGTGCGCCTACGAGCGCGAGAAGGCACCGGTCATGAGCCCGAAGATCCGGCAGCTCGCTCGCTTGATTGGACGCGCGCTCTCGCTCCCTCTCTCGACATCGCGTCTCGACTGCTTGCGACTCTGCCCCTCCCCCGAGCCTGGAGACAACGGACCTTCGAGGTCGACGCCATGAGGAGGCCGGCATGAGGGAACGAATGGGCTTCTAGGACGCGGAGGCGATTGCCTCCCCGCTCGATTCGCCAAGCGCGGTCGAGTGTGATCCTCGATAGGTGTTGGGTGCAGAGTCCCGGACGCTGCACCAGATCTTGGAAGCGAAGATGGAGTGCGAAGCCGAGACGAACGCGCAGCGCGGAAAGATCGCGGACAGAGCCGCGGTCAGCGGGACTTGTTTGCCCACTTGACAGGGAGAGGCCTCATAGGTGTTAGGTGGCATCCGGTACGGTCCAGGCACATCCTTTACACATCAGTCCAGGGACATGGTTGACAGTTTTCGCAGGCTTGGCGGCCAGGAAGTGGCTGCCGATGCCGTGGAGCGAGACATCAACCGTGGACCAGAAGCGGCTCTTCGTCGCCGACTACCAGCGTGGCTCCTTCGCAATGGCGGAGCTCTGCCGCCGCTACGGGGTGAGCCGACCGACGGGCTACAAGTGGATCCAGCGTTTCGAAGGCGAAGGCCTTCGGGGTCTCACGGAGCGTTCAAAGCGGCCGAAGGGCTGCTCGCATGAGACGGCGATCGAGATTACGGAGGCGATTCTCGATCTGCGACGACGCCATCCCTATTGGGGAGCCAAGAAGCTCTTGACCATCTTGGAGCGGCGACACCCGCAGGTGGAGTGGCCTGCCCGCTCCACGATCTGCGATCTGCTCTCCCGCCATCGCATGATCGAGAAGAAGAGAAGGCGCCAGTATCCAGGCCACCCGGGAAAGCCGAGCACCTCGATGGAGGCCCCCAACGACACCTGGTGCGTCGACTACAAGGGCGAGTTCAAGACCGGAGATGGCATCTATTGCTATCCGCTCACGGTGACCGACGGCTGCAGCCGCTTCCTCCTCGGCTGTCAGGCGCTGCTCTCGACTGCCCACGAAGCGGCCAAGCCCGTCTTCCGCAGGCTCTTCCAGGAATACGGACTGCCGCGGCGCATTCGCTCCGACAACGGAGTGCCCTTCGCCACGACGGCGATCGGGAGACTCAGCCGCCTGTCGATCTGGTGGATCCGCCTCGGCGTCTATCCCGAGCTGATCGAGCCTGGCTGCCCGCAGCAGAACGGCCGGCACGAGCGCATGCACAAGACGCTCAAGCAGCAGACCACGCGACCGCCGGCCGCGACGCTTCGCGGACAGCAGCGACGCTTCGACCGCTTCCGCCACGAGTTCAACGAGGAACGGCCTCATGAAGCGCTCGGCCAGCAGACGCCGGGCTCGCGTTACACCGCCTCGCCACGGCCTCTGCCTTCCCGGCTTCCTGCGATCGAGTACCCCGCCCACTTCGAGACCCGTCTGATGAGCCGCAATGGCGGCTTCCGTTGGGCGAGCAAGAGAGTCCCTCTCTCGCACCTCTTCGAAGGCCAGTACATTGGGCTCGAGGAAGTCGGCGACGGGATCTGGGACGTCTACTACAGCGACGTGAGACTCGGACAGATGGACGAGCGCATCCTCAAAGTCGAGGATGCGCTCGGAAGAAGGAAGAGAACAGCAAGGCTGTAAACCATGTCCCCGGACTAAAGTGTCAACGATGTCCCCGGCCGTTCAGCCGCGCTGCTCGGAGCAGCGGAAGGTTCACTCTCGGCTGCGACTTGCCCCGAAGCGCTCGTTCGTTTCCTTGAAGGTCCGCCGGGCGGCCTCGAGATCGAAGGGCCGCTCGATCAATGTCTCCGCGTCCCACTCGCTGCGAGGCGTTCCAAAAAAGTCACCACCGTAAACGTGGATCGCCCCAGTCAGCCGCTCAATGGGGTTCGTGACGGAATGGATCGCATCCTCGGGGAGTGGGAAGACCTCGCGCTCAGATAGTGACGCCGCTCGGGATGCCTCCACGGTAGATCCAGACCGTTGCCAGATGATGTTGTCCTCTCGCCCTGTGTAGATCCCAATCGATGCCCACATGCTGTGGTTATGTGGGAGGAGCAGCATGAGCGGTGCCCAAACCACGTTGAGGATGGTGAGATCCTTGCCGTGGAAGATCGTGTGAATCCCAGCCTCTGTCGGAGCCCCGATCCCCCTGATGACAGCGTTGGGGTCGGACACGGCTCGCGCTAGCACCTCTTGAACCGCCGTCTGGCTATCGACTTCCGCGTTCCCGCGCTTGACATCATCGACGAATCGATCGACGTCGAACTTCACGGCGTGCCCTTCCCTCTTGTCTCGAGAGTGCGCGGCCCTGGCGACCAGAAGCCCCGCTGCGCCGGCTAGGAACGATCGAGGCGACAGGTGACTGACCGATGCCAATCTCAGACCCTAGGCTCGCCGGTTGCTCGCAGCCAAGTCAGCGAAGGTTCATTCGCGGATCGCTCTGGCCTGGTCGAAGTAAATGTAGCTCGTGCCACCTCGGGTGAGGGTCTTCGTCCTCAGCTCGACGGAGTACGTCGTCAGGTTGGGATCAATGGTGCGACCGTCCAGGTCAGTGGGAAGCTTCACCTTCAGCCCGGTCTTTTTTGAGGACCGGTAGATCTTGCCCAACACCGTGTATTCCGTGACGCGTGGTCCGCCCTTCAACGCCTCCTCAAGCACTCGCCCCTGAACGCCCGGCATGTTGAACGTGAGAATGCGCGCAACCGTAGGCGCGATGTCGACGTTCGCCGTGGGAAGCGTGTCATGAAGGCCCGACTTGAAGTCTGGCCCATGGGCCATCATGGAAATGTGCGTATCGGTTGGCGAGAAACTGCCGTGGTCACCCCTCCGGTTGACCGAGCTCGCGTAGCTGATTCCAGGACGGCCTGCCACGGACACGTTTTCGTCGAAAGTGAAGCTGACGATGATGTCAGGCCCCCGGCCGGTGACCGGGTTCTCCGTGTTGATGAGGCTCATCGGCAGCGTCCCCGCGACGTCCCCATACTTGTCACTCACGAAAATTGCACCGAATTGCAAGCGGCTCTGGAGGCTCACCACAGCGGCCTTGACGGTGTTGGGGTCGCCATCCGGGACGAAGAGGTAATCGCTCCCCGCGTTCGCGGCCACGACGATGCCTCCGGCGGGAACCGGCTTCGGCACCAAGTACCTTGGCGAGGTGTACTCTTGCGCTTTGCCACAAGCGCTTCCATCCGCGTCATTCTTGGTGGGGTGAAGGTGGGTCCCGTCGAACAGGATGCCTGACAAGGTCGGTATGTCGCGACAGCCTGCGCCATCGTAGGCCTTCAGCCCGTCCTGGGTGAGCAACTCGGCCGTCCGCACGAAGCCCGAGACCGAGTACCCATATGGGTCATGCGAGCCGATGCCGCCATCGACAATTCCCCGCAACGGGTAGTGGGCGACATCACCGGAGACCGTGCTGTGACCGTGGTCCTGAGTGATGATGATGTCGGTGCTCTGCTCCCAGCCGAGCTGGCGGATCTTGTCCATGACTCGGCCCAAGATCTCGTCGTTCATCTTCGTCGCATCGATTGAGTTGTATGTCCCGGGTCCGTACGCGTGATTCGTTGCGTCCGGCTCCTTCGACCAAAAGACTGTGAGATCCGGCTTCTTATTCGGAAGGATGTAATTGACGAATACGTCGGTAAGATACGTGAACCCACGCCGAGAAAGGGCCCCCGTGCGGTCGAGCGGATTCGCGGTCTGCCCATCGTTGAGCCTCTGAATGGCAATGGGAGCCGTCGGGTCACCGTTGTCATTGGCGAGCGCCAACGTACCCGCGTCGTAGGCGTTGATAGTGTTCCTCGGAAGGGCATAACCAGCCTTCTGGAGTTCCTTGGCGAAACTGAGCGGCATCGCCGCATCTTCATCGAGGATGATGCCCCCTCGCTTGTAATCCTGGATGAAGGCGGCCCCGAACTTGCCGATGGCCGCCGTCGACAGCCCTTTGGCCTGTGCTGCTTGGAGCATCGTCGCAACGAGCGTCAGCTTACCCTGGTAGGACTCCCGCACGGCTTCGACGACCCCGAAGTCCTCGATGAACGCCGGGGCAGAAAAATCGATATCGACTCCCTTCGCGTTCTTTCCCCTCGCATTCGGCGCGTACACCACGTTGCCGTAGAACCCATGCACCCCTGGATACGTTCCAGTCGCAATGGACGCGGAGTTCATCATGGTGAAGGTTGGATAGACGGCGTGGTGATCCGCGAAGACGACCCCGGATCGAGCGAGGGCGAAGTAATTCGGCATGTTTTCCGGAGTTACGTCGTCAGCTCGAAGTCCATCCCAAACAAAGATGATGACTCGTCGCGCAGTTGACCCTGCGTCCTGCTGTGGTGCTCCGAGACCACCTCCTGGTCCGAGCACAACGAACGACAAAGCGCTCAAGAAAAGAAGTATTCTGATTTTCATGGTTGTCCTCGTTTCTCAAGTATGCGCGAGTGTGGATGGGATGAAGTGTTTTTCATGCGAAGTCCTTCACCAAGTGCTCGATGTTGCCTAACGGGCCGCTCCGCGGCCTGTGTCACGCGGGCAACGCACCGTTAGGGCCGACGTACCGCCATGCCGTCATTCGTTGGTGCGTCGAGCTTCTGCTTGGCTCTCTTCATCGCCCGGCGGGTCGACGGAGCTGAGACAGCCGCCTCTGAACGAGCGGCAACAAGGAGCCGACGCCACCGGATCCGGGCTTTATCGACGCAGCGCTGTTCGTCTGTGTCCGAAGTCCGGCGGTTCCGCCGTCAGACGGCGACGTACGACCACGAGCCGCCACCGCGCGTGCGAGAAGAGCGGATTGGACTTCTCCATCGAAAGGCTGGTGCGAGAAGGACGACCGAACTGCCGATACTGGGACAGATCGACTGCCAATCCGCCGGTGCGAGCGAATGCGCCCGAACTCGGGGCACAGGCATGGTGGTGGAGCGGGCCGTCGCCTCGAGCACGGACGAGTCCCACGTCATGACGGCGCGCGTAGTCCTGAGGCCCTGAAGTCCCAGACATCCTCCGGCAGGCGTCGCACGAAGACCGTCTCGATGAGCCGTGACCCTGCGCGTCATGCTGAGCCCACTTCTGCCTAACGACCCTGGCGCTCACCAGCGCGAGCGAAGCGAGCGTCGGGTGCAGCGCCGAGTTGTACGGCCGACGCACGACGCAACTAACGGGTTCACCTGCCTCGCTCGGTCCACTCAAGAGGCAGCGCAGCGAACCACATCACGTCGGAGCGGCGACCCTGCCAAACGCCGTGTGAGCGCATCGTTCCCTCATACGCAAACCCTGCCCGTCGGGCCACCGCGATCGAGTCGACGTTGTCCGCGACGATCGTAAGGAACACCCGAGCCGCTCCAAGCTCGAACAGCCAGCGCGTAAGCAGAATCACGCCGCGGGTCGCGAAGCCACGACCTCGCGCTCTCGCGGTGATCCAGTAGCCGATCTGTGCCACGTCTGCCTTCGACCATTCGTCGATGCCGCAGAGGCCGACCAAGTCGGCCGAGGCCGCATCGGCGATCGCGAAGGCGACACCCGATGGCCGGCCAGACGAGGCGAACTTCTGCCAGGCCAGCTCGATTTCGTCGATGAGCGCCGCGGCCTCCGCGATCGACCGCGGCGGAGTCGGAACCGAGTACCGCTGGATCGCTGGATCTGCGCATGCGTCGAGCAAGAAGTTCGCGTCGGAGTTTGACCAAGGCCTGAGCATGGCCACGCCGTCGGATAACGTCACGACCGGAGGGTCCATAGCGGGCTTCTCCCCTATGTCTACTGGGACGTGCTTCACGTCTTGCGCTTCCGGTCCGTACAACGGCTCTGCGATGAGCTGCGGCCCGACCTGGGAAGCAGCCTGCTCGCCCGCCACGACGCCGAGGAACCCACCAGCGACCCGCGCGGCGCCAGCGTAAGGGACGTCAGCTCCATTGCGTTGTTGGACAGCACGCTCGACTACTCGGGCCACCTCGACGAACAGACATCGCCTTCTTGAGAAACGATCATCGCCTTTAACTCGCGAGTGCGAGCCTCGGTGAGTGCCGCCCTGGCGCCAGCGACGCACATCGGATGAACGCTTCCATACCACGTGCGGTCCGCAAACGGCCAAGAGGTTTCAAGCTGCGCGTCCCGGTAGGCCTCCCAAGCGATCTGCGACTTCTTGAGCTTGGCGACCGCCTCGGCCCTATCCGGTGCCTTCTCGAGAAGAGCCTCTAGCGCCTGCTTCATCTCTGCCTCAACGGCCCGCAGATGCGCTCCAGCTGCCTCATTCATGCCTGCTTGAGTTTCGCTGTGCGGAATCGGCTCTGCGGCTGGGGCAGAGAACGGAACCAGCAAGACGATCACTAGGAGGCGCTTCGGCATGGTCATATGCTCGCATGTGCGTCGGTGAGGCGAGCAGCCACTCCCGGCGCTACGGCTCGTGCGACCAGGAACCCCGGATCTAGCCGCTCATATTGCAAGTAGAGTTCGGGAGAAGGCCCCTGATGAAACTCATGAATCAGGTCGGTCAACTGGAACCCGTCGATCTGCTTGCGGCGCCAGTCTGAGAACCCCGAGTCGAGTTCGCGAAGCGCTTATTGACTAGCGTATAAATAATGCAACAATGCATGCACCCCCCACAAAGAGGGGGCATGCATGCGATTGAAGGGCTCGGCGGAGGTCTTGGAAGCGCGCCGGCATCGGGCGCTGCGACGCTTGGACGAGGGCCGATCCTTGAACGAGGTCGCGCGGCTTCTCGACTGCGCGCCGAGCTCGGTGATGCGCTGGCGCGACGCGCGGGACGCGGGAGGCGTCGAAGCGCTGCGCGTCCGATTCTCGCCCGGGCGCCCGCCGAAGCTCGACAAGCGGCAACGCCAGCGCTTGGTGCGGATGCTGCTGCAGGGGCCCCTCGCGCACGGGCACACCACGGATCTTTGGACGACGGCTCGCGTGGCCCGGCTCATCGGAAAGGAGTTCCGCGTCCACTACCACCGGGCTCACGTCGGCCGCCTTCTCCATGGAATGGGATGGACGGTGCAAAAGCCCGAGCGGCGTGCGCTCGAGCGCAACGAGGAGCGGATCGAGCGTTGGAAGCGGGAGGCGTGGCCCGCTATCAAAAAAAAGCGTCGCGGCTGGGTGCCCACCTCGTCTTCGTCGACGAGTCGGGCTTCCTCCTGATCCCGACCGTGCAGCGAACCTGGGCGCCGTGCGGCTGCACGCCGCTGCTGCATCACTCCCAGCGACGCGAGCGGATCTCGGTGATCTCGGGCCTATCGGTCAGTCCGAAGCGCCGCCGCTTGGGTCTCTACTTCCGTCTGCACCCGAAGAACATCCAGCATCCCGAGGTCTGCGAGTTTCTCCGCCACCTGCTTCGGCATCTGCGTGGACCCGTCGTGCTGATCTGGGACAACGGCACGATCCATGGAGGCGAGGCCATCCGGAAGCTCCAAGGCGCGTTTCCCCGACTGCACCTCTATCGCTTCCCCGGCTATGCGCCGGAGCTCAACCCGGACGAGGGCGTCTGGCAGCTCGCGAAGCGCGCCCTCGCCAACGGGCGCCCCAACTCCCAGCGCGAGCTGCTGCGCCGGCTTCGCGCCCAGCTCGCCCGCCTCCGCCGGTCCGCGAAGCACCTGCGCGGTTGTGTTCGCGCCTCGGACCTCTCTCTCATTTTGCGCTGAATGTTGCTTTCTTTATGCATCAGTCAATAATCGAGGTCGCGAGCGTAAGCCTCCCGAGCGAGTGCCCGCAGCTTCTTCTTCTCACCCTTCGTGAATTCCCGAGAACTCATCTTCGTGCTGTCCAACGGCTGGCGCATCAGCTGACGCCCGCCGTGAACCCAACGTACACCGCCCGGCGGCCCGACGCGAAGCCGCTCAGCCAGCCCGGGGCTCGAACGGCCGCTGGCCCGCGGCGGGCGCAAACTAGAAGCCGCGGGCGGCCAGCTGCATGCGCTTCCATAGAAGGCGATGTCAAGTGCATACGTCTCCTGCGTCCGATGCACTTGGCGTCGAACGTCCCGGTGGTGTCACCGCCGTGTGCCGCGAGGCATGCCGGGCTCTGCATGAGCGTTCTCCTGCGGGCAGAGAAGCCTGTGGGTCTGCGATGAACCACGCTTCCATCTGGGCCTCGAGGGCCATTGCTTCATTCGGTCCTGCGAGGGGGCATATCCTTGTTATCGGGCCTGCCGCTGCTGCAGCGACCACGCACTGACACGGATGCTTCCCCTCGACCTCGTGCCCCGGAGCTCCCCTTCGAGCCTGCGCTCGGCGCGCCTCCGATCTTCGCTGCGGTCAACCGATGGCGCTTCCGTGGAGCCTTCCGGGCTCGTACCTCTCCTCCGTCTTCCACATGGCCAGCACGATGGCGGCGATCTTTCGCGCCACGGTGACCTTGGCCAGGTTGGGCTTCGTTCCGTTGCTACACAGCCGGTCGTAGTCGGCGCGCAGCGGATTCGGACCGGCGTGCGCGATCACCGTCGTCGCGGCGCCCTTGAAGAGCGCCTTGAGCAACCGATTGTGGTTGAAGTTGAGTCCCCGCGTCTGCGGGACGCGCGCGCGCACCCACTGGTCCCGCTCTCGCACCCAATCGGCAGACGAGCGCGTGACGACGCCGAAGCCGCAGTACGACCAGAACTGCCGCTTCGTGCGGAAGCGATGCGGCGTGACCACGATCGGCAGCATCTGCGCGACGCGAACAGGGCCGAGTCCGGGTGCGGTCTCGAGAACGCGGGCGATGGCATGTCGGTGCGACTCGCGCAGCATCGCGGCCTCGGCCTCCGCCTTGAGCGCGCGGAGCGAGTCGAGCTCGCGACCGAGAAGCGCCACCGACTCGCGGGCACCCCGCGGCAAGGCCAGCGCCTGCTTCGCGCGCGCATCCTCTTTGTACAGCGACTCGCCTTGGGTCGGCAGGCCCCGAGAGCGGAAGAAGCTCTTCAGCCGACTCTTCACCCGCGCCACATCGCGCGTGATCATCGTGTACGTGCGCGCTCGGTCCCGGAGCGCCAGGAAGTTCCCGGCATCCTTGAACACCGGTCGATCGATGCGTCCCGTCCGAAGCTTCTCGGCGAGCCCGTGCGCATCGATCGCGTCGCTCTTGAGCCCCGGCTTCCACTCGCCGCGGTACACCACGAGTTCCGCGACGTGCGGCGACAGGATCTCGTAGAGCCACTGGCTCCACTCGCCTTCCTCGATGCAAAGATGCAGGCGGCCTGCGAGCTGCTGCAGATATCCGACCAGCGCCTGGCCGTTGGTCTCCACCACGTCGCGTCGGATCTGCCGACCCGACACATCGAGAACGCTGAACGTCACGCTCTGCGCGTGCACGTCGCCTCCGAGGTAGCGTTCCACTGCGGTTCTCCTCCGTTGGGGCTCGATGCCCAGGTGTGTTGCAACCCGAAAGCATCTCCCCAGTGGAGGAGACCGCCAACGCCTCGCGCTCCGATCCCTTCGATCAGCGCACGGACGTGGCCTTCTCATGATTCCTTGTTAGCCAGGGCTCTGGAAGGGTCGAGCCGGCAGCTTGGGTGCGAAGGACGACCTTCGCTCGCGAACCTCTTGCGGCGGCTTCCAAACGTGTTGCATCGGTGAATGGGTATGAGAGAATCGCCCGCCCCAGTAACGAGTGCTGGAGAATTGCCGGAGGGACCAAGTGGGCGATGCGAGTGCACGAGTATGCGTATTCTGCGGCGGCGAGGGGCCCCTTACGCTGGAGCATGTTTTTCCGCAATGGGCGTTGCCGTATCTAAGAGCCCTGGGGCAGCCCCGGACTGCGGTTCGCAGCGACAGCGCTATGGAATCTCATCATGCTTGGAGAACATCGGCCGTCGACCTGAAAGCTCGGAAGATATGCGGACGATGCAACGGTGGGTGGATGTCAGCGATTGAGTCAAGGGCGCGGCCGATCCTAGGGCCGCTCATCCGCAGCACGGGGGCGTGCGCGTTTACGGACGACGAGGCTGTCGTGCTGGGTACGTGGGTCGCAAAGACTGTGCTTACTGCATCGTTGTTGCATGCGAATGAAGGGGCAGCGATACCGCGGAAGTACTATCGAGAGATGTTCCTTGAGCGAAAGCCGTTCCAAGACTGTGTGATCTGGATTGCTCCGTATGAGGTGGGGGAATACCCAGTCAGCAGCTCTGCCGTGGCTATTCCGGATATTGAGGGCTTCAGAGTGACCGGGAATGTGGGTTGCCTTGCATATCAGCTCACGGGCGGAGAGGGAATGAAAGAGGGGGGGCTGGTCATACCACCGGAGAACCTCAAAAGCCATCTCACCCAGATTTGGCCGCTGCTCTCAAGCGGAACGTGTCGTGAGATTGACGAGCTGCTTATGAAGATGTGGCCTGGAGCATCTCACCGCGGGCGGGCACCTGGTGGGATGAATGATGCTGAGCTTCGGGAGCTGTCAGAGATTGGAACGCGCCCCTGGCGCTCAGGCACAGGGAGCGCTGGAGTGCCCTGATTCGTTCGCAGTGCAACGGAATGAGCGCGGCCAGCCTGAGCGGGCCATCGATGTGGCAGTCTGGCTAACGGATTGCGGCTCAGCTGCCGCCCGCCGTGCACCACCTTACACCGCCCGGCGGCTCGCTGCGAAGCCGCCGACGACCGCGCGGAGTGAAGGCCCCAGCCGCCGGACCGAGAGGCGCGCGGGGCGAAGGCCGCGGGCGGTCAGCTGCAGCCGCTTGATTCTCATCCGAGGCCTCTCCCTGCGCCTACTCCACCCGGAGTAGGCTGGATGCCAATCGAAACACGCGCATCCGCGCAGGGAGAGAACCAATGCGATTCTACACGAACCAGCATCGCCACTACTGCGGCATCGATCTGCACACGAAGACGATGTACGTCTGCATCCTCGACCGCGACGGCCAGGTGCTCGTCCACAAGAACCTGCCGTCGAACCCCGAAGCGTTTCTGGAAGCGATCGCTCCCTATCGCGACGACCTCGTCGTCGCCGTCGAGTGCATCTTCACCTGGTACTGGCTCGCCGACCTCTGCGCCGCCGAAGGCATCGCCTTCGTCCTCGGCCACGCCCTCTACATGAAGGCGATCCACGGCGGCAAGGCGAAGAACGACCGGATCGACGCGCTCGAAGATCGCCATGCTGCTGCGCGGCGGGATGCTGCCGCAGGCCTACGTGTACCCGGCGGGCATGCGCGCCACGCGCGATCTGCTGCGCCGACGCCTGCACCTCGTCCGCAAGCGCGGCCAGCTGCTCGCCCACATCCAGATGACCAACCAGCAGTACAACCTCCCGGCCTTCGCCAAGCGGATCGCCTACCCGAGCAATCGCGAAGGCGTCGCCGATCACTTCGAGGACCGCGTCGTGCGCAAGACCATCGCCGTCGATCTCGCCCTGCTCGATCGCTACGACACGCTGCTGACCGACCTCGAGAGCTACCTCGTGCGCCAGGCCAAGCAGCACGATCCGCAAGCCTTCCAGCTGCTGCGCACGATCCCGGGCGTCGGCAAGGTGCTGGCGCTCACGATCCTCTACGAGATCCACGACGTGAAGCGCTTCGACCGCGTGCAGGAGTTCGCCTCCTATGCGCGGCTCGTGAAGTGCGCGAAGGAGTCGGCCGGGAAGAAGCACGGCACCAGCGGCGCCAAGATGGGCAACGTCCATCTCAAGTGGGCCTTCTCGGAAGCCGCGGTGCTCTTCGTCCGCCACAGCGAACCCGGCAAGAAGCTCCTCGCACGGCTCGAGAAGCGCCACGGCAAGGGCAAGGCGCTCAGCATCCTCGCGCACAAGCTCGGGCGTGCGGCCTACTACATGCTGCTGCGCGGCAAGGCGTTCGAGATCGAACGCTTCGTCGCGACGGTCAACTGAGGGAGTGAGGGTGCGTGAGCCCGTCGTCCAACGAGAGCCCCAGGGATCGAGCTCGAACGAGACTGCGTCGTCCCCGTGCGCCTACGAGCGCGAGAAGGCACCGGTCATGAGCCCGAAGATCCGGCAGCTCGCTCGCTTGATTGGACGCGCGCTCTCGCTCCCTCTCTCGACATCGCGTCTCGACTGCTTGCGACTCTGCCCCTCCCCCGAGCCTGGAGACAACGGACCTTCGAGGTCGACGCCATGAGGAGGCCGGCATGAGGGAACGAATGGGCTTCTAGGACGCGGAGGCGATTGCCTCCCCGCTCGATTCGCCAAGCGCGGTCGAGCGTGATCCTCGATAGGTGTTGGGTGCAGAGTCCAGGACGCTGCACCAGATCTTGGAAGCGAAGATGGAGTGCGAAGCCGAGACGAACGCGCAGCGCGGAAAGATCGCGGACAGAGCCGCGGTCAGCGGGACTTGTTTGCCCACTTGACAGGGAGAGGCCTCATAGGTGTTGGGCGGCATCTTGACTACGCTCCGCGCCGCCAGTACTCCCGCGCTTCTTCCCGGTACTTGGCGCTAAAGGGAAAGAGGAAGGGAGCGAGTACGTGGTAGTAGTAGAGATAGAATAATGTATCGAGCATCGTGGCACGCGCCCAGCGCTTGTGGACCTCCGGGAATAGCGATTTTCCGAAGTCAACGTTGCGATCAGTCAACGACGGGATCGAGATACCGAGACCATGGTACTGGTGCCTACGTGAGCTTTCCCGGATCCACTTCTCGTGCAAGGAAGACCAGTACTCGACAACGCCGACGAACGGGCACCGATCGAGCCTGTCGCGGTATTCGACTGAAAGAAGTCCTATGCAATTCCACACCATGGTGGCGTAGATTTCGTACTCTCTCCGGAGCGCTTCGTCGATATCCGGATACGTGTTCGTGAATTGTGGATCATCAAACTGTGGATGGCGAAGGTTGATCTGAAGGATCTCCGAAATCATGGATCCGAAGTACGCGAGCTTGGAAGATCTCCGCGTCGCCAAGTAAACGTAGGCCGAAAACGCGAGCGCAATTAGGGAAATCGTGATCGGGACCCAAGTCGCCACCGATGGCTCTTTCCTGCCTATGCCGCCCAACAGGTCTTCAACTGCTACCCCGCAGTCTACGCCGCCGCGTGCAAACACTGCAATGCGCCGGTGTGGCGTCGTTCGCCCTCGGGAGGCAGCAGCCTAGTCGCCCAGAATGGGGTGATAGGCTGCGGGTTCGTGGTCAGTCTTTGCGGACCGTAGAGCTGGGGACTAGCCTGCGTGTCACGGTCGGCGTTCGCCGTTGAGATTGGCCGACCGTGTTCCGTCCCGTCCCTCACCCCGAATTCGCGCAATACCCGGCCATCCCGGGTTCGCGCCGGGGTGTCTTCGTGAACGATCACGATCGGGAATGCGGGCCGCCGGGCTCGCTTGGCGCTGCCGCTGGCGCGCCTCCGCGTCTGCTCGACCAGATCCGCATTGCTCTCCGCGTCCGCCACGCGAGTCCGCGCACCGAGACGGCGTATGTGCATTGGGCGCGGCGCTTCATCCTGTTTCACGGCAAGCGGCACCCGGCCGAGCTCGGGCCCGAGGCGATCACTGCCTTCCTGAACCATCTGGCGGTCGAGGGCCGCGTGTCCGCGTCTACGCAGAACCAGGCGCTCAACGCGATCGTCTTCTTGTACCGGCGCGTGCTCGGGCGCGACGTGCCCCAGCTCGACGAGCTGGTGCGCGCGCGCAAGCCGCGGCGATTGCCGGTGGTGCTGACGCCTCCCGAGGTTCGCGCGGTGCTCGCGCGACTCGACGGGATACCGAGACTCGTGGCGGGCCTCCTCTATGGGTCGGGCCTGCGGCTGCTCGAAGCGCTCTCGCTGCGCGTGAAGGATCTCGACTTCGCCACGCACGAGATCCGCATCCGCGACGGCAAGGGGCGCAAGGACCGCGTGACGCCGCTTCCGATCTCGCTCGAAGCTCCGCTCCGCCTCCAGTACGAACGCGCCCGCGCACTTCATGAACGCGACCTCGAGGGCGGCTTCGGAGCGGTGGCGCTTCCGGATGCGCTCGCACGGAAGTTTCCGGGCGCGGCGCGTGCGTGGCCCTGGCAATGGATCTTCCCTGCCACCACGCGCTACCGCGAGCAGGCCACCGGCATCGAGCGCCGCCATCACTTCCACGAGACGGCGGTTCAGCGCGCGATGACGCGCGCGGTGCGCGAGTCGGGGCTCGCCAAGCGGGCGAGCTGCCACACGTTGCGCCACAGCTTCGCCACCCACCTGCTCCAGCGCGGCTACGACATCCGCACCGTCCAAGAGTTGCTCGGCCATCGCGACTCTGAAGACCACCATGATCTACACCCACGTCCTGAATCGCGGCGGCCTCGGGGTGCGAAGTCCGCTCGACGAAGGGACGACCGCGCTGGCTCGCTCGGGGCGATCGGAGTTGCCGGCCGAACAGGCCGCCAACCGCCCGCGTCCAAGGCCGGCTTTGGAGTCCGGGCGCGGCGGGCCCGCCGCACCTCGTCCCCCATTCCCCTCGCGCGCGGGGTTCCGCGCGCCGAAGAGGCAGGTCCACATGCGTCCGTTATCCTCGCTCGCCATGAGCATCCGTGCGACTCCCGGTCCCGCGCCGATCTCCCCATCTCTCTTACCCGCTTGCCGGCACGGCTCTCGTGCTCGGCCTGGCTCTCGCGCTCGGCATGGCGGCCTCTCCCGCCCCGGCGGCGACCGAGGCCGCCGCGCCGGCCGGTTCGAGCGCGCTCTCCTGCGAGACGATGCCCCGGCTGCTCGGCGCCTATCTCCAGAATCACGTGCAGTACCGTGCGCTCACCGACGAACTGAAGGAGCGCGTCGCCGAGTCGAACCTGCGGCACCTCGACCCGTCGCGTTCGCTGTTCGTGCAGGCGGACGCGGATGCGCTGCGACGCGAACTCAGCGGTGTCTTTGCGTCGCTGACGCGCGGCGACTGCTCGCAGCTCGAGGCGATGCACAAGCTCACCATCGAGCGGTACAAGGAGATGGAGAAGTTCGTGCGCGACTATGTGTCGCGCTCCGACTACCAGATCGACGAGAACGCCACGCTGGTGATCGACCCCGAGAAGCGCGGCTTTCCGAAGGGCAAGGCCGAGCGCGACGACCTCTACCGCCGTCTCGTGCATTTCCAGATGTCGAACTACGTCGCCAATGGCGAGCCGCTGGACGAGGCCAAGAAGAAGCTGATCCACCGCTACGAGCTGATGACGCGACGCGCGCAGGAGACGAAGCGCGACGAGATCTACGCGCGCTTCCTCGACGCCTTCTCCACTTCGCTCGACCCGCACTCCTCGTACCTCTCGCCGGACAATCTCGAAGACTTCAAGATCCACATGGGCCTCTCGCTCGAAGGCATCGGCGCGGTGCTCTCGTCGCGCGATGGCTATACGGTGGTCGAGGAAATCGTGCCCGGCGGCTCGGCCGCGAAGGAAGGCACACTCAAGCCGAAGGACAGGGTGATCGCGGTCGCCCAGGACGAGAAGGGCGAGATGGTCGACGTGATCGACATGGATCTGCGCGAGGTGGTGCGCATGATCCGCGGCAAGAAGGGTTCCGTGGTGCGGCTCTCGCTGCTGCGCCAGGGCGCCACCACCGAGCGCTACAGCGTCCGCCTGGTGCGCGACAAGATCAACCTCGAAGAGCAGGCCGCGAAGCTGCGCTTCGAGGAGGTGAAGTCCGGCGACAAGACCTACAAGCTCGCCGTGCTCGACCTGCCCTCCTTCTACGGAGACAAGGACACCGGAGCGCGTCAGGCTACCGACGACGTGCAAGAGCTGCTCAAGGAAGCGCGCGCCGCGAAGGCCGACGGCCTGCTGCTCGACCTCTCGCGCAACGGCGGCGGCCTGCTCGACTACGCCGTGAAGATCACCGGCTTCTTCATCGGCAAGGGCGGTGTGGTGGCGGTCGGCGATTCCCGGGAGCACACGCAGGTGCTCGACGATCCCGACGAGAAGATCCAGTGGTCGGGCCCGCTCGTGGTGCTGACCTCGCGCGTCACCGCGTCGGCGGCGGAGATCCTGGCGGGCGCCGTCAAGGACTACCGCCGCGGTCTGATCGTCGGCGACGACCACACCTTCGGGAAGGGCAGCGTGCAGACCGTCGCGCCGCTCCCGCCCGGTCTCGGCGCACTGAAACTGACGACGGCGCTCTTCTTCCGCCCGGGAGGCAAGTCGACGCAACAGATCGGTGTCCCTGCCGACATCGTCGTTCCCGCCCTCACCGCCAACGACGAACTCGGCGAGACGAACCAGCCCTACTCGCTGCCGGCGCGGTCGATCGATGCCTTCGCGAAGGGCGCGCCGAAGCACGGCAGCGGCTATATCGCGATCGACGACGCCACCGTCCAGGCGCTCGCGCGGCGTTCACACGATCGCGTCGCCGGCGACACGCGCTTTGCCGACATCGAGAAGGAACTCGAGGAGCAGCGCGCCAACGAAGGCGTCGTGAAGGTGGCCGACCTGCTCGAGAAGAAGGAAAAGGACAAGGAGAAGGAGGCGGCGAAGCCGCAAGCGTCAGCAACGGGCGACGGCGCTGCCTCCGGTGATTCTGCGATGGTGGCTCCGCCGACGGGCACGGGCGTGCCGGGTGAGGACGGGCCGCCCGACGACCGCGCGCCCCAGGTCCAGGAAGCGCTGCACATCCTCGGCGACCTGGTGTCGAGTCGCCCGGTGGCGATGAACAACTAGCGGACTATTGGCGGGGCAGGCGCCGCGCGAGTCGCGCGTTCGTGTAGTTGGGATCATCGGTCACATCGTGCCAAGCGCGTACCCAGTCCGGGCGGTGCGCTTCCATGAACGCGCCGCGAGCCGCGACATCGCGCAGATCGGGACCTTCCCCGGCATCGAGTTCCAACTCGATCAGCACGATGCCGGGCGGCCATTCGAGGCAGTCGACGTCGAGACGCCCCTCGCGACGCCGCGTCTTGCGCACGCAGGGAAGTGGCAGCCGCAGCAGCGCCCGAGCGAGCGACTCGGGCACGCGCCATTCCCATTCGTAGCGACCGTCGCCGCGCGGCGCCTTCACGGTCGCACGGGCGCCCTTCCCTTCCGCAACGCGCACCCGCGCCGTCACGCGCCCGCGCAGCAGATAGACCTGCTGCATGGAGACCCCGCCCGCGGGCGCCGTGCCTTCGGTCACGCGGAAGCGGATTTCGCGTTCGATCGGCAACTCATCAGCTCCGTTCGACTTCGGATTGCTGGGCGCGCAGAGCCGCGTGCGCGGCTAAGCTCCCGCGGCCGTGAAAAAAGTCTGTTTCTATCACGCCGGCTGCCCCGATGGCTTCGGCGCCGCGTGGGCGGTGTGGAAGGCCTGGGGCAAGTCCGGAGAATATCGCCCGCGCGGTCACGACGACGCGCTCCAATTCGAAGATCTCGTCGGCGCCGAGGTGGTGTTCGCGGACATCGCGCTCGCGAACGGCCTGCTGCGCACGCTCGGCCTGAAGGCCGCGCGCGTCGTCGTACTCGATCATCATGTGACGGCGCTCGAGCGCTTTCGCTCCGATCCCGAGCTGACGCTCGATCTCGGCGAGCGCGGTCACGTCGTGAACTTCGATCTCACGCAGTCGGGCGCCGCGCTCGCATGGGAGCACTTCCACCCCGAAACGGATCTCCCGCGCCTGCTCGCGTACGTCCAGGATCAGGATCTCTGGAAGTGGCAACTGCCGAACTCCGACGCAGTCAACGCCGCGATCGGCATCTACCCGCGTCGCTTCGAAGTCTGGGACCGGCTCGTCGCCGAGCCGATCGAGAAGCTCGTCGCGGAGGGCCGGCCGATCGTGCGCGCGCAGCGCGCCGACATCGAGCGCGCGCTGCAGAACGCGCACTCGGTGACCGTGGGCGAGTTACGCCTCGAAGCGGTGAACGCGCTCTTCCAGCGATCGTCGATCGGCCACGAGTTGGCGAAGCGCAAGGCCTTCGGAACCCAGTGCGGCCTCGTCTATCGGCTCACCGAGCGCCGCGTCGACTGCTCCGTCTACTCGATCGGCGACTTCGACGTCGCGAGCCTCGCCGCCAGCTTCGGCGGCGGCGGTCACCGCAACGCCGCCGGCTTCAGCGTCACCCTGGAAGAATGGCTCACCCGCTTCGTGTGAGGAGAAAGGGGACGGTCCTCGACATGGACTGAGTGAGGACTTTGGGGACACACCTCGCCGAAGTCTGTCCCCAAACTCCTCAGCCAGTCCACGAGGAGGACCGTCCCCTTTCTCCACCTACTCGGCGCGGGTGGTGATGGTGAGGGCGTGGATTTCGTGGGTCATCATCTCGCCGACGGCTTCGTAGACGAGGCGCTGCGACTGCGACGAGCGAGAGGCCGGCGAAGCGCGGCGAGACGACGCTGACGCGGAAGTGGCCGCCGCCGCCGGCGGCGCCGGCGTGACCGCGGTGCTTGTGGCTCTCGTCGACGACCTGCACGTCGGTCGCGCCGAGTCGCTCGCGCAGCAGCGACTCGATCCGCTGGACGCGATCTTCTGTGGCTCATCAGTCCTTCGGAAGCCCGAGCACGCGCTCGGCGATGATGTTCTTCTGGATGTTCGGCGTGCCGCCGCCGATCACGACTTCGGGCCACGAGAGCGCGAAGCGCTGCCAGCGACCGCCGTCCACTTCGCGTTCCAGGTGACCGGCGCTGCCCTGCATCTCGAGCGCGATCTCGCCGAGCTGCGACTTCGAGCTCCGCGCGCAGCAGCTTGTTGATCGAGGTCTCCGCGCCGAGCGGCTCGCCGCGCAGCTGCTTGGTGAGCGCGCGCATGCCGTTGAAGCGCATGCCCTCGATCTTCGCCTCGAAGCGCGCGATGCGGCGCCGGATGCCGTCGTCTTCGAGCGCAGGCCGGCCGTTCTTCCGCGACTTGCGCGCCAGTTCCTTCAGCTCGTCGAGCTTGCGCCGCAGGCCTTCGACCTCGGCGATCGACGAGCGCTCGTGCGCGAGCGCCGACACCGTGACCTGCCAGCCCTGCCCTTCTTCGCCGAGCCGGTTCTCGACCGGCACGCGCACGTTGTCGAAGAACACCTCGGCGAACATCGCGCCGCCCGACATGTTCTTGATCGGACGCACCGTGATGCCCTTCGTGTCCATCGGCACCAGCAGGCAGGTGATGCCGTCGTGCTTGCTCGGCGGCCGCGTGGCGCCGCCAGGCGCCGGCTCTCCGAGTCGAAGACGCCGGTGCGGACCAGCAGGATGATCCACTTCGACCACATCGCGATCGACGTCCAGATCTTCTGGCCGTTGACGACGTACATCTCTGATTCGGAGGGCTGGCGCGCCCCTTCGCGCACGCACTTGCACTGGAGCGACGCGAGGTCGCTGCCCGAAGCCGGCTCTGAGTAGCCGGTGCACCACTGGTACTTGCCGTCGAGGATGTCGGGGATGAAGCGCTGCTTCTGCGCCGGCGTGCCGTACTGGATGATCGCGGGACCGACCCACGCGAGGCCCATGAAGCAGATGCCGAGAGGCGGCGCCTTCCGCTTCGCCATCTCCTCCTTGAGGATCACCTGCTGCATGATCGAGCCGCCGCCGCCACCGACTTCCTTCGGCCACGAGAAGCCGACCCAGCGCTTCTCGCGCACCTTGCGGGTCCACTCGGCGAGGAACGCCGGGTCGTTCGTGTTCGCGTCCTTCGGCAGGTTCTCGTCGAGGAACGCGCGCACCTCGGCGCGGAACGCCTCTTCTTCCGGGCGTGAAGTGGAAGTCCATCACTGCTCTCCGATGGCGATCACGCGGTCGTAGTGGAAGTCGGAATCGCCGAACGCGGGACGCGCCCACTTCGAGCGCTTCAGGTAGAGATGCGGATCGTACTCCCAGGTGAAGCCGACGCCGCCGTGCAGCTGCACCGAGTCGACGCCGATGCGCGCGAACGCTTCGCTCGCGTACGCCTTCGCGAGCGACACGGTGCGGGCCGCGTCGGGATCGCGCTCGTCGAGGCACCACGCCGCGTAGTAGAGGATCGACTTCGCGCTCTCGACGTCCACCAGCATCTCGGCGAGGGGATGCTTCACGCCCTGGAAGCGGCCGATCGGCGAACCGAACTGCTCGCGCTCCTTCGCGTACTTCACGGTGATCTGGAGCGCGGCCGCGGCGGCGCCGAGCAGCTCGGCGGTGACGGCGGCCGTCGCGAGGTCGAGCACGCGCGCGAGCGCGGCGTCGTTCGCGCCGGCGAGCACCGCGTCGGCAGCGACCGCGACGTTCTCGAAACGCACGCGACCGACGCGGCGCGTCTGGTCGATCGACGGCGTCGCTTCGACCGTGACGCCCGCGCGTTGCGCTCGACCACCGCGAGCGACACCGTCGCCGGCGTTGCGGAACGCGACGACGAAGAGATCGGCCGCCGGCGCGTCGAGCACCTGCACCTTCTCGCCGGAGAGCACGACGCCGCCGTCCTGCGCCCGGCCTTCGAGCGCGACGCCGGCGACGTCCCAGCGATCGCTCGCCTCGAGGAACGCGAGCGACGCGATGCACGAGCCGTCCGCGATCGCCGGCAGCCAGCGCGCCTGCTGCGCGTCGCTGCGCCGCATTCGCGGATCGCGGCGGCGGCGATCGTGGTCGCGAGGAACGGCGACGGGAACAGCGTCGCGCCCATCTCCTCGAGCACGACGACGAGGTCGACCCAGCCGAGTCCCGCGCCGCCGTGCGCCTCGGGAATCGTGAGGCCCAGCCAGCCGAGCTCGCCGAGCTGCTTCCAGAGCGCGCGCGAGAAGCCGTCGGGCGTCTCCATCAGCTTGCGCACTTCTTCGAGCGGGCAGTGCGCGTCGAGGAACTTGCGGACCTCCTGGCGCAGCAGGTCCTGCTCTTCGGTGAAGCCGAAGTTCATGAATCGATCTCCGGAAAAAGGTCTTTGGGCGGGCGCAACCTTACCCTAGACTCGCGCGCCGTTCGACTCGCGAGTCAACTGCACCGAGGAGCAACGCATGAGCCCCCGCCGCCGACGACACAGAGTCCCGAGAAAACGCGGATTTCCGCGCGCAGGTGCGAGGCTGGATCGCCGCGAACAAGCCCGCCCATCCCGGCTTCAAGCTGCCGCAGAGCTTCCTCGAGGTGGAGTCGGAGCGGCAGTTCGACGTTCCTGCGCGAGTGGCAGCGCAAGGTCTTCGACGCCGGCTACCTCGGTCTCGACTGGCCGGCGGAGTACGGCGGCAAGGGCGATCCGCTGAAGCGCCAGCGCATCGTGTCGCAGGAGCTGAACCGCGCGGGCGCTCCGTTCCTGGTGAACGTGATCGGCCTGCAGTGGGCGGGCCCGACGATCCTCGCGGTCGGCAACGAGGAGCAGAAGAAGCGCTACCTGAAGCCGATCCTCTCGGCGGAAGAGATCTGGTGCCAGGGCTTCAGCGAGCCCGGCGCCGGCTCCGATCTCGCGAGCCTCACGCACGCATCGCCGAAGCGACCGCCGACGGCTGGCTCGTCACCGGCCACAAGGTGTGGACGACGCTCGCGCACTTCGCGAAGTGGATGATCCTGCTCGCGCGCACGGATCAAGCAGCGCACAAGTACGCCGGCATCTCGTACTTCCTGTTCCCGATGGACGCGCCCAACGTCACCGTGCAGCCGCTCGTGAAGATGAGCGGCGAGGGCGGCTTCAACCAGGTGATCTTCGACAAGGCGCCGATGCCGAAGAGCGCGCTGCTCGGGAAACTCGGCCAGGGCTGGCAGATCGCGATGACGACGCTGACCTTCGAGCGCGGCGCCGCCGAGGGAACCGGCGGCGGCCAGGCGACGCCGGCCGAGTCGTCGGCGCGCGCCGTCGCGAATCTCGCGAAGCGCGTGCGTCGCGAAGGCCACCCCGCGGCCGACGACGCGGTGATCCGCGATCGCGCCGCGCAGCTCTGGATC
The DNA here is from genome assembly GCA_963801625.1 of uncultured delta proteobacterium. Taxonomy (GTDB): domain Bacteria; phylum Myxococcota_A; class UBA9160; order UBA9160; family PR03; genus PR03. The sequence continues at coordinate 28,982 of CAWDFQ010000005.1, forward strand.
GACGAGGAGGCGCTGCGCCTCACCGGCCAGCGCGCGCGCGTCGCCGGCACTCAACATGGACGACCGCCCGCTCGCGACGCGCCTGATGAACAAGCTCGTCTACTCGGAGCTCGGCCAGCGCCTCTCCGAGTTCGCGTGCGAGGTGCTCGGTCCCGACGCGACGCTGTGGGTCGGCGATCCGCAGGCGCCCGACAAGGCCGAGTGGCCGCGCGCCTACATGAACTCGTTCGGCGTGACGATCGGCGGCGGCACCAGCGAGGTGCAGCGCAACATCATCGGGGAGCGCGTGCTCGGCCTCCCGAAGACGAAGTGAGAGGCGAACCATGTCCGCGGCAACCCCGATCAAACTCGAGGTCCCGACCGATTTCGGCTGCACCGAAGAGCACGCGCTGCTGCGCGCCGAGGCGCGCCGCTTCCTCTCGGAGCGGCTGCCGATCGCCGGAGCTGCGCAAGCTCGCCGACGCGGGCGTCGGCTTCGATCGCGCGCTCTGGAAGGAGCTCGCGCAGCTCGGCTGGGTGGGACTGGTGTTGCCCGAGGCGCGACGGCGGCGCGGGACTCGGCTGGCTGCACCTCGAGATCGTGATGGAGGAGATGGGGCGGCGCCTGGTGCCCGGCCCGTTCCTCGGCTTCGCTGCTCGCGGGCGTCGCGATCGCCGAGGGCGGCAGCGCCACACAGCGCGCAGCGTCTGCTGCCGGCCATCGCGTCCGGCGACACGGTCGCGACGATCGCGCTCTGCGAAGCCGGCGGCGTCTTCGAGGCGGAGCGGCGTCAGCGCGACCGCGGAACCCGCCGGCGGCGGCTACGTGCTGCGCGGACAGAAGACCCACGTGCTCTGCGGCGCCGATGCGGATCTCGTCGTCGCGCCGTTCCGCGAAGCGTCGGGTCAGCGTCGCGCTCTTCGCGGTCGAGCTTGCCCGCGACGGGCGTCTCGATCGAAGCGGAGGTCGGCATCGACCCGACGCGGCCGATGGCGCGCGTCGCGTTCGACGGCGTGCGCGTCCCGGCGCAGGCGCGACTCGACGGCGACGCCGCTGCCGCCTGGCACGCGATGCTGGTGCGCGGCTTTGCCGCGCTCGCCGCCGAACAGGTGGGCGGCGCCGAGTCGGTGCTGCTCGAGACGCGCGACTACGCAATCGCGCGCAAGCAGTTCGATCGCCAGATCGGCTTCTTCCAGGCCGTGAAGCACCCGATCGTCGACATGATGTGCGGCATCGAGCTGGCGCGCAGTCTCGCGATCGGCGCCGCCGCGGCGCTCGACGCGGCGACGCCGGCGCCGAGACGCTGGCGCGCATGGCGAAGTCGCAGACGAGCGACGTCTACTGCAACGCCGTGCGCAAGGGCGTGCAGCTCCACGGCGGCTACGGCTTCACCTGGGATTGCGACGTGCACTTCTTCTTCCGCCGCGCGATGTGGAGTCGCTCGATGCTCGGCGACGGCATCCACCACCGCCGCTGGCTCGCGGGGCGCCTCTTCGAGGGCTGAGCAGCCAGCCTTCACGCGTCCGTCATGCGCTCTGGCGAAGAATCCCTGGAAGCGGCCTCATCGAAGGCCGCCAAGGAGTCTCGCAATGCGTGCCTCTGCCTTTCGTTCCCGCTTCTCGAGCGCCGCAGGTCTGCTCGGCGCCGCCCTTCTGCTCGCTCCGCCACCAGTCAGCGCCGGGCACGACGACTGGGATGACGACGATCGTCCCCGGTCATCACTACGGCCACCACGGCCATCGCGAACACGGCGACTGGTGCCCGCCGCGAGGCGACTCACGCGCCCCGTCACTACGCGCGCGTCCTACGCGGGATGGGGACCCGGCTGGTACGCGCCGCGCCCCGTCGCGCATGCGCGCTACTTCTGCGAGCCGTGTGGTCGCTGGTACGACGACGAAGCGGCGTTCCACTACCACATCCACCACTACCACCACATCGCCGAGACGGTGATCCCGTTGGTGATCGGTGCGGCAGCGTTCGGGTGGATCTTCTACGGACACTGATTCGCGACGTCGCTGAGCAAAGGAGAGGCGGGATGAGGCTCGGCCCCATCCCGCCTCTCGCTCGTTCGACCGATGGACGTCGCGCTACGCGCTGGTCACCGGGATGTTCCGCACCTTCGCGGTGTCGGCCTTCGGCAGCGTGACGGCGAGCACGCCGTTCTTGAACGACGCCGACGTCTTCTCGCTCTGCACTTCCACGGGCAGCTCGAGGCCGCGCCGGAACTCGCCGTAGACGCGTTCCGCTGAAGTGTCGGCCATCACGTTCGCCCGTCTGTTCGCTGCGCTTCTCGCCGCGCAGCGTCAGCACGTTGCCGTGGACCTCCACCTGGAAGTCCTTCTCTTCGAGACCCGGAAGTTCCGCGGTCACGACGAACTCGCCCTCGCGCTCGACGACTTCGAGACGCGGGACGAAGGCCGCTCGGCGGCAGCGACGTCACCACGCTGCAGATCCTCGACGAGTCGCTCCACCGAGGACCAGAACGGGCTTGCCGCCCTGAGACGGAAGCGAACGGCTCTGTCGAAAGACGATGGGAAATGCCATGATTGTCAAAACCTCCTGCTGATCGCCGGGCTCGCGGGTTCTAATACGAGCCCGAATCGCCCCTGGCGACGCGACTTGGATAAGCACCAGCCGGGGGGCGTCAACGGGCCCGAGAGCAGGGCCGCTCAGATTGCGAGGACGGCGACGATGCCGAGGAGGCTGCCGATCGCGGCGATCGCGTAGAGCAGCGAGCCGATGAGCGCGTCGCTGTGATGGCCGAGCGTGTCGACCGCGAGCGCGCGCGTGTGGTGGGCGCCCTTCCAGAGCGGCAGCGCGATGATCGCGAGCAGCACCAGGCGCCCGAGCGGGTTCGAGAAGATCATGTGCGCGCGTTCGAAGGAGAGCGCGCCGTCGGGCAACAGACCGAGCGGAGCGCCGAGCGTGACCGTCAGCAGATAGCCCGGTAGCAGCAGCGTGCCGACCATGATGCCGGCGCCGAAGAGCACCCAGATGATCGGTTCGAGGCGGAGCAGCAGCGCCTTCACGGCCAGATCCCTCCGAAGACGGCGAGCAGCACGAGCGTGATCCCGCCCCATGCGGCGTAGAGCATCGCGTGCAGGACCGGCGGGCGGCGGCGGCTTCACCGGGCCGATCCGCGCAGGCTGCGCCTTCGGGAAGAGCCGGAAGAAGCGCACGCCGACGAAGATCGCGGAGATCAGCGCGAGGACGTGGAAGAGTACGTAGCCGGGGCTCGCGAAGCTCCGCAGCAGCGCATCCCAGGCCGGCGCGCCGCCGGCCAACGCCCAGGCGACGCGCAGCGCGACGAAGCCGACGAGCAGGTAGACGATGCCGGTCGCGTCGAAGAGCAGATAGGTGCGCATGCGCGGCTGCGTCCAGAAATTGTCGGGCACCATCGGCGGCGCAGTGCGCGTGGAGCCGGGCTTGCTCGGCGTCATGGCCTGCGGATCGGCCGGGCGCGCCATCTACTTCTCCCGCTTCACGACGAAGGACGTGGCCCAGTCGATCACGGCGAGGAGCTTCGACTGATTGATCGCCGCGGCGGGGTCGACGTGCTTCGGGCAGACCTCGCTGCACTCGTTGGCGTACGAGCACGAGAAGACCGTCCCTTCGCCGCGGAAGATCTCGTTGCGCTCGGGCGCGCCTTCGTCGCGCGAGTCCATGTTGTAGCGGTGGCCGAGCGCGATCGCGGCGGGGCCGAGGAAATCGGGCTCCTTCGAGACGACCGGGCACGCCGCGTAGCAGAGCATGCAGTTGATGCACATGCTGAACTGCTTGAAGGCGGCGAGCTGCTCGGGCGACTGCCGGTAGGTGCCCTCTTCGGCCGCCTTCTCCTTGGCGACGATCACCCACGGCTTCACGGCCTTGAACTTCTCCATGAAGCCGTCCATCTCGATCACGAGATCGCGGATCACCGGGAAGTTCGCGAGCGGCGCGACTTCGACGGTGTCGCCGTACTCGGCGAGCGACGTCTTGCAGGTGAGCTTGGGCTCGCCGTTGACGTTCATGCCGCAGCTCCCGCACACCGCCATGCGGCACGACCAGCGGTGCGAGAGCGTCGGGTCGATCTCGTCCTTGATGAAGTTCAGCGCGTCGAGGACCTTCCACTCGGGCCGGCACGGGACCTCGTAGCTCTGCGTCTTCGGCACCTGGTCCTTGTCGGGATCGAAGCGCGTCACGACGAAGGTGCGCTTCCTGAGCTCGCCGCTGTCCGCCATCAGTACTTGCGCTCCTCGGGCTGGAACCGCGTGATCGTCACGGCCTTCTTGTCGAGCCGCGGCCCGGCCGGCGTGAAGAACACCAACGAATGGTGCAGGAACTCGCCGTCGTTGCGCTTCGGGAAGTCGCTACAGGCGTGGGCGCCGCGCGTCTCCTTGCGCGCCGCCGCCGCGATGGCCAGCGTCTCCGCGACGTCGAGCATGTTCACCAGCTCGAGCGCGTGGAGGATCTCGGTATTGAAGACCTTGCTGGTGTCCTCGAGTACCAGGTCCGTGACGCGACCCTTGAGCGGCGCCAGCTCGGCCACCGTCTGCTGCATCGCCGCCTGTTTGCGGTAGACGCCGCAGCCGCGCTCCATCGAGAGCTGCATCTCGCGACGGATCTGCGAGATCTTTTCGCCGCCCTTCTTGCGGCCGCGCAGCGAGTCGATGCGCGCGCCCTCGGTCTCGGCTTCGCTGCGCAGCCGGGCTTCGTTGCCGTCGGCGCTGCCCTTCGCGAACGCGACCGGCTTCGACGCCCGCGCGCGCGCCGAAGACGAGGCACTCGGTGAGCGAGTTGGAGCCGAGCCGGTTGGCGCCGTTCATCGAGACGCAGGCCGTCTCGCCGGCGGCGTAGAGGCCAGGAATCGGCGTGGCACCGCGGATGTCGGTGTCGACGCCGCCCATCATGTAGTGCACGACCGGGCGGATCGGGATCGGCTCGTGCACCGGGTCGACGCCGATGTAGGTCTTGCGCGAGCTCCCGCACGAACGGCAGCTTGGCCATGATCTTCGCTTCGCCGAGGTGGCGCAGATCGAGCAGCACGTACTCGCCGTAGGGGCCCTTGATGCCGCGGCCTGCTTCGATCTCGAGGATCTCGGCGCGCGAGATCATGTCGCGGGGGCCGAGTTCCGCCTTCTGGCCGACGCCGTAGTCACGGCGTCACCAGGAAGCGCTCGCCCTCCGCAGTTCAGCAGGTAGCCGCCCTCGCCGCGCGACGCCTCGGTGATCAGGATGCCGGTGCCGGGGAGGCCCGTCGGGTGGTACTGGATGAACTCCATGTCCTTCAGCCCGACGCCGGCGCGATACGCGAGCGCCATGCCGTCGCCGGTCTTGATCGTGCCGTTCGTGGTGAACGGGAAGCACTTGCCGGCGCCGCCCGTCGCGAGGATCACGGCGCGACCGAGGAAGCAGGCGCATCGCGCCCGAACGGATGTCGATCGCCACGACGCCGCGACAGACGCCGTCGTCGACCAGGATCTTGGTGACGAAGTTCTCGTCGTAGCGAACGATGCGGTCGAAGCGCATCGAGTGCTGGAACAGCGAGTGCAGCATGTGGAAGCCGACCTTGTCGGCGGCGAACCAGGTGCGCGGCACGGTCATGCCGCCGAAGGGACGCGTCGCGACGGTGCCGTCGTCGTTGCGGCTCCACGGGCAGCCCCAGTGCTCGAGGCGGGTGAGTTCCGGTGTCGCCTGCTCGACGAAATAGTCGACGCAGTCCTGGTCGGCGAGGAAGTCGGAGCCCTTCACGGTGTCGTAGAAGTGTTTCTCGAGACTGTCCTCGGAGCCGGGCACGTAGGCCGCGGCGCCGCCCTCGGCGGAAACCGTGTGGCTCCGCATCGGATACACCTTCGACACCATCGCGACGCTGATCTTGGGATCCGCCTCGACCGCGGCGATGGCGGCGCGCAATCCGGCGCCGCCCCCCCCGACGATGACGACGTCGTGCCGGTAGACCTCGACCAAGGGATTCCCCTCCTGGGGCTCGAAAAGCAGCCAGTGTCTAACGAATTCCGAGGCCGATGAAAAGCGGATTCGCACGGTGATTCGCTTGCCGGATCACATTGGCGGCGCTCGCCGCTCAGCTCGCGGCGGGTTCTTGTTGGGTGACGCAGTGGATCGCGCCGAAGCCCGAGACCAGCTCCGTGCAGCCGATGCCGACGATCTCGCGACCCGGCAGCACTTCGCGCAGGATCGCGAGGGCGCGCGCATCGCTCGCGCCACCAAAGACGGGCACCAGCGCAACGCCGTTCGCCAGATAGAAGTTCGCGTGGCTCGCCGGGCTGCGCTGGCCTGCCCGCTCGATGCGCGGCGGCATCGGCAGCGGAACGACGGTCAGCGCGCGGCCGCGCGCGTCGCGCGCCGACGCCAGGCGGCGGAGATTCTCCGCGAGCGGCGCGAAGTTCGGATCCGACTCGTCGTCGCAGCGCGCCGCCACGACGACGCCCTCCGCCACGAAGCGCGCAATGTCGTCTACATGACCATCGGTGTCGTCGCCCTCGATGCCGTCGCCCAGCCAGATCACCTGGCGCGCGCCGAGAAACGCCGCGAGCACGCGCTCGATCGCCTCGCGCGTGCGACCCGCGCCGCGATTCGGATTCAGCAGGCACGACTCGGTGGTGAGCACGCTGCCGAGTCCGTCGCCGTCGATGCCGCCGCCTTCGAGCACCACGTCGCAGGCAAAGCGCGGCAGGCCGAGGATCTTCGCGATGTGACGCGGTACGGCGTCGTCGCGTTTCCAACCGGGATATTTCCTGCCCCAGTTGTCGAAGCGGAAGTCCACCATAGCGACTTTGCTCGGCTGCCCAGCAGATGCACTTCGCTCGCCCGTGGCTCGCTGCGCGGCGCCTTCGGCACCTTGAGGGCTGCGCGCGTCGCCTGCGGCGGCGCTTGCGGTTGCGCGAGAGCCAGATTGCTTGACTACGAAGATCGGCCCGTGATCGCGGCACCAGGCGTCGTTCGTCGGGTAGTGGTGGAAACGCACGTTGCGATCCGGATCGGCGCCGGCGGCCCGGATCGCCTTGCGCGCGATCTCTTCCATCGCGTCGTCGGCGACGCCGATCTCGACGGCTTCGTGCGGCGCGAGGGCGCGCACGAACTCGGCGAAGGTCGCGCGCACGGCCGGCAGCGCGTCGGGCCACGTCTCGATGTTGTGCGGCCACGAGAGCCAGGTCGCGCGGTGGCGCTCCCATTCGGCGGGCCAGCGATAGCCGAGCGAAGCGGGCGTCGCGCCGCTCAACTCAATCCCGGAAGCGCTTCAGCAGATCACCATACGCATCGATGCGACGGTCGCGCAGGAAGGGCCAGCCGCGGCGGCATTCCTCGATCAGCGCGAGATCGCAGTCGACGACCAGCGTCTCTTCTTCCGTCGACGAGGCCCGCGCGATCACGCGGCCGAAGGGATCCGCCACGAACGACTGTCCCCAGAACGTGAGCCGCTCCTCGGCGCCGACGCGATTCACGGCGACCACGAAGACTCCGTTGGCGATCGCGTGGGCGCGCTGCGCCGTCTCCCACGCGTCGTGCTCGGCGTCTTCCCACTCGGGGCGCACGCCGGTCTCCCAGCCGATCGCCGTCGGGTAGACCAGCAGCTGCGCGCCGGCGAGCGCGGTGAGTCGCGCGGCTTCGGGGAACCACTGGTCCCAGCACACCAGCGTGCCGACCCGCGCGGCGCGTGTGGGGATCGACTGGAAGCCGAGGTCACCGGGCGTGAAGTAGAACTTCTCGTAGTAGAGCGGGTCGTCGGGGATGTGCATCTTGCGGTAGACGCCGGCCAGCCGGCCGTCGGCGTCGAGCACCACCGCCGTGTTGTGGTAGAGCCCTTCGGCGCGCCGCTCGAAGACCGAGGCGACGACCACCACGCCGCGCGCCGCGGCGACCTTCGCGAGCGCCTCGGTCGTCGGTCCCGGCACCGGCTCGGCCAGGTCGAAGCGCCCTTGCACCTCGGACTGGCAGAAGTATGGGGTGCGGAAGAGTTCCTGGAGGCAGACCAGCTCGGCGCCGCGCAGCGCGGCGTCCTCGATGCCCGCGATCGCCTTGGCGAGGTTCGCGGCCGGGTCGTCGGGCACGCAGCGCATCTGCACGAGCCCCACGCGCAAGGTGCGCGCCACGGATCCCGTTCGTGCCATCACGTCGCCTGTGCCCTCCGGAGCCGCGTGCCTCCGCATCCCGCGAGCCGTGTTGGCGCGCGGCCGTCCGGCTGCGGCGCGGAATCGTGATTCGGGAAGTAGGTCACGGGCTGGCGGGTCGCAACCGGGGATCCAGAGGGCCGCGGGCGTTGTGACCGTTCCCGTCACGACCCGGGTCCAGAGTGACCGTCCAGGAGGATGGCCATGAACCCCGAACCCCGCGATCTGCTGCGCGAAACTCATCAGCATGATCTTCTGCACGAGCTTGGATCGTCCCTCGGCGTGATCGCGGCATTCGTCGCGCTCGCGCTCGGATCCTCGGTGGCGCTGCACTGGCTGGGGGTCGAAGCGCCATCGAGCGCCTACCTTGAGAGCACCGTGAGCGACTCCACGCCCCCTGCGGAACCGCGACCGACGCTGTGGCTCGTCGACGGCTTCAACGTGCTCCACGTGGTGCTGCTGCACGGCGAGTCGCGCCAGTCGTGGTGGCAGAGCCGGGGTCGCGAACGCGTCGTCGAACTGGTGCGCGCCTTCGATGCGCCGGACGCCGAAGTGGTGGTGGTGTTCGACGGCTCGCAGCCGCCGCCCGCCGACGAGACGGGCGATGCGACCGGGCCGCGCGTGATCTTCGCGGCGCCCGCCGACGACTGGTTGCTCACGGCGGTGCGCAGCGCGCCGGATCCCGCGCGCGTCGCCGTCGTCACGGCGGACCGACGACTCGCCGCGCGCGCGCGCCATCGCGGCGCGCAGGTGGTGGCGCCGGGCACGTTCGCCCAGCGCTGCCGCGCGGCAAACTCATGATCCCAACTCATGACCCCGCGCGGAACTCATGACCCCCGCGCCGAAACTCAGGTGACCCGCGCGCGGACCGAGGAACGGTTCCGCGCCGAACACGGGTCAGGGGGCTCAGTAGGCTCGCGGGATCATGAGGCTGGCTGTGCGTAGACGGCGGGATTCGCGCAGTGCGGCATCCGGTCGCCTGCGAGTGCGGCCAGCAGGTTCTCGACGGCCAGCTCGACCATCCGCGCGCGCGTCGCCTCGCTCGCGCTGCCGATGTGCGGAGTCAGCACGACGTTCGGCAAGCCGAGAAGGGGACTGGCCGGATCGAGCGGCTCGCGGGCGAAGACGTCGAGACCGGCGGCGCCGAGCTGACCGGAGCGGAGCGCATCGGCGAGCGCGTCTTCGTCCACGATGCCACCGCGCGCCGTGTTCACGAGCACGGCGCCGCGCTTCATGCGGGCGAGCGCAGCCGCGTCGAGCAGCCCGCGCGTGTCGGCGTTGAGCGCGACGTGGACGCTCACGAAGTCGGCCGCGGCGAGCAGCGCAGTCGAGCGACGCGAACTCGACGCCCGGCACGTCGCGGCGGCGTGCGCGACCAGGCGAGCACCCGCATTCCGAAGCCCTGGGCGCGCCGGGCCATCGCCTGCCCGATCGCGCCGAGCCCGACGAGCCCGAGCGTGGCGCCGTGGACGTCGCGGCCGAGCAGCAGGTCCGGCTCCCAGACGCGATCCGGCGTCCACTCCCCGGCGCGCACGAAGCGGTCGCCCTCGGCGACGCGGCGGGCGGCGGCGAGCAGCAGCGCGAAGGCCAGGTCGGCGGTGGTCTCGGTGAGGACGCCCGGCGTGTGGCCGACCGGGATGCCGCGCGCCGTCGCCGCGTCGAGATCGACGTGATCGACCCCCACCGAGACGCTCGAGATCACGCGCAGGCGCGGGCAGCGCGTCGAGGAGCGCGGCGTCGATCCGATCGGTGAGCAGGCAGAGCAGGCCGTCGGCGTCGCGGCTCGCGGCGGCGAGCTGCGTCGGGCGTCGGCGCCGTGCGCTCGGGCCAGACGTCGAGATCGCAGCGATGAGCGAGACCGGCGAGGCGGCGCTCCTGGCAGCGATCGCGTCGCGAAGATCCGTGCCCGATCGCTCATCGGGATCTCCTCCTCGCGGCTCCGCCTACCCGACCTCGGCTCGGACTCGGCAAGAGCTTGACCCGGGACGGCCTCTCGAAATAAGGTTCCGGCGGGTTGCCGACCTCCCCCCTGGTGGTGGTCTCTCCCCGGACGCACGCCGCGATCGCCGGGCACGATCGCATTGCAAGCAGGGCGGCGTTCGAGCGTCCATCTCCCACGACGCAGGGCCGTCGGCGGGATCCGAACACGAGAGGCCAGCATGTCGCAAACTCCTCCGCAGTCGCACGCGCGCCAGACCCGGACTCTCGTCTTCGCCCGTTGGGTGGTGCGAAACCGTTTCCCGATCGTGATCTTCCTGATCTCGACCACGCTCTTCTTCCTGTACCCGATCGTGAACGCGGTGCTGGCCGGCTTCGACATGAAACTGCCGGGACCGGTGGTGCGCGTCGACACATCCGCGCGTGCCCAGTGGCCCGAGCATCCGTTCATCCACGCCCAGGACAAGTTCGCCAAGAAGTTCGGCACCTCGTCGCTCGTCGCGATGGGCGTGGTCGTGAAGGACGGCAACATCTTCACGCCGGACACGCTGAAGCGGCTCCACGAGATCACGCGACGCCTCGACGGCGTCGGCTACGACTCGCACAACGAAGATCGCGAAGCGCTGCGCGACAAGCTGAGCGCGGCGGGCGTGCTCCGACGCCGAGGTGCTGAAGGAGCTGGACCGCCGCTATCCGCCCTACCCGGTGAACCACGATCAGGTGCGTTCGCTCGCGCATTCCAGCACGCGCGCCATCCAGATCGAGCCCGACGGCTCGATCACCTCCGACGTGCTGATGAAGAAGGTGCCGGAGACGCAGGAAGAGGCCGAGAAGCTCCGCGAGGTGGTGCTACAGAACCCGCCCTTCATCTACGGCCGTCTGGTGTCGTGGGACGAACAGGGCGCGCTCGTCTCCGCCGGCTTCATCACCGACCGCCTCAGCAACTCGCAGGTCTACCAGGCGGTCTTCAACCACGTCCAGGCGATCAAGACCGAGTTCGAGGACAAGGCGTGCGCCGCGGCGACCAATCCCGGCTACCTGGAATCGATGTGGAACGCCGTGAAGCGTGTGGTCGTCACCGTCGAGACGCGCGCGGACTGGCCGGAAGGCTGCAACCTCCAGATCTTCGTCTCGGGTGAACCGATTCACGTCGGCTGGATCATCAAGCACGCCTTCGAGATCGGGCTCTACGTCGTTCTGACGACGCTGGTGATCTTCGCGCTGCTGCTCGCCTACTTCCGGCGGCTGCACGGCGTGCTGATCCCGTTCGTCGCCGCGGTCATCACGGTGATCTGGGGAACCGGTTTCACCGGCTGGACGGGGATCACCTTCGACCCACTCGTGCTGGTGATCCCGATGATCATCACGGCGCGCGCCGTCTCGCACACGGTGCAGATGGCGGAGCGCTTCTTCGAGGACTTCGAGGTCCTCGCGCCGCGCTACGCCGACCCGAACGAAGCCAAGATCGAAGCCGCCACGATCGCGATGGCCGAGCTGATCGTGCCCGGCACGCTCGGCATCGTGGTGGACGTCGGCGGTCTGCTGGTGATCCTCGTGACCTCGATCCCGCAGATGCGCGATCTCGCCAAGTTCGGCGCGTTCTGGGTGACGTCGATCCTGTTCACGGTGGAGATCCTCCACCCGGTCATGATCTCCTACCTGCCCGCGCCCAAGGAGCACGAGCACTTCCTGCCCACGGGCATGGTGCGCGCGATGCGCTTCGTCGGCTGGATCACGACGCATCCGCAGCTGGAAGTACGTGGTGGGCGCGGCGACGATCCTGATCTTCATCTCGTCGACCTACATCACGCTGATGTACTCGAAGATCGGACAGGTGACGCCGGGCTCGCCGCTGCTCTGGCCGGATCACCCGTTCAACGTCGCGACCGACCAGATCGCGCAAGCGCTTCGGCGGCGTCGACTCGTTCGTGGTCTTCACCAGCGGCGACCGCGAGAACGCCAGCGCCGATCCGCTGCCGATCCAGCGCATGACCGAGTTCGAGCGCTGGATGCAGAGCTACACGAACCTCGGCGCGTCGGTCTCGATCGCGCCGATCATCCGCGGCTACTGGCGGATGAACCACTACGGCGATCCGAAGTGGCAGTTCGTGCCGGAGCACCCGGGCACCGTGCGCACCGTGATCTTCCAGCTCCGCACCAACGGCGCCCCGGGCTTCCTGCGCCCGTTCATGACCGACGACTCGCGGGACGCCAACGTCTCGTTCTTCTATCCCGATCACAAGGGCGAGACGATCCACAAGGCGGTGCTGGCGGCCGACGCCTTCATCAAGGACAACCCGATGGGCGAGGTGATCGTTCGCCTCGACATGGACCATGCCGCCGAAGGACGCGCCGCTTCTTCAGCCGCGAGAAGCTGACCGACATCTGGTACTACATGCTCGGGCCGCTGCTGCCGCCGCGAAACCACACGCTGCACGTGCAGGTGAAGAAGGCCGACGGCTCCTACGAGTCGATCGAGGTCAACCCGTCGAGCGGACGCAGGAACGCGCCGGCCTGGATCGACGAGTTCCGCGAGAAGGCGATCGCCGACTACGAGGCGGAGCGGGATTCGGTCGAGGAAGGCGAGTACTTCTCGTGGCCGAAGACGCTCGCCGACTGGGACAACGAGCGACGTCGACGCGTACTGGGAGAGCCAGGAGCACGGCATCCGCGCCGTCGCGCGTCAACACCAAGGACCTGATCGTCCAGGACCTGAAGGCGGTCGAGCCGATGCCCAAGTACCAGCCGACGAACTCCTGGACGCGCGGCGTCCAGTTCGTGATGGCGGGCGGCATCATGGGCATCCTCGCCGCGATCAACGACGAGGTCGAGCGCACGCCACGTCGCGAACATCACGCTGATCTTCGTCGTGATCTTCTGCCTGCACTCGCTCACGTACTGGTCGTTCGCGAGCGGCGGGATCATCTTCCTGCAGATCGCGACGGCGACCCTGGTCTCGCTCGCCTACATGGCGATCCGCGGCGTGGGTCTCAACATCAACACGCTGCCGGTGCAGTCGGTGGGCGTCGGCATCGGCGTCGACTACGCGATCTACATCGTGGACCGCATCCGTCAGGAGGTGGCGGACACCGTCGGACATCGACGAAGCGGTGCGACGCGCGGTCCGCACCACCGGCATGGCGGTGTGCCTTCACGGCCACCACGGTGGTGGGCGGCATCGTGCTGTGGTCGTTCTCGAACCTGCGCTTCCAGGCCGAGATGGCGCAGCTGCTGACGCTGCTGATGATCGTCAACATGCTCGGCGCCATCATCATCGTGCCGACCTTCTACTCGATCCTGCGGCCGCGGGTGGCGACGGCGCTGCTCAGCGACGGAGCAGCGGGAAGCCATGCGCCTGCAGAAGAAGCGCGAGAGGAAGCTCGGTCTGCACGACACGTGAGCCCAGGGCGAGCGCGGTCCCGCGGAACACGCAAGCAGAGCGCGCAGCGAGCCAAGGTCGAGTAAGATCCAACCGGTTCGCGGAAGACGACAGGAGGCCGGGTCGCTGCCAGCGATCCGGTCTCCGACGTCTCGGCTATTCCACTCCGTCGCCCCCGCCAGCGCCCGGAAACGCCTGGACCAGCTCGAGGATGCGCGAGGCGTTCTCTTCGACGGCGCGACCCGAGACGTCGATGACGCGCCAGCCGCGCGTGCGGAACAGCCGCATCGACTCGTCGAGCTCGCGCGCGATCGCCTCGGCGTCGGCGTACTGGCTGGAAGGACCGCTGTGCATCGAACGCGGCGCGGGCGCGGCGCATCGCGGTCGAGGTTCTCGACGTCGCCGACCAGGCCGAACACCTTGCGCGGATTCGAGATCGAGGAGCTGCCGCGGCGGTTCGACGCCCGGCACCAGCGGCACGTTGCCGGTCTTGTAGCCGCGTTGCGCGAGGTACATCGAGAGGGGCGTCTTCGAGGTGCGCGACACGCCCGCGAGCACGATGTCGGCGCCGTGCAGGGTGTGGAGGTTCGCGCCGTCGTCGTGACGCACCGCGAACTCCACGGCCTCGATGCGCTTGAAGTACGTCGTCCGAGAATCCGTGCAGCAGACCCGGCTCGAGGCGCGGCTCGGCGTGCAGGTGCTCGGCGATGTTCGAGATCAGCGGACCGAGCAGGTCGACGCAGGGAACGCCGATCGAGGCGCCGTGGTCGCGCAGCACCTGAGCGGCCTCGCGGTTCACCACGGTGAACACGATCAACGCGCCGACACGCCCCGCCGCCTCGACCAGGTTGCGCGCCTGCGCGGCGCTGCGCACGTCGGGGAAGGTGCGCATGCGCCACTTGGCGTGGAACTGCAGCATCGCGGCGCGCACCGTGTCGGCCGCCGTTTCGCCGGTGCCGTCGGAGACGACGAAGACTTCGGCGAAGCCCTCGGACTCCGGCGCCGTTTCGGGACGCGGCGGCTGCTGCGCCCGCGGCGGAAGACTCTGCGCCGGCTTGTCGCTCACGTCGCGCAGCTTAGCTCCGAAGCGCAGATCCGGACGCTATCGTGACGTCCCATGCCGTACGACCCGAAACAGATCGAGCCCCGCTGGCAGGCGACGTGGCGCGGAACGCGAGACCTTCCGCGCCGAGCTCGACCCGACAGAAGCCCAAGTACTACGTGCTCGACATGTTCCCGTACCCGTCCGGCGCCGGTCTGCACGTCGGCCACCCGAAGGGCTACATCGCGACCGACGTGCTGGCGCGCTACAAGCGCATGCGCGGCTTCAACGTGCTGCACCCGATGGGCTGGGACGCCTTCGGCCTGCCCGCCGAGCAGTACGCGATCGAGACCGGCACGCACCCGCGCGTCACCACGCGCCGCAACATCGAGACCTTCCGGCGCCAGATCGACGCGCTCGGCTTCTCCTACGACTGGTCGCGCGAGATCGACACCACCGATCCCGGCTACTACCGCTGGACGCAGTGGATCTTCTGCAAGCTCTTCGAACGCGGCCTCGCCTACGAGGCGGAGGTGCCGGTGAACTGGTGCCCGCGCTCGGCACCGTGCTCGCGAACGAGGAGGTGATCGACGGCAAGAGCGAGCGCGGCGGCCACCCGGTCGTGCGGCTGCCGATGCGGCAGTGGATGCTGCGGATCACCGCCTACGCCGACCGCCTGATCGCCGATCTCGACGGCGTCGACTGGCCCGAGCCGATCAAGAAGATGCAGCGCGACTGGATCGGCCGCAGCGAAGGCGCGCAGCTGCGCTTCCCGGTCGCCGATCACCCGGGCCTCGCGATCGAGGTCTTCACGACGCGGCCCGACACGCTCTTCGGCGCCACCTACATGGTGCTCGCGCCGGAGCACCCGCTGGTCGGACGCCATCACGACGCCCGCGCAGCGCGCGGCGGTCGCGGCCTACGTCGAGGCCGCCGCGCGCAAGAGCGAGCGCGCGCGCGTCGCCGACGCGAAGACCAAGACGGGCGTCGCGACCGGCGCCTTCGCGGTGAATCCCGGTGAACGGCGAGCGCATCCCGATCTGGATCGCCGACTACGTGCTCGCCGGCTACGGCACCGGCGCCATCATGGCGGTGCCCGGCCACGACGAGCGCGACTTCGAGTTCGCCACCGCGTTCGGGCTGCCGATCCGCAAGGTCGTCGAGGTTGCGGGCCAGGAGCTCCCGAGCACGCGGCGACGGCGTCTCGGTCGACTCGGGCTTCCTCAGCGGGACTCCCGACCGCGCAAGCCAAGCGACGAGATCACCGACTGGCTCGAATTGGAAGGGCACGGATCAAGACGCGGTCACCTACAAGCTGCGCGACTGGCTCTTCAGCCGGCAGCGCTACTGGGGCGAGCCGTTCCCGGTGCTCCACCTCGAAGACGGCAGCGTGAAGCTCGTGCGGCGAGAGCGAGCTGCCGCTGCTGCTTCCCGAGCTCGACGACTTCCGCCCGGCGGGCGACCGCGAGACGCCGCTCGAGCGCGCGACAGATTGGATCGTGACGACCGATCCGGCGACCGGCCGCCCCGCGCGCCGCGACCGCAACACGATGCCGCAGTGGGCCGGCAGCTGCTGGTACTTCCTGCGCTTCGTCGACCCGCAGGAACGACAGCGCGCCGTTCTCGCCGGAAGCCGAGCGCTACTGGATGCCCGTCGATCTCTACGTCGGCGGGGCCGAGCACGCCGTGCTGCACCTGCTCTACGCGCGCTTCTGGCACAAGGTGCTCTACGACCTCGGCCTGGTGCACACGGTCGAGCCGTTCCAGAAGCTGGTGAACCAGGGGATGATCCTCGGCGCCAGCTACCGCTACTTCGACGACAACATCGGCGACGACCCGAACGTCAGCTCGCGCCGCTACTCGTTCCGCGAGGTGGAAGCGTCCGGCGAGGGCAGCGTCGCGAGTTCGCGACGGTCGCCCGGTGAAGGCGCGCTTCGTGCCGAACGATCAGGTGCAGCCCAGCGGCGACGGCGGCTTCCAACACGCTGCGCATCCCCGGCCTCGAACTCGAAGAAGTGATCGAGAAGATGTCGAAGAGCCGCGGCAACGTCGTGAATCCCGACGAGGTCGTGGCCGAGTTCGGCGCCGACTCGATGCGACTCTACGAGCTCTTCCTCGGCCCGATCGACAAGGAAGCGCCGTGGACCACCGAGGGCATCCTCGGCGTGTTCCGCTTCCTGCAGCGCTCCTGGCGCATGCTCGTGGACGAGGACGCGCCCGGCGAACCGGCGCGTTCGCTGCCGGAGGGAATCGGAACGCCCGCCCAGGCGCGCCTGCTCGCGACGACGGTGCAGGGCGTCAGCGACGACGTCGAGGCGATGCGCTTCAACACCGCCATCGCGAAGCTGATGGTGTTCGTGCGCGACGTCGGCCGCGATGCGCCGATCGCACGCGACACGGCGGATGCGTTCGTGCGGCTGCTCGCGCCGATTCGCGCCGCACATCGCCGAGGAACTGTGGGAGAAGCTCGGCCATCGCGAGACGATCGCCTACGCGCCGTGGCCGGCGGCTGACCCCGCGCTGCTGGTCGCGGAGACGATCACGATCGCGGTCCAGGTGAACGGCAAGCGTCGCGCAGAAGCTGGAGGTCCCGGCGAACGCCGGCGACGACGCGCTGCGCGCCGCAGCGCTCGCCGACGCGAACGTGCAGCGCCATCTCGAGGGCACGGACACCGCGCAAGCTGATCGTGGTCAAGGGCCGCCTCGTGAACATCGTGATCTAGCAGCCATGCGCAACCTCGTACGACGACATCCCGTGATCAGCGCGATCTTCATCGGCTGTACGCTGCTGGGAGCCGGGCTCGGTTACGCACTGCTCACCGACGACTGGTCGGCGGCGCGCCGCATCCTCGCCGGAACGATCGGTGGGGCTGGCTTCGGGCTGTTGATCACCGCGACGAAACTGATCGACTGACGAGGCCGGTCGGCGTCGCGACGCGGCGGGCACTCGCCTCGCGCTCGATCGCCTTCGCGCGGTGGCGCAAGTACAAGATCGCCCCGCCGATCACCGCGAGCGGCAGCACCGTGAGGAAGAGGGTGCCGATCGCGAAGGCGCGCCGCGTCCCGCCACCCATGCCGCCGAGACACACCGCGCAGGCGTCGGCGAGCCGGGGCGTCGCGACGACGATCGCGAGGGCGAGCGGGGCCAGCATTCGACGAATCATTGCGCTCACGGGTACACCACCAGGTAGAGCAGCGGCCAGACGCCCACCACGAAATACCAGAACACCTCCGCCGTCGCGAGCTGACTCGACGCGAGCCAGCCGCGCTGAAGACGCTGCCAGGCATGGCCGAGGACGCCGAGCGCGACCACTGCGTGCAGGCCGTGCAGGCCGATGATCATGAAGAAGAACGAGCCGAGGCTGCTCGACGTGAGCGTCAGCCCCTGGCGCAGCAACGCCACCCACTCGGCGCCCTGGAGCGCGACGAAGGCAGCGCCGAGTCCGATCGCGATCGCCATCGGTAAACGTGCCTTCGCGCGGTCGCGCTGGAAGAGGCGTCGCGTGAGCACCAGCATCGCCCCGCTCGCCAGCAGCAGCAGCGTATTGAAGGCGGTCCGCTCGAAGGGAAGGCGCGGTTGGCCCGGGGGGGGCCACACGGCCGCACCCGACTTGACGATCGTGAACGCGCTGACGAGGCCGCCGAAGAGCATCAGCTCGGCGAACACGAAGATCAGCATGCCGAGCACGCCGCTCGGGAGGAGCTGCGGGGTGCGCGCTTCGGCGACGACGCGAACTCGTCTGCGGTCCCGGATCGCCAAGGGGCCCCCAGACTCTCTACTCATGGTGCGCCGCTTCTCCGTGCCCGCCGCCATGCATGGCCGTTTCGTGCGCGGCAATCCAGGCCGGCTTTTCCCAATTGGTGCCTGCGGACTTCATCACATCGGGCGCGGCGCCGGCGAAGAAGAGCAGCATGAACATCAGCACGGTGCCGACCAGGTACGCCACGTAGCGCGGCGCCACGGTGATGTGCATGAAGTTCTTGGCCACGAGATAGGCCTTCACCAGCGCGATGCCGAAGGCGGTGACGAGCGTGACAAGCGGATGGCCGAAGAACGGCCCCGCCACGCTGACCACCAACAACACCACCAGGATCGCCCAGATCCGGACGTAGTCGCCGTGGTGGGTGTGCTACTTCGTAGCCGGGTTCGACGGGCGCGTGATCGTGGAGGCTCATGCGGTCCTCACTTCGCGATGTAGAGCAGCGGGAAAAGGAAGATCCAGACCACGTCGACGAAGTGCCAGTAGAGTCCGATCAGCTCGACGCGGTGGAGGTCGA
This sequence comes from uncultured delta proteobacterium, assembly GCA_963801625.1. GTDB lineage: Bacteria > Myxococcota_A > UBA9160 > UBA9160 > PR03 > PR03. The sequence goes on from CAWDFQ010000005.1 coordinate 47,707, forward strand.
GGTTCCGCTTCGCACGCGGGGCGATGATCAACATGATCACGACGCCCGCAATCACGTGCGCAGCGTGGATGCCGGCCGCCGTGTAGTAGAACGACCAGAAGGTCCCCGAAGAGATCGTGAAGCCCTCGTGGATCTCGTGCGGCCATTCGTAGAGGAACTTGATCGATGCGAAGAGCAGTCCACCGCCCGCCGTCAGGTAGAGCAGCCTGGCGGCCTTGGGACCGTCTCCCGCGTCGGCCGCCTTGTGACCGAGCACCGCGAACAGGCTCGAGGTCAGCAGCACGAGAGTGTTCACCGCGCCGATCCACGTATTGGTGTGCGCGGCCTGCGCGGCGAAGGAATCGTGCGAAAGCCGGAACATGATGTAGGAGCCGAGCAGACCGCCGAAGATCACGATCTCGGAGGCGATCACCCACCAGACCGCGAGGCGGCCGGTGGGCATGCCCGCGGCGGTGCGGGTGGTGGCGATCGGGCTAGCGGACATCGACGGGTCCTCTCCGGCTCAGTTCGGGACGTTCTGCGGCCAGTAGTCCTGGTCGCGACCCGGCGTGCTGTACTCGTAGGGTCCGCGGTACACCGTCGGCAGCACAGGCCAGTTGCCGTGCGGCGGCGGCGAATCCGCGGTCCATTCGAGCGTGTTCGAGTGCCACGGGTTCTTCTCGGCCTTCGGGCCCCACAACAAGCTCGTGATGAGGTTGTAGAAGAACACCAGCTGGAACGAGAGCATGATGAGTAGCGACACGGTCGCGAACTGATCGAGGTGGCGCAGCTCCGGACGCGCCAGGTCGGGGAACATCGTGTAGTCGAAGATGCGCCGGTGCTCACCCGCCGCGCCCAGCACGAAGAGCGGGATGAAGATGCAGTTGAACGGGATGATCGTGCCCCAGAAATGAATCTTGCCGAGCGTTTCGTTCATCATGCGGCCGAACATCTTCGGGAACCAGAAGGTGAGCCCCGCGAAGGTGCCGATGATCGCGATCGGGAAGAACGTGTAGTGGAAGTGGGCGAGCACGAAGTAGGTGGCGTGCAGGTAGATGTCCGTGCCGCTGGCGCCGAGGAAGATGCCCGTCACGCCGCCGATCAGGAACTCGGCGATGAACGAGAGCGCCCAGAGCATCGGCGTGTTCAGCGTGATCGATCCGCCGTAGAGCGTGGCGATGTAGACGAACATCATCTCCGCGATCGGGATCGAGATCAGCAGCGTGGTGATCGTGAAGATGTTCGCCATCCGCGGATCGATGCCGGCGATGAACTGGTGATGCGCCCAGACCATGAAGGAGAGCACGCCGGTGCCGAACGTGGTGTAGAGGACGGTGCGGTAGGCGAAGAGCTTCTTGCGGCTCATCACCGTGATGATTTCGGCCACGATGCCCACGGCCGGCAGCAGCACCACGTAGACTTCGGGATGGCCGAAGAACCAGAACAGGTGCTGCCAGAGAATCGGGTCGCCGCCCTTGTCGGGATTGAAGAACGCGGTGCCGAGGTTCTGGTCGAAGAGCAGCATGATGGCGCCCGCAATCAGCGGTCCCACCGAAGCCATGAACAGGATGCTCGCGACCACGATCATCCAGACCACGATCGGGATGTCGTACATGCGCATGCCCGGCGCGCGCGAATTCATCGCGGTGGTGACGAAGTTGATGCCGCCCATCAGGAACGCCACGAATTCGAGCGCGACCGCGACGATGAAGATCGTCGAGCCGAGCGGCGTGAGGCTGTACTCCGGCTTGGCAGAGAGGGGCGGATACATCGTCCAGGCGCCCGCGAAGCCTCCTCCGGGCACGAAGAACGACGAGATCAGGACCAGCGCCGAGAGCAGGAAGATCTGGTACGAGAGCCGGTTCAGCTTCGGAAACACCATGTCGTCGCAGCCGATCATCAGCGGGATCAGGTAGTTCCCGAAAGCTGCAATCAACACCGGCATCGCGACCCAGAAGATCATGATCGCGCCGTGATTGGTGATCAGGCGGTTGTATTCGTTTGGAGAGACGACGCCGAAGCCCGGCACGTCGACGCCCGGGAAGGCGATTTGCATGCGGAACGTGTACGCGAAGAAGCCGCCGATCAGGGCCATCGCCATGCCCGTGAACATGTACTGCATGGCGATCATCTTGTGGTCGGTGGACCAGAGGTACTTCCCGACGAAGCCCGGCGCGTGATGAGCGTGGCTGTGGGAGTCGGAATGGGAAGCGGCGGCGGTTGCCATCAAGATCCTCCGCCGACTAGCGCGCCGTGGCCGAAGCGACGGCCAACGTCGAATTCTGTGACATCCAGGCCGCGTGCTGCTCCGAGGTCTCGATCACGATGCGCGCCGGCATCAGCCCGTGACCGATCCCGCAGATCTGCGTGCACTGGATGTCGAAGGACCCAGTCTTGATGGGCGTGAACCAGCCGGTGATCACGCGCCCGGGAATGACGTCCTGCTTGAGTCGGAAGACCGGCACTGAAAAGCTGTGGACCACGTCCTTCGACTCGAGCTGGAAGTGATGGAGCTTGTCCACCTGGACGTGCAGCTCGTTCACCTTGGTGATGTCGTCGGGCGTATCGAGCTTCCCATCGGGACCGGCGTGGACGAAGGTCCAGGCCCACTGCTGCCCGATGACGCGGACGATCTGCTGATCGGGCGCCTGCGGCAGTTCCTGCTTCACGTGGTACCAGACCTTCACCGCGAAGAAGAGGATCAAGACGTCGAAGAGCAGCACGGCGAAATGCGGGATCGTGATCCAGCGCTTCTCACTCTTGAGTTCGCCGGTGATGTACTGGCCGCCCACTCCCGGCTTCTTGCGGAAGCGCACGATCAGATAGAAGAACACGGCTTCCGCGAGCAGGAGCCAGAAAGTCGTGATCCAGAAGATCAGATCGAAGAGGAAGTCGATGTCCTTCGCATACGTGGAAGCGGCGACGAGTCCGAGCGATTCAATCATCAGGTCGACCTCTACCGAAGGATCACGAACACGAACGAGGCCGCGATCCAGAGGATCGTTCCCGCGATCGTGACGATGAAGATGCGCTGGACTGATTCGGCCGGCGGCCGTTCCTTGCCCATCGAGTTGCCCCTACTTGGCGTTCGCCGCAGTCTGCGAAGACAACGTCGTGATGTACGCGATCACGTCCTTCATCGCCTGCTCGTCGGGCAGCGTCCCGGCCATGCCGCGCATGATCACGGCGTTCGGGTAGCTGCCGCGGATGCCGGCCTTGAGTTTCTGGAGTGTCGAGAGCAGGTACCAGTCGGCCTGGCCGGTGAGTCGCGGGGAACCAATGGCCTGGTTTCCGTTGCCGTCCGGGCCGTGGCAGGCTGTGCAGACCTGATAGAACTTCGCGCCGCGAGTCGCGTCGCCGCCCTCGAGGGTGGGCGCGGCCCTCTGCACCGGCAGGCTCGCGACGTACGCGGCCACCGTCTGGATGTCTTCGTCGGTCTTGAGCGTCTGCGCCATCGGGTACATGCGCAGACCGCCGGTGTCCTCGGGGTTGGTGCCTCGCACGCTGGTCTTGAAGTTCTTGAGCTGTCCCAGCACGTACCAGTCGGCGAGTCCGGCGATCGACGGTGCGAGGTAGATCGCGTTGCCCGCGCCCGTCGCGCCGTGGCACTGCGCGCAGAGCTGGAAGAGCTCCTTGCCGCGCGCGTTCGGCTCGGCGCGAACGCCGCTGGGCGCGACCACGGCGAGCGCCGCCAGCGCTGCCACAGCGACAAATTTGGACTTCGATCTCATCGAAACCAAGTCACGAACATGGTGACCCGACCCCTGCTGGATACTCTGGACTGAGTCTCGAGGCGGGTGGTGTTAGCAAGCCTCGGCCGGATCCACAAGACACCCGCGGCATCGCGTCGGGTCGAAATCCGACCCGATTCTCGGTCGACGCCGGGGTCTGGGCCGGTGCCGGGTTCAGCTGGTACAGCAGCACGTAGATCAGCACGCCTGTGACCGACACGTAGACCCAGATCGGCCACGCGAAACGCGCGAGACGACGGTGCTTCTCGCGGCGCCCGCTCACGCCGAGCGCGATCAGCGCGATCGCCAGCGCTGGCACGGTCATGGCCAGCGTGACGTGCGTGAAGAGCATGACCCGATACGCGACCAGCGCGACCCCCTCGACATGGAAGGCGGTGTTCACGAAGCCACGCGACGCCTTGTGCGCGACGTAGAGCACGAGGAAGAGGCTCGAAACGGCGAATGCCGCGGTCATCACGCGCCGGTGCGCGTCGAAGCGCTGCTCGCGCGCCAGGCGCCGGCCGACGACCAGCAACACGATTGCCGTCGCGTTCAGCGCCGCGTTGACGCCGGGCAGGAACGAGAGATCCACGCTGCCCCTCCCGTCTCGCGGTCAGCGTGCGACGGGCGCCGCAGCGAGCTCGTCGCCGGCCGCCGTGCGACGCGGCAGCGTCCGCGCGAGCAGCGCGGTCGCGACCAGCAACGCGCTCGCGAACCAGAATGGCGCCGCCTGGATCTGGTCGTAGAGCAGCCCTGCGGCGACGGGCCCGACGACGCGCGCCAGCGAGGCGCTCGCCTGGAAGGCTCCCATCACGGCTCCGCGTTCGCTCCGCGACGCGGCGAGCGACGTCATGCTCAGCAGCGACGGTTGCAGGACGGCTCGACCGAGCGACGAGAGCGCGAGAGGCGCAAGCAGCCACGCCACGGTCGGCATCTCGGGCAACGCCGCGAACGCCACCGCCAATGCCGACGCCCCGGTGATCGCGAGGCCGCGCTCGGAGTAGCGCCTGGCGAGTGCTTTCATCCCGCCGCCCTGGACGCCGCCCATCAGAAGCGCCATCCCGACCAGGATCGCGGCGACGTGCTGCGCGTCGTAGCCGAAGCGGTCGATCATGAAGAACGCGAAGACCGCCTCGAGCTGCGCCACCGCGACCGAGAACACCAGGTTCGCCGTGCAGAGCCGACGCACCAGCGGATCGCGCAGCAGCGCGGCGCGCGTGCGCGTCGTTTCCTCGGTGGCGGCGTGGCGCGGCGGCTCTTGGAGCGACGCGGCGGCGTGTATCCAATTGAGCGCCGCGAGTCCCGCCGCTACGAGCAACGGCACGTGGTAGCCAAAGGGCGCGAGCCCGCCCCCGATCGCCGGGCCGAGCAGGAAGCCGATGCCGAACGAGGCGCCGAGCATCCCCATCCAGCGCGTGCGCTCCTCCTCGGCGGTGACGTCGGCAACGTACGCCGACGCCACGCTCACGTTCGCCGCAAAGGCGCCGCCCAGCACGCGCGCGGCGAAGACCCACGGCAGGGAGGTCGCCAGCCCGAGTGCGAGCAGCGAGAGCGCGGTTCCTGCGATCGTCATCAGCAAGACTGGCCGGCGCCCGATGCGGTCCGAGAGTCGCCCCCAGAGCGGCGCGAACACGAACTGCGCCGCCGCATGGCACATCAGCAGCATTCCGAGCACCGTCGCGCTCGCGCCGAACTCCTTGGCGTAGAACGGCAGCACCGGCATCACGATCCCAAAGCCGATCAAGTCGACGATCACGACGCCGAAGAGCACGATCAGGGGCGAACGCGAGCGCGGTTCGGGAATGGGAGGCCTCGACGCTAGAGCCGCGCCAGCAGGTCCACGTTCATCGCTACGAAGAGCGAGAACAGGTACGCGAGCGAAACGCGAAACACGCGGTGCGCGGCGTCGGGCGTCCGCTCGCGCAGCAGGCGCAGGGCCGACGCGACGAACCAGACGTTCATGCCGATCGCGACCGCCAGGTAGATCGGGCCGAGCAGGCCCAGCGCGACGGGCGCAAGCGTCACGGGCACCAGGCCGAGCGTGTACCAGAGCATCCGGTGGCGCGTCGGCTGGTCGCCGATCACGCTCGGCAGCATCGGGATGCCGGCGGCTTCGTAGTCGGCCTTGCGATAGAGCGCGATCGCCCACACGTGCGGCGGCTGCCAGAAGAACACGATTGCGAACAGGGAGAGGCCCGCCGCGCCGACGTGGCCGTTCACCGCGGCGTCGGCGATCAGCGGTGCCGCGGCGCCCGCCGCGCCGCCGATCACGGCGTTCCACGCCGAACGCGGCTTCAGCCAGATCGTGTAGACGAACACGTAGAAGAGGATGCTCGCGACGCCGAGTCCCGCGGCGGCGCTTCCAGCGATCGCCCACAGCAGCGCGCTGGACGCGACGCCGAGCGCCAGTCCGAACTTCAGCGCCGCGCCGGGCGCGAGACGACCCGCAGGCAGCGGTCGATTCCGGGTGCGCTCCATCAGCGCGTCCTTGTCGCGTTCGATGTAGGCGTTGAGCGTGTTGGCCGACGCGGCAGCGAGCGAGATCCCGAGCAGCACCAACGCGCCGAAGCCCAGGTCCGGCCAGCCGGCTGCCGCCATGCCGAACACGGGGATCCCCGTGAAGAGCACCATCGGGAGCAGACGGGGCTTCGTCAGGTCCGCGTAGTTGCGGGCGGACGAGAGGACTGAGAAGGGCGATGACGCCAAGACGCGACCTCGGAACAAGCAAATGGGGCCAATGGAGATGGGTCCGTTTGATAACGCAGGCGGTCCACGGGGTCGACCCGGGAATTGGGCGCTGCGATGCTCGGCGGCTCCGTGACGACGCCCGAACTCGCCCTCGTCGTGCTCTCCGCGTTCCTGCACGCGATCTGGAGTGCGTCGATCAAGGGCAGCCGCAATCCGCTCGGCTTCAACCTGCTGCAACTCGCCCCACCGGTCGCCGCCGCGTGTCTGCTGCCGCTCTGGGTTCCGCTCGGCGACATCCCCCGCGCGGTCTGGTGGATCGCGATCGGCACCGGTGTCTCGCACGGCTTCTACTTCTATTGGCTGGCGCGTGCACTCGCGAGTGGCGAGCTGTCGATCGTCTACCCGATCGCGCGCTCCGCGCCGGCCTTCCTGCCGCTCTTCGCGGTACTGCTGCTCGGCGAGAGCGTGTCGATTCGCGGCGCGCTCGGCATCGCGGTGGTGGTGGCCGGCATGTGGGCCGTGCAGGCAGATTCGGGCGTCGTGGGATGGCAGCGATTCCGCGCGCCCGGCGCAAAGTTTGCGTGGCTCACGCTGCTCGCGTCGATCGGCTACTCGCTCTGCGACAAGGTGGCGATGGCGCGTCTGAACGTCGCCCCCTGGCACTCGGCGATTCCGCCAGCCGTGGTCTACTACATGTTGCTCTCGGTCGCGGGTGGATTGGTGTTCACGCCGCTCGCGCTGCGCCGCGTGTCGCGCGCGGAGCTGGCGGCGGTCGCGCGCAGCGAGTGGCGCAACGCCTTCCTCGCCGCGGGTGTGAGTTTCGTGAGCTACGGGCTGATCCTGCAAGCGCTGCGCAGCGCGCCGGTGTCGTACGTCGTCGCCGCGCGCCAGACCAGTGTGCTCTTCGCCGTCGCGATCGGCGCGCTGCGCTGGCGCGAGCGACCGAGCCGGCTGCGCCTGCTCGGCGCGCTCGCGACCGTCTTGGGCGTCGCGCTCGTAGCTGGGTGAGAGCTACCGTCGCGACGCATGGCCGAACCGGCACCGCGCACGCCCAAACCCCGCACGCGCTGGTTCCGCTTCTCGGTGTGGCTCGGTGGCATCGTGTTCGCTCCGTTCCTGCGCCTGCTCGGCTCGACGTGGCGCATTGAGTGCGAGGGCGAGGACCCGCGCGCCAGCTCCGAGCCATTCCTTGCCGTGACCTGGCATCAGGGCCTGTTCGGCGCCGCGTATCACTTTCGCAATTCGGGCGCCGGGATCCCGGTCAGCCGGTCGCGGGACGGCGATCGCATCGATGCGGTGCTGCAGCGGCTCGGGTTCGGTCCTTCGCCACGCGGATCGAGCTCGCGCGACGGGCCAATCGCGCTGCGCGGGATGATCGACGCCGCGAGGGAGGGCCAGTCGGTCGGAATCCTCTGCGACGGACCTCGCGGCCCGGCGCGCGTGTGCAAACCCGGCGCGCTCGCGGCGGGACGCGCAACGGGCCGCCCGATCCGCCCGATCGGAATCGCCGCCGCGCCCGCGATCCGTTTCCCGAGCTGGGACCGCGCCTTCCTGCCGCTACCCTTCGCCCGCGTCGTCTTCGTCTACGGCCCGCCGCTCCCGGTCGCGCGCCACCTCTCCGACGAAGAGTTCACCGCCGCTCTCGCACAACTCGAACGCGCCATCGAATCCGCCCAGCAACGCGCCGACCACCTCGCCGCCCTCTGAGTGTTGACTTGGGGACGTTCCTGCCCGCGTTGACTTTGTTGACTTAAAGAACGTCCCCAAGTCACGAACTTTATTGCCTTCAAGAACGTCCCCGAGGCTCCTTCTCGTGGCGGGCGCGGGTGACGATCTCGGCGAGCCAGAGGCCGATGTCGGGGTGCTCGAGCAGCCCGGCTTTCTCGAGGCGTTCGCATGCGATGAGTTCGACCTCCCCGACGGTGCCCGCCGCGAGTGCGCGACGCGCGTCGGCGCCGACGTCGCCGGAGTCGAGCGCGCGCACGATCTCCTTCACGACCGGGACCGCCCGCGGCGTTCCCGACAGCTCGCCGATTCCGAGACCGACGAGCAGCGGCACCGCGAGCGGGTTGCTCGCCATCTCGCCGCACACCGAGATCGGGATTCCGGCGCGGCCCGCGGCGCGCACGCTCGCGTCGATCAGCGCCAGCACCGCCGGATGCATCGGGCGGAACAGATGCGCGATCGCCTCGTTGCCGCGGTCCACCGCCAGCGTGTACTGCGTGAGGTCGTTGGTGCCGACGCTGAAGAAATCGCACTCACGCGCCAGCGCGTCGGCGATCAGCGCAGCCGACGGGACCTCGATCATGATGCCGACGGGGATCTCATCGTCGTAGGCGTAGCCACGCCGCGCCAGGTCGTCCTGGGTCGCCGCGATCAGCCGCTTCACCTCGCGCAACTCGTCGAGCGACGAGATCATCGGCAGTAGCAGCCGCACGTTGCCCACGGCGCTGGCGCGCAGGATCGCGCGGAGCTGCGCGCGCATCAGGTCTTCGTGGAGCATCGTCAGGCGCAGCGAGCGGCAGCCGAGCTGCGGGTTCTCTTCGGCTTCGAGCCCGACGTTCGGAACTGCCTTGTCGCCGCCGAGGTCGAGCGTGCGGATCGTCACCGGTCGTGGCGTCATCGCGCGCGCCACGCGCTCGTAGAGGATCTCCTGTTCGTCTTCCGGCGGTGCGCCGCGGTGGGCGAGTGCCAGCAGCTCGGTGCGGAAGAGCCCGATGCCCTCGGCGCCGTGGCGCTCGACGAGGCGCAGGTCCGCGAGCAGACCGACGTTCGCCGAGAGCACCACGCGGCGGCCATCCCGGGTCTCCGCCGGTCGCGAGCGCAGCCCGTCGAGATGCTCGGCGACGATCGCGAAGCGCTGCTGCGCGCGCCGGTATTCGGCGAGCAGCGCGCCGTCGGGCGCGAGGTAGATGCGACCCGAGGTGCCGTCGACGATCGCGGTCTCGCCGGGACGCGCAAGCCGCATGGCGCCCTCGACGCCCGTCACCGACGGGATCTCGAGCGTGCGCGCGAAGATCGCGCCGTGCGAGGTCGTGCCGCCGTGCTCGGCGACGATCGCGGCGACCTTGTCCATCTCGAGCATCGTGAAGTGCGCCGGCAGGATCATCGAGGTGACGACGACGGAGCCGGGACGCCAGCGGTACGTTTCGATGACGCACGCCGAGCAGTTTCGCCATCACGCGCCGGCCGACGTCCTCGACGTCGTCGCCGCGCTCGCGGAAATACGGATCCTCGATGCGACTGAAGAGCTTGCGGTAGTGGTCGACGGCCCTGCGAATCGCCTCGCAGGCGTCCGCCGCTCTCGGCGACCTCGCGTTCGAGGCGCGTCACGAAGCCGTGGTCTTCGAGGATCTGCACGTGCGTGTTGAACACGCTCGCGAACTCGGGACCGAAGGTGTCGCCGACTTCTTCGATCACGTCGTCGAGTTCGCGGCGCGCCTCCGCGAGCACGCGCAGCAGGTCGACTGCGCTCCTTCGCGGGGTCGCCGGACGGCGTGTACTCGACGCGCGCAAGGTCGAGCGGATCTTCGAGTAGATAGACCGGTCCGATCGCGATGCCCGCTGGAGGCGGAGGTGCCGCGCAGCGCGACGTTGCGTTCCTGGCGGGGTGGTCGGGTGCCGGTCAGCGGCATCGCCGGCGCGCGCCATCTCGTCGACGAAGCGCCCGCGCTCCGCATCGGGCGCGGCGACCAGATCGAGCAGGCGCGCGTTCAGCACCACCGGCGCAAGGAGCTGACCGCAGGTCTGGAGCAGCTCGACGTCTGACGCAGAAAAGTGACGCAGCGTCCACGGTCTGCACCACGAGCACGCCGATCGTCACGTCGCGCACGACGAGCGGTGCCGCCATCAGCGACGCGAAACGGTCCTCGCCCGTCTCGGGGAAGAAACGGAACTGGGGATGTTGCCGGGCGTGCTCGACGGCGAGCGGCGATCCCGACTTGGCGACGAGCCCGACGAGCCCTTCGCCCACGGCAAGGTGCACGTGTCCGACGGCTTCGGGCGCGAGACCCCGGGTGGCGCGCAGTGTGAGTCGCTCGCCCTCGGGCTCGGACAGGTAGACCGAGCACACGTCCGCATCGAGCCGCTTGGCGACACGGTCGACGACATTGCGCAACGTCTCGGCGAGATCGTGCGAACGCGACACGATCCCGGCGACGTCGGCGAGCAGCGTGCTGCGTTGCGGAATGACGCCCCCTTGCTCCGGGCCCCACGTGCACTGTACCCGACGTGGGCGATTCCGGAACCTGGCCGCAAGGAGGCCAGACCTTCCGTTCGGCCAGCGCGCAACGAGGCGCAGCCGAGCGGAGGTCATCGAGCTGGGCGGTGAGCGGAGAAGATCGCTAGGAGAACTGCGGCGGTTGCTGCGGCGGACGCGGCATCTCGCCGGACAGATCGGAGAGCGACGGGAAGACGTAGTCCTTGTCTTCGAAGCGCATGCCGAGCGCGAGCAGGATCTTGCGCTTGGTGTCCATGCGGCAGTTCATGCCCTTCTCGACGCTGTGGATCGTGCGGAGCGCGACCTTGGCCTTGCGCGCAAGCTGAGCCTGGGTCATCAGGCGGTTCTCGCGCAGCTCGCGCACGCGGTTTCGGCGGATGGCTCCGTTGGCGTTGGTCTCCATGTGCCCGTCTTTCCCCCTGCTCGTGACCATCGCGAGGCGCGTTGCGCTCGTCTGGGCTCCGTTTCGTCCCATGCCTTGATTTCTTTAGGGAGAATCGGATGTTGCCGGCTCTCGTCACTCCCCGACCGGGCGAATCCCCCTCGCGTGGGAACGAGGAGAAGCAACGCCGAGATGCAAGCCGAGACGCACCCGTTCCGCGTGCGGGCGACCCCTAGCTTGGGTTCGGCGACCGGCAAGCACGCCGCCGAAGCGCGAACCGCGCCGCAGGTGAGCGAAGCTCATCCGGCTCGCCTCGGCGCCAGCAACCATTGGCGCCCGCCGGAAATTCCGTGCGCCGACTCCTAGCCAGCGCCTGCGCACTGCTGGTGCTGGCGGCCGTCGTGGCGGGTGTCGCGGTCTCGAGCCGCCTCGGTCCCGAGCGCCTGCGAGAAGAGATCGTGCGGCGACTCGGCGCCGAACTGGGCCCCGTCCAGATCGACGCGGTGCGGCCCCACTTCGGCTGGGGCGTGGGGATCGAGATCGAGGGCCTCCGCACCGTCGGGGCAAGCGAGGCGCCCGAACTCGCCGCCGACCGCGTCTGGATCACGCTCTCCGCGCGCAGCCTGCTGCGGGGCGAGCCGCGCGCGCGCCGCATCGACGTGCGTGGCCTGCGGGTCCGTGCCGAGCAGCGCGCCGACGGCGTCTGGGAACCGCCGGCGCTCGCGCGCATCCTCGAGCGCTGGCCCGCGCCGCCCGACGCCGCGCTGCCGGTGCCGCTGCCGAGCGCTGCGAACGATCTGCGCGCGATCGCGCGAGGCCCTGCCCGCGCTCTCGGTCGAGGACGGCGAGCTGGCTCCTCGCGCGCCATCGTTCGGATCGCGTGAACCACCTGGCGTTGCGCGACCTGTACTTCGAGTTGACCCATGACCCGCTCGGCGGCGCAGCGCGAGTCGGTGGCGCAGGTCGTCTGCTGGTAGAGGAGAGCGACCGTGGCCGTTTCGAGATCGCGGCCACGATCGAGCGCAAGGGACCGTACCTCGACGTTGCGCTCACCGACGCCGATCTCGGCGCGCTCACCCCGTGGCTCGCGTTCGGCGAGTGGCACGTGGACGCCGCGGGGCGCGTGAGCGGGACCGCGTCCTGGAAACCGGAGACGGACGGCGGTTCGCTCGTTCTCGATCTGCTCGGTTTCGACCTGCGACTCGCGGGGCGCTTGCGCGCCGACGACAACGACGTGTCGACGGCGTTCCCGAACGCTCGCCTGCACGCGAAGGTAGCGGTCGATGCGCGCGTCGTGCGCGTCAGCGAGTTCGAGTGGAGCGCCGAACCCACCGTGTTCGCCGGCAGCGCTTCGCTCGAACGACCCTTCGGTGACACAGCCCGACTCGCGCTCGAGTTGCGCGGCGGCCCGATCCCGGTGCCGGCGCTGCGCGACCTGCTGCTCGCCAGCGCGCCGAAGACCGGCCCGCTGCACGAGCGCGCGACGGCGCTGCTCGCCGGCACGCTCGAGTCGATCACGTTGCGCGCGAACCCGCTGCCGATCGCGGGATGGCGCGCACTCACCGGCGCGCCGCTCGACGCCTGGCCGGACGGTCTCGAGATCGAAGCCCGCGTCTCCGGTGTGGCGCTGCAGCTCGCCGGAGCCGACCCGCTGCGCGACCTCGGCGCACGCGTGCGCGTGCGCCGAGAGCGCATCGAGGTCGAAGGCGCGCGCGCGAACATCGGGGACCGCCCGCTACCCGAGCTGTGGCTCACGCTCTCGGGTCTGCGCGCGGTCGCCGCGGTCCTCGCGCACGGCACGCCTCCACCCGCCGTGCCGCCGCTGCCGGGACGCCTCGCGCTCTCGGATTGGGTCGACTCGCACCGGCGAGAGGGCGCCCCGCCGCGCTGGCGTCGCATCGACGTCGACGCGGATTGGTTCGAGCATCCCGCACTGCTGCGCCCGATCGAGGAGTTCACCGCGCAACTCACACCGGCCAATCCGGGCGTCCACATCGAGGACGCGAAGGGCTTCTGGGGCGGCGTGCCGTTCCACGGCAGGGTTTCCTTCCGTGGCGGCGACCGCGGGCGCATCGACGCCGATCTCACGCTCTCGCTGCCGCGTCGTGAGGGACGGCGGCGTTCGAAAGGCGAGGTCTGGGCGCGCGCGAACTTCCACGCCGATCTGGAGAAGCTCGGCGACTTCCAGGCCGAGGGACTCGACGGTGTCGTCCAGGCGATCGGCGACCGCGTCGAGCTTCGCCACGGCGCGGCGAAGCTACGCCCGCGCGGCGACCTCTCCGGCATCGTCGACCTCGATCTGTCGCGCTCCGATGCGGTGCCGTATCACGCGCGCATCGAACTCGTGAACGGCTCGCTGTCCGAGCTGATGAACGATCTCAAGATGGACGGCGGCGCCGCCAACGGAACGGCCGACATCGACACCGAATTGACGGGCCTGCTGGTGGCGGGGCACAACCTGCTGGCAGACACCACCGGCCCGGCGATGCTCCGGCTTCGCAAGGGCGAGATCCTGAAACGCATGAACGTGCTCTTCTCGATCGCGCAGGCGAGCGACACGCTGAACCCGTTTCGCTCGCGCGAGACGATCCCGTACGAGCGCATCGACGCACCGCTCCAGCTCGCGAACGGCCTCGCGAGCACCGACGCGCTCGCGCTCGAGGGTCCCGCGCTGCGCCTGGTCGGCACCGGACACGTGAACGTGGTCGAGGATCCCCACCTGGTGGAAGCGGTGATCGGCATCTTCTACTTCCGGGCGCTCGATCGCGTGATCGGCGTGTTTCCGCTGCTGAACCGGATGTTGCTCGGCCCCGACGACAACCTGGTGTCCACCTACTTCGCGGTGTCGGGGCCCTGGGCCGACCCGCGCGCGAGCATCATCCCGAGCAAGTCGATCGCGTCGGGTCCCGGGAGTTTCGTGCTCGAAGGGCTTCCGTCGTTCGTGCGCGGCGGGATCTCGACACTGGAACGCATCTTCACGGCGTCGGGCCCCGGCGCGAAGCCCGGGTCTGCGAACACACCCCCGTCCCCGCTCGCGCCGCCGCCAGCGCCGGTCGTGCCTCCCTCGTCGCCACCTGGAGTTCTGCCGTGAAAGTTGCCAGCGCTCGGACCAAGGTGCTGACGCGCACCGCCGCGGTGCGTGCCGTGCGCGCCGCACAGCGACGCGGCGATCGCGTGGTGTTCACCAACGGCTGCTTCGACCTGCTCCACGTCGGCCACGTGCGCAGCCTCGAACAGGCGCGCGCGCAGGGCGATCGCCTCGTCGTCGCGCTGAACACGGACGCCAGCGTGCGCCGCAACAAGGGATCCGGGCGACCGATCGTGCCCGCGCGCCAACGCGCCGAAGTGCTTGCGGCGCTCGCCTGCGTGGACTTCGTGGTGCTCTTCGCGGAAGAGACGCCGCTCGCTACCATCGAAGCGCTCCGCCCGGACGTGCTCGCCAAGGGCGGCGACTGGGCCCTCGACGCGATCGTGGGTCGCACGGAGGTCGAGAGCTGGGGCGGCCACGTGCTGCGACTGCGCGAAGTCCCGGGCGTTCGCACCAGCCTCATCGCAGAGACGCTGAAGCGTGGAAGACGTCCGCACGCAGCGAGCCGCAAGCGCGGGAAGTCCTGAGCCCGTTCGCGGACGGAGGGACAGTTTCCTGCGTCCTCGGAGTTGCGGGGCGGCGAGGGTACGCCGCTGCATCGAGCGGGACGGGGCTAAGCTGTCGCGATGCACGAAGCGGGTGGCGACGCAGCCGCGACGCTGAAGCGACTGCTCGACGAAGTGGGCCGCGTCGTCGTCGGCCAACAGGCGCTCCTCGAGGGACTCCTGGTCGGTCTGCTCGCCGGCGGTCACGTACTCGTCGAGGGCGTGCCCGGTCTCGCCAAGACGACGGCGGTGCGCACGCTCGCGCAGGCGCTCGGACTCGGCTTCCGGCGCATCCAGTTCACGCCCGATCTGCTCCCGGGCGATCTCGTCGGAACGCCGGTCTACCACCCGGACGAACGCCGCTTCGCGGTGCGCAGGGGACCGATCTTCACGCCGGTGCTGCTCGCCGACGAGATCAACCGCGCACCCGCCAAGGTGCAGTCGGCGCTGCTCGAGGCGATGGAAGAGCGCCAGGTCACGATCGGCGACGAGAGCTTCGCTCTTCCGCATCCGTTCTTCGTGATGGCGACCCAGAATCCGATCGAGCACGAAGGCACCTATCCGCTGCCCGAGGCACAGATCGACCGCTTCCTGTTGAAGCTCGTCGTCGGCTACCCGAGTGCGGAAGAGGAACACGTGATCGCGGTGCGCGACGACGCCGACGTCTCGCGCGTGAACGCCGTCGCCGACGCCGCGCTCGTCGCATCGATGCAGCGCAGCGCCGCCGCCGTGCACGTCGCCGACGCGGTGAGCGACTACGCCGTGCGAATCGTGCGAGCAACGCGCCCCGTCCTGCAATCCAGCTCACCGAGCCCCCTGACTCGCTCACCGAGCCCCCTGACTCGTGTTGGCGCGGTCCCATCCGGGACCGCGCGGAGTCATGAGTTGGACGTGAACCTCGGCGTCTCCGTCGGCGCGTCGCCACGCGCGAGCCGCTTCCTGGTGCGCGCGGCGAAGGCGCGCGCGCTGCTCGACGGGCGCGACTTCGCGACACCCTTCGACGTGAAGCGCACCGCGCCGGACGTGCTGCGCCACCGCATCGTGCTCAGCTACGAGGCCGAGGCCGACGGCGTGCGGCCCGAACGAGTCGTCGACGCGGTGCTGGCAGCCGTCGAGACGCCGTAGTCCGATGGATTCCCAACGGGAAGCCAAACTCGGAACCCAACTTGGAACCCAACTGGCAGCCACGCCGTCGCTGGCAGAGATCGCGCGCGCGGCGCGCATCCTCGCCGTGCGCAGTCGGCGCGAGGCGGCGGGCGTGCTGGTCGGCGCCTGGCGCAGCGCGTTTCGCGGCGGCGGCGTCGAGTTCGAGGAGTCGCGACCGTACGCGCCCGGCGACGACGTGCGCGCGATCGACTGGAATGCGACCGCGCGCACCGGCACGCCCTGGGTGAAGCGCTTCCGCGAAGAGCGTTCGTGTACGCTGCTGCTCGCGCTCGACACGTCGGCCTCGATGGCCTTCGGAACGACGGGCCGCAGCAAGGCACAGACCGCCGCCCACGCGGCGGCGCTGCTCGCCGCGTCGGCCGCGCAGGCCGGCGACCCGGTCGGGTTCGTCGCGTTCGGCGACGACGTGCGGCGCGAGATTCCTCCCGGCCGTGGCGACGCCCACACCTGGCGCGTGATCCGCGCCGCGGCCGAGAGTGCGGACGCGCCGCACGGACCTACCGAACTCGGCGTCGTCGCAGATTGGATGCGCGCGCATGCGCGGCGGCGCTCGCTCGTGGTCGTGCTCTCCGACTTCCGCGACCCGGCGCTGGCGCGACGCCCATTCGCGGTGCTCGGCCGGCGCCACGATCTGGTAGCCGCGATCGTCGAGGATCCGCGCGAGCGCGATCTCGTTGCAGCAGGCGGCCTTCGTCTCGCCGACTCGGAACGACCGGCGCGGCGCGTGGTGCTCGGCACGCGCCGCGCGCATCGCGACGCGTACCGGGCAGCCGCGGCCGAGCATCGCGCCGCGCTCGCACGCCGGTTGCGAGAAGAAAGCGCCGACCTCGTGTGGCTCGACACAGCCGGAAACCCGCTGCGCCCGCTGGTGCGCTTCTTCCGCGCGCGCGGCACGCAGCGCCGCGGCATCTCATGAACTCTCGCCGCTCGCCGTTGGCTCGCTACGCGGGAAGCAGATCGTGAGTCGCGCGGCGTTGAAGCGCGCACTCGCGGCGGCGCTCGTCGCGCTCGCGTGCAACGGCGAGCCCGCAGCGGTTCCGCCGGAGACGCCCGTGACGCCGCAGGCCGCCGTGCGGATCGAGCCGCCGCGGCTGCGCGTCGGCGACGTCGCGGCGATCGAGGTAGTGGTCGTGACACCGCCCGGACATCGCGTGCACCCGCTGAAGCCGCCCGCTTCGGTGCCGGGACTCTGGTTGCTGGACGCCGAAGCGCTTCCCGCCGAGACCAGCGGCTCCCGCGCGGTGCAGCGCACGCGCATCCGCGTGCGAGCCCGCGAGACCGGCTCCTTCGAGTGGCCGGCCCTGCGCGTCGAGATCGAAGACGCGAGCGGAGCGCGATCGGAACTCGTCACGGCGGCGCGGCCGATCGAGATCGTGTCGGTGTTGCCGAGCTTCCCCGAGCGCGTCGAACCCTTCTCGTATCGAATGCCGGCCGCCGACCGCGACGCCCGGGCGCCGCTCTGGGCCGCCGCCGCGGGTTCGTTCGGCACGCTCGCGCTGCTCTCGCTGATCGCGATCGCGCGCCGCGCGCGGCGGCGCTCGCGTGCGCGCGCCGCCGCGGCAGCCGGCATCGCCGCGTCCCAGCCCTGGGTCGAAGCGCTCGCCGCGATCGCCGCTGCACGCGGCGCGGCCGACGCGGATTGGCGTCGCGCCGGCGGCCTCGGCGCCTGCGCGCTGCGGCGCTACCTGGCGCGTCGCTTCGACGTCGCCGCCGAGTCGCTGACGACCGAGGAAGTCGCGGCAATCCCGCGGCCGTTGCGCGTCAGCTCGCAATGGCCCGCTGCGCTCGCTTGCCTGCGCGACTTCGACGCCGAGCGCTTCCGAGCGCACAGCGACGGCAGCGCCACCGCGCAGCTACGCGCCGCACTCGACGCGGCGCAGCGCTTCGTCGAAGCGTCGATCCCGCCGGAAGCGCGATGACGGACGCGATCGCGACGCTGCTCGGCATCGACGCCTTCGAGCGACCCGCGCTGCTCGTGGCCGCGCTGCTGACCGCGCTCGCCGCCACCGTGGTGGCGGCGCGACGCGAGGCGCCCGCGCTTCCCTGGCCGGCGTGGTCCGAGATCGTCGCGGCGGGCGCGCGACGCCGCGACCTCGGTCGCGTTGCCGCGCTCGCCGCGCGCGCGCTCGCGCTGGTGCTGCTCGGCGTGGCGCTCGCCGGGCCCGTGCGCGAGCACCGCGCAGCGCCGCCTCCCGGTGAGGGATTCGATCTCGTGCTCGTGCTCGACACCTCGGAGAGCATGCAGGCGCTCGACGCCGAGGTCGCCGGCACGTGGCACACGCGCCTCGATCTGGCGCGCGCGGTGGTGGCGCGTTTCGCCGAGCGCCGCATCGCCGAAGGCGATCGCGTCGGACTCGTCGTGTTCGGCGAGACCGCCTTCACGCAGTGTCCGCTGTCGGGCGACGGACGCCTGCTGTCCGCGGCACTGGCGCGCGTCACACCCGGAATGGCCGGCAGCGCCACCGCGCTGGGCGACGCACTCGCCCTCGCGGTAAAGCGCGCGCAGCCGCAATCCGGGCAGGCGAGCGCGACGGGGCCCGTGGCGGGCCGGCTCGTGGTGCTACTCACCGACGGCCGCAGCAACGCCGGGGCGATTCCGCCGGACGTGGCGGCTGCGCTCGCCAAGACGCGCGGCGTGCGCGTCCACACCGTGGGGATCGGCAGCGTCGGCGAGGTTGCGATGGAGCGCGGCGAAGCGGCCGGCGGTCGCGGCCTGCGCTTCGAACGGCACGACCTCGACGGCGAAACACTCGGCGCAATCGCCGCGGCGACCGGTGGCGGCTTCTTCGAGGCGCAAAGCAGCGCCGATCTCGATGCGGTGTATACCGCAATCGACGCGCAGGAGCGCGTGCCGCGGCGCTCGCCGCCGCGCCAGCACCGCACGGCGCATCCGGAGCCGTTCCTTGCCGGCGCAGCGCTGCTCGTGGCGCTCGAGCTCGCGACGCTCCGCGGCGTATCGAGGCGCATCCCGTGACGCCGCCGCACCTCGCGCATCCCGAGTGGATGGCGCCCGTCGCAACGGCGATCGCCGCGCTCGCGCTGCTCGCACTCGTCTCCTTCGCCCGCGCCCGACGCCGCGCAGGGCGCCTGCTCGGCTCTCCGCGCTGGGTGCCCCGTGCGAATCTGCTGCGCGATCTCGCTCTCGTCGCGGCGCTCGCGGCGGCGGGCGCGGCGCTGCTCGGACCGCACGCGGGCATGCGGAGCGTGCGGGTTTCCGGATCGGGGGTGGACGTCGTGCTGCTGCTCGACGTGTCGCGCAGCATGGACGCCCGCGACGTGCCGCCCTCGCGGCTCGACCGCGCGCGCGCGCTGGCGAGTCGCGTACTCGCCACTCTCGGCCCCGACGATCGCGCCGCACTCGCCGCCTTCGCCGGCCGCGGGGTGCTGCTGACGCCGCTCACTCCGGATCTCGATGCGCTAGCCGAGATGCTCGCGTCGCTCGACAGCGAGCTGATCGAGCCGGGCGGCTCGGATCTCGGCGCGGGCGTCGCCGCTGCCGGGGCCGCGTTCGAGGCCAGCAGCGAACGCCCGCGCGTGCTGCTCGCGCTCGCCGACGGCGAGGATGTCGACGCGCGCGCGGACTCTGGCGCCAGCGCCGCGCTGCGCGCCGGAGCGCGCGTGGTGAGCGTCGCGCTCGGCAGCGAGGCAGGCGCCGAGGTGCCCGACGGCGCCGCGACGCTGCGCGACCGGCGGGGTCGCCCGGTGGTGTCGCGTCGCGACGCCGGCCGGCTCGCCGCGCTCGCGACCGCGACCGGCGGCGCCTCGTTCGTCGGCAATCGCTGGGGTGACGTGGACGAACGCGCGCTGCTCGCCGCCGTGCGCCGCGACGCAGCCCGTTCGCAGGGTGGAACGGTGGAGCGTCGCGTGCCGGCGACGCGCGTCGCGCCGCTCGCCGCGCTCGCGTTCGCATTGCTGATCCTCGAATGGATCGGGCAGCCACGCGCGCTGCTCGGCTGGTTGCGACCGCGGGGCCGCGTCGCGCCTGCGGCGTGTCTCGCGGTGATGTCGCTCGGCGCCGCCGGCATCGCAGCCGACGGCGACGCGATCGCGCAACTCGAAGCGCGGCTCCGCGAGCGCCCAAGCGACGCGCGACTGCTAGTCGCACTCGGCGTGGCGCGCGCCGAGCAGGGACGGGATGACGAGGCCGCGTTTGCGCTGCGCGCCGCGGCCGTCGGCGCGCGCGATCGCGGCGACGCGGCGACCGCCTACTACGACCTCGGCGTGCTCGAAGTCCAGCGCAAGCGCTACGAAGCTGCGCGCGACGCGTTTCTCGATGCGCTCGCGCTGGCGCCCGAGGACGGCGAAGCGCGCTTCAACTTGGAGTGGTCGCTGCGCGCACTCGCGCAGGCGCAGCCGGAGCCCGAGCAGCGCCGCGCAGACGACGCTGGGGCGGCAACCGGCGAGCGACCCGAACCGAAGCGGCCCGATCCGAACGAGCCGCCCGGTGCGCGCGAGGGCGATGGGCCGATGCCGCCGTCCGCACTTCCGAAGCCCGCGCGCGCGGGCGGCGCCGAATCGGGGCGAGGCTTCGCCCCGGAGTTGTCGCCCGATCGCGCCCAGCAATGGCTCGACGCCGTGGCGGACGACCCGGGCCGCGCGTTGCGAGCCGCTGCGCGCGACGACGCGAGCCCGCGCATCCCGCGCTCCGAACTGAACCGCTGGTGACGCCGACACGCGTCGCGTTCGTCGCGGGGTCACTGTTGGTGGCCGGTTCGTCGGGCGCCGAGCCGCTGTGTCGCGCGCGTGTGTTGGTGGAGCCTGACAGCGCGGTCGTCGGGCAACAGATCGTCTATCGGCTCCAGATCCTTCGCCAGCTCGAAGTCGATTCGGTGCGCTTCACGCGCGATCTCGGCTTTCCGTCGTTCCGCACCGAATGGTTGCCCAGCCAGTCGCCCGACCCGGCGATCGCGGACGTCGGCGATCACGCGCTGATCTTCGAGGAACGGCGCGCGCTCTTCCCGGTGCGCGCGGGCGAACTCGAGATTCCCGCAGCGCGCCTGGCGTGCGTGAGCGCCGCGCAGACGCTCGCGGTCGAGGTCCCCGCGGCGATCGTTCGCGTGCGCGAGCTGCCGGACGCGGGCCGCCCGGCGGGCTTCGGCGGCGTGGTGGGCCCGGTCGCCCTGCAGGCACACATTTCGAGCGAACGCGTGGCGCTCGGCCAGTCGCTGGCGCTGACCGTCACGGTGCGCGGCGCGGCCAACGCGTGGGACGCCGCCGCGCCGTTCGATCCGGCGCGCGATCTGCCCGGCGTCGACGTCTACGCGCATCCGCCGGAGACCGAACGCGAAGCCGGGCGCCGCCTCGAAGTGCGGCGCTCCTTCTCCTACGAGCTGGTGCCGCGCGCCGCCGGCGCGTTCGCGATTCCCGCGCTACGCGTTCCCTACTTCGATCCGGAGCGCGAGCGTTACGAGATCGCGGAGGCGCCCGCGCTTCGCTTCGCGGTCGAGCCGGCGGCGCCCGTCGCAACTTCGGCGGGCACGCCCGTCGCGCGGGCGAATGCGAGCCCAACGCCGTCGGACGCGGTGCGCGGCATCGTGCGTCTCGGCGCGGTGCTGGGGATCGCGGTCGCGCTGCTGGCCGCAATCGCGTGGTTCGCCGTCGCAAAGTTGCGTGGGCGTCGCGGCGCTGCGATGCGGGCGGCCGAGCCGCTACTCGCCGAGGCGACGGCCGCGAGCGCTCGCGGAGATCACGCCGCTACGGCGCGGGCACTCGCTGCCGCGCTGCGCGCCGCACTCGAAGTGCACGTGCCGGGAGCGAGCGCACTCGCCGCCGGGGAAATCGCGGCGCGCGACGAGACGTCGCTGCGCGCCGTCGCCGAGGCAATGGGCGATCTCGACCGCGCGCGCTTCGCCGCGGCGGCGAGTCGCACCCGCTCACTCGACGTCGAGCAGGTTCGCGCGTTGATCGCTTCGCTGTGAGTGGTGACACGCGCCCGCGGCTCGGATCAGCTGCGCTCTTCGCGGGGCGCCCCGCCCTTCTTCTGCTCGATCTCCTCGAGACGGCGCTCGATGCCTTCGAGCCGGCGCAGGATCTCGCGGGTGCTCTCGTGCAGGCTGCGCCGCATTTCATCGTGGAAGTCGCCAGCTCCCGGCGCGCCCTCGTCGGGACGCGTGAAGGCGACCGGATCGCCCTCGGGCGCCACCGCGATCGTCTCGGTCTTGCCCTTGCGCACCACTTCGAGGGAGAGCTTCTCGCCGGCGGGCACGCGCGCCACGGCGGCGATCAAGTCGAGCGGCTCGCTGATCGCCTCGCCGCCAGCGCTGGTGAGCACGTCGCCCACCCGGATCCCCGCCTGCGATGCGGGGCGCTCCGCAACGACGCGCACGACGAGCACGCCGCGGTCGGCGGGCGCATCGAAGAACTCGCGCAGTGCGTCGGTCATCGACTGCACCTCCATCCCGAGGCGACCCCGATTCGGCCAGCCCGCATGCGGCCCCGCCGGATCCGCCGACGCCGCCGCCGCCAACAGCAACGCCGAAGCCACGACCACCATCCGCCCGACAAACCTCATGAACTCCCCCTTCGCCCCCCACCAATCCGGCCTTCGACGCCCCGCCCCCTCCCCCAATTCGCCACCGCCGTTGACTTGGGGACGTTCCTGCCTTGTTGACTTTGTTGACTTCAGGAACGTCCCCAAGTCAACGACTCGAGGTGGGACCAGGTTTCGGGGGTGTTGGCGTTGGCGAGGGCGGTGGAGTCGGGGTCGACGGTGGCGAGATCGGCGCCTTCGAGAAAGCGGGCGTCGAGTTGCGCGATCAGTTCGCGCAGTGCGAGCCGACCGGCGACGAGTTGCGCGCGCGCCGCGACGGTCGCCCGTTCGCGCGACCATAGTGCGCAGAGCGGCTCGATGCCGGCGCCGCTGCGCGGCAGCACGACGTCCGCCGCGGGCCAGGCGACCAGCGCGAGCATCACCACGGGCGTGAGCAGTGGGAGATCGGTCGCGACGATGAGCACGCACTCGGCGGTCGACGCTTCGAGCGCCGTGACGATCCCGCGCAGCGCAGAGCGGGGCCCCGGGATGTCCACGACGCGACGCCCAACGGCGTCGGCCGGCGCTTCGCCACCCACCAGCATCACGTCCTCGAAGAGCGACGCGAGCAGCCGGCTCGTGCGCGTCGCAGCCGCCACGCCAGCGGAATGCGCGCTGGGACTTGTCGCTCCCCATGCGGCTCGACGCGCCGCCGACCAGCACCGCCCCGGCGACGTTCGCGATCCGCCCCTCGCGCTTCAAAAGCCTGCGTCCGCGGCCGCGAGGAAATCCTCGTCGAGCACCTGCACCTGCACGAGGGCGCCTTCGCGCAGCTCGGTCGCGTCGGCGGGAAACACCAGTAGACCCTGCGCCAGCGCCATCGAGCGCAACACGCCGGAGCTCTGATTGCCGGTGCTCGTCGCGACGACTCGGCCGTCGCGGCGCTCGAGCCGCACGCGCACCAGGTGAAGGCGCCCCGCTGCCTTGCGCAGTCGCGTGCCGAGCACCGCCGCGACGCGCGGCCGGAACCAGGCTGGATGACCCTCGAGTTTGCGCAGCACCGGCCGCACGAACTCCTCGAAGGTCACCATCGCCGAGACCGGGTTGCCGGGCAGACCGAAGACGAGCGGTCCGCGAGCTGCGGAATCCAGCGGGCCGTGCGATCCGAAGCGGCCGAACACGAGAGGAAATCCCGGCTGGATCATGACGCCCCAGAACACGATCTCGCAGCCGAGCTTCTCGAGCACCGGGCGCACGTAGTCGCGATCGCCGACCGACACGCCCGCCGACGTGACGAGTACGTGCGCGCCGAGCCCCGCCCGCACGAAGCGCTCCAGCTCTTCGGGGCGATCGCGCGCGATGCCGAGGTAGATCGGCTCGGCGCCGACCTCGCGACACTGCGCCGCGATCGAGTACGAGTTCGACGACACGATGCGCCCGCCCGTCGGGTCGCCGTCGGGTTCGATCAGCTCGTCGCCGCCCGAGAGGATCGCGACGCGCGGGCGCTGGTGGACGCGCGACATGCGTGCGGCCCAGCGACGCGAGCAGACCGAGCGCCGCGGGGCCGAGTCGCACGCCGGCATCGAGCACGATCTCGCCGGCGCGCACGTCTTCGCCGGCAGGACGCACGTTGTCGGCAAGCGGCGCAGGCGCTCCGAAGCGCGCGCGCTCCCCTTCGCGCCGCACGTCTTCCTGTCGCACTACGGCGTCGGCGCCCGGCGGAATCGGCGCGCCGGTGAAGATCCGCGCGACCGCTGCCCGGCGCGAGCGCGCGATCCGGCGCGCCGCCCGCCGCGATCTCGAACGCGACGGGCAACGCCACCGGCGCCGCCGCCGCGGCGCGCGCGAGATCGGCGCTGCGCACCGCGTAACCGTCCATCGCCGAGACGTCGAAGGGCGGCAGCGTGCGCCGCGAGACGACCGCCTCGGCGAGCACGCGCCCCTGGGCATCGGCCGCCGCGCAGGTCTCCGGAGGCAGCGGCACGGCCGCGTCGAGAATCAGTTGCTGCGCCTCGGCAGCCGCGAGTTGGGTCCGCATCGGCGGCGAGCGTAGCCCCGAGCGGCTCCGTGGGTCAGACCGCGATTGCGCAGGAGGGGGACCGATGGCGCGCGTACTGTTCGAGCACCCACGCGGCCGCGGGATGCTGCGCGAAGCGAGCCAGGAACGCCTCGACACGCGCGGGCATCGGCTTCGGTTGCGACATGTCGGGATGCGGCGGATCGACCAGGATCGCGAGCAGCGAGGCGCAGCAGAGATCCGCCACCGAGAACGCGTCGCCGACGAGGTAGCCGCTCGGACCCACTTCGCGCGCGACGAAGTCGAGCGCCTCTCGCGTGCGCTCGAAGGCGCGCTCGACCGCGGCGGCGTCGGTGACGCCGTTGGCCTTCGCGATGATGGGCGCGAGGACCGGAAACGTCGCGCGGTAGAGCGCCTGCACCGGCCGCGAGCGGTGCCCCGCGAAGGTGGCGCACAGATGGTCGCGCTCTTCGAGCAGCACCGAGAAGACGGCGGTGCGCACTGCGACACCGACCTCGGCGTCGAAGTCGCGCTGGATCGCGAGCGCGCGCTCGCGCAGCGCGGGATCTGCGGGGTAGAGCGGTCGCTCGGGAAAGCGGCGCTTCGAGCGCGTCGAGGATCGCCGCCGAGCCGGCGATCACGGCGCCCTCGAGACACAGAACCGGCGTCGCGGTCTGCCCGGAGAGCCGCTTCATCGCCAGCGCGTGGGGACCCGGCAGATGGGTCTCGCGCCGATGCACGACGCCCTTCCAGTCGAGGCCCCAGCGCGCCTTCTCGTTGTAGTGGGAGGAGCGAACTGGTGGAGCACCGGACGGTCGCATCGGCGCATCTCGATTCTCCTGATCCAGTCGCGGCGGTAGAGCGCCGATTGACGCCGCTTCGCGTTGCAGCCGGCCGCCGCCCGCCGGTCGACGCCGCGGAGCGCGCGGCTAGCTTGCCCAAAACTTGGGCAGCGAGGTTCGTCCTGCTCAGCATGTCCCACGATCTCCCGCGGATTCTCGATGCGCTCCTCGACGGCGTGCTCGTCGTCGACGGCGAGGGCCGCGTCGGTGCGCCTGAATGCCGAGGCGTGCCGGATCCTCGAGACGTCGACCGAAGCCGTCGCGGGACGGCCGATCGAGCAGGTGGTCGGCGCGGGCGGCTTCGCCAAGGCGGTGCGCGCGGTGCTCGCGACCGGCGCTTCCTGCGTCGAGCACGAGGTGCGCGTGCCGCGGCGCTTCCAGGGCGACCTGCTGGTGGACGCCGCCGTCGCGCCGCTCGCGGACGAGGCGGGCGCGACCCGACGGCGCCGTCGTCGGGCTGCGCGACCTGACGCTCGGCGCGGCGCTGCGCGAGGTCGAGCGCGAGCGCGCGGGCGTCGCGGCGCTCGGCCAGATCGCCTCGGGCATCGCCCACGAGGTGCGCAACCCGCTCGGCGGCATCCGCGGCGCCGCCGAGCTGCTGGAGAAACGCGCCGCGAGCGAGCGCGACCGCGCCGCCGCCGACCTGATCGTGCGCGAGGTCGACCGCATCGCCGCGCTGCTCGACGACTTCCTCGTCTTCGGTCGCGCCGGCGAGATCCGCCTCGCGCCGGTGAACCTGCACCGCGTGCTCGACGACGTGCTCGACGTGCTCGCCGTCGATCCGCTCGGCGCGCGCGGCCGCGTCGAGCGTCACTTCGACCCGTCGATCCCCGAGCTGCTCGCCGACGGCGACCGCCTGATGCAGGTGTTCCTGAACCTCGGTCGCAACGCGCTCGAAGCGATGATCGACCGCGAGGGCACGCTCACCATCAGCACCCATCTGCGCCTCGATCACCGCATCGACCTCGGCAGCGGCGAGCGCGTGCCCAGCGTCGCGGTCGACTTCGAGGACAGCGGCTGCGGCATTCCCGAAGCGCGTGCGCGACCGCATCGCGACGCCGTTCTTCACCACCAAGACGCGCGGCACCGGCCTCGGCCTCGCGCTCGCACGCCACTTCGTGACGCAGCACGGCGGCGCGCTGCAGGTCGAGAGCCGCACCGGTCAGGGCACGCGCGTGCGCGTGCTGCTGCCGCTCAGAAGGGCCGCATGAACGCAAGCGAAGGCGCGCGTACTGGTCGCCGACGACGAGGCGTCGATCCGCTTCGTGCTGCGCGAGGCGCTCGAAGACGTCGGCCACGAAGTCGTCGACGTCGACTCGGGCGAGACGGCGTGGTCGCTGCTGCCGGGCGGCGGCTTCGACATCGCCTTCCTCGACATCCGCATGCCCGAGCCCACCGGTCTCGAGCTGCTCGACCGCCTGCGCGGCATGGGCTCCGAGACCGCGGTCGTCGTGATCACCGCGCAGAACACGCTCGAGAACGCCGTCGAGGCGATGAAGCGCGGCGCGCTCGACTACCTGGTGAAGCCGTTCCAGGTCGCCGAGGTGCTGGCGCTGGTCGAGAAGGCGCTGCGCACGCGCGCGCTCGAACGCGAGGTGCGCTCGCTGCGCCGCGAGGTGCGCGGCCGCGCGAGCGGCGCGGCGATCGCCTCGTCGGCCGCAGCCGCGCGATGCTCGAGGTCTTCAAGACGATCGGGCGCGTCGCGCGCGCGCGACGTCGCGGTGCTGATCACCGGCGAGAGCGGCACCGGCAAGGAGCTGGTCGCGCGCGCGATCCACCAGGCGTCGCCGCGCGCGGCGGGCGCCTTCGTCGCGGTGAACGCGCGGCGATCCCGCGCGAGCTGCTCGAGAGCGAGCTCTTCGGCCACGAGAAGGGCGCCTTCACGGGCGCCGTCGAGCGCGGCTCGGGACGCTTCCGCGAGGCGTCGGGCGGCACGCTCTTCCTCGACGAGATCGGCGACATGCCGCTCGAGCTGCAGGCCAAGCTGCTGCGCGTGCTGCAGAGCGACGAGGTCACCGCGCGTCGGCGGCAAGCGCGCCGAGAAGGTCGACGTGCGCATCGTCGCCGCGACGCACCGCGACCTCGACCGCACGTGCGCGAGGGCCGCTTCCGCGAGGACCTGCTCTACCGCCTGCACGTGGTGCCGATCGAGATCCCGCCGCTGCGCGAGCGCCCCGAGGACATCCCCGTGCTCGCCGAGCACTTCACGGCGCGCTACGCGGAGGAGCTGGGCACCGCAGCGCGCATGCTCTCCGAGCCCGCCCTCGATCACGCTCTGCGCCTACGAGTGGCCGGGCAACGTGCGCGAGCTGGAGAACGCGATCAAGCGCGCGCTGGTGCTGGCGAGCCGCGACGTGCTCACGCCCGACGACTTCGCGTTCCTGCGCGGCGCGGAACCGCAGCCGCCGGCGGCGGCCGGCGGCATCGCTCGAGGAGCTCGTCCGCAGCGAAGTCGAGGCGCTGCTGCGCGGCGCCGACCCGCGCGACCTGCACCCGCGCATCCTCGAGCGCATCGAGCGACCGCTGCTCGAAGCCGTGCTCGCGCACACCGGCGGCAACCAGCTGCGCGCCGCCGCGCTGCTCGGCATCAACCGCAACACGCTGCGCAAGAAGATCACCGAGCTCGGCATCGAGATGCCGGAGCGGCTGTGAAGGGAGCTCGAGCGCGGTGCACGGGCTCTACGTGCTCTGCGACGACGACCCGCGCTGGCCGCACGATCCCGTCGCGCAGGCGCGCGCGGCGCTGGCGGGCGGCGCGCACGTGGTGCAGCTGCGCGCCAAGCGCGCGACGGACGCGCAGGCGCTCGCCTGGGCCGAGGCGATCCGCGCGCTCGCGCGCGCGCACGGCGCGCTCTTCTTCGTGAACGATCGCTTCGACCTCGCGCTCGCCGCCGGCGCCGACGGCGTGCACCTCGGGCAGGACGGACCTGCCGCCGGCGCGCGTGCCGGCGAGTGCGCGCGAGCAGCTGCTCGTCGGCCGCTCGACGCACACGCTCGGACGAGGCGCGCGCGGCGCGCGGCGAGGCCGTCGACTACGTCGCGTTCGGGCCGCTCTTCGGCACCACCTCGAAGGAGTCGGACTACGACGCGCGCGGGCTCGACGCGCTCGCCGAGGTGGCGCGCATCGCGGCGCCGCTGCCGGTCGTCGCGATCGGCGGGATCGACGCCGCGCGCGCCGCCGACGTCGTGCGCGCCGGCGCCGCCGCGGTGTGCGTGATCTCCGCGGTCGCGGGCGCGAGCCGATCCCGAGGCGGCGGCGCGCGCGCTCGCCGGCGATCGTCGCCGGTCGCGGCGCGTGAGCGACCTCGGACTGCGCTGCGTCTCGGCGTTCGGGCTCGTCGCGATGATCGCGATCGCGTGGGCGCTCTCGGTCGACGCGGCGCCGGATGCCGTGGCGCACCGTGCTCTGCGGTCTCGGGCATCCAGCTCGCGGTCGCGCTGCTGCTGCTGCTGACGGCGCGGGGAGCGCTCGTTCTTCGCGGGCGCGAGCGCGGCGGTGCGGCGGACTCAGTCGTACTACACGCGCGTCGGCGCGCGCTTCGTGTTCGGCCCGCTCTACGTGGATTCGGGCTTCGCGATCGTCACCCAGCGTGCTGCCGGTGATCGTGTTCCTCGGGAGCCTGTTCGCGGTGCTCTTCCACCTCGGTGCTGGTCCAGCGCGTGGTCGCGTTCCTCGCGTGGGGCTGGCGCGCACGATGCGCACCTCGGGCGCCGAGAGCCTGTGCGGCCGCGGCGAACGATCTTCGTCGGCATGGTCGAGGCGCCCCTGCTGGTGCGGCCGTACATCGAGCGCATGACGCGCTCGGAGCTCTTCACGGTGATGACGACGGGCATGTCGACGATCGCGGGCTCGGTGATGGTGGTCTACGCGGGCATGCTCGGCGCGGGCTACGCCGGGCCATCTGCTGACGGCGAGCTTCCTCGCGGCGCCGGCGGGCATCCTGCTCTCGAAGGTGATGATTCCCGAGACCGGAACGCCGCTCACGGCGGGCGCGCACGGCGCGCTGACGTCGCAGGACGACGGCCGCGAACCTGATCGACGCGGCGGCGGACGGCGCGATCGCGGGGTTGCGCCTCGCCGGCTACGTCGGCGCGATGCTGATCGCGTTCGTCGCGCTGGTCGCGCTCGCGAACGACGCGCTCGGGGCGCTCGGCGGTCTGGTCGGCGATCGAGAACCTGAGCTTCCAGCAGCATCCTCGGCTGGTGTTCGCGCCGCTCGCGTGGCTGATGGGCGTGCCCGCCGACGATGTGACGAAGGTCGGTTCGCTGCTCGGCGTGAAGACGGTGCTGAACGAGTTCATCGCGTATCAGCAATTGGCGGTAGCTGATGAAGGACGGCGCGATCTCGCGACGCGCGGCCGTGTTCGCGTCCTACGCGCTCTGCGGCTTCGCGAACTTCGGGTCGCTCGCGATCCTGCTCGGCGGACTCGGCGGAATGGCGCCGTCGCGTCGCGGCGAGATCGCGTCGATGGGGCTGCGGTCGATCCTCAGCGGCACGCTCGCGACGCTGATGGCGGCGTGCTGGGCGGGCATTCTGCTTTGACGAGCGCGCGAGGCGCAGCACGACGCCGGAGCGTTCGCCTCGCTCGAGGCGGTCGATCGGCTGCTCCTGGCGTACCTGGCCGGACTCGCGGTGCTCGCGCTCGCCTACCACCCGCGGCCGCTGCTGCTCGCGCAGATCGGCGCCGTCGCGATCGCGCTCGTCGCTCTCCGCGCGCTTCCACCCGCACTCACGGCTCGGGGGCCTGGACGCACGATTTCTTCCCGATCGCGGGCGTGCTGGCCACCTTCAACCTGTCCGGACCGGTGATCGCGGCCACCAACCCGGCGCGCTGGGACGCCACCTTCGTCGCGTGGGATCGCGCGCTCTTCGGCGCGCTGCCCGCGCTGTGGATCGGCTTGCTCGGACCGCCCGGCGTGGTTCACCGACGCCGCCTCGATCGTCTACTGCAGCTACTACCTGATCCCCGTCGCGATGGGCGTCGCGCTCTATCGCGCCGACCGGCTGGCCGAGTTCGAGGAGATGGTGTTCGCCGTGGTCGCGACGTTCCTGGTCTCGTACGTCTGCTACCTGGCGGCGCCCACGCTCGGCCCGCGCGTTCCGGCCGACCAAGCGGCCGCGGTACTCGGCGGCGGCTCCGCGAGCGAGGCGATCCGCTGGTTCCTCCACACCTTCGAGGGCAACGAACTCGACGCCTTCCCGAGCGGGCACAC
The DNA here is from genome assembly GCA_963801625.1 of uncultured delta proteobacterium. Taxonomy (GTDB): domain Bacteria; phylum Myxococcota_A; class UBA9160; order UBA9160; family PR03; genus PR03. The sequence goes on from CAWDFQ010000005.1 coordinate 78,049, forward strand.
GGCGCTCTCGTTGATCTTCCTCGCATTCGGCTGGCGCTTGTTTCCGCGCTGGCGCGTCACGCTCGCGTTGCTGGTCGCGGGCATCGTCTTCTCGACGGTGTATCTCTCGCTCCACTACGTCGTCGACGTGGTGGCGGGCGTCCTGCTCGCGGCCGCGATGCCGTTGCTGCTGCCGCTGCTGCGTCGCCTCGCGTCGCCGCGCCCGCTCAGCGACCGTCGCTGAAGGCGCGCCAGCTCCCGCCGCTCCAGCCGATCCGCTCGAAGCGTCCGCCGCGATAACGAAGCATGCGGTCTGCGCTGCGGAGATGTCCGGGAGACACGAAGGAACCCGTCCTCCAGGTGGCGACTTTACCAATGCGCCCGTGCCCCGGCCCGTAGTGGATGTGCCCGTGCAGCAGCACGTCGACGCCGTCCACCAGCGACGCGACACGCGCGGGCAACTGCCGCCTCGCGAGGAAGCACTCGGCCGCGCCCACGGCGGAGGTGAGCCAACCCGGACCGAAGCGGTACAGCGAGCGCAGCGCGGGCACGCGCCCGTAGACGAAGTTCTCGACCCCGAGCACGCCGCGCCCGAGCCGATCGTAGGCGGCCCACGTGAGCTCGGAAGCCGAGAAGCGGTGGCCGTGCAACACGCGGACGCGTTCCCCGCCCGCGGTCTCGAAATCGAGCAGCCAGCGGTCCGGGCGGAGCGGCTGCGTCCGGACTCGCGTGCGCATCGTGGTTGCCTTCGAGGTAGACGACGCGGCGTCCCTCGCTGCGCCAACCGGCCACCAGCTCCGCAAGTTGCGACACGAGGTCCCGCTCGGCGGCGCGCTGCACGCGGCGAAATCCGTCGACGACGTCGCCGTTCAGCACGATCAGTTCGGCGTCGCCCGGCCGCCTCGGGCAGCCGCGCCAGCCAACGCGCATGGTGTCGCGAGCAGATCGCCCAGCCGAGGTGAACGTCGGAGAACAGCAACGCGTTCCGGACGCCCTGAAGGGACGACATCGTGGAGCAGTAGCACAGCGAAGTTGCTGAGCCGTGGCAGGAGACTGACGAAGCTGAGTCCGTCTCTCGGTAGCCGACCTGTGGGGCGCGGGGGCGTGACGTTCGTCCAGAACGTCCTCGGCGGACGGGCTGTCGCGGCTTCGCGTCGGTACTTCGAGACCGCCTGCCGGCCTGATGACAGGAGGGCTTCGCGGGTTCTGGCCGAACGCCCCGCCCCCGCTACTTGCAATCGTTCCGGGACTTCCGTTCATGAAAGAAAGACGAAAAGCCAAGCGCGGGCGGGGGACTCGGCCGAAACAATCCGCAGGCGGCCTGCCAACTCTCGCCGCGAAGCTGCCGACGCCCGTCCGCCGAGGACGTTTCGAGTCCACCGGCCGCGCGCCTCGCAGCAACGATCCAAGGCAGATGGAGTTCGCCGTGGCGCGCGCCCCGAGTCTCGCGCCGAACCGATAGGGCGCTGCCTCGCCGGGCAACTGAGCGCTACTTCGTCGTCGAGATGCCGCCGTCCACCGGGATCACCGCGCCGGTGACGTAGGCGCCTGCCTTCGAGGCCAGATAGATCGCGATGCCGGCCATGTCGCTCGGTTCGCCGATGCGGCCGAGCGGGCAGCTCTTCTTGATGGCGTCACCGAAGTGTTTGAGCGTCTCGGCCATCATCTTGCTCTCGAAGGGTCCCGGTGCGATCGCGTTGACGGTGATCTTCGGGGCGAGTTTGCGCGCCAGGATGCGCGTCAGGTGGTGGACGGCGGCCTTGCTCGCGCTGTACGCGTAGGTCTCGAGGACCGGCACCTGGAGGCCGTCGATCGAGCCGACGTTGATCACGCGCGCCGGATCGCCGGGCCGGCTCGCCGCTTCGAGTTGCGGGAGCAGCATGCGCGTCAGGTCGAAGACGGCCTTGACGTTGAGCGCCATCACCTTGTCCCAGCCCGCTTCGGGGTAGTCGGCGAGCGGCGCGCCCCAGTTGGCGCCGGCGTTGTTCACCAGGATGTGGAGCGCGGACTCGCGCGCAGCGAAGGCAGCGGCGAGGGCGCGCGTGCCGGCGTGCGACGCGAGGTCGCCGGGCAGCGCGATGCAGCTGCCGAGCTTCGAGAGCTCCGCGGCGGCGCGGTCGCAGTCTTGCTTCTTGCGCGACGCGACGTAGACCTTCGCACCCGCCCGGACGAGGCCGCGAGGCGATCATCAAGCCGATGCCGCGCGAGCCGCCGGTCACCAGCGCGACCTTGCCCGCTACCGAGAAGAGATCCGCGACGCTCATTGCTGTCCCTCTCCATGCTGCGCTGCCGGTCCGCTCGGCACCACGGTGCCGGTGGCTTCCTGCCAGGCGCGTTTCACGACGAAGTCGCGATCGAGCCGCAGCACCAGCGGCACGGCGATCGCCTCGTAGCCGGCGTCCTGCGTGAGCTGCACGCTGCGCAGCGTCGCGTCGAGATCCTTGTTCTCGCGCACGGCGCCCGACACCTGCTCCCAGAGCTTCTTTGAGGAACGACTGGAACTGACGCACGCCTTCGCGATCCGTGACGGGGCCGTGGCCCGGGATCACGCGGTCGTAGCCGTCCATCGCCAGCACGCGGTCGAGCGTGCCGATCCACTGCTCGACGCTGCCGCCGGCTTCGAGGTCGATGTTCGGGTAGCGGTGGTTGAAGAGCAGATCGCCGAGATGGAGGACGCGGTCTTCGACGAAGAGCACGACGAGGTCGCCGCTGGTGTGGCCGCGCCCCAGGTAACTGGCACGCACCGTCTTGCCGCCGAGGCTGATCTCGTGGGTCGTGTCGAAGGTCTCGTTGGGAAGCGATTCGGCCGCGGCGCCGCTCCAGTAACTGGCGTCGAACGCTTCGAGCAGTTCGCGGGTGCGCTTGGTCGAGACGATGCGCGTGCCGGCCGGGAAGCCCGGGTTTCCGTGGGTGTGGTCGCTGTGATGGTGCGTGTTCAGTACGACGGCGACTTCGCGACCGGTCAGTCGCTCGGCCTCTTCGCGGATGCGCTCGCCCTGCATGCGGAAAGTCATCGTGTCGACGATCACCGAACCGCGTTCGGTGCGCAGCACGCCGACGTTGCCGCCCATTCCGAACAGCACCGAGACGTCGTCGGTGACGGGCTCGGACGTCGAGCGTCGCAACCTGCTGATAGGCGTAGATCGCGATGCCCGCTGCGACGACCAGCAGCAGCGACGACACGCGAACGACGAGTTTCTTCATGCGCTCTCCCTCCGGCGGTCGCGGAGGATGCGCTAGTGCACGCCGGGCGTCGAGACGATCGTGGCGGGGTCGATGCCGAGCAGACGCCACGCGTGGCCCCAGAGTTCTTCCTCGGGAACGTCGAAGATGGCGTCGGGGGCGAGCGGCGCGACGACCCACGCGCCCTGCGTCAGCTCGCCCTCGAGCTGGCCCGGTCCCCAGCCCGCGTAGCCGAGGAAGAGGCGGAGTTGCGCGGGCGTGCTCTCGGCGACGCGGCGCAGCGCGTCGAGCGAACCGGCGAAGTAGAGGCCTTCCGCGAAGCGCGTCGATTCGGGCAGATCGGCGAGATCGGCGCCGCCGGCAACGACCCAGCCGGTGTTGGGCTGCACCGGCCCGCCCCAGTTCACGGGCCACTCGGGGTCGCCCTGCCACTCGACGTCGAGCGTTTCGCACAGGTCGGCGGCGGAAAGATCGGTCTTGCGGTTCAGCACGAGGCCCACGGTGCCGTCCGCATCGTGGTGCACGAGCAGTATGACGGTGCGGCGGAAGTTCGGATCGCCGAGATCGGGCAGCGCGATCAGCAGCGACGGCGCGAGCGACGAGGACACTGGGCCAAGGTAGCCGCAGGGACACCCCCTCGCCCGCGCGGCAGTGAAGCCCGATACCCTCGCGCGCGTCGTGCAGCGCTTCGATTCGATCCTCCGCGCGCTCGCCATCGCGAGCGGCATTCCGCTCGTGGTGGTGGTCACGAACTTCGTGCTCGCGAACCTCTCGCTCGGACGCGCCGACGCACTGGCGGTCGATGCGCTCGGCGCCGCCGCGTCGCTCGCACTGCTCGCGATGGCGGCAGCCGCACTCGGCCGCGAACCGATTGCAGGCCGACTCGGGCTCGGCGCGGGACGCCTGTCGTACGCCTCCATCGCGATCGGCGCACTCGGCATCATCGGTCTCTCGCACGCGGCCGAGACCCTGGTCCTCTGGAGCGGAGTGCACGAGTCCGGGACTCGCGCACTTCGATGAGGCGCTCGCGGGGATCCCGCCTGCCCAGCTCGGCTTTCCGCTCGTCGCGCTGGCGATCGGCGCGGCCTGCGGCGAGGAACTGTTCTTCCGCGGCTTCCTGCAGCGCGGACTCGCCACCGTGCTGGGTCGCGGCGCCGCGATCGCGTTGGCCTCCGTGGCGTTCGGCGCGGCGCACGGCGACCTCGCGCACGCCGCCGCCGCAGCGCTGCTGGGTCTCTACCTCGGCGTGCTGGCGGATGCGGCGGACTCGGTCCGAGCGGGGATCGTCGCCCACGGCGCAAACAATGCGGTGGCACTCTTCGGGATCACCGCCGAGTTGCGGATGCCCCAGGGCCCGCTGGCTACGCCGCTCTCTGTCGTGGCCGGCCTGACGCTCGCCTGCGTCGCGCTCTGGGCCGTGCTGCGCTCGCTCCCGGAGCAGCCATTCCTTCTTCAGTCTCCCCCGGTTCAGCCGACTGAGACGAGCGGACCGGAGACTGGGATCGCGAAAGGAGCTGGCCATGACGAACCGCTTCCGGGTGCTGCTGGTCGACGACGGCGAGCTCGACGACGTGCGGGATTGCCTGCTCGCGCTCGGTGCCGAGTTCGCCCATCTGCGGGGAGGCGCCGTACCGGCGCAGCTCGAAGCGCCGCGCGACCTGTTCATCACGTCCACCCGACACGCCACGTTGGCGCGCGCCTGGCCGAAACAGGACGCGAGCGGGCGGCCGGTGCGGATCGCGGTCGTGAGCGAAGACTCCGGGACGCTTCGCGCGACGCTGCGCCAGATGGGGTTCACGTTCCTGGTGCGGCGTCCGGTCCATCCGGTCGCGCTGCGCCTGTTGCTGCTGCACGCGCTCTACCAGGGAAAGGAGCGGCGCTCGAAGCAACGCGTACCGCTCGGCTATCGCGTCTCGCTGAAGATCGGGATGCGGCGCCGCGATGCGCTGCTCGTCGATCTCGGCGAGGAGAGCTGCCGCGTCATCACGCAAGACGCGATTCCCGAAGCATCCAAGGTCAGCGTGCAGGTGCCCAGTGAGCTGTGCGGAGACGACGCCTTCACGCTGCCCGGCCGCGTGGTGCGCTGTCAAAACGATCGCTCCTCACCGGCGGACGGCAGCTACGCCGTCGCGATCCAGTTCTCGCAACTCGGCGAGTCGGCACTCTCGCTGCTCGACGAAGCGCTCGCCGCGCATCAGCTCGGCGCCGCGTCGCCACGCGACCGCAGCGAGGCCCAGCTCGGGACGCCTGGCACGACGACGGACGAGACATCCCCGCGCGTAGTGCGACGCGTCCCGCTGCGCGAAGGCGAAGCGCCCCGCGAGCGGCGAAGCGGCTCTCGTGCGACCGCGACCGCCGCCGAGAAGCAGACCCGCCTCGACCGCCGTCGCCAACTTCGCGGCCATTACTCGAACCGCGTGGTCGCGGCGGCGTCCGACGGCTCGCTGCACCGCGTGCTGATCGGCCGCGATCTCTCGCCCGGCGGGATGCGCGTCGACCCGCAGAAGGATCTCGCGGTGGGCGCGTCGCTGCGCATCGCGATCTACGACAACGCGCGCGAAACCCCGGTGGTCGTGCTGGCGAAGGTGGCGCGCGACGACGGCAAGCGCGGCCTCGCGTTGATCTTCGAGGATCTCGCGCCCGGTGTGGCGGAGCACCTCGAACAACTGGTCGCGGGGCTTCCGCCCGTCGAATGCCTGCTGGACGGGGAGACGGGCGCACTCGGCACGGTCGTCGGCGAGATCCTGGGGTAGCGCCTGGCGGGTCGCGACTCGGCCGCGCACTGGCGCCGAACGGCGGTCTGGGCAAGAGTGCGGCCTTCCCGAAGCCCGAGGAACCCATGGCCCGCTCCAAGAACAAGCAGAAGCGCGTGCGTCACGCGCGCGACCTCCGCTTCAAGCGCCGCAAGGAACGCAAGCAGGCCGCGAAGGCCGAGGCCCGCGAGCGGCGCTAGGAGGCCGACTCGAGAGTCGGCCGACGCGCAACGAGCCGACGGCGAGCGAAGTCGATCCGGCTAGCCGCGATCGCCCGCGTCGCTGGGGCGATCCGCCGTGCGCCGAACGGCTGCCGTCGAGCGACAGCCGCCCTTCTCGCAGAACATCGACTGCAGCACTTGCGCCGCGACCTGCGTGGCGGTGTGGTGTCGTTTGCCGCGGTTCACCACCAACGTCGCGATCACGACCGTCGGATCGTCTGCGGGCGCAACGCCGATGAACCACTCGTAGTGGCCGTCGGGGTTCAGGCCGTTCAGGCTGCCGGTCTTGCCCGCCACCCCGATCGGATCGAGGAGCAGTCGACCGTCGCGTCCGTGGAATGCGCGACGCGCCGTTCCGCGCTCGGTGGTCTGCACCATCATCGAGCGAAGTTCGTTCACCACGTTCAGCGGTAGCACCGGGCGCGGCGCCATCCCAGAGGGAACTCGAAGCTCGGTGCCGTTCGCGTCGCGCACGCTCTCGATCCAATACGGTGTCACGACCCGCCCGTCGACGAGCGTCGCTGCGAGGCGCGCCGCCGCGAGCGGCGAGATCCGTGACCCCGCGAGACCCGAGCCGAGCTTGCCGAGTTCGAGGCGATCGTGGACCGGATCCACCTCGCCCGGCTGATGCCCGGGCGCCGGGGCCTCGAGCAGACCGAGCCGCTGCATCTGGTCGATCACGGCGAGGCTGCCGAGTTCGTGCACTGCGAGCTGCGCAAAGCACTGGTTGTTCGAGGTGGCGAGCGCGTCGACGAAGCTCGCCGTGTGACCACGCGACGGCGGGTCGAGCAGGTTCTGCGTCAGATAGTACGGAGAGCCGATGAAGCGACACGGCCGCTGGGATACGGCGGGCGCCTGACTCAGCAGCGCGGCGGAAGCCGTCACCAGCTTCATCAGTGACGCGGTCGGGTAGACACGCGTCGCGGGAAACTCGCGCGGCTCGGTCGACGCGTAGCTGAGGATGCGGCCGTCGGCGGGGTCCATCACGATCACGTGCGCGAGTTCGACGTCGCGCAGGATGGCGACGACACGCTCGGTCAGTGCGGGGTCGAGCGTGTACTCGACCTCGACGGGACCGAACACGCCGTCCGCGCCAGGCAACACTTCTCTGCGCTCGACGACGCGATCGCGCGGCGCTTCCGCCAGCGCCGCGGGCCAGGCAGCGGAACCATCCGCGGCCAGGCGAGCCGACGGCGGGAGCGTGGCGAGCACTTCGGCGGGAACCTGAGGGGGAGGCGGCGGAGGCGCAGGCTCGACCTGCTTCTTGGCGCGCCTCGGCCAACGCAGCTTCGAGTCGAAGACCGCGAGCTGGAAGAGCGCATCCGCGGCGCCCGACCCCACCGCCGGCAACGCGGGCTGAGTCACGTCCGGCTCCGGAGCAGCGCCGACGCTGCGCACCAGCCAGACACCCGCAGCGAAACCGGCGCAGATCACCGTCGTTGCGATCGCGCGACGGCGGCGCCGCTCTCGCCGACGTCGCCGCGCGAGCAGCGACAAGTATTGACCTCGAGCCACGGAATCCCCCCGTCGTGCCTGCGTCCGTCTCACTCGCGCAAGACGAGCGGATCGGACTGACCGACGATGCGCACCATTTGCATTCACCGCGCCGCACGCCGGGGGGCCACGCTGCTCGCGGCTGACTCCTGCCTAGATCGCTACCACCTCCTGGACTTCGGGAACGGCCTCGCGGAGCCGCGCCTCGATGCCCAGCTTGAGCGTCGCGGTCGAACTCGGGCAGCCGCTGCACGAGCCCTGCAAGTACAGCTCGACGACGCCATCGCGAAAGCCGGCGAAGAGCACGTCGCCGCCATCCTGGGCGACGAAGGGGCGGATCTCTTCGTCGAGCACGCGCTGGATGCGCGTCGCGACCTCGCTGGTCTGCTGCGTGTTCGCGGTTTCATAGCCAGGGCCGAGGCTGGGCTCGCCGCTCGCCACGAAGTTCTTGATCTCGTCGACCAGCGACTGCGCGAGGGCGGGCCACTCGAACTCGGCGTGCTTGGTCACCGTCACGAAGTTCGCGGCCAGGAAGACGCCGGTGACGCCGTCGATCGCGAACAGACGCGCAGCGAGCGGCGACACGTCGGCTGCAACGGGTGTCTCGAAATGCGCGCTCCGCCCAGCCTCCATCAGCACGGACGACAGCACCCATTTCACGCTGTTGGGATTCGGCGTGCGTTCGGCGTGCATCCGGAAGTCGAGAGGGTCCACGACGCATCTCCGCGGGCAGAGCGGTCAGCTTAGGACGCGGGCCCTCCCGCGCCAAGCTCGAATTACGAAGTGCCACGCCTTCGAATCACGAAGGGGCACGCATCTGGAGCGCGGCGTAGAGCGCCAGGGAATAGAGGAAGAAGATGATCAGCGCGACGAGGATACAGACGAAGGCTGCGCGGCCCGTGTCGACGCGCAACGCCGGGCGCACGGCCACCACGAACGCACCGAACAGCAGGGCGTAGGTCACGAGCAGGACTCCGGCGCGGACCCACTCGTTCGGAACGACGATCAGCGCAACCAGGATGAGCGGTGACATCGCAAAGCCGACCGACGCGCAGCACGCGACCGAAATCGGCCGGGGTCCGGAGGACGTTCCCTACCGCCCAGACCAGTGTCGCGGTCAGCAGCCAGAACCCGAACGCATTGAACGCGTCGGTCGCCGCCCGCATCGGGGTCGCGAACGAGGAGACCCCGATTGCGCCCGCAACTGCAGCACAGGCCACCACGCCCGCCGCGTGCGCCAGGGCCCGCGGGTCGTTCGCGACTTCCTCGTAGACCGACCCGTCGAGTCGGAACGCACCGACGAGGCGCTCTGCGAAGGAACGCCCGGCCGCTGCGTGCTCTCCGTCATCCGCGATCCGCTGCGTTCCCGCCTCGCTCATCGCTCCGTCTCCAACTGGGGATCGATCCGATCCGTGTGGGGATTCGGCCATCCGCCCAGGCCTGTCAAGCCCTCTCGTCATGCAGGGCTTGGAGCTTGAAGCGTCAGTCGATCGGGGCGCCGAAGAGCTGCACCTCGACGTCGTCGGGGCGGCAGACCCGGTGGCCGTGGTCGCGAGCGAGGCGCTCTTCGCGCGGTCCGTTGTAGCCCCAGGCCGCCAGCGCGCAGCGGACGCCGAGTGCGGCGACGGCGTCGAGGTGGTTCACCTTGTCGTCGACGAAGGTCATCTCCGGGAATGCCACGCCGCAGTGCCGCGCGAGGTGCTCGTGGTGCGCCACCTTGGTGACGCCCGCCTCCTTGTCGAGCACCAGGTCGTCGCGAAACAGATCGGCGACGCCGTACTCGCGCAGCAGCACGCGAACCGAGCGGCGGTCCTTCGCGGTCGCGATCGCGTACGGGCACGCGCCCGCGCGCCGGCGCAGCGATCGCGAGGAAGTGCGGATACGGCCGCATCATCGCGAGCCAGCCGGCGGGATCGGAGCGCGCGAACGCATCGCGCTCCCGGTAGAAACGAGCGTGGAACGCGCGCAACCACTCCCGATCCTCCGCGGCGTAGAACGCGTCGTACGCGGCCTGATCCGGCAACGCGGCGCCCGCCTCGATCGCCGCCAGCGCGACGCCGAAATCCTCCGCGCGATTGCCGAGCGGCATGATCTCGAGGAACGCCGCGTAGAGCGCCGCGTCGTCTCCCTCGCAGAGCTGCGATTCCGGCCGCAGCGCCACATAGGTGCGGCGCGCGACGGCGAAGGCTTCGCGGCCGGAGTCGGAGAGGACGCCGTCGAAGTCGAGGACGAGGAGCTTCATGCGCGGCGGCGGAGTGTACCGAGAGCTGCGAACGCCGCGAGCCCGCCGATCCACGGAGCCGGTTCGGGAACGGCGGCGTAGAACAGCATCGGCTCGTTGAAGGGACCACCGCCCAGAACCGCGAAGTGACGCAGATGAGAGTCGCTACGCAGATCTCCCTTCGACAACTTCACCGACTGGCCGGGCTCGACATCGAAGGAATCTCCCACGCGCGCGAGGAACCGCGGCGGGCCCGTCGCGTCGACGATGTACCAGACCCGCTCGTAACCGTTCGTGCCCGGACCCTCGAGGTTCGTTTCGACCAGCAACCGGCGCTCGTCGCTGAACGCGAGCACGCTGGGTTCGTGGATCGCGAGTCCAGCGAGGCCCGGTGCGGGCTGACCGTCTAGGAGGCGCAACACCATCTCTCCGGCGCGATCAGGCGCCCAGACTCCCCACTTCGCTCCCGCGTCTGTGTCCGGCGGCCCGACCTGCGCGGCGAACGCGACTTCGCCGTTCGCGTTGACCGCGAAGCCGCCGCCGTCGCGGACGACGAAGCCAGCCGGCGCCCCCGGCAGCACATCCCCGCGTCGGACGACCGCCCGCAGCCCGGTGGCCTCGTCGTGCGCGTAGATGCCACCGAACGGTGACGCGACGAACGCTTCGAAATCGTCAAAAACGACGTGTCCGCCGTCGCCGAGGCGGAGGGCCCACTCTGCTGGACCGACGAAGGAACCACCGCCTGGCGCAGGCGCGAACTTGCGCGCGACCGGCCGTAGCCCGTGCATTGCGTCCCAGCGATAGACGGCCGGAACCGTCGGCCCGCTCGGCCCCAGGCGAAGATCCGCAGCGAATGCGAGTTCACCGGCGTCATTGAGTTCGATCAAAATGGTCGGGAAGATTGCTGCGCCCGGTGACTCCCCTGGCGCCTGCTGCTCGGAAATCGCGGCGAGCGTGATGCCTCCGCTTCCATCGGGCCCGAACAACGCCCCGGCAATGGGCCGGTAGGGGTCAGCATCGCAAACGTTCGCGCGCTCGATCCTGGCGAGGAAGGCGAGCTCACCCTGCGCGTTGATGAGCGGCGGGTCGTTCGTCAAGTACATGCTGCCATCGAAAATCCAGCCGGGCTCGATCCCAGGTACGGCAGCCCCCGGACCGACGACGGGCACGAGCGTTCCAGCGCCATCGAGAATGAAGGACGCCGTGTCTTCGGTTGAACTAGCGGGGGGACATGCGACGAGACTCGCGAAGCGATCGACGACTGTCGGCCCGTCGGAATGAATGCGAATCGCCGCGATGCCGGGATGCACCGAGAAGGACGGATCTCCTGCGGATGTGGGTGCGTCGTCGAGGCGCGCGATCAGCGCCGGGCCCGTCGCGGCGCTCCACGCGTAGAGCGCTTCGAACCTGGCCGGGAGCGGCGCCGCCGCCGCGAAGAAGACGATCCCGTCGTCCCGCACTGCGGCTTCGCGGAGCCACGTGACGACGCTCCCCTCCGGCATGCCCGGCGCCGGATCTCCCAAGAACGCGACCTTCTGCCATTCCGTTGCGAGCGCCGGCGGCGCCACCAACAGCGATGCAATGGCAATCCAACGCACGGCAGCGCGTGCAGACATCAGCAAGCTCTTCGCGCCCCGGCGAGCGCGAGGGTCGTGATGAATCCGACGATCGACGACGCGAATGAGCCGGGTTCGGGAACGCTCGCGTAGAAGATCGCGTTGTCGCCCGTGTTCCACGTCTCGAACGCGAAGTGTTCGAGTCCCGCATCGAACGACATCGATCCCACCGGGACTGGACGAAACTCCCCGGGCGCGAACTCGAGCGTGTCTGCGCCGCGCACGAGGAGTTCGAAGTTCCCCTCGGCGTCGAGGAGATAGAAGGCGACGTCGTTGGCGGACGGCGCCGGATGGCTGACGACGCCTGGACCCCGCAGAGCCGCCTCGATCAGGAGTTCACCCTGATCGCTGAGGGCAAGGACCGAAGCTCCGGCGATCGTGAGTCCGTCCAGATGCGGAGCCGGTTGTCCCTCGATCAATTTGAGTTCGAGCGCTCCGAGCACGTCCATTTCCCAGACGCCGAAGGTATCGAGATTTCCCGCCCCGTCGGGTCCGGCCTTACCGCTGAAGGCCACCTCCCCGAGCGCGTTCACTGCGAAACTACCGCCGTGCCGGAACAGGAGGTCCTGCGACAGACCTGGCACCGGGTCGCCCGGCCTGACGATCTCGGTCACGCCGCTCGACCCGCTTTGCAGGAAAAGCGTCTGGTTCCAGTCATTCGTGAAGACGACGTGCCCGCCTTCACCCAGCTCAACTGCTTGAATCGAGCTCAAACCGAATGGGTCCGGATCGTTCGCCAATGCGACCAGGCGCAGACCCTGCGTCACGTCCCAGCGGTAGATCGCATCGACGGTCGGGCCCAATGGTCCGAGGCGAACTGCTACAAGCACCATGATCTCACCGGTCTCGTTGATCGCGAGTACTTTCGACGGAGACAGCACGGCACCCTCGGGCGCGCCTGGCGCAGGCTCCTGTGGCATTGCCGCCAACGTGAAGCCGCCCTCGCCGTCTGGCCCGAACAACGCAAACGCATAGGGCGCCGCGGGATCGGCGTCGCAGAGCGCTGAACGCCGGATCTTCGCGAGGAAGGCGAGATCGCCATGCGCGTTGATTCGTGGCGGGCCGGTCAATGACGCACCGAACTCGAAAGTGGCACCCGCACTCTCGACGAAGATCCAGCCCGGCTCCATCCCGGGGACCGACATCCCCGGCGCAACGATGGGAGTGACTCCGCCGTTACCATCGGGCAGGAACGACGCCTCGTCGGCGACCGGGAACGCTGTGCAGGCCTCGACGTCGATGCCGCGGTCGATGACCACCGCCGCGTTTCCGTCGATGTCGCGATAGCCACGCTCCACCCGCAGAACGGAGCCGTCAGAGGAGACGGACGTAGCGTCGAGCGAAGCGAGAAGCTCGATCCCGGCACCAGGCGCCCAGGTGTAGATCCCTCGATGATCGGTCGGGTACTGGCCAGCTCTGCCGTAGAAGACGAGCCGGTCTGGGCCCATGGACACGAGGCGGACTTCCTCGAAGGTTGAGCCGTCGGAGAGCCCAGGCGCGACCATTCCGTCGAGCGCGACCGCCTTCCACTCGACGCTCCTGGCGGGAGGAGCACCTGCGAACAGCGCCGCCCCTGCAAGAAACGCAAGGACGCCCGGCACCATTCTGGATCTCATGCTTGCGATCTACCGCGTTCGAAACCGCGCGCGATCAACGACGCGACCGCGCCCGCGAGCAGCGCGCCCGGTTCGGGGATCTCGGTGCGGACGATCACCGGGGCATTTGCTGCGTCGGCCATCAGCGCAGCGAAGTGTCGGAGTTCCGGGTCCCATTGCAGGCGCCCGTACTGGAAGTGAAGCGTTTCGGACATGCCCTGACTCAGCTCGTGGGAATCGCGGTTGCGCAGCAGCAGTCGCAAGCGACCGTCGACGTCGCCGAGATAGAAGGCGTAGTCGCTGGAACCGTTGGCGGAGAGCCAGGCCTTGAACAGGATCTCCCGCTGGTCGCTGAGCGCGAGCACCTCGAACCGTTCGAAGCGCGCAGATCCGAGTCCCGGCGCGAGCCCACCGTCGATCAACCGGATGGCGGTATTCCCGGAGGCATTGGGACCCCACACGCCGAATCGCAGCGCGCCGGTCGGCGACTGAACGACTCGCATCGAGTATGCGACCTCGCCGAGCGCGTTCCAGCGGTAGATCGCCGGAAGCGTCGGACCGGACGGACCGAGTCGCACATCGGTCTCGAAGGCAATCTCGCCCGCGTCATTCAACTCGACGAGCCCGAAATCCATCATCTATGCCGCGCCGTCGCCAGCGCCTGGCGCCGGATCCCCGTCGAGCGCGGCGAGCGTATGGGACCCGGCGCCATCGGGCCCGAAGAACACCGGGCGTATGGTGTCATGACGTATGGTGTCATGAGATTGGAATCGCAGAAACTCGCGGCGCGCCGGATCCACGAGTAGAAAGCAATATCACCGTTGGTGTTGCTCGCGGGCTCGCCGGGGCTCGACTTGGCTGCGTTGGGGGCGCCGTAGACTCGGTTGTAGTTGCTCGCGCCACCGCTGAAGATCCAGCCCGCCTCGATCCCCGGCACCGGCATCCCAGGCGCGACGGCCGGAACGAAGCCGCCCGCGTCCGTCCAGGCGAAGAGCGCTTCGTTCCGTGCCGAACTGCCCCACTTGCCCTCGAAGACGACTCTGCCAGGCCTCACGTTCAGAATGCCGGGCGATACCGAACCAAGAACCTCGCCGTTCGGGAGCCCGGACACGGTCTGACCGACCCACGCCACGTTCGTCCAGTGGATCGCGGCGGCCGGCGCGGCCGGCAGCACTGCCGTCGCGGCAAGCGTCGCCAACGTGCAAGTCGCGAGGGGGACGCGGAAGAGAGAAAACATTCCGTCCCTTTCATGACACACGCGCGTGAGGCCTTGGACTGAAGCTACGCTTCCCCGCGATGACTTGGAAGCCCGAACTCGAAGAACTCGCGCGGCGCGCGGAACTTGCGAAGGCGATGGGCGGCGCCGAGCGCGTTGCACGCGCCCGCGAGGCGGGACGCCTCACCGTTCGCGAACGCATCGAGCGGCTGCTCGACCCCGGATCGTTTCACGAAACCGGCATTCTTGCCGGTCGCGCCGAATACGACGAAGCCGGCAACCTGAAGGCGTTCACGCCGTCGAACTTCGTGTGCGGACGAGGTCGCATCGACGGGCGCCCGGTCGTGGTGGGCGGCGACGACTTCACGGTGCGCGGCGGCGCGGCCGACGGCGCGGTCGGCAACAAGATGGGCTGGGCCGAGAAGGCCGCGCGCGACTTGCGCCTGCCGCTGGTGCGGCTGGTGGACGGCACCGGCGGCGGCGGCTCGGTGAAGACCAACGCCACGTTGCGTCGCTCGTACGTACCGTACATCCCGGACTGGGACGTGTCGGTAGAGTTGCTGTCGATGGTGCCGATCGCGTCCGCGGCGCTCGGGCCGGTCGCGGGACTCGGCGCGGCGCGCGTTTCGGCGTCGCACTTCTCGGTGATGGCGCGCGGCACCTCGCAGGTATTCGTCGCGGGACCGCCCGTGGTGCGGCGCGCGCTCGGCCGCGAAGTCGCGAAGGACGAACTCGGCGGCGCGCACATCCACGCGCGCGGCAGCGGCGCGGTGGACAACGAAGCAATCGACGAGGACGACGCGCTCGCGCAGATCCGCCGCTTCCTGTCCTATCTGCCGACCTCGGTGTGGGAGATGCCGCCGCGGCTCGCGCCGAGCGACGACCCCGAGCGCCGCGAGGAAGCGCTGCTGCAGGCGATTCCGCGCGAACGCCGCAAACAGCACGACGTGCGCCGCACCGTCGCGCTGGTGATGGACGAGGAAAGAGTCGCGGCCGGGGGCCGCGACTCGCGCAGCGAGCCCCAGGCGGGCGAAGTCATGAGTTCGGTGTTCGAGATCGGCCGATACTACGGACGGCCGCTGCTGACCGCGCTCGCGCGCCTCGACGGCATTCCGGTGGGTGTGCTCGCAAACGACCCGCGCCAGCGAGGCGGCGCCGTCGATGCCGACGCGTCGCAGAAGATGGTCCGCTTCATCGACCTCTGCGACACCTTCCACCTGCCGGTGGTGAACTTCGTGGACAACCCGGGCTTCGAGATCGGCATCGAGGCCGAGCGCCGCGGGACGATTCGTCACGGCGTGCGCGCGCTCACCGCCGTCTACCAGGCGACGGTGCCGTGGTGCTCAGTTCTGATGAGGCGCGTGTTCGGTGTCGCCGGAGCGGGTCACGGTGCGCACCACCGGCTGAACCTGCGCTACGCGTGGCCGAGCGCCGAGTGGGGCTCGCTGCCGATCGAAGGCGGCGTCGAAGCCGCGTACCGCCGGCAGATCGAAGCCGCGGAAGATCCCGATGCGCTGCGCGCCGAACTCGAAGCGAAGCTGTCGTCGCTGCGCTCGCCGCTGCTCACCGCCGAGGCGTTCGGCGTCGAGGAGATCATCGACCCGCGCGACACGCGCCCGCTGCTCGTCGAGTGGGCGCGCCGCGCGTACGAGCTGTTGCCGAGCGGACTCGGTCCGAAGGCGCGCGGCATGCGACCCTGACAAAGGAGGAGACCTCGCGATGAAGACCGCAGTGTTGGTGCTCTGGGCGGCGTGCATCGCCGCTTTCTTCCTGCCCGCCACGTCTCCGCTCGCGATGCCGGGGCAGCGCTTGTTCTGGGGACTCGTGATCGTGCACGCGATCGAGTGCGCCGTGTTCCTGCCGCGGCTGCGACGCGCGGGAGGATCGCTCGCGCATCATCTCTTGCAGACGATGATCTTCGGGATGTTCCACGCGCGGAACGTCGGTGGCGCGGCGCCGTCTTCGCAGCCGGGATGATCCTTGGGTTGATGCGCAGCGCGACCCAATGGCTGGCACTGCTCCTCGGTCTGTCGGCAGCGGCCGCCGGCGCCGCACACGCACGACCCTTTCAGGTCGGGGACGTGGAGGGAGTCGCGAACCTCGAGCTGAGCTACGGCTTGCTGGCGCGGATCGAGGGTCGCAATCCGGAGCTCGTGGCGATCGTGAACGGCGGCAGCGCCGAGTCGGCGAGCTCCGACGACGGAGACCTGAACTACGACACCCGGGATCGTCTCGAACATGATCCAGGCCAGCGGCCTACGACCTGCAAGGGCGCCTGTGGCGCGTGAATGAAGCCCACGCCATCAACTATTGCGACGTTCCCGTGCTGTGGAGCACGCTCGAGGTCTAACAGGACCTCGAGCAGGATCGATACCTCGTCACGGGTCTCGACAACGACCGCAACACCTATCGCTTCTCCGAGGGAAGCGATCCACGAGAGTTCAGCCCCAACGCGCTCTCGTACGACGCCCGCTAGCGCGCGGAGGAGCAGAGACGGAATGAGCGGGATGCCCTCAGGCCGAGTATGGGCGCTCCCTCTCCGCTCGCCGGACCGAGCTACTTCAGGGCCGCACCGCCGAACTCGCGCACGATCGACTCATAGTTCGCGGACTCGCGCAGCAGCCGGCCGGCGACCTCGCGCAAGCCGGTCGATCGTCTTCAGCCGGCAGAACGAAACTCGTGGGCAGGTTCATGAAGTAGGCGCGCTCCTTCGGGTCGCGAATCGCATCGAAGCTGACGTCGAGCACCTCCAACGTGATTTTGGGTACGCTCGCTTCCGCCTGTGCCTCGGTCGCGCCCGCGAGGCGCGCCGCGCGACCAGCAGCTCGCGCCGCCACGTCGCGATCTCCACGCGATCCTTCATGGTCTCGATGGTCTCGAACGAGTAGCGTTCGATCGGCACGCCTGACGGACTGCAGCAGCTGCACTCGCGAACCCGGGAGGCGACTCGCGAGCGGTCCCAGTCGGTGCGGGGCGACGAGCGCGCGTTCACGACGATCAGCACGATCCTTCGAATGCCGCCGAAACCGACCTCCCCGCGGAACGCTGCGCTCGCCGCGAGTTCCTCGAGCGCCTCCAGCACGCCGCGCACCCCGATGTTGTCCGAGACGCCGCCGTCGACGAGGTGGATGTACGGGCGCTCCTTGCTGTTCTGGAAGTCCTGCATCTCGCGGTAGCGCTGCAACGCGCGTCCCGACGGCCGCGCGCGGGTCTTCGGGGTTGGCGACGTCCTGCACCCAGGCCGGATACTGGATACCCGCAGGTGCCGCCGTAGTTGTTGAACGTCACCGGCGACAGCACGACCGGAACCGCGGAGGACGTGGCCGCCGCGCGCGACAGGCGAACCTTGTTCAGGTCCGAGCAGAGCAGGTCGAAGTCGTTCTGGAAGAACGCGAGCCGCGAGCCGGTCGAGATGTCGGTCCCGGTCGCGATCGCGACCGGCCCGGGCTTGTCGAGAAGATCGCCGAAGGTCGCGCCCTCGAACAGGATCTCGTCGTAGTACTCCGCGGCGAGTTCCGAACGCCCGGCGCTACCACCGATGAACTTCCACCAGTTGAACGGATTGAGGGCGCGCGACGACCAGCGCGCCCTGCACGTCGCGCTTGAGGAACCGCCCCTCGTACTCGGAGAACAGCCGCTCTCCGTAGAGCGCGTACGCGAGCGCCGTGAAGCTTCCCCCCGACACGCCGGTGATCAAGTCGACTTCGTCGATCAGCCGGCGGCGCTGACCGTTGACGACGATCTCGGTGCGGCGTAGCTCCTCCAGTACGCCGTACGAGAACGCCGCGGCGCGGGTGCCGCCGCCGGAGAACGAGAGCACGAACAGCGTGTGCGGGTCATTGTTCTGGCGCTTCGGGATCAGGAGATACGGACGGTAACCAGCCTTCGGATCGACCTGGGCAATCGGCTCGTTGATGGGCCGACTGGCACAGCCTGCGAGTGCCACGGCTGCAAGAAAGCAGGCAATCACACGATCAGCGTGCACGAACGCCCCCTCCGCGCACGGCCCCACCCGGCGGGTTTCCTCCGCGGAAAACTGCCGAGCGGAGTTCATTCATCCCTCATGCAGTGAGCGGGCGTGACATCAGAATCCCGGGGGTGCGGCGACCGCCACGTAGGACATCTCGCCCTGCACGTACGCCTTCTGGTACCAGTTCGGCCCGCACTGGTAGTAGTTGATGTCGCTCACCGTCACCGACGTCATCGTGCACGCAGCCGGTTGTGTGGACGACGGCGTCGTCATCGCCTGCATCGTGCTCATCGTGACCGCCGTGCCCACGGCGATCGCGCCCGCCGTTACGGCAGCAGCGCCGGCCGGATAGGCGTAGTAGCCCCCGGACCAATTCGGGTTGCCGCCGTGGTAGGCGTCGTCGTAGGCGTCCTGGCGGTTGTTCTGCTTGTAGGCCTGATTCTGCTGACTGCTCGTCTGCAGCTGATCCTGCTGCTGTTGGCGGTTCTGCTGCATCTGATCCTGCTGCTGCTGGCGACCCTGCGACTGCGAGCTGCCGTAGTCCTGCCGCTGCGCCTGGTTCTGGCTCGTGGTCGTCGATGCGGTGCCCTGCCGCGCGGCCTGGTTGCCGCTCGCGGCGGCCTGCCCCGATCCCTGGCCGCCTCCGCGCGAGCCGCCACCGCCCCCTCCGCTGAAGGAGCCACTGGAGGCCGCGCCGCCGCGCGAGAATCCGCCGCCGCCACCACCGCCGCCGCCGGAGAAGCCGCCTCCCCCGCCTCCACCGCGTCCGCCGCCGGAGAAGCCACCGCCGCCGCCACCGCCACCGCCACCCCGAGCGTCGGCCGGCCCCACCGCGACGAAGCTCGCGAGCGCGAGCACACCGAGACACCAACCGACACGCTTCATCGTGGTCTTCACTTCGAACCCTCCTTCTTGCCCGCAGTCTTCTTGCCCGCGGTCGGACGCGGCGCGAACGCGATCTTCTCGGCATCCTTCGGCGGATCGAATCCGAACGTCGCGTCGGTGACCTTCGGCGACAGATCCCACCCTGTCAGACGCGCGCGGAACTGCGGACTGCCTTTTTCGTGCTCGTAGGTGATCGTGATCCGGCGCGGCAGGGAATCGTCCTGGCCGACCCACATCTGCATTCCGGCGACCTCGTTGCGCAGTGCCACGTGGTCGCAGCGCACGCCGTCGATCGTGGATTCTCCGACGTAGCTCGCGGACGCGAGGCGCTCGCTGAGCAGCTTGGGAAGATCCGGAGACAGGAACTCCGAGAGCGCCACCGGAATGCCCAGGCGATCCGACACGAACGCGACCATCTCGTCGACCGGCCCGGTCCGCGGATCGGTCGCATAGACCTTGTGCTCAAGATCCTCGAGCACGATCTGCTTGCCGTCGTAGAGGAGGCGCCGCTTGCCTCCTTCGCGCACATCGATGTCGACGCGGAGATGGTCGGGACGCTGCAGCACGACCTCGCGCGTCGCGCCGAACTCGAGCGTCTGCCCGTCGGCCTGCACGACGTCCCAGGCAACCTCGCCGCCAATGTGGATGCGATCAGCCGCGACGATGCGCTCGGCCATCCGCTGCACGATCTCCGCCGCGTGCGGATCGACGCTCGACGCCGCCGCGGCAGCCGGAACCTTCTTCGCCGCCGCTTCCGCAGCGCGACCTGTTGCAACCGGCCCTGCGGCCCCGAACGCGAGCGCGCAGACCGCCACGCCGGCGAGTCGGATCCATCTCGTCTTCCCGAAACTCATGCTTCTCCTCCTCGAAGGTGACCTGCTACTCGCTCGCCTTGTTATTGCGCATGGCCGCTTCCAGCTTCTGGATGTCGGAGGGCGAGAGCTGTGGGCGATCGATCTTCACCGTCAGCTTGTCCAGCTTGCCGGTGAAGGGGAACGGCGGTGTGTAGTCCGCGTCGTTCACGCCGGTCAGCGTGTCGGAGCCGATGTCGAAGCTCTCGTCCCATTGCAGGATCATCGGGAGGGTCTTCGGCATCTGCTTGGTGTCGACGACCTTGCCGTCCACCTTCAGCGTGCCGGTGCCGGAGCGACCGAGGCCGGAGAAGTCGTTGAAGGCCAGCGTTCCGGCGCCCAGACCGTCGTACTTGAAGTCGAACTCGACGGTGTGCTTGCCGGGCGCGAGCGCGTCCGGCCCCTCCCACTTGATCCGCTCCAGGTCCACGAGGTTCCAGAGCCAAACCGGCTTGCCCTTCAGCAGATAGAAGCCGTAGCCGGCGAAGCGACCGCCCGAGGTCAGCATCATGCCCTCGGCGCCGCCCTGCGGCACTTCGATCGCCGCAGTGACGGTGTAGGACGCGTCGAGCAGGAACGGCGAATCGCCTTGCGGCAGGCCGACCATGGGCCGGGTGTAGACGAACTCGCTCCGGCCCGCGGTGATGTTCGGCCGGGGCGCGACGATGCGCGCCGCCACCGACGCGTCCAGCGGGAAGACCTGATACTTCCTGGCCTCCGCGATGAACGCCGCCTTCATCTCCTTCACCTTCTCCGGATGCTTCGCGGCGATGTCCTCGGACTGGGTGAAGTCCGTGTTCAGGTCGTAGAGCTGGAACACCTGGTTGTTCAGCGGATCCGGGTTGGCCGGGCCGAACGCTTCCCAAGGCGCACGATCGACCTTGGTGCTGAGGACCCACCCGTCCTGATAGAGCGCCCACTGGCCCATCATCTCGAAGTACTGGGTCTTGTGCTTCGAGGGCGCTTTCGCGTTCGCCTTGTCGAAGGTGTACGCAAAGCTGGTGCCCTCGATCGGCGCCTGCTTGATGCCGTCGACCATCTCGGGCGCGGGGATGCCTGCGGCTTCGAGGATGGTCGGCATGACGTCGATCACGTGGACGAACTGCGCGCGCAATGCGCCCTTGTCCTTGATCCGCGCCGGCCACGACACGACCATGTTCTGGTTGATGCCGCCGAGCCTCGACGCATTCTGCTTGAACCAGTCGAAGGGCGTGTCGAAGGCCCACGACCAGCCGGCCGACATGTGGTTGTAGGTCTGCTCGGTGCCCCACACGTCGTAGAACTTCATCTGCTCCGCCACCGGCATCATGTTGATGCCGTTGAACCACGCGACCTCGTTCGGCGTGCCCAGTCGGCCCGCCCTCGGCGCTCGTGCCGTTGTCGCCGTTGATGTAGATGACGAGCGTGTTGTCGAGCTTGCCGACGTCCTCGAAGGCCTGGACCACGCGGCCGATCTCGTGGTCGCTGTAGGCGGCGTAGGCGGCGAAGATCTCGACCTGCCGGATGAAGAGCTTCTGTTCGTCCGCGCTGAGCTGATCCCACGGCTTCAGGATGGTCGGCGGGCCAGGGCGCCAGCTTCGCGTCCTTGGGAATCACGCCGAGCTTCTTCTGGTTCTCGAAGATGCGCTCGCGCAGCTTGTTGTAGCCGTCGTCGAAGAGGTGCATCGCGCTGGATCTTGTCCACCCATTCCTTCGTCGGGTGGTGCGGCGCGTGCGTGGCGCCGGGCGCGTACTTGATGAAGATCGGCTTGCTCGGGTCGGTCTGGTGGATCCGCGTGATCCAGTCGATGGCGTCGTCGGCCATCCCGGTGACGAGGTTCCAGCCCGGCTTCCCCTCGAAGGGATAGATCTGCGTCGTGTTGCGGAAGAGGTTCGGCTGCCACTGATTCGCGTCGCCGCCGACGAAGCCGTAGAAGTACTCGAAGCCCATGCCGGTCGGCCACTGGTTGAAGGGCCCGACCTGACTGGCCGCGAACGCCGGCGTGTTGTGGTCCTTGCCGAACCACGCGGTCGAGTAGCCGTTGTCGAGCAGCACGCGGCCGATCGTGGCCTTGTCCTTGTTGATGATGCTGTTGTAGCCGGGGAAGCCGGTGGACTGCTCGGAGACCACGCCGAAGCCGGCCGAATGATGGTTGCGCCCGGTGATCAGCGCGGCGCGCGTCGGCGAGCACAGCGCGGTCGAGAACATGCGGTTGTAGCGAAGGCCCTCGCTCGCGATCTTGTCCATCGTCGGCGTCGGAATCACCCCGCCGAAGGTGCTCGGCACGCCGAAACCGGCGTCGTCCGTGATGATCAACAGCACGTTGGGCGCCTGCTTGGGCGGCACGATGCGCGGCGCCCACCAGGGCTTGGATTGCAGGGCGTCGTCCTTGATCACGCCGCCGAACGGCGGATCGGGCACGGGAAGCTGCTTCCCGCTGATGGTCGTGGTCGCGCTCGGCGAGCCCGGCGCGGCGCCGCCCTGCTGCGCATCCGCCAGGATCGGCTGCGCCGCCGATGCCAGCGCAGTCAACAAAGCGAGGATCCAACCCCGGAGTCCAAGACCGCTCATCGCGATTCCTCCCTCACGGCCTCGATCGGATCGAGCGAAGCCAGACGACGATGGGAGTGAAGTTCGCGCGTTCGCCGCCGAGGTGCCTGCGATTTTGTGACATACTCGGCGCCGGAAGCGGCGGGGCATCGCGGGGCATCGCGGGGCATCGAGATGGATCGACCCGATCAGCGCGTGATCATCGAAGCGGGCGCGGGAGCGACGGAAGGAATGTCGCGCGTCGGCGGCGTGCAGGCGGTCCCGCGGGTGCTGGAAGAACTGGAGTTCGATCCCGCCGCGACGCTCGCGCACGTCGGCGTCGATGCGCGCCTGTTCGCGGACCCGAACAACCTGATTCACAACGCCCTCATCGGTCGCATGCTGGACCATTGCGCCGCGCGCACGGGACGCGAGGACTTCGCGTTTCGGGTCGGCCAGCACGCGCGACTCGCGTCGCTCGGCCTCGCCGGAGAGCTGGCCGCATCGGCTCCGGACGCCGGCGCCGCGCTGCGGGTGCTCGGCCGTTTCCTGAGCCTGAACGACGGCGCCGCGATCCTCTCGCTCTCGGCGCAGGGGACGCAGAGCTCGGTCAACTACGCCATCTACGAAGCCGGCGTCGAGGGCACCAGCCAGATCCATCTGATGGTGAGCGCGGTGGCGTGCAACGTGATACGCGACCTCTGCGGCCCGGAATGGGCTCCTACCGAGGTCCGGATTCCGTGTCGCCGCCCGCGCGACGTCCGCCCGTTCCGCGAGTTCTTCCGCGCGCCGGTGCGCTTCGACTGCGACCGGCTGTCGCTGGTATTCCCGCACCATTGGCTCGATCGTCCGCTCGCCAGCGCCGACGCGACGCTACATGCCGCGCTGTCGGAGCAGGCCGCGGATTTCGAAGCGCAGGCGTCCCCCGGCTTCCCGAGCCAGGTGCGGCGCGCGATGCGGAAGCTGTTGCTCGAAGGCAAGGGGTCGATCGAAGCCGTCGCGCAGATCTTCTCGATGCACCGGCGCACGCTCGACCGGCACCTCGACGCCAGCGGGTTCTCGTTCAGGGAAGTCGCGGACGAGATCCGTTTCGAAGTGGCGTGCCAGCTGCTCCGCGACACGCGGCTGACGGTCAACGAGATCGCGGCGAGTCTGCACTACGGCGACGCCAGCGCCTTCGCGCACGCCTTCCGCCGCTGGTCGCGCCAGACGCCGAGCGGATGGCGTGAAGCGGCGAGTGGCTCGAAGCGCGGACTCGGGATCGGCAGCCGATCGCGATCGCTAGAAGCGTCGATCGCCCGCTGAGACGCGCCGCCTACGCGCGCACCCGCATCCAGGCGAGCGCACAAGCCGCCGCGGCCATCGCAAGCGCGGCGCCCGGTTCCGGCACGGTGATCGCGCTGGTGAGCGCGACGATCACGCCGTCGCGCTCGAGCTGGATGCGGTAGCGGCCGCTCGACTCGGCGCGGAACGCGTGCGTGCCGCCGGGCGAGCCGATCGCGACCGACTCCACTTCTTCGCCGTTGCGAAAGAGTTTCAGCAGATGCTCCGGCTCGCCGGGTGCGATCGCGAGCACGCTGGCATCGAGCGTCGCGCCCAAATCTGGGAGCGTGTCGCCCATGATGCCGGCGCCGCCCTGGTCGCCGATCGCCTCGAGCCGCAGGTCGGGACCGTCGTTGCCGAAGAGCTTCACGTAGGTGTGACGGGCGCGGACACCGTCGAGGATGCCCTGCTCCGAGAGCGAGGACGCGTAGACGACCGTCGTCGCGTCGCCGATCGGCGAGTCGGTCGCTTCACAGGGCGGGATGCAGGCGGTGTGCGAGTCGCTCGATCCCACCGCGGCGATCTCGTGACCACTCGCGAGTGCGGCGTCCCAGAACGCGATCGCCGAGGCGGTGAAGTACTCGTACATGAAGGCCGAGCCGGACTGCACCTCGATCGCCGCGACGTCTCCGTAGTGGGTTTCTTCCGCCGAGAAGTCCCACGGACAGCCGCGACAGGTGCGACGGCAATACGCCGTGTTCGACGGGCAGTGGGTCACGTGGTTGAGCTGCGCAATGCCGCCCGCGTCGCGGATGGCGGCGAACATTTCGGCGGGCGGATGCGCGGCGCGCAGCAGTGTCAAGTCGCCGTTTGCTGCGAGTTCGTAGACGGGGCCAGCGCGGTGGTCCACATAACGCACGCTGCCGTGGTTCATCGCATGGCCGTGGTAGGTGACGATCTCGGCGCTGCGGATCACCAGCTTGCCGGGATGCAGCGGCTGGTAGCGGCCGATCTCGTCCCACGCGCTGCTCGTCACGTAGTCGGTGAGCGTCACGAAATCGAGGCCGGCGCCGCCGTCGTCGATCGCGCGGAAGGCGTAGTCGAAGACTTCGCTCATCGTCGCGTTGCCGAGAGCGGAATGTTCGCCGTGTACGTGCATGTCACCCGCGTACCAGCCCGCGTTCGTGTTGGCGGGCGTCGCGTCGTACGCAGCCGGCAGGTACGGATCCGCCGCGAAGGCCGGGTCGCTCGAAACTTCGATCTCAACACGCCAGTCTGCGAACTGATCCGCGTCGGCGTCTGCGACCGCGCCGACGCCGAGTTCCGCCGCCCAGGTTCCCGCCGGAATCGCTCCCGGCAGGAAGCCGCGCGTGGTGCGACCCGCCACGTAGCCCCGCGGTTCGGCGAGATACTCCGCTTCGGTCGAGAAGCCCTGCGCCGAAATCGCGACGTCGGGATGACTCGATCCGCCCCAGCCGCGGAACTGCGCTTCGCCCCACGGCGTCTGACCGTCGCGCGACTGCCAGATGCCGAGATCGACGGTGTTGCCGCCGCCCTCGTAGCAGTACTTCACACGCAGCTGCGTCGTACCTTCCGGTACTTCGATCGGCAGCATCACGTACGAGCCCGTCAATGCCGCCGGGAACTGACCCGACACGACCTGCGACGGCGCGATCGCCGCACCCGGGCAGGAACCGAGGCTGTTGGGGCCGAGCGGAATCGACGTGAGGTCGCCCGCAAAGGCGCGCAGCGGAAGCACCAGCGCGACGAGAGCGAGCAGCGAGCAAATGTTCTTGCGATGGATCACGGTGCGATCTCCAGCACGGCAGCGCCGCGCACCCGGTCGTGTTTCAAGTCGTCGAGCGCCTCATTGGCGCGCTCCAGCGGATAGCCCGTCGTGTGCGTGCGGATCGGGATCGCGCCGGCGAGGTGTAGCAGCACGCGGCCGTCCTCGCGCGTGTTGGCGGTGACACTGGTGAGCGTGCGTTCCTGGAAGAGATGGTGCTGGTAGTCGAGCGGCGGGACGTCCGAGAGGTGAATGCCGGCGACCGCTAGCGTGCCGCCGCGGTCGAGGCGTTCGAGCGCGACGGGCACCAGTTCGCCCGCCGGCGCGAAGAGGATCGCCGCGTCCAGTCGAACCGGCGGCGCGTCGTTGCTGCCGCCCACCCAGGTGGCGCCCAGCTCGCGCGCGAGATCCCCGTGCAGCGTCGCGCGACTGAACACGTAGACCTCGCAGCCCAGGTGGCGCGCGATCTGGATCGCGATGTGCGCCGACGCGCCGAACCCCCAGAGACCGAGCCGCGATCCGCGCCGCGCGCGCGAACGCACCAGCGCGCGGTAGCCGATGATGCCGGCACACAGCAGTGGCGCGATCTCGCGGGCGGGCAGCGACTCGGGCACGCGATACACGAAATCCGCGGGCGCCACCGCGTACTCGGCGAAGCCGCCGTTCGCGTGCCAACCGGTGAAGCGCGGATCGAGGCAGAGGTTTTCCTCGCCGCGCGCGCAGAAGCGACAGGCGCCGCAGGCGCGCTGCAGCCAGGCGATCCCGACGCGTTCGCCATCGCGCCACATCGCGACTCCCGGCCCGCAGCCCGCGATGCGGCCGACCACCTGGTGGCCGGGAACCACCTCCGCGCGCTGCGGTGCGAGTTCGCCCTCGACGACGTGCAGATCGGTGCGGCACACACCGCACACTTCGACGCGTACCAGCACTTCGCCCGGCCCCGGCTCGGGCACCGCCACTTCGCTGAGCGCGAGCGGACGCGTCGCGATCTGGCCGGGCGCGCGCAGCAGCATCGCCCGCACGGTCGCTAGGTTTCGCGCGTTGCGCGGCGTTCCGCGTGCGCGCCGCCGAGGCCGAGTCCGCCGCGCACGCGCGCCAGCACGTCGAGCACGTCGGCGTGGATCTCGCCGGCGTGCATCGCGCGCGCCACGTGGATCGGCCGCACCGCGCGGCCGAGCAGCCGTTCGAATTCGCCGCGGTACGCAAACAGCGGTTTCGCGTCGATGGCGCCCAGTTCTTCTTCGCTCGCGGGCAACTCGCTGCGGAAGAAACGCTCGACGCGCGCGTCCGTGGCCGGCAGCTTGAGACTGCGGCGGATCGCGCCCGGCACCAGCAGGTAGCTCTCGATGTGGCGTCGGCTCCAGATGAAGAACTCGAGACCGGGCGCCACGACCGGCGGCGGACGCGGCGCGTCGTCGGCATCACGATCGAGCACGCAGAGGCCGCGCGCGGTGGTGTACCTGGCAGACAGCTCGCGGAAATGCTCCGCGGCGCGCGCGGGCTGACGACCGCCGAGAATCACCGTGATGGCGTCGAGCGCGCGCCCGAGCCTCGGCGACATTCGATGCGCCCAGGCCGCGAGCAGGCTCTGATCGCGCGGGCCCTCGACGTAGAGCACGAAGCGCGCGCCCTCGGGAGGGCGCCCGTTGCACTTCCCGTTCCCCCCACGGCGGGATCCGTTCGCGCGACGCGCATGCGGCAGCGGCGGCATCGACGCGCCTTCTTCGTCCGCTCGGCCAGGTGGGGGAAAGCGAAGCGGACCCAAACTAGCTCGACAGCTTCGCGCCCGCACGCTCGAGCACGGCGATCGCTTCGACGTGCGGCGTCTGCGGAAACAGGTCGAAGCCGATCACCCGCAGCAGCGACCAGCGCGTCCGTGTGAGCACGCGCAGATCACGCGCCAGCGTCGCCGGATCGCACGAGACGTGGACGATGCGCTGTGCCGGAAGCCGCGCGAGCCGCTCGCTCGCGCGCGTGCCGATGCCGCCGCGCGGCGGATCGAGCACGACGACGTCGGGCGCCAGCCGCTGCGTGCGAACCGCAGCCAGTACGTCTTCGGCGGGCGCCTCGATCACGCGCACGTGGCGGAACCCCGCCGCGGCGCAATTGCGCGCAAGGTCCGCGACCGCCGCTGCGTCCGACTCTACCGCCGCGACGCGCGCAAAGCGCCGCGCCAGCCCCAGCGTGAAGAAGCCGGCGCCGGCGAAGAGTTCGAGCACCTCGCCGCCCTGCCCCGCCGCCTCGAGCACGCTTTGCGCGAGCGCCCCCTGCAGCAACGCGTTCGCCTGTAGGAAGACTCCGCCCGACACTTCGATCTGCTCGCCCGCGGCGCGCACGGTGACGCGCTCGCCGGTTCGCGCGCGCGCGCCGAGCGGCGTCGCGCGCACGGCGCCGTCGCTGCCGAGCGCCAGCTCCCACTCGCCATCTTCGCGCGCCGCGAGCTCCGCAAGCGCCGCGTCGAGCGCCGGCGCCAGCAGCGGACACGAGTGGATCGCGCACAGATCGTGCGAGCGGCGCATCCGGAAGCCGACGCGACCGCCCTCCACCAGCACGCGCGCACGGCCGCGGTAGCCGTACGGCTGCGGCGACGCGACGAACTCGATCGGCGGCACCTCGATGCCGCCGATGCGCGCGAGCGCGTCGTGCAGGATCGCGCGCTTCGCGGCGAGCTGCGCTGGATAGCCGACGTGCTGCCACGCGCAGCCGCCGCAGCTGCCGAAGACGGGACAGCGCGGCGCGACGCGATCGGCGCCCGGCGCGAGCACCGCCTCGATCTCGCCGCGCGCGAAGCGCGCGTGCTGCTCGACGACGCGCACGCGCAGTCGATCGCCGGCTGCAGCGAACGGCACGAAGACGACCCGCCCGCTCGCGTCGTGTCCAACGCCTTCACCGCCCGCGGCGAGTGACTCGATCGTGACTTCGAGCCCTGCCGGCGCGTCCGCGCGCGACGTTCGTAGCGGGCCGCGCGGCAGCACGTGCACGTCCTCGGGCCGCACGGCGATGAAGACGCCGTCGCCTGGCTTCAGCGTCTGCCCGAGCCCGCGCCCCTCGAGCAGATGGGTGCGCAAGCGCAGCGCGTGCCAGGCGATCCACGCCACCACCAGCGCGCCGTCCGAGACGCGCGTCTCGACGCTCGCGGGGCCGAGCGTGTTCGGATCGCTGTGATCGACGTCGATCTTCACGTGCTCGGGCCGGATCCCCACCCACACGTCCGTGCCGGCGGCGCAGGCCGTGGCAGCGCGCAGCGTCGCCGCGGGCGCCAGCTCGACCAGCGCGAGACCCGCGGCGTCGCGCGAGCGCACCCGACCGGGCAGCCAGTTCGACATGCCCACCAGCGCGGCGACCTCGGCGCTCGCGGGGCGACGCAACACGTCGTCGCGCGCATCCAGCTGCGCGAGCGCTCCGCCGTCGAGCACGGCGATGCGATCGGCGAGCAGCAGCGCCTGGCGCAGATCGTGCGTGACGAGCGCCACCGCGATGTTCGTTTCGCGGATCGCACCGGCGAGATCCTGCACCAGGGCTTCGCGACCGGCGGCGTCGAGGTCGTCGAAGGGTTCGTCGAGCAGCAGCACGTCGGGCGTCGGCGACGAAGGCGCGCGCCAGCGCGAGGCGGCGCGCTTCGCCGCCGGAGAGCGTCGCGGCGTCGCGCGCCGCGAACGCGTCGATGCCGAAGCGCGCGAGCGCGCGCGGCGCGCGCTCGCGCCGCTCGCGTCGCGCGATGCCGCGCCCCCAGAGCGGCACCTCGGCGTTCCACGCGACGTCGCCGGCGAGCAGCACCGGATGCTGGAAGACGAGCGCGACGCCGCGCGGCGCGCGCGCTTCGATCGCGACCCTCGCTCGGCGCGATGAGCCCGGCGAGCGCGCGCAGCAGCGTCGTCTTGCCGGCGCCGTTCGGGCCGAGGATCGCGAGCACCTCGCCGCGGCGCAGCGCGAGCGACGGCACGCGCAGCGTGAAGCCGCCGCGCGCGCGCGGGTCGCACGAGCAGCTCGCGCGCGGCGAGCACCGCGTCGCTCGTCACCGCCGGCGCGCCTGCTGCACCGCCGTCAGCGCGGCGGCGAGCACGAAGGTGAGACCGAGCAACACGGCGGCGAGCGCCAGCGCCGTCTCGAAGCGTCCCATCTGGGTGTACATGAGGATCCCGCTGGTGAGCACGCGCGTCTCGCCCTCGAGGTTGCCGCCCACCATCGTGACGGCGCCGACCTCGGAGAGGATGCCGCCGAGCGCCGCGATCACCGCGGCGAGCAGGCCGCGCCGCGTCTCGCGCACCAGCAGCCACGCCGCGCGCGGACCGCGCACGCCGAGCGCGCGCACCTGCAGATGGAAGTCGGCCGGCAGCGCGCCGACCGCCGCGAGCGTGATGCCCACCACCAGCGGCAGCGCGATCAGCACCTGCGCGATCACCATCGCCTGCGGCGTGTACATCCAGCCGAGGCGTGCCGAGCGGACCGCTGCGCCAGAGCGCGAGCGCGACGAGCAGTCCCACCACGACGGGCGGCAGGCCCATGCCGGCGTTCACCGTCGCGACGAGCAGTCCGCGACCGGGAAAGCGCCGGTGGCCGAGCGCGAGTCCCGCCGGCACGCCGATCGCCACGGCGAGCGCGAGCGCCGCGCCCGAGACGGCGAGCGTGCGCAGCGCGATCGCGACGACCGGCTCGCCGGATGATCACTTCGCGGCGTCGCCTCCGCGCGAGCGGCGTGAAGAGCGAGACGCCGTCCTTCGCGCCGAACGCCGCGGATGCGCTCCGCCGTCGCGGGCGACGTCATGAACGCGGCGAAGCGCTTGGCGCCTTCGACGTCGAGCTGGCCCGGCGGAAACTTCGCCGGGATTCGGGCGCGACACCGAGTACACGTTGCGCAGATCGGCGCTCTTCGTCGGCGTAGACCGGCGCGAGCTGCGTGCGCGCCTGGAAGGTCTGGAAGGTCGCGCGATCGGTGAGCACGTAGGCGCGCTTCTCGCCGGCGACCTGGAGCGTCGCGCCCATGCCCTGACCGGTGCGCACGAGACCGGGCCAGCTCGCGTTCGGATCGAGGCCGGCCTGCTTGAAGAGCGCCTGCTCGCGCTTGTGGGTGCCCGAGTCGTCGCCGCGACTCGCGTAGGGCGCCGGCTTCTTCGCGATCCGCGCGATCGCTGCCGCCGCGTCCTTCGCCTTCGCGATGCCGGCGGGATCCTCGACCGGTCCCGCGATCAGGAAGAAGTTCTCCATGAACGGCTGGTGGTCGACGAGCGCGCCCGACGCGACCAGCGCCGCCTCGCCGTCGGGTTCGTGCGTCACGAGCACGTCGGCGTTGCCGTCCGCGCCCAGCTTCAGCGCCGCGCCGCTGCCGACCGCGACGAGCTGCACGTGGATGCCCGTCTCCTTCTCGAAGAGCGGCAGCAGCTCGTCCATCAGACCCGAGTCGCGCACGCTGGTGGTGGAGCCGAGCACGAGCGAGCGCTTCGCGTCCTCGGCGTGCGCGGGCAGCGGCGAGCGACAGCGACGAGTAGCGACGAGAGACAGCGATCGATTTCAAGCGGTTCCTCCGGCGGGCCGAAGCCCATTTCTTGTAGTTCGGCGCGCAGCGGCGAGCCGGCTGCGAGCAGGCGCCGCAGCGCCTGCACGGCGGGGCGATCCCAGCGCGACGCGGGGATCGCGAAGTCGTAGTGCTCGGCGCGCAGCGGCTGGAAGCGCAGGCCCGCGCTGCGCGCGACCGGCTCGATCGTGACGCCCCAGTCCGCGCGCTTCTGCGCGATCGCCGCGGCGACCGCGTAGTGCGAGCGCGGCTCGTAGGCGAAGCCGGCGGGTCGCCGACCCGCGAGCAAATCGTCGATCAGCACGCGCGTGCCGCTGCCGCGGTTGCGGTTCACCATGCGCAGCGACGGGTCGTCGAGCAGCGCGGCGATCGTCGCGCGTCTCGTCGGCGCGCGTCGCGACGCCCTGCATCCGCACGTAGCCGCGCAACAGCCGCAGCCCGGCGCCGAGGAACGGCTCGTTGTAGCGACCGCGTCGCCGGGTCGAGCAGGTGCATCGGCGCCGCGTCGCACTCGCCGCGCTGCGCCGCCGCGAGTCCCCCCTGCGAGCCGACCGCCTGCACCTTCACCGCGAAGCCCTCGCGCGACGAGCGCGCTGGCGATGCGGTCGAGCCCGGCGCAGTGGCTGCCGACCACGACGAGGTCGGCGACGGCGTGATCGGACGCCGATCAGCGTCACCTCGACGAGCGCGTCCGCCTCGACGATCTCGGTGTTGCGGCCGACGCGCACGAAGCCGTCGGCGCGGCTCCACGCCGTCACCGCTGCCGCTGCCCTTGCCCATCGGGTACGCCGCGAGCTGTCCGTCGTCGCGCCGCACCAGACCGACGAGCAGATACTCGAGGCGCCCGCGCTCGGAGCTCGTCTGCACCGCGAGCCGCGCCGTCACCGTTTCGCGCGGACCCGCGCCGACGCCGCTCATGCGCCGGATCACCGGCGCGACGAACTCGTGGAAGGTGAAGATCGCCGAGGTCGGGAAGCCGGGCAGGATCACGACGGGCTTGCCGCGATGCGCCGCCAGGCAGATCGGCTTGCCGGGCTTCAGCGCGACGCCGTGCACGACGATGCCCGGATCGAGCGCCGCGACGACGCGCGCGTTGAGATCGCCCTCGCCCTTCGAGGTGCCGCCCGAGAGCAGCACCAGGTCGGCGCCGGCGAGCGCGCGATCGAGCGCGTCGCGCACGGCGGCTTCGTCGTCGCGGAAGGCGCCGAGGAACCACGGCTCGCCGCCGAGCTCCGCGACGGCGTCGGCGAGGATGCGGCCGTTGCAGTCGTAGACGAGGCCCGGCCGCATCGGCGTCGCCGGGCTGCACGATCTCGTCGCCGGTCGAGAGGATCGCGACGCGCGGCCGCCGCAGCACCGCGACTTCGTGCGCGCCGATCGCGGCGAGCACGCCGCGTCTCGCGCGACGTGATGCGCGTGCCGGCGAAGAGCACGGTCTCGCCGGCGCCGACGTCGGTGCCCGCGAACGAGACCGCGCCGCCCGGCACGCACCGCGCGGCGAACCACGACGACTGTCGCCGTCGACGTCGGTCACTTCGACCGGCACCACCGCGTCGGCGCCGCGCGGCAGCATGCCGCCGGTCGCGATCGGCGACGCCTCGCCGCGCCCGACTTCGCGCGCGGCGCGACGCCGGTCGGGAATCGACTCGCCCGTGAGGCGCAGCCGCCGCGGCACTTCTTCGGATGCGCCGAAGCTGTCCTCCGCGCGCACCGCGAAGCCGTCCATGTTGGAGCGGTCGAAGCCCGGCACGTCGATCGCGGCGCACACGTCGGCGGCCAGCACGCGGCCGTGCGCGTGCTCGAGCGGCGACGAGCTCGGCGCTGCGCACGTCGCGACGTCGATCGCGGCGAGCCAGCGGCGCTCCGCCTCGTCGCGATCGAGCACTTCGAGGAACTGCTGCTGCTTCACGTCACCACCTGATCGCCTTCGTTCCCCTACGGTTCCTCGCGCGCAGCATTCAAATGCTTTTCCGGTCGAGCCACTTCTCGACGGCGGGTGCGCGCCAACTCGGCGAGCGCGTCGAGCAGGCGCTCGGGGTCGCTCGTCGACGAGCAACATCGCGCGGTGCTCGGCCCGCACGAAACGCTCGGCGACGGCGGCGTCCAGGAACGTCCTGGAGCGGCGCGTAGTAGCCGTCGACGTCGAGCAGCGCGCACGGCTTCTCGTGCAGGCCGAGCTGCGTCCAGGTCCAGGCCTCGAAGGTCTCCTCGAGCGTGCCGATGCCGCCGGGCAGCGCGACGAAGGCAGTCGGAGAGCTCCGCCATCAGCGCCTTGCGCTCGTGCATCGACTCGACGACGTAGAGCGCGCTGAGATCTGCGGTGCGCGAGTTCCTGGGCTTCGAGCGCGCGCGGCAGCACGCCGATCACTTCGCCGCCCTGCGCGAGCGCGGCGTCGGCGACGACACCCATCAGCCCGACGTGGGCGCCGCCGTAGACGAGACCGAGCCCGCGCCTCGCGATCGCGGCGCCGAGCCGCTCGGCCGCGGCGCGATAGCTCGGGCCGCGCGCCAGGGCTCGATCCGCAGAACACGCAGATGCGTTTCAGGCTCGGTACTCCTCGTCGTAGAGCAGCACTTCGACCTCGGTGCCCTCGGGCATTCCTTCGAGCGAACGCGGCACGAGCACGCAGCCGTCGGCGCGCACCGTCGAGGACAGGATCGACGCACCCGACGTCGCGAGCGGCACGACGCAGTCCGTCTTCGATCGCGACGCGCACGTAGTCGACGCGTCCCGATCTGCGAGCGATCTTGCGCGCCAGCGGCAGGCGCACGCGGCGATGGGGCCAGGCGCGCGATGCGGCCGCCGAGCGCGCGGATCGTCGGCCCGGCGAAGAACTCGTACGCGCACAGACACGAGACGGGATTGCCAGGAAGCAGAAAGACCCAGGTCGTCCGGCCTGATGGACCTCGCCGCTCGCCTTCGGCTCGCTACGCGGGAGGAGCTCCGGGCGGCTCGTGCTGCGGATCCGTCCGACGCCCGCCGGGCTCGACGGGCGCATCGCGATGCCGTGGAAGTCGAGGGATCCCAGCTCGGCGACGAGCCGCGGCGCGTGATCTTCCTGGCCGACCGACGAGCCGCCCGACACCAGCAGCACGTCGGCTTCCGGGTTCTCGAGCGCTGGCGGATGCGATCGGGCTGGTCGGGCAGGATTTCGAACGGCAGCACGACGCCGCCGTCGCGCGCCACCAGCGCGCGCAGCACCACCGAGTTCGAATCGACGATGCAGTGTCCGCTCGGTACGCTGCCCGCGGGCAGCAACTCGTCGCCGGTCACGATCAGCGCTACGCGCGGGCGCCGCACGCAGCGCGCGCTCGCGACGCCGATCGCGGCGAGCAGCCCGGCGTCCTGCGGTCGCAAGCGCCGGCCGGCGCACAGGATCAGCTCGCCGGTCTTCACGTCTTCGCCAATCGCGCCGACGTTCTTGCGCGGCGCGACCGGCTCGCGCACTTCGAGGCGGCCGTCGCGTTCGCTCGCCACTTCTGCCATCACCACCGCGTCGGCGCCTTCGGGCAGCGGCGCGCCGGTCATGATGCGCACGGCCTGGCCCGCGCCGACGCGCCCTTCGAACGCGCGCCCCGGCAACGCGAGGCCGATCACTTCGAGCGCGATCGGGTCGTAGTGCGAAGCGCCGAAGCTGTCTTCGCCGCGCAGCGCATAGCCGTCCATCGCCGAGCGCGCGAAGGACGGCACCGGCGCAAGCGCGCGCACGTCGCCGGCGAGCACGCGTCCCACCACGTCGGCGAGCGGGACCTCCGCCGCGCCGAGCCGATGCGTGTTCTTGGCGAGGAAACGCTCGACGTCTTCGACGTCGGCGCGTTCCGCAAAGCCGCGCATCCGCACGTCTCGGGGGGGGCCAGCCACGCGCTATTCCTAGCGAACTACAAAGGAGACTGCGTCGAGCCGCGCGCCATCGGGCGCGGCGAGCGCCAGCTCGTGGCGACCGCGCGCGAGCGGCCACAACAGCGGCGCACCAGCCGAGCCGATCGCGCGGCCGTCGATCGACAAGGTCGCCCGCGGATCGCGGGGCGCCGCCTCGATCCAGGTGCGCTCGCGCGCGTCGGGGATGTCGGGGTCGAGCACCAGTACCGCGCCGTCCTGCGGCGCGACGATGCGCTGCGGCGCCGCCGCAGCGTGGGTGGCAGTCGAAAGTGCGGCAGGTTCGGTGCCGGCGAGGAACCACTCGGCGTTCGCCCGCACGAGACGCCGCCGGCGCGGCAGGCGCTTCGCTCGGCAGATCCGCGTGCAGCGCGTGCACGATCGCGAGCCACGCGGGCGCGGCGCCGTCCACGCCCGACACGCTCCACATCGAGTCGCCGGAGAAGTTGCCGACCCACACGCCGACCGTGAAGCGCGCCGTGAAGCCGACGCACCAGTTGTCGCGCATGTCCTTGCTCGTACCGGTCTTCGCAGCGCTCCAGACGCGTGTCGCGAGGGGGCTCTCGAGTCCGAAGGTGGGCGCGCGGCTCGCGCGATCGGCGAGCACGTCCGCCACCAGGAAGGCGGCCTCCGGCGTGAAGACGCGCTGCGCGGCGTCGCTTGCGCGCGGCTCGACGTGGAGCGGCGCGAAGCCCCCGCCGTTCGCGAGCGCGCGGTACGCGCCGACCATCTCCCAGAGCGACACGTCGGCCGAGCCGAGCGCGAGCGAGTCGCCGTAGAACTCGGCGTCGCGCAGGCCGTCGAAGCCGAGGCGGCCGAGCACGGCGACGAAGTCGTCCACCGTCACCATCTGGAGCAGCCGCACGGCCGGCACGTTGAGCGACGACGCGAGGGCCTCGCGCACCGCGACGGGACCGCGGAAGCCGCGGTCGTAGTTCTCCGGGCGATAGCTGCCGAGCGCGGTGACGACGTCGAGCGGCGCGTCGTCGAGGCGCGTCGCCGCGGTGACGAGCTTGCGGTCGAAGGCGCGCGCGTAGAGGAACGGCTTGAGGCTCGACCCCGCCTGGCGCTTCGCGCGCACGCCGTCTACGAAGCGCGCGCTCGACAGCGCGCCGCTGCCGCCCACGTAGGCGAGCACGTCGCCGCTCGCGTTGTCCACGACCAGCGCGGCGGCGTCGCGCACGTTGCGCTCGTGCAGCTCCGCGACCTGGGTGGCGAGCACTTCGGCGACGAGACGCTGCAGCGACGCGTCGAGCGTGGTGGCGACGCGCGCGGGCGCGGCGTCACGCAGCAGGCGGGCGGCGAGGTGCGGCGCCAGCGTCGCGCGCGGGCGCACGGCGGGCGCCGTCGCGAAGACCAGCGCGCTGCGCATCGTGATCTCGCCGCACGGCGCGCCGCTCAAGCGCTGCGCCGCGATCCGGCAGGCGCGCGCCGCGACGGCCGCGCGGTCCGCGTTCGGCGCGCGCAAGAGCGCGATGAGCAGCGCCGACTCGGCTTCGCCGAGCCCGTGCGGATCGCGGTCGAAGAGTCCGCGCGACGCCGCGGCGACACCCTGCAATTCGCCCCGAAAGCTGGCGAGGTTGAGATGCGCTTCGAGGATCTCGTCCTTGCTCCATGCCGCTTCGAGCGCGCGTGCGGCGCGGAGCTGACGCAACTTGGCGAGCAGCTCATGAAGCTCGCCGCTCGCCGTTGGCTCGCTACGCGGGAAACGATCATGAGGCTCGCCGCTCGCCTTCGGCTCGCTACGCGGGACATGATGCGCGCGCAGCGAGGGATCGAGCAGAGCGGCGACCTGCATCGTCAGCGTGCTGGCGCCGCGCAGGCGACCGCGCGTGATTCCGTCGCGCAGCGCGGCGGCGACGGCGAGCCAGTCGACGCCGCCGTGTTCGCGGAAGCGGTGGTCTTCCGTTTCGATCAGCGTCGCGACCAGCACGGGCGACACGTCGCGCAGCGACGTCCACGCGAGGCGGCGCCCGCTGCGATCGACGCGGCGCTCGTGGAGCACGGCGCCGTGACGATCGAGCAACACGGCCTCCGAAGTCGCAAAGCGCGCGCGCACCGACGCGAAGTCAGGGAGCGCAGGCGGTTGCGTCAGCCACCCCGCCGCGCCGAGCGCCGCCAGTGCCACGAGCGAGACGGCACAACACGCGCGACCCCGCGTCACGGCGCCACCTCGACGACTTCGTTCGGCCGCTCTCCCATGCGCTCGGGTGCGTACATCGCCTCGACGCGCGTCGGTGGCAGCTCGAATCTGCCGGACTGATTGAGGCGCACGCTGTACTCCGCCGCGAACTGGCCCTTCGGCGCGAACTCGTAGTAGCGGCGGAAGACTTCGAGCCCGCGCTCGGTGAAGGCCTCCCACGCGGCGCCCGCGTCGCGCTCGCTGCCGGCGAGCAAGCGGTCGCCGCCGAGGCCGCGGCCGAGGAGCGTCGCGCCGGCCGGAATCGGATCGCTCAGCACCACCCAGCTCGCCTGCGCGTCGGCGTCGACGCGGACGCGCACGCGCGCGACGTCGCCGCGGCTCCACTGTCCGGGCGTGCGCTGCGAGACCGGCTCCCAGGTCTTCTCGATGTGGTAGCCGCTCTCGAGCGGTTTGCTGAGCGGCAGTGCCGCGAGGCTCTGCACCAGCGCCCAGGGTGCGCCAGCGCCATCGTGTTGCAACGCGAGCACGGCGCGCGCCTCAGGCCACGCGAGCTGGAAGGCGGCGCCGCTCGGCGACTCCCCCCAGGCGACGTGCTTCGCGGCCGCGCCGATCTCGACCCTCGTGGTGCCGGTGACGGGCGTCGCCTCGTAGACGCGCGAGAAGCCCTCGAGCGCGAGCACGCCCCAGGCGTTCGCCGTCGTGGTGGGCCATGCGCCGTCGCGCTGGAGCGCGAGTGCGGCGCGCATCAGCCGCGGTACTTCTGCCTGCCACGACGGCGCGCCGAGCCGCGAGAGCACCAGCTTCGTCGCGTTGACGTCGGTGGTGGAGAGCAGCCAGTCGATGATGCCGCCGCGACTCGTCGCGAAGCCGAGCGTCGTGCCCTGCACGTCGAGGCGCGCGCGCAGTAGCGTGTCGGCTTCGCTGCGGCGCGCGTCGCGCTGGGGAAGGCCTGGTACGCGCTCGAGCACGGAGATCCAGTCGAGCAGCCCGCCGTTGGTGAGCAGCATCGGCGGGGTCCCGATCGAGCCGACCAGCGCGGGCGTCGCGCGACCGTGGCGCGCCAGCGCCTCGAGCGCCGCGAGCTTGCGAAGCGGCAGATCGGTGGCGCGCATCGTCTCGTTGCGCGTGACGCCGCCTTCGACGAAGCGCGTGAG
Source organism: uncultured delta proteobacterium (assembly GCA_963801625.1). Classification (GTDB taxonomy): domain Bacteria; phylum Myxococcota_A; class UBA9160; order UBA9160; family PR03; genus PR03. The sequence goes on from CAWDFQ010000005.1 coordinate 116,277, forward strand.
CGCACCGAGCATTCGCTCGCGCAACGCCGCCGGAATCTCCCACTTCGCTTCGTCGGAAATCGCGAGCAGGTACGAGGTCAACACCTCGGAGCCGGGCGATGCGACCGGGAAGAAGCGCGCGAATCCGTCGCCGTCGAGATAGGACGGCAGCACTTCCATCACGGCGCGCCAGCGATCGGCGTCGCGCAGCGCGACGGCGACACTCGCCTGCTGCTCCAGACAGAAGTACGGGTACTCGCGCATGGCGCGGTCGATGCCGTCGCGGCCGGCGGCGAGGCTCGGCCGCAGCGCGACATCGAGTCCGCCGCGATTCGCGAGCGCGCCGGCGGGACGCTCGACCTCGATGCGCTCGCTCCTGGCGACTTGCAGCAGCGTGGCTTGCAACACGCGCACGGGAACGGCAGGCACGACGCGCTGGGCGATCCTCATCTGGTCGCGGATACCGCTCGCGCTCTCGACGTCGAGCTGCCAAGCGAGCGACGCGATGCCGGCCGGAACCTCGACGTCCCAGCTCAGCTCGCGCGACTCACCCGCTTGCAGCGCCGCTGCGATCGGCGCGAGGGCGATTGGCAGGCCGGTGACTGTCGCGCGCAGCGTCACCTGCTGCGCAACGTCAGTGGTGTTGCGAAGCGTCACGCCCGCGGCGAAGCGATCGCCTTCGCGCACGAATTGCGGCAGGCCAGCGAGGATCATCAGTTCCTGCGTCGTGCGGATCGAAGCCTCGCCCGAACCGAAGCGCGCGTCGCCGCTGGTGGCGACCGCGGCGATCCGGAAGCTGGTGAGCGAATCGTTCAGCGGAATCTCGACTTTCGCGTAACCCGCCGCGTCCAATGGAACCCGCGCCTGCCACAGTAGTAATGTGTCGAACAGTTCGCGCGTCGCCTGTTTGCCGCCGCCTCCGCCGCTCGGCACCGCCTTGCGGCCGAAGTGGCGCTTGCCCACCACCTGCATCGACGCGGTCGCCGTCTGCACCGCGTAGGCGCGCCGTCCCATCATCGCATCGAGCAGATTCCAGCTCTCGTTGGGCCAGAGTTCGAGGAGGCCCTCGTCGATCGCGGCGATCGCCACTTCGGAGCCGGCCGGCGGCGCGGCGCCGTCCGCTGTGCGCACCGCGATGCGAACCTGCGCCGTCTCGCGCACCCGGTAGCTCGGCTGCCCGGGCTCGACGCGCACCGCCAGCTCATTGTCGCGCTGGCCGACGCGGATTTCGGCGATGCCGAGCCGGTAGGCTGGCTTCGCGAGATCGACGATGCCCGCGGGCGCCGGCTCGGCTTCGCGCCCGCGCACCGCGAGGACCGAGACGTAGACGTTCGGCGCGAAGCTCCCCAGCACTGGCACTTCGACGACGGGGTCCTTGCCCGAGAGTTTCGTCACGAAGCTGTCGGCGACGCCTTCGCGTTCCACCGAGACCAACGCGGTCGCTTCGCGGAACGGCATGCGCACCTGGAAGCGCGCGGTGTCACCCGGCTCGTAGCGCGTCTTCTCGGGGACGACGTCCATGCGGTCGCCGTCGCCCTGCGCGAACCAGTCGTCGCCGGCGCCCGCGACGTATACCGTGACGTTCGTCGTGGCGACGCGGCCGGACCAGTCGGAGCTGCGCGCCACCAGCACCAGCTCGCCGGCGAGCGGCGGCGGAGCCGCGCAACGGAAGCGGCCGGTGCGGTCGCTGCGATTCGAGCAGAACGAACCGATGCGGCGCACCTCTTCGACGTTCTCGTAGGCGTAGTAGCCGCCGACCATGCGCTTGCGCGCGGCGTAGGAACGGCGCTCGTAGGCGTCGATCGCAACGCCGGCGAGCCGCAGCGGCTGGCCGTCGAGATCGAGCACGACGCCCTCGACCTCGATCGGTTCATCGAGCCTGGCGGAGCCCGGCGCGCGCAGCCCAACGACGCGCGACGCCGGCCAGATCGGGATCGTGCGGGAACTCGTCGACACTTCGCCGCTCGGATCGCGAAACTCGAGTTCGGCCTGTACGTCGAGCGGGCGATCGGCGTGCGGCAGGCCCGCAACGACCGCGCGCGCCGTGCCGGTGGCGTCGAGCTTCAACTCCTGCGTCGCGACCGGACCGCGCGCGCCGGCGTCCTTCGGTTCGTGCCAGACGACGCCGAGCGATCCGTCTTCGGCCCAGAGCCACGCCGTCTTCCAGTACGGCTCGGATCTCACCGAAGCTGCGGCGGCGCATGCCTTCGGTGACGCCGCCCTGGGCGAATGCGAAATCCTCGAAACCGGCGAAGCTCAGCTCGTTGCGCTGGCGGATCTGCGTGCGCAGCGTCACCGGCAGCGACGAAGCGCCGCCGCCCGAGAGATGTTGCACCGCGAGATCGAGCGGGAACTCGCTCGCCGCGACCACGGCGTCGCGCGGTGGCGAGAGCACGCCGCGCATCAGCGGCACGCGGAACTCCTCGACGCGGAAGATGCCCGAGGCCGGGCTGTACTCCGACGCTTTGCGCGGCACCAACCGGACGCTGTAGCTGCCGAGCTTCGCCTGCTTCGGGATCGTCCATTCGTTGACCGCGCTGCCGTTCGCGTCCCACGCGACGGCGACTTCGAACTTGTCGTCGCTGCCGGCGTGCGCGATCTCCAACTTCTCGGGGCGCTCGTCCGGCGGCACCTGCGCGAAGCCCGCGAGCACCGGGCGTCGCAGCACGTGCTTCATGTGCACGGTGTCGCCCGCGCGCAGCAGCGTGCGGTCGAAGATCGTGTGCGCGTCGGTCGGGCTTGCGTGCCACTCGGTCTCGAAGCCGAAGCGCCACGACTCGATGCCCTCCTGCCAGCTCGTGTGCGCGATGCCGAATTGGCCGCTCGGCCTTCGCGAGCACCAGCAGACCGCCGCTGTAGTCGGTCCAGCCGTCGCCGCAACGCGGGCCGGGGACGGGGTTCGGCAGACCCTCGACGCGCGCGACGCCGTTCGCGTCGGTGGTGGCCGACGCGAGGATCGTCCCGTCGCAGTTGGCGACGCTCACGGCCGCGCCCGCGACCGGCCGCGCGGCGTCGAGCGTGGTCACCCAGACCAGCGACGACTCGCTGCCCCACTTGAAGTGCACCGCGAGGTTCGTGACGAAGGCGCCCGCCGCGACGTACATCGGCCCCGGCGGATCGAGCAGCGCCGCGCCGAGCAGCTTCGACTCGATCTCGACGATGTGCAGTCCCGGACCCGCGAGCGGAATGCCGACGACTTCCGCGTCGTCGCCGTCCTGCGTCGGCGGCAGCGCGAGCGGCTGCGGCGAGGCCGCGAGTCCCTTCATCGCGAAGATCGACGCGTCGTTCTGCGCCATCACGAGCGCGTTCAGCCACGCGAGGATTGCGGCGCGGCTCGTCCGCCGCGACGACGCTGGAACGCGCGGCGATGCTGCCGGTGACGCCCTGCCCGCGCAGCGTCGCGTCGGCACCGACGTGGCGCAGCGCGACCGGCAGCACGGGGCTCGCCGACTCCACGATGCCGAACTTCGCCGGGAACTTCGCGAGCGGCGGATAGCGATCGGTCGCGACCTCGATCGCGCTCTGGCTCGCATCGAGCGCGCGGCCGGCGTCGTCGCGCAGCTCGGCGGGAAGCTCGATCCGGAACTTCGCGCGCGGCGGGAACGGCGCGTCGAAGATCAGGGAGTTGACGAGTGGGTCGCCGTCGCTCGGATCGCCGCGCCGCGCCGGCCAGGTGCGCACGGGCGCGCCGCTCTCGGCGACCTGCCGCAGCACGATGCGCGACGCCGTCTCCCACGGCACGGCCGACGAGAACGACAGCGAGAAGCGTCGCAGCGGCACGCAGGCGGCCTTCGCGTTCTCGCGCTCGCACCACAGGCGCGCGGTGAAGGGCGGTCGCACTTCGTACTCGAAGACCTGTTCCTTCTCGGTCGCGATGCCCGTGGCGGTGGCGATGCCCGCGCCCCACGAGAGCGTGAGCTGCGCGCCGGGCGCGAAACGCTGGCGCGCTTCGAGCACGAGCGAGGCGCGGGTCGTCGGTCTTCCAGTCGAGGCTCGCGAGGATCGCGTCGCGGTCGGCGCCTTCGACGCTGCGCAGGCCGATCGGGTCGGGCAGTCCCGCGACGCGCACGACGGCGTGCGCTTCGACCGATTCGCGTGTCGCGGGGGCGTCGAGCTTCAACGCGAAGCGCTGGTCCTCGTCGATGCTGCGCGACCACGGCGCGTTCTCGAGCACCGCGGGGCCGCCGGTCGAGAACGCGAACTCGCGCTGGCCGTCGATCGCCGCGCCTGCGAGCGTGCGCGCGTCGCGGCGACGAGCGTGAAGCGACAGCGCACGCCCGCCGGAAGATCCTCCGCAAAGCTGAAGACCCACGTGTACGCGTCCGCCCAGCGCGCGCTGCCCTTCGCGGAGCAGTCGATCGCGAACGGATCGGCGGCGCTGCGCGGATCGCCGAGCGGCACCATCGGCTCGGAGAAGCGCGCGCTCGCCTGACGGACCTGTTTGGCGGTGCCTTGCGGCGCGAAGGAATCGATCCGCGCGGCCATTGCGGCGCCCGGGATCATCAGGACGAGTGCCAGCACGAGACCCAGACGAAGCGCAGAGCGATTCAAACGTCCCCTCCAGCGGACGATGGTCCGGCGGCGTAGGATCCCGCGGCTGGGGGCAACATGCGAGGGGCCGGGTCGATCCGCTCGACTGGACTTCCGCGCGTCACCCGGACGGTCCCAAATCGGACGACTTCGCGTTGGGGAGGGAGTAACGACGGGCCGTCGGCGATGACATTCGGCCCCGATCACGATCTCTACGTATCGAGCCGGATCTCGGGACAGGTGCTGCGCTACTCCGGCAGCAGTGGCGCGTTCCTCGAGGTCTTCGCGACACCGGGCGGCAACGGCCCGCAGGGACTCACCTTCGGTCCCGGCGGCGATCTCTTCGTCGCGAACAGCAGCACCGATCTGGTGGTGCGTTTCGACGGCACCACGGGCGCCGCGCTCGGCGCCTTCGCCACGCCGAGCTTCAATGCCACGGACGGAATGACGCCGTCTTCGGACCCGACGGAGATCTCTACGTCAGCGGGAGTTACGTCAGCAACAGCATCGAGCGCTTCGACGGGACGACGGGCGGTTTCGTCGAGGTGTTCGTGAGTTCCGGCAGCGGAGGGCTCGACTTCCCGACGCAGTTCATCTTCGTTCCCGAGCCAGGATCGGCGGCGGGAGAACTCGTCGCGGTCGCGGGAGTCGCTGCGGCGGCTGGGCGCCGCCGCAGCTGAACCCGATCAGCCAGTCGCCTTCAGCTTGAAGAGTTCGTCGCGCGCGGCGAAGCGCCGCTTTGCGGCGGCGATGACCTCCGCGGACACGTCGAACTTCATCGCGTGGTTCGGACCGACGCCTTCGTCCTTCATGCAGGCCGGCAGGTCGTCGTCGGCCTTGGTGAAGCCGGCGCCGTCGTTGAACTTCCACTCGTCGAGGAGGCATTGCCACCCCATGTCGGCGATCTGCTCGCGCGTCACGTCCTCGCCCACGAACATCGTGTAGTACTTCGCGATCTCTTCGATGGTGGGCTGCAGGAACTGGCAGAAGCCCGACGAATCGCACGCGGCGTTCGCGATCTGCGACTCCTGCGACGCTTGCGCAAACTGCTCCGGCGGCAGGCCCGGATTCACGATCAGGCCGGCGGTGTGATCGGCGCCCATCGGACTCGTCGCGTAGGTGATGCCCGTGGCCTTCAGCGGCCGCGGATCCCACGCCGGGATCGCCTGCCCCTTCACGACCGGGATCCGCGCGTGCTTGCGCTTCTTCCCGATCGAGACCGCGCCGTTGCCGATCGCCTTGCCGAGTTCCGTTCCCGAGGCGATCTCGTGCAGGATGCGCTTGGCGCCGGCGGCGTCGCCGAACTCCATGCCGCCCGAGTCCATGTAGATCGCGATCGCGGCGCCGGTCTCGATTGTGTCGAGGCCGACCTCGTCGCAGAGGCGGTCGAGATCGGCGACGTCTTCCCAGCTCGCAATGCCGCAGTTGGCGCCGAGCATCGTCAGCGTCTCGAACTCGAGCGCGCTGGTCTTGTAGTTGCCGTCCTTGTCGTGGACGACGTTGGAGCACTGCACGATGCAGCCGGTCATGCAGTTGTGCATGCCGCCGCCGCGCGTCGCGAAGCTCTCGACGATGCGCTCGCCGCGCAGCGTCTCGACGTCGGGCGACTGCCCCTCGGTACGGTTCTTGTACGGGAAGGTGTTCAGCATGTTCGCGATGAAGACGACCGACGAGGTGCCCGTCTTGAACATCTGCGGACCAGCCTGGTACGCCTTGGTGTAGTCCTTCGCGTACGCGAAGAACTCCTTGCGCACGGCGGGCTGGCGGATCGCGAGCTTGCCCGAGTCGACCGAGACGAACTTCAGGCCCTTCGAACCCATCACGGCGCCGAGCCCGCCGCGCGCGGCGTGACGCGCCGGGCGGCCCTTCTCGTCGGTGCACGCGACCGAAGCGCCACTGAGCTGCATCTCGCCCGCCGGGCCGATCGTGATGAACGACGCCGTCTGCGGATATTTCTCGTAGAGCTTCTCGCAGGCGGCGTAGTTCCAGAGCCCCTTGTACGCATCGCCCGCGACGACGCGCACGCCGCTCTGGTCCACTTCGAGTCCGTAGCACTTGTTCGGATCCGCCGGCTTGCCCTTCACGACGATCATGCGGTAGCCGAGCTTCTGGAGATCCTGACCCGGATTGCCTCCGGCGTTGGCTTCCTTGATGCCGCCGGTGAGGGGACTCTTGCCGCCGATCGAGATGCGGCCGGAAGTCGGAGCCGAGGTGCCGGACATCACGCCCGGCGCGATCACGAGCACGTTGCCCGCGCCGAGCGGCTCGCACTTCGGATCGCACTCTTCGATCAGGATGCGCGCCGAGAGCGCGCGACCGCCGAGCAGACGCCACTTCGCCGGGAAGGGCTCCACGCTCGCGGTCTGCGTCGTCATGTCGACGCGGATCATCTTGTCGGCCAGTCCGTCCGCCATGTTTCAAACCTCCTTCAGGGAAACGCAATGCTACCAGCGGAAGTCCGTTCGGGCTTCCGCGCTAACCGCCGGCGATCGCCGCCAGTACATGAAGCTCGTCGCCTTCGGCGATCGCGGTGGCGAGCACGTCGCCGCTGAGCTGATCGCCGTTGCGGAAGAGCTTCACGAAGCGATGCACCTTGCCGTTCGCGTCGAGGACCAGCGGCCGGAACGCGGGATGGAGCGCGCTCACGGCGTCGATGCAGTCGCGGACCGAGCGGCCCGCCACCTCGATGCGCTCCAGGCCCTGCGTAGCCCCCCGATACGGGGGCGGGATCACGATCGTCGGCATGCGAAGCCTCTCGTGCACCGGACGCGCGCCGGAGCGCGCGCAGTCTAGCCTCCCGCTTCCAGAACTCCGGCTCCGAGAAGCCAGGCGCCTATACTCGCGCGCCCGATGTCGCTGCGAATCGCCGCCGTTCTGGCCCTGATGCTCGCGCTCGCTCCGAGTGCGCGTGCGCAGCACCCGTTCCTGCCGGGACCGCGACCGCTCCACGTGCGGATCGCGGCGGCGGATCTCGTGGCGGTCGGGATGGTCGGACCGATCAGCGACGACCGCGTCGAGATCCGCGACGCGGTGGTGCTGCGCGGCGATGCCGCAGCGAGCTTCGAGATCAAGCGCTCGCCCGCGAAGCCACAGCCGTTCACGACGGGAGTCCCCGCCGTGCTGCTGCTGCGCGGCGCGCGTTCGCCCTACGTGCTGGTGGACGAGCCGCGCGAAATCGTGCTGCTGCGCGACGCCGCGGACGCCAAGCGCTGGACCGAGGCGCTGCAAGCGCTCGAAGCCGCCAGCGCCGAACCGAAGCGTCTGCTCCAGATCTATCTCGCCTGGCTCGACGCTGACGACGAAACGTTGCGCGACGCCGCGGGCGCCGCGCTCTCCGATTCCGGCGCACCGTTCCTGCCACTGGGCCGCGATGACGCGTTGCTGCGTGCGCGCGCAGCCCTCGACCCGACGCGAGCCACGCTGACCCGCCGCGTCTCGGCGCTGCTCGCGGTGACACAGGCGGACGGCGCCGCCGCGCTCGTCGAAGGCATTCCCGGTGAAGCCGCCGACCCGCAGGTGATCGCAACCGCGCTGCGCGCCGTCATCCCGGTTGCGCGCGAGCAACGCGCCGCCGCGCTACTGCGCGCACTCGCCGACGAAGAAGGCGACGTGCGACGCGCGGCGCTGGGCGCGGCGCCGGCGCTGTGGACCAACGCCGTCGCAGCCAAGGTCGCAGCGATGGCCGAGAGCGATCCGGACCCGCGCGCACGCGCCGACGCGCAGAACGCGAAGGCGCGCGGCGGGCAGTAGACGGCTGCTCCGAGCGTTCGATCGCGTGCTGGCTAGGAGATTGACCCAAGACTGTGCCGTGCGACTGGGCGTGCAGACGCCCCGCGCGCGAGGCGCGCGAGCGAGGCGTAGCGAGAGCTTCCACGGCGAGCGAGCGCAACGAAACGGGCGGCTGCAAGCGGAGCGCGCAGCGAGCCGAAGGCGAGCGAAGAACATCGGGATGGATGCGCGTCCAGACGCGGGGATGCAGTCTTGGTCAGTCTCCTAGCAACGCCTCCGGTGTCGATAAACGGCGAGCAGCCCCATTGCCGCGAGAGCGCCAACGCCGAGCGCCGCCGCGCCGGGCTCTGGCACTGTGGTGTCGGGTGACTCGACGACGACGTCGTCGAACTCGATCATGTCACCGATCTGGGTGCCGGAGTAACCCGAGAAGATGCTGAACCCGAAGGTGACCGGATCGGTGTGGGTCGTCGTGTTGAGCAGCTGCCAGTCCGGTGTGCCGGGATCGCGGAAGAAGCCGCTCACCACCTCGCCGACCCGCGTGAGGCGCAGGCTTCCGGAAACTTGCTGGGTCGACACGCCCGGCCACGGCGTCGGTTGCTGACCCGAGAAGTGCGTCAGATAGATCTCCCCGCCGAAGTACCAGTCGCTGACGCGCTCGACCGCGCCCGCCGAGGAATAGAGGGCGACGCGTTCCTGTTCGTACCCCGCCGGATCCATCGTCCAGTCGTTGAGGACGAAGTCGACCTGGACGTCGAAGTCGCCTTGCAGCGGAAAGTTGAAGGCGAGGCCCGAAGACCCGCTCGTCGACCCCTGCGTCATCTCGACGCGCTGTGCGACCGTGTTCAGCGACATGGTGTTGCCGTCAGTGCTGGAGACGGTCCACCAGTACGAGTCGATCGAGGCTCCGCTGAAGTCGTCGGTGAAGCTGAGGACGGCGAGAGCCGGGCCCGCTCCCAATGCCAGGCAGGCCGCGACGCCCATCCAGAGCGCAGTCAATTCTTTCACGGTCATTGCCTCCGCGTGATCGCGCTACGGCGGACTGCAGGCGCCGTGCCGGCCGAGGGGGCCGCGTGGCGCGGCGAGCGGGAGTGGCGGCGCGAGCGCTGAGGTCAATTGTCGCGAAGCGATGGGACTCGATGTGCGCTGCGCGGCGACGTCCGCTGGACGACAAGGTTGCATTGCCTTCTTATCGTTCGTGCGGATCAAGCGGAAGGCTCCAAAGCCTGGGCTTTTCCCCGCAGAGCCACGGACTCTCGGCGAGCATCTCAAGCAGCGGCGGCTCGAGCTCGGTCTGAAGATGATCGAAGTTGCGAGGGCCCTTGAGTATGGGAAGACACTGGTCTGACTTCCTACCACCTCAGATCCCGCGACTCGAAGCCGAACGCGACGTCATGAAGATCCAGTTCCTTTCGAGCGATGCAGTCATCGCCGACGCGCGCGATCTCGATGGGCGCTGGGACAAACTCTCTCCGGAGGACAAGCGGGCGATCATCGAAGCGATCACGGAACGAATCACTATCGCCAAGGGCGACATCACGATTGATCTCCTCTACTTGCCGAGCCCCACTACCCCCCAACCCCCCTCAACCCCTTCCCCCTCAGACCGCGACAAGAAGGCCACATGACCTCAGCGCTGCGCCGCAGGCGGCACGGCGCACGCCATCGCAGCGAAGCGAGCCTCGACGCGTGCGCAGGATTGCCATCGCGACTGGCTTGGATGGTCGATCGAGTCGTTGCTGGTTGGGAGGCGAGTTCGATGCGTCTTCGCTCGCCTGCGGCTCGCTGGCGCGCGCCGGCTGAGGACAGCCGGCACAAGCCTGATGACTCTTCGCTCGCCTGCGGCTCGCTGCGCGCGCCGGCTGAGGACAGCCGGCGCTTGCGAGTACCGAGGCGGCGGGGCCTTCCCCGACCTCCGTCGGGGCTTGCTCGTTTCCGAGTGCGGAGTGGCGCGAGCGGTGTGTGGCGCGTTGCCATTTTTGTTCTCGATTGGCTTGCCGAACCGCACATCCCGCGCACCGTTCGAAACCGATCGAGTTCCGCTCTGCCGTCGAGAGACGCGCCATCCTGCTTCGGGGCGTCACGATCGCGCAGCGGCTACGGGAGTGCCCTGTACGACTCGGGCCCGAACGACGACCGACAGCATGATCGGGTCATCGTCTCTCTCGATCTCCGGCGTTGGTTGGAAGCTCCCGGGTCCGGGAAGGCTTCCCCGCCTGTACCCGCTCCCACCGGCTCGTTGTCGCACTCGGCGTTGCTGGGCGCTTCGTTCGCCGGCGAGAGAGGAACCTCGGATTCTCCTGCGCCCGACGTCGAGTACGAATTCACTCTACGCCCGTCGCGAATGGGAGATCAAGCCCGAAATTCAGCGTGTTCTCGTCGCGAGACGCGCACGCCGCGCCCGCGCGCAGCCACGCGCCAGAAACGTTCGTCGGGAACTGCGAACGGCGCCGCATCGTCATCTGTCGGTAACCACGCCGTCAGGAAGCGATCGCCGTACGCGCCGTGATAGACGCAACCGGTGTCGAGTCCGCGCAGATTGCGCGCGACGTGCAGTCCCTGCGTCGCCCAATGGCCGTAGACGACGCCGTAGTCGGGATCCTGCGCGGCCCAGCGCCGATGCCACGCGTCGTCGGGACTCGCGGGTTCGCGACTCGACCAGCGCCCGCGCGCGTCGACGCTGCGCGCGCGGGTGAGCCGGCCCAGCACGTCGGCGTCGGGGTCGTCCTCCGGCTCGCGCGGCGAGCAGTCGCTCCGCTTCGCGACGCGACTCGCGCAGCCGCGCCTCGACGCGACGCGCGCCTGCGGCGAGCTCCTCGAGCGACCAACCCGGCGCGACCGACGCGTGCACCATCGCGAAGTCCTGCGCGCCGAGGCGTCCCGTCTCGACGAGCGGCCAGCTGCGCACCCATTCGAGCCACGATTCGGCGTCGGCGGCTTCGAGCACGTCCTGGAAGGTGTCGCCGGACGCGAGGTCGCGCTGGCCGTATCCGACGCGCAGCAGCGACAGATCGTGGTTGCCGAGCACGACGTGCGCGCGACCGCCGTCGTGGAGCGCGCGCAACTGCTGCAGCGCGCGCAGACTCGCGGGGCCGCGGTTCACCACGTCGCCCACCAGCCACAACTCGAAATCGCGACCGAAGGCGTGCTCGACGCGCGCGACGAGATCGCCGAGTTCGTCGGCGCAGCCCTGCACGTCGCCCGCGAAGATCCGCTGCACGCGTCCAGCGTAGCCGGTGGGCGAACCGTCCGAAGCAGAGGACTCCGCTTCCCGCGTAGCGAGCCAAGGGCGAGCGGCGAGATTCATCAGCTAGGATCGGCGCGCGGCCGCGGGGGGGCGGTGCTGCGGAGGTGCCGATCGTGCCCGACATGGCCTGGAATCTCGCCGATCTCTTCGAGCTGGTGGCGGACACCGCACCCGAGCGGAATGCGCTCGCGCACGGCGTCGCGGGGCCGACGCGCAGCTGGCGCGAGCTGGATCGCAACGCCAACGCGCTCGCGCTCCATCTCGCGCGCCGGCACCAGCCCGGCGACAAGCTCGCGCTCTACTCCTACAACCGGCCCGAGTTCGTCGAGACGCTCGTCGCGGCGTTCAAGGCGCGGCTGGTGCCGGTGAACGTCAACTACCGCTATCGCGAGGAGGAGCTGGTCTACCTGCTCGACAACTCCGACGCGACGGTCGTCGTCTACGAAGCCGGCTTCGCCGGAAGCGTCGCGAAGGTGCGCGACCGGCTGCCGAAGGTGCGCGAGTGGATCGAACTCGACGACGGCGAGCGAGGGCAACGCGTTCGCCGAGCTCCTACGAGGAGATCGTCGGCAGCGGCACCGACCAGCGCCTCGACATCGAGCGCAAGCCGACCGACCTGCTCTTCATGTACACCGGCGGCACCACCGGCATGCCGAAGGGCGTGATGTGGGAGCACTCGGCGCTGTACCGCGCGCTCGGCGGCGGCGGCAACGCGGTGATCGGCGAGAAGGCGAGCGAGAGCGTCGAAGAACAGCGCGACCGCATCGCCCAGGAAGCTCGCGGGCAGCGCCTGCTGCCGGCCTGCCCGCTGATGCACGGCACGGGGCTCTTCACCGCGATCAACGCGCTCGGCGGCGGCGGCGCGATCATCACGCTGACGGCGAAGAGCCTCGACGCCGAAGAGCTGTGGTCGACCGCGGAAGCGCGCGGCGCGACCGCAACGGCGATCGTCGGCGACGCGTTCGCCAAGCCGATGCTGAAGGCGCTGCAGGAGAACCCGGGCCGCTGGGACCTCTCGAAGTTCTTCCTGGTCGTGTCTTCCGGCGTGATCTTCAGCCCGCAGACCAAGCAGGGCCTGCTCGAACATCTCCCGCACGCGATCATGTACGACTCGTTCGGCTCGAGCGAGGCGGTGGGCTTCGGCACCGAGCTCACGACGAAGACGAGCACCGTCCAGCTCGCCAAGTTCAAGATCGGTCCCAACTGCAAGGTGTTCACGCCCGACGGGCGCGAGGTCGAGCCCGGCACCGACGAGCCGGGCTACATCGCGCGCAGCGGTCCGATCCCGCTCGGCTACTACAAGGACGAGCAGAAGAGCGCCGAGACGTTCAAGACCTACCAGGGCCGGCGCTGGTCGATTCCCGGCGACTGGTGCACGGTGAACGCCGACGGCACGCTGAACCTGCTCGGCCGCGGCTCGGTGTGCATCAACACCGCCGGCGAGAAGGTGTATCCCGAGGAAGTCGAGGAGGCGCTGAAGACGCATCCCGGCGGTCGCGGACGCGCTGGTCGTCGGGCTGCCCGACGACAAGTGGGGCGAGTCGGTCACCGGCGTCGTGACCCTCGAAGCCGGCAAGCAAGCCACCGAGGCCGAACTCCGCGCCCACGTGCGCGAGCGGCTCGCCGGCTACAAGACACCGAAGCGGATCGTCTTCACGGAGGCGCCGATGCGCGCGCCGAATGGGAAGGCGGACTACAAGAGCGCCAAGCAGATGGCGCTCGCGGCGCTCGGCTCCGCCTAGCGGGCGCGGCGGGGCAGCGGCACGGTCGGATGCTGCCCCAGAGGGGGCTCCGATTCGGAAGTGCAGGTCGCCGCTAGACTGGCGCGCGGTCGGATCCGCGGCCCTGCCTCGAGGGCCGGCCGCAGGGAGATTGCGTGGAACGCCGCATCATCGTGTGCGACGGAGCCGAGCTGGCTCGGCTCTGGAGTCGCATCGGCGCCGGCGAGAACGAGGAACTCACCTGGGTTCCGCGCGACGACGAGTCGCGCGTGCGTCCGCCCGGCTTTCGCGCGCTCCAGGGCGGGCTCACGGCCGAGGCGATCGGCAAGCTGAATCCGCGCGAAGGCGACGTCTTCGGCATCGTCAGTGAAGAGATCGGCTTCGTGCGCACCGCCGTCGGCGCGGTGGGCGAAACGATGCCGATCGCACCGGTGCTCGTGCTTTCCGACAAGCTCGACTCCGGCGATCTCCCGATCCACCCCTGCTTGCGACTCGGCCGCTTGCGCTCGCTGATCCGCGACGACTTCGACGACGAGTTCGACCACCTCGAGAACCTGCACCGCGTGGTCGAGCTGCGCGACCTGCTCGCGACGCGCGAGAAGGTCGGCATCCTGTCTGCAGCCCGACCCGGACCCGGACGGCATCGCGTCGGGGATCGCACTGCGCGCGCTGCTCGGTCGCAAGAGTCCGACGGCGCCGCTGATCTCGTTCGGCGCAGTGAAGCGGCCCGAGAACCGCGCGATGATCGCGGCGCTCGGCATCGAGGTCCGGATCGTCACGCCGCCCGAGCTGGAGGAGTTCGACGGCCTGGTTCTGGTAGACGTGCAGCCGCCCGTGTTCGGCGAGAGTCCGCCAGCGCGCGTGCTCTCGGTCGACGCCGTGATCGACCACCATCCCGAACGCGGCGGCTACGACACCGTGATCGGCGACATCCGCACCCCCTATGGCGCCACCTCCACGATCTTGACCGAGTACGTGCGCGCGGCCGGCATCGAAGTGCGACCGCGCCTGGCGACGGCGCTGCTCTACGGCATCAAGAGCGACACGCAGCTGCTCGGCCGCGAGACGAGCCGCTACGACATCCGCGCCTTCGCCTTCCTGCACGCGCTGCACAGCCCGGCGCTGCTGCGCCGCATCGAGCGCCCCGCTCTTCCGGTCGACGGCCTGCGGGCGCTCGGCCGCGCGCTCGCTTCGACCCGCGTGCAAGACGGCATCCACATGCTGGTGCTGGGCCGCGTGCGGGAGGACGTGATCCCGCAGGTCGCCGACCTCGGCTTGCAAGCCGAGAACACCGAGTGGTCGGTCGCGGCGGGCATCGTCGGCTCGGATCTGGTGTTCTCGGTGCGCAACGTCGGCTACGTGCGCGCCGCCGGCGAGGTCGTGCGCGCGGTGGTCGAAGGTCTCGGCGTCGGCGGCGGTCATCGGTCGATGGCGAAGGGCATCATCCCGCTGCGCGCGTTCCGCGAGGTCTACGGCAAGGTCGATCGCCACTCGATCCACACCGCGCTGCACGACGCCTTCGTGCGCGCGATCCACGAAACGCGCTGACGGACGCTTCGCGCCGTCAGCGCGCGCGGCGATGGAGCGGGCGACTTCGTCGCCGCTCATCGCCGCAGATGAGGGCGCGCGCGTTTAGAGGGGGTCGAGGCGCCAGCCTACGCCGTACGGTGCCAACGCGTTCAAGAACTCGCGGGGTTCGAGGGCTTGCGCGGTGGTGAGTACGCCGGCGCGCTTCGCGCGGCCTTCTAGTAGCCATTGCGCGCCGAGGGCGCAGATCACGCCGGTGATGCCGTAGCTGTCGTAGCCGCTCACGGTGACCTGGTTGCCCCGGCGGCCGGCGGCGCGCACGCGTGCCAGCACCCACCACGGCTGGTCGCGGCGTTCGGCGCCGGGGCCGACGCTGGAGGCGTCGATGCGCGACTCCAGCAGGCGTTGCAGACGCGCCGTGAGTAGAGGCGCGACGGCGCGCGTGAGGATCGGCGCCAGCGCTGCGACCGCGCCGGGCACCGCGAGGTAGGTGCGCACGCTGCGCACGCGTCGGCGCGAACGTCGGGATCGAGAGCACCTCGCCGCCGCCGTACGAGACCGCGACGCGATCCTCGTCTTCGTCCGGAAATCTCACGCGCACGCGGTGGGCGAGCTGCGCCTCTTCGCGACGGCGCCCGTTCACGACCGCGAGCGCGGGTTTCGTCAGCACGTCGAGCGCCGACTTCTTGGTGCCGCGGCTGCTGCCGAAGCCTTCGACGCGGTTCACCACTTCGACGGTCTCGGCGCCGGGCGTCTCTTCGACGGCGATGCGCGCCGCGCAGTCGCCGACGGCGTACTCGAAGGCGTGCGCGAGGATCGCGGTGACGCCGTTGCGCTCGGCGTCCGCCGAGAGCAGGTCCATCATGCGCGCCATCCAGAGCTGTTCGCCGGTGGTGTCGAGATAGTGCGCGCCGGCCGCGATCGCGGCGCGCAGCACGGGTTCGCCGAGTCGCGCGAAGGGGCCCGCGCAGTTCACCACGCAGCCGACGCCGTCCATCAGCGACGCGAGCGACTCCGGGCGACTCGCGTCGGCGACGCGCAGCTCCGGCGCGCCGACCGCCTCGGCCATCCGCTCGAGTGCGGCGCGGTTGCGCCCGCCGAGGATCGGATCGAGCCCGAGCCGGCGCGCCTCGTCGACGACGAGGCGGCCGGTGAAACCGGTGGCGCCGTAGACCAGTAGCTTGCGCTCCGTCGCGCTCATGAGTTGTCCCGCGTAGCGAGCCGTAGGCGAGCGGCGAGCCTCATGAGATCGACAGCAGCTCGTGGGCTTCGAGCATGCGCTGTTGGATCGAGATCCCGACCGGGCAGCGACCCGTGCAGGGCGCCGCGCAACCGAGACACGCAGACGCGTTCTTGCCGAGCTTCGCGTAGCTCTGGATGCCGCGCTTCTCGAGCCCGTAGTCCTCGAAGTACATCCGGTAGCGGAGGACGTCGTTGACGGCGAGGTCTTCGGAGCAGTGCTCCAGGCAGGCGCCGCAGTGCGGCGGGCAGTAGCTGCCGGCGATCGCTTCGTCGTAGCGCTGGAGCAGCGCGTGATCCTGAGGCGCGAGGGCGCTGCCCGACGCGAAGATGTACTCGTCGAGGTGCTGCGGACTCGAAGAACGACACCACGAGACACGCGACGTCCGGGTTCGTGAGCACCCACTTGAAGGCCGCCTGGCTGTAGGCCTGCGCGTTTTCGCGGAAGCCGGCGAGGCCGTTGTGCCGGGCGCCCTTCAGGGTCTTCATCGCGACGATTCCCATGTCCCGCTCGCGGCGCGCGCGGTGGATCAGGTCGCCGAGGCTCGGCCAGATGCCGTGGTGATAGGCGAGCATCATCACGTCGAAGCGGCCCGATTCGATCGCGCGCGCCGCCACCTGCGCCAGGTTCGGCGTGTGCGACGAGAAGCCGAGGAAACGCGCCTTGCCCTCCTGCTTGAGCTGGTCGAACGCCTCGTGCGCGTTCGGGTCCATCAGCCGGTCGATCTCGTCGCAGGAGTGCACGTGCACGAGGTCGACGTAATCGGTGCCGAGGCGTTGCAGGCTCGCTTCGATGACTTCCTTGTACTGCGCGACGGGAGCGCCGGGAGGCAGGTGACCGTGGGGCGTGCAGAACTTGGTGGCGAGGAAGAGCTTGCTGCGATCGCGACCGCGCAGCGCACGGCCGATCGCCTGCTCGCTGCCCGAACCCGCGTAGTCCGGCGCGGTGTCGAGATAGGTGATGCCGCGCTCGAGCGCCTCGCGCACGATCGCTTCGCCGTTCTCGCCGCGGATCTGGCCGGTGCCGAGCGAGATGTCCGACACCTCGAAGCCGGTGCGACCGAGCCGGCGGTACGCCTTCACGCGTGCGCCCTTCCATTCCTCGGGCCAGCTCGGGTTCGTCTTCACCACCTGGCCGCCGAAGATCTCGCCGGCCGGGCCGCGCCAGCCGCGACCTTCGTTGCCCCAGCCGAGGAACGCGCGGCCGAAGGCGACTGCAGTGCCCGCGGCGGTCGCTGCGATCGCTGCGCCGACGCCCGACGCGGCGCCGGTGAGGAAGCGACGGCGCGCGCGGTCGGTCGCGGCGCGGCGCGCACCACGCACCGCGAAGAATGCGAGCGCGGCCGCGGGCAAGCCGAACAGCAGCGCGAGCACCAGACCCGCGGCCGAAAATCCTGCGTCCGGCAGGAAGAATCGCCCGACGCGTTCGAGCAGCTCACCGGCCGGGAAGGCGCTCGCATCGAGGCCGATGAAGGTCCGATACAGGACCGGACCGGAAACCCAGAAGCCCACGCAAGCCGCGACGGCGATACTCAGGAGCCAGGCAAATCGAGATCTCGACATGGAGTTTCTCCCAGGGGCTGGTCCAGTATACGCGTCTCGTCACCACCCGGACGCACCGCCACGCCAGATCATGAAATGGATCGTCGGATCGAGGCCCGCTTCACCCATGCTGCGCCGCTCGCAGGGGCGGAACGGCCAGGCGTGTTGCTCGTCTTCGAGCCGGTCTCGGCACGGACCAGCGCGTCGCTCGGTGCATCGCGCATCGACGACTTCGCCGATCTCGGACCCGAACTCACGATCCCGGCCGTGGCCGGCATCGGCAAGGTGTTGCGAACGCTGCGCGCGGGTCGCATCGCGGCGCCCGAACCCCACGAGCTGCTCGGGCACGCTGGAGACGCGGCCGCACTGCTCTCGCGCGCGCGACTTGCACGGGTCTCGCTCCGCTTGCGGTCACGCGTCCGACGCGCTTCGTCGCGTGGACCGGCCCGGCGTGAGAGCGTCGAGACGTCGGCTGACCATTCGAGCACGCGGACGCGCGGATCTCACGCCGTCGGCGTGGCCAACCGGTCTGGATCGAGCGCCGGTGTCGCGCGACAGCTCTCGAGCCGCAGCCGTGGTGGGCGGTCATCGCGATCGAAGCGCGCACGGCGTCGGCTGCGCCGTGCGGCGGTTAGGGTTGGGCGTTCTCCGGCCCATCGCACGCGAGGAGATCGACCCCATGCCCCCCACCATCGTGCCGAGCATCGGCGCGCTCAAGAGCCTGGTCGGAAAGAAGCTCGGCGTGTCCGAGTGGGTCACCGTCACACAGCAACAGATCAACTCGTTCGCCGATGCGACCGGCGACCACCAGTGGATCCACGTCGACGTCGAGCGCGCCAAGCGCGAGTCGCCGTTCAAGCAACCGATCGCGCATGGCTACCTCACCATCTCGCTGGCGCCGGTGTTGCTGCCGCAGGTCGTGCGCGTGGAAGGTGTGCGGATGGCGGTCAACTACGGGCTCGAGAGCATGCGGTTGCCGGCGCCGGTGCCGTCGGGTGCGCGCGTGCGGATGTCGGCGGAGTTGAAGGACGTGCGCGAGATGCCGGGCGGCGGCGCGCGCGTGACCTTCGGCATGGTGTTCGAGGTGGAAGGCGGCGCGAAGCCGGCCTGCATCGCCGACGCCATCTACGTCTACTATCCGTGACGGGGGGAGCGCGGCGATGGAGCTGGCGACCTGCGGTCGCAGCTCATCGGCGCGCTCTTTGCCCCGAGTGACGTCGGTGGTGTCCTCCGGGGATTCTTGAAGAAGGAGACGCGCGCTTTCGGAGCGTGCTCACGCCAGCGGATAGCGCCGGAATGCGAGCCAGCCGGCGATGCCTAGTGCACCGGCTACGGGACCGCAGAGCAGGATGCCGAGTGGCTGCTCGGTGGTGTTGCCGAAGTTGGCGAAGAGCTGCGTCGCCAGCAGCGGGCCGACGCCGAACGAGACCTTCGTCATGAGTCCCTGCATGCCGAAGTACATCGCCTCGCGGCGCAGGCCGGTGCGTGCGAAGTCGGCGTCGATCACGTCGGAGATCAACACGCGCCCGAGCACCAGCAATGCGCCGACCGGGACACCCAGCATGACCATCAAGGCCAGGTAGGTTGCGGTGGGGCGCGGCGACACCGCGACGAGTGGGACCGCCGCGAACACGAGCGCCATCGCGAGCAGCGCCGCCGAGTAGACGCGCTTCTTGCCGAAGCGCGCCGCCGCGCGGCCCACGATCGGCAGCGAGACGCCCGCCGAGAGATAGACGGCTGCGGTTCCGTACGACGCCTCGGCCTCGCTGGCGTGCAGGATCGCGCGGCCCAGATACGGCACGGACGTGACCACGATGTTCACGCCGATCAGGAACACCGCGAGCGGGATCACGAGAGGCAGGAAAGCTGGATTGCGGAACGACTCGGCGACCGCGGCGCGGAACGGCAGGTGCGGCGGGTCGCCGTCGCTGTGGGGTCGCTCGCGCACGAACGCGATCGAGAGGTAGAAGAAGCCGAACGCGAGCGCCGCGATCGCCAGCGCCTGGGGTTCGAAGCCGTTCGCGAAGTGCACGCCCAACCAGGCCCGCCCGCCCTGGAACTTCGCGACGACGGCGCCGAGCACGAGGTTGCCGCCGATCGTCGCGAGGATCGAGAACGCGGTCATCAGCGTCGAGATGCGGGTGCGCTCTTCGCTGCTGCTGGCGATCTCTGGGAGCAGCGCGAGATACGGCGCGACCACCGCCGTGAAGGCGCACCAGAAGATCGTGTTCGCGAGGGCGAGGTAGAGGCCGGTCGCCGCAGACTGCCCGGGGCCGAATGGCGGGAAGAAGAGCGCGAGGAAGGCGCACACCAGGACGGGCGTGCCGAACAACACGAACGGGATGCGGCGACCGAAACGCGTGCGCGCGCGATCCGACGCCCAGCCCACGATCGGTTCGGCAAAGCCGTCCACGAAGCGGCCGACGAAGAGCAGCGCGCCGACGCTCGCCGCAGGCAGCAACGCGACCGCGCCCGGCAGGTCGGCCGGGGGTGCGTAGAGATATGGGAGCCACGAGAGGATCGGCGCCAACGCGTCGCTGCCGAGGCTTCCGGAGGCGTACGCGAGCGAGCGTCCGCGTCCGAGCGGTTCCGTCATGCGCGCGGCTCCGCGCTCACTCCGCGAGGAACTCGCGCACGGCCGCCACGAACGCGCCGAGCTGATCGTGGTGCACCCAGTGACCGGCGTCCGGGATCGTGACGAGCCGCGCATTGGCGAAGGGCGCGATGCGGCCGTCTTTCAGCGGATCGCTCGCCCACGAGTTCGCGCCGCGCACCAGCAGCGTCGGACACTCGATGCGGCTCCAGAGCGCGCGCATGTCGTCCACGTCGAAGCGGTACGGCGCGAAGGTGCGCACATAGTTGTCGAACTTCCAGGACCAGGTGCCGTCCTCGTTGCGATTCACGCTGTGGATAGTGAGATGGCGCGCCTGTTCGTCGGAGAGGAACGCGTTCTCCTCGCGCATCCGCGCCGCTGCGGCCTCGAAGGTGGCGTAGCGACGCGGCTGGCGCGCGCCGAGCTGGCGCATCTGCTCGATCCACTCGCGCATGCGCTGCGCGGGCGGACGGCCGCGCAACTTCTCGATCAGCGCCGGCGGCGGACCGAGCCCCTCGATCGCGACGAGCTTGCGCACGCGCTCGGGGTAGATGCCGGTGTACATCAGCGACACCGCGCCGCCGAGCGAGTGACCGATCAACACGACCCGCTCGGGACCGAGCGCCTCGATCAGGTTGGCGAGGTCGAGCACGAAGTCGGCGATCGCGTACATCCCGCCGATCGCCCAGGCGCTGTCGCCGTGGCCGCGCAGATCGGGCGCGACGAGGTGCCACTCGTGACGCAGCTCGCGCGCCACCCAGTCCCAGTTGCGCGCGTGATCGCGACCGCCGTGCACGAGCACTGCGGTCGGCGCCGACTCGTTGCCCCAATCGGCGTAGTGCAGGCGCAGCCGCTGCGAGACGTAGAAGTGCGAGGTGGGACCGACGATTTCCATTCGCCTATTGCTACCTTGCGCCCGTGCGCATCGCCATCGCGCAGATCAATCCCACCGTCGGCGACCTCGCCGGCAATCGCCGGCTGATCGAAGCGACGGCCGCGAAGGCCGCCGCCTCGGGCGCTGCGCTGGTCCTCTTCTCCGAGCTGGCGCTCACGGGCTATCCGCCAATGGACCTGCTCGAGCGGCGCGGCTTCGTCGAGGATCAGTTGCGCGAGCTGGATGCGCTGGCGCCCGCTTCGCAGCGCATCGCGATCGCCGTCGGCGCCGTACTGCCCTGCGAGCGGCACGCGGGCAAGGCGCTCGCGAACGCGGCCGTGCTGTTTGCGAACGGCGCGCGCGTCGCGACGCAGGCAAAGACGCTGTTGCCCACCTACGACGTCTTCGACGAGAACCGCTACTTCGTGCCCGCCGCGTCGCGAGCGCCCGCGCAGCTCGGAGGTCTCTCACTCGGTCTCACCATCTGCGAGGACGGCTGGGTCGGGCAGATTCCCTACGAGGTCGATCCGACCGGCGAGCTGGCGCGCCAGGGCGTCCGGCTCGTCGCGAATCTCTCCGCGTCGCCGTGGCACGTCGGCAAGCCGCAACAGCGGCGCGAGCTGTTCTGCGCGCTGGCGAAGCGCCACGGCGTGCCGATCGCGTTCGCCAATCAGGTCGGCGGCAACGACGAGTTGATCTTCGACGGCGGCTCGTTCTTCGTCGACGCGCAGGGTCGCATTCGTGCGTCGCTGCCGCTCTTCGAGTCGGCGCTCGAAGTGATCGACGTCGACGATCCGCCCGCGCCGCTCACGACGATCGACGAGCCACTGGGCGCCGCGCAGCTCGAAGCCGGACTCGTGCTCGGCATCCGCGACTACTTCCGCAAGCAGCAGCTCCCGCCCGGCGCGGTGATCGGACTCTCGGGTGGCGTCGACTCGGCGGTGACCGCGCATCTCGCGGTGCAGGCGCTAGGCGCGGATCGCGTGCTCGGCGTGCTGATGCCCGGGCCGTTCTCGTCGGAGCACAGCGTCGCCGACGCCGAGGCGCTGGCGCGCAATCTCGGCATCGAGACGCGCACCATCGACATCCGCCCGATCTACGAACGCTACCTCGCCGACGTCTTGACCCCTCGCGCTCCCGTCCCGCGTAGCGAGCCGAAGGCGAGCGGCGAGGTCCATCAGGCCGGCCTCGCCCAGCAGAACATCCAGTCGCGCATCCGCGGCGCAACGCTGATGGCGATCTCCAACGCCGAGAACCGGCTCGTGCTCGCGACCGGCAACAAGAGCGAGCTGTCGATCGGCTACTGCACGCTCTACGGCGACACGGTGGGCGGCCTCGCGGTGCTCGGCGACGTCTACAAGCGCGACGTCTACGCGCTGGCGCAGCACGCAAATCGCAACGGCGAGCGCATTCCGGTCAGCACGATCGCGAAACCGCCCTCCGCCGAGCTGGCGCCCAATCAGCGCGACGAGGACGACCTGCCGCCCTACGCGATCCTCGACGCCGTGCTCGAGCAGGCGATCGAAGGCGGCCGCAACGCCGAGTCGATCGAGGCGCCGCCCGGTGCCACGCGCGAGCTGGTGCGCCAGATCGTGCGTCGCCTCGACCGCAACGAGTACAAGCGCCGCCAGTCGCCGCTGGTGCTGCGCACGTCGCCGAAGGCCTTCGGCAGCGGCCGTCGGCTGCCCATCGTGCACCGCTACGAAGCCGACTGAACGCTTCGCCGGCCCTCGCGAGGCCGGGCGCGGGCCGCGTTCGATGCTTGAGAAGACCCTGCCAATCAGGTACTCACGAAATTCTGGCGCACAGCCGGATCCCCGCCTCGTGCGCGCCACCCGAGGAGTCGTCCATGCCCGAAGCCGATGCTCGCGAGGACAAGAATTTCCGCAGCGACGTGCCGCAGAAGACGGAAGGCTTCTTCCTCAAGGGCTCGAACTCGCTGGACTGGGGCCTGAAGAACCGGCTCTCCAGGATCTTCGACCCGGTTTCGGGCCGCACCGTGATGCTGGCGATCGACCACGGCTACTTCCAGGGTCCCACCACCGGCCTCGAGCGCATCGACCTCGACATCGTCCCGCTGCTCCCGTACGCGGACACACTGATGTGCACGCGCGGCATCCTGCGTTCGCTGATCCCGCCGACCTTCGGCAAAGGCATCGTGATCCGCGCCAGCGGCGGCCCGTCGATCTTGAAGGAACTCTCGAACGAAGAACTGGCGATCTCGATCGACGAGGCGGTGCGCCTGAACGTGGCGGCGATGGCGGTGCAGGTGTTCATCGGCGGCGAGGGCGAGACGAAGTCGGTGCACAACCTGACGCGGCTCGTGGACATGGGGAACAGTGCCGGGATCGCCACGCTCGCGGTCACAGCGGTCGGCCGCGAACTGGTACGCGACGCCAGGTACTTGCGCCTCGCGACGCGCATCTGCGCGGAACTTGGCGCCACCTACGTGAAGACCTACTACTGCGACGACGACTTCGAGACCGTCACCGCGCAGTGTCCGATCCCGATCGTGATCGCGGGCGGCAAGAAGCTGCCGGAGAAGGAAGCCCTCGAGATGGCGTACAACGCGATCCAGCGCGGCGCGTCGGGCGTCGACATGGGCCGCAACATCTTCCAGTCCGACGCGCCGGCGGCGATGATCCAGGCGGTGCGCAAGGTCGTTCACGACGACGAGAAGCCCGCGATTGCGTACCAGTACTACCGCGAGCTGAAGAACCGGGCCTAGCGCGCCCATGTCCGGCACGGCCCGCGAACGCGCGCGCGGGGGCGCCGTCCGCCCGGCGACGAGGTAGCCCATGCTGAGCCGCTGGTCCGACGCGGAAGCGCGCAACGCGGTCGAGCGCTGGGGCGCGAGCGCCGGCGAAGACCTCGCGCTGCGCGTCTACACCAGTCGCCTGCTCGGTTCCGATCCCGCTCTGGTGCTGCACGGCGGCGGCAACACGTCGCTGAAGGGCGTGCGCGAAACGGTGCTCGGCGAGACGCTGCCGGCGCTCTTCGTGAAGGCGTCGGGCCATGATCTCGCCTCGATCGAGCCCGACGCGCTGCCCGCGCTCGATCTCGCCTACCTGCTGCGACTGCGCGCCGCCGCGAAGCTCTCCGACGCCGCGATGCTGAACGAGCTGCGCACGCATCTCTTCGATCATCGCGCCACGACGCCGTCGATCGAAACGCTCGTACACGCGTGGATCTCGGCGCGCTTCGTCGATCACACCCACGCCGACATGATTCTTGCGCTCACCAATCAGGTGGACGGCGACGCGTGCGTGCGCGAGGCGCTGGGCGACGACGTCATCGTGCTCCCGTACCTGAAGGCGGGCTTCGCGCTGGCGCAGGCTGCGGCCGCTGCGTTCGAAGCCCAGCCCGCTGCGCGCGCGATGGTGTTGGGGAAGCACGGCGTGATCACCTGGGGTGCCACCGCACGGGAGAGCTACGAGCGCATGATCGAAGTGGTGAGCGACGCCGAGCGTTTCGTCGCGGCGCGCGCGAAGACGCCGCTGCGCGCCGCCGTCGAGACGTCGCTCGACGCGGCGCGCGCGCGCGTGGCTCGCGTTGCGCCGATCCTGCGCGGCCTGCTCGCGCAGCCGAGCGGCGACGCGGACCGCCCGTTTCGCCGCGTGATCGTCCGCCCGCTCGTCGAGCGCGCCGTGCTCGACTTCGTCAATTCCGAGCGCGGCCGCGCGCTCTCGCAGACTCCGACACTCACTTCGGATCATCTGATCCGCACCAAGGCGCTGCCCGCGTGGGTCGAAGATCCCGCCTGGGACGACGCGGCGAAGCTGCGCGAGCAGCTCGTCGCTGCGATCGATGGGTACGCGCGCGACTACGACGCCTACTTCGAGCGGAACCGCGCGTCGCTACCGGTGGGAGTCGAGCGCGCCGATCCGAAACCGCGCGTCGTGCTGCTGCCCGGACTCGGCGCGCTGTGCGCGGGCGAAACCGTGCACGCAGCCGACGTGGCCGCCGACATCACGCGCCAGACACTCGCGGTGAAGGCGCAGATCGCCGCGATGGGCGCCTACGAAGGCGTTCCCGAGCACGACCTCTTCGAGATGGAGTACACCACGCTCCAGCAGGCAAAGCTGCGACCGCCGGCGCTGCGCCTCGCGCGCGAGGTGGCGATCGTCACGGGAGCCGCCGGCGCGATCGGCTCGGGCATCGTGCGCGGCCTGCTGCGCGAGGGCTGCCACGTCGCCGCGACCGATCTTCCGGGTGAGCGACTCGACTCGCTGGTCGCGGAGCTGCGTGCCGAGTTCGGCGAGCGCGCGACGGCCGTCGCGCTCGACGTCGGCGACCCGGCCTCGGTGGCGGCTGGCTTCGCGCAGGTGAGCGCACGCTTCGGCGGCGTCGACCTGGTCGTGATCAACGCCGGCCTCGCACACGTCGCGACGCTCGCCGAGCTCGACCTCGCGGCGTTCCGCCGCCTCGAGCGCGTGAACGTCGAGGGCACGCTGCTCTTGCTGAAGGAGGCGGCGCGCAGCTTCGCGGCGCAGCGCACCGGCGGCGACGTCGTGCTGGTCTCCACCAAGAACGTGTTCGCGCCGGGCGCGGGCTTCGGCGCCTACAGCGCGACCAAGGCCGCGTCGCACCAGCTCGCGCGCATCGCGAGCCTCGAACTCGCGGCGCAGGGCGTGCGCGTGAACATGGTCGCGCCCGACGCCGTGTTCGCGGACGGCGCGCGCAAATCGGGGCTGTGGCAGGAAGTCGGTCCGGGCCGCATGAAGGCGCGCGGCCTCGACGAAAAGGGGCTCGAGGAGTTCTACCAGAACCGCAATCTGTTGAAGGCGCGCATCACCGCGGATCACGTCGCGAACGCGGTGCTCTTCTTCGCGACGCGCGCGACGCCCACCACCGGTGCGACGCTGCCGGTCGACGGCGGCCTGCCGGACGCGACTCCGCGCTGAAGACCCCGCCGGCAGCTACGCCGTGGGTGCGGCGGCGGCCGCCACGGGAGCCGCGTCGGATACGCCGCGAACATTCTCGGCGCGTGCGCCGCGCGGGCCTTCCTGGATCTGGTATTCGACGAGGTCGCCTTCGTTCAGGCTGTCGTAGTCGCTGGCGTTGAGACCGGAGCGGTGGAAGAAGACTTCCTTGCCGTCTTCGCCGCGGATGAAGCCGAAACCGCGCTCGCGAACCATCTTCTTGATGCGACCCCGCGCCTTGGGGCCCGTGGCCACCTGCGGCGTCGAGCTGCGACGGGCCGGGCGGCGACCGCCCCTGCCGCGCGCGCCCGCATAGCGCTCGCCCAGGATGAACTCCTGGCGGAACAGGTCGATGGGGACCATCAGGTCCTGGAAGTCGGCGTTGTCGGGCGAGAGCAGGACTTCGTCCTCGCCCAGATCCGACACGGTGTAGCGGAGGCCCGTGTTCTTGTGGGTGACCCGCGCGCCAGAATCGACTTCTTCGAGCGACAGCATGGGACACCTCGCGAGGGAGACGGACCAGGGACCGACCTGGGTCCGGGGCCTCTGCCTAATGATGGGATCGACCGGAGGAAGATCGGGCGGGTAGGCGCCGTAAGTTAGGGAACGACTCCTGCATGTCAATCGCAGCCTGGGTCTCGAGGGCATGGGTTACCCTGCGCGACCATGCGGCATCGCGCGGTGTTCTTCGATCTCGGCGGCACGTTGTTCAGCTACGCGAGCATCAACTCGCACTTCGACAGCGTGCTCGAGAGCCTGGCGCGCGGCCGCGGCGTGGAGGCCACCGTCGACGATCTGCGGCGCGCCTACCGCATCGCGATGATGCGGACGATGGGCGATTGGGCGTCGCGGCCCTACTACCTGCACCGCGACCTCTTCACCGAAGCCCACGTGCAGTTCCTGCGCAGCTTCGACATCGAGGCGAACGCCGACGACCCCGATCTCCGCTTCTCCGAAGGCCGCGTGCTCGGCGAACCCGAGATCCGACCGCGCGCCGACGCAGCCGCCACGCTCGAAGCGCTGCGCGAGCGCGACCTGCACGTCCAGATCGTCTCCAACATCGACAACGACCAACTCGCTGCCGTGTGGCCGCGCCTCGAGCTCGACCGCTTCGTCCACGCGATCACGACGAGCGAAGACGCCCGTTCCTGCAAACCGGACCCGGGCATCTTCCACGTCGCGCTGGAGAAGGCCGGCAACCCGCCGCCCGAGTCCGTCGTCTTCGTGGGCGACTCGCTGTGGCACGACGTCGCCGGCGCCAATGCGTTCGGCATGACGAGCGTCCTGATCGGCAGCGCACCGCCCGATGCGTCGGGCAAGCTCGCGCCCCGACACGTCATCGAGAACCTCGCCGAGCTGCTCGACCTGGTAGACGCATAGCGAGGAGAAAGGGGGAGAAAGGGGACGGGACGGAGAAAGGGGACGGTCCTCGAAATGGACGGGCCGAGGACTGGAGGGACAGACCTCGCGGAGGTGTGTCCCCCTTCTCCACAGCCAGTCCTCGATGAGGACCGTCCCCTTTCTCCCCTTCTCCTCCCCTTTCTCCTCCTGGCCGCGGACGCCGCGACCTCAGTAGTACGGGCACCGCGCGCGATGGCGCGGGTGCGCCTTCATCTCGGGCCGCTGGCCGCACTGCCAGAGCGTGGAGTCGATCGCCTGCGCCGTCGTCGTGCCGCCGCGCGAGCGGATCGCGGCCGCGATCCGCTCGACGGCGTGAATGGTCACGGCGCGGATCTCCACCTCTTCGGGCGATCCCGGGTCGAGCAGCTCGCCGGCGTCGATGCGCTCGCCGAGCCGCTGCCGGTACTGCAACACGCCTTCCATGCGCAGCACGTGGGGCACCAGGTTGTCGGCGAAGGCGGTGAGTTCGGCGAGGTCCTCGAAGCGGCCGTAGCTCTCGCCGTCGAACGCGAGTGACAAGTCCGCGGCGGTGATCTGCGCGCGCTTGTAGAACGGCACCTCGAAGTCGTCGTATACCGAGACGTCGCGGAAGAGTGTCATATCCGCGAGAGCGCGCACCAGCCGCTCGGCGCTACCCTCCGCCGCTTCGACGAGTGCGGCGAAACTTCCCGCATGGCGTCGCTCGAGGAACTCACCGAGATCGTTGAGTGACGCCGCAAAGAGTGCGAGCAACTCCACCACCGCGGGGTCTTCGACGTCCTGACCGGTCACGCGCGCCAGATCGGAGGGCGAAAGCTCGGCGAGTTCGCGCGCGCTCCAAGGACCTTCGGCGTCGAAGCGATCCTTGAGTCCCATCGCCAGCGTGAAATAGCCCGAGCGACCGTCGCGCTTGCGCAACTTCGGAAACCATCCCGAACCGAAGTTGATCGCGTCGAGCGTGATCACGTACGCGAGCGTCGAACGCGGCGAGCCACGGTGATGCGTACTCACGTCCCACACCGGCGGCGCGGGGGGATCCAGCGCAAGGCGCTCCGCGAGCCGCGCCAGCGCCCGCGCGTCGATGCGCACGAAGCGCGCAGCTCGCGACACGTCGGCCGCGCGCGCGCGGATCGTCGCAAAGAGATTCCCGCTCACGCGTCGATGCCGCGCAGCCGCAATGCGCCGGGCAGACACTCGAAACGCGCCGGCGCGCGGCCGAGCGGTTCGCCGTCGATCTCGAGCCAGAGTTCGGCGTCCGAGCTGACCTCGACCACGACACCGCGCTGCCGCGACACCTCGGCGAGCCCGATATGGCGACCGCTGTAGAGCAGCGGAAACTTGCGCAACAGGCGTCCCTTGCCGCCTTCGCCGCGAAACACGACGAGGTCGAAGAGCCCGTCGTCGATGCGCGCGGCCGGCGCAACGTGCATGCCGCCGCCGAAGTAGCGGCCGTTCGCGACGGCAGCGAGGTGCAGCGGTCCTTCGTGCGCGATCGCGCCGTCGAGGCGGATCGTCACGGATGCGGGCTGCCAGCGCGCGATCGCGCGCACGGTGCCGAGGAAGAACGAGACGCGCCCACCAAACGTCTTGGGCGCCTCGTTCACGAGCTGCGTCACGAGACCCGAGACGCCGAGGCTCGCGATGTTGACGAAGTGCGTCGCGATCTCGCGACCGTCGCGCGCGACGAAGTTCGCGCGGCCGGCGTCGATCGGTCGCGCCTTGCCGCGCGCGATGCGCGCGATCGCGTCGTCGATGGAACCCGTGAGTCCGAGCGTGCGCGCCAGATCGCCGCCGGTGCCGAGCGGCAGCAGAGCCACTTCCGCGTAGCCTGCGAGTCCCGCGCCGAGAATGCCGGAGACCACTTCGCTCGCGGTGCCGTCGCCGCCCGCGGCGATCACCAGGTCCGCCCCGGCGCGCACGCCTTCGCGCGCGATGCGCTCGGCGTCGCGCGGGCCACGAGTGCGCTCGATCTCGACGGGGCCGAACGCGTCGCGGAGCTTCGCTTCGACGGCGGGCCAGCGGCGTCCCGTCGCACCACCGCGGCTCTTCGGATTGACGATCTACGAGCGTCCGGGCGGCCACGGCGCGCGATCTTAGCCAGCTGGCGTCAGGAGTGTCCCCAAGGCGAGAAAGTCAACGGGCAGGAACGTCCCCAACTCAACAGCTACGCGGCGCGTTCGGATTGGCGGGGGGAGGCGACGATCTGGTAGCGGCGGCGGACGGCGGCGGCGTAGGCGGCGGCTTCGGCGCGCGTGCGTTCGGGGTCCCATCCAGCGGCGGCGGCGGCGACTTCGGCGATGCGCGCGAGTTGCGGCAGGCCCTGGCCTTCGGCGAAGAGCGCGAGGCGCACGCGGCGCTCGAGTACGTCGCAGAGCGAGGCCGGACACTCGGTGCGGATCGACCAGGGGATCTCGGCGAACAGATACCGCGACTTCCCGATCGGCCGGCGCAGCTCTTCGGGCGCCGCGTCGAGCAACGCGACCGCGTCGGCGCCCCATGCCGTGACGAGGTGCTCGACCACGCGCGGCGACAGCATGAAGCGGCCTCGCAGCTCGTGCTCGAGGTCGGCGCGCTCGAAGGCGTCGTCGCGCAATGCGAGCGCCGCGGTGCGACTCGGGCCCGCCGCGCGGCGCGACGCCGGCGCGAGCCGCTTCAGCACGCGCTCCATCGCCGCCTCGCCCATCGCGCGGAAGGTGGTGAGCTTGCCACCCGCGACCGAAATCAGACCTGACGTCGACTCGCTGATCTCGGATTCGCGCGACACGTCCGACGGCGGCGTCTCGGCGTCGCCACTCGCCACCAGCGGCCGCACGCCCGCCCAGACCGAGCGGATGTCGTTGGTCGTGAGGCCCGCATTCGGAAAGGCCTCGTTCGCCGCGGCGAGCAGATAGTGCACTTCGTCGATCGTCACGATCGGCTCGTCGATCTCGTCCGAGAAGGTGTCGGTGGTGCCGATCATCATCACGTCGTCGAACGGGCACACGAACATGCGACGGCCGTCCGCGGGCGACTCGACCGCGACCGCGCCCTCCGCGTGGATGCGCTCGCGCGGGATCACGATGTGCACGCCCTTCGCGGGGCGGAGTTCACGCTGCGACCCCGGCTGGTCGAGGCCGCGCACGCGCTCGATCGCCGGACCGGCGGCGTTCACCACCGCGCCGGCGCGGATGCCGAGCGTGCGGCCGTCCAGCGCGTCGCGCACGCGCGCACCGCTGAGCTGCCCGTCGGGACCGCGCAGGAACTCGACCACTCGGCGTGGTTGGCGGCGTCGGCGCCGAGCCGCCGCGCGCTCTTGATGGTCTCGACCACGAGGCGGGCGTCGTCCACCTGCGCGTCGTGGTAGAGGCCGGCGGCGCGCAGTCCGTCCTGGCGGAAGTCGCGCGAGTACCGGGTCACCTCCTCGGCAGACAGCATCCGGAAGCGCGCCGAGCGCCGGAAGTTCGCGAGCCCCCAGTACACGCTGAGCGCCGCGCGCACCTGCCACGCCGGGGTGTTGCCGTTCTGCCAGGCGCAGAACAGGAACGGCAGCGGCTTCACGAGATTGGGGTTCATGCGCAGCAGCAGGTCGCGTTCGCGGCACGCTTCGCGCGTGATCGCGAGGTGGCCGTGCGCGAGGTAGCGCAGGCCGCCGTGCACCATCTTCGACGAGCGACTCGAGGTGCCCGACGCGAAGTCGTTGCGCTCGACCAGCAGCGCGCGCAGCCCGCGCGACGCCGCGTCGCGCAGCACGCCGGCGCCGACGATGCCGCCGCCGACCACCAGCACGTCGACGCCGTCGCGCTCGGCGCGCGAGAGCGCGGCGCGCCGCTCGGCGAAGCGTCCACGTCGCCTTCACAGCAGCTTCCCCGGGTTCATCACGCCGGCGGATCGACGGCGCGCTTCACGGCGCGCAGCACCTCGACGCCGAGCGCGCCCTTCTCGCGCGCCATCCACGGCTGGTGATCGACGCCGACGCCGTGGTGGTGCGAGATCGTGCCGCCGGCCGCGAGGATCGCCTCGGTGGCGTCGCGCTTGATCGCGCGCCACTGCTCGATCTCGCGCCCGGCTTCGACCGGGTAGAGGACCGTGAAGTAGAGACACGCGCCGTCGAGGTAGCTGTGCGAGAGGTGCGCCATCGCGAGGCCCGCCCCCGCGTGCGTCGCGGCGGCACTTCGCAGCGCGCACGCGACCGCGTCGTGACCCGCCTCGAGCCGCGCCCAGGGCAGCGCCGTTTCCATCGTGTCGACCGCGACGCCGTGGTCGAGCAGCCAATCGCGCAGATACGGCGTCCGGAAACGCTCGCGCCGCCACGAGCGACCCGGCGAGCGACCGAGCGGCAAGCCGCCGTTGCGGACGAGCAGGTTGCGCGCGCGCCGCATCGTCGTCGCGACCTTGCCGGCGTCGCTCGCTCTCGGCGCCGTAGAGCAGCGCGCAGCGACCCACGCCGTAGCCGAGGCGTTCGGCCAGCGAGAGCGCCGTCGCGGTGGGATCGAAGCGCCGCGCCGGGTCGTGGCGCAACAGCAGCGACAGCTCGGTCTCGGCGGCGTCGGAGAGGCGCATCATCGCGACGGGAAGCTCCGCGCGCGCCGCTTCGCGCACCGCGGCGACGCCGCCGGAAAATGAGCGGAACAGCATGCCGCGCTCGTCCGGGCGCGCGGCGCTCGGGCGGATCCGCACGGTTGCCTCGACGATCACGCCGAGCACGCCCTCGGAGCCGAGCAGCAACTGGTTCAACTCCGGACCGCTCGCGGCGCGCGGCACGTCGAGCGTACGGATGACGCCGGCTGGCGTCACCACGCGCGCGCACACCAGCAGATCGTCGATGCCGCCGTAGCCGTCCGACTGCTGACCGACCGAGCGCGTCGCGATCCAGCCGCCCAGCGTCGAATGCTCGAACGACTGCGGGAAGTGACCGAGCGTGTAGCCGCGCTGCGCGAGCGCGGCTTCGAGCGACGGGCCGTCGATACCGGCCTGGAAGGTGGCGGTGCGACTCTCGGGATCGAGTCGCAGCAGGCGATCGAGGCGCGTCGTGTCGAGTGAGAGCGCTCCCGCCTGGCCGGCCGCGGTGCGCGGCTCGACGCCACCCACCACGCTCGAGCCGCCGCCGAACGGCACGACTGCGAGATTCGCTTCGGCGGCGATGCGCAACACCGCGGCGACGGCGCCTTCCTCGGCGGGAATACACGACCGCCTCGGGAACCACCTCGATCTCGCCGCGGCGCAGGCGGAACAGATCGGGAAGGCTGCGACCGACCGCGTGCGTGACCCGCTCGAAGGCGCTGGTGCGAACGCCGTCTTCGCCGCAGGCGGCGCGCAGTCGCGCCAGCACGTCGGGCGCCAGCTTGGGCGGCGGCAGGCGGATTGCGTCGAGTTCGACGGGCGCGACGCCGCGTGCGAGCGGGCGACCGAGGCGGCGTCCCAGCTCGGCGAGCAGCACGGCTTCGCGGCTGCGCGTCATCTGGGTCGACTCGCCGAGCCGCCCCCAGCCATTCCAGCGCAGCGACTCACGCGCGATCACGGCCGGCTCCGCGGACCGATCAGGCCGGCCGTTTCGAGGCGCTGCGCCTCGCTGCGGATACGCTCCTCGCTGTAGCGGAGCATCTCATCGACGAGGCGGACGGCGGCCTCGGGGTCGCGCGTTTCGATCGCCTGCAGCATCGCGCGGTGATTGGTCATCGAGCGCTTGTGATCGCGATCTTCGTTGTAGTAGAGCGGACCGAGGCGGGCGACGAGTTTGGTGAAGAGGTTCGTGACGAGCTGGTACATCAGATTGCCGGTCGCTTCGCCGAGCAGCGCGTTCCAGTGCAGGTCGATTTCGAGGGCGCGTTTCGGGTCGGAGCCTTCCGCCGCTTCGTCTTCGAGCAGCTGGCGCGCGCGGGCGAGCTGCTCGTCGCTGCGATGACTCGCGGCCAATCCGACCACCGAGAGCGTGATGTGCCGGCGGAAGACCAGGAGCTGATCGAGCAGGTCGCGCGTCACGACGGCCGGGTCGCGCAGCAGCGCCTCGACCACTTGCAGCGCCGATGAAGCGGACAGCTCCTGCACGAAGGCGCCCTGCCCGTGGCGCACTTCCAGCAGCTCGAGGAACTCGAGCCGCTTGAGCGCCTCGCGAACGACCTGGCGGTTCACGTGCAGCGTGTCGGCCAGCTCGCGCTCGTTCGGCAGTCGGCTGCCGGCCGGGATCGCGCCCGAAAGGATCTGCGAGCGGAGCTGCTCGAAGACGCGATCCACGAGACTCGGGGTGCGGACGGACTCGAGCTGCATGGGGTTCCCTGCTCGGCTCGGAAGATCATTAGCGGTCTGAGGTCAGACCTCTGGTCGGGAACCGTAGCCTAGACCCCGCAATCCCGCGAGAGCGCGGACGCAGTTCATGACCCCGCGAGAGCGGACCAGTTCATGGTTCGGCGAGACGCGGACGCGCTCTCGCCGAACACGGGTCAGGGGACGCGTGTAGTAGGCGGGCTATGAGGCGGGGCTAGGAGCGGGCGCGCTCGGGGGTGCGCAGACAGGCTCGGCAGATGCCCTCGGCGACGACGCGGAAGCGTTCGACCTCGAAGGTCGGCGCGGCCTTGGCGGACTTGGAGACCGGGAACCAGCCGTCCGGGATGTCTTCGAATTCGCCGCAGCGCAGACAGACGAAGTGCTGATGGGGCTCGGAATTGGCATCGAAACGCAGCTCGCCGCCCGGTGCGGGAACGGCCACCAGGACGCCGAGATCGCGCAGCAGCGCCAAGGTGCTGTAGACGGTTGCCCGGCTCGCCATCGGGAACTCGCCCGTCACGCGATCCAGCACTTCGGCGGCGGACCAGTGGCCGCCGTGCTCGGTGAGACGGCGCACGATTGCACGGCGCTGCGGCGTCAGCGACAAGCCGTGTTCGCGCAGCAGCAGCTCGACTTCTTCGGCGTTCCGGGGCATCGACGGATCCTCCAACCTCACACTACGTGCCCCCATCATACGCCTCGGGGCCCCGCACTTCAATGCGGACCCTGGCCGGGCCCATCGGCACCCGCCGCCGCACGGCTAGGCGACCTCGTCGCCGCCGGATTCGGGGAAGCACGCGCGCAGCCAATCGGCCATCAGCCGGCACGCGTCGGTGAGCGTGAAAACGCCCACCAGCTTGCCGCGCCGCGTGACCAACGCGGAGGCGATGTCGTTCGCGGGCCATCGTCGCGAGCACGCCGTCGAGCGGCTCGGTGTCCTCGATCGCATACGAGTGCAGGACGCAGACCTCGCGCACGAGCGGCTCGCTCTGTGCGTCGCGCGCTTCCGCGATCGCGGCGCCGAGCGTCACCTCGCGTCCCGAGATCACCCCGACCAGCGCGCCCCGCTCCGTCACCGGCAGGTGATGGATGTCGTGCTCGGCCATCATCGCGCGAGCGCGCGAAAGCGGCGCGTCGATGTCGATCGACCACGGGAAGGGCGTCATTGCCACCTTCACGGTGGGCATGCGATCGAGTCGGCCCAGATCCACGTCGCGTCCAAGTTATCACGTGGCTAGGCTGTCGGCGTGGAACCTACTTCCGTTCGCGTACCGGCTTCCGATGGCCTCTCGCTGCACGTGCTCGAATGGAGCCGCGAGGGCACGCCGCTCGTGTTCGTCCACGGCTTCGGCAATGACGCCCACATCTGGGACGACGCGGCGCCGGCGGTCGCGAGCTACTACCGCACGCTCGCCGTCGACGTGCGCGGCCACGGCGACTCCGACCGCGATCCCGAGTGCCGCTACGACTACGAGTACCACGTCGCCGACCTGGAAGCCGTGCTCGCGAAGCTCGGCGTCGAGCGCCTGGTGCTGGTCGGCCACTCGCTCGGCGGTCGCATCGGGACGCTCTTCGCCGGCCGTCATCCCGATCGCATGGCCGGTCTCGTGATCGTCGACTCGGCGCCCGAACTCGACGTGCGCGGCACCGTGCGCATTCGCGTCGACCTGCAGAAGAACAGCGGCAGCGGCGGCGCGAGCTTCGCCTCGGAAGCCGAATACCGCGACGCGCTCGCGCACGCCTACCCGGCGGCGAGCCGCGAGGTGCTGGCGCGGATGGCGCACCACGGACTGCGCCGGCGCGACGACGGCCGCTTCGAACCCAAACTCGATCCGGCGTGGTTCAAGGGTCGCCTCGACGCGGACACGGACACAGAAGCGATGCGCGCGCGCGAGGAACGGCTCACGCGCGACATGTGGGATGCGCTCGCGCGAGTTCCCTGCCCCACGCTCGTCGTGCGCGGCGCCGCGAGCGACGTGCTCTCTCCCGACGTCGCGGATCGCATGGTGGAAGAAGTGCTCCGCCACGGTCGGCTCGCCATCATCCCACGCGCCGGTCACTCGGTGATGGTCGACAACCCCGAAGCGTTCCGCGCCGCGCTGACTGGTTTCGTGTTGGGAGAAGAGTGAGCGGCCGGCCGCCCGCCCTCGCGCCTCGAATGACAGATCCGAGGCCGTTAGACTGCGGCGCCCCATTTCGGGCGTGCGCGAGGAACGGCAGTTGGACTGCGAGTCGGAACGAAGATCGGCGCGGCGATGTCTGGCGAGTCGGGCGCAGCGTCTCCGCTCCGCGGCCACGGTGTTGTTGCTGCTGGCAGGCAGCGCAGCAGCCGATCCGGCTGCACCGCCGGCGCCCGACCCCGAACAGGCGACGCGTGTGGTCGAAGGGCTGCACGAGGTGATGCTCGGCGTCATGAAGCAGGCCCAGCAGCTCGGCTACGAGGGGCGTCTCGCGCGGCTCCAGCCCGCGATCGCGTCGCGCTACGACTTTGCCTTCATCGCCGAGAAATCGGTGGGCCTCACCTGGAAGGACCTCGACACCGCGCAGCGCGCCAAGCTCGTCGACGCGCTCGGCCGTCTCGCCGGCGCCAACTACGCCGCGCGCATGGCCGATTTCAGTGGAGAGCACTTCGAGACGATCGGCACCGAGAGCGCCAGTCAGGGCACGATCCTCGTGCGCACGCGTGTCGTGGACGGGGACGGCGAACCGATTCTGCTCGACTACCGGCTGCGCAGCACTCCCGAGCTCGGCCCGCGCATCGTCGACGTGTTCTACGACGGCACGGTCAGCGAGCTGGCGATGCGCCGTTCGGAGTACGCGGCGCTGCTCAAGAAGGGCGGCATCGACGCGCTGCTGGAAGCGCTCGAGAAGAAGATCGCGGAGCAGGCGCCCGCCAGCACCTCGTAGCGAACACGCGCTTCGCAGGCGTGGGACTACGGATCGCTTGCTTCGCGAATGCGCGCCGCGCGCGTCTGCAAGTAGGCGCTGCGCACCGCGGCGTAGAAGTCGATCGAGCGCCTCGCGCAGCGCGCGCAGCTCTTCGCGCCGGGTGTCGCGTTCGCTGATGCCGAAGCCACCGCCCAGGAAGAGCTGGCCCGGCAGCGGCAGGAGCCAGGTGTCGACGCGCAGCAGCAGGTCGACGGCGGAGCCCACGGCGTCGCGCGCCGTGCTCGGGCCGAGCAGCGGCAGGACCAGGTAGAAGCCGGGGCCCATCCCGTAGTTGCCGAGCGTCTGACCGAAGTCCGCGCGTTGCTCGTTCCAACCGAGCTCCGCGGCGGGGTCGAAGATGCCGCCGAAACCGAGCGTCGAGTTGAGCGCGAAGCGCCCGAGGGTCCGGGCGGCCCTTCGCGCCCGGAGCTGCAGGACCTGGTTCACCAGCGACGCGGGCGCGTTCAGGTTCGCGAAGATGCTGCGCACCGCGCGTTTTACGGGTACCGGAATGACCTTGCCATAGACTTGCGAGACCGGATCGATGAAGAAGCGATCGAGCGCCTGGTTGCCGGCGAAGATCGGCCGGTTCATCGGCTCCAGCGGGTCGGAACCGTACTGTCCGACGAAGTCGTCCTCGAAGAACGGGTCCGCGGCGGCGGCGGCGCCCGCCGGAGCTGCAGCCGATTGGGGAGCGCGCTCATGCGCACAAGCCATCGCCACGAGCGAGAGCGCTCCCGCCAAGGCAGGCAACTCACGCGCCAACTGTCTCGAGAAAATGCCCGCCCCCCCCATCCGGCTCCTCGCGTCCTCGTGACAACTCACCACGACCCGTGGCCCCTATGTTGACTTGGGGACGTTCCTCGAGTCAACTAAGTCAACCTCCCAGGAACGTCCCCGTTTCATGGGGGGGTGCGGGTGCGCGTCGTCGTGAGTGTTTTCGCGCTGATTGCGGCGGGGCTGGTGTACCTGTGGTTCCGCCCGAATCGCGCCGAGATCGAGGCACGGCTGCAGATCGAGCACTGGGACGTCGTCGCGGACGGGCTCCACAACTCGAACACCGACATGATCCTGTGGCGCGGCGACTTCCTGCTCGTGCACGATGCGCCGCCCGTATCATTTTGGCTCCCCCGATGCGCGACTCGTCGTGCGTCGATCGCGCGACGGCCGTCACTGGGAGGAACTCGCACGACTCGCGGTGCCCGGCAAGGACATTCGCGACCCGAAGTTCGCGGTGATCGGCGGCAGGCTCTTCCTCTACGCGCTGCCCAACACGGGGAAGATGGCGACGCCCGAAGGCACCGTCGTCGCGACCAGCGACGACGCCGTGCACTGGACGCCCTTCGAGCCGATCGAACCCGCCGGCTGGCTCTTCTGGCGACCCAAGTCGAACGACGGCGGCAAGACCTGGTACGTGCCGGCGTACTGGCACGCGCATGGCAAGTCGATCCTGCTGCGCTCGACGGACGGCCGCGCCTGGCAGCAGGTCTCGGTGATCCACGAAGGCGACGGCAACGACGAAACCGACATCGAGTTCCTTCCCGACGGCCGCCTGCTCGCCACCGCGAGACTCGAGATCACGTCCGACACGGTGCTCGGCAACTACGACGGCCAGACCGCGATCGCCGTCGCCACGCCGCCCTTCACCACGTGGACGACGCAGCGCAGCCGGGTGACGCGCCTGGACGGACCGAACCTGTTCGCGCAGGGTGGCACGATCTACGCCGTCGCGCGTTACCAGCCCGATCCCAACGGCTTCCTGACGCGAATGGGCGGCATCCTCTCGCGCAAGCGCACGGCCCTCTACCGCGTCGAGCCCGATCGCCTGGTTCGCCTCTCGGATCTCCCCAGCTCGTCGGACACTTCCTACGCCGGTGTCGTCGTGCGCGACGGCGCGCTCTGGGTCGACTACTACACGAGCCGCATCGACCGCGACTGGCCGTGGCTCTTCGGGATGCTGTGGCGATCGGAGATCCGCATGGCGCGCATCCCGCTGGACGCCCTCACAGCGCTCTCGAAAGCGACGCCGTAGCAGACCGGTCGCAGCCGCAGTGTGCGCCTTCGATCAACGCCCCATCGCGAACGCGATGGCTTCGTGGTCGGAGAGCATGCGCCCGCTGCTCAGGCCAACCGCATCTACGACGCGCGGCTCAGCGGCCGCGACTCCGCGACACAGGAACCAATCGAGTTTGAGCTTTCCGCGCGACGAGCTGGCTGCGCTCGCGTGCCGCAGCGTCGACTCGCCCGGCGCGTTGCAGCGCGACCACTCGTAGCCGCGCTCCGCCGCAAGCGCGAAGAGCGGCTCGTGCGGCACCGGGTGCGACCAGCGCAGCGGATCGTCGCGCAGCGCAATGGCGACGCGCTCGGGATCGGCGAGATCGGCGAGCCCGAGCGAGAACGCGTTCAGGTCGCCGCCGATCACGACCGGCGCGTCGCGGTCGTAGGCGTCGATCGCGTTGAGCAGCACGCGAAGCTCGGCAGCGCGGCTCTGCGGAGACCCGTGACTGTCGAGGTGCAGCGCCGCGAAGGTCGTCATGCGACCGCCGACGCGCCGCTGGGCGAGCACCGCGCAGCGCCCGCCGACGCGCGCTTCGCCGCGCGCACCGTCGAACCAGTCGCCGCGCGTTTCGAGGCGCACGAGCTGCGGGCGAAACAGCGCGCCGCGAGCGAGGATCGCGTTGCCGTGGTAGCCGACCGCATTCGCCTGCCCGGCGAACGCGCTGCGCTCGCGCTCGCCGCCAAGGCCCAATTCCAGGAACTCGACGCCGTACGCATACGCGCAGCTCAACCGCGACGCCAGCTCGCGCGCGCAGTGATGCTGTGCAGAGCGCGCCATGCCCCAATCCAGCTCGGAGAGCAACAGCACGTCGGCGCGCTGGGCGGCGAGCAGCGCGGCACTTTCGTCGAGGAACTTGCAGCGCTCGGCGTTCCACGCGACGACGATCGCAATGTCGCGCGCCGCTGCGGGTGACGGCGACGGCGCGACGTCGAGCGCGTTTGCGAACGGCAGCGCGGCGAGCAGCCGTGCGTGCGTCTCGACGTCACGCGGGCCGTCGCGAATCGCGTCGCGCTGCTGCTGTGTCACGGCGGGCAGGGACGCCGAACTCACTCCACGACCGCGGAGGTCGGAACGTCGTGTTCGTCCTCGATTTCGCCCACGATCTCCTCGAGTACGTCTTCGAGTGTGACAAGGCCGAGCACGGGTCCGCCGGGATTGCGTACCACCGCGATGTGCGCGCGGCGGCGGCGAAAGCGGCGCAGCGCTTCGAGTACCGACAGCTCGGGCGGGATCTCGCCCATGCCGCGCAGCAGATCGTCGAGTACGAAGAGCCGGCGCTCGGCGTAGAGGTGGAACAGGTCCTTGGCGTGGAGGACACCCATCACCCGGTCGAGGCCGCCTTCGCAGACGGGGATGCGCGTGTAGCCCTGCTCGCGCACCTCTTCGAGGATCCGCTCGATCGGCATGCTGTGCTCGACACTGAAGATGCGGTCGCGTGCGATCATCACGTCGCGGACGCGGGTGCGCGCCAGCCGGAACACGTTGCCGAGCAGACGTCCCGTGTCGGCGCGGATCGCACCGGCCTCGCTCGCCTCGTCGACGAGCAACGAGAGCTCTTCCGGGGAATGGATCACGTGGCTCGACAGCTCGTGATCGACGCCGAAGAGCCGCACCACCGCAGCGCCCGCGCCGTTCATCACCACCAGCAGGGGCCGGAAGACGCGACCGAAGACCAGCAGCGGTCCGGCGCAGAAGAGCGCGACGGGACCGGGCCGATCGAGCGCCAGCGCTTTCGGTGCGAGTTCGCCGACGACGACGTGCAGGAAGGTGATCGCCGCGAAACCAACGCCCACCGAAATCGAGTGAACCAGGCGCGGCGTGGAGACCCCCAGCGCCGCCAGCAGGGGTTCGAGCAGTGCCGCCACCGCCGGCTCGCCGATCCAGCCGAGGCCGAGGCTCGCGAGCGTGATGCCGAGCTGTGTGGCGGCGATCGCGTCGTCGAGCCGCTCGACCGCGCGCGCCGCCGCCGGTGCGCCGCGCTTGCCCGCCTGTACCCACAGCTTGAGTTGCGAGCGCCGCACGGCGACCAGCGCGAACTCGGTCGCCACGAAATAGGCGTTGGTGAGCACCAGCACGACGACGCCGACGAGGCTGATCAGCGAGAGCCCGAGGGCTCCTTGCTCGTGCGTCACGATCCGCCCGCTCGCTCGAGTGCGATGCGACCGGCGAGGTCGTCGACGAAGTGCCGCGCGACGCGACCCGAGCGGCTCGCGCGCTGGAGCGCGAAGCGCAGCGCTTCGGCGTGGAGCCGATCGCGGGGCCAGTCGATGCCGGCCTTCTGCGCGTAGCGGTCGACGATGCGCAGATACGTCGGCTGGTCGAAGCCGTAGAAGCCGAGCACCAGGCCGAAGCGATCGGCGAGCGCGAGCTTCTCCTCGAGCGCTTCGCCCATGTGCAGCTCGCCGTCGTCGTCGAGTCGCGCGGCGCGATTCTCGCTCGCGAATTCGGGAACCAGGTGGCGGCGGTTGCTGGTCGCGATGATGCGCACGTTGCCGGGCGTCGTCTCGACGCTGCCTTCGAGAGCGACCTTCAGCTCGCGCATGCCGGGT
Organism: uncultured delta proteobacterium; assembly: GCA_963801625.1. Classification (GTDB taxonomy): domain Bacteria; phylum Myxococcota_A; class UBA9160; order UBA9160; family PR03; genus PR03. Next base: position 157,336 of record CAWDFQ010000005.1, read on the forward strand.
TCGCCGTCGTCGAAGGAGAGGTCGTCGCAGAAAACGAGGAAGCGGTACGGCAGGCCGCGCAGCGCCGCGACCACGTCGGGGAGTTGGACCAGATCGCCTTTTCGCACTTCGACGAGACGCAGCCCGCGCGCGGCGAAGCGCGGCAGCAACCCCTTCACCGACGACGACTTCCCGGTTCCGCGTTCGCCGAAGAGCAGCACGTGATTGGCGGGCAGGCCACGCACGAATTGCGCGGTATTGCGCACCAGCTCGGCGATCGAGCGCTCGACGCCGAGCAGGTCGTCGAGGTCGATCGCCTGCAGCTCCGCGATCGGAAGCAGGCGACCCGCGCCGTCTCGCGCGTCCCAGCGAAACGCCGTGCAGCGCGCCGCGAGGGCCGGCTCGAGTCGCGCGCCGGTGCGGCGCTCGAGCCAGCGTTCGGCCAACTCGAGCACGCGATCAACGCGAGCGATCAACTGCGAAAGGCGCCCCACCCCGCCGAGTCTAGCGCGAGGGTCGTTCCAACTCGGCGCGCCAGAAAGCGCGTCGCGCTACAGCAGGCTGCTAACCGCGACTGTCCGCGGCCTTCGACACGCGAACCCGCTCGCCGGCGGCGAGACCCGATAGCACCTCGGCCTGCCCGCGGTCGTTGCGCGTGCCACTCGTCACGAGCCGTCGCTCCGCGCGACCACCGTCGTCCACGACGGTCACGAACTCGAGCTGGCCGATGCGCTCGATCGCCGCGGCCGGAACGAGAAAGCGCTCGCGTTCGCCGGCCGGCACCTCGACGCGCCCGAACATGCCGGCCAACACGGCGGCGCGCGGCGTAAAGCGCACCTTCACGAGGAAGCTGCGCGCGCCGGTCTCGGCTTGCGGCACGATCTCCTCGATCTCTCCGTCGCTGCGCTCGGACGTGGCTTCGATGAAGACGGAGACGCGCTGTCCGACCGACAGATGTTGGGCGAGCGACTCGCGCACGGCCGCCTCGAGGCGCAGCACGCTGGGATCGTAGATGCGCAACAGCGGCACACCGGGCGATGCGGTGTCGCCGGGCTCGGCCAGCCGATCGACGACGCGACCCGCCACCGGCGAACGGATCTCGCCGTGCGAGTGCGCGACCTCCGCGTCGCGCAGGTGCTGCTCCGCGCGCTCCATTTCGGCCGCGGCCACCTCGAATGCGGAGAGCGCGCGATCGAGATCGCGCCGCGCCGCGACTCCCTGGGCGAATAGTTCCTGGCTGCGATCGCGCTCGCGCCGGGCGAGTTCGAGCTGCGAACGCGCGGCTGTGCGCGCTTCCTCCGCCTCGCGCGCCTGCGCCACGAGGTCGCGGGAATCGAGCACGACGAGCACGTCGCCGGCGGCCACCTCCGAACCCGCCCGCACCTTCACGTCCTCGATCCGCGCCAGGATCTTCGCAGACACGGTCGTGTGACGCGCCGACGCGACCGTCCCGCTCACCGCCTCGACGACCGGTTCCAGCGTCCGCTCGACCGCGACCATTGCGGCTTCTGCCGTGTCGCTCGAAGTCGCGGGCGGGGCGCTGCCCGGCTCGATCTTCTCGCCGCAGCTCCCCGAGAGCCACGCCACCGTCGCGACCACCAACGCAATCCCTGCGGCAACAGGGACGACTCTCCCGAGTGATGCGCTCATGAGGCTTCCTCCGCCCGCGGCTGCGGAAGACCGTGTCCGGGTCGGTTGCGGTAGACGAGTTCGTAGACCACCGGGATCACGACGAGCGTGAACGGCGTCGAGACCAGCAGGCCGAAGATCAGCGACCAGGCGAGGCCCGAGAAGATCGGATCGAGCGTGATCGGCACGGCGGCGAGCATCGCGCCTCCCGCGGTGAGCAGGATCGCGCGCGTGCGCACGGCGCCTGCCCGCAGCAGTGCGTCGCGCAGCGGTGCGCCGCCGGCGAGCGCGACGTGCACGAACTCGATCAGCAGGATCGCGTTGCGCACCGCGATGCCCGGCCAGCGCGATCATGCCGATCATCGCCGTCGCGGTAAAGAAAGTCGGATTCGGAAAACCTCCGATCTCGCCGCCGCCGACGAGGCCGAGCAGCCAGAACCCGGGCAGGATGCCGATCAACGTCAACGGAATCGAGATCATCAGCACGAGCGGCATGACGTAGGAGCCGGTCTGGTAGATCAGCAGGCAGTAGATGCCGAGCAGCGCGACACCGAAGGCGATCCCCAGATCGCGGAACACCTCGAGCGTGATCTTCCACTCGCCCTCGCCATTCCAGCGCACCTGCGTACCGGCCGGCAGCGCCCAGGGGATGCCACCGCCGTTGGAGACGAAGGTGCGCCGCCAGAGCGGGCGCGGCTCGAGCGACGACGTCGGCGTGTCACCGGCGGCGAGCGCCGCGGCGCCGGCGCCAGATCGGCTCCCACGTCGGCGATCACCTCGGCGGGCGGACGCCCGACCGGCTCGGCGTAGACATACGCGACGCGCTCGAGGTCCTTGTGGTAGATCGCCTTCTCGGCGATCCGCGGGTCGAAACTGCCGAGTTCTCCGAGCCGCACGATCGGCACGGGCGCGTCGCGAGTGCCCGACGCCTCGCGCACCTTCGCGATCCCGGGCCGTCCCTTGACGATCAGCGATTGCAGCGCGTCCACCCCCGAGCGGTCGGCGCGCGAGAGCCGCAGCCGGATCGGGAGCGGATTCACCTCGCCGGGCTCGTGCAGGATGCTCGCATCGAGTCCGCCGAGCGCGAGCGACACGGTGCGCGCCACGTCGTCGGACGAGACGCCCGAGAGGGCGGCCTTCTCCTGGTCGGTCACGAAGACGACCCGGGTCTGGTCTGCTTCGACCGTGGTATCGACGTCCGATACGAGCGGCTCGGCGCGCAAGCGGTCGGCCACGACGCCGGCGGCCTCGCGCAGGCGTGCGTACGGAACCGCGGGCCCGCCCACGACCTCGGCCACGACGGTCGCGAGCACCGGCGGCCCGGGCGGCACTTCGACGAGCGCGATCCGCGCGCCGGCTCGCGCCGCGACCGCCTCGAGTTCCGGCCGCAGCCGCAGCGCGATCTCGTGCGATTGCATCACCCGTTCGCGCTTGCCGGCCAGGTTGACACGGATGTCCGCGACGTTCGCGCCGCTGCGCAGGAAGTAGTGTCGGACGAGGCCGTTGAAGTCGATCGGACTCGCCGCCCCGACGGTCACTTCGAAGTCCTTCACCTCGGGGGCGCGCCGCAACACCTCCGCGAGGCTCCGCGCGATCGCGTCGGTCCGCTCGAGCGTGGTGCCTTCGTCCGTCTGGAGCAGCACCTGAAACTCGTTCTTGTTGTCGAAGGGCAGCATCTTGAGCGGCACCGCACGCACGATCGCGAGCAGCAGCGCGAGCACGAAGAGCGCACCCGTCGCCGCGAGCAGGCGGCGGGACTTGCGGCCGTCGTCGAGCAGCGGACCCAGCACGCGCTCGTAGAAGCGGCGGACGCCGCGAGTCTTCCGCCGGACTCTCCGCCGCATCGGTGTGCGGGCCATCGCTGCGCAGGGCGAGATTGGAGAGCCACGGCGTGATCGTGAACGCCACGACCATCGACATCGCCATCGCCAGCGGGACGTTTATCGCCATCGGCCGCATGTAGGGGCCCATCATGCCGGTGATGAAGAGCATCGGGAGGAACGAGAGGATGACCGCGAAGGTCGCGTAGAGGATCGGCGGCCGGACTTCGTTCACGGCCGTGCGGATCGCGGCGAGACGCGACTCGCGGCGCAGCTGGAAGTGCCGGTGGATGTTCTCGACGTCCACCATCGGGTCGTCCACCACGAGCCCGAGCGCGAGGATCAGCGCGAAGAGCGTCACGCGGTTGATCGTGTAGCCGGCGAAGTAGTTGACGAGCAGCGTCAGCGAGAAGGTGATCGGCACGGCGACCGCGACGACCAGCCCCTCGCGCCAGCCGAGCGTCCAGGCGAAGAGCGCGATCACGATCACGAGCGCGACGACGAGATTCTCGACGAGTTCGTTGACCTTGTCGTTGGCCGTCTCACCGAGGTTCCGGGTGATCCGCACGTGCACGCCGGCGGGCAGATGGCTGGTCTCGAGCTTCGGCGAGCTTCGCCTCGACGCGCCGCGCTACGTCCACCGCGTTCGATCCGCGCTGCTTCGCGACGGCGATGTGCACGGCGGGGAACAGCACGCCGTCGCCGGAAACGCTGGCTTCGGCGGCTCGCGCGTCGGCGGGCCCGAAGCCGATCCAGCCGTAGCTCGTCGGCTCGTCGGGGCCGTCCTCGATCTCCGCGACGTCGCCCAGCCGCACGGGTAGGCCGTCCACCACATTGACGACGACACCGTGCAGCGTGTCGCCTCCCCGGATGAACTCGCCGGAGTCCACCAAGAAGTTTTGGTCGATGCGGTCGAAGGAGCCGCTCCGCGCCCGCACGTTCGACACGCCGAGCGCCCACGCGACTTCGAGAGGCGACGTCTGGCGCGCCGCGAGCGCCTCGGTACGCAGGCCGACGCGCAGCGCGCGCGGCCGGCCGCCGAAGACCTGCACGCGGTTGGTCTCCGGCACGGCCTGGAGCTGGATCTCGATCTCTTCGGCGATCCGCCGCAACGCGAAGTCGTCCAGCTGTTGCGGTCGATCGCTGTAGAGTGTGGCAATCAGGATTGGCACGTCGTCGATCTCGATCGGCTTCACCACCCAGCTCGCCACCGACGGCGGCACCAGGTCCCGGTTCGACTCGATCTTGTTGTAGATGTCGAGAAGGCTGTTCTCGCGATCCTCGCCGACGAAGAAGCGCACGGTGACGATCGAGCGGCCCGGAAGCGACATCGAGTAGACGGTTTCGACGCCGTCGATCTGGGCGAGCAGCTTCTCGAGCCGCGTGGAGATCTGTCGCTCGACTTCCTCGACGGGGAGCCCGGGCGCCTCGATCGACACGTCGGCCATCGGCACGACGATCTGCGGCTCTTCCTCGCGCGGCGTGAGCCACAGCGCGGCCACGCCGCCGGCGAGCGAGAGCGCGATCAGCAACGCCGGCGCCTGCCCGACCAGGAACAGGTCGATCACGCGACCCAGGAAGGAAGTCTTGCTGCGGTCTCCGGGCACGCGCCCTCCGTATTCCTTTTTTAGCATATTGACATGTATGAGCCAAGTCAATACGATTCGGACCGATGGCGAAGCGAGACACCCGCTCAGACTTGTCGAACGAAGCGATCGAGCTGGTGGCAGCCCGCCTGCGGCTGCTCGGCGATCCGGCGCGCCTGCGCATCCTCCGCGAGCTGCTGCGGGGCGAGTGCTCCGTGCTCGAACTCGCGGAACGCGTCGGACTTCAGCAGCCCAGTGCTTCCAAACACCTTTCCGTGCTGCGCAGCGAAGGCATCGTGGCGCGGCGTCAGGAAGGGCTCCACTCCTTCTACCGCGTCGCCGACGCCTCGGTGGCGAAGCTCTGCGACCTCGTCTGCGAGGGCCTCGCGCGACGGCTCACGGGTCACCTGGCTTCGCTGGCGCCGGTCGCGCGCTCGGCGACACGACGGGCATCTTCGCGCCGGTGACGGCGCATCGGAGAGGACCATGAACGAACGAATGACGATCGACGAGGGGCTTCGACTGGCGGCGGGGGGCTTCGTGCTCGCGAGCGTGGCGCTCGGCTGGTGGGTGCATCCGGGCTTCTTCGCCTTCACCGCATTCGTCGGCGCGAACCTGGTGCAGTCCGCCTTCACGAAGTGGTGCCCGATGATGTGGCTGCTGAAGCGCGTCGGGCTGCGCCCGACGGAGCCGCTCGCCGCGATGCACTAGCCGTTTCGCCGGCGCGCTCGAGGGGGCCACCCGCATCGGCGCGATGCCATCCCGAAAGCGGAGCGGGCGGATCCCGGCGCGCGGCTAGAATGCGCGCGTGGCGCGTCGATCCCGCCGCTTCGCACCGATCGCGCAGTTGATGCGCTGGACCGCCGTCGAGCGCGGCGGCGTCGACCTCGATCTCGGCGAGGCGGTCGCGCGTGTCGAGATCGCGCGCGACGGCGCGGTGCGCGTGCGCGCCGCGACCGGGCGGGCGCTGCCGCCGGATCCTTCCGACGCACTCGGCCGCGAGCCGTGGCGCGCGTCGAATGCGGAACCCTTCGCGCTCGACGCAGGGGGCGAAGCGCCGGGCCCCCTCGATCCGCAGAGTGTCGGCGTGGCGCTCGCGTTCGACGGCGCCGACGGGGCAGCGCGCGTCGAGATCGAAGAACGGCCCTTCGCGGTACGCGTTTTCGATCGCAGCGGCCGCGAGATCGCGCACCTGCTCGACTTCGCGTTCGCACCGGACGGCGCCGGCCGCGTCGCGCTGCGCGCGGCACCGGGCGAGCGCTGGTTCGGGCTCGGCGCCAAGACGGGCGCACTCGACCGCCGCGGTCGCAGCTTCACGATGCGCAACCGCGACCATCCCGTCGGCGAGCGCGTCGACCCGCTCTATCACTCGATCCCGTTCTTGCTGAGGCTCGCGACCAGCGAAGCCGAAGCCGCGCGCGCCGACGGTTTCCTGCTCGACGGCTGCGCGCCCAGCCACTTCGACGTAGCGGCGCAGGAGCGGCTGCGCGTGGTGGCAACCGCAGAGGCCGGTGGGTTGGACATGACGGTTTTCCCCGGACCCACGCCCGACGACGTACTCCGCCGCTACACCGCGCGCACCGGCCGCATCACGCGCCCGCCGCTCTGGGCCCTCGGCCATCACCAGTCGCGTTGGGGCTATCGCAGCGCACGCGACGTGCGCCGCGTTGCGCGCGAAGCGCGCCGCCGCCGCATTCCCACCGACGCGATCCACCTCGACATCGACTACATGGACGCCTACCGCGTCTTCAGCTGGCACCCGCGGCGCTTCCCCGATCCGCGCGGGCTGTTGAACGAGCTGCGCGAGGTGGGTTTCCGCGTCGTCACGATCATCGACCCGGGCGTGAAGGTGGACCAGTCGTGGGCCGTGCATCGCGACGGCGAAGCGCGCGACGTCTTCCTGCGTCGCCGCGACGGATCGCCGTACTCGCTGAAGGTGTGGCCCAAAGATGCGTCGCTTCCAGACTTCGGCCGCCCCGAGGTACGCGCGTGGTGGGGGGCGCAGCACGCGCCGTTGGTCGACGCGGGCGTCGCAGGCATCTGGAACGACATGAACGAACCCGCTGGCTGGAAGCGCGAAGTGCGCGCCGGCCGGCTGATCGTGCCGCTGCAGGCCCAGGACCTCGGCGACGTGGTGGCGAGCGACCCGGCGGATCCGAAGCGCCGCGTGCCGCACGAGTCGGTGCGCAATGCGTACGGCCATCTCGAATGCCGCGCGACGCACGAAGCGCTGCTGCGGCTCGCCCCCGAGCGGCGCCCCTTCGTGCTGTCGCGCTCGGGGCACGCGGGCATCCAGCGCTACGCCGCCCTCTGGACCGGCGACACCACGAGCAGCTGGCCGCAGCTCGCGCTGTCGGTGCGGATGCTGCTCGGGCTCTCGGTTTCGGGTGTGCCGTTCTGCGGCGCCGACATCGGCGGCTTCGCCGGCTGGTGCAGCCCCGAACTGTTCGCGCGCTGGATGCAGATCGGCGCGCTCTATCCGTTCGCGCGCACCCATTCGATGTGGCTGAAGCATCGCCAGGAGCCCTGGCGCTTCGGCAAACGCGTCGAGGCCATCGCGCGCACGGCGCTCGAACTCCGCATGCGTCTGCTCCCGTACCTCTACGGGCTCTTCTGCGAGGCCGAGGCGACGGGCGCGCCGATCTGGCGACCGATGTTCTGGCACGACCCGGACGACGAGCGCGCCGCCGCGATCGACGACCAACTGCTGCTTGGTCGCGATCTGCTCGTCGCGCCGGTACTCGAGCGCGGCGCCACGGAGCGCGAGGTCTATCTGCCCGCCGGCGCGTGGACCGCGCTCGACGACGACGCGCGCTACATCGGACCGCGTATGGTGCGCGTCGCAGCGCCGCTCGAGCGCATCCCGATCTTCGCGCGCGGCGGCTGCGTGCTGCCGATGCGCAGCGCGGTCCGCCACGTCGGGGAGATTCCCGAGGAGCCGCTCATCCTCGAGGTGTACCCCGGCGGCGACGCGACGACCGTCGTGATCGAAGACGACGGCGAGTCGCCCGCGTATCGTGCCGGTATCGAGGCGCGCACGCCGGTGCGGCTGCGCGGCCGCGCCGGGGGCCGCATGCGGCTCGAGGTCGGCGGGCGCGAAGGGGCGTTCGCGATCGGCGCGCGAACCGTTCGCGTGTCGGTGCACGGATGCTCGCGGCCGAACTCCGTGTGGGTCGACGCGGTGCGCCTGCCGGTCGCGGGCCGCGCGGACGAAGAACTCGGAGCCGCGTGGCACTGGGAGGGCGGCGTCCTCCAGGTGCGCTGGACCGACGTGGGCTCCGCCCGCTCGCTCGAGGTGGATCCCGCCCCGTGAGCGCCCACCCGAGGAGGCCCCGTAGGGGGTGCCGGGCGTCAAGTTATTGCGGCGTCAAGTTGTTCCGAAAACCCTGACAAGACAACAACCTGACGCCCGGCACCGTTCACCAGCGGTGCGGGAGGGGGTGACCGACGCGCTCTAGGAGGATTTCGAGGAAGCGGTAGGTGAGGCCCCACACGACGTGGCGGTCGGGTTCGCCCACGAGAATGCCCGGGAAGCTGCCGACGGGGGTCGGATACTCGACGCCGTGGCGCGGATCGACGAGCCGGGTGAAGCGGTACCCAGAACGTCGTCGCGACCTCGCGGTTCTGTACCAACGGGCCGTGTTGCGCCACGTGGTAGACCCATGCCGAGATCACGAGCTGGAGCGGGCGACCGGCGTGGCGACCCTCGAGGTCGTCGAGTCGACCGAGCACTTCGGCGCCCGCGAGCGGGAGCCCGACCTCTTCCAGCGTCTCGCGTTCGGCGGCAGCGCGCGTGTCCGAATCCGCGGGATCCACGCGACCACCCGGAAACGCCATGTGCCCCGACCAGGGGTCCGCGGGGTGACGCGCGCGTTCGATCAGCAGCACCTCGGGTCCGGCGGCGGCGTCGCGCAACACGACTGCAACGGCCGCGCGCGGTCGCGCCGGGTCGTCGACGACGGTGGCGTCGTAGTTCGCGAGTGCGCGGCGCACGGCATCGACGCCGATCACGGCGCCGGCTCCGCGATCCAGAGTCGCTTGCGCGGGTAGTCGATGCGCAGCACGAAGCGCTTCAGCAGATCGACGCCGAGCCAGTGCCTCGCTGCGCGCGCCGGCGCCCTGTGCGCCGTGTTCCGCGACGAGCATCGGCACCTCGCTCTCGGCGAAGGGACCGATCTGGAAGCGCGCGGCGGTGACTGCCTCGAGGCGACCCGCACCGGGCGCCGGCGCCAGTGTTGCGGTTATTTCCGGATTGGGCGTCAGCGACGCCCCTAGCGCCCAACCGCCTGCCAGCAACAGCGTACCGGGGGCGCCCGTTGTGATCGCCGCGGGCATGCGTGCAGCGCCGACCTCGATCTCGACGATCGGCCGGTTGCCGACGAGGCGGAGCGGAAGCACGGCCTGGTTCGCCGCCTCCGCGCGCTCGGGCACCGCGAAACGCTTTGGGTCGAGGAAGCGCACGCGGCGGCCGGGGAAATCGATCTCCAGCACGAACGACGAGAGAAAGCGCGCGCCGAGCACAGCCCATTCGCCGCCCACACTCTCAGCGGTGTCGCCGCGGCGCGTGTCGACGGAAAGCTCTACATCGCGGTCGAGCCGCGTCGCGCGCCGGTAGGGCGTCTGCTTGTTGCGCCGCAAGCTGATCCCGAGCGCTTTGGCAGCGCTCGGCGTCGCGAAGCTCTCGGGCGAACCGGTGTCGAGCAGCAGCGGGAGCGGCCGCGCGCCGGGTGGCGCGAGATCGATGCGGACTTCGTTCGCGCCGCCGCGCTCCGTCGCCGGGAGGAACGGGAGGTCGGCGAGCACGGCTTCGCTCGGAGGCTCGGCTGCCCGCGGCGTCGCGGGGATCAGGAGCGCAACGAGTGCGAGCGCCGCCCGACGCTTCACGGCGTTGCGACCGTGCGTGGCGCAACCGCCGTCTGCGTGCATGCGAGCTGGACCACGACGAGTCGCTCGTGCACGCCGTCGTCGTCGCCGCGGCGCTGCCCGAGAACGAAGCCGCTCCCGTCCGGCTCGATCGCGATGCCGGTCGGCTCGCCCCAGGTGGCGACTTCGGCGGGGAGGTCGAGCGCCGGGGCAGCGGCGACGTGCGACGCCGCGCCGCTGCGAACGCCCGTCTCGCGCCCCAGCGGCTCGTGATCGCGTCGCGCATTCGCGAGAGGCGCGAGTGCAAAGCCGAGCGAACGCGGCAACGCGCCCAACCAGTGCAGCGGTCGCGTCGTGGCAAAATCGAGCCAGGCGCCGTCCGCGTCGAAAGAGCCGGCGAGCGCGGCATCAGTGCCCAGCGACTCGCGATCGAAGCGGGTCGGATCGACGGCCTCCATCGCGAGCGGCGCAAACGGATTGCCGCGCGCGACGAGCAGCGTGCGGGCGTCGGGGCTCCACGCGACGGGCGCGATCCACTGTGCGCCGCCGTTCGCGAGCACACCCGGCTTGCCGAGCAGCAGCCCACCGTGACCGGAACGGATCGACGCGGCGACCACCTCGTAACGGCCCGCGAGGCGTCGCGACCAGGTGACCATCATCGGACCGGGACCGAAGACGGGCGACTCGTCGGGTCCGACCGTGAAGCTGAGCCGCCGGCCGGGATCGGGCTTGGCGCCGCTCTGCGCCGCGGCAAGGTACAGATCGGTGTCGTCGGGACGGCGCCAGCTGGTGTGTCGATCAGATTGGAAGACGAGCGAGACGCCACTCGGAGAGATCGAAGGGTGCACGTTGTTGCCGGGGCTGCCGCAAGTCCAACAGACCACCTGACCGGTCGCTCGATCCATGCGATGGATCTGACGGCGCCCCCCGTCGGCGTCCGACGCGGCGTCGAACCAGAGCTGCGCGCCGTCGGGCGACGACGCCGGGTGCGCGCCGCGCTGTTGCAGGATCGAGATGGCGCGCGGTGCGGTGCTGCACGCGGGCAGCGGACGCGTCACCACGTCGGCGTCGATCGCGTAGAGCGCCGCCGAGAAGCGGGAACTCGGCGCGGGCTCGACCGCGAAGAGCGCCGCACAGCCGGCGGCCAGAGCGGACACGACTGCGCTCGCAACGCAAAATGACGCCGCGGCGCGCAGCTCCCAACGCACGAACCCATCGGCGGGGCCCAGCGCGCGCGTCGCGACGAAGAGCGCGCCCGCGAGCGATCCCGACGACGAGCGTCACGTACAGCCACGGCCCCGGCGACCACGCGAAGAACACCGCGACCGCGGCGGGAACGGCGGCCCAGCCAAAGCTCGTGGCCGCGGCGAGATGGCGACCGCGCTCGAACTCGTCGTCGTGCCGCGCGCGAGCAGCGACACCACGACCGCGAGCAACACGCCACCGGCGAGGGCGCCCCAGACCAGGTGCAGCGGTGCGGGGTCGCGCAGCGCCGCCAATGCGATCACGCCGCCAACCGGAACCCCCGATGCAAACGCCCAGAGCCGCCAGAGCAATCGCGCCCCCCCGCACGTCACAGCGATCCCAAGAGAGCCACGAAGCTTACCATCCGCTTTGGCGACGTGACTTGGGGACGTTCCTGCTCTGCTGACTTGATTGAATTCAGGAACGTCCCCAAGGCAACAAGCGCTACGTTGCGGCGCGATGGCGCTCGTTTCGGAGTTGCCGGCGCAGGTGCGGGATCTGTTTGCACTCGCGCGACGCGACCGGCGCGCGGCGGAGAATGTCGTCGCGGCGCTCGCGGTCGACGAGCAGGTCGCGCTGATCTGCCAGACGCCCGTTGCGCGACGCGCCGAGCTGCTCGAGCTGGTGCCCGAGCCCGAGCGCGTCGTGCCCGCGCTGCCCGAGGCCGAGCTGGTCTTCACGGTGAAGGGAATCGGGCGCGCCGACACGCGCGTGGCTGCTCGCCCACGCGACCGACGACCAGCTCCGTCGCCTGCGTCGACCTCGACGCCTGGACGGGACCTCACGCCCGAATCGCGAGACACTCGCCGAGTGGATCGCGACCTTCGGCGAGGCCGACGACGACACGCTGGTGCGCGGCGTCCAGGCGCTCGATCCCGAGCTGATCATGCTCTGGCTGCACGACCGCGCCGAAGTCGACGATGAAGCCGAACGACAGCGACGGCGGTCAGGACTGGTCGCCACCGGGCGGCGGCGAGCACGCTCGACGGCGTCTTCTACCTGGTCGCGAAGCGCGGCGAGCGACGATCTCGACGTCGCGATGCGTCTGCTCGCGCTGCTCTTCGAGACGCGACTACTGGTTCTACTTCCGCATGCTGCAAGCCGTCGCGTGGGAGCTGCCCACCGAGAACGAGGAGTGGGCGCTGCGCTGGCGCGCGGGTCGCCTGCAGGATCTCGGCTTCCCGACCTGGGAGGAGGCGATGGCGATCTACGCGCAGCCGCGGCGCGACGAACTCGAGCGACTGCCCGACGCGCGCGCCGAAGGTCGGCGAGTGGCATCTCCCCGTGTTCATGCCCGAGTTGCCCGCCGTGGCCGACGCCCAGCTCTCGCTGTTCCGCGCCGCGGCGATCGCTCGACGACGAAGCGCGCCGCGCCTTCGCGTACGCCTTCCTCGCGCTCGCGAACCAGGTGGCGGTCGCCGACAAGCTTCCGCTCGGCGACGCCGAGTCGATCCCGAAGGCGATCGAGAAGGCCGCGCAGGTCGCGAGTCGCGGCCTCGATGCGCTGGCCGCGCGCTTCGACGTCGAGCCGGTCGACGTGCTGCGCCGCGCCCCGCTCGCGCGGCTGTTCCGCGTCGGGGTGCACCTTGACCGCTCCGAGACCGATTCGTAGGCTCGCCGTCGCGTGTCCACGGCTTCGTGCGCGAGGGGGGAGTCGCTGATGGGAAAGGTGAGGATTGCGATCGCCGGCGTCGGCAACTGCGCCAGCTCGCTGCTTCAGGGCATCGACTCACTACCGCGAGCGTTCCGCGCGAGCAGCACGAGGCGTGGGGTCTGATGCACCTCGAGATGGGCGGCTACCGGCCCGGCGACGTCGAGGTGGTGGCCGCCTTCGACGTCGACGTGCGCAAGGTCGGCCGTCCGCTGCACGAGGCCGCCTTCGCGGCGCCCAACTGCACGACGGCGATCAGCCGACCAGATCGCCAAGTCCGACGTGCGTGGTGCAGATGGGCCCGGTCCACGACGGCGTCGCGGATCACATGGCCGACTACCCGCCCGAGCGCTCGTTCCGCGTGGCCGACGAGCGGCCGGTGGACGTCGCGAAGCGGTTGCGCGAGAGCGGCGCCGAGATCCTCGTGTCGTACCTGCCGGTCGGCTCGCAGAAGGCGACGCAGGCGTACGCCGAGGCGTGCCTCGAGACGGGCGTCACGCTCGTCAACTGCATCCCCGTCTTCATCGTCTCCGATCCGCAGTGGGGCGAGCGCTTCCGCGCAAGCAGGCATTCCGTGCGTGGGCGACGACATCAAGTCGCAGTTCGGCGCCACCATCGTGCACCGCGCGCTGGTGCGGCTGCTCGCCGATCGCGGCGTCGAAGGTCGAGCGCACCTACCAGCTCAACACCGGCGGCAACACCGACTTCCTGAACATGCTCTCGCGACATCGCCTGGCGTCGAAGAAGATCTCGAAGACCGAGGCGGTGACGTCGCAGATCCCGTACGACATCGGCGCCGACAACGTGCACATCGGCCCCTCCGACTACGTGCCGTGGCAGAACGACAACAAGGTCTGCTTCCTGCGCGTCGAGGGACGCGGCTTCGGCGGCGTGCCGATCGAGCTGGAAGCGCGGCTCTCGGTGCAGGATTCGCCGAACTCGGCGGGCATCGTGATCGACGTGATCCGCTACGTGAAGCTCGCGCGCGAGCGCGGCGCTCGCGGGACCGCTGCTGCCGATCTCGGCGTACACGATGAAGCATCCGCCGGTGCAGATGCGCGACGTCGACGCCGCGCGCCAGATCGAAGCGTTCCTGGAGAAGAGCCCGGGAGATGAAGCAGCATAGCGAGTCCGATCGACTCTGCGTGCTCCTCGCCGTCCGCGCGCGCGCCGGCGAGTCGGTCTCCGCTGTTCGGTCTCAGCTCCCGTGGAGCGCACCGCGCTCGCCTTCGCGCGCGCGGGCGTGCGGCGCTTCCTGCTCGCGGGCGACGCCGACGCGGTCGCCGTGGCCGAGCGCGCGCTGCGACAGAGCGTCGCGTGTCGCGCGCTGCGCGTGCGCAGCGTCGCGACGCTCGCAGCCCGCCGTCGGCGACGAGCCCTTCTTCCTCGCCCGCACCGATTGCCACTACGACCGCCACCTCGTGGCGCGCTTCGTCGAGGAGAACTCGCGACGGCGGTCGACTCGGTGGTCGCGGTCGACTTCCGTCCCGAGGCGGAGGAGCGCGGTTTCGAACTGCCGCGCGTCGCGGTGTGGAGTCGCGACGACGCGCGCGCGCGCGTGCAACGCGTCGCGCGCTCGCTGGTCGGCGCCGACGGCGTGCTCGTCGGCCTCGCCGTCGCGACACCGACGTGGGCACGCGCAGCCGACGCGGAAGCCGACGCCGAGCGCGCCTGGCTGCACGCGCTCGGCACGCTCGGCGCGCGCGAACCGGTCGCGAGCTGGCCCGTGCGCGAGCGCTGGCAGAGCGTGCGCCGCGCCGAGGACCTGCCGCGCGCGCGTCGCGAAGTGCTGGCCGGCGCCGCGCGCGTCGGCGACGGCGTGATCGCCCGCCATCTGAATCGGCCGATCTCCATGCGCATCACCGAGCGACTGATCGCGCGGCCGGTGAAACCCTGGCAGGTGAGCATCGCGAGCTTCGCGATGACGCTCGCCGCCGGCCTTTCGTTCGCAATCGGTCACGCGACGACCGGCGGGCTGCTCGCCCAGTGCGCCTCGGTGCTCGACGGCGTCGACGGCGAGCTGGCGCGCGTGCGCTACCAGGACTCGGCATTCGGCGGTCTCTACGACGCGCTCCTCGATCGTGTCGGCGAGGCCGCCGTGATCGGCGGCATGACGCTCTACGCCTGGCTGATGGGGGCCGGAGCCCTCGTCGTCGCGCTCGGATTCGCGGCGCTGGCGGGCAACAGCTTGTCGATGATCGTGAAGGAAAAGTACGGCACGCAGTTCCAGCGACCCTGGGCGACCGAACGCGAGGGCCGCTGGCGCTGGCTGCTGCTCGGCCGCGACGGACGCCTGTTTCTCACGCTGATTGCCGGTCTCACCGGACAGGTCGAGCTGGTGCTCGCCTACATCGCGGTGGGTACCCACGTGCACGCCGGCGCACGCATCGTGCGGATCCGCGCCGAGGCGGCGCGCGCCTAGCCTCGAGCCCGCATAGGGCTAGGCTGGCGTTCAAACGGGGAGTGAAGATCCATGGTCGGGGAGTTCCGGGAGTTCATCCAACGCGGCAACGTCGTCGACATGGCGGTCGGCGTCATCATCGGCGGCGCCTTTGGAAAGATCATCTCGTCGATCGTCGGCGACTTGTTGATGCCACCGATCGGATTCGCGACGGGTGGCGTCGACTTCACGAGCCTGAAGCTCGCCATCGGCGGCACGCCCGAGGCGCCCGTCACGATCAACTATGGCGTGTTCTTGCAGACGACGATCGACTTCCTGATCATCGCGTTCTGCGTCTTCCTGCTGGTGAAAGCGGTGAACAAGATGAAGAAGCCGGCGCCGGCGGCGCCGCCGCCCGAGCCGAGCGCGGAGGAGAAACTGCTCACCGAGATCCGCGATCTCCTGAAGAGGGCTTGATCGAAACGGTGTTGCGCGGGGTCCGCGTTGGTCGCCCGCGAAGAAGAGGGGGAGCGTCATGAAGCGAATCGCATTGGCAATCGTCGCGTCGCTGGCATTGCTCGCGGCCTGTGGCGAGCAGCATCCGACCGCAGCCGAGAAGGCGCAGGAAGCGGCCAAGGCCGCCAATGAAGCGGCACAGATCGCAGCCGACGACGCGAAGAACGCGGCGCAGAAGGCTGTCGACGCCGCCAAGAAGACGGCCGAGAGCGCGGCGGACACCGCCTCCAACGTCGCGAAGAAGACCGAGGATCTCGTGAAGGAAGAAGCGGCGAACGCGGGCGACAACATCGACAAGGCCGCCGAGAACACCAAGGAAATGGCGAAGGACGCCGTCGACGCCACCAAAGAGGCGGCGAAGAATGCGGCGGATGCCACCGAGAAGGCCGTCACGCCCTGACGGTCTGACGCAGCACGCGAAGCGGCGGCCGAGGTAGGACGTGCAAGACTACGAAAAGCTCGGCGCGTTCTATCTGGGCCGCCGCTACGATCTCGCCGCCAATCGCGTCGCGTCCGACGAGCCGCTGCTCTACGACGCGAAGGACCTCTGCACCCACGCCGTCATCGTCGGCATGACGGGCAGCGGCAAGACGGGGCTGGCCATCGCGCTGCTCGAGGAAGCGGCGATCGACGGCGTTCCCGTCATTGCGATCGACCCGAAGGGCGATCTCGGCAATCTGCTGCTCAGCTTCCCGTCGCTCGACGCAGCTTCGTTTCGGCCCTGGATCGACGAAGCGGAAGCGGCGCGCCACGGCCGCACACCCGACGAGGAGGCGCAGTCGGTCGCGGATCGCTGGCGCACCGGGCTCGCCGAGTGGGGCCAGCCGCCCGAGCGGATCGCGCGCTTCGCAGCCGCGGCGGACCGCGCGATCTACACGCCGGGCTCGCAGGCCGGGAGACCGCTCGCACTGCTGCGCTCGCTCCGCGCGCCGGCAGCGGCCGTGGTCGCAGACGACGAGGCCTTGCGCGAGCGCGTGCAGAGCACGGTTTCGGGCCTGCTCGGTCTGCTCGGCATCGACGCGGATCCGCTGCGCAGCCGCGAACACATCCTCGTCGCGACGCTGCTCGATCGCGCCTGGCGCAACGGCGAACCCCTCGATCTCGCCGGCTTGATCGCCAAGGTGCAGAAGCCGCCTCTCGAGCGCGTCGGCGTGCTCGACCTCGAGTCGTTCTTTCCCGCCAAGGAGCGCGCCCAGCTCGTGCTGGCGCTGAACAACCTGACAGCCTCGCCGAGTTTCGCCGCATGGACGCAGGGCGAGCCACTCGACGCCGCGCGACTGCTCTACACGGAAGACGGACGCCCGCGGATCTCGATCCTCTCGATCGCCCACCTCTCCGACGCCGAGCGCATGTTCGTGGTGACGCTGGTGCTCTCCGAACTGGTGTCCTGGATGCGGGCGCAGTCGGGCACGTCGTCGCTGCGCGCGCTGCTCTACATGGACGAGGTGTTCGGTTTCTTCCCGCCGGTTGCAAACCCGCCGGCGAAGACACCGATGCTGACGTTGCTGAAGCAGGCACGCGCCTACGGGCTCGGCGTCGTGCTCGCGACGCAGAATCCCGTCGATCTCGACTACAAGGGTCTCTCCAACGCCGGCACCTGGTTCCTGGGTCGGCTCTCGACCGAACGCGACAAGGCGCGCGTGATCGAGGGACTCGAAGGCGTCGCAGCCGGCGCGGGCTTCGACCGCGCGTCGCTCGACGCGACGTTGTCGGCATTGCCACCGCGCACCTTCCTGCTGCGCAACGTACACGAAGACGAGCCGGTCGTGTTCCAGTCGCGCTGGGCGCTCTCGTATCTCGCGGGTCCGCTCACGCGCGAGCAGATCCGCAAGCTCGCGCCCAGTGCCAGCGAGGCTTCGCAAGCGAACGTGGCGAGGGCGCAGCGGGCCGCAGGCGAGCGAACCCGTGAGGACGCGCTCGCGTCCGCAACCACGGCCAGCCCGTCGGCGACGACTCGCCCCGCCACTCCGGCCGGCATCACCGAACGTTTCCTTCCTGCGACGGGAGGTTCGGGGCCGATCCTCTACCGGCCGGCTCTATTCGGTGTCGCCTCGCTGCACTACACGCTCGCGAAGGCCGGCGTCGATTGCTGGGAGAAGGCGGCCTGGCTCGCGCCGCTCGACGCCGCGAGCGCGGCAGCGCCCTGGGAAGGCGGGAGCGAGATCGGGCGCGCCGCGCCGGATCTCGACGCGGAGCCCGCCGCCGGTGCGCGTTTCGCCGAGCTGCCGGCCACGGCGCTGCGCGCCGAGAGCTACGAAGGCTGGCGCAAGGCGCTCGCCGCGCATCTGTATCAGGCGCGGACGCTCGTGCTGCTTCGCAGCATGCGATCCCGAGCAGACCTCGAGGCCCGGCGAGAGCGAAGGGGAGTTCCGCGTTCGCCTGCGCGACGCCCTGCGCGAGTCGCGCGACGCTGCGGTCGAGAAGCTGCGCGCGCGCTTCGCACCGCAGCTCGCGGCGTTGCGCGATCAGAAGGCGCGCGCCGAGCAGCGCGTCGAGGCGGAGCGCGAGCAATACACAGCGAAGAAGATGGACACGGTGATCTCGATCGGGGCCAGCGTGGTGGGCGCCCTCTTCGGTCGCAAGCTCGCGAGCCGCACCAACGTGGGTCGCGCCGCGACGGCGATGCGCGGGATCGGTCGCGCAGCGAACGAGCGCGGCGACGTCGGCCGCGCCGAGGATCGCGCCGGCCAGATCGACGCGAAGCTCGCGGAGCTGGAGCAGAGCTGCCAGCAGGAGATCACGGCGCTGGAGGCGCGCGGCGTCGAAGCCATCGCGCTCGAGGAACTCCACGTCGCGGCGCGCAAGGCCGACCTCGACGTCTCACCGCTCGTGCTGGTCTGGACACCGTGGCGCGTCAGCGCGGACGGCAGCGCGCAGCCCGCTTGGTCGCAGCAGGGCGCGTAGCGCTGAACGAGCTTCGGTTCGTTGCGAACTGCGCATCGCAGAAAGCGCAACGAAGAAGGGCCCGCGGACGCCAGCCCGCGGGCCCTCTTGCATTCGGCGCGGTGCGACTAGATGTCGACCGGCTTCAGCGTCTTGCGCTTGTTGCCCTGCGCGCGCTCTTCGGCGCCCGCGATGATCTTGCGCACGGCCGCGTCGAGCGCGCCGTAGAAGTCACCACCAACATTGCACTTCTTGGTCGCCGCCTTGACGCGCGACTTCGAAATGATCAGATCGCCCGTCGCCTTCTTGGCGCTCTTCTTTGCTGCCTTCTTCTTCGCTGCCATCGTTCCCCCCAGTCCTTTGGCTAGCCACGGCACGACATCGCACGGGTGGCTTGGTTTGTTGGATCTCCGTGTCACCGGAGTTGCGGCGCATCATACGGCTTTGGTTGCCGGCGTCAAAGGAAAAACGCCCGATATCGGGCCTCTCGACCCCGAAACGAGGCCGATCTTGGCGGCGCTCCGAAAGCGGCGCCCCCCCTTGGCGCGCCTCTCGATCCGCCCGGAACGCCTCCTGGACCACCGTCCTCGTGAAGACTCGGTCCGCTCGCGGTCGCCGGTGGTAGACTCGGTCGGCTTCGGGAGGCCCATCATGAATGATCTGCTGCGTCGTCCGCTCACCGAGATCACAGCGCTGCTCGCGCGCCGCGAACTCTCCCCTGTCGAGCTGATGCAGGCGACGCTCGACCGCATCGACGCGGTGAACGGCAAACTCAACGCCTTCGTCGCGATGCGCGAGCGCGCTGCGCTGCTCGCGGACGCGAGCCAGGCCGAAGCCCGCATCCAGCGCCGCGAAGCGCGACCGCTCGAAGGCGTACCGCTCGGCGTGAAGGACCTGGAAGACGCCGCGGGCCTCGTCACCACGCACGGCAGCCGGGTCTTCAAGGACAACCTCGTCGCGCGCGACTCGCTGCAGGTCGAGCGACTGCGCGCGGCCGGCGCGATCGTGGTGGGCAAGACCAACGCGCCCGAATTCGGCGCCACCGCGATCACCAAGAACCTGCTCTTCGACGAGGCGCGCAATCCCTGGAACCCCGAGCGCACGCCGGGCGGATCGAGCGGCGGCTCCTCGGCGGCGATCGCGGGGTCGATGATCCCGCTCGCGACGGCGAGCGACGGCGGCGGCTCGGTTCGCATTCCCGCCAGCTTCACAGGCTGCTTCGGTCTCAAGACCAGCTACGGCCGCATTCCGCACGGTCCCGACGAGTTCTGGGTCATGGACGACACGGCCGGCCACGGTCCGCTCACCCGCAGCGTCGAGGACGCGGCGCTGCACCTGGATCTCACGGTCGGCGCGCATCCGCTCGATCCGAACTCGCTGCCACATCCCGGCTTGTCGTATCGCGAAGTGCTGCCGCGCCTGCCCGATGGACTGCGCGTCGGCTACGCCGCCGATCTCGGTTACGCGGTCGTGCAGTCGGACGTGGCCGACGCGGTGGGCGAGGCGGTGCACGTCTTCGAGCAGCTCGGGCATCACGTCGAGTTCGTGCGCGGCGGCCCGCCCGAGCCGGGTCGCGACTGGGGCCTGATGGGCGTGTTCCAGCTACTCGGCCAACTCGACGAGTTCCTACCCGATCGCGAACACGAGTTCGGTCGCGGCTTGATCGCCAACGTGAAGCTCGGCGTGCAGATGACACCGGAGCGCTTCGCGGTCTACCGGCGCCGGCGCGAAGAGTTGAATCGCTGGTGCGCCGAGAGCTTCGACCACTTCGACCTGCTCGTGACGCCGACGGTTCCCTACGACCCGCCCGCCGCGCGCGGTCCGCTGCGCGCGGAAGTGGAAGGCAAGCGACAGCCCGATGCGAACGTCGGCTCCTTCACGATGCCCTTCAACCTGTCGTGGCATCCCGCCGCGACGGTGCGCTGCGGCTTCTCGCGCGCGGGTCTGCCGGTCGGCTTGCAGATCGTCGGCCCGCGCCACCGCGACGACCTCGTCCTGCAAGCCGCCTACGCCTTCGAGCAAGCACGCCCCTGGGTGCACGACTGGCCGATCGTCTGAACGACGGAGGACGAAGCATGGCGACATTCATGAAACCCCTTGCGCCGCAGACCTACGCCGCGATGCGCATCGTCTTCGGAATGCTCTTCATGAGTCACGGCCTCCAGAAGATCTTCGGTCTCTTCGGCGGAACGCCGGCAGGGAGCGCCGCCCCTGGTGATCTACGCGGCGGGCGGCATCGAGCTGATCACCGGCGCCCTCGTCGCGATCGGACTCTTCACTCGCTGGGCCGCGTTCCTCGCCGCCGGCCAGATGGCCGCCGCATACTGGATGGCGCACGGCATGAAGGCCTTTCATCCGATCGCGAACCGCGGCGAGTTGGCCGTCCTCTACTGCTTCGCCTTCCTCTTCATCGCCGCCCACGGCCCCGGCATCTGGAGCGCCGACCGCCGCTGAGGCGGTGCCGGGCGTCAGGTTATTGGGTTGTCAGGTTATTGAGAGGGCGACAGGGCCGTGATCACCGTGTTTGGCGCCGGGGCGGTTGGGCTCGTGCTCGCCGCGCGGCTCGCACGTGCGGGTCATGCCGTGCGTGTCTGCACACGACGTGAAGAAGACGCCGAGCAGATCGCCGCGTCCGGCATCGACGTCGAGGAGCCCGAGACGGGTGTGCGCTGGCACGCCCGCGTCACGGCGATCGCGGGCCCTCCCAGCGGCGAGCGCGACGCGATCTTCGCCTGCGTGCGCGGCCCCGACGCGCGCGACGCCGCGGCGCTGCTCGCCGACGCGTCGCCCGATGCGCTGCTCGTGAACGTGCAGAACGGCATCGATGGCGACGCAGTCTTCGCGGAGCGCTTCGCGCGCGTGATCGGCGGCGTGATCCGTCACAACTGCACGCGCGTCTCGGCGAAGTTCGCGCGGTCGCAGCGTGCGGCGCGGATCGTGGTGGGCGCGCACCCGGAAGGCGCTGGCGCCGACGTGGAGGCCGTCGCCACTCTGCTGCGCAGCGCCGGCTACGACACGGGCGTATCGCCACGCATTGCCGACGACCGCTGGCTGAAACTCTGCGTGAACCTGATGTCCACACCCAACGCGCTGGTGCGACGCGACGATCACGAGACGCGCGCGTTCACCGAGGGCAAGGCGCGCCTGCTCGAAGAAGCGCGCGACGCGCTCACAGCAGCCGGCATCGCGGCGCGCTCGTGCGACGGCCGCGACCGCTCGCTCGACGCGGAGATCGCGTTCCAGCGCGCCGCGCTCGCCCGCGGCGTCGCGGCGCGCAGGCTGCCGCTCTACAACAGCCTGTGGCAGGGCCTCGCGCGGGGCGCAGCGCTGGAAGTCGACGCGTACCACCGCCGCATCCTCGCGCTCGGCGATCGCCATGGCGTAGCAGTGCCGGTGAACGCGCGCGCGCTCGCCGGACTCGAGCGCGTCGTCCGCGAAGGGCTCGGCGCAGAAAGCCTCGGCGCCGCGGAGCTGCTCGGCGACTGACGCGCCGCGCCTACGGCTCGCGGCCCTTCACGGCGCCGGGATCCTTCCAGATCGTCGTCTCGGGATGGAACGCCTTCCACGCGAACCAGTACGACTCGGTGACGTTGACGCCGGCCGGCGCCTCGTACTCGAAGACGTCGCGCTCCTTGTCGTAGCGAACGACGATCTTCCTGCCGTCGAGATCGTCCTCGGCGCGTCCGCCGTTCGCCGTGACGAGCGACGCGAGATACGCGCGCGCCTTGCCGTTCGCGGCGACGCCCACCACCAGCTCCTTCGCGTGGAACCGGCGGTCGCGCGCCTCCACCGGAAACGCGCCGCCGTCCGCTTCGACATAGGTCGCGTAGGCGCTCTGGTTGTAGTCGTAGTGATTCGGCTCGGGCGGGATCAGGATCTTCGTCTTCGCCTCTCCCGCGAACCAGCTCGCGAAATTCTCCTGGCGCAGTGGAACCGGCTCGAGTGTCTTGCCGGCGAGCGCACCGGCGAGCGCCCGGCCATCGAACTGCGACCACAGGCTCTCGGTCTCGTGGTCGTAGAGCAGGCAGCCGGAGTTGTAGACCAGACCCGAGACGCCGAAGCGCAGCGTGCGACCGTCGACGTTGCGCTTCCACGCGAGCGGTGCGCCGGTGAGCGGGTCGTAGCTGACGGCGATCGGCACGCCGCCGACCGTGTCGTTCACGATCTGGTGATACTCGAGGATCGGGATCGGATAGGCGCGCGCGTCGCCGTCGATCGAGACGCCGATCACCGGGGTTTCGGGCGCGATCGCGTCGGCGGCTTCCGGGCCGGCGAAGCTGGGCGCGTCGACTGCGTGGATGCCGTCGCGGCCGGGACCGCCCGCGATGATCTTCGCGCGATCGACGAGCTGTCGCGTGATCTTGAATCCGTACGACTCGTTCGGGTCCTGCGCGGCCGGCGGCGGCGCCTTCGGCGCTGCGGCGGCGGGCGCCGCAGCTTCGGGCGTTGCGGCCGGAGTTCCTTCCGCCGCGCGCGCCGGCCCGCCGATCAGCGCGGCGCATGCCAACAGCACTGCCAGGGACCTCGTGTTCATGCAACACCTCGTGCGCCGGCGCCGAGCACGGCGGTGACGCTCTCGGAGACGATCGCCAGCAGCGCGTCGAGCTCGGCGTCGTCGATGTTGAGCGGCGGCGCCACGTAGATCACGTTGCCGAGCGGGCGGAGGTACGCGCCACGGCGACGCGCTTGCTCGTAGACGCGCCAGCCGGCGTCCGCGAGGTAGCCCGCGTCGCCCGCGAGATCGAGCGCGCCGATCATGCCGAGCGCGCGCGTGCGCGCGACGCCGGGCAGCGCGCCGAGCTTCGAGAACGCGTCGGCGATGCGCGCCGCCTTCGGTCCCGCGCGTTCGAGCACGCGCTCCTCCTCGTAGACGCGCAGCACTTCGAGCGCGACCGCCGCCCCGAGCGGATTGCCGCAGAACGAGTGCCCGTAGTAGAAGGCGCGCTCGCGACCGCCGAGGAAACCGGCGAAGACGCGCTCGGTCGCGAGCGTCGCGGCCATCGGCAGCATCCCGCCCGAGAAGCCCTTCGCGGTGCAGAGCAGATCGGGCACGACGCCCGCGTGCTGGCACGCCCACATCGGACCGCTGCGTCCGTAGCCGGTGAACACTTCGTCGGCGACCAGCAAGACGTCGTGGCGGTCGCACGCTCGCGCGCGGCGCGCAGGTACGCCGGATCGTGCATCCACATGCCCGCGGCGCCCTGCACGATCGGCTCGACGACGACACACGCGATCGTGTCGGCTTCGCGATGCAGCAGGTCGCTCAGCGCGGCGATCGCCGTCTCCAGCGAGACGGCGGGATCCCCGGGCGACGGCACGTGAAAACACTCGGCGAGCACGCCGGCGAAGGGGCGGCGGAACAACTCGACGCCTCCAAGCGCCGTCGCGCCGATCGTCTCGCCGTGGAAGTCGCCGTCGAGCGCGACGAAGCGCGTGCGCAACGGCCGCCCGTTCTGCGCCCAGTATTGGACGGCGAGCTTCAGCGCGACCTCCACCGCCGTCGAGCCGTCGTCGCTGAAGAAGACGCGCTCCAGACCGGCCCGATGATCCGTAGGGCTGGCCTGATGACCAGGAGGGCTGGCGCGGCGCGGCGCGACGCTGCACAGCGCCTCGGCCAGCTCCGCTGCGGGCGCGTGCGTCATGCCGGCGAGCGCGCTGTGGCAGTTCTCGCGCGCCTGCCGTTCGAGCGCCGCGACCAGACGCGGGTGGTTGTGACCGAGCGACGCCACCCACCACGACGAGTTGGCGTCGAGATAGCTGCGTCCGTCGGCGTCGAAGAGCCGCGCGCCCTCCGCGCGCACCACCACGATCGGGTCGACGCGCGCCGCGTACTCGTCCATCGACGTGTACGGGTGCCAGACCCGCCGCTTGTCGAGGGCGACGATGTGGTCGCGGTCGATGCCGGGCATCGCCGAGATTAGAGAGCGAATTCCGCGAGGACGCGCAGCGCTTCGGGTTGACCGGCGCCCACCAGCAGCGTCTTCACCGGCGACGCCTTCCACGCGTCGAGGCGATCGCGGATGCGCTCCTTCGGGCCGACCAGCGCGATCTCGTCGACCAGCTCGTCCGGCACCGCCGCCATCGCCTCGGCCTTCTTCCCGGCGAGGTAGAGGTCCTGGATCTTCACGGCCGCCTCCTCGTAGCCGAGCCGCTTGGCGTAGTCGTTGTAGAAGTTCTTGCCGCGCGCGCCCATGCCGCCGATGTAGAGCGCGAGCATGCCCTTCACCGGCATCCGGCACTTCTCGACGTCGTCGCCCAGGATGCAGGTGACGAACGGCGCGACGTCGAAGTTCGCGAGCGTCTTGCCGCCGCCCGCCTTCTTGAAGCCCGCCTCGAGGTGCGGCTGCGAGCAGGTCGAAGCGCTCGGGATTCATCCAGACCGGGAATCAGGCCGTCGGCGACCTCGGCGCTGCACTCGATGCCGGCCGGGCCGATCGACGCCGTGTAGATCGCGCAGGTCCTTGCGGCCGTGCAGGATGCTCTTCAGCGGCTTGCCGAGGCCGGTCGCGCCCGGTCCCGCGTAGGGAATCTGGTAGTGCTCGCCCTTGAACTCGAGCGGCGCCTCGCGCGCCAGGATCTTGCGGACGATCGCGATGTACTCGCGCGTGCGCGTGAGCGGCTTGCCGTACGCCACGCCGTGCCAGCCCTCGACCACCTGCGGACCCGACGGGCCGAGGCCGAGGATGAAGCGGCCGCCCGAGAGCGCGTCGAGCGTCATCGCCGTCATCGCCGTCATCGCCGGCGTGCGCGCCGGCATCTGCATGATCGCGGTGCCGAGCTTGATCCTGGTGGTGAACGCGCGCGATCCAGGCGAGCGGCGTGACCGCGTCCGAGCCGTAGGCCTCGGCGCTCCACACCGAGTCGAAGCCGAGGCGCTCGGCTTCGAGGATCAGTTCGCGGTTGATCTGCATGGAGGCGCCGGAGTAGCCGGCAGTGAGGCCGAGGCGGAGCGACGACATCGACGAATCTCCTCTAGGGGTGGAGCGCGGGCGCAGCTTAGCCGAGAGCGGCTAGCGAGGCGCGAGTGCGAAGCGCATGCCGTCTTCTCCGAGCGTCACTTCCCCGCGAAATGCTTCGCTCGCCTCGCTCGTGAAGGCCCGACGCACGATGAAATTGCGCGGTGGCGGCACCAGATGGGTCAGCACCAGATGCGCTACGCCCGCCTGCTGCGCCACCTCACCCGCCTCGCGCGGAGTGCTGTGATAGCCCGGGATGTCGGACGCCAGCTTGGCCAGCCGCTCCATGCCGAGCCGGCGCGCTCCGGCGACCGCGCGCCCGGTGAGATCCGCATCGAGCGCTTCGTGGATCAGCAGGTCGGCGCCCTTCGCATGGGCCGCGACGTTCTCGTTCTTCTTGGTGTCACCCGAGAGTACGACCGAGCGGCCGCCGAAGTCGAAGCGGTAGCCGACCGCCGGACGCACCGGATCGTGGTCGACGCGGAACATGATGATGCGCAGGCCGTCGCGATCGAAGACCACCGCGTCGGCGAGCGGCGCGTCCGCGAGCGCGATCTCGTGTGCAAGCGCCCCGGCCGCGGCGCGCAGCATGAACGGCTCGCCGTGGTGGAGAACGCGCGCCTCCACGTCGGCCGCGTACGCCTCGCGGAAGCCGTCGACGATCGCCGCGACGCCGCGGGGCCCGTAGACGTCGAGCGGCTGCGCGCGGCCTGCGATCCAGCTCTGCGTGATCGCCTCGCCGAGGTCGCCGATGTGATCGGAGTGGAAGTGTGTGAGCAGGACGCCTTCGAGGTGGCCGAGCGGGAGATCCGCGAGGTCGACCACTTCGACGCTCCCCGGTCCGGCGTCGACCAGGAAGAAGTGTCCACCCGCGATCACCGCGGTGCAGGACGCCGCGCGCGCCGCATCCGCGATCGGCGAGCCGGTTCCGCACAGCACGATCTGAAGATCGGGCGAGCGCAGCACGCTCTCGTCCACGCGCGCGAGCGTGCGCTCGACCTGGAGGTCGATCAGTCGCTGGCAGCCGACCGCACAGCTCGCGACCGCGAGGAAGACGGCGAGAGTTCGTTTCATGATGCGCGGCTCCCGACCGCAGTCACGAGCGGA
The DNA here is from genome assembly GCA_963801625.1 of uncultured delta proteobacterium. Lineage (GTDB taxonomy): Bacteria > Myxococcota_A > UBA9160 > UBA9160 > PR03 > PR03. Next base: position 183,951 of record CAWDFQ010000005.1, read on the forward strand.
GTGCGTCGGACCGGATCGACGCGGCAGCCTAGTTCCGATCGAGGTCCTCGGGCAATTCCTTTTTTTGCGGAGTGCAGAGGGCTGGCGCGGGTAGACTGGCGGCGCCGCACGAGGAGAGCAGCATGCCCGGACCGCTCGATGGAATCCGCGTCGTCGACGTCTCGACCATCCTGGCCGGACCGCTCGCCACGATGATCCTCGCCGACCAGGGCGCCGACGTGATCAAGGTCGAGCCGCTCGGGATCGGCGACCTGTTGCGGATCGCGCCGTTCCGCCGCGAGGGGCTTTCCGCCTTCTTCGCGAACGGCAATCGCGGCAAGCGCTCGGTGGCGCTCGATCTGAAGCAGCCGCGCGGCCGCGAGGTGCTGTTGCGCATGGTGGAGCGCGCCGACGTCTTCGTGCAGAACTTCCGCCCCGGCGCGGTCGAGCGACTCGGCATCGCCGAGCCCGACCTGCGCGCGGTGCGCCCCGATCTGATCTACGTCTCGGTGAGCGGTTACGGCGAGTCGGGCCCGTACCGGGATCGCCGCGTCTACGACCCGATCCTGCAGGGAATCACCGGCCACGTCGCGATCCAGAAGAATCCCGATCGTGCCGATCCCCGATCTGATCCGCCACGTCGTCGTCGACAAGGCGAGCGCATACACCGCGGCGCAGGCGATCACCGCCGCGCTCTTCGCGCGCACGCGCGGCGCCGGCGGCCAGCACGTGCGCATCGCGATGATCGACGTCGCGCTCGCCTTCCTCTGGCCCGACGGCATGATGGCCCACACATTTCTCGGCGAGAACGTGACGCCCGGCCCGACGCTCTACGAAATCTACCGGCTCACCGAAACCGCAGACGGCCACCTGATCTACTTCGCCGCCAGCGATTCCGAGCTGCACGGCGTCTTCCGCGCGCTCGGCCGGCCCGAACTCTGCGACGACCCGCGCTTTGCGCTCTTCGAGCGCGCGAAGCACGCCGAAGCGCTCGGCGCGATCCTCTACGAGGAGTTCCGCAAGCACCCGACGCGAGAGCTGCTCGAGCGACTGGTCGCGGAACAGGTGCCGGCAGGCCCCGTCAACTCGCTCGAAGCCGTCTTCGACGATCCGCAGCTGAAGCACAACGGCAGCATCATCGAGTTGGAACACCCGAAGGCAGGAAAGCTGCGGCAGGCAGCGCCGGCGGCGCACTTCGACAAGACGCCGGCGACGCCGGGAAGAGTCGCGCCACTGCTCGGGGAGCACACCGAGGAGGTGCTGGCGGAGTTCGGCTACGGAGCCCAGGCACGAGCGCTGTTGCGGGGCGAGGGAGTGATTCCGTAGATGCGACTCGACGAAGCCGACCAGCTCCTCGATCCGGGCCATCTCGCCTTCGAGTCCGGCTGGCTCCGGCTCGACGACGGCCAGCTCCACGTCGCGGCGCACACGGCGATGGTCGCTTGCAAGGGCCGCATGGTCGAGTGGTGGTTCGGCTATCTCGAGACCACCGAGCAATACAAGTGGTGGCATCCCAGGGACCACGTCTGGTGCGAGTGGAAGGGCGAGCGCGGAACGGGTCGCTACGTCGGCGGCGAACACCACGTGCACGAGTTCATTGGCGGTGAGCTGCAGAAGTTGAAGATCCGCTTTCGCGAACCGGCCGAGCTGCTCGACGTGACGCGCTTCGAAGAGGCCGGCGTCTCGGCTGCCGTCTGCGCGCGCGTGGGCCTGCTCGATGCGCCGGTCTGGAGCGGGCATCTGATCCACCTGGTGCGCGACACCGGCTACGGTTGCGAGATGCGCAGCCGCTTCTGGCTCGGCGACGTCGACCCGCCCGCCCTCGCGAGCACGCGCGAGGCGCGCATCCAGCTGGTCCCCGACCGCGTCGGCCCTGCCCTGCTGAAACACTGCCACGAGGAGATGAGCTACCTCGCGTCGTTCCTGCCGGCGCTGTACACGAACAAGGCCAGGTTCTAGGCGCAGGCGGCGCTGCAGCGCGCGCTGCATTGCCCGGGCCGCCGGAGTCCGGCATGCTCGGGCGGCTCGCCGTCGTGGCGAGTCGGCGCGAGGCATGACGCCCGCACCGTTGCTCCGCGGAGCGCGACATGCCTCCGCGCGAGGAGATACCGCGTGCATTCCCATTCCTGTCATTCGCAGCATTGGCATTCCCGATTCCGGCGCTGGCATGCCCGTCACTTCGATCCGGCGTTTGCGGGTGGTGGCGACGATGGCCCGGGCGCGTCGCAGCGCTGGGGCGAAGCCGAGGCGCGGCGTGCCCAGCGCTTCGCGCACCGGCGCTTCGAAGAGGACGAGTTCATCTCGAACGCGGGCCTCGGCGTGCGGCGCCCGCTGCGCTTCCTCGCCTACAAGCTCGATCTCGACGACGAGCAGACGGCCCGGTGTGCACGCATCCTCGAGCGGCTGAAGCTCGAACGCGCGCAGGCGGCGCTCGATCTGCGGCGCGCCGCCGCCGATCTCGCCGACGCGCTCGAAGCAACCGAGTTCACGCGCGCGAAGGTGGACTCGGCCGGTGAGCTGCGCGCGACCGCTGCGCGTCGCGTCGAGACGGCCGTCGCAACCGCGCTCGAGGAACTGCACGCACTGCTCGAACCCGATCAGCGCGTGCGGCTCGCCGAGTTCGTGCGCAGCGGCGTGATCCGCATCTAGCCTCGATCCGGCATTACCGGGCGCGATCGAACGGCCGCGATCGGCGGTGGAAGGACCACTGGGCGCCGGGTGGCAGCCGACCCGCTGGTGCAGCCGCGGCGACGCGCCTCGCGCGGTCGCGCGCGAGATGTCGCGCTAGCTGATTCTCCTGCTGGCGTTGCGGGCACGCTCATTCCCGTTCGGGGCGACCCGCGGGCAGCTCGATCACGAAGCGCGTGCCGACGCCCGCGTCCGACTCGACCCAGATGCGGCCGGTGTGGCGCTCGATGATGCCGTGGGTGAGCGACAGGCCGAGGCCCGTGCCCTGCCCGACCGGCTTGGTGGTGTAGAAGGGCTCGAAGACGCGGTCGCGCACGTCGGCGGGAATGCCGGGGCCGTCGTCCTCGAACTCGAGGCGCACCAGCCCGTTCTCGTGCGCGCGTGCGGACCGTGATGCGGCCGCGCTCGCCGATCGCGTCGCAGGCGTTCATCAAGAGATTGAGGAACGCCTGATTGAGCTGGCCGGCGTGGCAGCGCACGCGCGGCAGCGGCTCGAAGTCGCGCTCGATCGCGATGCAGTTCTTGCAGCGCGGCTCCATCAGCGTGAGGGTGCGCTCGATCTCGTCGTTGAGGTCGGCCTCGGCGAGCTCCTCCTGGTCCATGCGCGAGAAGGCGCGCAGGTCGGCGACGATCTTGGTGACGCGCTCGGTGCCCTCGCGGCTGCGCGAGAGCAGCTTGGCGATCGCCTCGCGCACGCGGTCGGTGTCGGCGCGCTCTTCCTGGTAGGCGCGCGAGCTTCGCGACGTACTCCTCGAGCAGCTTCAGGTTGGCGTGCACGAAGCCGATCGGGTTGTTGAGCTCGTGCGCGACGCCCGCCACGAGCTGGCCGAGCGTGCGCATCTTCTCGCTCTGCATCAGCTGCGCCTGGGTCTCGCGCAGCTCGCGCGTGCGCTCCTCGACGCGCGCCTCGAGCGTCTCGTTGAGCTTCGCGATCTCGTCGAAGGCCTTGGCGTTCTCGATCGCGATCGACGACTGGTTGGCGAGCGTCAGCAGCAGCTGGCGATCGTCGGCCGTGAAGCGCTCGCCCGACGCCTTGCGCCCCACCGCGACGACGCCGAGCAGGTCGACGCCGAAGAGCACCGGCACCAGCAGCGCCACGTCGAGGCGCTCGAAGAGCTCCTCGCAGGCGTCGCGCATCTGCGCGTCGGCTTCGTGCGGCGAGGTCGCCGCGCGAAACTTCCTGGCGCCGCATCCACAGGTACTTGCAGACGGGGTGCTCGGTGGGGAGCTGGATCTCGCTGCTCGTCCAGATGCCAGGCGCCGCCGCTCGCGGCCGGCACCAGCGCGCGCTCGTCGTCGGAGAGCAGCAGCACCATCGAGCGCTCGACGCCCATCGCGTCCGAGAGCGCGCGCACGATGCGCTCGACGATCTCCTGGATCGAGAGCATCGACACCATCGCCTCGGAGATCTCGCGCACGGCCTGGCGGTAGCGACCGCGCTCGCGGTCGAAGAGGCGGTCGACGAGCGCCTGCATGCGGTCGCGCAGCGGGTTCACCGCCAGGATCGCGAAGAACAGGAAGACGAGCGTGAAGCGCGGCGAGCGGGCGTTCCAGTGGAAGCGCACCACCGCGGCGTCCGCGGCGGCGACGAGCAGCGCGTAGAGGCCCGTGATGGCGAGCGTCGCGGCGCCGTAGGCGACGGACGAGCGCGCCAGATGGCGGATGTCGAAGAGCTCCTTCTTGACGATTCCGTACGCCACCGAGACCGGGAACACGATGAACCAGAGCAGCGCCAGATACACCGGGAAGCCGGTGCGCAGGAACGTCTCGACGACGATCAGGCCGAGCACCGGCACGAACGAACCGAAGGCGCCGAGCAGCATCACGTCGGCGCGCGCGACGTCCTCTTCGCCGCGGCGCCGCCGCCGTTCCACCGCCACGTCGCCGAGGCAGAAGATCGTGACGGCGACCATCAGCCAGAACCCGATCTGGGCCATCGCAAAGAACGGAACGCCGAAGCGCCCCTCCACCCAGACGATCGGCGCGGCGACGGCGGCGAATCCGTAGAGCACGCTGCGCAGCCAGCGGCGCGGAACGATCCAGCGCGGCTCGAACGGATAGGTCGTGAAGAGCTGGAAGACGCCCGCTGCGAGCAGGAAGAAGTTGATCGCCGCGCGCTCGTAGCCGGCCGTCTGGCGGTAGGTGTCGAACGCGGTGAAGAGCTGCACGGCGATGACGCGAAGCAGAAGAGACCGAAGGCCCAGGCTTCCTCGCGGCCGCGCCGCAGCAGCCAGACCAGCACGCCCATCGCGAAGAACGCCGACGCGACCACGAACGACGCCACGTAGATCGGTAGTTGCGGGAGCGGCTGGGCGCTGGTCGGGACGGGCTCGAGCGCAATCGACAGCTCGCGGCCGTCGCGCTGGCGGAACTGGTAGACGTTGGTCTTGCCGGGCGTGAGCGCGCGCCAGTGACCGTCGCGACCCCATTGCAGGTAACGCAGGCCGTCGATCGCGACCAACTCGTCGCCCGGCCGCACGCCGGCGGCCTCCGCGGCGGGCGCCGCCCAGGTGACGCTCACGCGTCCCGCCGTGTTGCTGGTGTGGATCGGGGTGGTCGCGCCTTCGTGGAACAGCGTCGCGCGCACGAAGAAGACGAGCGCGAGCGCCGCCCATGTGAACGCAATCGCGAGCGTGATGCGCTGGAAACGCAGCGACCGTGCGGCGCTTCACTCCGCTGCTCCCGCGCCCGCGTCTTCGAGCGGCTTCGCGACCAGCGGGAGTTCGATCACGAAGGTCGTCCCCTCGCCCGGCGCCGAACCGACCAACATGCGGCCGCCGTGGCGCTCGACGATGCCGTACGAAATCGAAAGCCCGAGCCCCGTGCCCTGCCCCACGGGTTTGGTGGTGAAGAACGGCTCGAAGATGCGCGCCTGCACCTCGGGCGACATGCCGACGCCCTCGTCGTGGAACTCGAGCCGTACGCCGCCTGGCTTGGCACGCGTGCGGATGCGGATCCTGCCCTTGCCTTCGATCGCGTCGGCGGCGTTCATCAGCAGGTTGGTGAAGACCTGATTGAGCTGGCCGGCGTAGCAGCGCACCAGCGGCAGCTCGGCGTAGTCGCGCTCCACCTCGATCGCGTCGCGCAGGCGCGGCTCCATCAGCGTGAGCGCGCGGTCGATCTCGCGGTTCAGGTCGACGTCCGCGAGCACCGCCTGATCCATCCGCGAGAAGGTGCGCAGGTCGGCGACGATCTGCTTGACGCGATCGGTGCCCTCGCGGCTGCGCGACAGCAGCTTCTCGATCGCCGCTTCGACGCGGCTGGTGTCTTCGCCCGCGCGCTGCGCGGCGACCAGCTTCGGCACGTACTCCGAGAGCAGCTGGAGATTCGCGTGCACGAAGCCGATCGGGTTGTTCAGCTCGTGCGCGACGCCCGCCACCAGCTGGCCGAGCGAGCGCATCTTCTCGCCGTGCACGAGCTGCGCCTGCGCCTCGTGCAGTTCGCGCGTGCGGTCGTCCACGCGCGCTTCGAGCGTCGCGTTCAGATCCGCGATCTCGTCGAAGGCCTTGGCGTTCTCGATCGCGATCGAAGACTGGTTGGCGAGCGTGCGCAGCAGCTGGCGGTCGTCGGCGCCGAGGCGGTCGCCCGAGAGCTTGCGGCCCACCGCGACGACGCCCAGCAGCTCGGCGCCGAACAGAATCGGAACCAACAGCTCGACCTCGATCTGGTCGAAGACGTCGCGACACGCTTCGCGCGTCTCGAGGTCGGACTCCTCGTCGAAGTCGTCGCGGGCGAGCGCGTCGCGACGCGAGAGCAGCTTGCGGCAGATCGGGTGACCCGGCGCGATCTGGATGCCAAGCGCATCGTCTTCCCATTCGCCGCGCGACGCCGCCGACACCAGGCAGCGCCCGCCTTCTTCCTGCAGCATCACCATCGCGCGCTCGACGCCCATCGTCTCGGTGAGCGCGACCAGGATGCGGTCCACCACCTCCTTGGTGGAGAGCATCGAGACCATCGCCTCGGAGATCTCGCGCACGGCGCGCCGGTACAGCGAATGATCGCGGTCGAAGACACGGTCGACGAGCGCCTGCATGCGGTCGCGCAGCGGGTTGAAGGCGAGGATCGCGAAGAACAGGAACGCGACCGAGAACCACGGCGAGCGCGCATTGACGTTGAAACGCGAGACCACCGCGTCGGCGAAGGTGATCAGGAAGGCGTAGACGCCGGTGATCGCGAGCGTCACCGCACCGTAGGTGGCCGACGAACGCGCCACCACGCGGATCTCGAAGAGCTGGCGCCGCATGATTCCGTAGGCGACGGCGAGCGGGAAGATGAAGAACGAGAAGAAGCCGAGCACCCAGGGGAAGCTCGTGTGGAGCAGCGTGCGCGAGATCAGCGCGATCAGCCCCGGAACGAACGAGACCACGGCGCCGAGCAGCATCACGTCGACCCGACCCGCCGCCTTGCCCTCGCGCGACTCGCGTCGCGCGTGCGCCGCGATCCCGAGCGAGATGAACGCCATGCCGATCGTGAACCAGAACGCCGCCGTCTTGGCGATCGGCGCCCGCATCCCGAAGATGCCTTCGATGGCCGCTGCGACACCGAGCGGAAACGCGATCGCGTAGGCCACCCAGCGCAGCGAGGGGTTGCGGACCACCCAGGCGGGCTCGGTTGGATACGTGGTGAACAGATGGAACGTGCTCGCGCCGATCAGCGGGATGTTGATCCACACCAGCGCCCAGGCCCAGCGCCCGGGCACCGGCGGCAACGCGAGCTCCACCGCCATCACGCAACAAAATAGGAAGAACGCCCAGGTCGAGGCGCGATCGGGCCGCAGCCGCCACACCCACAGTCCGACACCGAGATAGATGAGCCCCACGATCGGAAGCCCGATCGCCATGACCCACATCAGCGGCGTCAGCAGATCGCTCCGGATGGCGCGGCGCGAGCACGTAGTCCAGCTCGCGGCCGTCGGCCTTCTCGATGCGGTAGACGTTCTCGGAACCGCCGCGGAACAAGCGATGCCAGGACAGCACGGCCGCGCCGATCGGCTGGCCGTCGATGGCGACGAGTTGATCGCCCGCTTCGAGGCCCGCCGCGGCCGCTTCGGGCGCCAAGACCGAGATGCTCCACGGATCGGTCGCGAGACCTTCCAGCAGGAAGGGCGGCCCGAAGCCGTTGCTCCGACGTCGAAGTGCAGCTCGATCGAAAGCCCGAACCCGACCAACGCCCAGATCAGGGCGATGGCCGCGGTAGCCCGGCGCAAGCGCACGGTCGCGGTCGGGTTCATCGGGCTCCAGGCGGCGCGCGGCCTAGCTTACGAAGCGCACCGCCTCGCTGTCAAAAGGGGCCCGGTCCCGCGGACGAAGCTTCTCGGCGGGGCGCTCAGCGATCCGACGGTTGCGATCCGTAATTGTGACCGCTGCGGTTCAGCACCTGGTAGTCGCCGTCGGGCTTCGGCTCGGCAGAGAGCCGCTTGCCCAGCTCGACGAGCGCGGCCTCGCGCTTGCGATCGCGCGCGGCGCTGTCGTCGCTGCAGCTGGCGCCGTTCGGCGCCGCCGGCAGCGTTGCCGGCGTGACCGGCGGCGGGTCCGCGTTCGGGGTCTCGGCGAGCGCCGCGATGGGAGTGGATGCGACCACGGCACCGCACACAAGGGCCAGGAAGAGGCGTCGGCTGCTCATGGGATCCTCCGCGACGGGCTCGCCCGCACTGGTTCCGACCTTGCGGATCGACGGACCGCGGCGCGTGCTTGACCCCGGGCTCGAGCCGGTCGGGCGGCTGGCGCCGAGCGCTGCGCAGCGTCTGCCGCCGCACTGCGGCGCCACTGCCGACGCGCTGCACCGCGCGCCGCGGAAGGCTCAGATCGCCTCCGGCTCGCCTTCCCGTTTCGCGCGCAGATCGTGGGCGCGCTTCGCGTCGAGCATTGCGGGCATCACGCGATCGAGATCGCCGTGCGTCCACAGCTGGTCGCTCTTGAACGACCGGATGATCGCGGGTTGCTGCATGATCCCGATCGTCCCGCGCATCACGTTCACGATCTGACCGCTCCACGCGCTGCCAGCTTCGGACGCGAGCCACGTGACGACTGGCGCGATCTGCTCGGGCCCGCGCGTCCAGTCCTCTTCGACCGCTTCGCCGCGCCCTTCCATCAGCGGGATCGTGAGTCGCGTCGCGGCGCCCGGCGAGATCGTGTTGACGGTGCACTCGTACTTGGCCATCTCGAGGGCGAGCACGCGCGAGAAACCGGCGATCCCCGCCTTCGCCGCGCCGTAGTTCGACTGCCCGAAGTTCCCGAACAGACCCGAGACCGACGAGAAGTTGATGATGCGGCAGCCGCGCCGGTTGGTGTCGCGGATGTAGCGGGCGAAGGGCGCCGTGCAGCAGTAGTGGCCCTTCAGGTGCACCGCGATGACGGCGTCCCAGTCGTCTTCCGTCATCTTGAAGATGGTGCGGTCGCGCAGGATGCCGGCGTTGTTGACCAGGATGTCGAGCCCGCCGAACGCGCTCGATGCGCGGTCCTGAAAGATCGCCTCGCCGCCCGCGACGCTCGCGACCGAGTCGTAGTTCGCGACCGCTTCGCCGCCGCTCGCGCGGATCTCCGCGACGACCTCGTCGGCGACCCGCGCCGCGCCCGTCCCGTCCGGCGCCGCACCGAGATCGTTGACGACCACCTTCGCGCCCGCCCGCGCGAAATCGAGCGCGATCTCGCGCCCGATGCCCCGTCCCGCACCCGTGACGACCGCGATCTTCCCCTCGAGAGTTCCCTTGAGAGCACTCATCTCAGACCACCTCACTGGCGACGGGACTGGAGAGGGTCCCGCGCGCAGTTCCGCAGGCCGCCGAACCATCCCGACCGAAGCACGCACGACGCCGACCTGGCCAGAACGGAAGCCCCCAACAGTCGAGTGCGTGCCGAGGATGTTCGAGCACGGGACCCTCTCCAGTCCCGTCGCCTAGCAACCAAGAAACGATCAGACGGGCGTGTAGCGGATCAGCTTGCGCTGGCCGCTGAAGAACCCCGCCTGCATGTCCTCTCGCCAGCGCTCGAACTCGCCCTGGTACTTCTTCTCGTAGAGCGCGATCAGCCGATCGAGCAGCTTGCGGTCGGTCTCGAAGCTCGCACGCGCGTCGAAACTCGGCGCCTTGCGGAACTCCTCGCTGCGCGCGCCGCCGATCGCCGCCTTCCAGCGCCCGTGCTCACCAACCCAGAGGCGCGCGCGATCGAGCCCCTTCTCGAGCGACCGCACCTTCCACGTCCCGCGTCGCGAATTGACCACGACCGAACCGTCGAGCCACGCGTACCAGACTTCGCCGTGACAGGTGCTCTCGGCCCCGTCCTTCCTCAGCGGCGAGACGTAGACGAACTTGCTCGTGTCGAGCAGTCCAAGCGTTTCCGGGGAAAGCGTCGTCGCGGCGCTCGTCTGCGCTTGCGCAAGACCGCGCGTGGGCCAGAGCAGCAGCAGCGCCGCGCCGCCGAGGAACGCGCGACGATCGATCGTCGCGGCGCCGCTTGCAGAGCGATCAGATCCCCGAGCCATGCGACTCCTCTTCGACGTGGATCCCGCATTCCTTCGTCTCCGGGTTCTCCCACCACCAGCGACCGGCGCGGATGTCCTCGCCCGGCTGGATTGCGCGCGAACAGGGATCGCAACCGACGGACGGGATAGCCCTGCTTGTGGAGACGGTTCACGGGCACGTTGTGGTCGCGAACGTAGTCCCACACCCGCTCGAGGGCTCCAGTCGACGAGCGGGTTGATCTTCACGATCCCGCCGTGCGTCTCGTCGATCTCGAGCTTCGCGGCTTCGCTCCGCGTCACGCCCTGTCCGCGGCGCAATCCCGCGACCCACGCGTCGATCCCCGCGCTCGCGAAGTAGCGGCGCATCGGCTCCACCTTGCGGATGCGGCAGCACAGCTGGCGCTTCTCGACCGACTCGTAGAACAGGTTCTGCCCGCCGCTCCGCACCATCTCCACGACCTCGGCTGGGATCGGGGAACACCACCTCGACCGTGACGCCGTAGCGATCGCGCACGCGGTCGATCAGGTCGTGGGTCGCCTGCGGCAGGCGTCCGGTGTCGAGCGTGAAGACCCGCACGCCGGGCTCGATGCCGCTGCATCAGGTCGAGCAGCACCATGCCCTTCCGGCGCGCCGAACGACGCCGAGAGCACCAGGCGCGGATGGAATTTCTCGATCGACCAGGCCAGCAACCGCTCCGCGTCCCAGGACTCGAACGACCGCTGTCGAATCGACTCGAGCAACGGCTCGGACACGATCTTCCCGGGGGCCGACATCGGGGAGAGGCAATCGCCATCGCGAGGTTCCTGTACGTGGGCGCTGGTTTCGAGTTCGCCCAATCTCTGGCTTCCCGGGGCGGAATGCAAGCGCCCCAATCTCGGGACCGATCGGGCCGACATCGACTCCCCGCTCAGGCCGGACCGCGAACAGGACGATACCCGGACCCGGTGGCCGCTCCCATCCATACGCTCGAGACCGCGCAGGTCGCGCGAGAGGCGCTCGCCGAGGAGATTGCGCGGCTCGAGCTGCTGCGGCGACTCGCGATTGGCGCGGTGCACACGCTCGAACAATGCCTTCACGGCGATCCTCGGCGAGACGCTCTGCCTCGCCGACGAACGCAAACACGACCCGCTCGTCTCCGAGGCGTGCGACCTGATCCAGGGCGAGGTGGAACGCTGCGCGCGTCTCACCCGCTCGATCGCGGTGCGCGTGCAGCGACGCGAGAGCGCGCTCGAAGAGACCAACATCGCGGCGCTCGTACGCGGACTCGAGCCGCTGCTGCGCGACACGGTGAGCCGCAGCGTGGCGATCGCCATCGAGGTCCCCGACGTCTGCGTCGTCGTGCGTGGCCCCGGCGAAGACCTGGAGCTGCTGGTGCTGCTCGTCGCGCACCGACTCGCCGATACCCCCGTCCGCGGCGCCGCGCTGCACATCGCACTCGGCCCGTACGACGAGAAGAGCGCCGAGCTGCGTTTCGAATTGCGCATGCCCGAAGAGACGCCGGCCGTGCAGCACACCGACCGCTCCTGGGATCTGCTGGTCGCCGACGCCACCGACGTACTCGGCTCCCGTCACGGTGTGCGCGTCGTCAGCAGCGATGGCGACGGCCCGCCGTGCGTGCAGCTCCACTTTGAGATCGCGGACCTGACGCTCTGAGTCTCAGCGCGTCCACGCGCGAACCGCGTGCGAGTCGCGCACGCGCGCGGCGAGCGACTCGATCGACTCGCCGAGCCGCGGGTGCACGAGGTCCGGCGCCAGCGCGGCGAGCGGTTCGAGGATGAACGCGCGCTCGGCGAGACGCGGGTGCGGCACGCTCAAGCCGGGCTCGTCCACGATGCGATCCCCGTAGAGCAGCAGATCGAGGTCGAGCGTTCGCGCGGCGTTGCGCGCGCCGCGTTCGCGCCCGGCCGCGCGTTCGATCGCGAGCAGCGCGTCGAGCAGCGCGCGCGGCGCGAGCGCCGTCTCGACGCGAACGACCGCGTTCAGGTACGCGCCCTGCGGCGGAGGACCGACGGGGTCGGTCTCGAAGATCGGCGAGAGAGCTGCGATCCGTGTATCCGGCAACGCCGCGAGCGAGCGCACCGCAAGGTCGAGCTGCGCCGCGCGATCGCCGAGGTTGGTGCCGATCGAGACGTACGCCTGGTTCACCCGCCGACCTTGACGCGCTCGATCGGCGTGCCGCGTGTCGAGCGTCTCGTCGCTGCGCGTGGCGTGATCGACAGTGAAGGGCTGCATCCCCGCGCAAGGAACGGAACGCACACTGCACGGTTCCATCGCGCAGCCCGCGCAGTGGCGCGTCCGGCAGGGGTCGAAGTGCGTGATCACGTCACCGGGTCGGTGCGTCGCGGCGAGCACCGCCTGCTCGACCTGATCGTCGATGTCGTGCAGGCGGTCGGCATCGAAATAACGCGGCACCACCATGTGCAGGTCTACGTGCTCGACCGCACCGGAACGCCACGAGCGCAGGCTGTGCGTGTCGATCCACCACGGATCACGCCGCACTTCGAGCGCCTTCACCATCTCCTCGAGCGAATCCGGGTCCGCTTCGTCCATCAGTCCGCCGATCGCCTGGCGCGATGAGCTGCCAGCCAGTCGCGAGGATCTGCGCAGCCACGATCAGCGCGACGATCGGATCGAGAATCGAAAGACCCGTGATCCACACGAGCGCCAGGCCGATGATCACGCCGACGCTCGTCGCGACGTCCGTCAGCAGGTGGCGGCCGTCCGCCACCAGCGCGAGCGAATGCACGCGTCGGCCGACGCGGATCAGGTGCAGGCCGATCGCCGCGTTCGCCGCCGTCGCGGCCGTGACGAGCACGAGACCCAGGTCGAGGCTGCGCAGCTCCACGCCGCGGATCAACTGCTTCACCGCGGTGATACCGATCAACACCGCCGCGAGTGCGATCAGCGTGCCTTCGACGCCGGCCGAGAAGAACTCCACCTTGCCGTGTCCGTAGGGATGATTGCGATCTGCCGGCTGCGACGAGAGGTACAGGCTGTAGAGCAGCAGCGCGCCGGCCGCGACGTTCACGAACGATTCGAGCGCGTCCGAGAACACCGCCGTCGAGCCGGTGAGTTGCCAGGCGGCGAGCTTCGCGCCGAGCACCGCGATCCCGCCCACCAGCGCGAGTCGCCCCGCGCGCAGGCGCAGCCCGTGTTCGAGCGGACTGGCGTGGTCATCGTCCATCGCGCGCATTGTAACGCCGCAATCTGCGGGAACGCGCAGCTGTTAGAATGCGCGCGTGTCGGCTCCGCGCACGCTCTCGCCCGCCCTCCAGACCGCGATCCCGGGGCCGCGTTCGCGGGCGCTGGCGGAGCGACTCGCGCGCGTCGAGTCGCGCAACGTGACGTGCCTCGAGCCGGCGCCGCCCATCTTCTGGGAGCGCGCCGCGGGCGCCAACGTCTGGGACGTCGACGGCAACCGCTTCGTCGATCTCGGCGCCGGCTTTGGCGTCGCCAACGCGGGACACGCGCACCCGCGCGTGGTGGCCGCCGTGCGCGAACAGAGCGGACGACTGCTGCACGGCATGGGCGACGTGCATCCGTCGGCCGTGAAGGTCGAATTGCTCGAGCGACTCGCGGCGCTGTTTCCGGGAGGCGGCGCGGCGCGGGCGGTGCTCGGCTCGTCGGGCTCGGACGCCGTCGAGATCGCGCTGAAGACGGCGTCGCTCGCGACCGGCCGCGCGGGCGTCGTCGCGTTCGAGGGTGCCTACCACGGGCTCTCGCTGGGCGCGCTCGATGCCACGCTTCCGCCCCGCGTTCCGCGAACCGTTCGCCGCTCGGCTCCCGCACGCGACCGTCTTCGCGCGCTTCGGCGACGCCGCGGACGCGGCGCGCGCGGCGCGCGCATCGCGCGTCCCGATCGGCGCGGTGCTGGTCGAACCGATCCAGGGCCGCGGCGGAGAACGCATTCCGCCGGACGGCTTCCTCGCCGCACTGCGCGCGCTCTGCGATCGCGAGGGCTGGCTGCTGATCGCCGACGAGGTCTACACCGGCTTCGGGCGCACCGGCCGCTGGTTCGCGTGCGAACACGAAGGCGTCGCGCCGGACCTGCTCTGCGTCGGCAAGGGCCTCGCCTCGGGCATGCCGATTTCCGCGTGCATCGGAACCAAGACCGTGATGGATGCCTGGCCGCCTTCCCATGGCGAGGCGCTGCACACCCAGACCTTCCTCGGCCATCCGCCCGGCTGCGCCGCGGCGCTCGCCTCGATCGCGGTGATCGAGGAGGAGAAGCTGGTCGAGCGAGCAGCCGAACTCGGCGGCGCCGCGCTCGCGCAACTGCGCGCGCGGCTCGCGGACCGCAGCGGCGTCGCCGACGTGCGCGGACGCGGCCTGCTGCTCGCCATCGAGTGCGACACTCCAGAGCGTTCGCTCCGCGCGCTGCGACGAAGCGCTGCGACGCGGCGTGATCGTCGTGCCGTCGGGCGACGACGGCCGCGTGATCGCCGATGACGCCGCCGCTCTCGATCGACGCCAATGCGCTCGCCGCTGCGCTCGACGAGCTGGCGGAGTGCGTCGCGTGAGCGCGGATCCCCGGCGCGCCCCGCTCGACGCGCGCGTGCTCGCCTGGCTGCGCGAGTCGCCCGCGGGCTGGCGCTGCGACGAAGCGCGCTTCGCTTCGCTCGCCCTCGACCTCTTCGCCTTCCAGTTCGAGCACTGCGCGCCGTACCGCCGGTTCTGTGAGCGCCGTGGGCGTACGCCCAAGCGCGTCGCGCAATGGCGAGAGATCCCGGCGGTGCCGGCGGGCGCCTTCAAGGAGATGGCGCTGCGCAGCTTCCCGGCCGAGCGCGAGGCGCACGTGTTCCGCACCAGCGGCACCACCGGCGAGCGGCGCGGCGCGCTGCACCTCGACACCCTCGAACTCTACGAGGCGTCGCTGCTGGCAGCTTTCCTGCGCGGCGTGCTGCCGGATCTCGCAGCCGGCGAGCGAGCGCGCATCCGCGTGCTTGCGCCGTCGCCGCGCGAGGCGCCCGACTCGTCGCTCTCCCACATGTTCGGCGTCGTGCTGCGCGAGCTCGGCGACGCGGCGAGCGGCTTCGACGTGCAAGCCGGCGCACTGCAAGTCGACGCACTCGTCGCTGCGCTGGAGAAGGCGACGGCCGATGGTGTCGCCGTCGCGCTGTGCGGCACCTCGTTCGCGTTCGTCCACCTGCTCGACGCGTTCACCGAGCGCGGCGCGCGCATCCCGCTGCCGCCCGCTTCGCGCGTGATGGAGACGGGCGGCTTCAAGGGCCGCGCGCACGAGACGTCGCGCGACGCGCTCTACCAGGGCATCGAGGCACGCACTCGCGGTGGCGCCCGAGCGGATCGTCAACCAGTACGGGATGACGGAACTCGGCTCGCAGTTCTACGACTCGCTGCTCGCCGATCCCGGCCGCGCGCGGCACAAGCTCGCTCCGCCCTGGACACGCGTGCGTCTCGTCGATCCCGAGACGGGCGAGGATGCGCGGCCCGGCGCGGCGGGCGTCGTCACGATCTTCGACCTCGCGAACACCGGCAGCGTGCTCGCGATCCAGACCGCCGACCTCGGGCGCGCCATCGAGGGCGGCTTCGAGGTGATCGGGCGCGAGCCCGGCGCCGAGGCGCGCGGCTGCTCGATCGCGGCCGACGAAATGCTGGCCCGGTGAGCGCCGCACAGCTACGCGGCGCGCTGGCACGCTTGCGCGACGTGGGCCGGCTGCTGCGCGAACGGCGCGCGGCCGACGTGCACGCCGCGCTCGCCGACGTGCTCGACGCGTGGTGCGCCCCGGCTTCGCCGTTGCAGAGTGCGCTCGCCGACGCGCTGCCGGCGGTCAGCGGCTTCTCGGCCGAGATGGTGCGCGAGGGACTTTCACGCGGACTCGCTTCCTACACCGGCAGCGCCCTGCACGCACTGGTGCGCGACGAGTTGGGCGGCCCCGAGCGACAGGACGCAATACGCGGCCCGCGCGTGGACGGCTTCGCCAGCGCGGCGACCGTGCTCGCCGGCGCGATCCCGCTCCCCAGTATTGTTGCGATCAGCGCACCACTGGCGCTGCGCACCCCCGTCCTGGTGAAGCCGTCGATGCACGATCCCGTGTCGGCGGCGCTCTTCGCGCGCTCTCTCGCGGCGCGCGACCCGCTGCTCGGCGCCTGCGTCGAGATCGCGACATTCCATCGCGACGACGCCGAGAGCCTCGCCGCGCTGTGCGAGGCGGAGTGCGTCGTCGCGAATGGCTCGGACGCCGCAGTCGCCGCGATCGGTCGCTGCTTCGAAGCGTCGCGCGCGTACGCCGCGGCGGCGCCGCGCCGCTTCATCGGCTACGGCCATCGCTTCTCGCTGGCGATGCTCGGTTCGGACGCGACGCGCGGCGGCGCGCTCGCGCGGGCGGCCGCGGCGCTCGCACTCGACGTCGCGCTCTGGGACCAGCTCGGCTGCCTGTCTCCGCTCGCAGTGTACGTCGTCGGCGCCGACCGCGGTGCCGCAGGGCGCGTCGCGGAAGCGCTCGCCGGCGCGCTCGCCGCGGCCGAGGAGCGCTGGCCGCGCGGACGCATCGAGCCCGCTGCCGCCGCGGCGATCGCACGCGAGCGCGCCGAGGCGGAGATGCGCGACGCGGCCGTCCTCAGTTCGCGCGGCACCGAGTGGAGCGTCATCTGCGAAGCCGACGCGCAGCGCCGCAGCGCGCCGCTACACCGCTTCGTGCGCGTGCAGCCGAGCGCCAGCGTCACGACCTGTTTGGCGGCGCTGCGACCGCAGGGCGGGAAGCTCGCGGCGGTAGCGCTGGCGGGCTTCGGCGCCGAAACGGCGGAGATCGGCGGCGCGCTCACCGAGCTGGGCGCGTCGCGCGTCTGCGCGCCGGGCGCCATGCAGTCGCCGCCGCTCGGCTGGCCGCGCGACAACCTGCGCGTGCTGCTGCCGCTCGCGCGCTTCGGTGAACTCGAGTGTGAGTAGAAAAACGAGCGGTGGCGCCAGGCGGTACACGATCAGGCGTGCTCGCGAAGATTGTCAGGACTGGAGATGTCATTTTGGTAGGATGGCGGGCACCATCGCGAGCACGGAGGCTTCCTTGAACACCGATCGCGTAACGAGTCACTTCACGAGTTGGATCGCGAGGCACGCGGTCGTGCTCGCCGGGCTGGCGCTCGCGTCGACCGCGGTGGACGCGCAGGCGCTCACCGTCGTCCCCACCTTCCTCGAGGCCAGCACCGGCATTGGCGCGGTGCACGTCATCAGCGGCAACGGACGGCGCGTCGTCTACGAGAGCAGCAGCAATCCCGTCGGCTCGAACGCCGACGCGAACAGCGAACTCTTCCTCTGGGACGAGACCCTCGGCGTGTCGCAGCTCACCGACACGACCGGCTCGGGCTTCTACTGGGAAGTCGACATCGACCAGACGGGCGAGACCATCGCGATGGTCGCCGATGCCGACGTCACCGGTGCGGGCGCGACGAAAACGGAACTCTACCGCTGGGTGGAGGGCGGGGGCTGGACGCGCCTCACGACGACGACCTCCGCGTTCGACGAGGTCTTCGTCGGAGGGATCGGCATCAGTTCCGACGGGGGGACGCTGCTCTTCACGAGCCGGGGCGACTACACCGGTGCCAACGCGGGCAAGGAGGAGCAGGTCTTCCTCTGGCGCGCGGCCGGCGGCTTCCAGCAGATCACCACGGCGGCTCCATGCGGCGGTGGTGGAGGAAACTTCGCGCGCGACTTGAGCGGCGACGGCACGCGCATCCTCTTGAGTTCACGCTGTCGGATCAACGGTGGAAATGCCGACCTGAACGCGGACGTGTACCTGTGGGACGCATCGAGCGGCTTCACAGCCCTGACCGATGAGGCTGCCGAAGTGGGCGGCGTCGGGACGCTCGACGCGGACGGAAGCACGGCGGCGCTGGTCTCGTCCCACGACCTCGTGAACGGCGGCTTCGGCACCGGCGACCACCTGTTTCGCTGGCGCGAGGTCGGTGGCTTCGAGCAGCTCAGCTCCGAGTCGGTCGCCAACTGGCCTCCCTCGATCGCCGCCGACGGATCGCGCATCGCCTATGCGGCCGCGAACGGGCAAGGCACCGCGGGCAATCCCGAGGCTTCGAAGGAGATCTTCTTGTGGGACACCAGCGCGATCTTCGAGCTGACCGACAGCACGCAGACCGATGACTACTACGGGAACGAGCGGCCGGATCTGGACGACTCCGGCACCAGCCTCGTGATGCTGGCGTTCCGCGCCTTCGATGCGCCCACCGACCTTCGCACCGGCTACTTCCTGCTCGACGTGCCGGAGCCCGCCACCGCCGCGCAGGGCGCGGTTGCCGTCGCGGCGCTGCTCGCAAGCGCCGCTGCACGCAGGCGTGGAGTCGCTGCCACCTGATCGCGAGTTCCCGCCTTCCCAGTCGCCGCAATCTCGCTGAACTCGAGTGCGAATGGCGTCGCGTCCGGGCTGCCGCGGCGCACAGCCGTGAGCCGGAGGAAGAAGGTCGGGTAGGGTGGCGCCGGGGCGGGCTCGCTGCCGAGCGCGCACATCGCGCGGGCGACCGCGCGTCCGATGTTCGGAGCTTTTCCCGATTGATTGACACATTTGTGTTGACATTCGCGCACCATCGCCGTAATCTACACCGTGATGGGTCATCCGAGGCAAGCCGAGCTTCCCCTCCGCCGCGGCACCCACGGCGGCTGGCGCCCGGGCGCAGGACGCAGGCCCGGCGCGCGCCCGCGGGTCCGCCACGCAGCGCGACCGGAGTTCGCCGGACGCTTCCCCTGCCACGTCACCCTGAAGGCCTTGCCGGGGCTGCCCTCGCTGCGGAACGCCGGCGTCGTGCGGGCTGTGATCGAGAGCTTCCGCGCGGGCGCCGCGCGCAGCGCGTTCCGGCTCCTCGAGTTCTCGCTCCAGGACGACCACCTCCACGCGATCGTCGAAGCCGAGGGGCCCACGGCGCTCGGGCGTGGGATGAAGTCGCTGGCCTCATGCTTCGCGAAGGCGGCGAACCGCGGACTCGGACGCAGGGGACCGGTGCTGCGCGACCGCTACCACCTGCACGTGCTGCGCACGGTGCGGGAGGTGCGCAATGCGATCCGGTACGTGTTGAACAATGCGCGGCGGCACCACATCAAGGCCAGACGGGCGCCGATGCGCACGGCGCCGGTGGACCCGGCGTCGTCGGGCGCCTGCTTCCTCGGCTGGCGGCCGGGGGTTCCGCTCCCGTCCCGCTCCGATCGCTTCATCGATCGAGACGATCCACGCACGGCGGGCCCCCGGAACACGCAGCGGAATGTCGGATCGAGTAGGCTGCGCGCGAACAGGAGGAAGCCATGCGCATCGGTCTCCAGATCCCGAGTTTCACCTGGCCGGGCGGTGCGAACGCGATTCGCAGCAAGCTCGCCGAAGTCGCGCGCAGCGCAGAAGAGGCCGGTTTCCATTCGGTCTGGGTGATGGACCACTTCTTCCAGATCCCGATCGTCGGCCCGGCCGAACAGGAGATGCTCGAGGGCTACAGCGCACTCTCGTATCTCGCGGGCATCACCGAGCGCGTGAAGCTCGGCACGCTCGTGACGGGCGTCACCTACCGGCATCCGGGCGTGCTCGCGAAGACCGTGACGACGCTCGACGTGCTCTCCGGCGGTCGCGCCTATCTCGGGATCGGCGCCGCCTGGTTCGACCGCGAACACCACGGCCTCGGCGTCCCGTTTCCGCCGCTGAAGGAGCGCTTCGAGCGGCTCGAGGAAGCGCTCCAGATCGTCACGCAGTTCTGGTCGGGGGCGGCGCAGCCGTATCGCGGCAAGCACTACCAACTCGCCGAAACACTCTCGAGTCCGCAGCACCTCGCGCAACCGCACCCGCCAATTCTGATTGGCGGCATGGGCGAGAAGAAAACGCTGCGACTCGTCGCGCAATACGCCGACGCCTGCAATCTCTTCACGTTCCTCGGGAAGGATGTTCTCGCCTCGAAGCTCGATGTGCTGAAACGCCACTGCGACGCCGTCGGCCGGCCCTACGACGCGATCGAGAAGACGGTGCTCGGCACGGTGCGTTTCGACAAGCAGAGCCCGGCCGACGTCGTGGCGCAGTGTCGCGAGCTGGCGGGCCTCGGCATCCAGCACGCGATCTTCAACTTCCGCGACGTACACGAGATCGCGCCGCTGCGGATCTTCGGCAAGGAAGTGATCCCGGCGGTCGCCGAACTCTGAGCCGTTCGGCGACGCGCCGGTTCACGCTGCGGCGCTACTTGACCTCGAAGTTCTTCGAGGCGACCGAGGTCCCATCCGCGAGGATCTCGACCTTGTAGGTTCCGGCGGGCCAGCCGTCGGGCTTCGCGATGTGGAACTCCGAGTACGCGGGACCCGTCGGCGCGATCGTCGTGCTCTGCTCGTTGACGAGCTGGCCTTCGGCGCCGTAGGTCCAGCGCGCGACGAGCGTCACGCTGGGCGCGGCGCCGGTGCTCGCAACCGACGCATAGATCGTGTCGCCGGGAGCGAGCGTCGCGCTCGGAACCGTCACGCGTTTGTCGGCGCCGATCGCGTTGCCGACGTCGACGCTGCTCACGCGGAACGGCGCCGGCGCAGGCGGCGGCGCGGGGGCCGGCGCCGGAGCGGCTGCGGTCGGTGCAGGCGGCGGCGTCTCCGCGCGCTTGCAAGCGGAGAGCGCGATCGGGACGGCCACGCAGGCCACCCCCAGAACCAGGAGTCGGGTGCGCTTCATGATGATCTCCCTCATTCCGGAACCCGAAGAACCTGACCGACCTTGATCAAGTCGGGGTTCTTGATGGTGTCCTTGTTGGCTTCGAAGATCTTCTTCCACTTGTTGGCGTCGCCGTAGAACTTCTTGGCGATCTTCGAGAGGTTGTCGCCCGCGAGCACCGTGTAGGTTCGCGGCGCGGCTGCCTTCGCAGCCGCCGGCGGCGGCGCCGTCGAGGACGCGCCGCTCTGGACGTTCGAAAAGTCGGGCTTCGGCTTGTCGCCACTGCTCATGATCATCTCCGGTCGCGCAAACGGCGCATCGCCGCGCGCGAGCTGATTGCCCATTTCGCGAAGTTGCGACCGCGCGGGCACCTGCCCGTTCGGCGTCAATTTGTCGATCAACACCGGCAGCAGCTGCGCGAGGATAGGAGCTGAAGATGTCTCCGGCGCCGCTTTGCTGGAAGCGGCGATTCAGGCCGTCGACGCCGCCGTCGTTGCCCTCGCCGCCGAGCGACTCGAGGACACTCTTGATCAACGCGCCGACCTGATCGTTGGAGACACCGGCCTGGCCGCGTCCGAGCGCCGAGCCGGCAAGCTCCCTAAGCAGGCCGTCGAGCAACCCCATGAGATGCCTCCTTTTTATTCCTCAACCGGGAGGTAGGCGGGTGCGGCTTCCGGGTGTCAAGGAGAAGGGCCTGCAAGCTAGGCGCCTGGCTCTGGGAATGTTCCTCGCGAACGCCGGTCGACCATTCCACGCAGATTCCATCGGGCAGGTCCAGCCAGGCGATGCTGTCCTTCAGAGGTCTCACCTTCAACGAGACCTGCGACACGGTGAACTCGGTGTCGCCGATCGACGAATTGCTCGCCCTGCCCGTTCGCGATCTCTCGCTGCGCTTCGTCTCCCCGGTCTAAGTGTCCGTGCGAAAGGCCGATCTGGTGCTCCACGCTGGGGGCACCGACTGGCGCCGCGCCGCCAGCGATGGCCGCTTCGCCCTCGACTGGTCCGGGACGCTCCGACCCGAGCCGTGAGCTGGTGCCAAACAATCAATCAGGATCGACCCGGTCCGCTATTTACCGGACCGGTTCGGTCCTCTATCCTCGGCCGGCCTCGAAGAACCCTCGCGAGAGACCCCCCGATGCTTCGCATGAACCGCCTCACCGATTACGGTCTCGTCCTGCTGACAC
Source organism: uncultured delta proteobacterium (assembly GCA_963801625.1). Lineage (GTDB taxonomy): Bacteria > Myxococcota_A > UBA9160 > UBA9160 > PR03 > PR03. Next base: position 205,886 of record CAWDFQ010000005.1, read on the forward strand.
ACCTGGCGGCGGGGCCCGCCGACCAGGTCTACAACGCCCGAGAGCTGTCGGAGTCGGTGCAACTGCCGCTGCCGATGGTGAGCAAGATCCTGAAGGTGCTGACACGCGAGGGCTTCCTGGTCTCGCAACGCGGCGCGCGCGGCGGCTACTCGCTCGCGCGGCGACCCGAAGACGTGACGGTCGTGGCCGTGATCGACGCCCTCGAAGGGCCGATCGCCCTCACCGAATGTGGCGCCGGCTCCTGCACGCACGGGTTGAAGTGTCGGGTACGCGCGCCCTGGCAGCGCATCAACCACGTGGTGCGGCGCTCGCTCGAAGACGTGCGCCTCGTCGACCTGATCACGCCGCCCTTCCCCTCCTCTTTGGAGCCGGCCCATGCCCAATGAATCCCTCGAGCAGCTCGCCACCCGCGATTACGAGTTCGGCTTCACCACCGACATCGAGATGGACATCGTCGAGCCCGGCCTCAGCGAGGACGTGATTCGTTTCATCTCGGCCAAGAAGGGTGAGCCGGCGTGGATGGTCGAGTGGCGGCTCGAAGCCTTCGCGCGCTGGCAGAAGATGGTGGAGCCGCACCACTGGGCGAAGATCTCGTACCCGCCGATCGACTATCAGGCAATCCGCTACTACGCCGCGCCCAAGAAGAAGATCCAACTCGACAGCCTCGACGAACTCGACCCCGAGCTGCGACGCACCTACGAGAAGCTCGGCATCTCGCTCGACGAGCAGAAGCGGCTCGCGGGCGTCGCGGTGGACGCCGTCTTCGACTCGGTCTCCGTCGCCACCACCTTCAAGAAGGAACTGGAAAAGCACGGGATCATCTTCTGCCCGTTCTCGGAAGCCGTGCACCGGTGCCCCGAGCTGGTCCGCCAGTACCTCGGCTCGGTGGTGCCGGTGAACGACAACTTCTTCGCGGCGCTGAACTCCGCCGTCTTCACCGACGGCTCGTTCGTCTACATCCCGCCTGGCGTGCGCTGCCCGATGGAACTCTCGACCTACTTCCGGATCAACGCGTCGGAGACCGGCCAGTTCGAGCGCACGCTGATCATCGCCGACCGCGGCGCCACCGTGAGCTACCTCGAGGGCTGCACGGCGCCGCAGCGCGACGAGAACCAGCTGCACGCGGCGGTGGTCGAGCTGATCGCGCTCGACGACGCGACGATCAAGTACTCGACGGTGCAGAACTGGTATCCCGGCGACGCCGAGGGCAAGGGCGGCATCTACAACTTCGTCACCAAGCGCGGCAAGTGCGCCGGTGCGCGCTCGAAGATCTCGTGGACGCAGGTCGAGACGGGCTCGGCGATCACCTGGAAGTACCCGAGCTGCATCCTGCTCGGCGACGACTCGGTCGGCGAGTTCTACTCGGTCGCGCTGACCAGCAAGCGCCAGCAGGCCGACACCGGCACCAAGATGATCCACATCGGCAAGCGCACGCGCTCGACGATCGTCTCGAAGGGCATCAGCGCCGCGCACGGACAGAACAGCTACCGCGGTCTGGTGCGGATCCAGAAGGGCGCCGACGGCGCGCGCAACTACTCGCAATGCGACTCGCTGCTGATCGGCTCCGAGTGCGGCGCACACACCTTCCCGTACCTCGAAGTCGCCAACCCGACGGCGAAGGTCGAGCACGAGGCCACCACCTCGAAGATCGGCGAGGACCAGCTCTTCTACTGCCGCCAGCGCGGCCTCTCGGAAGAGGACGCCGTCAACATGATCGTGAACGGCTTCTGCAAACGCGTGCTGAAGCAACTGCCGATGGAGTTCGCCGTGGAAGCGCAGAAGCTGCTCGGCGTGAGTCTCGAAGGAGCCGTGGGATGACGACACCGATGCTGGAGATCCAGGATCTCCACGCCACTGCGGGCGAGACGCTGATCCTGAAGGGCATCGACCTGGTGATCCAGCCGGGCGAAGTGCACGCGGTGATGGGACCGAACGGTTCGGGCAAGAGCACGCTCGCGAACGTGCTGGCCGGCAAGCCGGGCTACGAGATCGTCTCGGGCTCGGTGCGCTTCGAGGGCCGCGACCTCTCGCTGCTCGCGCCCGAGCAGCGCGCGCGCGAGGGCATCTTCCTCGCCTTCCAGTATCCCGTCGAGATCCCGGGCGTCTCGAACATGTATTTCCTGAAGCAGGCGGTGAATGCGGTGCGCGCCCACCGCGGCATCGAAGAACTCGACGCGATGGAGTTCCTGCAGCTCGCGCGCGAGAAGATGAAGCTGGTCGAGATGAGCGACGCGCTGATGAACCGCTCGGTGAACGAGGGCTTCTCCGGCGGCGAAAAGAAGCGCAACGAGATCCTCCAGATGGCGCTGCTCGATCCGAAGCTCGCCGTGCTCGACGAGACCGACTCGGGCCTCGACATCGACGCGTTGCGCGTGATCGCGAACGGCGTGAACGCGCTGCGCGGCCCGGCGCGCTCGATGCTGGTCATCACGCACTACCAGCGCCTGCTCGATCACATCGTGCCCGATTTCGTCCACGTGCTCTCCGGCGGTCGCATCGTGAAGAGCGGCGCCAAGGAGCTGGCGCTCGAACTCGAAGAGAAGGGCTACGGCTGGCTCCAGGCGGAGAGCGCGGCCGGATGAGCGACGCGAGTCCCGAGCGCCACTGGAGCGAGTCGTTCGGCGCCGTCGCTGCGGCGCGCGCCGGCGAACCCGCGTGGCTCGAGGCCGCGCGCAAGACGGCGCTCGCGCGCTTCGTCGAGCTGGGATTCCCGACGCGCCGCCACGAAGCGTGGAAGTACACGAACCCCGCGCCGATCGCCAAGATTGGCTGGATGCCGGCTGCGGCGGCCTCCGTTTCGCGGGCCGCGCTCGACGCGCTCGGCCTGCCGCTCGCTGAAGGCCCGCATCTGGTCTTCGTGAACGGCCGCCTCGCGGCGGAGTTGTCGTCGCGCGCGGGCCTCGATCCCGTCGTGACACTCGCGAGCTACGGCCAGTTGCTCTCGAGCGAGCCCGCGGCGCTCGAAACCCATCTGGTGCGCACGGAACCCTTCGACGACCGCGCCTTCGCCGCGCTGGCGCGCGCCTTCGCCACCGACGGCGCCTTCGTGCGCATTCCGCGCGACCACCAGAGCGAACGCCCGATCTGGCTGGTCTTCCTGTCCGTTCCCGGCGCGCAGCCCGCCGCGTCGCATCCGCGTTTCACGGTCGTCGCCGAAGCATCGAGCCGCGCGACGATCTTCGAAGTGCACGCGACGATCGGCGCCGGCGCCCACCTGAGCATTCCACTCACCGAGATCCGCGCCGGCGAGAACGCGCAGGTCGAACACGCGAAGCTGCAACTCGAAGGCGACGGCGCGATCCATCTCGGCCACGGCAGCTTCCACGTCGATCGCAACGCGCGCCTTTCGAGCACGCTCGTAAGTCTGGGCGCCAGCACCGCGCGTCACGACGTCGTCGCGCTGCTCGACGGGCCCGGCGCCGAGTGCGCCATCGACGGGCTCTACGTCGCTTGCGACGGCCAGCACGTCGACTGCCGCACGACGGTCGACCACCGCCAGCCGCACGGTACCAGCCGCGAGCTGTGGAAGGGCGTGCTGTCGGGCAAGTCGCGCGGGATCTTCAACGGCAGCGTGATCGTGCGACAGGGCGCGCAGCAGACCGATGCGCAGCAGAAGAACGAGAATCTGCTGCTCGGCCCCGGCGCCGAAGTGGACTCGCAGCCGCAGCTCGAGATCGAGGCCGACGACGTCAAGTGCAGCCACGGCTCGACGATCGGCCAGCTCGACGAGGATGCGATCTTCTACCTGCGCTCACGCGGCATCGGCGAGGCGGACGCGACGGCGATGCTGACGCGCGGCTTCGCTGCGCAGATCACCGAGCGGGTCGCGAGCGCGGCGCTGCGCGAGCGCATCGAGTCGCTGGTGCTGGAGCGCCTTTTCGCGCGGGGGCCGTCCGCATGAGCAGCCCCAACCAGATCACGCCCGAGCCGATCGCCCAGCGCCTGACCGATCTCGAAGTCGCGCACCTGCGCGCCGACTTCCCGATCCTCGAACAGAAGATGCACGGCAAGCCGCTTGCGTATCTCGACAACGCCAACACCACGCAAAAGCCGCGCGCGGTGATCGACGCCGAGAGCCACTTCTACGCCGAAAGCTACGCCGGCGTACACCGCGCCGTCTACGAACTGGCCGAGCGCGCGACGCGCGCGTACGAGGGCGGCCGCGAAGCCGTGCGCAGGCTGCTGAATGCGCCCGACGTGAGCGAAGTGATCCTGCTGCGCGGCACCACCGAAGCGATCAACCTGGTCGCGTCGAGTTTCACCCGCGCGCGGGTCGGCGCCGGCGACGAGATCCTGATCACCGCGATGGAGCACCACTCGAACCTGGTGCCGTGGCAGATGGCGTGCGAGGCGAGCGGCGCGCGGCTCGTCGTCGCGCCGATCGACGACCGCGGTGAGTTGCTGCTCGGCGAACTCGAGCGCCGCATCGGTCCGCGTACGCGGCTCGTCGCCGTCGCGCACGTCTCGAACGCGCTCGGCACCGTGAACCCCGTGCGCGAGATCGTCGAGATGGCGCACGCGCAGGACGTACCGGTGTTGGTGGACGGCGCCCAGGGAGCGCCCCACATGCCCGTCGACGTGCAGGCGCTCGGCTGCGACTTCTACGCCTTCTCGGGTCACAAGCTCTACGGGCCGTCGGGCATCGGCGCGCTTTGGGGCCGTCGCGAGATCCTCGAGGCGATGCCGCCCTGGCAGGGCGGCGGCGCGATGATCGAGAGCGTCAGCTTCGAGAAGACCACCTACGCCAGGATCCCGGCTCGCTTCGAAGCCGGCACTCCGAACATCGCGGGCGCGGTCGGTCTCGCCGTGGCGATCGACTACGTCCAGGCGATCGGCCTCGAACGCATCGCGGCGCACGAGCAGCAGTTGCTCGGCTACGCCACCGAGCTGCTCGGCGAAATCCCGGGCACGACGATCATCGGCACCGCGAGCGAGAAGGCGGGCGTCGTGTCGTTCGTGCTCGACGGCATGCACGCCCATGACGTCGCGACGATTCTCGACCGCGAGGGCGTCGCGGTGCGCGCCGGTCACCACTGCGCGCAGCCGGTGATGCAGCGCTTCGGCGTGGCAGCCACGGTTCGCGCCTCCTTCGGCCTCTACAACACGCGCGAGGAAGTGGACGCGCTGGCGAGCGGCCTGCGCACCGCGATCGAGGTGTTCGGCTGATGTCCTCCGAGCTGCGCGATCTCTATCAGGCGGTGATCCTCGATCACTACAAGAAGCCGCGGAACTTCGGCGCGCTCGAAGGCGCCAACTGCGAAGCCGAAGGGCACAACCCGCTCTGCGGCGACGAGGTCAAGGTCTATGCGCGCCTCGACGGCGACCGCGTCGAGGCCGTCGGCTTCGAGGGATCCGGTTGCGCGATCTCCACCGCCTCGGCGTCGCTGATGACGCAGATCGTGAAGGGCAAGAGCAAGGCGGAGATCGCCGCGATCTTCGAGCGCTTCCACACGCTCGTGACGGGCGGCGCCGGCGCCGATCCCGGCGACCTCGCGTCGCTCGGCAAGCTCGCGGTGCTCGCGGGCGTTCGCGAGTTCCCGGCGCGCGTCAAGTGCGCGACGCTGGTCTGGCACGCCTTGCGCGCGGCGCTCGAACGGCGCGCCGAGCCGGTCAGCACCGAATGAAACGAAGAGCGAGGAGCGCATCGTGAGCGACGAGCTTCGCCCCAAGGAAGAGATCGAGAAGGACGTCGTCGAGGCGCTCAAGACCGTCTACGACCCCGAGATCCCCGTCAACATCTACGAGCTCGGCCTGATCTACAACGTCGACGTGCGCGACGACCGCAGCGTCGAGGTGCGGCTCACGCTCACCTCGCCGATGTGTCCGGTCGCGGGCTCGCTGCCGCCGGAAGTCGAGGCGAAGGTCGCGCAGGTCGAGGGCGTCACGGCGTCGATCGTCGAGCTGGTCGTGGGATCCGCCGTGGGAATCCGAGCATGATGTCGGAGGCGGCGAAGCTCGAACTCGGGATGATGTGAGCGGGCTGCACCGGGACGGGAATCGATGCGGAAGGCCGACAACGTACTCGAAGCGCGCCGCGTAGCGCTGGAAGAATCCTTCTTCCGGAAGGAGAACGAGCGGCTGCGCGAACGGATGCGGGCCGAGCGCGAACGCGAAGCGACGCGCCGGGCGCTCGCGAGCGAACTCGGTGTGCGACGACGAGGCGCTGCTCGACCGCCTGGTCGAACTCGGCATTCGCGTCGACACCGTCGAAGCGCTCGCGCTCGCACCGCTCGCTTTCGTCGCATGGGCAGACGGAGAGATGGAGCCACACGAGCACGACGCGGTGATGAAGGGCGCCGAAGGCAGCGGGATCGCGCCGGGCTCCCCCGGCTACGCGCTGCTCGAAACCTGGACGAAGCAGCCGCCGCCGGCCGAGCTGCTGGAATCGTGGCGCGCGTACATCCAGGCGCTCGTCGGCGAACTCGCGGCCGACCAGCGCGAAGCCCTCGAGGAGCGGATCCTCGGCCGCGCCAGAGCCGTCGCCGCAGCGGCCGGCGGCTTCCTCGGCCTGGCGAAGGTGTCGAAGGAAGAAGAGGCGCTGCTCACGGAACTCGAGCGCGCGTTCGGGGGTTGAACGCGGCGAGCACGCGCTCGTACACCGCCGCGTCGCGCGTCGAGAAGCAGCAGAACGTGACGACGCGCGGCGCCTCGTTCGCGACGAGCCACGCCGCCACCGAGCGCACTGCCACGACCGTCGCGGCCTCGATCGGGTAGCCGTACACGCCCGTGCTGATCGCCGGGAAGGCGATCGTCTCGATCGCGTTCTGCTTGGCGAGCCGCAGCGACTCGCTGTAGCAGGCGCCCAGCAGCCGCGACTCATCCGCCGTGCCGCCGCGCCAGACGGGCCCCACGGTGTGGATCACGTAGCGCGCAGCCAGCTCGTAGCCGCCGGTGATGCGCGCCTCGCCGGTCGGGCAACCGCCGATCTCGCGGCATTCATCGAGCAGCTTGGGACCCGCGGCGCGATGGATCGCCCCGTCCACCCCGCCGCCCCCGAGCAGCGACTCATTCGCCGCGTTCACGATCGCATCGACCGCGAGCATGGTGATGTCCGCCGTGACGACCACAATCCGCTCGATGCCTCCGCCCACCCCACAATCCTAGCCGGAGCCGGGCGTCAAGTTATTTGGGCGTCAAGTTGTTTGCCTGTCGGGGCGTTGCGTCGATTCGTCGGGAGCAGGCATTTCGTCAGGGGGCCGGGCTAGGCTCGGCGGCGATGGCCGCACTCCATGCATTCGCCGGTCGCGTGCTCGTTACCGGCGCCAACGGAAGCCTCGGGTGTGCCCTCGTCCAGCATCTCGGTGCGACCGGCGCGATGGTGCGCGCGCTGGTGCGATCGGAGCGAGCCGCCGCGACGCTGCGGGCGCTCGCGCAGCCGACCGAGCTGGCGATCGTGGATTGGTCCGACGCGCCCGGCCTCGCACGCGCAGCCGCGGGCTGCGACGCCGCCGTGCACCTGTCGGGGTGCTGAAGGAAACGCCGACCCAGCGCTACGCCGACGCGCACGAAGGCACCGCGCGCGCGCTCGCGACCGCGGCGACGGGCGGTGCGCTGCGCCGGATCGTGTACCTGAGCATCCTCGGCGCCGACGCGAACTCTCCCAACGCCTGCCTCGCCTCGAAGGCGCGCGCCGAGGTGATTCTGCTCGAAGCGCCGCTCGCCACCACCGTACTGCGTCTGCCGATGGTGCTCGGCGGTGACGACCCGGCGAGCTGGGCACTACGCGCGCGGGCGCGCAGCCGCATGGTTCCGCTGGTGCGCGGCGGCGCGTCGCTCGAACAGCCGATCGACGCGCGCGACGTGCTCGCCGCGATCGCCGCCGCGCTCGCGCGACCCGCGCTCGCCGGCCGCGTGCTCGACGTCGCGGGACCCGAGTCGCTGCCGCGCCGCGACCTCGTTCGGCGCGCCGCCGCGCTGCTCGGCAACGCGCCGCGCATCGTCCCGATTCCGCTCGCCCTCGTCCGGAGCTTTGCCGCGCTGGCGGAACGCATCAGCGCGAGCCCGCCGCTCACCACGGCGATGCTCGACGTGCTCGAGCACGACGATCGCGTCGACGCGAAACTCGCCTGCGATGCGCTCGGCATCACGCTGACGCCGCTCGACGACACCCTGCGGCGCGTCGTCGCGAGTGGCGGCGCCGCTGCGACAGGAGACTCCGCGTGAGTGACGCCCCCGTCGCCTCCATGCCGCAACGCAAGTCGACGCGCGCCGCGCGGCTGCTGCCGTGGGTCGTCACGATCGCGTGTTTCGCCTTCCTCTACACGCGCATCGACGGCGCCGCGCACCGCCAGGGCTCGTCGCTCGTCCCGTATCTCGCGCAGGTCTTCGAGAAGGTCGACTGGTGGCGCTGGCTCGCGCTGATGGTTCCCTACTCGCTGCTCTTCTTCCTGGTCGACTCGCTGGTGATCTGGCGCGTGGTGAACTGGTTCAACGCGCGCGTCCCGTACCGCGACATCCTGCCTGTGCGCGCCAGCACCTACATCCTCTCGATCCTGAACGAGCAGGTCGGCAAGGGCGTGATGGCGTACTACCTGAACCGCCGCGACGGCGTGCCGGGCTGGCAGGTCGGCTCGAGCATGCTCTTCGTGATGTTCTGCGAGTTCTACTACCTGCTCAGCTGGGCGTGCGTCGGCGCGCTGCTGCGCTGGGACCGCGTTCCCGAGGCGTTCCGCGTGCTGCCGTGGGTGGCGCTCGGCGCGCTCGCGTTCTTCGCGCTGTGGGTGCTCTACTTCCGCGGCGTGATCGCGCCCGGCTCGAAGCTGCGCGAGCGCGACATGCTGCGTTCGTTCCGCCTCGCGCAGTCCGTGGCAGTACGCGACCGTCATCGCGCTGCGCTCGCCGGCGCTGCTCACGGCCGCGTTCGTCTACTCGCGCGCGCTCGGGCTCTTCGGCATCGAGTCGAGCTTCCTCGAGATGCTCGGCGTGTTGCCGCTGATCTTCTTCGGCGCCGCGACGCCCGGCCCGATGCGCGCGGTGGCGATCACGATGTGGGTGGCGCTCTTCCCCGATCACCCCGCCGAGATGGCGGCCTTCGGTCTCGTGATGCACAACTTCTTCATGCTTCTTCAACGCGGCGATCGGCCTGCTCTTCCTGCGCCGCGCGAACCGCGAGCTGTTCGCTCAGGCCTGAGGCGGGCGGCACGAGCGCGAGGACGCGATCGGCCATCGACACGAGCGTCGTGGCGACCAGTCCGGCGGCGAGCCACCACACCAGCGCGGCGCCCGGCCACGACCAGCCGAGCGTGTCGCGCACGATCGGCACGGCGACCGCCACGTAGTACGCGATGCCGTTCCAGCGCCCGAGCCGACTCGCGCGCAGCGGTCGTCCTGCGAGGCTCTTCGAATCGACGACGTACTGCGCGAACGCAGCAGCGACGAGAAATGGCAGCGACCACGGCACGACACCCGCAGCGGCGTGCGCAGCGAGGCCGAGCACGCAGAACGTCGCGTCGATCGCGTGATCGAGGAGGCCGCCGAGCGGCGACGACTCGCCGTAGCGACGCGCCACCGCGCCGTCGGCGAAATCGGTCGCGACGGCGAGCGCAAAGAGTGCGGTTGCGAGTTCGGCGCGCCCCGCGATGATCGCCGCGGCGAGCGCCGGAGCTACGACGAGACGCAGCAGCGAAAGCGCGTTGGCGCGCGTGCACCAGCGATTCGCCGCGACTGCGCTGCGCCCCTGCACGGTCACGATCGGCCACGATACCATCGGCGCCCCTCTGGAGGTGAGACGCGATGCGGGTGCTGGTGACGGGCGGCGCGGGCTACATCGGCAGCGCGGTCGCCGAGGAGCTGCTGAACGGCGGGCACGAGGTGGTCGTCTACGACAACCTCGCCAAGGGGCATCGCGACGCCGTGCCGCCCGGCGCGACCTTCGTGCACGGCGATCTCGGCGACGGCGCAACTGCTGCGCGAGACGCTGCGCAGCAGCCGCGTCGAAGCGGTCGTCCACATGGCGGCCGATTCGCTGGTCGGCGAGTCGATCGCGAACCCGGCCAGGTACTACGCGAACAACGTGGGCAACGGGCTCGCGCTGCTCGACGCGATGCGCGACCTCGGAGATCGACCGGCTCGTCTTCTCGTCCACCGTCGCCGTGCACGGCGAGCCGCGCACGCTTGCCGATCGAGGAGTCCGATCCGACCGACCCGATCAACCCGTACGGCGAGACCAAGCTCGCCTTCGAGCGGGCGCTGCGCTGGTACGACGAGGCCTACGGTCTGCACTCGGTGAGCCTGCGCTACTTCAACGCGGCCGGCGCCACCGAGCGCGCTGGCGAGCGACACGATCCGGAGACGCATCTGATTCCGCTGGTGCTGCAAGTCGCGAGCGGAACGCGCCCGGCGATCAGCGTCTTCGGCGACGACTACGACACCCGCGACGGCACCTGCATCCGCGACTACATCCACGTAATCGACCTGGCGCGCGCGCACGTGCTCGCGCTCGGCGCCTGCGACGCGGACAGCCGCGCCTACAACCTCGGCTGTGGCGGCGACGGCACGACGGTGTTGGAAGTGATCGCCGCAGCGCGCGCCGTGACGGGGCACGCGATCCCAACGCAGGTGGGCGCGCGCCGTCCCGGCGACCCGGCCCGTCTCGTCGCCAGCTCCGCGCGCATCGAGCGCGATCTCGGTTGGCGCCCGACGCTCGCCGACATCCGCGGCATCGTCGAATCCGCTTGGAGATTCGCGAAGAGCCGACGCTAGCTTGATGAATCTCGCCGCTCGGCTGCGCCTCGCTACGCGGGAATCAATCTTTATGATCTCGCCGCTCGGCTGCGCCTCGCCACGCGGGAATTGGAGTCGGTTGCTCTCTTGCTGGGAACGGAGTGGTGATGCGCTGGATCGGACGCTGGGCGGTGCTGGGACTCTGGGTCGCGACGGCGGGCTGTTCGCCGGGCGGGCCGCAACTGTCCGAAGCGGCGGAGCGCGGCAAGACCACGTACTTCACGGTGTGCATCGTCTGCCACAACGCGAAGCCGACGCCTCGACGCTCTCGGTCCCCCGCTCGCCGGCGCGCCGCGCGATCTGATCGAAGCGCGCGTCGTGTACGCCTCGTATCCGCCCGGCTATCAGCCCAAGCGCAAGTCGCAGGCGATGCCGGCGATGCCGAGCCTCGCCGGCACCGTCGACGACCTCGCGGCCTATCTCGCAGAGTGCTGCCCCGCGAACTGAAGCGGCGCGCCGCAACTACGAGTTGACGACCACCCCGATCACGTAGAGCACCAGCGTCAGGCCGAGGCCCGCATGGATCGTGCCCTTGACGGTCCCGAGCATCTTCTGGCGCGCCTGGCCCGTGCCGACCAGCGCGTTCAGCTCGAAGGCGACGATGATCGCGAGCGCGAGGATCCAGTAGAGCACGTCGTTGCCGCCGGTGTTCAGCGTGTGTAGGTGCCACGCCGAGCCCATGAAGAAGAGCATCGGGATCGAGAACAGCATGTTGGTGCGCGACGCGAGGCCCGCGCGCGCGCCGCGCGGCCGCCGCCTCGGGGAGCGCGGTGCCGCCGCCCGCCACCTGCTCGGCCGACTTGATCACCACCTGCTGCGCGGGCCAGATCACGAACCACACGTTGGCCCACATGAAGGTGCCGAGAATTCCGCCGGTGAGGATCCTGGTCATGTACGGCTGCCGCCGAGATCGATGCCCTGGTGCAGCTTCCACAGCACGATCGCCCAGCCCGTCAGGAACGTGAACATGGCGCCCCAGCGGAACCACCACAGCGCGTTGGGAACCAGGCCGCGGATCATCGGGCTGCGCGCGGCGCCGCCGAGTTCGCTGCCGAAGAACGGTGTCTGGACGAAGTTGAAGTAGTAGAGCATGCCGATCCAGGTGATGCCGGCCAGGAAGTGGAACCAGCGCAGCAGGAACTGCCAGCCGTCTACCGTCGTGATGAGGTCCATCGATCTTCCTCCTTCGTCAGGTCGTGTACGAACAGGGTCCGGCCGGGATGGGTCCGAGCGGGACGGGTCCGAGCGGGATCCGCGCCGCGGCGCCCGCCCGCCGCGCGCCATTCTAACCGGACGCGTCGCGTTTGGGCGATCGATTCGCAGCGAGCGTCGCGACCCTGCGCGCGATGCCCTGCCAGCCGAGACGATCGAAGAGTTCGCGCGAGCGCTCGCGATCCGGGCCGCGCCAGACCAGCGCATCGGCGCCCAGCGCCATGCCGGGCGCGTCGCGACGCAGCGTCGCGAGTCCGCGGATGCGCAGTGCGGCGTCGCGCGCCTCGGCCAGCGCGCCGCGAGCGACTCGGCGCCGCGCACTCCTGCGTCGCGCCAGGCCCTCGCGTCGCCCGGGCACGTCCTCGATGCGGCCAAAGTTCGCGAGCAGCAGCGCCGCCGTCCTGGGGCCGATTCCCGCCACGCCGGGCAGGTTGTCCACCGCGTCCCCGACCAGCGCGAGAAGTCGGGGATCTGCGCGGGCGCGACGCCGAAGCGCGCGCGCACGCCGTCCGCGTCGAAGCTGCGGTCCGCGCGAAATCGAAGCACACGACGCTGCCGTCCTCGCGCACGAGCTGGGTGAGGTCCTTGTCGGCGCTCACCACGACCACGCGCTCGCCGTCTGCGAGCACGCGCTCGGCGACCGTCGCGATCACGTCGTCGGCCTCGAAGTCGGGCGCCGAGAGCACCGCTGCACCGAGCGCCGCGGCGATCTCGGTGCAGAGCACGAACTGCGGCTCGAGGTCCGCAGGCGCCTCGGTGCGACCCGCCTTGTAGCCGGGTTCGAGCGCATTGCGAAAGCTCGTCATCGCCGCGTCGAACGCGCAGGCGAAATGCGTCGGCTGCCACTGCGCCAGCATCCGCACGAGCGTCGACGCGAATCCGTACGCCGCATGCACCGGCGTCCCGTCTGGCGCGTGCATCGGAGGCAGCGCGTGATACGCGCGAAACACGTAGACATGCGAATCGACCAGGTAGACCGTCATGACGGTCCCGAGGCTAGAACAGCGACCTGGCGATGGTGTCGAGCTGAACGAAGGAGGTGCCTTCGTAGATCTTGCCGATCTTGGCGTCGCGCAGGAATTTCTCGGCGGGACACTCCTTGGTGAAGCCGACGCCGCCGTAGAGTTCCAGGCATTCGGAGGCGACGCGCTCGGCCACGTCGCTCGCGAGCCACTTGGCCATCGCGGCTTCGCGCACGAACGGCTGGCCGGCGTCGTGCAGGCGCGCCGCGTTGTAGGTGAGCAGGCGCGCCGCTTCGATGTCGATCGCGGCGCGCGCGAGGCGGTGTCGCACCGCCTGGAACTCGGCGATCTTGTGGCCGAACTGCTCGCGCTGCTGCACGTGGGCGAGCGCGCCCTCGAAGGCGCCCTGCGCCAGCCCGACCATCTGCCCGGCGATTCCGATGCGGCCCTCGTTGAGCGTCTCGATCGCGACCTTGTAGCCCTTGCCGATCGCGCCGAGCACGTTCGCGCGCGGCACCAGCACGCCGTCGAAGACCAGCTCGCAGGTGCTCGAGGCGCGGATGCCGAGCTTGTCTTCCTTGCGCGGGATGCTGAAGCCGGTCATGCCGCGCTCGACGACGAAGCAGGTGATGCCCTTGTAGCCGGCGCCCGGATCGACCGTCGCGAAGACCAGGAACAGCTCGGCTTCGCCTCCGTTGGTGATCCAGAGCTTGCGGCCGGTCACCGCGAAGCCGCTGCCGCGCGCCTCGGCGCGACACGCGAGTGCAAAGGCGTCGCTGCCCGATCCCGCCTCGGAGAGCGCATACGCGCCGATGCTGCCGCCCGCGAGCCTGCCGAGCATGCGCTCCTGTTGCTCCGAGTTGCCGAACTTCTTCAGCGCGTTGATGACGAGCGTATTCTGCACGTCGCACACGACCGCGACGGAAGGATCGACGCGCGCCAGCTCCTCGATCGCGAGAATGCTCATGAAGAACGTCGCACCCGCGCCGCCCCACGACTCCGGCACCTCGATGCCCATCAGCCCCAGCTCGAAGAGCCACGACACGACTTCGGGTTTGAGCTTGCCATCGCGATCCATCTCGGCGGCCAGCGGCCGCAGCCGCTCTTCGGCAAAGCTGCGCACCGTCGTGCGGAACAGGCCTTCTTCCTCGCTGAGAACGCTGAGTGCGGGGCGTTCCAACTTCAGCGTCGCTCCTCGAAGACGGCTTCGGCCACGGTTTCGGCGGCGCGGTCGAGCGGCAGCTCGCGCTTGGTGCCGTCGCGACGGCGCACGAACTCGACCTTCTTTTCGGCGAGCCCGCGCGGTCCGATCGTGATCCGATAGGGAATCCCGACCAGCTCGGCGTCCTTGAACTTGACGCCAGGTCGCTCGTTGCGCGCGTCGAGGATCACGTCGATGCCCCGAGCGCGCAGCGCTTCGTAGACTCGCTCGCCGGCCTCCTGCGTCTCGACCTCGTTGGGATTGAGCACGCTGATCACCACTTCGAAGGGCGCCACCGTGACGGGCCAGATGATGCCGTTCGCGTCGTGACACGCCTCGACGATCGACGCCATCACGCGCCCCACGCCGATTCCGTACGAGCCCATCACGATCGGCACCGATCCGCCCGACTCGTCCTGCACGACGGCGCCCAGCTTCTCGCTGTACTTCGTGCCGAGCTTGAAGATGTGGCCGACCTCGATGGTCTTGGCGACGCCCAGCGCGCCGCCGCACATCGGGCACGGCTCGCCGGCCTTCACTTCGCGCAGCTCGAGCCAGGCATCGACGCGGATGTCGCGCGCGACGTCCACGCCGCGCAGGTGGAACTCGTCGCGGTTGGCGCCGGTCGTCATGTCGCGGCGACCCTGCAGCGCAGTGTCGGCGACGATGCGCACACCGGTGACGCCGACGGCGCCGAGGCTGCCCGCCGGCGCGCCGAGCGCTGCGCGGATCTCCTCGGCGTTCGCGGCGCGCACCTGCACGGCGCCCGCGCCGTCGGCGAGCTTCTGCTCCGAGAGCGTGTGATCGCCGCGCAGCAAAACCAGCGTGGTCGCACCGTCGAGCACGTAGACCAGCGTCTTGATCTGGCGCGCGGCCGGCGCGCCGCCCGCGAAGTTCACGAGGTCGTCGATGCTGCGCACGCCCGGCGTCGCGAACGGCTCGGGGGCCGCGGAGCCCTCCGAGTCAGCGGGCCGACCCTCCGAATCATCGGGCCTGCCCTCTGAGTCATCGGGCCGGCCCGTGGCAGCTTCGACGCCGTCGAGCCGCGAAGTCGCCTTCTCCAGATTCGCGGCGTACCCGCAGGCAGCGCAAGACGCGACCCAGTCCTCGCCCGCGTCGCTCGCCACCATGAACTCGATCGACTCGCTGCCGCCCATCGCGCCCGACGACGCTTCGACCGCCAGCGGCGCGAGACCACAGCGCTCGAAGATCCGCCGGTACGCGTCGAAGTGGAGCTTGAAGGAGTGATCGAGGCCCGCTTCGTCGAGGTCGAGCGAGTACGCGTCCTTCATCACGAACTCGCGGACGCGCAACAGGCCCGACTTGGGGCGCGGTTCGTCGCGGAACTTGGTCTGGATCTGGTACCAGATCTGCGGCAGCGCGCGGTGCGAGCGGAGTTCGGTGGCGATCGTCGTGAAGACTTCTTCGTGGGTCATGCCGAGGCAGAGGTCGGCGCCGCGGCGGTCCTTCAGCCGGAACATCTCGTCGCCCATCACGGACCAGCGGCCCGAGCGCTGCCACAGCTCGGCCGGGTGGATGGCCGGGAGCCGAAACTCCTGGGCGCCGATGCGGTCCATCTCGTCGCGGATCAGCGCCTCGATCTTGCGGCACACGCGCCAGCCGAGCGGAAGGATCGAGTAGATGCCGGCCGAGAGCTGGCGGATCAGCCCGGCGCGCACGAGCAGCTTGTGGCTGATCGCCTCGGCGTCGGCGGGATCGTCGCGCAGCGTGGGAATGAACGCATTGGACCAACGCACGCGGTCGCCCTCCTCGAAGACCCGAAACCTAACGAATGGTCCGTTGACTTGGGGACGTTCCTGAATTCAACAAAGTCAACGGCGGCAGGAACGTCCCCAAGTCAACTCAGATCGTGACAAGGATGCCGGCGTGGGCGAGGTGTTGGAGGGAGCCGGCGAGGGGGGCGATCTCGAAGGAGCCGAAGAGTCCGGCGAGGGGGGCGGGCGCGAGGGCGCTCGCGACGAGAGCGGACTCGAGCCCCGGATGCTGGAAGAGTGCGCGACCGCGGGCGGATGAACTGAGATAGAGACCAGCGCTCACGGGACCGACGACGCTAGCGAGTGCGCGCGACAGGTCTTCGCGGGCGAGATCGGCGTCGCGCAGCGCAAATCGCAACAACGTGCCGACGCGCAGCGGCTCGGGCAGCGCGAAGACGCGTCGCTCGGGTGCGAAGCCGGCGACGCGGCGCGCGACCCAGGCGTCGCCCGCGTCGCCACGCCGGCGCGCGCGGAGCGGAATCGCCGCGAGCAGCCGAGCGGCGGCATGACGCAGGTCAGCCGCCAGCGGCTCGCGCGCGATCTCGCGGTAGACGTCGAGGGCCGGTTTGCCGTCCAACTCCAGGATCCAGTTGCCCTCGACGCGCGTCACGGTGAACGGATCGGTGATCGGGCGACAGCCCTGGCTCACGGCCACGTGAGCCGGAGCGTCGAGGGCGAAGACCAACCCGCAGGCGCCACTGCGCACGGCGCGCTCGGCAATGGCGAGCTGCGGGCGACCGGCCGCGTCGAGCGCCGCGCCCGCGCCCACAACCGTCGCGGGCTGCAAGTCGCCAAGGGCGCCAGCCAGCCGCGTCGCGTCGACTCCGAGGGGATCCGCGAGAACCACCACCAGGTCGGTCTCGATCGTGGAGCGGCCGAGCAGGGCCTCTACCTCGGGGCCGATCGCCTCCTCGACTCCACTCGCTCCTGCGACTCGGAACGTCGTGGCTTCGACGCCGCACAGCGCGAGTACCGCCACGGCCGGGCCGTTCTCGTCCTCGCTGGCGCCCGCCGCGACGGCGTGGCCAACCACGGTCGCGACGACTCGGGTGCCGAGCGTCTCGCGAGCGGCGGCGCCGGCCCGCTCGACATCGAGGTCGCGGCCGACGGCGAAGAGCAGCGCTGCATCCGCGCGCCCCGCCCCTGCCGCCGCGAGCGCCTCCGCGGCCGCCAGCGATGCCGCGAGGGCCGCGTCGGGATTGGATTGGATGGCAGAGCCGGCGCGCCGCATGGGGCGCGGAGCATAGGCGCTCCCCCGCGGCGCGGGGCTTCGCTTCCCTCGCGGGGCGGCCTGGGTTAGGATGCGCGCGCCGCGTGAAAGTCCTCCTCCTCGCGTGACGACGCCGCATTACCGGATTCGATCGGCTCGCCCCCTCGATACAAAACGACCCCCAGGAAGCCAGGTTTGTCGGTGGCTGACTACGAGCGCATCGAGCGCGAGCAGCGACCTTCGGGCGCTGTCGCGGGAACTCCTCCGCGAGACCACGATCGCGGTCGATACCGAAGCCGACAGTTTCTATCACTACTTCGACAAGACCTGTCTCGTGCAGATCGGGACCAGCCAGGGCATCTACCTGATCGATCCGCTCGCGCTGGGCGGTCCCGCGGAGCTGGCGCCGCTCGCGCCGGTCTTCGCGTCGAAGAAGATCCGCAAGATCTTCCACGCCGCCGAGTACGACCTCTACGTGCTCAAGCGCGACTGCTCCTTCGAGTTCGAGAACCTCTTCGACACGATGGTGTCGGCGCAGCTGCTCGGCTACCCGGCCGTCGGACTCGCGGCGATCGCCAAGCGTCATTTCGGCGTGTCGCTTCCGAAGGACGAGCAGCGCTCCGACTGGTCGGCGCGACCGCTGCGCGAAAACCAGCTCGTGTATGCCGCCGCCGACGTCACGTATCTGGTGCGCCTGGCGCGGATCGCTCGAAGCGCAGCTCCGGGAGCTCGGGCGCTTCGAATGGGCCGAGCAGGAGTTCGAGGCGCTGATGCGGCGCACCTGGCCGGTTCGCGAATTCGACGGCGCCGGCTATCTGCGCATCAAGGGCGCCAAGGCACTCGACGCGACGTCACTCGCGGTGCTGCGCGAGCTCTATCTGATGCGCGACGCGCGTGCGCGTGAAGTCGACCGGCCGCCCTTCAAGGTGCTCGGCAACCGCACGCTGATGGAGATCGCCCAGCTCCAGCCGACCCAACAGAACGACCTCGCGGGCATCAAGGGCGTGACCGAGCTGATCCTGCGCCGGCTCGGCCGCGAGATCCTCGCCGCGGTCGGTCGCGCGGCCAGCGCTCGCCGCACGAGCCGCTCCGCAAGGTGACCGTCGGCCGCCGCCGCATGGATCGCCGCACCGAGCGCCGCGTGGAACGGCTGAAGCGCTGGCGTGCGAAGCGAGCGAAGGAGCTGGACCTCGATCCGGGCGTGCTCTGCCCGAACACGAGCCTCGAGGCGATCGCGTGGCGCGATCCGTCGGTACGAGAAGATCTCGCCGAAGTGCCCGAGCTGAAGCGCTGGTTCGTCGGCGCGTTCGCCCAGGAGCTCGTCGAAGCGCTCCGCGACGGCTCGGAGAATTCCGACGACGCCTCCTGACATCCCCGCGCTTCGGGCGCCGAACAGAAAAAACCCTCCGATCAACTTGATCGGAGGGTTTCCTCGATCTGGCGTCCCGGGGATTCCAGGAAGGCGGGTGCCGATTGCTTTTTGGGGGAAAGCGCCTTGTCTAGGGTGCTACCCCGGAATCCCCGAAACTCCGACTCCGGCCGATGAGCGCGCCCGTTGCCATCTACCGGCGCCGATCCAGAACGTCTCCACGGCTTTCTTGACTGCATTCGCTGTGCCAAGAACTGAGAGAGCGGGGCGATGCTCTAAGTCCTCGAAATGTCGGCGATTCACTTTCAGTGCCTGCGCCCATGTCTGCCACCCGATGTGGCAGATCTCTCCACTGTCGGGGGCGCGACACGGCACCGAACGCCGCAACGATAGGAGTTTCATCTGCTTTCCCGACTTGCACGCACCGCATCCCGATGTGGCACCGCTGCAACCTGCACGACGTTCGTCGCACTGATCGGAATCGCCTGCACGACGACGCCTCGTGGCGCCCACATCGCAACCGCGCCCACACCCAGCAGCAGCGAGCGCTACTGCGCCTGGTACGGCGACCGAAGCCAGGACGTCCTCTATTTCGGCGAGTCGCCGTTCTGGAATGCGGCGCGCAGCGCAGGCGGCGCCGCGATGGCCGACATGCGCGAGGCCGGGCCGCAGCTGATCGGCCGCTTCGATCTGCGCAGCGAGTCGCTGCTCGCTCCGATTCCGACCGCGGCGGCCGAACCGCGCGCCGGTGTCTGGGATGTCCTCGCCCACCCGAATGGGCGGATCTACTACACGACCTTCTACGAATCGGCCGGGTGGGTCGATCCGGCGACTGGCGAAGCGCGCCGCTTCGAAACTGCGGGCACGGGCCTGAATGAATTGGCGCTGCTGCCCGACGGCCGGGTGCTCGCGACGCGCTACGGCGCGATGGGCGGGGGAAGCGGATCGGTCGTGGTGCTCGATGCCGAGGGCGCCATCGAGGCCGAGCTGCCGCTCACCTCGGAAGGGGACGTGATCGTGGCGGCGAAGAGCCTCGCGTACGACCCGGTCCGCCAGGTCGTGTGGGTGAACACCGATCTCCTGCCACAGGACGGAGGCCCGAGCCGTCACGACGCACGCGTACTCGAACTCGCAACAGGCCGCGAGATCCTGCGCATCGCGACGCCCGAGCTGCACTTCCCGCGCTTCGCCGCCGATGGCCGCGGCTTCTTCACCTGGCAGCAGGGATCGCGACTCGTGCTGCGCATGACGCAGCCCGGAGCGGCGCTGGACGCCAGCTCGGGCCGCGAGATCGTGCTCGACGGCGCCTTCGCGGACGGTCACGACTTCGTCCAGGACCTGCGCATCGAGGCGGACGGACGCGCCGTCGTGACGCGCTGGAGCGGTGTCGTGCACGTCGTCGCAGCGTCGGGCGCCGTGCGCACGGTGGCGCTACCGCGCAGCGCGGAGGGCGGGCTCTACTACACAGCCGTCGCGATCGGCGACCGCGTCTGCGCGACCTACTGCGCCGACGTGAGTGTCGTGTGCGCCGCACTCCCCTGACCGGGTATTCTGCGCGCCGTGTACGAGACCCGACGACGGCGCGTCCTCGCTGCGATGGAACCCGGACTCCGTGGCGCTCTTCCTGGGCGCCGGCCTCGCGCGGCGCTCGACCGACACCCACTTCCCGTTCCGCCAGGACAGCGACTTCCACTACCTGACGGGCTTCGACCATCCGAACGCCGCCGCCGTGCTGCGCACCGACGGCGGCCCGCCCTTCACGCTCTTCGTCGAGCCGCGCGACCGCGCCGCCGAGACCTGGACCGGCTACCGCCCCGGCGTCGAGGGCGCCGTCGCCGACTTCGGCGCCGACGCCGCGCACCCGCACACGGAGCTGCTCGACAAGCTGCCCGTCGCTGCTCGAGCGGGCGAAGCGCGTCTACCACGTGCTCGGCCGCGACGCGCGCGTCGACGCCAGGTTCACGCGAGATCGTCGAGACGTCGCGCAGCGCTCGCGCACCGGCGTGGTGCCGCCCGAGGCGATCGTCGATCCGCGCGCGATCGTCCACGAGCTGCGCCTGTTCAAGGAGCCCGAGGAGCTCGACGTGATGCGGCGCGCCGCGGAGATCAGCCGCGAGGGCCACGAAGCCGCCGCGCGCTCGCGCGCGAAGGCGTCTACGAATACGAGCTCGCCGCGGTGCTCGACTACACGTTCCGGCGGCGCGGCGGCGCGGGACCCGCCTACGAGACGATCGTCGGCGGCGGCGCGAACGCGACGATCCTCCACTACGTGAGCCAACGACCAGCCGCTGCGCGACGGCGAGCTGCGTGCTGATCGACGCCGGCTGCGAACTCGCCGGCTACGCCTCCGACGTGACGCGCTGCTATCCGGTCGGCGGACGCTTCAGCGGTCCGGCGCGCGACGTCTACGAGGTCGTGCTCGCGGCGCAGCAGGCGGCGCTCGACGTGTCGCGACCCGGCAACACGCTCGACGACGTGCACGATGCCGCTCTGCGCATCTCTCGTGCAGGGAATGGTCGACCTGAAGCTGCTCGCGGGCCCGTCGACGACGCGATCCAGAGCGGCGCCTACAAGACCTTCTACATGCACCGCACCAGCCACTGGCTCGGGCTCGACGTGCACGACGTCGGCTCCTACACCGTCGACGGCAAGCCGCGCCCGCTCGCGCCGGGCATCGTCTTCACCGTCGAGCCGGGGCTCTACGTCCCGCCGCGCGAGGAGAAGGCGCCCGCGCACGCTGCGCGGCATCGGCGTGCGCATCGAGGACGACGTGGTCGTCACCGACGACGGGTACGAGAACCTGACGGCGTCGATTCCGAAGACCGTCGCGGACGTCGAAGCGCTCTAGCGCTGAACTCGCCCAGACTTCCACGCGATTGCTGCCAAGGAGACAGGTCCCCCATGGCCGACATCGAATCCCTGCTCAAGGAAAAGCGCGTCTTCGAACCGCCCAAGGAGTTCGCGAAGCGGCGAACTGGAGCAAGAAGCACGTCGCGGCGTACCGCAAGCTCGGCGCGCGCAATCCCGAGCGCTTCTGGGCGCAGATGGCGAAGCAGCACGTCTCCTGGTTCAAGCCGTGGAAGAAGGTGCTCGACTGGAAGCCGCCGCTACGCGAAGTGGTTCGTCGGCGCGACAGACCAACGTCGCGTACAACTGCCTCGACCGGCACCTCGAAGGCGAGAACGGCTGGCGCCGCAACAAGGCCGCGATCATCTGGGAGGGCGAGCCCGGCGACTCGCGCGTGCTCACCTACGGCCAGCTCCACCGCGAGGTCTGCAAGTTCGCGAACGTGCTCAAGGGCCTCGGCGTCGCAGAAGGGCGATCGCGTCGCGATCTACATGCCGCTCATCCCCGAAGCGGCGATCGCGATGCTGGCCTGCGCGCGCATCGGCGCGCCGCACAGCGTGGTGTTCGGCGGCTTCTCGGCGGATTCGCTGCGCGACCGCATCCTCGACGCCGGCGCGAAGGTCGTCGTCACCGCGGACGGCGGCTACCGGCGCGGCGCGCCGCTCGCGCTGAAGCCGGCCGTCGACGAGGCGCTCGAGGGCTGCCCGGACGTCGCGAGCGTCGTCGTCGTGCAGCGCACCGGCCAGGAAGTCGCGATGAAGCACGGCCGCGACCACTGGTGGCACGCGCTGATGCCGACCGTCTCGGCGGAGTGTCCGCCCGCGAAGCTCGATTCCGAGCATCCGCTCTTCATCCTCTACACGAGCGGCACCACCGGAAAGCCGAAGGGCATCCTGCACACCACCGGCGGCTACCTCACCCACGTCGCGACGACGACCCACGCGATCTTCGATCTCAAGGACGAGGACATCTACTGGTGCACGGCCGACATCGGCTGGATCACCGGCCACTCCTACGTCGTCTACGGACCGCTCGCGAACGGCGCCACCGTCTTCCTCTACGAAGGCGTGCCGACGCACCCGGGCCCCGACCGCTGGTGGTCGCTGATCGAGAAGTGGCGCGTCACGATCCTCTACACCGCGCCGACGGCGATCCGCACCTTCATCCGCCTCGGCGACGAGCACCCGAAGAAGCACGACCTCTCGTCGCTGCGCCTGCTCGGCAGCGTCGGCGAGCCGATCAATCCCGAGGCGTGGATCTGGTACCAGCACGTGATCGGCGGCAAGCGCTGCCCGATCGTCGACACGTGGTGGCAGACGGAGACCGGCGGAATCATGATCACGCCGCTGCCCGCCGCGGTCGCCGACCAAGCCCGGCTCGGCGACGCTCCCCTTCCCCGGCATCGACGCCGCGGTGATCGACGACGAGCGGCGTGGAGCCGAAGCCGCCGAGCGGCGGCTTCCTCGCGATCCGCAAGCCGTGGCCCGGCATGCTGCGCGGCATCTGGGGCGATCCGCAGCGCTACGAAGAGAGCTACTGGAGCACGTGGAAGAACACTCTACTTCGCGGGCGACGGCGCCCATCGCGACGCGCGCGGCTACTTCTGGATCATGGGCCGCATCGACGACGTGATGAACGTCTCGGGCCACCGCATCGGCACGATGGAGGTGGAGAGCGCGATCGTCGTCACACGACGAGGTCGCCGAAGCCGCCGTCGTCGGGCGGCCCGACGACCTCACCGGCACGGCGATCGTCGCGTTCGTGACGCCGCGCGCCGGCACGACGGCGGGCGACGGAGCTCGCCGACGAGATCCGCGGCCACGTCGCGAAGCACATCGGCGCGATCGCCAAGCCCGCCGACATCCGCTTCACCGACGCGCTGCCGAAGACGCGCTCCGGCAAGATCATGCGCCGCCTGCTGCGCGACATCGCGGCCGGCAAGGAGACCGTCGGCGACACGACCACGCTCGAGGACTACAGCGTGATCGCGAAGCTGCGCGAATCGGAGGAGTGATCACGAGACGGTCCAGGCGGCTCGCGCTGGGCTCGTCTCTCGGATGCCAACGCGTGAGGCGCGGGGGCGGTACGTTCGTCCAGAACGTCCTCGGCGGACCGGTGTCGCAGCTTCGCATCGCACTTCGAGGCCGCCTGCCGGCCTGATGATCGGAGGGCTTCGCGGGTTCTGGCCGAACGCCCCGTCCCCGCTACTTGCTTCTCCCTCTGGTACTTCTGCTGTTGAGGACGGAAAGCCAAGCGCGGGCGGGGGACTCGGCCGAAACAATCCGCAGGCGGCCTGCCAACTCACGCCGCGAAGCCGCTGGCCTCCGTCCGCCGAGGACGTTTCGGACGAGTCCACCGCCCGCGCGCCTCGCAGCAACGAAGAAAAGCAGCTGCGCATCGGCCCCAGGCTCAACGGCCCGTCCTGAGTCAGACTCCTAGCCGCGCGCCACCTCGATCGGCGCGGCGAGGGGAACGCCCGGCGGGTTGCTCGAACGACCGCCGACCCGCCAGCGCCCGTCGCTGCCGAGCGTCACCACGATCGCCTCGCCGAGGACGGGATGCTCGCGTCCGGGGAGCTCGCCGCCGAGCGCCTCGACGATCGCGCGGATGACACCCTTGTGGACCACCAGCAGCGCCCCGGTCGCATTGCTTGCGAGCACGCGATCGAGGCCGCGCCGCACGCGGCTGCGGAACGCTGCGCGCGGCTCGCCGCCGGGGTACTCGAAGTCGGGCGCGAGATCGCGCCACTGCTGGAACAACACCGGGTCCGCGCTCTCGATCTCGGCGAGCGAGCGCCCTTCCCAGCGGCCAAAGTCGATCTCGCGAAAATCCGGCTCGAGCCGCAGCGGCGCCCCGCCCGTCAGTACCGCCGCCGACTGGAACGCGCGCAGCGCCGGACTCGACACCACGAGGTCCACGACCTGGCCTGCCAGCGCCGCGCGCGCGCGCTGCATCTGGTCGCGACCGTGCGCCGTGAGCGACGGGTCTCCGCTGCCGATCAGGCGCTCGCCCGAGTGGCCGTCCGTCTCGCCGTGTCGGACCAGTACCAGGCGTCGCAGCGAACTCATGGGGTACTCCTCGGGAAACGCGCAGCATGAAAGACCCCTACGGCGCCGTCAACGCCCGCGCGGCTGCCCCGGTTTGCACGGGAGGATTCGCGCGATGAGTCCTAGACTGCGCGCGCTTCGGGGATTGGGGGGAAGATCTGATGACTCGATCCACATTCGGGGTCGTCGTCCTGCTGCTCGCGGCGGGTGCGGCAGTCGCCGTCGGGATGGCCCGCTGTGAGGGGACGCCGCCGACCATCGAGACGGCGAGCCCGCTCGCCATCGGCGCCGACGCGCGCACCGTGACGGTCGAGATCGCCGACAGCGGCGCCGGTGTGCGCAACCTGCGCGCCACGCTCGTCCATGCCGGAGGCGAAGCGCCGCTCAGCGAGCGCGAATTCGCCGGAAGTCTGCTGCCCTACCTCGGCACGCACTCGGAGCGAGAGCGCGTCGATCTCCCGATCGACGCGAAGGCCCTCGGCCTCGCGAGCGGCGACGCGAAACTGCGACTCGCCGCGCGCGATCTCTCCTGGCGCGACTTCGGCCGCGGCAACGAAGCGATCGTCGAAGTGCCGGTGTCGATCGACTATCGCCCGCCGACGCTCAGTCTCGCGCCCGGCATCACCTATGCGAAGCGCGCCGGCTCGGTCGCGCTCAGCTACGACGTCTCCGACGACACCGAACGCGACGGCGTCGAAGTGGGCGACCGCTTCTACCCGAGCCTTCCGGTGAGCGGCGAAGGGGTGCCGGCGGGCCGCCGTTACGCGCTATTTCCGCTCGCGCAGGAACTTCCGCGCGACGTGAAGATCGCCGTCGTCGCGGTCGACCATGCGGGCAATCGCAGTTCGCGCACGCCCCAGATCAACATCAAGGACCGCGTCTACCCGAACGAATCGATCGTGCTCTCCCAGGATTTCCTCGACCACAAGATTGCCGACCTGGCCGGCGCCACGGGCGTCAACGACAGCGACAAGCTGAAGGCGTTCCAGGAGATCAACACCCGGATCCGGCGCGAGAACGAGGAGAAGATCCGCACCATCACCGCCGAATCGGCGCCCGAGCCGCTCTTCACGGAAGCGTTCGCGCAGATGCCCGACTCGCAGGTCCGAAGCGCGTTCGCCGAGCGCCGGTCGTACATGCTGGACGGCCAGAAGGTCTCCGAGTCGATCCACTATGGCTACGACCTGGCGTCGCTCGCCGGCGCGCCGGTTCCCGCGTCGAACGCGGGGCGCGTGCTCTTCGCCGACGAACTCGGCATCTACGGCAACTGCGTGATCCTCGACCACGGTCTCGGGCTGCACTCGCTGTACGGACACCTCTCCAACATCGACGTAAAGGCGGGCGACAGCGTCGAGAAGGGCCAGACCCTCGGGCAGTCCGGGCAGACCGGCCTGGCCGGCGGCGACCACCTGCACTTCGCCATGCTGCTGCGCGGTGTCTACGTCGACCCGGTCGAATGGTGGGATCCCAAGTGGGTGCGCGAGCACGCCCTCGGCCCGCTCGCGGCGGCGCGCAAGTAACCCGCCGCAGCGAGGCGCGGCGCGCATTGCTCGCGTGGTATCGCGCCGAGCGACGCGATCTGCCGTGGCGTGGAACCCGTGATCCGTATGCGATCTGGGTGTCCGAGACGATGCTCCAGCAGACACGCGTCGAAGCGGTGATCCCCTACTACGAGCGCTTCCTGGCCCGCTTTCCCGACGTCGGCACGCTCGCCAGCGCCGACCTCGACGACGTGCTCTCGGTGTGGGCGGGCCTCGGTTACTACTCGCGCGCGCGCAACCTGAAGCGCGCCGCGGAGCAGCTGGTGACGCGCTTCGCCGGCCGCCTGCCCGATGGCGTCGAGATGCTGCGCGAGCTGCCGGGTGTGGGGCGCTACACGGCCGGCGCGATCGCCTCGATCGCCTTCGATCACCCGGCGCCGATCGTCGACGGCAACGTCGCGCGTGTGCTGGCGCGACTCGTCGGCCTGCGCGAGCCGATCGAGAGCAGTGCCGTGAAGGCGCGCCTGTGGGAAGAAGCCGAGCGCCTCGTCGACGGCCCGGCCCCCGGCGATCTCAACCAGGCGTTGATGGAATTGGGTGCGCGCATCTGCATTCCGCGCACGCCGCGCTGCGATCTCTGTCCCGTGTCGCGTTTCTGCGACGCGCGCGCCGCGGGCGACGCCGAGTCGCTGCCGGTGCGTGCGCCGAAGCGCGCGCCGAAAATCGTGTACGCCGTTGCGGCGCTGGTGCTGCGACGTGGCAAGGCGCTCGCTGTGCAACGACCGGCGAAGGGACTGCTCGGCGGGCTTTGGGAACTTCCCGGCGGCGAGGTACCGGGGCGTCGCCGCGGTCCCGCAACGGTCGCGGAGTTGTTGCGCGCGCGGACGGGGCTCGCCGTCGAAGGCATCGAGCGGCTCGGCGACGTCGTGCATCTCTTCACGCATCAGACATTGCACCTGCGTGTGTTCTCCGGCACGGCAGCAGGTGGCCGCGTGCGCCTCGACGGCTGGGATCGCCACCGCTGGCTCGCTCCCGAGTCGTTCGCGGAACTGCCGCTCGCAACCGTGTCGAAGCGCGCGCTCGCAATCGCCTGCGACAGCGATGGGTGAGTTCGAGTTCGATGTGCGCGCCGGCGGCGCCGTCGACGGCTGGGCGACCGGCTTCGACCGCCGCCGCCTGCGCGATCTGCGGCGCGGCGAGATCGAGCCCGACGTCGAGATCGATCTGCACGGCATGACGCGCGCCGAAGCGCATCGCGCACTCGCCGGCGCGCTGCGCGACGCAATCGCGCGGGGATTGCGCTGCGTGCTCGTCGTGCACGGACGCGGCGCGCGTTCGACGGCGGGCCCGGTGCTGCGCGACGCGCTGCCCGAGTGGCTCGCTGAAGCGCCGCACGGAGCCAGGGTGCTGGCCTTCGCTGCGGGAGAAGAACAGCGCGGCGGCGCCACCTACGTACTGCTGCGCCGGGCGCGCTAGCAGGTTGCTGACAAACGTCGGACCGAGCCGGGCGCGGAGATTCGGGCCGAGCCCGATCGCGTCAGAGGGCTTCGCGGCAAGGCGCGGAAGCGAAGCCGTAGCAAGCCTACGGCGAGCTTTCGCAACGAAGAGATCGGCCCGAAGATCCGTGCACGGCGACGGGAGAGCTTTGTCAACAGCCTGCTAAGGTCGGTGCGATGTCGAGCAGCTTCGGGCAGGCCTTCCGCATCACGACCTTCGGCGAATCGCACGGAGGCGGCGTCGGCGTCGTGATCGACGGTTGTCCGCCGCGCCTCGCGCTCTCGCTCGATGAGATCCAGCGCGACCTCGACCGCCGCCGGCCCGGCCAGAGCCACCTCACGACGCCGCGCGACGAGGCGGACCGCGCCGAGATCCTCTCCGGTGTCTTCGAGGGCCAGACGCTCGGCACGCCGATCGCGATCCTGGTGCGCAACCAGGATGCGCGGCCGCAGGCCTACGAACACATGAAGGACGTCTTCCGCCCGTCGCACGCGGACTACACCTACGAGGCGAAGTACGGCATCCGCAACTGGCAGGGCGGCGGTCGCGCCAGCGCGCGCGAGACGATCGGGCGCGTCGCGGCCGGCGCCGTCGCGCGCAAGCTGCTCGCGTCGCAATGCGGCGTCGAAGTGCTCGCGTGGGTTTCGCGCGTGCACGAGATCGAAGCGAAGGTGGACGCGGCGTCCGTGATGCTCGCGCAGGTCGAAGCGAACGCGGTGCGCTGTCCCGATCCGCAGGCTGCCGCCGAGATGGAACGCCGGATCGACGCCGCGCGGCGGCGCGGCGATTCGCTCGGCGGCGTCGTCGAGTGCGTGGCGCGCGGCGTTCCGCCGGGGCTCGGCGCGCCGGTCTTCGACAAGCTCGAAGCCGAGCTCGCGAAGGCGTTGATGTCGCTGCCCGCGTCGAAGGGCTTCGAGATCGGCAGTGGCTTCGCCGGCACGCGTCTCACCGGCATCGAGCACAACGATCCCTTCGTGCCGGGTCCCGACGGCCGGCCGCGCACGCGCAGCAATCGCTCGGGCGGCGTGCAGGGCGGCATCACGAACGGCGAGGACGTCGTCGTGCGCGTCGCCTTCAAGCCGACCGCGACGGTCCGGCTCGCGCAGGACACGGTCGACCGCGACGGCAAGGCCGTGACGCTCGCCGCGCAGGGCCGCCACGATCCCTGCGTGCTGCCGCGCGCGGTTCCGATCGTCGAGGCGATGGTGTTGCTCGTGCTCGCAGATCAGTGGCTGCGCCAGCGCGCAGTGGAGGCGATTCCGCGATGAAAGCAGCCGTCTACTACAAGACCGGTCTCCCCGAAGTGCTGCAATACGAGGATGTCCCCGATCCCAGGTGCGCGCCGGGCGGCGTGCTGATCCGCGTCGAAGCGATCTCGATCGAGGGTGGCGACGTCGGCAACCGCGCGCGCGGTGAGATGCCGAAAGTGCCGCACATCGTCGGCTATCAGTGCGCTGGAACGATCATCGAGGTCGGCGCGAGCGTGCGCAATCGCAAGGTCGGCGAGCGCGTCGTCGCGATGATGATGCACGGCTCGCATGCGGAACTCGCCGCGATGGCGGCTGGCTTCACGTTCGCGGTGCCCGAAGGCCTCACGGCCGAAGTCGCGGCTTGCGTGCCGATCCCGTTCGGCACGGCCGACGATTGCCTCTTCGAGTTCGGCCGGCTCCAGAAGGGCGAGACGGTGCTGATCCAGGCGGGCGCGGGGGGCGTGGGTCTCGCGGCGATCCAGCTGGCGAAGCGAGCCGGCGCGAGGGTGATCGCCACCGCGTCGAACGAGAAGAAGCTGGCGCGGCTGCGCGACGAGTTCGGCCTCGACTACGGCATCGACTATCACGCGCGCAAGTTCTTCGATGCGGTCCAGGAGATCACCATGGGTCGCGGCTGCAACCTCGTGGTGGACTCGGTGGGCGGCGCCACCTTGCAGTGGAGCATCGAGTGTCTGGCCTACCGAGGGCGCTGCATCACGGTGGGCAACGCGAGTCGCGACGACACGCGGCCCGACTTGCGCTCGCTGGCGGCGGGCAACCGCTCGCTCACGGGGGTCTTCCTCGGCGCCGAGATGGCGTTCAACCAGGCGCGCGTGCGGCCGATGATCGAGCGGCACCTGCAAGACGTCGCGACAGGCGCGCTGCGCGTCGTGATCGACCGGCGCTTCCCGCTGTCCGAAGCGGCCGCAGCGCACGCGCACATCGAGAGCCGCAACGCCTTCGGCCGCGTCTTGCTGATTCCCTGAGCGATCGCGACTAAGAGGCTGCTAGCGCCGGAACCCGCGCAGCGGAATCGGCGCGAGCGCCATCACCAGTGCGGCCGCGATGAAGAGCCCGCGGTAGGCTGCCGTCGCATCGATGCCCGCGGCGATCAAGCGCTCGAGCGCGATGCCCGCCAGCAGCGGTGCAGTGCCGTACGCGAGATTCGTCGTGACGTCGGCGACTACCAGCATCGGTGTCGCCTCGTGAGCGGGCGCGATGCTGAACAGCACGTGCGTGTCCGCGACGCCGAATCCCGCGGCCAGCGCCACGAACACGAAGAAGAACCCGATCATCGCGAGCAGCGACGCACGCGGGCCCACGGCCGCGAGGCCGAGCAACAGCGCCGACGAGGCGAGCGCCGTCACCTGGAACACCGGCGCGGCGCCAAAGCGGTCGACCGCGCGACCCCAGGCGTAGAGTGACGCGAAGCCGCCCGCGAACGACGCGACGGTGGTGAGCACCACGTCCGCGTCGGAGAGCCCCATCGAGCGCCGCATCATCACGACCGCGAACGGCAGTGCGGCGCGGCGCGGCGCTCCACACAGGATCATGCCGGCGAGGTAACGGCGCAGCGGGACGCGATCGCGCACCAGCGCCACGACGTCGCGCAGGCGCATGCGTTCGTCGGGCTGGATCGCGGCTGAATCGGGTAGGCGCGCGATCAGAGCGATGCGCAGCACGCCCGCAGCCGTCGCGACGCCGAAGAGCGGGCCGAACGAGCCCGGGTGGGCGGCGAGCCACTGCTGCGCGCCGAGGAAGAACGCGATCAGCGTCAGGTGCCAGCCGGTGCGCAGCACGCCGAAGAACTCGCCGATCCGATCCGGTTCGACGTAGCTGCGCAACAGCGGGAACCAGACCGTCTGCGAGATCACGATCCCGACGGCGGTCAGCCAGAGGCTGGTGAGCGCGACGGCGAGCGCCACGTCGCCGCCCCATCCCTGGAGCGTCCCGTAGGCGATCAGCGGCAGAGCCGCCCAGTACCGCGAGGACCTGACCGCCGATCAGGATCGGTCGTTTGCGCAACCTTCCGACCGCACGCAGTGTCGGCAACTGGATCAGTTGGGAGACCGGCTCGAAGGCGCGCTGGAGTCCGATCCAGGCTTCGCTCGCACCGAGACCGACGAGCGCCAGGGTGGGGAGCTGGTCGGTGAAGACGTTGCGGTGGGTCATCCCGGCCGGATGGCTCAGCACGGCGAGCCGGCGTCCGAGTCGCCGGCGGGCGGGGTCGAGCGGGCTCGAGCTCAGCTTCGGCTGCATGGACGGAGGTGTGGACGGCATCATCGAGCGAGCACAGTAGCGGCCGCCGCGCTCACTCGAACGCATCGAGGGCCCGACTCGAGGGAATTCGGCGATCCGATGTTGACTCCCGGTCTGGGTGCGGTGTAGATGGAGGGGGCGTACCCTGCATCCGCACGGTGAGTGCGCCGTGACCGGTTCGACTCCACCCGAGACCTGACGAAGAGGGGAACAACATGAAGCGCAGCCTGCGTTGGTCGATCCTGGCCTTGGTGGCGCCGCTAGCGCTGCTCGGTGCCACCTGCGGCGCCAAGCCCGGCATCAAGATCCTGAACCCTGCCCACGGGGCCTACACGACGGCGGCCAGCATCAGCGTCTCGGGCACCGTCTCGGGCGTGACGCCGGCAAGCTACAAGGTGGTCGTGAACGGTGTCCCGGCGACGCTGAACGCCAACAGCACCTGGTCGGTCGACCTCCCGGTGAACACGGCCGCGGTCGTGAATCCGTTCTACGCGGAACTCAAGCGCCTCTCGAACAACACCACGGTCGCCAGGACGCGAAACGTCCTGATCGCCGGCGAGTCCGTCGCCGACGGTGATTTCTCGCTCGAAAGCGTGGCGCTGCGCATCAACGACTCGGGCCTGAACACGCTCGAGCCGCTGATCGCGAGCGGCGTCAGCATCAACCCGGCGACGATGCTGCCGGTCGGCTCGGTGGTGATCAGCAACTACTGCGCGATCGACGGCGGTTGGCTGGGCTGCCTCGGCCGCATCACCGCGCGCGTCGCGAACCCGCCGCCGAGCATCACGGGCTTCGCGATCGACGCCGATTCGATGACGAACTTCGTGGCGGGCGATGTCGACATCTTCAACCTGCGCATCGACCTCGATCTCCAGGGGTCGGGTCTCGCGCCCAGCTGCGGCCTGCGCCTCACGGCCAATAACACGCAGGTGCTCGGCGACTACGGCCTGTCACCGGATTCGGTCGATCCGTCGAACGTGAACGTGGACGAGATCGGCTCGCCGGTCGTGTCGTTCACCGGCTTCAACCAGCAGTTCACGTCGGGTCTCTGCGACTTCCCGCTGATCGGCGACCTGATCCAGCTGATCATCGGCAACATCGAGCCGACCGTCGTGGCGGGCTTCGAGGACGCGCTCGCCGATCCGGACGGCGCCGGCCCGCTCGACGCGCCGGTGGCCGACGCGATCGAGGTCGCGCTCGCCGGCATCTCGATCGCGGGCCCGATCGGCGACTCGCTCCAGGTCAACCTCGACACGCCGCTCTTCGACGTGCTCGAGGACAACGACGGCATCACGCTCGGCTCCGACACGCGCTTCACGGCGGCGCCCGTCTCGGGAACGCCGGCTCCGGGTGAGTGCCCTGCGGTAGCGGGCGCTCCGAACCTGGCCGCCTCGTACCACATCAGCGAAGCGTTCCCGAGCTTCGGAGCCACCACGCCGGTCGGAGGCATTCCCTACAACCTCGCCATCAGCATCTCGACCTCGGCGTTCAATCAGATGCTCAAGGCGCAGATCGAGTGCGGTCTGCTGCAGACGTCGCTCACCGAGGTCGATCTGGGTGACGGCCCAATTCCGGTCACGGCCGGATTCCTGGCGACGTTCATGCCGCAGCTCCTGAGTCTCGACCCCGACCTGCCGATGCGCCTCGATCTGAAGCCGACGCTGGCGCCGTTCCTGACCGGCAACCCCGGACCGGCCGGCGAAATCGGCGAGATTCGCATCCCGCAACTGCTGCTCGAGGTGCACTACAACGACGGGATCCACACCGGCAACAACAGTCTCATCATCCGGGGCGCCCTCGACATGCGCGCGGGCTTCGACCTCACCTTCGACCCCCTGACCGGGTCGCTGGCGTTCTCGATCTCCAACGTGTCGAATCTCGTGATTGCGTTTCTCGTGAACAACATCCTCGCCAACGAGGTTCAGCTCGCTTCGGTGTTGAACATCGTGCTGCCCCAACTGCTGCCGTCGCTCGGCGACGGTCTCGGGGCGTTCCCGCTCCCGGAGTTCTTCGGTCTCCAGCTCCAGGGAGTCGAGGTCTCGCGCAACGGCCAGTTCTATACGCTGTTCGCGGATCTCGTACCCGGTCCGTAGCCAGACGCGGGATTGCGTCCAGGGCGGGCGTCGGCGCGAGCCGGCGCCCGTCTTCTTTTCTACGGCAGCAGTACGAAGCCCGTCACGGCCGCAATGCCCGCGGCCAGCAGCGCGAGCGCAGCCGACAGCGCGTGTGCGTCGAGCGGGCGACCGTGGCCGCGTTCGAGTCGTCGGCCGAGCCACGCCGTCGCGAGGAAAAGTGCGAGTGCCAGCGTCGCGAACCACGCGTGCGCGGTTTCGAACGGCTCGCGATCGCGCAGCAACGCCATCGAGAGCGGCCCGCCCACCGCACCGAGTGCGACCAGCACGACTGCGAGCTTGGCGCGACGCAGGTGGCGGCCGCGTTCGGCGGGATCGCGCCGCGCACCGAGTCGCCGTGCGCGCCGCATCCGCAGGCCCGAACGCGCTGCGAGCGCCGCGCTCGCGAGCGCCGCGCTCATCCACAGCGGGTGGCCGTAGGCCAGTGCGCGGGTGAGCGCGTCGTGCGACGCCGGGTCGCTCACTCCACCTTGTGGACGGCTTCGGCCGGCAGTCGCGCGAGCAGTGCGTCGAGCGCGCGCTCGAGGTAGTCGGCGTCGCGCGACTCGAGTGTCAGCAGCACGTGGTATTCGCTCTCGTGGATGCGCGGATAGGAACCGAGCATCAGCTCCGGGTAGGCCTCGAGCACCGCGTTCAAATGGTCGGCGATGTCGCTCTCGCGGCTGCGCACGTAGACGCGTCGCAGCACGAAGGGCACACCCTGGAAACGCGACCGGATCGAGTCGAACTTCTTCTGCAGCAGTTCCGGAATGCCCGGGAAGACGTGGACATTGCCGATCACGACCACCGGGAACCACAGATCGCCAGCGTCGATCAACAGCGCACCTGCCGGCAGCGACGCCATCTTGCGCTGGCTCGCGTTCGCCGGCTCACCCACGGCGCGCTCGATGCGCGCAACCACCGCCTCGTTGACCTCGACCGTAACGCCGAAGGCCTTCGCGACGCCGTCCATGGTGAGGTCGTCGTGGGTCGGGCCGACGCCGCCCGAGGTGAAGACGAAGTCGTGGGCGTCGCTCGCGGCGCGTACCTCGCGCGCGATCGTGTCGATCTCGTCGGGAATCACCACGATGCGCAGTACGTCGACGCCGAGCCCGCGCAGCTCGCGACAGAGATACGGCGAGTTCGTGTCCACCACCTTGCCGGAAAGGATCTCATTGCCGATCACGACGATCGCGGCGCTGGCCATGATCCGCGAGCTTAGAAGAGCGCCCGCAGGCCGCCCAGAGGTTCGTTGCGAGTCGCGCGGTATGCTGCGCGCGTGCATCGCGTCCGATTCATGCCCTCGGGTCTCGAAGTCGATGCGCCCCGGGGGACCACCCTTCTCGACGCGGCCATCGCTGCGGGCCTGCCGATCGCGCGCAGTTGTGGCGCGGAGGGCGTCTGTGCAAAGTGTGCGGTGTGCGTCGTAGAAGGCGGCGACCATCTCTCGCCCGAAGCGGCGGACGAGACACGCATCAAGGACCGCAACCGCGTCGACGCGGTGCTGCGGCTCGCCTGTCGCGCGAGGATCCACGGGGACGTCACGGTCACCGCGTCGTACTGGTAGGGCCCGCAGCGCTGCTTCCGCGAGAGGCCGCGATGAACTCGAAGACGCCGCGGAAGCGGAACGCTGCAGCACCGCGGCGCGCCATCCTGCTGGTCGACCACGGCTCGCGCTCCCCCGCCGCGAATCGCGTGGTCGCGGTGCTCGCGCGCAAGCTGAAACGCCGGCTGCCGGGCGCAATCGTGCACTTCGCGCACATGGAGGTGGCGCCGCCCACGATCGCCGCGGCGGTCGACGCATGCGTGGCCGCCGGCGCGCGCGAGATCGTCGTGCACCCGTACTTCCTGGCGCCCGGCCTGCACAGCAGTCGCGACGTCCCCGCGCTGGCCCGCGCCGCGGCGCGCAAACACCGCGGCGTGCGCGTGCGCGTCACCGATCCGCTCGGCGGCCACGACCTGCTCGTCGAGATCGTGCTCGATCGCGTGCGACAGGCGACGGGCGTGTCGTAGCTTCGGGGCCGATGGACGACGCCGACATCGTGCATCCTCATGAGGGAGGTGGTGATGCGATCGACGCGCTTCGCGTTTGCGCTCTGCATGCTCTTCGCGGCGACGCTCGCGACCGGGCGATTCGCCGCTGCGGAGGAGGCGTCGCATGCACCGACACTGCGCGTCTTCGTGGTGCGTCACGCGCAGGCGTGGAAGAACGTGCCGTCGCAGCAGCGCCCGCGGCCCATGTCCGCCGACGAACTCGACGCGCTGACGCCGAACGGGCTCACGCGCGCCGAGGCGCTCGGCAAGGAGCTGACCGGGCGCGACGTGGTGGCGGTCTACGCGTCGCCCGCGCGGCGCGCGCAACAGACGGCCGAGGCGATCGCGAAGGTGCTCGGGCTCGGCGCGCCGATCGTGAGCGAGTCGTTCCGCACGCTCGACACCGGCAGCGACGAGCGCCTCGCGAGCGGAAGCGTGCGCATGAAGAACTGGAAGGCGGGACGTGATCCGCGTCCCGAAGCCGGCGAGTCTCTCGCAGATGGCTACGCGCGCGCCGCCAGCGCGGTCGCGGAACTCGCGACGAAGTACGCCGGCCATGCAGTCGTCGTCGTCACCCACGGCGAGATCGCGTCGTCGCTTCTGACCAAAGCCGCCGGCCAAGAACTGCTAGCCGGCTACTTCACCCACTTCCCCGACGAAGGCTCCATCCACCCCCTCCTCATCCCCTGACCCCCGGCCTGTTGACTTGGGGACGTTCCTGAAGTCAACAAAGTCAACACCGGGAGGAACGTCCCCAAGTCAACAGGCGATCGCGCACGGCGGGATGCGCGAGCGGGGCGAGCGCGGCGGCGGCAAGTACGACCGTCGCGATCCAGAAACGTGGCGTGCCCGGCTCGAGCAGCGTCGAGCCGAAGAACGAGTAGGCGAACGCGCGCACGGGAGCCGCGATCGCAACGACCAGCACGAACGAGAGTACCGGCAGGGCTGCGAAGCCTGCGCCCCAGAAGACCGGCGACATCGGCCCGGCCGGATGCGCGGTGGCGAGCCCGACGATCAGCGGTCCCGCCGCGGCCGCACGCTGCTGGAAGGCGTCGACCGCGACGCCGAAGTACGGCCGGAACCACTCGCGGCCCAGAGCGCGCGCGATCGAGTACTTCAGCAGCGCCGAGGCGAGGATCCCGGTCGCGCCGAGCAGCGTCCCGAGTTCCGCCCCGAACACGATCCCGCCTACCGGCAGCACGACCACGGACGGCAGGAACAGGAACTGCCGGAACGTCACGAGTCCCACGAAGATCGCCCCGGCCTTCCAGCCGAGGCCATCGACCAGGTTTCGGATCGACTCCTGTGAGATCTCGATTCCGAGCCACGATCGAAGCAGTTGGCCAGCCACGAACAGGCCGGCCGTGAAGGCGATCAGGATCAGGGGCAGGTAACGCCGCATGCGGAGCCAGCTTAGCTTCGACCCGGCCCGCAATCGCGCGCCGCCCTCAGACCGCTCGCGCCGCCTGGGTGAGCCGCACCATCTCGAGCCGCACCTGCTGCGAGGTGTGGCAGGGGTGCTCGAACGGCAGCCAGTGGATCACCCCGGCGTTGCACAGATGGAAGCCTTCGGGATCGACGGCAACGAGTTGGGTCGCATCGGGCTCGACGCCGAGGAAGCGCCGGCACAGCAGCTCCAGCGCGTCGCGATGGTCGTCGTTCATGTGCGCGACGATCGACGCCTCGTCGGCGCTCCACTCCGGCGTCGCGGCGAGCCAGGCGTCGGGCTCGATCCAGTGGATCTCGCCGAAGCCACCGATCCAGCGCACCCGCACGGGTTCGATGCGCCAGAACTCGAAGTCGTGGAACTGCTCGTACGCGCGCTGCTCCGGAAAGAGTGCGAAGTAGCGCTCCGCTGCGGCCCCGCGCTCCGCGGCGGGCAGCTCGTGCGCTTCGCCGAGCAGGCTGGTGCGACCCAGCGCCTGCCGATTGCCGCGCGTCGCTTCGACGGCCGTGAGGCATGCGCGCGGATTCGCGGCGAGATTGCGGGTGTGCTCGGCGATCCGGCTCACGTAGATCAGCGGGCGGCCTTCGTGCGTCATCGCGAACGGTGCGAGCGACCCGAACGGAAAGCCGGGCATCGCGAGCGACCAGGTCGAGAGCACGCCCGCGTCGACGCGACGCAGCAACGCGCGCGCCTTCGCGGGAATCGCCGGATCCACCAACGATCAGATTCCCATCTTCGCGAGCGCGTCGGCGACCCGACCAACGGCCTCGGTGAGCGCGGGATGCGACTCCTCGAATTCGTCGACCACCTCGCGCAGGCGAGTGATCAGCGACTCGGGATTTGCTTTGGCCGCCGAGGGCTCGAGTATCGCGTGGATGTCGGTCATCAGGTTGCGCAGCAGCTCGCGCGAGCGTTCATCGACGCTGTCGGCCTGCTGCAACTCGGCGTGGAGCTGTTCGAGCATCTTGCGCAACTGTTGGTCGGGCATGGCCGGAGCGTACCCGACGCGACGCCGAGGGCTAGGTGTCGTCGCGTTTTCCGAACAGCGACTCGGCGAGCCTTCCAGCGCGCCAACGACGAGATCGCGCCGCTCGCGGTGAAGACGGCGAGGCAGAGCAGGACGCGAGAGAGAAACTCACCGCTCATGGCGCGTTCGCGCGAGAGCGTGGTTCCCGAGATCACTTCGAGGAGCAGCACGACCACGGCCGCCATCGGAATGCCGTGCCGCAGCGCGCCACGCAGCAGGAAGCGCCGGAACCCCAGCTGCTGCATTCGCTCCCACTCGGTCTGGCTCGGCGCCATGATCGCCTCCGCCGCTCAGGATGGCGCAGTGGGTGCTGCGGCGCTGCGACGACGCGGCGTTCGCCAGACCCCCTCGCTCGCAAAGCAGTCCCAACCCCAGCGCAACCAGCGCAGCAGGGCACGCGCGAGCCACAGCGCCCAGAACAACATCGCGAGGCGATACACACCGAGCGGAACCGAGAGCAGACGCGCCGCCGGCAGCGTGCCGTCGCTGCGATCCTGATACCACCGCAGGTCGTACGCGGTCGAGTCGTTGCCCGCGATCTGCATCTCGGGCGTCCCGAGCAGTCCGTGACGGATCGCCTCGAAGAGCACGGCGAGCGCAACGGCCGTCGCGACGGCGAGCGCAAGCTGCGCGACGTCGAAGCCGAGCGTGCCGAGTCGCGCGCCGCGTTCGCGACGCCACGCCAATGCGAAGAGCCAGCCGACCACGATGGCGCTCATCCACACCGGCACCTGTGTGAGCCCGAGGCCCAGCAGGAACCAGTGATGGAAGCGCAGCGGCACGCTGTGCAGCTGCGCGAGCCCGAAAGGCGACCAGACGCCAGCACGAAGAGCACGCTCCAGAACAGCACGGCGGGACCG
Organism: uncultured delta proteobacterium; assembly: GCA_963801625.1. Taxonomy (GTDB): domain Bacteria; phylum Myxococcota_A; class UBA9160; order UBA9160; family PR03; genus PR03. The sequence continues at coordinate 244,197 of CAWDFQ010000005.1, forward strand.
AGCCGCGGCCCCGACACCGCGAGCACCCAGCGATTCACCGGCACGGAAACCTGCATCGAGAGATTCACCGCGGGCGCGCCGAGCGCGACCTCGGGTGTGGCGATGCGCCACGAGATCGCGTCGCTGCTGCGCCACTCGAGTTGCGCGGTCTGCACGCCCGGCCGGATCGGCAGCGACACCTCACGACCTTCGGCGCGCAGCGGCTGTTCGACGCCGTCGATGCGCACGGCGCGCAGCTCGGCGCCTTCGGGCAGCGTAATGGTATGGCGCCCGCCCTGCGTGCTGCGCAGCGCGATCTCGAGTGTCGCATCGCGGCTGCGCACGGCCGGGCGACAGCACGAGGTGCGCGCGGTCGATCGTGAGCGTGGCGCCGCCGACGCCGAGCGGGCGTCGCGCGGTGAGCGTGAGCGATTCGCCGGGCCACGGTCGCCAGGCGCGCAGCGGCGCGGGATCGGTTTCGGGCACCGCCACCGGCGGGATGCCCTCCGCGTCGACGTGCCAGATCGGCGCGACCGCGAGCTGCCAGCTTTCCACCCACGCAACCGATGCGGGCGCGCGCAACGCGATCGTCTCGCGCGGTTCGAGCGTCGACGACCAGCTCAGCTCGCTCACGTCGGGCGCAAACGCGACTCGCGCCTTGCCGCCTTCGACGGCGACACCTTCGGTCGCCATCGCCTCACCGTCGAGCAGCGGCACTTCGAGCACCGCGGCCTGCCCCGGCGCCGACAGCCGCACGACTCGCGTCTCGACCGACCATGCGACGCCGAGCGAAAGACGTCGCTCGACCGACGCGAAGAACGGCGGCGGCGCGGGCCGCAGCGACGACTCCGGCGCGGCGCCCGGCGTCGCGATGCGAGCCAGCGAGAGCGCACCCGCAACGCCACCCGCAGCGTCGATTCCCTCCGCCTGCCAGCCCGGCGCGTCGATCGCGACCGCGCGCGCGCGCAGCGGGAACGGGATCTCGATGCGCGCGACGCGGATCGGCACGCGCCCTTCGAGCAGCACCTCGTGCACACCGGGTTCGAGTGCGACCCACACGGCGCCGTCGTCCTCGCGGCGCAGCGCTTCGCTGGCACGCCCATCGACGAGGATCTGCTGGGGCGCGAATGAAGCGGCGTCGTGCGTTGCAGCCGGAAGTGGAATCGCCGTCGCGACGGCCGCGTGCACTTCGAGGCGCAGGCGCAGGCGCTCGTCGCGCAGCTCGACCGCGAGGCGCGCGATCGATGCGCAATCGGGGCTACACGCGGGTGCTGCGGTGAGGCGCTCGCGCAGTTCTTTCAACAGGGCGGGCGACGGCAACTCGGCGCGCGCCGTCGCTGCGCTGGATCCAAAGAGTGCGAGCAGCAGCAGCGTCGAAACCGCGAAACGCGCGAGTGGCGGCGCCCCGCGGCGCTGCGCCGCCCGACGCAGCGCCGCGAAGCACAGCGCCGCGAGCAGCAGCACGCGCGCGAACGACAGCACGCGCGAGAAGAACGGCGAGATCAGCCAGAGTCGCAGCGTGTGCTGCGCTTCGACGGGTCCGCTCCAGGCGAGATCGACGCGCCGCCACTCCCAGGTCGGCACGCCCGGCCCGGTGGGAATGCGCGCATCGGGATCGAGCGAGCGCAGATCGCGCGGCGCGGACGCCAGCCTCTTCGGATCGATGTAGCGACGCGGCGTCTTCGGGTCGAGGTAGCGACGCAGCTCTGGTGCCGCCGCGGGTGGCGCCGGCACGGCGATCTCCTCCTCGATCGGGGGAGGCTCAGCAGCAGGGGACTCGCTCGTGACGCTCTCTGCCTGCTTGGCTTCCAGCATGGCGCGGGGTTCGGATGTTGCAGCGCGCATGAGCAAGCCGATGCCCGGAACGTCCGGGCCCGCGAGAGCGGGATGCAGGCCGCGTTGCAGCTCGCCCACCGCATACGGAACCACTTGCAGTGCGAGCAGCAGCCACGCGACACCGCGCAATCCGCGCGCCACGACGTTGCCGCGGCCGCTGCGCAGCACGCGCACCAGCGCTTCGCCGGCGAGCGCGCCGAGCCACACCCAACGCGGTGCCGCGGGCTCGACCCAGGTGAGCGCCAGCGCCGCGAGCGCGAGTACGCCCCCGCCGGTCCCCCAGAGTCGCGCGGCGGCGAACGCCGCGATCAGCACCAGGAAGAAATCGAGCAGTGTCCACGACGTCACCCAACTGGGCGACGCGCGATCGACGCCGAACGCGTGCAGCAGCGACCAGCCGGGCGGCAGCAGCAGCCGCCCGCTCAACTGGTCGAAGCCGTTCGACCAGCCGACGGCAGGCAGCGCGCTCGTCTCGGCGTTCTCGACGCGGCCTTCGGCTTCGAGCGCGACGTCGCCGGGCGGAACTTCGACACCAATGGCGCCGTCGTCTCCGAGCCGTGTCAGGAACCAGTCGCGCCCGCGACGACCGCGACGCGACCGAGTTGCGACGGCGCGGGCATCTCGAGCCGCGAGGTCCCGCGCAGGCGTCCTTGGATGGTGTCGCGGAAGGTGAGACCCGCGCCGTCGAAGTCGAGCCACAGGGTGCGGTCGAGCGAGAGGTGATCGGTGGGATCGGGATCCCCGCGGCGGCGCTCGTCGAGCTGCATCGTGTCGCCGGGTCGCAGCAGGTACGCCGGAAGCTGTCGCCACGCGGACGGCAGCTCGGTCTGGTTGGGGTCGATCGCAGTGACGCCTTCCACCGCGACGATACGCAGCTCGGGGCGTGCATCGAAGACCCAGACCTCTTCGGTGGGCCACGGAGCTTCGCCAGACGCCGGCGGCGACAGCGCCGCGACGGGACCTTCGCGGCGCGCGCGGATCGCGATCGCGTGTTCACCGGGTCGCAGTTGCACGCGCAAGCGGCCGTCCGATTCGAGGCGCGCGGGCAGGTCCGCTTCGAGCGCCAGCGGCACGAAACCCTCCGGATCGACGGGACCGAGTGCGACCTCGCGCGCGCGACCGGCGACGCGCAGCACGAGACGCGTTTCGAGCTGCAGCGGGATCTCGTCGACGACGCGCCGGAACACGAGCACTTCGAGATGATCTTCGGGCGCCGCTTCGTTCGCAGGCGCCGCGAGCCAAAGCTGTCCAGACGCATCGCGCGCGGGCGCAGCGACTTCGGCGTCGTCGAGCGTGAGCGCGACGATCGCCGTGTCCGCGGGAATCGGCAGCAGCGCGGGTCGCGACGCGCGCCAGCGCAAGCGGCCGTCGATCTGATGGCGGCCGCGCGCGAGCCACGCTGCCGGCGACCCGACACCCGGCGCGGGAATCACGGCCAGCGGCTGGCCGTCCACGCGGATCGCCTCGGGCCACAGCGAGGCGTCTCCGGGAAGTGTCACCCAGGCACCGCGGCCGAAGAGCTCGAAACTCTGCGTGAAGCGCGCGCCGCCGGCGTCGACGTCGAGCGCGAGCGGCCCGGACCAGATGCAGCGTCGCTCGCCGCCGCCGCTGAGGAATGGACAGCCGTGCTCGGGATCCTGCGCGAGCACCCACCCGATCCACGGTTGAAGCGCGTCGGGAACGCTCGCGGCGTCGAAGCGCTCGGCCGGCTCAGCGGCAAACGCCGCGCGTGCGAGCAGCGCGAGCGCGAGACCGGCTGCGCGGATTCTCACGAGCGTCCCCTGTGTCCCGATGACCTTCGCTCGGCTTCGCCTCGCTGCGCGGAAGGGGCCTTCGTCCCCCTCCGTTCCGATGACCTTCGCTCGGCTTCGCCTCGCTGCGCGGAAGGGGCCTTCGTCCCCCTCCGTCCCGATGACCTTCGCTCGGCTTCGCCTCGCTGCGCGGAAGGGGCCTTCGTCCCCCTCCTTGCGCTCTCGCGGATGTACTTGCGCGAGATCGGCGAGAGGTCGTCCGGCGGGATCTTGCACTCGATCACGGCGAACTCGCGCAACTCGTGCGCGGCGCGCAGCGCTTCGCGAAGCTCACCGCGCGTTTCCGCCTGGATGCCGACGCCGCCCCAGGCCTGCGCCAGCTCGGCGTACGGCCACGGCGGGATCGCGAGCAGATCCGGTCGCGGCGAGACCGGCCGGAAGATCTGCCAGCCGCTGTTGTTCACCAGCACGACGATCGGCGCGACACCGTGGCGCGGCGCGTGCGAGATCTCCGGACCCGTCATCTGGAACGCGCCGTCGCCCGAGAGCACCAGCGCGCGCCGGCGCGTGCCGATCTGCGCGCCGATCGCCGCCGGCACCGCGAACCCCATCGACGCGTAGTAACCCTGCGAGAAATAGAGACCGCCCGCACGCAGCCGCAGCTCGAGGCCGCCGAACAGCGAGTCGCCCGACTCGGCAAAGACGTCGTAGCCGGGATGCAGATCGAGAAAGAGATTCATCTCGAGCAGCAGGTCGTTGACGCGCAGTGCGGAGTCGGTGCGCTCGCGCTTCGCGCGCTTCAGATTGTCGCGGTAGACGACCGCTTCGCGGAAGCGCGGCAGCTGCGCGCGCCCGAGTGCGCCGACGAAGTCGCGCAGCGTCACCTCGGTGTAGGTGTGGAACGAGACGTTGACGCGACCGCCGACCGCCCACACCGCGCGTTCGCGCCGCACCTGCGGCTTCGCTGCGCCGAGGTTCATGTCGGTGAGGACGGTGCCAAGCGCGAGCACGAGGTCGGCGTCGCGCACACGCTTCTCGATCGCCGGAGCCGAGAACGGTCCCATGTGGATCCCCATGTGCAGCGGATGGTCCATCGGGAAACAACCCTTGGCGTCGGGTGTGGTCACGACGGGCACCCCGAGCTGCTCGGCGAGCCGCAGGAAATCGCGTTCCGCGCCGGCGCGATACAGCTCGATGCCGCCGATCAGCACGGGTCGCTTCGCGGCGTGCAGGCGCGCGCGGGTGTCGGACACCGACTCGGCGAGCTTGCGCGGATCGGAGGGCGTCTCCGGGAAGCCGCCGTTCCACTCGCGGATCTCGTGCGGCACGGCGATCGGCACGTCGACGAGGTCGCGGTGGATCTCGAGATAGCCCGGCCGGTGCTGGGTCATGATCGCGCGCACGACTTCGTGCACTTCTTCCGCGGCGCGTTCGGGGTGCCGCAGGATGCGCGCATCGACGGTGACCTCGCGGAAAATGCGCCACTGGCCGTCGACGTCCTTCGCCTGGTGATGGATGCCCGAGAGCTTCTGCTCGGCGTCGCCGGGCCCCCCCGAGACGACCAGCAGCGGCACCTGTTCGGCGTAGGCGCCCGCGATCGGGTTCAGCACGTTGTGGCCGCCCGCGCCGTAGGTGACGCACACCACGCCGAGTCGCCGCGTGCTGCGCGCATAGCCGTCCGCCGCGAAGCCGACGGAGGGTTCGTGCGAGAAGGTGACGATCGCGAGGTCGCGATCGCGACCGAAGCGGTGAAAGAGCCCGAGCACCAGATCGCCGGGCAGTCCGAAGATGTGCGTCACGCCGGCGCGCTTCAGATACGCGACCAGGAAGTCGCCGAGCTTCATGCGCGGCTTCATCGCGGAGCGCTCGCTTCCCGCCTTCAACTGCGGTTCTCCGCGAGGCGGAAGAAGTGCAGCGCGGCGATCACCAGGGCGTGCTGGATGTCGCCTTCGCGCACGCGGCGATCGAGGTCGGCGAGCGGAACGAGTTCCACGACGGTCTCCTCTTCCCCGTGATTCTGGATCTCCGCGATGGGCGCGACGCCGCGCGCCCAGAAGCTGTGCACGCGATTGGTGAACAGGGCCGGGTTCGGCGACACGCTGCCGATCGGGATCAGCTCGCCGCCGCCATAGCCGCTCTCTTCGAGCATCTCACGCGCTGCCGCGGTGGCCGGCGCTTCACCGGGATCGACGATGCCACCGGGGATCTCGAGCGTGATCTCGCGCGTGCCGTGTCGCCATTGGCGCACCATCACGACGTGCCCGTCTGCGGTGACCGGTACCACGTTCACCCATTCGGCCGCCTCGAGACGCCAGTACGAATGCGCATCGCCGGAACGCGGCGCGCGCACGAGATCGCGGTGAACCCGGAACACGGTGCAGTCCTGCACCTGCTCGGTGTCGAGGACGGTCCACGGCCGCGGCTGCCCCATCGCGCGAACCGTAGCCCGGATTCACGAGCCGGGCGCGACTTCGAGCAGTGCTACGCGCGCGAGTGGAAGCGCCGTCGTACCGAGAGCGCCGCTGCGCCGAGCGCGAGCATCGCGAAGGTCCCCGGCTCCGGCACCGGCCGCGTCGAGATTGCGCCGACGGCATCGATGTCCGCACCCACCGAGATGCCGGACTGATCCCCTTCGCCGCCGTCATCGGTGAGCCGCACGAAGGCGAATGCGCTGCTCGTGCCGAAGCCGAAGACGTCGATGTCGATGCCCGCCGTCGATCCGAAGACCTTGCCGACCGCCGTCCAGCCCGTCCCGTCGACGCTGAGTTCGACGAACGTGTCTTCGACGTCGGGGCCTACTTCGAAGATCCAGAGATCGAGATCGGCGTTGTCGCTGCCGGTGAGGACGTTGTCGGTGAAGCGCAGCGTGATGCTGCCTCCGTCGCCGAGGCTGACGAACGTGCAAGCGGCGAGGTCGATGCAGCCGCCGCCGGACACGTAGTCGGGCAGCCCGAGGCTGTGGGAGGCTCCCTGGTTGGCGGCCGACGGCCCACCCAGCGGGTCGTAGCTCACGACCTCGTCCGCAAACGAGACCGCGCCTTGCGGGAAATCGGTCCCGCCCTGGGAGTTGCCGATGAAGACCGCTCCAGCGGGACTCACACCAACCCCGAGCAATGCCACCATCGAGAGCGCGGGAATCAGCCGCTTTCGGATTGACAGGGGCGCCATGGGTATGCCTCCACTGAGAGAGCCCCGAAGCGGACGCTCCTGATTGGGATGTGGCCATGGCAGCCATCGGGTGGCAATGCGAGGAAACCGGCGAAGGATCGCGCGGCAACAGGCGCGCTCGACCGCGCGGCCTCGGCTAGTTTGCGACCGTGATTTCCGCGACGGAAGTCCCGCGACGGCGCACCGAGCAACTCCAAGCTCACGTGTTCGTGCTCGCGGTTGCGGTCGCCTGCGGCATCGCGGGCGCAGTCGGCGCGGTGGTCTTCCGAGCGCTGATCCAGCTCGTCCAGGCCGTCGCGTTCTCGCCCGAGCCGCTGCTGGTCCCGGTCGTCTCGGTACTGCGCGGCGCATTCGGGGCGGAAGATCCGAATCTGCTCGCGCCCGGAATGGACCTCGCGTGGTGGCGACGGCTCGTCGCTCCTGCAATCGGCGGTCTGCTCGTCGGTCCGATCGTCCACCTGCTCGCGCGCGAGGCGAAGGGCCACGGCGTACCCGCAGTGATGGAAGCGGTCGCCGTCCGCGGAGGCATGATCCGCCCTCGTGTCGCAGTGGTGAAGACGATCGCTTCGGCGATCACGATCGGCAGCGGCGGATCGGCGGGACGCGAAGGGCCGATCGTGCAGATCGGGGCCGCCCTCGGCTCCGCGATCGGCCAATTGCTGCAACTCCCGCCGCGCGACATGCGAACGCTGGTCGGCTGCGGCGCAGCAGCCGGGATCGCCGCCACCTTCAACGCGCCGATCACCGGTGCGCTGTTCGCCGTCGAGGTGATCCTCGGCGACTTTGCGACGACCCAGTTCGTCCCGATCGTGGTCTCGTCGGTCGTGGCCACCGTTCTGTCGCGGGCGATGCTCGGCGACGCGCCCGTCCTTGCCGTTCCTTCCTGGGCGCTGGCGAGCCCGTGGGAAATGTTCGCCTACGCGGGGCTCGGGCTCGTTGCGGCCGTCGTGGGCGTCTGGTTCGGCGCTGCCTTGTGGTCCACCGAGAAGGTCTTCGAGAAGCTGCGCATGCCGGCGGTCGCAAAGGCGGCGCTGGGGGGGCTGCTCGTGGGCTGCATCGGGATCACGCTCCCGCACGTGTTCGGCAGCAGCTACGGGACGATCAATGCGTCGTTCGCCGGCAAACTCTCGCTCGGTCTGATGATCGCGTTGTTGCTCGCCAAGATCGTGGCGACCTCGATCACGTTGGGCTCTGGCGGCTCCGGCGGTGTGTTCGCGCCTTCTTTGTTCCTCGGCGCGATGACCGGTGGCGCGTTCGGAACCGCGGTGCACGCAATCTTTCCGACGCTCACGGCGTCGTCGGGCGCCTACGCTCTGGTCGGCATGGGCGCGGTCGTCGCGGCGGCCACCCACGCTCCGATCACCGCGATCCTGCTCATCTTCGAGTTGACCCAGTCGATCTCGATCATCCCGCCGCTGATGGCGGCGTGCGTGCTGGCGACGCTCGCGGCGATGTTCCTGCGGCGCGAATCGATCTACACGCTGATCCTCGTGAACAAGGGCCTCGACGTCTACGCAGAGAAGGACCCGCATGTGCTGCGATCGCTGCGCGCCAGCGACGTCGTCGATCGTTCTCCCGCTGTGATCCGTGCCGATACCAACCTCGGCGCCGTCCTCGATCTGCTGATGAACAGTTCCCACGACGAGATCTTCGTCATCGACGACGCACGCCAACTGCGAGGCACGATCTCGCTCGAGCCGCTGCGGCGGTTGCTCGAGGAAGAGTCCGCTCTTCGGAATGTCGTGGTGGCCGCAGATCTGCTCGAGACCGCGCGACCGAAGGTGTTCGAGGACGACGACCTCGACAGCGTCGTCCAGCTGCTGCGAAGCGCCGATGTCTCCGAGATCGCCGTCGTCTCACGAGAGAATCCCAATCGGCTGGTCGGCTCGATCAACGAGCGCAGCGTCCTAGAGGCGTACCACCAAGAGATGCTGCGTCGCGACCTCGCGGGCGGAATGGGCACGCGCCTCTCGCTCGCGAACCGCGGGCACGAGGTCGACCTGGGCGATGGCTACGCGCTGATGGAGATCGAGGCGCCGGCGACCTTCTACGGGCGCTCGCTGCGTGAACTCGACCTTCGCCAGCGCCATGGAATCGAGGTCCTGCTGCTCCGCTCACGAACGCCGAGCGGCGAGGCAGTCCGAGTTCCGACGGCGGACGATCGCATCGTGGCGGGCGACCGGATGGTCGTTGCGGGCACCAGCGAGCAATTCGCGAGACTCGACCGGACCGGTTGACGCGCTACATCGCCTGGTCGATCACGATCGCGATGCCGCTCTCGCCGGGCTGATGCGGCTCGGGCGTCTGGCCTTGCAGATCGCCGGCGGCACGGGTCATCGCGTTGCCGTCCGCGTCGAGACGCGCGGAGAGCTGCAGCGGTCCCTCGAAGGGCACCGTCTTGATCATCCGGTCGTCGGGACCGACCGAGAACTCCATCGGGAACGTCGGCGCTTCGATGCGCTTGACCGCGAGCGGCGGACCGCCGCCAGCACCCGTTCGCACGATCAGAAACAGCGTCGCCCCAGCGGGAACCCGGTCTCGAAGCCGGGTGCGAGTGCAATCGTTCCGCTCAGCGGCGCGCCATCTCCGCCCGCGGCAGGCGATGCATCGCGACCGGCCGGGGCCGCGGGCGCCCCCGGCATCCCGGAAGCGGCAGCTCCGCCCATCGGACCGCCGCCCTTCTTTTCCGCCGCCCGCTCCGCACCTTCCGGGAAGATGCGCGACAGATCCGGCTGTTCGGGTTTCTCGCCCGGCGCGTAGGGCTCGACCGCGCGGTCGCAACCGAACGCGGCGACCGCGACGAGCATCCAAGCCGCGATTTGCACCGGGAGACGAAGGACTGTGTTCGAGCGAGCGCTGCGCATGGTCGGACGACCTTAGCAGGTTGCTGACGAACCTCTCCCGTCGCCGTGCACGGATCTTCGGGCCGATCTCTTCGTTGCGAAAGCTCGCCGTAGCTCTGCTACGGCTGCGCTTCCGCGCCTCGCCGCGAAGCCCTCTGACTCATCGATCTCGTCCCGAATCTCCGCGCCCGGCTCGGTCCGACGTTCGTCAGCAACCTGTTGGCGCTGCGTTACGGTTCGAGCCGCATGAGTGGGAGCCTCGTGGTCGAATCTCTGCGTCTCGACGATGCGAAGCTGCCCGACTACCTGCGCCGTCTGGGACTGCTCGCACAGGGCGAGGACGCGCGCGTCGAGCCGGCCGGCGACGGCAACATCAATTGGGTGCGGCGCGTTCGAGCCGGCCGGGCGGGCGATCGCTCGTTCGTGGTGAAACAGGCGCGCTCCCACCTCGAACGCTTCCCCGAGTATCAGGCGCCGACCGGACGCATCCTCTGCGAAGCCCGCTACTTCGAGACGGTGCGCCCATTCGATCGCGACGCGGTCTGCCCAGTCGTGCTGCGCTTCGACGCCGATGCGTGCGTACTGGTGCTCGAAGACCTCGGCGACGCGCCGCGCCTCGACGCGGTGCTGGCCAGTGGCGGTGACGCCCGCGGCGTCGCGCAGCGACTCGCGCGCTTCCTCGGCGCCGTGCACGCCGCCACCGCGAACGACGCGTCGCTCACCGGACGCTTCGAGAACGACGCGATGCGGCGGCTGCACGGCGATCACATCTTCGAACTGCCGTTCCAGCCCAACGAGTTCCCGCTCCCGGCAGCCGTGCGCGCACGTGCCGAAACGATCTGGGAAGACGGGCGCCTCGCGGGCGTCGCGCGCGATGCCTACGCGCGATACCTAACACCTCGCGGCGCGCTGGTGCACGGCGACGTGCAGGCGGGCAACGTGCTGGTCTCGGCGCGCGGCGCCGTGCTGCTCGACGCCGAGATCGCACACATCGGCGACGCCGCCTTCGATCTCGGGACCTTGTTCGCACATCTGTGGCTGCCGGCCGCGGCGCGCGGCGTCGCGAGCGAAGCCGATGCCGCGATCCACGGCGCCTGGCGCGCGTACGCGAGCAGCGCAACCGACGCGGATGCAGACCTGCACCAGCGCGCCATGATCTACGCCGCGATCGAGATGCTGCGCCGGACCCTCGGTGCGGCGCGTGTCGCGGCGGTCGCGGAGCCCGCGGCGTCGCTGCGCGTCGTCGACTTCGCGAGCACGCTGCTCGGCCTCAGCTAGCGGATCGGCCGCGCTCGCTTGCCGGCGGCGCGATCTCGTCGTCGGCCCAGTGGATGCGGCGGTAGTCGAAGTCGCCGCGCGAGATCGGGTTGAGCTTCACGATGTCGAAGTACGGCGAGAGGTCGAAGTCGCGCGGCGTGATCAGGGTCGGATGGCGCATCCGGAACAGTCCCGTGAAGTCGTGGCTCGGCTGGCCGAAGATGCGGCGGGCGATCTGCCCGCGGCGCTCGTCGTCCGTCTCCTCGGGATAGGTCACCGTCGGCTGGATCGGGAACCGCACTTTGTCGAAGAGGCGCGCGATCAGGCTCGAACAGATCACCTCGGTGGGTTGGCCGCTGCCGAAGTGGAGCGCCGCGAGCCGCCAGCGCGGCGGCACCACCGAGACGGGGACGAGGTAGCGGGCGAGATCGAAGACGTTGCGCAGGTCGTAGCGCCAGCCGATCGCAGCGACCGCGTCGTCCATCAGGATGCCGCAATGGTCCTGGCGCAACTTGTGCGGCCGGCAGATCCGCAGGTTGTAGTCGACGTACTTGGCGATCGGCGCGACCGACACGCCGCGCGGCAGCGCTTCGACCATCAGCTGCGCCGCCTCGTCGCCGAAGTGATCGCGCGCCCAGTCGGCGCGCGCGCCGCCGCGCCGCAGCAACTCGTCGCCGACGTAGATGCCGGCGTGCGACCAGCAGCTCTGGGTCAGGTAGCGGATCACGGCGGAGACGCGCTGATCGCCCTCGATCAGGATCACGTCGCCCTTGCGTAGCCCCGCTCCGAGGGCAGCGAGGTCGTTGCGCGCGCGCCGCTCGTAGAGGGGAAGCGGCTCGAGCAGATAGTCGACGATGCGGTCGACGAGCCAGCGCCGCAGGCTCACGTTCGCGTCCCCGCTCGATGCTCGAGGTGCCGGCTCGCTTTACACGCAGAAGTCGATCGGCCAGCATCGCCCTCCGTGTTGCCCCCCGCTTCCGCTGCGCGACCGTGGCTCCGCGCGCTGCTCTGGCTCTGTCTCGGCGTCTGGCTCGGCGCGATGGGTTTGTTTGGAGCGATGACGCGCGTGGTGTTCGAAGTGGTCCCGACCCCCGATGTCGCGGGGCATCTGGTGGGCCGACTGCTTGCCCCGGTGCTCAGCACCGGCGCCATCCTGGGCTTCGCGATCGCGGTCCTGGGCGCCGCGCTCGGTCGGGGGTGGCTCGCGATCTCGGTTCCGCTGCTGCTGTCCATCACCTGCCTCGTCAACCAATTCGGCGTCTCGCGAGCCGTGGCTGAGATCCACCTGACCGATCCGGGACTCGCGCCGGGGTTGGCCGCTCGCTTTGCCACCCTCCACCAGCTCTCGGTCTCGCTCTTTACCGGTACGGGGGTCGGCACGCTCGTTCTCGCGGCGATCCATGCCTGGATCGAGGCCCGCGAGGTGCAGGGCATAGGCCCCGGCGGGATCAAATCAGGCTAGGTCAGCGAAAAAACATCGAGAAAACCGCTCGTGCGCATGGAAGTGGGTCCGGCCATCCGGTATGTTTCGCCCCTCGCTGAAATGATTTGTCAAGTAATGTCGCCCACTTAGAAAATCCCCGGGCGGCCAAGGGCTCCGATGGACGTCAAGATCAAAGCCGTCCTGCAGTTCACGATCTCGGGCGAAACGCTCGAGAACACGCTCGCCGAATACGACGAGCTGACCGTGGAGGGCCTCCTGAGGGAGGTTCTCGACAAGGCGATCGCGTGTGACGCGATCAAGGCGCAGGTCCTCGAGGGTCCGAACACGCTCGAGGATTACGACAAGCAGGCCGAGGCCGGCTGACCGTCGCTGCGCCCGGCGCATGGCGCCCTGCCCTCCGAATCTCGAACCAGAACTAGAAGAGTGCGAGCTGCTCGGGCCCCGGTTGCGCGGGCGGCGCACTCGGCGCGACGACCAGGTCCGGCCCGCGCGCGCGTCGCTGCTCCACCGGGATCGGGGCCTCCAACTCGTCGTCGCGACCGGGCCGATAGATTCCCTCCCGACGCGCGTGCTCGAGGATGCGTCGGTAGAAGGATTGGAAGCGCTTGCCGTGGTTGAAGTGGCGAAGGTGCGCCAACTCGTGGCAGAGCGTGTCGACGAGGCTCGAGTACTTGAGCGGTCGGCCCGTCGTCGAGTGGTTGAGGCGGATGCGGATCGTGCCGTCGCGGTAGCAGACGCCGAGTCTGCGCTTCACCTGCGGTCGCTCCGGCTCGATCACGCGATAGCGAAGCCCGAAGATGCGCGCGATGCGCAATGCGTCGCGTTCGAGCTGTTCGATCAGCATCGCTTGATCGGCACCATGCGCTGCGCGTGAGTTTTCCGCTGTGCCCTCGCCACGTCAAGCAACACGGACCGGGTCGCTATGATCGGTGCGTGACCACCGCGCTTGCCACCGAGGTCGTTCCGCTCTTCCCGCTCTCGAACGTCGTTCTCTTTCCGCAAGTCCATTGTCCGCTCCACATCTTCGAACCGCGCTACCAGCAGATGGCGGCCGATGCGCTCGGTGGAGCGCGGCGCATCGGGATGGCGACGGTGCGCCCCGAACATCAGTCCGCGATGGCGGGCGACCCGCCGCTCTTCACGATCGGCTGCATCGGCGCGATTCAAGAATCGCGCCGTCGCGACGACGGCCGCTACGACATCGTTCTACTCGGCGTGCAGCGCTTTCGCATCGTCGAAGAGATCCCGCGCGAATCCGAGCGCTTGTACCGGCTTGCGCGAGTCGAGCTGCTCGACGAGCGCTTCGACGAAGCGCGCGAGGGCATTCCGCTCCAGGGACTGCGCGCCGATGCGATCGAGCTGCTCACGCAAGTGCTGCGCTTCGTCGCGCCCGACTCCGCGCACGAGTTCGACCCGCGGCGGTTCTCCGGCATCGATGACACGGCGTTTGTCAGCGCGCTGTGCCAGATGTTGGAGCTACCGCCGGCGGAGAAGCAGGGATTGCTCGAAGCAGACGGTCCGATGGCTCGTTGCGAGCGGCTCGTCGTGATCTTGCAGTTCCGTTTGGTGGAGTTGCTCGGCGGAATGCCCGGTTCTTCGGGCGCTTCTCACTGAGTTCGCGCGAATCGCCGAAAGATTGAGATCTTTCGAGAAGGCGTGAGATCGGTGGCTGCGAACGGGATCGGCGCGCGACGCGATCGATGCGCGATTGAGGTGCTCGACGCGCTCTCGCACCACGCCGCGAACTCCCTGAAATCGTATCGCGATCTGGTTTGCAAACGCGAGTTCTCCCTCGCTGAGTCGCTGTTTCACGCTGTTTCTTTTCGGTGTCGCTCGACAGACGCGATCGCCGAGTTTTCCCTCTTGCGCGTGTGCAGGTCGTATGGTCTACTCCGCGCGCTTCCGGGAGTCACCACCGGAAGATTCCGGGGAAACCCGCGCAAAACTCCGAATAGTCTGGGAATCGTCGCATGGCCTGCCCCCCTCAGGTCTGGGACGGCGTGCTGCGCCGTCTAGCGCACGAACTCTCGCCGCTCGCACTGTCGGCGTGGATCACTCCACTCCGCGCCGACGCGAATGGTGTGGTTCTGCGTCTCTCGTGCCCGAGCGCGTTCCATCGGGAGCGCGTTCGCGAGCGCTTTCTCGGGCGCATCGAAGAGCTGGCGAGCGACGAAGCCGGCGAACCGATCCAGGTGGTGCTCGAGATCGGCGCTCCGCATTGCGCGCTCGCGTCGATCGCAGCGCGCGACGACATCGAAACCGTATGCGACGCCGCTCGCGCGCGACATGGAGCGCCCGCCTCGGTGCGCGCGCTGGAACCGCGCACGCGCAGCATCGCGCTCGTTCCGGAACCGGCGCCGCTTCCGCCGCGTCCCGATCTTCCGCAGCACACCTTCGCGAGTTTCGTCGTCGGACCGGGCAACGCGCTGGCGCGAGAGGCGTGCGTGGCGCTCGCGCAGGGACGCCAGCTCGCGATGAGTCCACTCTGTGTCGTGGCGCCCCATGGGCAGGGCAAGACGCACCTTGCCGCGGCGGTGGTCGGCGAAGCGCGCGAGCACTCGGCGGCGCGCGTGGTGTTCGCCTCGGGGGAACAATTCGCAAACGAACTGTTCGCGGCAATCCGCAGCAACCGCACCGCCGAGTTCAAGGCGCGCTACCGCCGCGACTGCGATCTGCTCGTGCTCGAAGACGTCCAGTTCGTCGGCGGCAAGCGCCAGACCCAGCTCGAGCTGTTGCACACCCTCGAATCGCTCGCGCAGCGCGGCGCGCGCGTGCTGCTCACCGCCGAACGGCTCCCGAAGGAGATCCCCGATCTCGACCCGCGCCTCGCTTCGCGCATGGCGAGCGGACTCTGCGCCGAGATCGAGCCGCCGGACTCCGAGCTGCGCCGCGCCATCCTGCGCGCCAAGGCCGCCGCCGGCGGGGTGCGACTCCCGCCCGGCGCCATCGAGCGCCTCATCGCGGTACCCGGCAGCGTGCGCGATCTCGAAGCCGTGCTGATCCAGCTGGTGGCGAGCGCGTCGCTGCTCAAACGCAGCATCGACCTCGAGCTGGTCGATTCGGCGCTGCGCAAGATGCTGCCGCGACTGGCGGCGCAGGGACTCGATGCGGAGCGCATCGTCGAGACGGTTGCGACGGCGTTCCAGACGACGCCGACGGCGCTCGCGTCGCGCACGCGCCGCCGCGACGTGCTCGTGCCGCGCCAACTCGCGATGTATCTCTGCACCCGCTACACGGACACCTCGCTCCAGCGCATCGCGCAGCTCTTCGGGCGCAACCACCCGTCGGTCGCCAACGCCGTGCGCGCCGTCGAGCGCGGTCTGCTCGAACGCGCTCCGCTCCGCTACAAGGTCGAAGCGCTGATCGCGCGCCTCGACACGCTCTCCGGCAAACCGTCGAAGCCTGCGAAGCGCTGAAGCTTCGCTCTCAGGGGCTCGCGCGATCCGTGCTGCGCTCCGCACCGAAGCGATCGAGCGCGAGTCCCTTGTACTCGGCGCGGAAGCCGGCTTGTTCGAGGGCGGTGCGCAGCGGCGAGTCGAGTGCGGGCTCGCCGTCGATGCGCTCGATCCGCAACGCGCGGCGGCGTCGATCGGCGAGGAGCCCGCGCAGCGCGCCCGCCGCCAGCGCCACCGTTTCGCTCGCCGCCCGCGGCCGGGAAGCTCAGGAGCTGGCGACCGCTGCGATCGAGATGGAGCGCGAGTTCGCCGTCCACGAGCACGACGCTCGCCCCCGCACTGCGGCGCGGCGTGTCCCGCATCCTGGCGACGCGATGCGGGCCACGGCAGGACCGCGCCGTAGGCGTTGGCCGGATCGGTCGCGGCGAGCAGCACGATCTCGGGCGCCTGCGACCCGGCCGATCCGTCTCCCCGCTCGCGCGCCGCGCGCAGTTGATCGACCGCGCCGGCGAACGCGAACTGCGCGCCGCCGAGTCCGTCGACGAAGTGACCGCGGCGGATCTTGCCCGCCTCCTCCATCGCGCGCAGCACCGGGTAGACCGCGGAGAAGCCGCCCGCGATCGACTCGGCGGCGAGCGCGTCGCGCGCGACGATGCCCCAGCGATCGAGCAGCACGAGCGCGCGCGCATGCGCGCGCCGCGTCGCGATCGACCGGCCCCGCGAGCGAGTTGCGCGACCAGCGACCAGCGTCCCGCTGCCGGCGACGGCGCGTTCTTGCCGGGCCGTCGCTTCTCGGCGCGCGCTGCGAGTGCGCGCAACGGATTGAAGGTGTCGTTGGTGACGAGCCCCGCCCACACGAGATCCCAGAGCGCGTCGAAGACTTCGCGCTCGGTGGCAGGGCCCGCGATCGCGAGCAGCTCGGCGAAGAACGAGGCGCCGCGCCGTTCGAGGTGATCGAGCATCGCGCGATGCAGCGCACCCAGCTCGGCGGGAACTTCGGGAACCTCGACCAGCAGGCCCGCGCGCTCGCGGCGGTAGAGCGCGACGCGACCGTCGCGTTCGCCGAGCGCGCCGCAGCCGACCCACACCAGCTTCCCGAGCGCGCCGCGCTCGTCGAGCATGCGCGGGTCGAAGTCGCGCACGCGCGCCGGCAGGATCATCGCGTTCGAGATCCGAGAACGGCAGCGGCACGCCTTCGAGCTGTGCGAGCGCCTCGTCGAGTCGGCGTTCGCCGCCGTGCCCCGCGCCGATGCCGTGCCACGCCGGCAGGAAACGCGCGAGCACGCGCGCCTCGACCGCGGCGACCTCGCCGCGCAGCTTCGCCATCGTGCGGCGGCGGATCCGGCGCAACACTTCGGCGTCGCACCACTCGCGCTCGCGACCGCCCGGGCGGAACTCGCCCGAGAGCAGCCGCCCGCGCGCTTCGAGCAGTCCCAGCGCCATTTCGGCTTGCGCGGGCAGCAGATCGAAGCGACGCGCGAGCTGCGCCGCCGCGAACGGTGCGTGCGTGCGCGCGTAGCGCAGCAACAATTGCTCGAGCGGCTCGACGGCGGGTTCGAGCAGCGCGCTCGCGAGACCAACGGGCGGCACGCAGCCGAGCGCATCGCGGTAGAGCGCGGCGTCTTCGGCGGCGATCCAGCGCGACTCGCCGGCGATGCGCATCGCCACGACGCGGCGTCGCGACTCGAGTTCGGCGCAGCCATTCCGCCGGATCGACCTCGCAGCGCAGCGCCAGCTCTTCGGTCGTGAGATCGCCGACGCGGCGCAGGAGATCCACCAGCGCATCCGGGTGCGAGGCGCGCAACGCTTCGGCGCGTCCCTGCAGCTCGTCTTCCACTTCTTCGAGTGCGCGCGCGTCGAGCAGATCGCGCAACTGCTCCTGGCCGAGCAGGTCGCGCAGCATGTTGCGATCGAGCTGGAGCGCCTGCGCGCGCCGCTCGGCCGCGGGCGAATCGCCCTGATACAGATAAGCAGCCGTGTACGCGAACACGAGCGAGCGAGCGAACGGAGACGCGACTTGTGTCTCGACCTGGTCGACGCGCACTTCGCGCGCGCGGATGCGGCGCAGCAGCTCGACGAGGCCCGGCACGTCGAAGACGTCTTGCAGGCAGCTGCGGTAGGTCTCGAGCACGATCGGGAAGCTCGGGAACTGGCGCGCGACGGCGAGCAGGTTCTGCGACTTGAGCCGCTGCACCCAGAGCGGCGTGCGCGATCCCGGCCGGCGGCGCGGCAGCAGCAGCGCGCGCGCCGCGTTCTCGCGGAAGTTTGCCGCGAAGAGCGCCGAGTTGCCGAGCTGCGCGACGACCAGGTCTTCGACGAGTTCGGGATCGGGCAGCAGCGCGTCGACGTCCGGCAGCACGTCGGCGTCGGCGAAGCGCAGCACGATGCCGTCGTCGCTCGACACCGCCTGCACCTCGTAGCCGGATTCGGTGGAGAGCTGCGCTTCGAGCGCCAGCGCCCACGGCGTGTGTACGCGCGCGCCGAACGGCGACAGGATGCAGACGCGCCAGTCGCCGAGTTCGTCGCGGAAGCGCTCGATCGTGATGGCGCGGTCGGTGGGCAGCGCGCCGGTGGCTTCGCGCTGCTCGTGCAGGTGATCGAGCAGGTTGCGCGCCGCGAAGGCGTCGAGGTGGTGCGTCGCGCGCAGCCAGCTCTCGGCTTCGTCGCGCGGCTTCTCGGCGACTTCGCGCACGAAGGCGCCGAGCGCGCGGCCGAGCTCGATCGGACGGCCCGGTCCTTCGCCGCGCCAGAACGGCAGGCGTCCCGCCTCGCCGGGCGCGGGCGCGACGAGCACGCGGTCGCGCGTGATCTCGATGACGCGCCAGGTCGAAGCGCCGAGCGTGATCGTCTGCCCGGGGCGCGACTCGAAGACCATCTCCTCGTCGAGTTCGCCGACGCGCGGACCTTCGGGGCCGACGTGCACGTGATACATGCCGCGGTCCGGGAATCGTGCCGCCCGAGAGCAGCGCGAGCTTTGCCGGCGCCGCGCGTGGGCGTGAGCACGTCGGCCTCGCGGTCCCACACCAGACGCGGTCGCAGCTCGGCGAAATCGGTGGACGGGTAGCGACCGGCGAGCATGTCGAGCACGGCGACCAGCGCGTCGCGCGACAGATCGCGGTAGTTCGCCGCGCGGCGCACCACGCGCTCCAGCTCGTCCACCGCAAGGGGAGCCACGCCGCACATCGCGACGATTTGCTGTGACAGCACGTCGAGCGGATTGCGCGGGATCGGGTCGCCTCGACGGCGCCCTCTTCCATGCCGCGGCACACGACGGTGGCTTCGAGCAGGTCGCCGCGATGCTTGGGGTAGATGCGACCCTTCGACACCTCGCCCACCTGATGTCCCGCGCGACCGATGCGCTGCAAACCGCGCGCCACCGAGCCGGGCGACTCGACGAGCAGCACCAGATCGACGGCGCCCATGTCGATGCCGAGCTCGAGACTCGAAGTCGCGACGATTCCGCGAATCCGCCCCGCCTTCAGCGCCTCCTCGATCTCGCGCCGCTGCTCGTGCGCGATGCTGCCGTGGTGCGCGAGCAGGATCTCCTCGCCCGCCAGTTCGTTGAGTCGCTGGCACAGCCGCTCGCAAAGCCCCCGCGAATTCACGAACAAGATCGTCGACCGATGCGCCAGCACCTCTTCGCAGCAACGCCGGATGCATCGCCGGCCACAACCCCAACGAAGGATCCGCCCCCCCGGGCGTCAAGAAACTCGAAAGAGGTGCCGGGCTCTTGCTGTCAAGTTGTTTGGGGGCGGGCGTGACCGGCCGCGTCATGTCGGGCACCGGCACGCAGATCTCGACGTCGAGGCGCGGGCGCGCGCTGGTGTCCACCACCGCCACGGGGCGATCGCCGCCGAGGAAACGCGCGACTTCAGCGAGCGGTCGCGCGGTGG
Source organism: uncultured delta proteobacterium (assembly GCA_963801625.1). Taxonomy (GTDB): domain Bacteria; phylum Myxococcota_A; class UBA9160; order UBA9160; family PR03; genus PR03. The sequence goes on from CAWDFQ010000005.1 coordinate 263,763, forward strand.
CGGAGAGTCCAATTCGTTGCGGATCGCGCGCGGTGAGCTGCGCGACGCGTTCGAGCGACAGCGCGAGATGCGCGCCGCGCTTGCTCGGCGCCAGCGCGTGGATCTCGTCGACGATCACCCACTCGACGCTGCGCAGCGTCTCGCGCTGGGCAGAGCCGAGGATCAGATAGAGCGACTCGGGCGTCGTGACGAGGATCTCGGCGGGATCGCGCGCCTGCTCGAGCCGCTCGCGCGCGGGCGTGTCTCCGGTGCGCACCGCGACGCGCGGCATGCGCACCGGAAGACCGAGCTTCTCCGCGGCGCGGCGCACCCCGACCAGCGGCGCACGCAGATTGCGCTCGATGTCGTAGACGAGCGCCTTCAGCGGCGAGATGTAGAGCACGCGCACACCGGGCGGTCGCGGCGTCGCTGCGGGAGCGGAACCGATTGCGCCGTCGCGCGAGAGGCGGTCGATGCACCAGAAGAACGCGGCGAGCGTCTTGCCGCTGCCGGTCGGTGCGATCAGCAGCGCGTGCTCGCCCGCGGCGATACGCGCCCAGCCCTGCGCCTGCACGGGAGTCGCGCGTTCGAACGACGACTCGAACCACGCGCGTGCCGCGGGGCCGAAGGGGGTGAGGGGCATGGCGGCATTCTAGACCGGGATGACTCGCGCGACCGCCGCGCCCGATGGCATCATGCGGTATGCGCGACGAACCCCTTCGCGTCCTCGAAGATCCCGCCGCAGCCGACATCGAGTTCCTCGTGGAGCAGATCAACGAGCACAACGCCGACGTCACCGGCCATCACGACGGCCGCATGCTGGCGATCTTCCTCCGCGACGACCGCGGCGCAATCCGCGCCGGCCTCAGCGGTCACACCTGGGGCGGCTGCGCCGACGTGAAGTGGCTGTGGGTGCGCGAAGCGGAGCGCCGCAGCGGGATCGGTTCTCGCCTGCTCGCCGCCGCCGAGCGCGAAGCGCAGGAGCGCGGCTGCCGGCAGATCGTGCTCAGCACCCACAGCTTCCAGGCGCCCGAGTTCTACAAGAAGCACGGCTACACCATTTCCGGTGAGTTCCTGGGCTACCCCGCCGGCGGCAGCCTGATCTTCCTGCGCAAGGCGCTCGGCTGAGCGCGCTTCAAGCCGCCCCGTCGATCCGCCGATCCGCGCGCGCATGAATGAACTCTTCCGCGTGCTCCGCGCGCTGCTCTTCTGGTTCTGAGTGATGCGCAACGACGCCAAGGGATCTCCGCCGATCGGTCTGTGGGCGCTCGCGCTCGGCGCGGTGGGTTTCGCGTGCGGCTTCTTCGGTCCGATTGCATTGAACCCGGGCGCCAACCAGGGGCCACTGCTCGGCATCTTCATCACCGGACCGGGCGGCGCGCTGTTCGGACTCGGCGCCGGCGTGGTCGCGCGCATGCTGCCGCTCACCGCGCCGACAGCGCTGGCGCGCACTCGGCGCTCTCTGCATCGCGTCGGCCGCGGAAGCCGCGACGGCGACCTGGGAGAAGCGCATCGCGGAAGTCACCTGGAATCCGCCGCGGATGGATTTGAAGAGCGACGTCGCGCGCATGCTGCAGGCCGATCCCGGCGTAGTGCTCGACGTCTACGTGACGCGGTCGCGCGACATCTACGAGAACCAGAAGCCGTGGAACAAGGGGACGCGATACGCGGGGCCGTGGCATGAGTGGAACGAGTCGCAGCGCTTCTTTGCGCGCTTCGCGGGGACGTCGTGCGAGGCGTATCTGAAGACGGGAAGGCAGCTGCACCTGCCGACCAGCGACGGTACGAGCGCGTGGCCGCCAGACTTGTTGCCGAACTATCTGGGGTTGCAGGTGTTGGGGGCGGTGCCGGGGGAGTATCGGAGGTCTGTGGGCGAGTGAGCGGTGGCGGTCGGGTCGGCATTCCGCCGACCGGGCCTCGCAGTCTTCTCGCGGCCAGACGCGGTTGGAAAGGCTGCCAAGTCCTGGGCAAATTCCGTTGTGAAGCGAGCTATCGGTCTGTCTGGATGCGTCCCGTTGCAGTGTTTGCTGCGGGGCGAAAGGCTGCTATTTGGCACTTGAAGACCTGTTGAACTAAGCCGCTGACGCGGCAGGGTCTCAACACCCAGCGCGCAGCGGGGCCTCTGCGCATCCTCCCGACTCGGCTCATGCTCTCGGAGTACGCAGCTCCGCGTACCCCGTTGCCGCACGCCTTGCGGCACCTCCGAGGGCATCATGGGCGAGCTTCGCGATCGAATGCACCACGACATGGTCGTGCGCGGCCTGGCCGAGCGCACGCGCGAGTCCTATCTGGCCGCCGTCGTCGGCCTGGCCAAGTTCTACCGTCGGTCGCCCGATCGGCTCACACAGCGCGAGGTCGAGGCCTACCTCGTGCACCTGACCGAGGCACGTGGGCTCGCGTGGAACACGCGCAGCCTCGTCACCAACGGCCTGCGCTTCTTCTATCACACGACGCTCGGGCGCAAGCAGATGGACTTCGCCATCCCCCGTGCGAAGGCGCCGGCCAAGCTCCCCGAGATCCTGAGTCGGGAGGAGGTGGCGCGCATCCTCGCAAGCCCGCGCAACCCGAAGCACCGGCTGCTGTTGATGACGGCCTACGGCGCCGGCCTGCGTGTGAGCGAACTCGTCGCGCTCCGCGTCCAGGCGATCGACTCCGACCGCATGACCATTCGCGTGGAGCAGGGCAAGGGCGGGCAGGATCGCTACACCCTTCTCTCGCTCCGTCTGCTCGAGGAGCTGCGGGCCTATTGGCGGCGCGAGCGCCCGTGGCCGTGGCTGTTCCCCTCCCAGCGCGGGGACCGACCCATCAGCGTCTCCTGCGCGCAGCGCGTCTGGGGCCAGGCCAAGCGCGGCGCGCGCGTCACCAAGCACACCGGCATCCACGGCCTCCGGCATGCCTTCGCCACGCACCTGCTCGAGAGCGGCACCGATGTACACACGATCCAGCGCCTCCTGGGCCATCGACACCTCGGCACCACCACGCGCTACTTCCATCTGGCCCAGGAGACGCTCGTGCAACGTTCGTCGCCGCTCGACCTGCTGCCGACACTGCCGAGCTGATCGCCGTGTGCGCGCCGTCGACGCCTCGGGCGTCGGCGGCAGGAGAGGGGACGGGCCGCCTGGGGCTGGCCACGATCGTTCGCGCCCACGGCGAGGCGCTCCGGCGCTCGCACCGGCTGGCGGCCGTGCAGCAACGCGCGCTCGAGGCGATCGCCGCCTGTCGCACGCCTGCCCTCGGTGGCCATCTCGAGCGCTGCGATCGCTGCGGAGCGACGCGGGCCGTCTACCACTCCTGCCGCAACCGACACTGTCCCCAGTGCCAGGCACTGGCCCAGACGCGTTGGGTCGAGGCGCGCCGGGCGGAGCTGCTGCCCATCCCGTACTTCCACGTGGTCTTCACGCTGCCTCATGCCCTCAACGCGCTCGCCCAGCACTGTCCTCGCCTCGTCTACACCCTGCTGTTTCAGTGCGCCACCGACACCTTGCAGACCTTCGCCCGCGATCCGCGTCACCTCGGCGGCGAGCTGGGCATCACGGCCATCCTCCACACCTGGGGACAGACCCTCACCCAGCACCTCCATCTGCACTGCGTGGTGACGGGGGGCGCCTTGGCCTCCGACGGCTCCCGTTGGATCCCCACCCGTCGCCGCTTCCTCTTCCCCGTGCGCGCGCTCTCCAAGGTCTTCCGCGGCAAGTACCTGGCGGCTCTCGACCAGGCGCGCGCCCGCGGCGCACTCCCCACCGACCTCGACACGAGCCCCGTGCTGCGCGCCCTACGCGGCACGCCCTGGGTCGTCTACGCCAAGCCCCCCTTCGGTGGGCCCGAGAAGGTGCTCGCCTACCTCGGCCGCTACACCCACCGCATCGCGCTCAGCAACGAGCGCATCCTCGCCCTACACGAGGGCGTCGTTCACCTCCGCTGGCGCGACTACGCCGATTGCAACCGCACCAAGGTGATGCTCCTTTCCGCCGAGGAGCTGCTGCGCCGCTTCCTGCTCCACGTCGTGCCGATCGGCTTCCAACGCATCCGCCACTTCGGCCTGCTCGCCAACCGCCGTCGCGCCCCGGCACTCGCCCGCTGCCGCGAGTTCCTCCACGCGTCGCCGCCTCCCGCACCTCCGCAGCGCGAGACCCCGGTCGAGATCGTCCGCCGCTTGACCGGCCGCGAGCTCCTCCAGTGCCCCGTGTGCCGCGAGGGCACCCTACGCCTCGTCGTCCAGCTCGCTCCCGGCGCATCCGCGCCCGAGATCCGGGACACCTCATGACGGCACGGCTTCCCTCCCGAGCTCCCACCGTTCGACTCGTCCGCGTGTACGGACCGTGCCCCCGTGCGCTCCTCACCCGGTCCACGCTCGCTACGCACACTCCCGTACACCCTGCTGCCCGGTGCGCCCGCGGCCGTCCATCGCCTCTCGGCCTCGACTCCCTCGCCTGCCTCCACACCCGCTTGCGATAGAATCCCCAAGACGGGCCGCCCAGCCAGCGGCTCAGCTCAACAGCTTGTATCCGGAATGCTCCGCACTCCGGATACAACCCTCTTTGTTAGACAGAACCGAAGCATCTCTCTGGTTTCTGGAAACGTCTGGTTGCGGAGTGGGAGTCCGGTTCTCGCAATCCGCGCGCTGCACGTCGTTGGTCATGGAGTCGCGTTCCGGTTTGCAGCTGCCGGCGGCGCCCGCTGCATCGCAGCCGCCGTTGCTCGCAAGTGGCGTGGCACCTCCGAGCGGAAGTCGGCGGCAGCGGGCGCCGCGGGGTGGCGCCGCCGGAGGCAAGCGGACTCTCGCGGTTCACCCCTTTCGTCGTCCGCTGGTCGTCTATCCCCCAGCCCTTCCGCTTCGCGAGAGCGCATGGTTCTCGCGAGGCATCGTTGGTGCGGGTTGCCTTCAAGGGCGAAGAAGCCAGAGTCGCTCCGGT
>CAWDFQ010000006.1:0-384623 GCA_963801625.1 uncultured delta proteobacterium
CCAGCGCGTAGTAGCGGCGGTCTGGGCGATACTTCGGCGCTCCTCGGCGCTGAGACGCGCCGCCCGAGCTAGCCCGCCCTTAGACCCGAGTTCTTGCGGTGTCGGCCCGTCCATTGGTGCCCTCCTCAGCACCACCCATCTTACTGCTTTCCGCTAAGCATGGTCAATGCTTTCCGGTAAGCATTGACTCAACCCACCCGTCTCGCATACGCTGCCCAAAGCAGGTCAGGCCCCCGGCATCGCTGCCGAGGGCCTGACTGCGGAGGGGGGTCCTGTAGGACGGTCTTCCTGTAACGGGGCTTTACATCCCAAGGGGACGCCGTGTCAGCGGCGCCGGGTTCGACTCCCACCCCCTCCGCCATTGAGCATCGGAACATTAACCGACGAGTCAAGTAGTACGCCGCGTCGCCCATGCGGAGATGGTTCTGCCCTGCCAATCTCGCCGCGTTCTCCACCTGGCGCGCTCAGCGACCGTCAGGCGCAGGGTCAGCACAATGCCGCGATCCTGGCCCTTCGGGGAGCTTGGGTCCGCCTACCGCGCCTCGTCTTGGCTGCCATGCCGTAGCTGTATCACAAAAATTGATTCCCGTCATACGAATAATCGTTGACTCAACAGGGTTTCTGTCATACAGTAATCGCATGGCAAAGCTGACCACCGAACAGAAAACCACCGTGATTCGCACTCTCGTCGAGGGCGTCTCGATTCGCTCGACGGAGCGCCTGACCGGCATCCATCGCGACACCATCGGCCGGTTGCTCCGGGCCGTCGGCGAGAGCTGCGAGCGCATGATGGCCGACGAGATCCGCCACGTCCGCTGCGACCAGCTTCAGCTCGACGAGGTTTGGAACTTCGTTGGCAAGAAGCGCAACCACGTCCGCTACAGCGACGACCCGAGCAAGGTCGGCGACTTCTGGACGTGGGTCGCGATCGATCCCGATACGAAGCTGGTTCCGCACCACTACGTCGGAAAGCGCGACATGTTCGAGGCCCGCGAGTTCACGATGGAACTTCGCCGCAGGGTGGAAGGACGCGTGCAGATCAGCACGGACAAACTCGCGGCGTACCGCTACGCGATTGCTTCGGCCTTCGGCGCTGACGTGGACTACGGCCGGATTGTAAAGCGGTACAAGGTCGAGCCCGCGAGCTTCGGTAGGTACTCGCCGCCCGTGGTCGTTGGCGTCGAGAAAGACGTGGTCTTCGGCAACCCGGACGTGGAGAAGATCAGCACGTCGATCGTGGAGCGCTCGAATCTCACGATGCGGACCCAGATCCGCCGCATGACTCGCCTGACGCTCGGCTTCTCGAAGCGGGTGGAGAGCCTTCAGGCCGCGATCAATCTCCACTTCGCGTACTACAACTTCTGCCGCCCGCACGCGACGGATCAAGAAGGCGACGCCTGCGATGGCGGCAGGGCTGGCGGCGCGGAAGTGGGGAGTCGAAGAGTTGGCGACGTTGGCGTACTAGGCGCGTTGTGACTTCGCCTTCTTGCCCTTTTTGGGGGAGCGCTTCTTGCGATGCTGCTCTGAATCCGACACAGGCTGGAACGATGCTGACCACATCGTAGGAACCCCAATCGAGATCGATCCAACCGTCGTCGATGTGTGCATCGTAGAGATGCTTTCGATTCTGTAGTCAGACATGGTCCGTGTTCTCCTGCGAAATCTGAAACTTGATCCCAACTCTGTTCATCGCGCCTACGATCGTATCGGCGTGAACCCCGCGCCCCACGTTCAAGAACTGGTGTTCCTTCTCATGCGGTTTTCCGTCCGGAACAGCCGGGCTAAAGCCTAGCGGCAGGCAGTGAGTCGTGCTTTGGATGCCCCAGATGACGCCGTCCTTGTCAAAAATCGGTCCGCCGCTCTGTCCCTTTAGGCCGGGGCTAGAGGTCTCAATGAGCCGCATCGGGAGCCCCGGCTCGACTGGAGTTCCGACCGGGACCGCAAACTCCACTACGCGTGTGAAAAGTCCGTCGTTCGGAAAGAACGGGCAGGGGGAGTGAGCCGGGGGGGAGCTCAAATTCGTTTCGATCGGAATGGAAAATCGGCTTGATGGTGTGGAACGGAAAGCCAATCCGGCAAAGGCTTCGGCCTTGCTGCATAGGGGCGTCGGGGTTCCTGAATACAGGGTATTCGGCGACCCACGCACAGGATCGAAGGGCTCCAGCTTGATGAAAGCCAAATCGACGGCTTGGATGGCCTTGCCGGCGACAACGCCGACGCCGTTCCACGAGTACCTCAACGTCGGAAGAGTCTTGTGACTGTCGCCGGTGTGTAATTCGGAAGAGCCTTCAATCGGCGGGCCCGTTCCCTCTTGTCTAGCGTCTGCTCCGCGTAGATGAGCTTTCGTTCAGCATCAGCCGCCTTGAACTCGCTCGCTTCTTTGCCCAACTTTCCGGCGAGGTCAACGATGTGATTTGCGGTGACTGCCCAGCCCTCGGAGTTGATGACGACGAATGACCCGATCGCCGCGTCGCATTCTCCGCTGTTGCGCCTGTATGAGATCACCACAGGTCGCGTGAATCGATGAGCCTTCCGGATTGCATCGACGAACATGCCGTGGGCGCCTCCGGTGAACGACCCAGACGCGTGTACCAGAGCAGGCGCTCCGTGGCCAGCCTCTGCAAAGGAGCCACGGACGAATGGACCCTAATCCCCGCGGGTACGGCCAGTGCCATTGTTCGGGTGGTGTCCTTACCCGCGGGCTTGATGTTTGTCCGCCGGGGCGACATGTCGTTGACAAACGCTCTAACCTCTCCAAAGAATCTGACCGCTTAGATTATCTGCCGGGGAGATCAATGAGAGAGTTTTCTGTTCTGTTGAGACGCGACCCTGCGCTCGAAGGTGAGAGTCCGTGGGTGGCGCATTGCCTCAACTGGGATCTTATCTCCCAGGGCGACTCGCCCAAGCACGCCATCATGATGATTTTCGAAGCAATCGCGATGACGATCGTTGCGGACGAGGCTGAGAGCTTCGATCCGGATGCACGGCCTTCGGCTCCCGAGAAATCGTGGGCTGAATTTCGGAAGATTCAGAACGAAGGGTTCCGCGTCGCAGCCAACGATGTGAATGCGGTGGCTGATCAAGCAGTGCAGATTGATCGCGGCCTGAAGGCTCTCCACGCGCTTCGAGAAGCCGAGCGTCAGGCGAGTCATACGGCGGATCTGAGTGCGCATCGTGAGGTTCGAGCGCTCCACGATTGACGTGCTCATCTTGTCCACGTCCGGGTCGCCATAGACCACGTCTTTCTCGACGCCGACGACCACGGGCGGCGAGTACCTACCGAAGCTCGCGGGCTCGACCTTGTAGCGCTTTACGATGCGACCATAGTCGACGTCGTTGCCGAAGGCCGCATGGATCGCGTAGCGGTAGGCCGCGAGCTTGCCCTCACTTCCCCACCACTCCATCCAGCAATGTCTCTGCGGCTCGGATGCAGGCCGGAATGTCGATCTCGGGATTCCAGGTTTGTTGCAGGACGAGACCCTGGAAGATCGCGCCCGCGACACGCGCGGCGGCGGCGGCGTCGAGATCGGGCGACACGCGCCCTTCGCTCTGTCCGCGCCGGATCAACGCTTCCAGCGCTTCGAGCGGTCCGTCCAGGCCCTCGCGTACCACGTCCATCACGCGCTCGCTTCGCAGCGCCTCGCCCCAGAGCTGAACGGTCACGCGCCGCCATTCCTGCTCGCCGGGATTCGACAGCCGGCCGAGAAAGACGCGCGCGAGCTGCTGGAGTCCCGTGATGACGTCGATTCCACCAGTCGCGTCGCGCAACGAGTCGCGATCCGCGACATGACGCCGCGACGCGATCGCCGCAACGATGTCCTCCTTGGAGGCGAAATAGCGATAGATCGCGCCCGCACTGAGGTCCGCTTCGCGAACGATGTCCTGCATCGTCGCGCGGTGGAAACCGTTCCGCGAGAAGCACCGCAGCGCGGCTTCGAGAAACTGCTCGCGGCGCTTCGCGAGATACGCGTCGCTCACCCGCGGCATCGCGCCGCCACGACGTGATAGAACGCCGAGACCACCGGGCGATCGGCACGGTAGTAGCGATCCGCGACCGCGGACAGCGGCAGGTCCTCGACGAGTTCCAGCCCTCGTTCCCGCAAATGAGTTTCGAGCTGGCGCGGGTCCAGACCGTAGGTGAATGGCTCGCCCAGCTTGCGCACGTGAGCGATCGACTCCGCCGCACCCTCGAAGCGCGCCGATCCATCGAGGATCGCGCGATCGATGTACGTGAAGAGCAGCGCAGTGCCGGAGTGCGCGACGAAGCGAAGCGTCGAGTCGACCGACGCCTCGTCGAGGTAGTTGGTCACGCCCTCCCAAACGAAGAGCGTGCGAAGGTCGCGCCGAAAACCGCACGCGCGCAGCGCGTCGCCGAGCGCATCGGTCGCAAAGTCCATCGCGACGAACGTGACGTGCGCGGCCTGTCGTCCGACCACGGCTCGCTTCATCGCCTGTGTCGTCGGGTGATCGACCTCGAAGACCCGCACGCGTTCGATGCCCGGCAGGCGGTACGCGCGGGAGTCGAAACCGGCGCCGAGAATCACCAGTTGGTCGAGCCCGTCGGACAGCGCCCTACCGATTGCATCGTCGAGGTAGCGCGTTCGGACCGACACCGCGGCACGCGGCCCCGGCCAGCGCTTGTCGATGACCCGCGCGACCGTCGCGGCCGGCAGCATCGCGATCAGGCGGTAACGGCCGCGCAGAAATCGCCGCGCCCAGGGATCTTCAAACAATGGTTGAGGAAGACGCTGCTCGAGCGCGCGGAACAACGCGTTGTGCTGGGCGGTACGGCTGGGTCGTCCGGTTCGCACGGGATCCCCGAACAAAACGAATGATCGTTCACTTTATGATCCCCCGTCGATCTCCGCCACCCCAATCATCTGGCCCCCAGAGCTTTGCTTGGCGCGCTCGCTGTGCTATTCGCGGGCGCCGATCGAACCCCCCGGCGAACCTGCGGAGATGCAACAGCCGATCGATCATCTCGAGCAGCACTACGACGAGTACGGCCAGGGGCACGTCTTCCGCTTCTGGGACGTGCTCGACGAGGCCGCACGCCGTGCGCTGGCCGCGCAGGCAACCGCCATCGACCTGGCCGAACTGCGCCGCGTGCACGAGCACACACGCGCGCTCTCGAGCCCGGGGACCCGGACGCTCGAGCCTGCACCGGTCGAGTGCCTGCCGGCCTACGGGGGCAATGCGAGCCACCGCGCCGAGGCGCGGGAACGGGGCGAGGCCCTGCTCCGCGCCGGTCGAGTTGCCGTCATGGTGGTGGCCGGAGGCCAGGGAACGCGGCTCGGCTTCGAGGGTCCAAAGGGAATCTTTCCGCTCGGGCCGGTCACGGGGCGCACGCTCTTCGAACTCCAGGCCCAGAAGATCCGCGGTGCGCGCCGTCGCTTCGCGGTGCGCATCCCGTGGTACGTGATGACGAGTCCCGCGACCGACGCGCCAACGCGCGCCTTCTTCGCGGAGCAGAAGCATTTCGGGCTGCCGACCGAAGACGTCTATTTCCTGTGCCAGGGCATGGCGCCCGCGCTCGACTTCGAAGGACGCCTGCTGCTCGAGTCGCCGGGCCGCATCGCGGAAAGCCCGAACGGACACGGGGGATCCTTCCAGGCGCTGGCCGACTCCGGCGCGCTCGACGACATGAGCGCGCGCGGCGTCACCACGATCTCCTACTACCAGGTGGACAATCCGCTGATCCAGCTCGCCGACCCGGTGTTCCTCGGACTCCACGACGAGACCGGCGCCGAGATGTCGGCGAAGGTGGTGCGCAAACTCGACCCGCTCGAGAAGGTCGGCGTGCTGGCGCGCATCGACGGCCGCATCGGGATCGTCGAATACACCGAGATCGACGACGAGCACCGCTACCAGAAGGACGCCGCGGGCCAGCTCGTGTACTGGGCCGGCAGCATCGCGATCCACGCTCTCGACGTCGCGTTCGCGCGGCGCATCGCGGCGGAGTCGGAGCGTTACCTGCCGTATCACGCGTCTGCCAAGAAGATCCCGTGCGTCGACGACGACGGCCACATCGTGAAGCCGGCCGAGCCCAACGGACACAAGCTCGAGCGCTTCCTCTTCGACGCGCTGCCGGCGGCTCGCAGCGTGGCGCTGGTCGAGGTGGCGCGCGACGACGAGTACGCGCCCGTGAAGAACGCCGCAGACAATGACTCGCCGCAGACGGCGCGCGATGCGCTCGACGCGGTGGCTCGGCGCTGGCTCGCCGCCGCTGGAGTCGAGGTGCCGGCGGATCAGTGGGTCGAGGTCGATCACTCGAGAGTCGATGGAGAAGAAGACGTGCGCGCAGGCGTCCGGCGCGCCCAGGACGCGGGTCTCGTACTCGCGTCGAGGACGAAATGATGGCGACCGCGAAGAAATCGAGCGCCCGGTCAGGCGGAACGAAGAAGGCGACGAGCGCGGCGAAGAAGCCCGCTGCCGCAAAGAAGCCCGCAGCCGCCAAGAAGGCGACGCCCGCCAAGCGCTTCGCAGCGCCGAAAGCCGCTGCGAAGCCCGCGAAGCCGCTGGCTCCGCCGAGCAAGTCGGCCGCCCGGGAGAAGGCCCCGCCCGCCCACCCCCTCGCGACGAAGAGTGCGAGGCCGAAGAAGCGCGCGCGCACCGTGGTGGTGAAGGCCGGCACGGCCGCAGCCACGAAGCTCGGCGTCAAATGGACCTGCTTTCGCTGCGCCGCGAAGTTCTACGACTTGAACAAGCCGGTGCCGCTGTGCCCGAAGTGCAACGCCGATCAGCGCGAGCGGCCCAAGGTCGCGCCGACTCCGCCGGCTCCGGCGCCCCGCAAGCAGCCGCGCCCGATGGCGCCCCTGCTCGAGGACGAGGACGACGGGACGGTCCGCTACCGAGGAGGACATCGATCTCGGCGTGCGCACCGAAACCGACGAGCCCGACGAAGAAATCTTCCCGCCCGGCGAGTTCGAAGAGGACGAGCCGTTCAGCGGACCCGAAGAGGAGTGACGGCGCTCAGAACGTGAAGAGCAGCCGCAGCTGGCGGTCGAGGTCGCCCTCGACGCCGCCCCGCGCGCGCAGCTCCGCTTCGACCCGCGCCAGCTCGGCTTCGCGAACCGACACTGCTGCGCCCGCTTCGCGCACCCGGGTGCTGTGCTTCTGCACCTTCTCGAACTCGTGGACCTGTTCGTCGAAGTAGGCGCGATCGCGCGCCTCGGCGCGCTGGCTCTTCTGCGACGCATACTTTGCGGCATGCGTGGCGATCTCCTGCCGGTACGCGTCGGCAAGCGCCTCGAGATCGCCCGTCGAATAGCTGTGTAGCGGTCGCGCCGACGCGGCACGCTGCTCCGCTTCGAGGTTGCGCCGGTAGTTCCACCCGCCGGCCGCCGCGAGCGCGACGATCGCGAGCAGCAGCAGCACGAGCACGCCGCCCGCCTGCCCTCGTCTGTGATCCATCACCCGACCTCCGCGCCCGCGCGTGCGCCGGCGCTTCAAGATCGAAGGTCGGGGTCACGCCAGGGGCCTGGCTCTCTCTCTCGGAGGAACGCCTCGAGTTCCGCTCGCGTCGGGAGATCGCCCTGCGCCCCGAGGCCGCGACACGCAAGAGCCGCTGCGGCGTTCGCGGTGCGCAGGAGTCGTTCGCCCGAGAATCCTTCGAGGAGGCCCCACGCGAACGCCGCGTGGAAGACATCGCCTGCGCCGGTCGTGTCGCGCGGCGCGATCGGGAACGCGGGGCTTGCGATCTCGCGATCGCCGACCCGCGCCAGGCAGCCGCGATCGCCGAGCGTCGCGACGGCCATCCGGGCGCCGAACTGCACGAGACGGTCGAGGCCACCCCGAACCGTTCCATCCGAGGAGATCGTTTCGGCGAACGACCGCGAGACGATAGGAAAATCGACCGCCGCGAGCAGCGCCTCGACGCCGGGGCCCGGCGCGTCCACATCCGCAACGACCGGAACGCCGGCGTGTCGCGCCACGATCGCCGCCTCGCGCGACACCGCGGCATCCTCCGCATCCACGAGCAGACCGCGCGCGCCCTCGATGCGCGCCGCAGGCACATCGATGGCGGTCAGTTGCAGGCGCGAATCGCGATGGCCGAGCACCGTGCGCTCGCCGCTGGCGCGATCGACGAGGATCACGGCGAGCCGTGTCGCAGTGCCGGAAACGCGTCGCACGCCGCCGAGATCGACGCCGGCCTCTGCGAGCGGCGCGAGCACGAACTCCGCGATCGCGTCGTCTCCCACCGAGCTCACGTAGGCCGTGCGCAGACCGAACCGCGCAGCGGCGAGCATCGCGGTCGCCACCTGCCCGCCCGGCAACAAGTCGTAGCCGAGCATCGCGGCCTTGCCGCCGAGGGCGGGAATCCCGTCGACGCGGCAGACGTGGTCGATCGAGCACTGCCCGATGCCCACGAGATCGAAGTCGGCGGGTGCCGCCCTGCCCCGGTTCACGGATGGAGCGTCCGGTAGACGTGAAAGCTGCGCAGCACGCGCTTCGCGTAACCGCGCGTCTCGTCGTAGGGAATCGCTTCGACCCACTCGTCGGCGGGACGCGCCGGGCCGGTCCGCCAGCTGCTGACGGAGTCGGGGCCCGCGTTGTAGCTCGCCGCAACCGCTTCGAGCGCGCCGTCGAAGCGGCGCACGAGGCGATCGAGGTAGAGCGTGCCGAGGCGCAGATTCAGCTCCGGGCGCAAGAGCTGCGACGGTGAGACGTCGCCGAGCCCAGCCTCGCGCGAGAGACGCGTCGCCGTGTCGGGCATCAGCTGCAAGAGCCCGAGCGCGCCGCTCACCGACACCGCGTCGGGCCGGTAACCGCTCTCCTCGCGCAGGATCGACGCGACGAACCAGGGGTCGATCCGCGCATCGGCCGGTTGCGTGCGGCGGCGCTCCGCCGCAAACGCGTCGGGCCAGGCGAGCTGCCACAACGCCTCCTGCCCCGGCGCCACGCCGCGCGCGAGCGGCTCTGCGTACGCCTCGACCACCAGCGTCTGCGCGCGGTGGAAATCGCCCGCCGCGACGTAGAGCCGCCCGACCGCAATGCGATCGTCCACATTCGTCGCGCGCGCGGCGAGTGGCTGCAGCGCACGCAGACCCGCGTCGTGCAAGCCCGCCGCGACGAGCACGCGCGCAGCGAAGAGATCCCGCTCCCCGACCGCCGCATCGCCATCGGCGATCGGCGCTCGGAGCTGCGCGCGTGGCTGCGCTTCGCTGCGTGCCGCAGCCCGCCAGCCGTAGTAGCTGAACGGATACTCCGCGGCGATCTCCGACAACTCGCGGCGCGACTCCGCAGCGTCTTCCCCCTCGAACGAGCGCGCCGCCCAGTAGCGCGCCGCGAGCCGGTCCAGCGGATCCGTGTAGCGCGCGACCAGCGTGCGAAAGCGCTGCCGCGCCGCTTCGCGATCCCCACTGGTGTAGGAATTCCAACCGAGACGCCAGAGCGCCTGCGTCGCCACCTTCTCGTCAGCGCCGTCGAGCGACGCCGCGAAAAGCGCACGCGCCCGCTCGTCCTTCCCGCGGCCTTCATAGAGCAGCCCGGCGAGATAGCGCGCCCAGGCGGAGGATGCGCCGAGCGCCTCGCTGCCGATCCCGTCGAGCTGCGCGATCGCCTCGTCGACGCGGCCCGCGCGCGCGAGCGAACGCGCTTGCCACACGCGCGCGTCGGGATCGGCGCCGAGCGCCGCAAAGGCCGACTCGGCCTCGCGGTAGCGGCGCAGGCGGAACAGGCAGTCTGCGCGACGCCGCTGCACGCGGTGGCGGTCTTCGCCGTCGATCCGCGCCGCGAGCGCGGACTCGTAGGCGGCCAGCGCGCTCTCGCTGCGCTGGCGCTCGAAGAGCTGGTCGCCGCGGCGGACCCAATCGGCGCCGCCTCGCAGCGGACCACCCAGGCGCGCTTCGAGCGCAGCGAGTCGGCGCCCGGCTTCCTCGCCTTCGGAGCGCCCGGCCGCATCGACCCAGAGCGTACGCAGTTCGCTCGCCGCGAGCGCGATTTCGCCGGCGCCTGCGAGCGACTCGGCGAGGGCCTGCCGCGTCGCGTCGGCGCCCTCGCCGGGGCCGCGTGCGATTGCTTCGCGCCACGCGGCGCGCGCCCCCGCCGCGTCGCCCTGGGCGAGCCGCGCGCGCGCCAGTGCATCGAAGAGAACCGCGCCGACGACCGACTCGGGTACGCGATCGAGAGCACGGCGCACCGATGCTTCCGCCTCGGGCGCGCGCTTCGCGGCGAGCCACGCTTGCGCGGCGAGGGCGGCGGCGTGGTCGGCGAGTTCGGGAAATTGCGAAGCCACCGCGTCGAAGTGCGACGCGGCGCCGGCGGCGTCACCGTGCACCTGCGCCTCGGCAGCTGCGCGCAATGCCGCCAGCGCGCGCGCCTCGAGTTCGGCCGCGCTCGCCGTCTCGGCGCCGGTGCTGCGCGCGAGCATGGCGGCGGCAGCGAGCGCACACGCGCTGGCCACCCACACGCACGCGTTGCGCCGTCCAGGCCTTTTCATCGCGCGCGAGTGTGAACGAGCGCCCTGCCCTGTCAACGCGCTGCGCGCTCGGGCTGTCAACGCGCTCCGCGCGCGGGCTCTCAACGCGCACGGCGCGCGCGTTGTCCGCATCGTGGCCGTCCGATAGCTTCCGCGCGCCTTGCAGCCGCTTCGCGTCCACGCCAGGTCGTTCGTCATGTGCCTGGCACTCGTGCTGGGGCTCGGCTCGAACGCCGCGCAGGGTGAAGCTCCGGCGCCCACCGCGGCTCCGCGTGCGCCCGGCGCGGTGCGACAGGGACTCTGGGTTCCGTGCGAGGGTTCGGTGCGCGTGCTCGACGATCCTTCGCGCATTCCAAAGCTCATCGCCGATGCACGGGCGCTCGGATCGACGGATCTCTTCGTGCAGGTCTACCGCGGCGGCCGCTCGTGGTTCGAGTCGACGATCGCCGACGCCACCCCGCACCGCAGCGTGCGCGATCGCCTGGGAGTCGACGCCCTCGCCCAGCTCCTCGATGCCGCGCATGCAAACGGCCTGCGCGTGCACGCCTGGATCAACGCGCTCTCGCTCTCCGAGAACCGCAGCGCCGCGATCCTCGCGCGGCTCGGCCCCGACTCCGTGCAGGTCGATCGGCGCGGCCGCTCGGTGCTCAGCTACCCGGATCTCGAAGTGCCGGCGCCGGATCGCGCCTTCTACCGGATGGGCACGCGTCAGGTCTGGCTCGACCCGGCTGCGCCGAGCGTGGCGGAGATGCTCGCCGCGCTCGTCACGGAACTCGTCACCCGCCATCCGACGCTCGACGGCGTCCACCTCGACTACATCCGTCATCCCGACGTGTTGCCCTTCGCGCCGGGCTCGCGTTTCGGCGTGGGGCTCGACTTCGGCTACGGCGCCGCCTCACGCGCGCGCTTCGAAAGCGAGACGGGACTCGCCGCACCGCTTGGCGATTCGCTCGCCAACGCCGATCGCTTCGACGACTGGCGGCGGGAGCGCGTGACCGACGTGGTGCGCCGCGTGGGCGCCGCCGCGCGCAACGCGAAGCCGACGATCGAAGTGTCGGCTGCCGTGTGGGCCTACGCCGACCGCGCCTACCTCTCGATCTTCCAGGACTGGCGCGGCTGGCTCGAAGCGCGGCTTCTCGATTTCGCGGTGCCGATGGCGTACACGAGCGACGACCGCCTGCTGCGCTATCTCGCCGCGGCGAGCGTGGGCGGCGTGGGCGGCGATCGCGTCTGGCTCGGCCTCGGCTCGTGGCTCTTCGCGAGCGACCCGATGCGAGCCCGCGTCCAGCGCGAGCTGGCGCTCGCAGCGCATCCCGCCGGCATCTCGCTCTTCTCGTACGACGCGATCGCCGACGCGCCCGCGCTGCGCGCTGCTCTGGTGCAGAGCAGCACGGCGCCGTGACGCTCTCGCTCGACGACTTCGACTACATGCTGCCGCCGTCGCGCATCGCCCAGACGCCGGCGCCCGAGCGCGAAGCCGCGCGTCTCTTCGTGCTGGACCGCGCGACCGGTGCACGCACGCACGTGCGTGTCGCGCAGCTGCCGAGCCTGCTGCGCGCGGGCGATCTGCTGGTCGTGAACGCCACCCGCGTACTGCCCGCAAGGCTGCGCGGCGAGAAGGCGAGTGGGGGACGGGCCGAAGCGCTCGTGCTCGGCGCCACCGCAACACCCGGCCATTGGCGCGCGCTGCTGCGCTGCCGCGGGCGCCAGCGCGTCGGCCTCGGGCTGCGCTTCGGCAGCGGCGACGACGCCTTCGACGCCGAGATCGCAGCGATCGGCGACGACGGCGAGGTCGTGCTGGCGCTGGCGCCTGGGGTGTCGCCGTATCGCGCCGGCGAAGCGCCGCTGCCGCCCTACATCCGGCGCGATGTGGCGCAATCCGCCGACCTCGCGCGCTACCAGACGGTGTTCGCGCGGGTACCCGGCGCCGTCGCGGCGCCCACCGCCGGCCTGCATCTGGGCGACGCGCTGCTGCGCATGCTCGCCGATGCGGGCGTCGAGCGCGCCGAGGTCGTGTTGCACGTCGGTCCGGGCACCTTCCGCCCGCTGCGCGACAGTGACCTGGCGGCCGGACGACTCCACAGCGAGCGCTACGAGCTGCCGGCGACGACCGCGGCGGCGATCGCGCGCACGCGCGCCCGCGGCGGTCGGGTCGTGGCCGTCGGCACCACCACCACGCGCGTGCTCGAGAGCTGCGCAACGGCCGAGCGCGGCGTACGCGCCGGCTGCGGTGAGACGGACCTCTTCCTGCGACCGGGCAGCGCGTTCCGGGTAGTCGACGCGCTGCTCACCAACTTCCATCTGCCGCGCTCGTCGCTGCTGTTGCTGGTCGCCGCCTTCGCGGGGCGCGAGACGCTCCTCGACGCCTACGCCGAAGCGGTGAAACTCGAATACCGCTTCTACTCGTACGGCGACGCGATGTGGATCGAGTGAGCGAACTCATCCGGGTCGGCTTCGGGTTCGCGATCCACGCGCGCAGCGGCGCGGCGCGCGCGGGGACGCTGACCACGCCCCACGGCGAGGTGCCGACCCCTGCCTTCATGCCCGTCGCCACCTACGGCGCGGTGCGCGGCGTCGAGGCGGCGACGCTGCGCGAGATCGGGGCACGCATCCTACTCGCCAACACCTATCACCTGCACGAGCGGCCAGGCGAGGAGGTCGTCGCGCGCCTCGGCGGACTCCACGGCTTCAGCGGCTGGCGCGGACCGTGGCTCACCGACAGCGGGGGCTTCCAGGTGACGTCGCTCTCGGATCGCGCCGTCGTGACCGAGGATGGCGTCGCGTTTGCTTCGGCGCGCGACGGCGCGCGCCGCCAGCTGACGCCCGAACGCGCCGTCGCGATCCAGGAAGCGCTCGGCGCGGACATCGCGATGGCGCTCGACGAGTGCCGGCCGCTCGTCTGGCTCGGCACCGATCCCGGCGATCCCGAGTCGCGCCGACGCACCGAAGCGACGCTCGATCGCACGCTGCGCTGGGCCGCGCGCTGCCTTGGCGCGCGCCAACGCCCCGACCAGGCGCTGTTCGGGATCGTGCAGGGAGGCGTGTTTCCCGAGCTGCGCCGGCGCAGCGCCGAAGCGACGGCCGCCCTCGGCTTCGACGGCTATGCGCACGGCGGACTCGGCCTCGGCGAAGAGATGGCGCAGCGCGAAGAACTGGTTGGCGCCGCGAACGAGATGCTGCCCGACACGAGGCCTCGCTATCTGATGGGACTCGGGCGACCGCAAGACCTGGTGACCGCAATCGGAACGGGCATCGACCTCTTCGACTGCGTGCTGCCCACGCGCAACGGCCGGCACGGCGTCCTCTTCACGTCGCAGGGCGTGCTGCGCATCCGCAACGCGCGCTTCCGCTCCGACGCGGGTCCCATCGACCCCGCCTGCGACTGCCCCACCTGCCGCGAACACAGCCGCGGCTATCTCCGCCACCTGGTCCAGGAGAACGAGATTCTCGGGGCGCGGCTGGCTTCGATCCACAACCTCCGGTTCTACCTGCGTCTCCTGGAGGAGGCCCGCGCTGCAATCGAGGCGGGCGCCTTCGCCGGGTTCGCGGCAGGCGTCTGCGAAACGGCCGAGCGCACCGCATGAGCGGGTTGCCCCGCTAAAGCCGCGCGCCAGCGGCGCCGATTGCACAGCGGACCGATTCCGAAGGGAGAGGCGTGTCGCAGCCGGGCTCGCTCGATTCGAAGTTGTTCGGCGCCTTCCGCTTGCGCTTCGCCATCGCGGCCGTCGCGGTGCTCGGCGCCGCGGGTGGCGGCGCGATCGCGATCACGCACGCGAGCCGCAATCCGGCGCTCGCCGTCGGTTTCGCCGCGGCCGCAGCGCTGCTCGGCGCGCGCGGACTCATGTTCCTGGTGCAGCGCGCGCTCGCCCCGCTCGACGCGGCGCTCCACACGCTCGCGCGACTCGCCGAGGGCGACGTCGCCGCGCGCGTCGACACCGAACGCATGGGCAATCTCGCCCCGGTGGGTGCGCTCGCCAACCGCATCGCAGAATCGTTCGGCGGCGTCGCCAGCCGCCTCGGCGAAACCAGCGAGCGGATGACGCAGCTGCCCGAGCGCTTCCAGCACGGGATTGCACAGATCGAGCAGGCGTCGGACGCGCAGGAGGCGGCGGTCGAGGAGACGGCGTCGCTGATGGCGGACATCAACTCGTCGATCCGCGGCATCAACCGCGAGGTCGAGAGTCTGTCGACCGTCACCGAGGAGGCGTCGTCGTCGATCCTGGAGATGGGATCCTCGATCGACGAAGTGGCGCGCTCGGTGGGCGAACTGCACGGCTCGGTGGACTCTTCCACCGCGTCGATCCACGAGGTCAGCGCCAGCATGCGGCAGATCTCGGAGAGCGCCGACGCCGTCGAGGCCATGGCGGAGGAGTCGGCCGCGGCGATCACGCAGATGGATCGCGCGATCCAGCAGGTGGGCGAGCACGTGCGGGAGGCGGCGGTGCTGACCGACCGCGTAAGCCAGGAAGCCGAGGACGGATCCTCGGCGGTCTCCGCGACGATCGAGGGCATCGAGACGATCCGCTCGCTCACGCGCGATGCGCGCGACGTGCTCGAAAAGCTCGCCGAGCGGATCGGCGAGATCGGCGAGATCCTCACCGTGATCGGCGGGATCAACGAAGAAACAAATCTGTTGTCGCTGAACGCCGCGATCATCGCCGCCCAGGCCGGCGAGCAGGGCAAGGCGTTCGCGGTGGTGGCGAACCACGTGAAGACGCTCGCGCAACGCACCAAGGGCGCCACGCAGGAGATCGGGCGCCTGATCAATGCGGTGCAGGACGAGTCGCGCAACGCGGTCCAGGCGATGGGCAGCGGCATCGAGGCCGTCGAGACCGGCGTCGAGCGCTCGCGCCGCGCCGGTTCCGCGCTCTCGGCCATCCGCACCTCGGCGCATGACGCGAGCGAGCGCGTCGCCGAGATCTCACGCGCAGCCACCGAGCAGACGCGCAACTCGGCGCACGTCGCCGAGGCTGCGCAGCGCACGTCCGCGATGGTGCAGCAGATGTCGGGCGCGCTCGGCGAACAGCGACGCGCGGGCGAGAACTTGTTGCGCAACGCCGAAGCGGCGCTCGAACTCTGCCGCCAGGTACACCGCTCCACCGAGGAGCAGCGCCAGAGCGGTCGCTTCGTGCGCGACAACATCGCCGCGATCACCGAGATGATCCGCGCCTTCCAGGAGAACACCGCCGCGCATGGACGCGCGAGCGAACAGGTCTCGACCACGGCGTCGCACATTCTCGACGTGAACCGCAAGACCACGGCGTGTCTGCCGGCTCTGCACACGCTGGTCGAGGAGCTGACCCGCGAAGCGACGGAACTCGCCGAGACGCTCAGCTTCGTACAGCGGAGCTGACGCCGGAACTTCGCTCGGCTCCGCCGCACTTGCGCTGGTTCGTTGCTGCGAGGCGCGCGGGCGGTGGACTCGTCCGAAACGTCCTCGGCGGGCGGAGGCCAGCGGCTTCGCGGCGTGGGTTGGCAGGCCGCCTGCGGATTGTTTCGGCCGAGTCCCCCGCCCGCGCTTGGCTTTCCGTCTGTAGCAACGGATTTTCAGGAGCGAATGGCAAGTAGCGGGGGCGGGGCGTTCGGCCAGAACAATCCGCAGGCGGCCTGGAAGTCCCAAAGCGAAGCTGCGACGTTCGTCCGCCGAGGACGTTCTGGACGGACGTCACGCCCCCGCGGCTCACGCATCGGCTCCCGAGAAACGTGATTCATCTTGGTCAGTCTGCTGGCTAACCCGCTCGCAGCCCTTCGAGCGCGACGCCGAGTGCGGCGCGGTAGGGCAGCGTCGAGCCGAGCGCTGCCGGCAGGATCTGCAGCTGGTCGCCGATAAAGGGCCACACGCGCGCGCGTACCTGTTCGCGGATCGGCTGCAGCGCGAGCGCTTCGCCCGCGGCGACGGCGATCGTGCCGAGCACCACCGCCTGTGGTGCGAGCCCCATCACGATCCACACGATTCCGCGAGCGACGTAGTGATTCCAGCGCGCCATTTCGGCGAGCGCGAAGGCGTCGCCCGCACGCGCCGCCGCGACGACGTGCTCGGGCTTCAGCGCTTCGCGCGACCCGGCGAGCGCCGTCGCGCGGCTCCCCGGCGGCGCGATCTGTCGCAAGCGGCGCGTCCAGGCCGCTCCGCCGACGTACGCCTCGAGACAACCGCGCTGTCCGCACGAACACGGCTCTCCGTCCCACTCGACGGGCGCGTGCCCGAACTCCCCGGCGCTCGCGAAAACGCCGCGGTAGAGGCGCCCGCCGAGGATCAGTCCGCCGCCGACGCCGGTCGACATCGTGAGATACGCCACGTGCTCGAAGCCGCGCGCCGCACCGAAATGCCACTCTGCGAGCGCCGCGGCGTTGGCGTCGTTCTCGACGAAGACGGGCACGCCGAACGCCTGCTGCAGCAGGTCGCGCAAGGGCACCTCGTGCCAGCCCGGCAGATTCGGAGGGTTCAGCACCACGCCGCGCTCCGGGTCGAGCGGACTCGGCACGGAAACCCCGACGGCGTCGACATCGCGCAACGAGACGCCGGCTTCGTGTACGAGACGTCGCAAGTCGTCGATCATCGCCGCGACGTCGGTCTCGCCGCGTCCGGAGGGCGCCGTCGGCCGCCGCTGCGACGCGTGCAGGTTGCCCGCCGCGTCGCCCACGGCGAACGCGACCTTCGTCCCGCCCACGTCGATGCCCAGCAACACGCCCACCCAAACGCCTCCAGCGGCGCGCAACCTTAGCGCGCTTCGCATGCAGCTCCCCGGTCTGCGCGCGCGCCCGCGCTCAACCCCGGGCGCAGGACCACCGATAGCTCGAGAGGTGGGGACGCCTCCCCACCTGGAGGTGGCCGCATGCAGATCCGTCGCGTTGCGATGCTCGCTCTCGGAAGCGCTCTCGCCATCGGTTCGTGGGGCTGCGCGACCCTGACCGACCAGAACACGATGTTTCACGAGAGCCAAAAGCGGTACACGAACCTGATGCGCTTCACCGACTTCGACCGCGCCCGCAGCTTCGTCTCCGCCGACGCGCGTGGTGCGTTCCAAGATCGCACTGCCGCGCTGCGCGACATCCACTTCACCGACTACGCGATCAAGGAGATCGACAGCGGCAAGACGATCGCCACCGTGACCGTGGAATACACGGGCTACCGATCCTCGTCGCCGGTCGTCATCACCTTTTCGGAAGAACAGCACTGGACGCTCGCGGACAACGCGTGGACGGTGCGACCGACGCTGCAGGAACACTCTCCGTGAGTGCACGCCTCGCCTTCGCCAGCGAGGCGCGCGTCCAGCCGCGACATACGATCCTGGTCGTAGACGACGCCCCGCTCATGCGCGAACTCGGCGCGCTGTTCCTGGCGCGCGCCGGTCGCGTGATCACGGCTGCGAATGGCGAGGAGGCGGTCGCCGTGGCGCACCTCGAATCGCCCGACCTGATCGTCGCCGACGTGCGCATGCCCGGCATCGACGGCGCCACGCTGTGTCGGATCCTGAAGCAGGATCCGCTGCTCGGTGCACCGCGCGTCGTGCTGCTCGCCGTCACCGGTGACGCCGGCGAGCGTGAGCGTGCGGTCCGCGCTGGCGCCGACGACGTGTTGCTCAAGCCGATCGACCGCGTCGCGCTGCTCGACAGCGCGCGACGGCTGCTCGCCGATCCACCGCGCGTGCTGCCCAGGGTTCCGATCTCGGTGCCGATCCAGATGCGCCACCGTCGCGACACCTGGGACGGCCTCGGGCGCAACCTCTCGCGCGGCGGAGTCTTCGTCGAGTCACAGCGCATCGTGCCGCCGCCGATCGAGCTGGAGCTGACGATGCGACTGCCCGAAAGCGACGCGCTGGTCGCGTCCACCGCGCAGGTGATGTGGACCCGCGAACAGCCGCGCGGCCACTTGCCCGGCATGGGATTGCGCTTCTTGACACTCGACCGCGGCGCCACGCGCGCGCTCAGCGAGTGGGTGGAGGAGCGCACGCCGCATCGACGCCCGCAGATGGAGGAGTCGGCCTGATGAAATCGATCTTGCTCGCAGGTCTCTTCTGCACGCTCGCCGCCTTCGGCCTGCCCTCCCACGCAAGTGCGGAGGAGCCGGACTCCACGGCCGCCAGCGCCGCAGACGAAAGCCAGGATGGCGGCGCCGAGGTCGCACGACTGGTGAAGCAGCTCGACGATGCCAAGCAACGAATCGACGCCGCCCAGCGGAGACTCGAACAACTCGAAAACGCCAAGGGCCGCGGTGCGTCGCGGCGCTACCCGCGCGGCGACGCCAAGGCGAAGTACCTCGAAGAGTTGAAGCTCACACGCGCGGAGTACGAAGCGGCAAGACGCGCGATGCCCGACGTCGTGGAAGACGCGCGCCGCGCGGGCCTCCCGCCCGGCGTGCTCGAACCCTATGAGGCGGCCGCCGAGGCGGCCGCGCCGGTCGCGAGTTCAGACGACGACGTGACCGACGCGGGTCCGGACGAAGACACCTCGGACGCCGAAGACGCGTCCGACGACTGAACTCCGCATCGGGTTGGGGGAGACGGGAGGGAGCGGGCGCGTTTCTGAGGGGGGCCGCGCCCGCTTCCTTCCGTCGACTCGATCGAGCGACCCGAAGCTAGTCCTCGTAGTCGGACAGCTCGGGGAAATCCACCGACCAATAGTGGCTGCGCGGCTTCACCACGCTCAGCACGCGATCGCCCTGGCGCGTCACCGTGATCGTCTGCGTGATCGGTTGGCCGGGCACCCGCACCTGCTTCTGCTCGGTCACGACCGGACGCGGGTCGTTCGGATCGACGGGCAGCGACGCGGTGTCGGACATCGTCCCAGAGTCCGCCTGGTTGCGATAATGGCGATAGCGGATCGTGCCGTCCGGCTGGAGGAACGCCCGACGCCGCTCGATGTAGCGCGGCTTGGCGGCTCGCTCGCTCCGCCTCGGCGCGTCGACCGCGCTGGGTTCCGCGGGCGCGCGCTGGGCTGTTTCGTCGGCTTCGTTCGCTGCGCGCAGCACTTCGAGTCGCTCTGCCAGGCGCTTTGCATATTCTTGACTCGCAGCGGCGTCGGTCGGCGTGTAACGGCCGTAGCCCGCGAGCGCGTTCGTATCGATCTGCTTGGCAGCTTTGCGATAGCGTTCCGGCACGCGCTTGGCGTCGTCGGTGAACGACACCGTCCCGTCCGCCGATTCCCAGCGATACAGCGGCTCCGCCTGCACCGGGGCGCTCCACGCGCCCACCACGAATCCACACGCGAGCACAGCACCGACACCCGTCCCCAGCCAAGAAAGCTTCCGCGACATCGTTCGTCCTCCGCACGGTTCTCTGCACGGGGAGTGACGAATTTCGGCACCAGGTGACGAGTTGCGCCGATATGAGTCGCGCGGGGAGAAGGCAGGCAGCGCGCATCGCACGAGCAGTCGCGCGAGCAAAGCTCCGCAGCGCATCCATTTCGGGCGCGGCAACGCCGTTGACAGCCCGAGGCCCCGCCCTACCCTGCCGCTCGCTTTGTTGCGGGGTAGAGCAGCCTGGTAGCTCGTCGGGCTCATAACCCGGA
Source organism: uncultured delta proteobacterium (assembly GCA_963801625.1). Classification (GTDB taxonomy): domain Bacteria; phylum Myxococcota_A; class UBA9160; order UBA9160; family PR03; genus PR03. The sequence continues at coordinate 19,928 of CAWDFQ010000006.1, forward strand.
GGTCGTGGGTTCAAATCCCACCCCCGCTACCACACATGCGAGTCGCCGTGGGATCCCCTCCTGCGGCGGCTCGTTCCATTTCCAGGGACAGCTCGAAGAGACACTCCACCAGGAAGCCACGCTCGGGACCGAACGCAAGCTGGGCACGGTCCCGCGCCGCCGGTCTCGCGTGGCCTCGTGATCCTGGTCGATACGAGCGTCTGGGTCGATCATCTCCGCCGGGGCGACAGCGAGCTCGCCACCGCCCTCGAGACGGGGGAAGTCGTCTGTCACGACTTCGTGATCGGGGAGCTCGCCTGTGGCCACCTCTCCGCACGCGCCGATATCCTGAACCTCCTGGGGGCCCTGCCTCGGGCGCCCCTCGTGGAGCACGAGGAGGTGATTTCGTTCGTCGGGCGACACGGTCTCGCGGGCGTCGGGATCGGCTGGGTCGACGCTCACCTCCTGGCCTCCGCCACGCTCGCGCAGCTCGAGCTCTGGACACGCGCCACGCGGCTCCGAAGAGCAGCGCTCCGCATCGGAGCCGCCCGACCCGCGCGCTGATCCCGGTCGCGCGCCACGCCGGCGCAGGCCGCTACCCGGGTCATCCGCGGGGAGGAAATTGCATCCAGTCGGGCAGACGGACCTCGCGATCGAAAGCAATGGCGAGGCGATCAGCCGCAACCCACTCGGTCTGTAGCGGCCCCGCGCTGCGCGCTCCGCCACGCGCGCGCATCTCGATCGAAGCCGGCGCTTGCCATCCGCGCGCGATCGGTTATCCACCCGTCGGCCGTCCATTTGGCCGATCTTCAGCGTCCGGTCTTCGACCTCGTCTTTCGACTTTGTCTTCTGACCTCGTCTCGACCCACCCTGTCTATCACACCATCTGAACGCGCCTCGCCGTTTGCGACTCGAGCGATCCTGGATCGTCTCGAACGCGATGCGGCGGTTCATCATGCTCGGGCACGACGGCTGGATGTTCTGGCCGGGGTTCTCGGGATCGAGGCGACCCTGCTCATCCGTGTGCGGGATCCCTCTTAGGAAATCTGATCTTGAACAAGAAGCTTTACGTTGGAAATCTCCCCTTCACGACCACCGATACCGAACTCAAGTCGATGTTCGAGGCCTACGGTGCGGTCGATCGCGTGAGCATCATCACCGATCGCGAGACCGGTCGGCCGCGCGGGTTCGCGTTCGTCGAGATGGGCGATTCCTCCAGCGCCGATTCGGCCATCAAGGGCCTCGACGGCCGTGAGGTCGGTGGCCGCGCTCTCCGCGTGAACGAGGCGACGTCCACGGGCGGCGGCGGCGGCGGCGGTGGTGGCGGCGGTCGCGGCCGCTACTAGACCCTGCGTCTCTCGGGCCCGTCCGCCGCGTTCGCGCGGGGGGCGGGCCCTTTTCTTTTCAGGCTCTGCAAGAGTCCCGGCCGAGTTTTCTCATCCTCATGCCTCTCCCGCCAGCCTCTTTGCCCTCGCCTCCAGTTCATCCTTGAAGTACGTGTTCGGCACGGCTTCTAGAATCGCTTTCGCAGCCCACGATACGTCCTTGGCAGTGACAAGTGAAAGCTTGATCGGATCCGTGTTGTATTGGTAGTCGTTGTCTTCGACCGACGTCACGTTGCGAATGTCGTTTTCGACGGCGTAATCGTGGAGCGCGTTGCCCGGCCCCGGAGTGGCTATTGAAAAGGAAAGGCTCTCGGGGCGGATGCGTTCGACCAGCCTTACCGTGGCTTCCAGGTCTTCACGGGTTTCGACGGGCGCGCCCAGCATCACAAATGCGAGGGTCCCTATGCCATGCTCGTGGCAAAGGTCGAAAGCCTTGATCGTTTGCTCGACCTGGATTCCCTTGCGGAAAAAATCCAAAACTTTCTGCGATCCACTTTCAACGCCGAAGGCAATCGCCTCGAGGCCGCATTTTTTCATCTGTTCGAGCAAGGGGGCGGAAATCTGATCAACGCGCGCCTGACAGACCCACCGGGAATCGGTAAGCCCGGCTGCGGCAAGCTCGCGCTCGAACTCGACGAAGTACTTGACGCCGCCCAGAACCATGGTGTCGTCCTTGAAAAGGAATTTCTTGTAGCCAAGGGATTTCGCGATGTTCGACATTTCCTCCGCGATCCGTTTCGGACTCCGTCCTCTTACCTTGGGCCCGTGCATCTTGTCCAGCATGGGCTTGCAAAACAGGCACTTATAGGGACAGCCGCGCGTGGCCATCATGCCGACGAATTCAAACCCGTCGCTAAAGTATTTGGTGTAGTCGATCAGCGTCCGGTCGGGATCCGGGAAAGTATCGAGATCCGGCTCGAATCCCCGGGTCGGTCCGTAAGCAACTTCATCGCCTTTTTTCGCGGCCGCTCCGGCCACTTCATGAAGAGGCGCACCTTTTTGAATCGCTTCAACGAGATCGACAGCCGTGTACTCGCCCTCACCGATGACGGCGGCGTCGAACCCTCTCATCACCGCGTCTTCCGTCATCAAAGTGGCGTGAGGGCCTCCGACGACGACGGGAAGGCCGGGGCGTATTTTCTTGATGCGGTTCAGCACGAGACATGCCCGGCCAAAGAGCACGGTGCTAGAGCTGATGCAGACGAGGTCGGCATCAGCCAGGGCTTCATCGACGCATTCGATGGCGTCCACCGCCAGGTCGAAAAATCTGACCGTATCGCCGTGAGCCTTGAGCATGGCGCCGATATGCAAGAGTCCAAGCGGCTCCTGAAGCTGCCCGAAAGTCGGATAATTCCATCGAGGGTAGACCAATATGACGTTCATCTTTTCTGATACCCTTTTTTGAGTTCTCTGCGCTCTTTGCGCCTCTGCGGTTGCATGGATTTTCTTGCGCGCCCGCCGCAGCCTCGTCGGCGGAGCGAGCGACTCGACGGGATCGCACTCAGCGCCCGCTGAACACCGGCTTCCGCTTCTCGAGGAACGCGCGCGGTCCCTCCGCCGCGTCCTGCGACATCATCACCTTCATGCCGTGCTGCTGTTCGATCTCGAACGCCTTCTCTTCCGGCAGCATCTCGGTGGCGCGCAGCGTGGCGACCAGCGCCTTCACCGCGAGGGGTCCATTCGCGGCAATGCGCGCGGCGATCTCCTTCGCCTTTGCGAGCGCCTGCCCATCGGGCACGACGTGGTTCACCAGGCCGAGTTCGTATGCGCGCCGCGCCGGGAGATCGTCGCCCGCGAGCAGCATCTCGGCGGCGATCGCGTAGGGAATCTGGCGGCGCAGACGCACGGCCGATCCGACCATCGGGAACAGACCGCGCTGCACTTCGGTGACGCCGAAGTTCGCGCTCTCGCCGGCGACGCGGATGTCAGTGCCCTGCAGGATCTCGGTGCCACCCGCGCGTGCGAAGCCCTCGGCGGCGAGGATCACCGGCTTCGTGGGCCGATAGGTCTTGAGCCACGCGCCGTAGATGACGTGCGGTTCCCTGCGCACCCGCTCGAGCCACTCGTTGTCGGTGACGCCACCGCGCAGCTTGCCGATCTCGGCGAGGTCCATGCCGGCGCAGAAGGTGTCGCCGCGACCGGTGAGGATCGCGACGCGCAGTTCCTCGTCCTGATCGAGCCGCACCCAGGCGTCGTAGAGGCGGCACATCACTTCCGAATTGACGGCGTTCTTCTTCTCGGGCCGGTTCAGCGTGACGATGAGCACGGGGCCTTCCTGCTCGACGATGACAGCGGGCTGCGACACGGGATTCCTCGCGGCTTCGAGTGGTTTCGGATTGTCCCGGCTGGCTAGCTCGAGCCAGCGCGGGTGCGGGACTCGTCGGGTGCCATGCGGGCGGCCAGATTAGCGTGGCCCGCGCGCGGCACGAGGCGATACCCTCGCGCCGCCCAGCGAGTGAGCTTCATGCCGAGCCCGAAATTCGAGACGCGCCCGCGATGACGTCGCTGCCCGACGCCGCGCGCGAGGCGCCGTGGCGCGAGCGACTCATCGGTCGCCTCGAAGCAAGCCGCAGCTACCCGAGGTGGGTCCTGCTGGCGGCGCTCTCGGGCATGTTCGCCACGACCTTCCCGATCACCATCCTCGCCGTGTCGCTGGCGTCGATCGCTCGCGAGTTCGGCACGCGTGAGACCACGATGGCGTGGGTGATCGCGGCGCCGATGTTGATCTCGGCAGTGGCGCTGCCGTTGCTCGGCAAACTCGGCGACCTGCGCGGCCATCGCCGCGTCTTCCTGTTGGGCACCGCGGCGGCGACTGCGACGGCAGCCGCCACCGCGTTCGCCTGGAGCCCCGCCGCGCTGATCGCGTTGCGCACGCTGGCCGCGACGCTCGGCGGCGCGACGCAGCCGACCGCGATGGCGCTGATCTTCAGCGTGACGCCGCGCGCGCAGCGCGTGCGCGCGATGGGCTGGTGGTCGATGACGGCGGCCGGTGCGCCCGCACTCGGTCTCGCGGTGGGCGGTCCGCTCGTCGACTGGTTCGGCTGGCGCGTCGTCTTCGCGATGCAGGCGGGTTTCTCGCTCCTCGCCTTCGTCCTCGCGTTCGCGGTGCTGCGCGAGACGCCTCCGCGCCGCGTCCGCTTCGACGTGGCCGGCGCGCTGGCGCTGGCGCTCGGCGTGGCCGGCTTCCTGTTCGCGCTCGGTCAGGTGCGCGAGCGCGGACTCGCCTCGCCGTGGGTGCTCGGTTCGTGCGCGGTGGGCGCGCTCGGACTCGCCGCGTTCGCGCCGATCGAGCGCCGCGTCGCCGCGCCGCTGCTCCCGCTCGCGCTGTTGCGCACGCGTGCCTTCGCCGCGCCGAGCGTCGCGAGCGCGCTCACCAGCGCCTCGTACATGGGCGCTTTCGTGATCGCGCCGTTCATGTTGCAGGGCATCTTCGCGCTGACGATCGCCGCGACCTCGGGCGTGCTGCTGTTGCGCACCGCGTCGTTTGCGCTCGGCTCGCCGTTCGGCGGCGCGCTCGGCGAACGCATCGGCGAGCGCGCCGCCGCCTGGATCGGCTGCCTGGTGATGGCGGTGTCGATGGGGGTGCTCGGCCTCGGTGCACTCGCATCGAGCCTCTGGGGCGTCGGCAGCGGGCTCGTGCTGCAAGGCATCGGTTACGGACTCAGCCAGCCTTCGCTCTCGAGTGCCGCGTCGAATGCGGCGAACGAAGAGGACATCGGCGTGGCGTCGGCCGTCAGTCGGCTGATGGGTTCGGTGGGGGCCTCCTTTGGCGTGACGCTGCTGACGCTGATCTACGGCGGCAGCAACGCACCGCGCGCGTTCGCGCTCGCCTTCGGAGCCGGTGGCGTGCTGGCGATCGGCGCGGTCGCAGCGTCGTTTGCGATGCAGCGGCGCAAGCGGTCCTTGCACGAACGCGATTCCGGCGCGTGAGCAAGGAACGGTCTGCTGGTCAGGCGCACCGCCATTCGAAAAGCTCGGGTCGCCGGCAAGACACACCGAGCAGGCCACGGACTCCTGCGGAGCCCAAACCAGGATCAGCCAACCGCGAGATGGGCGCCAACCGCGAGCGAGGAGAACCAGCGGCGAAGCGCGCGCGCAACGCGATCGTTCATGGCGGCGCGCACGCTATATCACGCCCAGGCCGCCATCACGCAAAGCCGTCAAGACTTCGGGATCTCGAGCGGAAGCGCGAACCCGAACACGTCGCAGATCGGACCGCCGGCCAGCATCTGGAAGGGCTCCGGCCCCGCGACGCGAAATTCCAGCGACGCTTCGCCCTGCGCCGCAACGGCGACACACGGTTCGGTATTCGGGAGCACCGCGACGAGGTCGTAACCACCGGGAATGTTCACGCGCGACGCAAGTGGGAAGCGCCCGCGGAGGAAGATCAGCTCGGGATCTTGCTGCACGAGGCGGTAGTAGGCCGTCGCGCGCGGCACCGGCGGGCCGAGCCGACGCGGCTGGCGATCCCGCCACGCAGCGAGCGACGCGACACCGACGGGGTCACAGATCGCATCGTCGCGCCGGAAGCGGCCGAATACACCCGACTTTCCGTAGTTCACGCGCGCATCGGGTGCGAGCACCTGGCGACAGGCCTCGGTTGCGGGTGCGAAGAAGCGCAGCTCCGCCAACGGACCCGCGAGCGAAACCAGCAGGTAGGCGCCGTGGGTGGAGACCCCGAGCACGAGCGCGTCGGTCGTTGCCACCGGGTTGATCCCGTAGAGAACATTTTCTCCGGCGTGCTTGGCGGTCTCGCAACCGAGCATCAGGAAGCCGAGCAACGCGACCCACCGGAACCTTCGCAAGCAACGCGGCATCGCGTTCGCCCCCGCTGCCGCTCGTCTCTGGATCTGCGCGGCGCCGGGAATGTCGGCCAGGTCACGAACCCGGGCAAGCGATCCGAAGATCAGGGGATCCCGCGCCGCCCGCTTCCCAGGAAGGATGGATGCCGAGCTTCTCCATCTTTGTGTATAGGGTGCGCCGTCCGATCCCCAGCGAGCGAGCTGCCGCCGAGCGGTTGCCGCCGGCTGCCTGCAGCGCATCGAGAATGCGCCATGCCTCCGCGCGATCGAGCCAGGCGCGGAGTGTCACGCGTTCGCCGCTTGCGATCGCGCGCCGGTGAAACTCGGCAAACAACGACTGGAGTCCGGGATCGAATGCGCGACCGCCGTCGCTTCGCTGGGAGTGCATGACGACCCCCTCGTGCAAACCCCGTTCCAAACGCAGCGCGCTGCCTGCACGAAGCGCACGGCGCGGGACTCGGGCGTCGCTCGCGACCTGCCTGCAAGCTGAGCAAGCCCCTGCCCAGGACCTGAGCAATTCGGGACGCATGCTGCTCGCGAACGGCGCGAGGAGTCTTCTGCTGCTCATTCGAGCCACTTCGAGCTCACCTGTTCTGTGGCACGCACATTGCTCTACCAGGCATCGACGTCGCGCCGGCGTACCGAATGGCGCGCAATGGAGGCACCTCGATGACACGGCCCGCTCGCAGAGAATCCCGTCGCACAGACACGTGGTGGAGCGCGCTCACACCCCTCGTCGTGTCGCTCGTCCTTGCCGGCGCGGCCTCCGCGGCGGATGAAGCGCCGGCGCCCGACACCGGGAACACGGCCTGGATGCTCACGAGTTCCGCGCTCGTGCTGATGATGACGATCCCTGGACTGGCGCTTTTCTACGCGGGTCTGGTCCGCGCGAAGAACGTGCTGTCGCTGTTCATGCAGTGCATGGTGTCGGCGGGCGTCGTCGGCGTGCTCTGGATTCTGGTCGGCTACACGCTGAGTTTCGGACCGGGCAACGCCTTCATCGGGGATTTCTCCAAGCTCGGCCTCCATGGCATCACGCCCACCACGCTCTGGACCGGCTACACGATCCCCGAGTACGTGTTCGTGATGTTCCAGGCGATGTTCGCGATCATCACGCCCGCGCTGATGATCGGCGCTTTCGCCGAGCGCATGCGTTTCGGTCCCTACCTCGCATTCATCACGATCTGGTTGCTGGTGGTCTACTGCCCGCTCGCGCACATGGTCTGGGGCGGCGGCTGGCTCTTCACGCTCGGCGCCAAGGACTTCGCCGGCGGTCTGGTCGTCCACATGTCGAGCGGCTATTCGGCGCTCGTCGCCGCGCTCTTCCTGGGCAAGCGCCGCGGCTACGGCAAGGAGTCGATGCCGCCGCACAACCTGCCCTTCGCCGTGGTCGGCGCCGCGCTGCTCTGGGTCGGGTGGTTCGGCTTCAACGCCGGCTCCGAGCTGGCGGCTGACGGCATCGCCGGCCTCGCCTTCCTCAACACCAGCACGGCCGCCTCGACCGCGCTCGTCACTTGGATGGCGATCGAGTGGCTGCACCGCGGGAAACCGACCGTGCTCGGCGCCGCGACGGCGTGCGTGGCAGGTCTCGTCGCCATCACGCCCGGCCTGCGCATTCGTCTCGCCGATGGGCGCGATCGCGATCGGCGTCGGCGTGTCGGTCCTCTGCTACGCGCGCCGTCACCTTCTTGAAGCCGCTGTTCGGCTACGACGACTCGCTCGACGTCTTCGGCGTGCACGGCGTCGGCGGCACCTGGGGCGCCCTCGCGACGGGCCTCTTCATGGCGGATTTCGCTCTGCCCGAGGGCGTTACCCGCGGCGCGCAGATCCTCACGCAGCTGAAGAGCATCTTGTTCACCGCGACCTTCGCACCGGCGGCGACGATCGTGATCCTGCTCGGGCTGCGCGTGATTTTCGGCAGGCTCCGACTCGACGACGAGGCCGAGTACTCGGGTGTCGATCTCTCCGAGCACAGCGAAAGCGCCTACGTGTTCGAATAGGCGAGCCGCGAGCAGCCCCGGAAACGCCGAGGCCGCGCGTCCCCGAGCGGGATGCGCGGCCTCGCCTACTCTGGGCGCCCGAAAATCGAGGAGTCACCAATGCCCCGACTGCAAGCAGCGCGCGTCGCACCGCTCGCCGACGACGAGATGGACGCCGAAACCCGCGCCCTGCTCGGCGCCACCAGCGGCAACATCCGCCGCGGCCCGATCCTCAACATCTTCCGCACCCTCGCCCATCATCCGAAGCTCTTGAAGCGCTGGCTGGTGTTCGGCACTCACGTGCTGGCGAAGTCGACGCTGCCGCCGCGCGAGCGCGAGCTCGCGATCCTGCGCATTGGCTGGCGCTGCCGCTCGGAGTACGAATGGGGCCAGCACGTGGCGATCGGCGCGCGACCGGGCTCAGCGACGACGAGATCCGCCGCGTCGCCAAGGGCCCCGACGCCGCCGGGCTGGAATGCCTTCGACGCCGCGATCCTGCGCGCCGTCGACGAACTGCACGACGACTCGTTCTTCAGCGACACGAGCTGGAACGCACTCAGCGCCCGCTGGAGCACGGAGCAGGTGATCGACTTCATCTTTGCGGTCGGCCAGTACACGCTGGTGTCGATGGCGCTCAACAGCCTCGGCGTGCAGCTCGACGCCGGGGTCGAGGGGTTCAGCGAAGCGGCGACGGAGCGCGGTGAACCCAAGGCGCCGATGCTCCCAGTGGTTGACAGAACGGTGATGCGTCCTGTATCCAATGTATCCGGATGAACAAATGAATTGGAGACCTCGCCATGACCCAGCCCGCCCGCGTTCCCTTCAAGGTCAAGGACCTCGGCCTCGCCGAATGGGGCCGCAAGGAGATCCGCCTCGCCGAGTGCGAGATGCCGGGCCTGATGTCGCTGCGCCGGCAGCACGCCGGCAAGAAGCCGCTCGCCGGCGCGCGCATCATGGGCAGCCTGCACATGACGATCCAGACCGCCGTGCTGATCGAGACCCTCGTCGATCTCGGCGCCGACGTCCGCTGGGTGTCGTGCAACATCTTCTCGACGCAGGATCACGCGGCGGCCGCGGTCGTGGTCGGGTCGAACGGCACACCCGAGAATCCGAAGGGCACCCCGGTCTTCGCATGGAAGGGCGAGACCCTCGAAGAGTACTGGTGGTGCACCAAGGAGGCGCTCGTGTGGCCCGACGGCAAGGGGCCCACCCTGATCGTCGACGACGGCGGCGACGCGACGCTCTTCGTGCACAAGACGTTCGAGTGGGAGAGCGCGGGCAAGGTTCCCAGCTTCGACGAGAAGAACGACCCCGAGGAATGGGGTGTGATCCTCGACTGCGCGCGAGCCGAACTCGCCGCGCACCCCGGTCGCTGGAGCGCCATCGCGAAGGGAATCCGCGGCGTCTCCGAGGAGACCACGACGGGCGTGAATCGGCTCTACCAGATGGCGAAGGACGGCTCGCTGCTGTTTCCGGCGATCAACGTCAACGACTCCGTCACCAAGAGCAAGTTCGACAACGTCTACGGCTGCCGGCACTCGCTGCCCGACGGGCTGATGCGCGCGAGCGACGTGATGCTCGGCGGCAAGGTCGCCGTGGTGTGCGGCTACGGCCAGGTCGGCAAGGGCTGTTCGCAGGCGCTGCGCGGCCAGGGTGCCCGCGTGATCGTGACCGAGATCGACCCGATCTGCGCGCTCCAGGCCGCCATGGAGGGCTATCAGGTGGCGACGCTCGACGACGTGCTCGAGACGGCCGACATCTTCGTCACCACCACGGGCAACTGCGACGTGATCGCCGCCGAGGACATGGCGCGCATGAAGGACAAGGCGATCGTCGGCAACATCGGTCACTTCGACAACGAGATCGACATGGCGGGCCTGAAAGCGGTGCCGGGCATCCGGCGCGTCAACATCAAGCCGCAGTACGACGAGTGGATCTTCCCCGACGGCCATAGCGTGATGGTGCTCGCCGAGGGACGCCTGCTGAACCTCGGCTGCGCCACCGGTCACCCGAGCTTCGTGATGTCGGCGTCGTTCACCAACCAGGTGCTCGCGCAGCTCGAGCTGCACGCGAAGGCCGAGAGCTTCGGGAGGAACGTCTTCATCCTGCCGAAGCACCTCGACGAGGAAGTCGCGCGGCTGCACCTCGATCAGCTCGGTGTGAAGCTCACGACGCTCACGCCGAAGCAGGCCGGGTACCTGGGCCTGCCGGTCGACGGGCCGTACAAGCCGGAGCAGTACCGCTACTAGAAAGCAGCGTCTCAGAGCTTCGCGATGATGCGGTCCGCGTAGCCGCGCAGCGCGTCGATCTTCTGCTGGAGCGGCATGCGTGTCCTTCTCGTAGGCGTTGCGGAAGCCGACGATCACGTCGGTGACGCCCTTGTCTTCGAGCCGGCGCACGCCGTCGAGGCTGTAGGCCTCCATCGCGATCACGTGGATCTCGAAGGGCTCGCGCTCGCGACCGTACTCGCGGCGCAGCTCGTTGAGCCGCGCGAGATAGCGGTCGAGAGTCGCGGCGTCGCCGCCCGCGTGCATCCAGCCGTCGCCGAGTCGCGCGGCGCGTTTCAGCGCGGCCTCGGCGTGACCGCCGATCAGGATCGGGATCGGCCGCTTCGGCACCGGGCAGATCTTGATGCTCGGAATCTGGTAGTGCTTGCCGTGGTACGCGAAGAACTCGCCGCTCGCGAGGCCGCGGATGATCTCGATCATCTCGTCCATGCGCGCGCCGCGCGTGCGTCCACTCGGTGCCGGTGACGGCAAAGTCCTCGGGCCACGGTGAAAGTCCGACACCGAAGCCGAAGCGGTCGTTCGTCATCACCGCGACCGACGCGGCCTGCTTCGCGACCAGCACGGGCTGCCGGATCGGCAGCTTCACGACGAAGGTCGTGAAGCGCAGCGACTCGGTCACCGCGCCGAGCGCGGGGATCAGCACGAACGGCTCGATGAACGGCTTGCCCTCGAGGAAGTGGCGGTCGCCGTCCGGCGTGTACGGGTACTTGGAGTCCGAGTCGCGCGGGTAGCAGATGCTGTCGGGCACGGTGAACGAGTGATAGCCCGCGCGCTCCGCCTCGATCGCGAGCGGCACGTAGTGACTCGGATCGCACATCGATTCGGCGAACGTGAAGCGCACGCGGTGTCTCCCCCGTTGGAACGGGCGTGCAGTCTACCGTCGCGCGAATGAGAACGGGCGCCCCGGGGCAGGCCGGGGCGCCCGATGGCGGATTGGGATCGGGTGCACGGTCACAGAGGAGACCGCCTGCCGCCGAATCGGATACGCCAGCGCCGGCAGCCTGGATTCAGCGGCTTCGGCGGATCACGACGAGCTTCCCGCAGAGCGCGGCATCCGGCGGAGCCGCAGGGGTCAACTCGATCCGCCTGCCGACGCCCTGCACGAGCCGCATGCCACCCGCCGTCTCGACATAGCCCTTCGCGCGCACGGCGCCGAGCGCGCGGAGCCGCGCGACCAGCTCGTCCTCGGCGACGCCGGGGGCCACCTCGATCACCTCGGCGGAGAACGCCTCGTGCAGCGCGTGGTCGTGCGGCGCGCGCGGCGGCGCAAGGCGCCCGCGCGACGGCGCTTCGATCGGCCGCAGCAGCGCGGGATCGACGCATGCCTGCAGTGCGCGCACGATCGGCACCTCCGGCTCGATCGCGCGCAGCCGCGCCTCGAGCGCCGGCAGTTGCGAGGCGGCGACGCGGTCGATCTGATTCAGCACCAGCAGGTCGGCGGCCGTCACCTGTTGCTCGAAGAGGCCATCGAGGTCGCGCAGCTCGGTGAGCTGCTCGGCGTTCACCAGCACCACCGCCATGTCGTCGCCGACCCACTCCGAGACGGGCGGACGCCACAGCGAGAGCTGCGTCTCGTAGGGCAGCGCCAGCCCGGACGCCTCGATGACGATGCGATCCGGCGCGATGTCGCGGCGGATCGTTTCGAGCGTTTCCACCAACTCGTCCGACAACTCGCAGCAGACGCAGCCGCCCGCCAGCTCGACGCTGCGCGCATCCCCGGCGCCCAGCAGCGCGCGATCGATGCCGAGCGCGCCGAAGTCGTTCACCACGACGGCGAGGCGCTCGCCGATCGCCTGCGCCTCGGCGAGCAGCGCGCGGACGAGCGTCGTCTTGCCCGAGCCAAGAAAGCCCGAGACGACGAGCGTGGGGATGCGTTGCGGTGTGGTGGATTTCATATCGAGGGAGACGGCGGCGAAAGCGCAAGCTATGGAATGGCCCGCCCCGAGTCGACTGCCGAGAGGCACATGACGGACGGGACACCCGCGACGACACCGGACCGCTCGCAGGCACGCTCGTCGTCGATCTGACGCGGGTGCTCGCGGGGCCGTACTGCACGATGTTGCTCGCCGATCTGGGGGCGCGCGTCGTGAAGATCGAGCGACCCGACGGGGGCGACGACGCGCGCCGCATCGGTCCCTTCGTCGAGGATCGTTCGGCGTATTTCCTGTCGCTGAACCGCGGCAAGGAGAGCCTCGCGCTCGACCTGCAGGTGCCTGCTGACCGCACGCTCTTCGAGCGCCTGCTCGCGCGGGCCGACGTGCTGGTCGAGAACTTCCGCCCGGGCGCGATGCAGCGCCTCGGCTACGGATGGGAAGCCCTGCACGCGCGCTTTCCACGACTCGTTCTGGCAGCCATCTCGGGCTTCGGACAGACGGGGCCGCTGGCGACGCGTCCCGCCTACGACCTCGTCGTGCAGGCGATGGGCGGCATCATGTCGATCACCGGCCAACCCGACGGGCCGCCGACGCGCGTCGGTACGTCGATCGGCGACATCGCGGCGGGCCTCTTCGGCGCGCTCGGCATCGTCAGCGCGCTGCACCACCGCGATCGCACCGGCGAGGCGACGCTCGTGGACGTCGCGATGCTCGACTGCCAGGTGGCGATCCTCGAGAACGCGATCGCGCGGCTCGCGGCGAGCGGCGAGATCCCGCGCCCGCTCGGCACGCGGCACCCGTCGATCACGCCGTTCGAGGCGTATCCCACGGCCGACGGACACCTGGTGGTGGCGGCCGGAAACGATCCCCTCTTCCAACGCCTCGTTGCGACGCTCGAGCTGCCGTCGCTCGGCGCCGACCCCCGCTTCGCCAGCAACGAAGCGCGCTGCCAACACGTGGACGCGTTGCGCGAATTGCTGTCACAGCGGCTCCGCGAACGCCCGACGGCGGCCTGGAGCGAGCGACTCGAAGCGGCCGGCGTGCCGTGCGGTCCGATCCAGGACGTCGCGCAGGTGCTCGCTCATCCACAGGTGCGCGCGCGCAACATGGTGGTGGGCGTGGACGATCCGGCGCTCGCTGCGCCGTTCCCGGTGGCAGGCAATCCGATCAAGTCGCCCGCGTTCGCCGATCCGACGACGCGGCGCCCGGCGCCATCGCTCGACGGCGATCGCGCGCGCATCCTGGCCTGGCTCGACGAAGAGGAGATGCAATGAGCACGACGCGGCTGGAACTCGAACGCGACGGCGCGATCCTGCGCGTATGGCTGAATCGTCCCGAGCGCCGCAACGCGCTCGACACCACGGCGCTCGACGAGATCGCCGCACTCTACGAGTCGCTCCAGCGCGACTTCGCGACGCGCGTCGTCGTGCTCGGCGGACGCGGCGTCTCGTTCTGCGCGGGTGCGGACCGCCGCGACCCGCCCGGTCGCGAGGTGCTGCGCGCAGAGTCGGGTGCCAGCGATCGCCAGCGCCGCCACGCCGCGCAGATCGGCCTGCGCGCGTGTCGCGCCATCGAGGACGCCGAGGTGGTGACGATCGCGCGCGTGCACGGCCATGCGATCGGCGGCGGCGTCGCGCTCGCGCTCGCGTGCGACTTCCGCATCGCCGCCGAGGACACCGTCTTCCACGTTCCCGAGGTCGACCTCGGCCTGCCGCTCACCTGGGGCGCGACGGCGCGGCTGGTCCACGAACTCGGCGCCGCGCGCGCGCGCGAACTCATCCTGCTCTGCGACCGTTTCGACGCGCGGCAGGCCGCAACCTGGGGCGCCGTGCACTGCGCCGTTCCCGCCGCGCAGCTCGACGCGACGGTCGACGCCTGGGCCCAGCGACTCGCCGCCAAACCCGAGGTCGCCGTGCACATGGCCAAGTCGCAACTGCGCGCCCACGCCCTGCTCGCCCGCCTCGGCAACATCACCGAGTTCGATGGCGACCTCCTCCAAACCGCCTCGCGAGGAGAAAGGGGACGGTCCTCCTTCGTGACTGGCGTTGGAGAAAGGGGACGGTCCTGAAGCGTGCCTGGCTGTGGACTCGAGGGACACACCTGACACGAGGTGTGTCCCCTTTCTCCAACGCCAGTCGCGTCGAGGACCGTCCCCTTTCTCCTCACGCGAGACGGGGGCGGAAGAGGCCGAAGGCGCTGGTGTAGCCGTGCAGGAAGGTGTGGTGCTCGACCGGCCCGATTTCGCCGTTGCAGAAGAAGCCACCGAGCGGCACGGCGCCCAGGTGACGCCGGAATGCGTCGCTGTCGTGATTGGGGACGCCGTAGAGCCACGCACCGCGACCCAGACACGAAAATAGCAGCGCGCCGTGTGGCGGTCCCATCCCCCCGCGCTCGGCTTGATAGTGCGCCAGCCGCTCCTCGAGGTCTTCGGCGGAAGTCTGGGCGTCGCGCAGGTGGAACTGCACGACCAGCCCCTCGCGCAGTGGCGCCGCGATCGTCAGTGCACCGGTGTGTGGGTCGGCGGCGATCACGTTGCGGATCAAGAAGTCGCCACGCCCGTACGCCGAGAGATCCGGGCGCATCTCGATGCCGAGGAAGAGCGCCGACTGCAGCAGTCCGCGATCGCGCGCATTGGCGTGCTCGAAGAGGTCGCGGATCACCTCCAGCGGCGGACGCCCGTCGACCGCGACGAGCACGTAGTGATCGCGCACCTGCGTCACGAACATCGGCTGCCCGATCGGACGGCAGCCCTGCGCGACGACGCTGTCGAGCCGAACGTTGCCCTGGAGTGCGACGCCGACCATCCCGTCGCCATGCACGCGATCCCCGAGGAAGAGCGCGCTCTCGCCGGCGCGTTCCGCACCGCTGGCGAGGCCGCCGATCACCGTGCTGTCCGGGAAGTCGGCGTCCAACTGCCGCACCAGCGACTCGGCGTCGCAGCTCCACGGGTCGGCGAACAGCACGAAGTGCGGATCCGGAACCGCTGCGATCTCGAAATGCTCGCGCCATGAATCGATGCCGCGCGGGAAGCCGTCGCCGGCGACGCGCATCGGACGCAGCGCGACACCCGGCAGCCGCGCGACGGTGATCGAGAGCGCCGCGCGACCCTCGATCTCGCGGCCCCCGCCGATCACACTGCGCGCGCTGCAACCGATCAACAGCACGTCGGGCAAGCGTTCGCGCACGTGCGAAACCAGGAAGTCGTAAGCCGGCCGATACGCATCGGAGCAGAACAGGAACGCGAGATCGGGATCCGGCCCAGCGAGCTGGCCGCGCACCGCCGCCACGGCCGCGTCGGCTGCGAGTTCCGGATCGAGATCCTCCGCGACCGCCGAAGCCCACTGCATCTCGTCGAGGCTGCGCACCTGCGGCTCCCCGGCGCGGATCGTTCGAGGGGATCCGGGCCGGCGGGAGCCTACCGGCTGCATCCGACTTTCCAAAGGGCTGCTTCGCGCGTTCGCAGCAACGAGGCGCGCGGTCGCATCGACATGCGCGGCCGCTAGGCTCCGGCGCGCGTGCGCGCCCCTTCCCCTCCCGACCCCGGAGCGAGACCGGATCTTCCGCCCGACGCACCGCTGCGTCGCAACCCATGGTGGATCCCGATCTGGCTCGGCCGCGCGCCCGCTCTCCCGCCTGCGCAGATGAGCATGTTCGGCCTCGTCGTGCTCGGCTCGTTCTTCGAGGCCTACGACCTCTCGCTGCTCACCTCGGCGCTGAAGCACATCAGCGAAGATTTGCTGATCGACGAGCGACAGATGGGCAGCTACCTGGCCGGCGTACGCGTCGGCGGTTTCTTCGCGTTCGCGCTGCTGCCGTTCGCCGATCGCGTCGGGCGCCGCCCGATGTTCCTGCTCTCTCTGGTCGGCATGAGCGTCGGCACGCTCGCGACCGCGCTCGCCCAGACGACGATCACGTTCGTGTTGCTCCAGATGGCGACGCGCGCCTTCATGCTGACGGCCGCGGGCGTCGGCGTGGTGATGCTCGCCGAGGAGCTGCCCGCCGAGCACCGCGGCTGGGGGCTCGGCATCCTCGGCGCGCTCGCCGCGTTCGGCCATGGATTGGGTGCGCTGCTCTTCGGACTCGTCGACCTGCTGCCCTTTGGCTGGCGGGCGCTCTACGCGATCGGCGCGGTGCCGCTCTTCGCCCTACCCCTCTTCCGCCGTTCGCTGCGCGAGACGGTGCGCTTCACCGAGCACCGTGCGCAGGAAGGCGCGACCTCCCCCGGCGCGGGTCTGTTCGGCTGGAGCCAGCCGCTCCTCGCGATGCTGCGCGCGCATCCCGGACGCGCGCTCGCCGTCGGCGCCGCGGGCTTCCTGCTCGCGCTCGGCGCGATCTCGGTGTTCGCGTTCTCGTCGTACTTCCTGCAGACGGCGCACGGCTGGGAGCCCTGGCAGTACTCGCTGCTGCTCCTCACCGCGGGCGGCGTCGGCGTCGTGGGCAACGTGGTCGCGGGCAACCTCGGCGACCGCTACGGACGACGTGCGGTCGGCTTCCTCGCACTCGCGCTCTACCCGGTCGCCGCGATCAGCTTCTACCAGGGACCCGGCTGGCTGCTGCCCGCGTCGTTCGCGCTGATCGTGTTCACGAGCAGCGCGGCCGACGTCGTGATCGGCGCATTCTCTGCCGAACTGTTCCCGACCTCCCAGCGCGGCGCTTCCTCGGGTCTGCTCACGTTGGTGCGAACGGTCGGCTGGATCGCGGGACTCTCGCTGGTGAGTGGCGGCATGGGCGGCGACTTCGATCTGCCGCGCGTGATCAGCGGGCTCGCGCTGATCGTGGCGCTCGCGGCATTCTGTGTGCTGCTGCTGCCCGAAACCAGACGGCGGGAACTCGAAACGCTGTCGAGCGAGACCTGATCAGCGCGGGTGACATTCGAGCTTCACGGGCTCGAGTGCCTGGCAGCGGATCGTCGCGGTGACACCGTTCGCAACCAGCGCGCAGGCCGTCGAGACCGCGGTGCGCTCGGCTTCCTCGCGCCCGACGCCGACTGCCGTGCGACACGCTTCGCGTCCTTCGTAGCGCATGCACGCCTCGCACTCGGTATCCGCGCCCGCGAGCGTCGCGTAGTAGAGCAGCGCCACGATGGCCGCCACGACCGCCAGCCCGATCGCCACACTCTTCACGAAGCACCTCCGCCGCACGCTGAGAACAGATCGCGCTCCGCTTCGATGAGTTGCGCGTCGTCGCAGCGCACGTCATTCACGCGGCGCGAGACTGGGTGCAGGTCGATCCATTCGGCGGGACACGGCTGGAGCAGCGGCAGCAGGCGCTCGGGCTCGTGGACCGCGGGATCGAGCCAGAGCGCGTAGTCCCGCGGCGCGAGGATCACCGGCATGCGGTCGTGAATCGCGGCGACACGCTCGTTCGAGTCGGTCGTGACGATCGCGCAGGAGTCGAGCTTCGTCCTCGGCCGTGCTGCAATGCTCGAAGAGCGCCGCCATCGCGAAGAGTTCGCCGCCGCGCACGCGCAGCGCGAAGGGGCGCGCGCTGCGACCGCGGTGCTGCCATTCGTAGAAGCCGTCCGCCGGTACGAGTCCGCGCCGGCGGGCGAAGGCGTCGCGGAAGAGCGGACTCGTCGCAAGCGTCTCGGCGCGCGCGTTGATCGGGCGCCGCCCCGCCCGCACGTCCTTCGCGAAGCGCGGCACGAAACCCCAGCTGCGCAGCTCGAGCACGCGCTCGCCCCCGTCGCCCGCACGCGTCCTCACCACCGGGATGGCCTGGCCCGGCGCGATGTTGAAACGCGGGGCCAGCAGCAGTTCGTTGGCGAGATCGAAGTGATGCGCGATCTCCGCACCCGACTTCGATAGAAAGAAGCGCCCGCACATCGCGCCTGGCAACGTAGCCCGCTCGGTCGCCGCAGGTAGGCGTCGCGCCAGGCCGGGAAAGGGAAAATTGCTTCTCTTTCCCACCCCCTCATGCGCGTGCAGCCCGCGCGCAGAGACCGTGCGCACGGGCTCCCCTCCAAGCGAGAAAACCCCTTCGCGACCACGAGCCGCACGGATCTTGCAAACCCTGGCCCTGGACTCATGGGTCGAGGTGTAGAGATGTCCGTTCAACGCACAGCCCGGTTCGCGGCGCTCGGATCCGTCCTGCTCTTCGGCTGCTCGCCGACGCAGCAGAGCCTTCCGTACGCGCCGGTCTTCAACACGGGGGCCCGCGCAACCATCATCGCGCCCGGCCAGAACGTCCCGCTGATGCCGGGGCAGCGTTCCTCCAGCTCGAGTTCGTCGGGACAGGGAAGCCATTCCAGCCGCACCACGGGCGGCTACCCGGGTCAAGCCGGCGGTGCGCCGCCGCCCGGTACCCCGCCTTCCGCGTACGGCAGTGCGGGTGAGTTCACGTCGCTGGGCGGCGCGCTCACGGTGGACACGCGCGAGATCGAGAAACCGCGCAACCCCATGGAGGGCAACCCGCTGCTCTGGCCCTTTGCGATCGTGGCCTGGCCTTTCGAGAAGATCGCCGAGGCGGTCACGCAGGCGAAGGGCGGCCCGAGCAAGAGCGAGACACTCTCGGAACGAGCCGATCAGATCGTCGAAGCGGGCGGCGGACCGATCACCGGAAGCCGCGAGCAGGTGCAACAGGACCACGAGCGCGGCGAGGTCGAGGCGATGCAGCGCGAACTCGAGCGACGCCAGGGCGGCGCGCTCCCGAGCCCGAGCGCGACGCCGGCTTCGGTGGCGACGAGACAAACCGCCGGCGGCGGCACGCTCTCGATTGCCGACGAACTCGCGGCGCTTCGCAATCGCGCCCCGCGCGCCTCCGCGACGCCTTCGACGTCGCCGCCAAGCCGCTCCGCGGCCGTTCCGGGAGGCGGCGCGGCCGACGGAGCCGAGGATCGCAACGGGGACGGCCGCCCCGATCACTGGGTCTTCGAGAGTGGCGGCAAGAAGACCCGCGAGGTCTTCGACGACGACGGCGACGGCCGCCCCGATCGCACCACGTACTACGAAGCAGGCGGCGAACGCGTGGCGCGCGTCGAGCAGGACACCGACTCCGACGGCGCACCGGATTCCTGGGTGCTCAACGAGAACGGCAAGCTCTCGCAGCGTCGCGCGGATACGAATCACGACGGCCAGGTCGATTCGTGGACCTTCTACGACGAGCACGGCCAGATCATCCGGCAGGCGCAGGATCTCGACGGCGACGGCTCTCGCGACCGAGCCGAAATCTTCGAGAACGGCAAGCTCGCGCGCCGCACCGAAGATCTCGACGGCGACGGCCAACCCGATCGCACCACGCGTTTCGACGCGCAGGGCAATCAGACCGAGATCGAAGAGGACAAGGACGGCGACGGCCAGGTGGACGTGAAGTCGTACTACGCGGACGGACGGCTTGTGAAGCGCGAGATCCTGGACGGGTCGGCCGAGGGAGCGACGCCCTAGTGCCGCGCACGCTCGGTCAGGCGGGGAGTTTCCTGGTCGGCATCTGGCTCGCGCTGCTGCTGCTGCAGCCGCTCGGCACCGCCGCGAAGGCGGCCCAGAGCCCGGCCGAAACGGCAGCGCTCGAGTCGGCGCTGCACACCGCGATCAACGAGTTGCGCGCCGAACAGGGCCTCGTGCGGCTCCAGCGCGACGCCGCGCTCGACGCCGTCGCGCGCGCCCACAGCGAGGACATGGCCGCGCGTCACTACCTTGCGCACGAGACACCCGAAGGCCTCACACCACCGGCGCGCATGAAGCGCGCGGGCGTCGTCGGCTACTCGCTGGCCGGCGAGAACGTCGGCACCACCACGCGCAGCAACCCGAATCGCGAGATCATCAGCGCCTGGATGGCGTCGCCCGTGCACCGCGACAACGTCCTCGCGCCCGCCTTCAACGCGACGGGCGTGGGGATCGCGCTGTCCGCCGACGGAACCTACTACTTCACGCAGCTCTACGGCACGCGCCCGCGTCGATGACGCGGCATCGTGTACGGATCGAGAGCCGAACGCGGACCGGCTTCGCTCGACGCAGGCCTGCACCGCGCCCGCTTCGCGCAGCTCGCGCTCACTACTCGAACGTCACCGCGAGGCGGCGGTCGTCCCAGTAGAGGTCGACCTGGCGGGCGAGATCGATCGTGGCCGGGAGCACGGCGTAGCCGAGCACCAGATCCTCGCGATCCAACGCGCCGAAGCGGCCCACCAACACGCCGAGTTCGCGCGGGTTGCCGGGCTGCGGGCGGAACGCGGTCTCTCCCTGCACGAAGGTGAAGTTCGGCCGGAAGCTCTCGCGTTGCTTCGGCTGCACGCTCCACAGCACGACGCGACCGTCGACGCGCGTCGCCGAGCGCACGCGCGTCTCGAAAGCCTGCGAGTGCGCGAACGAGACGCGCAGCGACTCCTGGCCGCCCGCCTCGGTCGCGAAAGTGGCGGGGACCTGCTCCTGCGACAGCTCGACCAGGTAGAAGAGATCCCGCAACTCGCCGTCGGTGAGACCCAGCTCTGCACCCGGCGGCGGCGGCGCGGACGCCGTGACAGGGGGTGCCGACGCGACCTGCGGCAGCGTCGCGTTCGCGCCGGGCTCACCGCCGCCCTGCGGTGTCATCACCTCGGGCGGCGGCGCGCTGCCGCCCTTCGCGAGCGCGCCGCGCACCTTGTCGGCGCGGTCCACGAGGTTGTACGGGTTGTTCTCGTTCTGCTTCTCGCGATAGACGTCCCACAGATACGAGCGCGGCAGGTTCTCGGGCCGCATCGGCGGCACTTGATGCGGCTCCACGCGCCGTGCCTGGCTACACGGGATGCTCGCGGGATTGCGCACCACGAAGACGCTGCCGTCCGGGCACACGCCCGTGATCGAGCCGGCGTCGGCCGCAGTGGCGAGTCCGATTCCCAGTGTGAAGAGCAGCCGGCGAAGCCGCTGCGGCGACGCAGCGGCGCGGCGAGACGGCGGGCGGTAGAGCAGGTCCAGCATGCGCCCTCGAAGCTCTTGCAGAGGGTGCCATCCTAGTACCGAAACCCATGCAAATTCAAGCCTTTCGATCATCAGATCGAGATTGCCTGCGAGGCTTCTTTCGGGCTTTGCTTCCGGTCTCGGGCGCTTGCACGGGGCGGCTTCCGGTTGCCTGCCGCTGCGATTCCTTCGCGGCCCGCTGTAGACATCTGCGCGCATGCGCCTTCAGCTGCGCAATCTCCTCCGCCCGCAACACGCGCACCTTGCCGGAACCGAGACGCCCGAGCAGCAGCGGCCCCATGCGCACGCGAACCAGCCGCGTGACCGGGTGACCCAGCTGCTCCATCGTGCGCCGGATCTGCCGCTTGCGTCCCTCGTGCATCACCAGCGTGAACGACGTCTCGTCGGCGCCGCGTTCGAAGCCGACCCGCGAGATGCGCGCCGGCGCGGTCACGCCATCGTCGAGGACGACGCCGCTCGCGATCCGTTCCAGTGTCGCGTCGGCGACGCGGCCCCGTACCGTCACGCGGTATTCCCGTTCGCTCTCGAGCGACGGGTGGAGGAGCGCGTGGGTCACCTCGCCGTCGTTGGTGAGCAGGACGAGTCCCTCCGTGTCGAGGTCGAGGCGCCCGACCGGAAACACGCGCGGCCCGCCCGCGGGCATCAGCTGCAGCACCGTGCGCCGTCCCTCGGGATCGCTCGTCGTGGTGAGCACACCGCGAGGCTTGTGCGCGATCCAGTAGACGGCGCGTTCGAGCCGCAGCGGCTTGCCGTCCACCGCGATTCGCGAGGTCGCCGGATCGGCGGAGTCACCGATCTGCGCCACCACGCCGTCCACCGTCACGCGACCGGCGCGGATCCACACTTCGGCGCTGCGCCGCGAGGCGACGCCGGCCGCGGCCAGCACTTTCTGGAGGCGTTCGCGACTCAGTGGGTCTGCGGCGACGCGTCCGCGTCGTCGATCGCAACCGCGACGGCGCCGTCGTCCGACGCGGCGGGCGGATCCGCAGCGTCGTCGCCGTCCGGAATACGGTCGCGCAGCAGCTCTTCGATTTCGCGGAGCGTCGGCAGATCGGAAAGCCCGGCGAGCCCGAACACTTCGAGGAAACGCGGCGTCGTGGCGTAGAGGATCGGACGACCCGGCACTTCGCGGTGACCCGCGATCCGCGCCAAGCGTCGCTCGAGCAGACCGCGCAGCAGCGGTCCGGCGTCGACGCCGCGCACGTGCTCGATCTCGGCGCGCGTGACGGGCTGCTTGTAGGCGATGAGGGCGAGCGTCTCGAGGCTCGCGCGCGACATGCGCAGCGGCGGCACCGGCTCGAGTTGTTGCACGAAGGGAGCGAGTTCCGGAAGCGTGCGGAGCTGATGGCCCCCGCTCACTTCCTCGATGCGGAAGCCGCGACCCTCGGTGGCGTAGCTCTCGTTGAGCGCCTCGATGTCCTCGCGCACTTCACGCGCCGAACTCTCGGGCACGACGCGCCCGAGGCGCGCCGCCGTCACCGGCTCGAACGACGAGAGCAAGAGCGCCTCTAGGATGCGACGGCGGTCCTGCGGCTCCATGGCTCCCCTTCCCTGCTCACGCAAGTTCGGCGCGCGCCGCGCTCGGATCGCACGCGCGCCGCAGCCGGATCGGCCCCTCGGGTGCACCTGCATCGCCGAGGCTCTGGAAGATGCGCAGCGCCGCGAGCTTCGCGAGTTCGAGGATGGCGAGGAAGGTCGCGACGATGATCGGCCGCGTCGGCGCCGAACCCTCGGGCCCGCGCAACAGCTCCTCCAGCTCGACCACCTCGGCGCGCTCCAGCGCATCGATCACCAGGACCATGCGCTCGCGGACCGTGATCGGTTCGCCGACCACCTCGTGGATGCTGCCGGGCGTCTCCGCATCGCGCAGCACGCGCCGCAACGCCTCGACGAGCTGGAGCAGGCTCACTTCGATCTCGCGTTCCGCTTCGGGCGGCGCCTCGAGGGCCGCGCCGGCTGCGGCGAACACCTCGCGGCCGAGCAGCGGGCGCGCGCCCAGCGCATCCGCCGCTTCGCGATAGCGCTGGTATTCGAGCAGTCGCGCGACCAGCTCGGCGCGCGGGTCGCCGCCCTCCTCCTCGGCCTCGGCGTCGGGCGGCAGCAACATGCGCGACTTGATCCACGCCAGCGTCGCGGCCATCAGCAGATACTCGGCCGCCAGGTCGAGATTCAGCTCGCGCAGTACGTCGAGGTACTCGAGGTACTGATTCGCGACCTGCGAGATCGGCAGGTCGGTGATCTCGAGTTCGTTCTCGCGGATCAGATACAGCAACAGATCGAGCGGCCCCTCGAACACGGACAGCCGGATCGCGCAGGCGGAGCCCGCGTCGGCAATCGGTTCGAAGAGCGACGCGACCGCCCCGGGCAGCGGCGGCGTTGCGGTGGGATTCGTCATTGCCGCTCCGGGTGGAGGGCCCGTGTCGGTGGGGAGGCGGGCGGCAGTATGGACGAAGGCTCCGGCGCCGGCAACGACGCTTTCGCCGATTTCCCAGTCGCAGCCCGCGCCGCAGCGCGCCTCGCCCGCTTGCGCGGACGCGACGCGCTGCGGCGGCCGACGCGCGCGCCCAGCTCGCGCGCGAGTGCGATCGCCTCGTCGCGCGTGTGCACCGCGCCGTCGAGCCACGCCAGACGAATCCGCGCGAGCGCGGCGCCGACGACGGGACCCGAGAGTCCTGCTGCAACGAGATCCGCGCCCGTGACGGGCGGCCTCCGCGTGCGGTCCTCGAGCGCCCAGCGCAAGAGCCGGCGCCGACTGGCAGGCGGCGCGTAGGCGAAGAGCGCGAGCAGGCGTTCTTCGTCGATGCCGCCCAGCAACGCGTCGACGGCGCCGCGCCCGCGCGCCATAGCCAGCGTGCGCAGACAGCGGTTGCGCAGGCGCGGAAACTCCGCGATGCGCTGCGCCAACTCGCCGCGCACGGCGAGACGCCGCAGCGTCCGCCGTCGCGACGTCGCGTCCAGATCCGCGAGCCACACCGCGAGGCCCGCGGCCCAGGGTCGCAATCGCGCTGCGGGCAACGGCGGGGCAACGAGACTGCGCCCGAGTCGTCGCAACGCGGGGAGCGCGAGCTTCGGCACGCTGAGGCCGGGTTCGAGCGCCCCGAGCACGTGCCACTCGGCGAGCATCCGCAGCGCGGCAGCGGGATCGAGCCCGCGGCGCGCGTCGTCGAACAGCTTCTCGAACTCGCGCCGCCAGCGATCCCCGGAGACCGCGCTGAAGGCGCCCGCGCCGATCGCATCGCGCAGCGCCGTGCGCGAACCGCGCGAGAGCCGGAACCCGAGGCGCTCGGCGAGCCGCACGGCGCGCAGCGCGCGCGTCGGGTCGTCGTGAAAGCTCGCCGCATGCAAGACGCGCAGCACGCCGCGGCTCACGTCGTCGCGTCCGCTCTCGGGATCGATCAACGCGGGCCGGCCGCGCCGTGCTGCCGCGCTGATCGGCACCGCGAGTGCGTTCACGGTGAAGTCGCGGCGGCGCAAGTCGTCCTCGAGTGTGCCCGGCTCGACGCTCGGCAGCGCACCGGGGCGCGCGTAACTCTCGCGACGCACCGTTGCGACGTCGAGCGCGCCGTCGGCGGTCTCGATCCGCACCGTGCCGAAGCGATCGTGTTCCACCACCTGGCTGCCCGCCGGTGCCGCGGCGCGCGCCAGCTCCGCAGCGCCGAGCGGCACGTCCGCGCCTGGTTCGACGATCAGATCCACGTCGCGCAGACCACGCCCCAGCAGCATGTCACGGACCGGCCCACCGACCAGATACAGCGCGACGTGACGCTTCTCCGCCTCGGCGAGCACCGCCTCGAAGAGCGCGGCCTCGCCGGGTGTCAGCCCGCGGCGCACGGCATCGAGCACCGATCCCCTCACGGGGTGCGCGTCCCCGCGCCGCGCGGATGGTGCGCCTCGACCGTCCGGCGCAGGCCGTCGCGGCTCACGTGGGTGTAGACCTGCGTGGTGGCGAGATCTGCGTGACCCAGCATCGCCTGCACGGCGCGCAGATCGGCGCCGCCCTCGAGCAGGTCGGTCGCGAAGGAGTGGCGCAAGACGTGCGGCGACACGCGCTCGCTCGCGATCCCGGCGCGGCGCGCGAGCTGTCGCAGCCGCACGAAGAAGTTTTGCCGTGTCATCGGCATACCACGCGCGGTGAGGAACACCGCGTCGCTGCCGCTTCGCGCTCGCCGCGCCCAGAGCGGTCGCCCTTCGGCGAGCCACGTCTCGATCGCGCGCAGCGCGGGCTCGCCGAGCGGCACGATGCGTTCGCGGCTGCCCTTGCCGAACACGCGCAGCAGGCCCGCCCGGCGGTCGAGCCCCGCGAGCGGCAGCGAGACCAGTTCGGAAACGCGCAGGCCTGCGCCGTAGAGCACTTCGAGCATCGCGCAGTCGCGCGTCGCGATCGGTCCCTCCCCGGCCGCCGCCGCGCTGAGCAACGCCCCGGTTTCGTCCTCGCGAAGCACGCGCGGGAGGCGCAGCCCGTGGCCGGGCGTCGCGAGACCTTCGGCCGGGTCGCGCGCGAGCACGCCATCCGCGACCAGCCGCGCGCCGAAGCGCCGCGCGCTGACGAGCATCCGCGTGCGCGACGCGGGCGACAGACCCTCGCGCTCGAGCGACACCGCGAAGCTCCGCCAGTGTTCGGCGCGGATCGCTTCGGGGCTACGCACGCCCTGCGCCCCGAGATGTACGGCGAGCCGCTCGAGATCGCGGCCGTACGCCTCGAGCGTATTGCGCGCGAGCCCGCGCTCGACCGCCAGATGCGTGAGGAAGCGATCGATCGCCGCCCTGATCTCGATTGCGGTGCTGCGCTCCCGATCAGCCATCGGCGGCCTCCTCGAGCTGCGCGGCGTCGAGCAGCGCGCGTTGCAGCGCCGCGATGCGCTCGGGATCGCTGAGCTTCTGGAAGCCCGCCTCGCGCGTGTCCTTCACGTAGAAGGTGTCGGCGATCTGGTCGAGCACCGTCGTCGCCTTCGAGATGTAGATCTCGAGATCGTGCTCGGCGAGCGTGCGCGTCAAGTCGTAGAGCAGGCCGCGCCGGTCGTTCGCCGAGACATCGACGATCGTGTAGAAGTCCGATTCGTCGTTCTCGATGGTGACGCTGGGCGGCGTTCGCGACGGCGTCTCGGTGGCGCCGATCGGGCGCCGGCGCCGCTTCACCAGGTCCTCGACCCGCACTTCGCCGGCCAGCACCTTGCGCAGGCTCTCCTCGAAGCCCGACCAGGTCCGTTCGCGGTCTTCGCCGACGCCCGATGGCGTCGCCACGCGGTAGACCTCGAGCGCGAGGCCCGAGCGCGTGGTGTACACGTTCGACGCGAGAATGTTGATGCCCCTGGCGGTGAGCGTCCCCGCAACGCGCCAGTAGAGCCCGTGCACGTCGCGCGTGACGACGATCACCTCGGAAAAGCCGCCGCGCATCTCGCGCACCGCGGTGACGACGCCCTTCGCCTCGGTGAAGGCGAGGAAGCAGCGGGCGTGGCGCGCGATCTGGCGCGGCCCGTGCGAGACGAAGTAGCGGCGCGGCATCTCGTCGAAGAAGCCGTCGATCTTCGCCTCCGCCACGCCGAGTGCGCGCAGCTCTTCGCGCGCCGCCTCGCGGCGCGTCGCGACGCGCGACTCGATCGTCGCGATCGCGACGCCTTCATCGGGCCCGCCGGTCTCGAGCACCTCCGCGCTGCGCTCGAAGAGTTCGCCCAGCAGCGCCCAGCGCCACTCGTTCCAGCCGGCCTTCGAGGAGGCGCGCATGTCGGCGAAGGTGAGCAGGTAGAGATTGCGCAGGTTGGTGCGATCCCCCATCAGCTTGGCGAACTCGAAGATCATCTTGGGATCGGCCAGATCGCGGCGCTGGCCGATGTGCGACATGGTGAGATGATGCTGGACGAGAAACAGGATGCGTTCGACGCGCTCGGCGTCGAGCCGCAGCCGGCCGAGGCAGGCACGCGCGCGCTCGGTGCCCTTGCTCGAGTGATCGCCGCTGCCGAAGCCCTTGCCGATATCGTGGAGCAGACAGCCGAGGAAGAGCACCGGCCGGTCCTCGACGTCGCACATCAGCGCCGTCAGGTCGGGAAGCGCGTGTTCGTACTTGCCGCGCCACAGGCGCCGCAATTCCTCGACCAGGAAGATCGAGTGCACGTCGACCGTGTAGGTGTGATAGATCACGTGCTGCCAGCGGCAAACGATGTGTTCCCACTCCGGCAGATAGCGCGCGAGCACCCCGATCTCGTTCATCGTCATCAGCGTGCGCATCACGCGCTTCTCGCCGTCGAGAATCCGGAGCAGGACGGCCGTCGTCTCCGGATCGCTGCGATAGGCGTCGTCGACGAGGTGCAGGTTCTCGCGGACGATGCGCTCCGCGGTACGCGAGAGCGCGACGTCGTGCTGCTGCGCGACCGCGAACGCCGTCAGCAGTCGCAGCGGCCGCTCGCGCAGGTGCGCCGCGTGGGGGATCTCCAGGCGATCGCCCACCACGCGGAAGCCGTCCTCGACGTCCCGTGCGAGCGGCGGCGGACTCGATGGGCGGCGCACGCGCACGCGGCACTGCTCGATCGCAAGCTCGGAGTAGTTGCGGATCGCACGCGCGTGGCGGTAGTAGTCGCCCATGAACAGCTCGACCGGCAGCGGCGCCTCGGGGCCGCCGTCGGGGTAGCCGAGCGCCGCGGCGACCTGCTCCTGCACCTCGAAGCTCATCTGGTCCTGGCGCCGCTTCGCGAGCAGGTGCAGCTCGTTGCGCACCCACCACAGGAAGTCGAGCGCGTCGCGGTAGGCCTCCATCTCGGACTCGGTCAGCAATCCGTAGTGGAGCAGGTCCTCGAGCCCGCGCGCGGAGGGCAGCACGGCGCGCATCGCCCAGATCGCGGCGTGGTAGTCGCGCAGGCCCCCGGCGCCTTCCTTCAGGTTCGGTTGCAGCAGATAGAGCGATTCCCCGTAGGCCGCGTGCCGCTGCCGCGCGCCCTCGATCTGGCGCTCCAGGAAGAGCTCGACGTCGGCGAGCAGCTCGCGGCGGATCGCGTCGGTGAACTCGTGATAGAAGACCGGGTCGCCGGCGAGGAAGCGCGTGTCGAGGATGCCGGTGAAGACGGTGTTGTCGGCGCGTGCCAGCTCGAGCGTTTCTGCAACCGTGCGCGTGGCGCAACCCACCGTCAGGCCCGCGTCCCAGAGCCAGAGCTGGATGCGCTCCGAGAGCAGCGTCACGTAGGGCGTGACGGCGCCTTCGTGCAGCAACAACAGATCCACGTCGGAGTGGATCGACATCTCGCGCCGCGCATAGCCCCCGACCGCGAGCAACGCGGTACGCGAAGGAACGCCCCCTGCCTCCGCGAAGGACTCGTTCTCGGCGATCCGGTGCAGGCGTCGCACCAGCCGGTCCATCAAGTCCGCGTGCAGGCCATTGACGCGGGAACCGGAGTGGGCCGAGCGATGCACCTCCGCCAGGTGTTCGTGCACCGCGCCGAGGTAGCCGCGCACGGCGCGCAGCACGTCCACCGGGCCGCCCTCCGGCAGCGGACCGCGCTCGTCGAGTTCGGCGAGCCAGCCGCGTACCACTTCGGGCGCGGCGCTCACGGGCGCCGCTCCGCGACCAACGGGGCCACCTCGTCGCGGAAGCGCTCGACACCCTTCGCGATCTCTTCCGCCATGGCGCGCAGATACTCGGGATCGCGCAGCCGGTACGCGTCGTCCCGCTGCGTGACGAAGCCCGCCTCGATCAGCAGCGCCGGCATGTCCGAGAGATACAGCACGTAGAAGGGTCCCTGTTTCAGCGCCGGCTCGCGCGCCGACGGCCAACGCTCCCCCATTCCCGACGCAATTTCTCGATGCACCTGCTTCGCGAGCAGCGACGAGCGCGCACCCGCCTCGGTGAGCCGCAGCCGGGCGAGTAGCCGCTGGAGCGGATCGACCTCTGCCGGCGCCACGCCGTTCTCGCGCGCTGCGAGGCGCAGCGTCTGGCGCTCGGCGTTCTCCTGCAACGTGAAGAGTTCGACGCCCGCCAGCTCTGCGCGCGGCGACGCGTTCGCGTGCACCGAGACGAACACGTCGCCGCCGACGCCCTCGGCGATCGCGGTGCGTTCCTCCAGCGACAGCGTGCGGTCGCGGTCGCGCGTCAGCACCACTTCGAAGCCGCGCGCGCGCAGGCTCTTCCGCAGCGTCTTCGCCAACGCGAGCGTCACGTCCTTCTCGCGCAGACCGCCAACGCCGATCGCGCCGGGATCGCGACCGCCGTGCCCCGCGTCGACCACCACGATGCGCACCGGGCGCAGATCCATCGGCAGCGACTCCGCGCCGTGTTCGGGCGCCCCGTGTCGTTCGGCGCTCCGTTCGCCTGTTTCGCCCGCTTGCTGGCGCGGTGCAAACACGTCCACCACGATCCGCGCGGGCGCCGCCAGCTCCATCACGCGGTGACGCCCATAGCGCTCGACGTCGAGCACGACGCGCGCGGTGTCGAGCGTGTTCTGTCCAACCCGCACCTGCCGCAACAACCCGTCTCCAACGGAATCGGCGTCGCGAAGCGCCGGCCCACCCACATGCCCGGCACGTCGAAGTAGAGCCGCGCGGGCTTGTCGCCGGCCGGATCGGCGGGCACCTCACCGACCGTCGCCAGCGCGGCTCCGAGAGCTGGATCACCACGCGGCTGAACTCGGGATACGACCAGTGCTGGACGTCCACCACGTCGCCGAGGCCGTCGGGACGGGTCGCGCCGAGCGACGCGGAGGCGACGAGCGCCAGCGCGGCCGTCGTCGCGACGCGCAAGCTCACGAGTCGTCGCCCTTGCGCAGCACCGAGGCCAGCCGGTGCAGCAGCGTCAGCGCGTCGAGCGGCGCGATGCGATCGGCGTCCAGGCGACGCAACTCGTCGAGCACGCCCTGCTCGAGCGGCGACGGGCCGGCGGGCTGCGGACTCGCCGGCGCCTCGAAGAGCGCGAGCTGCGGCGCCGATGTGCTGCGACCGCGCCCTGCGCCTCCGCCCGACTCGAGGCGTCGCCAACAGCTGTCGCGCGCGCGCGATCACCGCGTCGGGCAACCCGGCGAGGCGCGCGACCTGGATGCCGTAGGAGCGGCTCGCGCCGCCGGGCGCGAGGCGGCGCAAGAACACCACGTCGTGACCCCACTCGCGGACTTCGAAGTGCGCATTGCGCACACGCGGCCGGCTCGCAGCGAGTTCCACCAGTTCGTGGTAGTGGGTCGCGAAGAGTGTGCGCGGCTGGAGTGCCGGCGCGTCGTGCAGATGTTCGGCCACCGCCCAGGCGATCGAGAGTCCGTCGAAGGTGCTGGTGCCGCGACCGATCTCGTCGAGGATCACGAGGCTCTTGCGCGTTGCGTTCGCCAGGATCTCGGCCGTCTCGCGCATCTCGACCATGAAAGTCGACTCGCCGCGCGCGAGCCGGTCCGAAGCGCCGACGCGCGTGAAGATGCGGTCGACGACGCCGACGCGCGCCGATTCCGCCGGAACGAAGCTCCCGATCTGTGCGAGCAGCGCGATCAGCGCGACCTGCCGGAGGTAGGTGCTCTTGCCCGACATGTTGGGGCCGGTGAGAACCAGCAGCTGCGCGTCGTCGGGATCGAGCATGGGTGTCGTTCGCGACGTACTCCTCGCCGCCGCGTGCGCGCAGCAGCGCCTCCACCACCGGGTGGCGGCCCGCGACGGATCTCGAGGCGTTCGTCCGCCGCGACCTCGGGACGCGTCCAGCCGTCGCGGCGCGCGACTTCGGCGAGCGCCGCGAGCGCGTCGAGTTCGGCGACGGCTTCCGCCGCGGCGCGAATTGCCGTCCGCGAAGCCCTGCAACCGCATGCGCACCGACTCGAAGAGTTCCCGTTCGAGCGCCGCTGCGCGTTCGTGGGCGCCGAGGATCCTGCGCCTCCAGCACGCGCAACTCCGGCGTCGTGAAACGCTCGGCGCTGGCGAGCGTCTGCTTGCGCTCGAAGTCGCCCGGCACGCGCGCGAGGTTCGACTTGCTCACCTCGATGCCGTAGCCGTGCACCGGATGGAAGCGAAGCTTCAAGCGTCGGGATGCCGCTGCGCTCGCGCTCGCGCGCTTCGAGCGCCGCGAGCAGGCTGCGACCCTCCGTCGCGGCATCGCGCAGCGAATCCAGCTCGGCGTGGAAGCCCGCGCGCATGTAGCCGATCTCGCTCGCGCCGCGCGATCCGCGCGGAATCGCGGGCGGATCGTCGACGAGCGCCGCTTCGAGCAGCGCCTGCGCCTCGCGCACCGGCGCGGGCAAGCGGCAGGCTCGCCGGACGCGCCGTCCTCGGCGCCCGGAAGCCACGAGGCGTCGCCCGCTTCGAAGCAGGCCGCGAGCGGCGGCAGCGCCGCGAGAGACGCACGGATCGCGCCGAGATCGCGCGGCTGCGCGTTCGGACGCGTCGTCTTCGCGAGCAGCCGTTCGAGATCGCGCACCGGACGCGCGCGCTCGCGGAGCTGCGCGCGCAAGCGGTCGCGCTCGAAGAGCCACGCGACGCGCGTCCTGGCGCGCGCGGATCGCGACCGGATCGAGCAGCGGATAGGCGAGAAAGCGCGCCAGACGCCGTGCACCGAGCGGCGTCACCGTCACGTCGAGTCGCTCGATCAGCGTGCCGCGCCGGGTGCGATCGATCGCGTTCTCGAAGAGTTCGAGGTGCGCACGCGTCGCGGCGTCGAGCTGCATCGCGTCGCCGAGCGCGTAGCGCGCGAGACGCGCGACGTGCGGCAGCGCGAAGGGCTGGTTCACGCCGAGGTAGTGCAGCAGCGCGGCGGCGGCCCGCGTGGCGGCGTCGCGCGCCGCGTGCGCGAAACCGGCGGGCGTTGCCGGCACCGTGGCGGGATCGAAGCTCGCGGGCGTCGACGAGGGTCGTGACGGCGTCCGGCAGCAGCGCTCGCAGCACGGCTGCGAGCGCCTCCGCGCGCAGCGCGCGGCAGCAGCACTTCGCGCGGCGCGACGCGGCGCAGCTCTTCGGCGAGCGCGCTCGGCAGCGACGTCGCCGTCCGCGCGCACCGCCGTGGCGCGCAGCTCGCCGGTGGACGCTTCGAGCGCCGCGAAGCCGATCTCGCCGCCGCCGTCGAAGTCGAGCGCGACCAGCGACACCTCGCGATGCGCTTCGAGCCCTTCGGGATCGCCGACCAGCCCGGGCGTGATCACTTCCACGACGTCGCGCCGCACCAGCTTGCGGCCGCCGCCCTTGCTGGGCGCTTCGACCTGTTCGCAGATCGCGACGCGGTGCCCGAGTTCGGTGAGACGCTTCAGGTACGGATCGGCGCCGTGCACCGGCACGCCGCACATCGGCACCGCGTCGGGCTTGCC
Source organism: uncultured delta proteobacterium (assembly GCA_963801625.1). GTDB lineage: Bacteria > Myxococcota_A > UBA9160 > UBA9160 > PR03 > PR03. Next base: position 52,369 of record CAWDFQ010000006.1, read on the forward strand.
CTTGTCGCGCGTGGTGAGCGCGATGTCGAGGAGCGGCGCGGCGATCTCGGCGTCGCGCAGGAACAGCTCGTAGAAGTCGCCCATCCGGTAGAAGAGCAGCGCGTCGGGATGGCGCGCCTTGATCGCGAGGTACTGCCGCATCATCGGCGTGTCGAGCGCGGAGACGCTCATGCGAAACAGTCTCCCGCGCCGCTGGGCAGCGTCACGCGTTCGCGCTCGAGCACGTCGAGCAGCGCCTCGTGCGCCTTCGCGACCTCGGCCTCGCGACCTTCGGCGAGCAGGATGCGCCCCAGCGCCGCGTGCGCTTCGAGGTGCTCGGGCTCGCGGTCGAGCACGCGGCGCACCTCGGCGAGCGCGTCCTCGGTGGCGCCGCGCGCAGCGAGGGCGCGCGCCAGCGCGAGTCGCGCGCCGCGTCCTCGGCGTCGCTCGCGAGCAGCTCCTGGAGGAACGCCTCGTAGTCGCGCGCGCGACCGAGGGCGGCGAAGGTCGCCGCGAGACGCGGATAGACTTCGGGCCGGCGCGGCGATCGATCTCCGGCACGCGGCGCCACGCGGCGAGCGCGCGCTTCGGCGTTGCCGAGTTCCGCCTCGACGAGGCCGAGCGCGATCCAGGCGCGCACGCTCTGCGGGTCGGCGCGCAGCGCGCGGCGCAGCGCCTTGCGCGCCACCTGGGTGCGTCCCTCGGCGCGCTCGGACTCGGCGAGGTCGACCCAGAGCGTCGCCTCGGCGTGCGACGCCGGCCGCCCTCGATGCGGGCGAGGCGCCGCGCCAGCGGAATCGCACGGCGCGGCTTCGCGCGCGTCGACGAGCAGTCGCACCAGGGCGGCGAGCGCGCGCGCGTGGCGCGGCTGATGCGCGAGCACTTCTTCGTAGGCGGCGATCGCGCGGCGCAGGAAGCCGCCTTCGCGAAAGTCGTCGGCCAGCCCGACGAGCGCCTGGAAGCGCGCACCGGCGTCGAGGTCGCGGCGCAGCAGCAGGTTCTGGTGCAGGTGGATCGCGCGGCCGATCTCGCCGCGCTGTCGGTAGAGACGAGGCGAGCGCGAGGTAGCCGTCGATCTCGCGCGAGTCGGTGCGCACGGCAGCCGCAAGGATCGACTCGGCGGCGTCGAGGTCGTGGTCGAGCACGGCGTGGAGAGCGCGACGGATCGCCGCGTCGACGTCGTCCGCCCCCGCCTCGCGCCCGCGCCCCCCGCGCCACCAGGCCATCGCCGCTACCCGCTCCGCCCGAGTCCCCCGCTGGCGGGATTGCGACCGGCGCCGCCGCGCGCAGCCACGCTCGTCGGGCGCCGCGAGCGGCAGGTTGCGGAGCTGGTGGACTTCCTCCTCGAGCCCGCTCGCGAGCTTGCGATAGCGGCGCGCGGTGAGCGCGAGGCGCGCCGACGTGGAGGCCCAGCATCAGCGCGGCCGCGAGGCCGCCGCCAGCGCGACGTCGCGAGCACGATCACCCAGCCGGGCTCGTCGAGCGTTCCGAGCAGGTAGTCGACGTGGACCGGCTCCGCGTTGCGGTGCGCGAAGGTCCAACCGAAGACGAGCATCGCAACGAAGAAGCGCAATCCAGACCAGCCTGCGCAGCCAGAGCATGGGTGGAACTCCGATCGGGCGCGTGCCCGCGCTCAGGCGGAGAGTTCGTCCTCGGAATCCGAGGAGGACGTGCCGGGCTCGGCCCCGTCCACCATCTCCTTCAGCTCCTTCCCCACCTTGAAGAAGGGCGTGCGCTTGGCGGGGATGTTCACCATCTCGCCGGTCTTCGGGTTCCGACCGTCGCGCGCCTCGCGCACCTTGACCTGAAACGAACCGAAGCCGCGGATCTCGATGCGCTCGCCGCGCCGGAGCGCGTCGGTCATCGCATCGAAGATCGTGTTCACGACGACCTCGGTGTCCTTCTTCGAGATGTGCGGCGTCTTCTCCGCGACCGACTCGATGAGCCCGCTCTTCGTCATCGTGCCCCTACCCCCAGGCGTTCGGGGCGGCCGCGCCCTCCCGAGCGCGGCCGCCTCGGACCTTCGTCATTCGCTGTCGGGCTGTCCCGACCTTGCGCAGCTTCTCGGCGAGCAGGTCGCCGAGCGTCGAGCGCTGGGTGCGAGACTGCTCCGCGGCCAGCTCGTTCAGCGCCTGGCGCTGTTGCTGGTCGTGCACCGCCTTGATCGACAGCGAGATCTTCTGCTCGCCCGGATCGACGCGCGTGACCAGAGCCTTCACGCGATCGCCCGGGTTGACCACGTCCGCCGGCTTCTCGACCGGCTCCGGGGACAGCTCCGAGGTGTAGATGAGTCCCTCGATGCCGTCGGCGAGCCGCACGAATGCGCCGAAGTCGGTGACGCTCGTGACCTCGCCCTCGATCTCCGTACCCAGCGGGTACGTCCTCTGGATGTCGTCCCAGGGGTTGGGCGTGAGCTGCTTGATGCCGAGCGAGAACTTCTCGTTCTCCTTGTCGATCTTCAGCACGATGGCGTCGAGTTCGTCGCCCTTCTTGAACTTCTCGCCCGGGTGCTTGATCTGCTCGGTCCACGAGATGTCGGAGACGTGCACGAGGCCGTCGATCCCCTCTTCGAGCCCGATGAAGAGCCCGAAGTTGGTGATGTTGCGGACCACGCCGCGCACCCGCGTGGAGACCGGGTACTTCTCTTCGATCAGGCTCCACGGGTTGGGCTCGATCTGCTTCATGCCCAGCGAGATCTTGCGGCTGACTTCGTCGATGTCGAGGACGATCGCGTCCACCATGTCGCCGGCCGTGACGACCTTCGACGGGTGCTTGACGCGCTTGGTCCACGACATCTCCGAGACGTGCACGAGACCCTCGATGCCCGCTTCGAGTTCGAGGAACGCGCCGTAGTCGGCGAGCGAAACCACCTTGCCGCGGACGCGCTTCCCGATCGGGTACTTGTGCGCCGCGTCGACCCACGGATCCGGCTGGATCTGTTTGAGACCGAGCGAAACGCGCTCGGACTCGGGGTCGAACTTGAGCACCTTGACCTTGATCTGGTCCCCGACCTGGAAGATCTCGCTCGGGTGGTTGACACGGCCCCACGACATGTCGGTGACGTGGAGCAGTCCGTCGATGCCACCCAGGTCGATGAAGGCGCCGTAGTCGGTCAGGTTCTTGATCACACCGTCCACGATCTGCCCGACCTCGAGGGTCGTGAGCGTCTCGGTGCGCTGGCGCGCGCGTTCCTTCTCGAGCAGCGCCCGGCGCGACAGCACGATGTTGCCGCGCCGCTTGTTGAACTTGATGACCTTGAAGGCCAGCCGTTCGCCGATCAACGACTTCGAGGTTGCGCACCGGTCGAAGGTCGACCTGTGAGCCCGGCAGGAACGCCTTCACGCCGATGTCGACGGAGAGACCGCCCTTCACGCGCGAGACGACGTGCCCCTCGACCGACTCGTCCGCCTCGTAGGCGCGGCTGATCTCGTCCCAGATCTTCAGGCGGTCCGCCTTCTCCTTGGAGAGCGCGATGCGACCGTCCGCGTCCTCGACTTCCTCGATCAACACGTCGAGGACGTCGCCGGGCTTGACGAGAACGCTTCCCGTTGTCGTCCATCAACTCCCAGAGCGGGATCAAGCCCTCGGACTTGAAACCGACGTCCACGTGGACGTTTTCGCCGTCGATCCCGAGGACGGTGCCGCGTACGACCTCGCCCTCTTTCATTGCTCGCTCACTGGAGGCGAAGAGCTCGGCGAAGCTCCCCCCGGTGGTTTGTGTGGTTTGCCGATCGGTCATGCGGTTGTTCGATGCTCCCTTGGCCGTGCCCTAGGCCCGGCCGGGTTTCCGGGTTTTCGCCCCCGCCGCGAAGCCACCTGGCTTCGCGGCCGCGACGCCCACTGCTTTCAGCGGGCTGGGCGAGCTTTCTTCGTTCTCGGTCGTAGCTGCGCCGAGGTGCGCGCGCGCCTCGGCGATCCAACGGTCCATCGTGTCGACGTCACCGGACTCGAGTACTCGCGCTAGTTCCCCGAGCCGCTCCGTGACACGGGCGAGCGGTCCCGCGACCGCCTTGCGATTTGCGACGAGGATCTCCGCCCACAACTCCGGATCACTGCGGGCGATTCGCGTGAAGTCTCGAAAGCCGGTACCCGCCAACTCGCGTGCGCTCGGCGGTGCGTCACCGAGGGCCCGCCCGAAGGCGAAGGCGAGAGCATGGGGAACGTGACTCATCCACGCCACCTCACAGTCGTGCGTGGTCGGATCGCGCCGCACGACCCGCGCCCCGAGCGCGCTCCAGAAGGCCTCGATGCGCGCCACCGCCGCCGCGGAATCGCCGGGCACCGGCGTGATCACGCAGGTCGCGCCCTCGAAGAGATCGGTGCGGGCGTGCTCGGGGCCCTTCTCGTGGCTGCCCGCCATCGGATGCGCGCCGATGTAGGTGACCCCAGGCGGGACCAGACCCGGCAACGTCTCGGCGAGGATCGACTTCACGCTGCCGACGTCGGTCACGAGCGCGTCGCGACGCAAGCCCGCCGAAGCAGCCCGCAGGACCTCCGCCATCGACCCGACCGGGGTGGCGAGCACGATCAGCTCCGCCCCCGCTACGGCCGCCGCGGGATCGACCGCGATGCGATCGACGAGGCCACGTGCCTTGGCATCCCGCAATGGCGCCTCGCGGCGCCCACAGCCCACCACCTCGCGCGCGAGCCCGCGCTCGCGCGCCGCCCATGCGACCGAACCGCCGAGCAGGCCGAGGCCGAGCACGGCAAGCCGCTGGACGGGCTCGAAGCGGTCGCTCATCGGCTGTCCTCTTCGACCAGGCGCCGCAGCGCCTTCACGAGGCGCTCGTTCTCTTCCGGCAGCCCAACCGTGATGCGCACGTGGTCGGGCATTCCGAAGCCGACCAGCGGTCGCACGATCACGCCCTCGCGCAGCAGCTTCTCGTAGCTGCCGGGACCCGGCCTCGCGAGCACGAAGTTCGCTTCGCTGGGCCAGGTTTCGATGCCGAGCACTCCGAGTTCGCGGCGCAGATACTCGAGACCTTCGGTGTTCTGCCGAACGGTGCGATCGAGGTGCTCGCGGTCGTCCAGCGCCGCGACGGCCGCGACCTGCGCGAGCAGGTTCACGTTGAACGGATGGCGTGCCCGCTCGAGGTAACCGGCCAGCTCGCGATCCGCGACGGCGTAGCCCACGCGCAGTCCGGCGAGACCCGCGATCTTCGAGAAGGTACGAATCGCCAGCGTACCCGGCCGGCGCGCGACCCAGCCGAGCGCGTCGGGGAAATCCGCGCGCCGCGCGAAGTCGACGTAGGCTTCGTCGATCAGGAGCACGACGTCGTCGGGCAGGCGCGCCGCAAAGCGGTCGAACGCGGCCGCGCCGACGCTCGTGCCGGTCGGGTTGTTCGGATTGCAGACCATCACGACACGCGTGCGCTCGGTGATTGCGGCGGCCATCGCGTCGAGGTCGTGGACCAGGTCGGCGTCGAGCGGCACAGGAACCGGCGTTGCACCCATGCCGCGGGTCACGATCGGGTACATCGCGAACGACGGCCACGCGAAGACGGCTTCGTCTCCGGGACCGAGAAAGGCCTTCGCGACGAGTTCCAGCAGCTCGTCCGCCCCGCAGCCGAACACGAGCTGTTCGGGCGCGACAGCGAGCTTTTCCACCAGCTTCGAGCGCAATGCGAAGCTCGCGCCGTCCGGGTAGCGGTGCACGCCGGCGAGCGCGCGCTGCACCGCTTCGATCGCGCGCGGCGACGGCCCGAGCGGGTTCTCGTTCGAGGCGAGCTTCACCGCGTCCGAAATGCCGAGTTCGCGTTCCAGCTCCCCGATCGGCTTGCCCGGCTGATACGGCGCGAGGGCGGCAATCCACGGCTTCACGCGCTTCTCGAGCGTCACGGCGTGGAGCCCTCCGACGCGGTCGCGCGCGGGAACGATCCGATCACGCGATGGGAGTACGCGGTCGCCGCCGCCTCGGCGAGCGCGCCGGCTACGGACGGGTCGTCGCGGTGTCCTTCCATGTCGAGGAAGAACAGGTACTCGAAGGGCTTGCCCGGCATCGGCCGCGACTGGATCGAAGTCAGATTCACCCCGCGCTGTGCGAACGGGTCGAGCAGTCGGTGGAGCGCACCCGATTGCGCCTTGCTCACCGTGAACACCGCCGAGGTCAGATCGCGACCGCTGCGCGCGGGCGCCTCGCGCCCGAGCAACAGGAAGCGCGTGGTGTTGTCGCGGCGGTCTTCGATGCCCGCCTCGATGGTGGTGAGCCCATAGGCGGTCGCCGCGAGCGCGCTGCCGATCGCAGCGACACTCGCGTCCTCGGCCGCCAGGCACGCCGCCGCCGCACTGCTCCCGGTCTCGACGCGCTCGACGCCCGGCAGGTTGCGCTCGAGCCACACACGGCACTGCGCGAGCACCTGGCCGATCGACGCCACGCGCCGCACGTCTTCGCGACGTCCACTGCGCGAGAGCAGGTGATGGGAGATGCGCTGCAACACTTCGCCGCAGATCGTCAGGTCGCAGCCGATGAACGCGTCGAGCGTCTGCGTCACCACGCCTTCCGTCGTGTTCTCGACCGGCACGACGCCCAATTCGGCGTGGCCGCGCTCGACGGCGGCAAAGACGTCGCCGATCGTGGTCGTGGGCAGCAGATCCGCCACCTCGCCGAAGTGTCGGCGTGCGGCGAGATGGCTGTAGGTTCCCTCGGGCCCGAGGAACGCGATGCGCAGGCGTCGCTCGAGTGAGCGCGTGGCGGAGATGATCTCGCGAAACACCGGCTCGATTGCGGAACTCGGGAACGGGCCGCGGTTGCTGCCCGACGAGCCCTGCCAGAATGTCGCGCTCGCGGGCGGCCGAGTAGACCGGCATCCCGCTGCGCTCCTTCAGGGCCCCGATCGAGCGACCCAGTTCGGCGCGTTCGTTGAGCAACTCCAGCAGCGCGCGATCGACGCGGTCGATCGCTGCGCGCAGCCGCGCCAACTCCGCTGCGGGATCGGTGTCCGCGGCCGGCGAGCTGGCTTCCCGGGGCTGACTCATCGCTGCCTCCGCCGAGCGCGCCCACGAGGACGCCGCGCGGCGCTGTTGGACCGGGGAATGGGCACCCAAACGGGGGGAACTCGGAATCCGGAGCGCCGCTTCGGCTGATGGAACCCATCCAAAGGGGGAAGGACCGAGAAGCGAGAAACCGCCTAAACCCCTGAAATTGCTCGCGCACCATATCAGAGGGTGTGGAGGGTCGCAAACCCAAATCGAGCTGATTTGCTCGCCGGCGCGCCCAGTTACAGCGGATCCAAGCCGCTCGCGGGCGAGCCGTGTGGATCCAATCAAGCCGAGCGACGCCATGGTCGATACCGGAGAGCTGCGGAGAGTGCCCTCGGATGCCGGAATCCTCGCTGGCTTTACGCCGTCAACCGCGCGACAGCCTTGCGACGAAGATCATCTTCTTCGTCTTCTTTTCGACGTTCGTCACGGCATTGGTGGTGAGCTGGATCTCCGTACAATCGACGTACGCGTTCCTGCGCACCCATCTCGACGCTGCCTACCCGCTGCTCGCTCGAGCGCGGCTCCGAGCGACTCGGCGCCTGGGTGGAAGAGGGCCAGGGCAGTCTCGCCCGCCTCGCTCGCCAACCGGAGCTGCTGCGCGCGAGCGCTGGCGAGCGCGACGCGCGGGAGGCGGCCGAACGCGTCCTGGATGGAGCGCTCGAAGGTTCGCAACCATTCAGCGGACTCGTCGTCACCGACCCGCGCGGTGCCGCGGTCGCGACCGCCAGCACGGCGGGTCTGTCCTCCCACCTCGTACGCGACTTGAACGGCGACCCGGAGGCGATCCTGCGCTCCGTCGCCGGCCGGCTCGTAGCATCGACGCCGATTCGTGACGTCGCCGGCGCACCGCTCGGCACCACCCTGCACGGCGTTTTCGCAATGGAGTCGTTCGCCGCCCTCCTCGGCGCGGCGCGGATGCCCGGGGACGCACAGCTCTACCTCGTCGACGACAACGGTCGCGTCCTCGCCACCAGCGCTCCCGCCGAAGCGACGCGCTTCGACATCTTCCCCGCCGAGCTTCTGCAGCGCGCTGCACGCCATGCGGTCTTCGAGTTCCGCACGCCCGCAGAATCGCCGCGGGATCGGCGCCTTCGGACGTCTGCCCTTTGCCGACTGGGGCGTCGTGGTCGCGCAGCCGCTCGAAGTGGCGTTCGCGCCGGTGTTCTCGGTGGTGACGCGGGTCTTCGTGATCGACCTCGCGATCATCCTGGTCTTCAGCTTCCTGGCCTACGAGATCACCGCCAAGATCGTGCGGCCACTCGAAGCGCTCTCCGAAGGCGCGCGACGCATCTCGCGGGGCGAACTCGAGGTGGAGGTTCCGGACACGCACACCCACGACGAGATCGGGCTGCTCACGCGCACCTTCAACGACATGGCGCGCCGCCTGCGCCGCAACCGCGACGAACTCGAAGAGCACCACTGCCAGCTCCGCGCGCAAAACGAGGAGCTGCAGCGCGCGAACGAGGTGCTCGAACAGTTGTCGATCACCGACGGGCTCACCAAGCTCCACAACCACCGTTACTTCCACGACTCGCTCACGCGCGAGATCAAGCGTGTTTCGCGCAGCGGCGATCCGCTCACGATCCTGCTCGCCGACATCGACGACTTCAAGGGACTGAACGACCGCTACGGCCACGCCGAGGGCGACGCGGTACTGATGCGCATCGCAAGGGTCCTCAACGAGTCCGTGCGCGAGTCCGACATCCTCGCGCGCTACGGCGGCGAAGAGTTCGTGGTGCTCGCCACCGGTACCGACCAGGATGGCGCGCTCTTCCTCGCCGAGAAGGTTCGTACCGCCGTGGCCGAGACACCCTTCGCGCTGCACGGCAGCGCCGAACCGCAGCACGTCACGATCTCGATCGGCGTCGCGGAGTTCGCGGGCGATCGCAAGCGTTTCTTCCACGCCGCCGATCGGGCCCTGTACCGCGCCAAGGCAGCCGGCAAGAACTGCGTGATGGCGGCAGAGCCGCAGCGACCTGCTCGGCTAGCACCACTGATCGTCGCGTTCGCAGGACCTTCGCTATGACGTTGCGCATAGCCCCGTCCCGCGGGCTTCGATAGGGTGCGCCCGGCGCGAGCGTGGAGGCGCGATTCGAAGTGACTCGGGTGATCGGTCTCACCGGCGGGATCGGAACCGGCAAGAGCACCGTCGCGCGACTGCTCGCAGAGCTCGGCGCGGTGGTGATCGACGCCGACGCGATCGTCCACGAGTTGCAGGCGCCCGGCTCGCCCGCGTTGGCCGAAATCGCTGCGGCCCTCGGCTCCGACGTCCTCGATGCGGCCGGCGCCCTCGACCGCGCCCGCGTCGCCGAGCGCGTGTTCCGCGACCCCGCCCTGCGCCAGCGCCTCAACGCGATCATGCACCCGCGCGTCGGCGCCGAGATGGCGCGACGCACCGACGCGGCGCGGCGCGCCGGGGCGCCGCTCGTCGTCCTCGACATCCCCCTGCTCTTCGAGACCCGCCCGCGCGACCGCGATGCGGCGCGCCGCGGCAACGACGCCACCGTGCTGGTCTACGCACCGCCGTCGCTGCAGATCGACCGCACCGTCGCGCGCGACGGCTGTACGCGCGAAGAAGCCGAGCGCCGCGTCGCCGCGCAGCTGCCGATCGACCAGAAGCGCGCGCTCGCGGATTACGTGGTCGACAACGCGGGCGCGCTCGCCGACACCGAGCGGCAGGTGCGCGATCTCTTCGCGAAGCTCGTCGGCCAGGCAGCGAGCGGCGCAGCGCGATGAGCGACATCGCTGCGCGTCTCGAAGCCTTCCTCACCGCGCGACTTCCCGATGCCGACGCCGTGCGTGTGTGCGACGTCGAGGCGCACACGGAAGGCTTCTCGGCCGAAACGTTCTCGTTCGCTGCCGAGGCGTCGTACGGAACGCGCGTCGAGCGCGCTGCCTGGGTCCTGAAACGCGAGCCGGCCGCCGGCCTGCTCGAACCCTACGACCTCGAACCCGAATTCCGCGTGCTGCACGCGCTTTCCGACGATCCCCTGCCCTCCCCGCGCACGCCGTGGTTCGAAGCCGATGCGCGCGTGCTGGAGCGTCCGTTCTACGTGATGGAGCGAATCGCCGGCGAGGTGCCGATTCCCGCACCGGGCGCGAGCGGCGAGGGTCCCTTCGTCGCCGCGGAGCGCGCCGCGCTCGCGCCGCAGGTGATGCGCGCGCTCGCCGATCTCCACGCGATCGACTGGAAGGCGCGCGGACTCGCGTTCCTCGGCGCGCCGGGGCCCGGCGTCGAAGCGGCGCGTCGGGAAGTCGAGCGCTGGTCCGCACGGATTGCTGCGAGCGGCATCGCGCTGGAGCCGGTGCTCGCCGAAGCGCTCGGCTGGCTGCGCCGACACGCACCCGCGTCACGTGACGTCGTGCTCTTGCACGGCGACTACCGGCTCGGCAACTGGTTGATCGAACGGGCCGGCGCCGACACGCGCCTCACCGGGCTGCTCGACTGGGAAATGGTGCACCTCGGCGATCCCGCCGAGGACGTGGCGTGGTGCGTATCGCATCTCTGGCGCGGTTCGACGCCGCGCGCCGCCTGCCTGGCGTCACCCGACGAGTTGGTCGCCCTCTACGAAGCGGCCTCCGGACGCAGCATCGACCGCGCGGCGCTGCGCTGGTTCGAAGTGCTCGCCGTGGTGAAGATGGCGGCGATCATGCTCACCGGAATCCGCGCCTTCCGCGACGGCCGCAGCCACGATCTGCGGATGGCGATCTTCGACCATCAGCTCCCCTATCCTGCACGCGCTGCTCGCCGCCCTGCGCGGCTGGCTGCCGCTGCCCTGAGACCGGAGGAAGCCGTGCGCGTCTCGCCCCAAGTGCTGCTCGAAGGTGTGGTGCGCAGCCTGCACGATCAGGTGTTGCCCCACCTCGAGTCGCGCCCGGCGCGCGGACAGCTCTGGGCCGCAATCGACGTGCTGCGCAATCTCGGCGGGCGGATCGAGCCGGCCATCGCGGCGCTGGAGGAAGAAGCGGGCTCGGCGGCCCAGGCGCTGCGCACGCTCGCGCAGCGGCTGCTCGACGCGGGCGAAGCGGCGGTCGCAGCCGAGATCGAGAGCCGGATCGCGGAAGCGCCTGCGGAACCGGCGAGCGTCCACAGCGAGGCGCTGCGCGCGGCGCTCGTCGACGCATTCGCGCGACTCGACGCGCTCCCGATCGAAATCGCCGACACGCTGCGGCCGATTCTCGGCGGCCACCTCGCCGCGCAGGCCGTGCGCGACTTGAGTCGCCTGCAACCGTCACTGCTCGAAGAAATCTCGCGAGGTTGAACCTTGTTGCATCCGCTCGACGACCATCCGATCCACCAGACGACCGAGCCGCTCGCGCATCCCGCCACCGGCGATCGCAACTTCTACGATCGCTTCTTCTTCAACGGCTACGCGCGTGACGGCTCGCTCTTCTTCGCCGCCGCGCTCGGCGTATACCGCAATCGCGCGATCGTCGACGCGTCGTTCAGCGTGGTGCGCAACGGCCACCAGCACTCGCTCCACGCATCGCGCCAGGGCGACGCGCTTGGTGAGCTTCGCGTGGGCCCGATCGCCGTCGCGATCGAAGAGCCGATGCGCGTGCTGCGGCTGACCGTGGATCCCAACGAATGGGGCATCGAAGCCGACCTGCGCTTCCGCGCCCGCAGCGTCGCGGTCGAAGAGCCTCGCTTCGCGCGCCGTGAGCAGGGCCGTCTGTTGATGGACTCGACGCGCTTCACCCAGTTCGGCAACTGGGAGGGATCGCTGCGCGCGGCTGGCGAAGCGATCGTGGTGGCGCCCGCCACAGTGCTGGGCTGCAGGGATCGCTCGTGGGGCATTCGCTCGATTGGCGAGCGAGCGCCCGGCCCGATGCTCACCGCACCGCAGTTCTTCTGGCTCTGGGCTCCGCTGCAATTCGACGACGTTTGCACGCACTTCGACGTCAACGAGGATGCCAGCGGGCGCCGCTGGCACGACAACGGGGTCGTGGTGCCGCTGCTCCACGACGCCCGCGCGTCGGCGGTGGACACCGCGGGCGTCGAGTCGATGCGAGCCGTCGAACACCACATCGAGTGGCAATCCGGCACGCGCCGCGCCGCGCGCGCACAGATCGCGCTCGTCGGCCACGACGGCACGAGACACGAGATCGCGCTGGAGCCGCTCACGACCTTCCAGATGTGCGGAATCGGCTACCTGCACCCCGAGTGGGGGCACGCGCTATGGAAGGGTCCCGAAGCCGTCGGCTTCGAGAGCTGGAAGCTCGCCGACTGCAATCCCCTCGATCCCCGCTTCATCCACGTCCAGCAACTCGTGCGCGCGCGCTGGGGCAACCGAGAGGGGATCGGCGTCCTAGAACAGCTCGTGATCGGCGACTACCACCCCGCCGGCCTCACCGGCCTCTTCACCGGCGCCCCCTAGCAGGAGCCGGGCGTCAAGTTATCGGCTTGTCAAGTTATTGCGGCGCGTTGATCTCGAGTGGCGGCCGCGACATGCGAGCGAGATCACGCGATAACTTGACGCCCGAATAACTTGACGCCCGGCTCCCCTATCATTGACCGCGTAGCTCGACCTGGCGGATGAGGACACTGGCTTCTTCGAGGAGACGGCGGGCGACGTCGTCGAGGGCGTACGAGGCGTTGTAGACGACCTCGGTGATCCCGGCGTTGATGATCAGTTTGGTGCAGAACAGGCACGGGAAGAACGTGGTGTAGATCGTCGCGCCGCGCACCGAGACGCCGTGGTAGGCCGCCTGCGTGATGGCGTTCTCTTCGCCGTGCGAGCACAGGCACTCGTCGAGGCGCGTGCCCGACTCGGCGAAGGAGTTGCAGCGCGGGCAACCACCTTCGTTGCAGTTGCGGGTGCCGCGCGGCGTGCCGTTGTAGCCGGTCGAGACGATGCGCCGATCGCGCTGGATCACCGCGCCGACGTGACGCTTCACGCAGTTGCTGCGCGACGCCACCACCTTCGCGACGTCGAGGAAGTACTCGTCCCAGCTCGGGCGCTCGAAACCCACGCAGGCCTCGAGCACTCCCTGCACGGCGCCGTGCAGCGCCGGAAGTGACGCTTCGTTGCGCACGTGGAAGTCGGCGAGTGCCGCGACGGCGTCGAGCTGCTGCGCAGATTCGCCGCCACCGCTCCGCTCGCGCCCTTCCTGTTCGAGCAGCGTCGCGAGCGACGCGGGATCACCCGGCCGGTTGCGCGAGCGCAGGCGCTCGATCCGCACAGCGGGATCGGCATCGACCCACATCAGGCGGAAGCCGCGACCCTGCGCGCGCAGCGCGGCGACTTCGGCAGGATGGCGGATCGAGTCGATCACGTAGTTGCGATCCGGGAGCAGCCGCGCACATAGCCGCTCGGCGAGCACCGCGGGCCCGTGTCGCGCGCGCAGCTCGTTGCCCGTGGCGATCATGCGTTCGCGCGTCTCCTGCTCGCCGCGCGCGCGCAGTTCGTCGCGCAGCACGTCGGAAAGAGACAGCGGGTAGAACGAGCGGGCGCGCAGGTATTCGACCACCTCACCCTTGCCCGCGCCGTAGGGACCCGAGACGCCGAGGATCACGCGACTTCTCCGACACTGCCGAGGCCGAGCAAACCGAGCAGCTCGCCCGGCCGCGCGATGCGGGCGCAGTCGACGTCCTCGTAGGCGCCGGCGGCATCGAGCAGCACCGGCCGTAGACCCGCATTGCGCGCGCCCACCACATCGATCGAGACGATGTCGCCGACGAAGAGCGCGGCGTCGGCAGCGACGTCGAGCCGCTCGAGCGCGCGGCGGAAGATTTCTGCGTCGGGCTTCTCGACGCCTTCGAAGTGCGAGTCCACGATCACGTCGAGCCACGCCGCGAGGCCCGTTGCGCGCAAGATGGCCGCCGCGCGTCCGTCCGCGTTGGAGACGACGCCGAGGCGCAGCCCCGCGCCGCGCAGGCGCTCGAGCGTCGCGCGCGCACAGGAAAACGGCACGCGCCAGAGATTGCGCTCGCGGTGGTGTGCCTCGAGTCGCGCGACCAGCTCGTCGCGAGCAGCTCCGCTCACGCCCGCGCCTTCGAGCAGATCCTCGAAGTAGCTGGGAACGCGCGTCGCGTCGGTGCCCGGCACGCCGCCCAGAATCCCAGCGCGTGCGTCGATCGCGCGGCGCGCCCGGCCTTCGGCGCGCGGCAATATGCCCGCATCGAGCGCCATGCCGAGCGCGGCGGCCTCCGCCGCGATCGCTGCGTAATCGAGGTGCACGAGAACGCCACCCAGATCGAAGAGCACGGCCGCGGTGGAATCGCTTCGCAAGACGCCGGCCGTGTAGCACAGCGCCTCCGCCTCTGGCAGCCTGCGCGCCGTGCGGGTGTGGGTGTCCGGTGCGCGTGGCTTCGTCGGTGCGTGGCTGTTGCCGCGCCTCGCACGCGCTGGACACGACGTGACGGCCGCCGACCGCGAAGTCGAGGTGCGCGATGCCGATGCCGTCGACGCGGCGATCGCGAGTGCGCGTCCCGACGCCGTCGTGCACCTCGCGGCGCTCGCATCGGTGGCCACCTCGTTCGCCGATCCCGAGGCCGTCGTGCGCGTCAACTACCTGGGCACGCTCCACGTGCTGCGCGCCGTCGCGCGTCACGCGCCGCATGCACGCGTTCTGCTGGTTTCCTCGGGTGAGATCTACGGCGGCGCGGCGACCGCCGATCCGATCGGCGAGGACGCGCCCCTCGTGCCGCGCTCGCCGTACGCGCGCACCAAGGCGGCGGCCGATCGCCTCGGCGCAGCCTTCGCGGAAGGCGGGCTCGACGTGGTGCGCGTGCGCCCCTGGAATCACACCGGGCCGGGCCAGAGCGACACCTACGTCGCATCGAGCTTCGCACGCCAGCTCGCCGAGATGGTGCTCGGGCGGCGCGCACCGGTCCTGCGCGTCGGCAATCTCGAAGCCGTGCGCGACTTCCTCGACGTCGCCGACGTGATCGACGCCTATCTGCGACTGCTCGATCCGAGCGTGCCGCGCGGCGCCTACAACGTCGCGAGCGGCGTGCCAATCCAGGTCGCGAACGTGCTCGAGCTGTTGATCGCACGCGCCGGGCTGCGCCCCACGATCGAGATCGACTCCGCGCGCTATCGGCCCGATCGCGCTTCGGTCGGTGACGCCGCACGGCTGCGAAGCGCCACGGGTTGGGCGCCGCAGATCCCACTCGAAGACACCTTGGCGCGCTTGTTCGACGCGTGGCTCGCGCGTCTCAGCGCGTCGCAATGAGCGCCAACCACTCGTCGCCGCGCGCGTCCCGTTCGCGACGTTCGTCCACCACGCGCAGAGCCTGGCGCGCGAGCGCTGCGCCGATCGCTTCGCGCTCGGCGCCGAGCAATCCGGAGAACACCGCGACTCCGTTCGGTGCCACGCGCTGCACCAGCTCACCGAGGATCGGCCACAGCTCGCTCGTGATCACGTTCGCGACCACCACTTCGAAGCGTCCCGCGTGCGGGCCGAGCGCATCCAGCGAGCCCGCGAACACCGCGAGCCGCGCCGCGACGCCGTTGCGCGCAGCGTTCTCCCGAGTCTCGCGCGCGGCGATCGGATCGAGGTCACAGGCGAGTCGCGCGCACTGCGCCGAGCTGCAGCGCCGCGATCGCGAGCACGCCGCTGCCCGAGCCGACGTCGAGAACGCGTGCGGGCCGCGCCGTCGCCAGGTGCGCATCGAGCAGCGCAAGCGCCAGCGCGGTCGATCCGTGGGCGCCGGTGCCGAAGGCCTGGCGCGGCTCGATCACCACCTCGCGCTGGCCATTCGCCAACGCGTGCGCCGCGAACGGCGGTCGCACCACGAGGCGCGACGAGATCACGATCGGCGCGAGCCCTTCCTTCCAGGTTTCCGGCCAGTTGCGAGCGACGACCGGCTCGGCCGCCGCCACCGTCGCGCCGCCCGCGACCGCGAGTGCAGCGGCCCGCACCGCCTCGGCGCGAGCTGCGGGCGCGTAGACGAGGAGCAGGATGCGATTGCCGTTCTCGCGCTCCTCCAGCCCGCTCGCGCCCGCCGCGAAGACCTCGGCGGCGATCGCCTCGGCGCGCTCGCGCGTCGCCTCGATGCGCACGCAGGCGAAGGCGCTCGGGCTGTTCGTTTCGCTCATCGTCCTCCCCGGCTGCTACTACGCGCATCTCGCGGAAGGGCAGCTGCGCATCCTGCGCGCCCGCCAGCCGATCGAGCAGGTGCTCGCCGACACCGCGACGCCGCCCGCCGCGCGCGAGAGCCTCGCCCTCGTCGAGGCCGTGCGCAGCTACGCGCAGCGCATCGAACTCCGCGTGGGCGGGCAATATAGGGCCTATGCGGCCTGGCCGGGCGATCGCGTCGTGACCGCAGTGATCGCGACGCGCGCCGGCGAGATCGAACCTGCCGGCTTCTGGTTCCCCGTGGTCGGTACCCAGCCCTACAAGGGATTCTTCGACCTCGCGCGCGCCGAGCGCGAAGCCGCAGAGCTGCGTGCGCGCGGGCTCGACACCTGTCTCGTACCGGTGCCGGCCTACTCGACACTCGGTTGGTTCGACGATCCGGTACTCGCGCCGATGTTGCAGGGCGGAAGCGGGCCGTTCGTCGAGATGCTGCTGCACGAGCTGGTGCACGCGACCGTGTTCGTCCCGAGCGACGCCGACTTCAACGAAAGCGTCGCCAGTTTCGTCGGCCAGGAGGCCGCCGTGCGCTTCTTCGCAGAGCGCGGCGACACGCTGGCCGCCCGCCACGCGCGCGAACGCGCAACCGACGAACGCGCCGTTGCGAGCGTGCTGGCGTCGCTGCGCACGCGGATCGCCGAGCTGTACGCGACACCGGACGACGGCGCGCGCAGCGCGACGCGCAGCCAGCTCGAGCGCGACGCACGCGTCGCACTGCGCGCCTTGCCGCTCGCGAGCCGCGCTGCGGAGGAGCTGGTAAGCCGGATCCAACTCCAGGACGCCTGCCTCGCGCTGGCGGGCACCTACGGACGCGACATCCCTCTCTGGGCGCGACGCCTCGAAGTCCTGGACGACGACCTCCCCGCCTTCGTGCGTGCCGCTCGCGCGGCGGCGCACACGGCGGACCCACGCGCCGCACTCACGAGCGATGCCACCTCGGCTCCTTGAATCGCTGCGGACTCGCTCGATGAACTCGGCTCAGCCACGGCCCGTTGCGCGCCGGGCTCACTTGCGAAGCTGCGGGATTGCGCGTGTGCGTTGCCGACCGGTTGCCGGTTGCTTGCTGGCTCGCTTCCGCTTGAGAGAAGCCCGGACTGCGCCGAAGAGCGCTGCGTGGCGCACAGCTCCTCACCGACGCCGGCCGCTCCGCCGGCGCCTCTCGATCCGCTGCGCGCGGCGGAGTTGGCCGGTCGCCTGCGCGCGAACGTCGAGCGCGCGCTGCGCGGCAAGTCGGAGGTCGTACGCCAGTGTGTCGAGGCGTGGGTCGCCGGCGGCCACGTCCTCGTCGAAGACGTGCCGGGCGTCGGCAAGACCACGCTGGCCCACGCGCTGGCGCGCTCGGTGGACACGAGTTTCCGCCGCATCCAGTTCACCAGCGATCTGCTGCCCGCGGATCTGGTCGGCGGTTCGGTGCCCGAAATGCGCGATGGCCGCGCGACCGGCGCTTTCGCGTTCCAGCCCGGCCCGCTGTTCGCGCAGGTGGTGCTCGCCGACGAGATCAACCGCGCCAGCCCGAAGACGCAGTCGGCGCTGCTCGAAGCGATGGCCGAAGGTTCGGTGAGCGTCGACGGCGTGATCCACCGGCTGCCGCAGCCGTTCCTGGTCGTTGCGACGCAGAATCCGGTCGAGCATCACGGCACCCATCCGCTGCCCGAGTCCCAGCTCGACCGCTTCCTGCTGCGGCTCCGCATTGGCTATCCGGATCCGGCCGACGAAGCCGCGGTGCTGCGTGACGACCCGGCCGCCACCGAGCTGCCGCGGCTCGCTCCGGTGCTGCGCGGCGAGGACCTGGTCGCGATGCGCGCCGCCGCCGAGCGCGTGAAGTTCGACGACGGACTCGTCGCGTATCTGCTCGGAATCGTGCGCGCGACGCGCGCCCATCCGAGCGTGAGCCTCGGCGCGTCGCCGCGCGGCGCGGTCGCGCTGCGGCGCGTCGCCCAGGCGCGCGCGCTCGTCGACGGCCGCGACTACTGCATCCCCGAAGACGTACGCGATCTGGCGGTCGCCGTGCTCGCACACCGCGTACTTCTCGATCCGCGCGAGGTCGGGGGTCCCGCCTCCGAGGAGGCGGAGTGGGTGATCCGCGAGATCCTGGACGGCGCGGCCGTCCCGCTCTAGTCGCAGACCTGCGCCGTCCCTCGCTGACGGCTCGACTGCGGCGTGCGTTGCGGCCGCCGCGGCGGTTGCGGCCGACCCGCGCCGGCTGGCTCTTCTTCGCGCTGGTGTTCGCGATCGGCTTTGCCGCGCTCAACACCGGGAACAACCTGCTCTACCTGGTGTTGTCGCTGCTGCTGGCGTTCCTCGTCCTGTCGGGCGTGCTCTCCGAGGCGGCGCTGCGCGGCATTCGCGTCGAGCGACGCCTGCCCTTCGAGTGGGTCGCGGGCCGCGGCGCGCGCGTCGTCCTCGAGATCTCGAATGCGCAGCGCAAGACCTGGGCGCACGCGATCGTCGTGGAGGATCTCGGGCGAGCGCCGGGCGACGCGGCGGAGCGCGCGCTCGGTCGCGCCTTCGCGCTTCGCATCGAGCCGGGCAGGACCGAGTCGCGTTCGTACCGCTTCGAGCCACAACAACGCGGCGAGCTCCGCTTCGCGGGCTTCCGGGTGATCACGCGTTTTCCGTTCGGGCTCTTTGCGAAATCGCTCGAACTGCCGCGCGAGGCGTTCGTGGTGGTGTATCCGCGCATCGCCGCGCAGCGACCGCCCGCACGACGCGTCGGGGATCCGCGCGCCGCGCGCGAGTCGGCGGGCCGCGGCGTCGTTCTCGACCGAGGTGATCGGCCTGCGCGACTACGCGCGCGGCGACGCGCCGCGCCGCATCCACTGGCTCGCTTCGTGGCGTCGCGGCCAGCTGTTGGTGCGCGAGACACAGGGCACCGCGGGTGGCGAAGCGCTCGTCGAGCTGCGCACGCGCAGCGGCGCGCAGGGCGACGCCTTCGAACGCGACGTGGAGCGCGCCGCGTCCGAGGCCGAGGCCGGACTCCGCGCCGGCCTGCGCGTGGCGCTTCACACCGACGACGCCGAGTTCGGCGCCGCGGCGGGCGCCGTCCATCGCGCGCGTCTGCTCGGCTATCTCGCGCTCGTCCAACCCGAACCGGCGGATGCGCCGTGATCGGTGCAAGCGCGCCCGCGCCGACGCTTCCCGCAGCGACGCCGCAGACGCCGCCGCGACCGCTCGCCAGCTACGCGATCGTGCTGGTCAGCGCCGCGGCGCTCGCGCTCACCGGACGAGGTCTCGACGCTCGCGCTGGCGATCCATGCCGTCGCGGTGATCGTGAGCCTCCGTTTCCGCAACCACCCGCGCGCCTGGCAACGGAACGCCACGTTGCTCAACGCGGGACTGCTCGGCTCGATCGGCTTCGCACTCGCGCTCTGGCTGCGCGGCGACCTGGCGTTGCTGGCGCTCGCGCACTTCGCGCACCTGGCGCAAGCGCTGCAACTGCTCGACGCGCGCACGCGGCGCTCGGATTTCCTGCTGGTGGCGCTGGCGCTCTTCCAGATGGTGCTGGCCGCCAACCTCACCGACAGCATCTTCTTTCCGCCGCTGCTGCTCGCGTTCCTGGTCGCGACGGTGTGGACGCTCGTGGTGCACACGCTCTGGATGGAGACGATCGCCGCGGGCGAGGCCTGGTCGCCTCAGCGCGCCTTCGCGCCGCGCCTGATGCGCACCACGCTGCTCGCGTCCGCCGGGTCGGTAGTGCTGGCGCTAGTGATCTTCTTGTTCCTGCCGCGGCTGCACTCGGGCGCGCTGGTTTCCGGCGGCGGCATCGGGGGAGCCGCGGCCGGCTTCTCGGATCGCGTTTCGCTCGGCGACCTCGGCCGCATCCGGCGCGACCCGACGATTGCGCTGCGCGTCGAGACACTCCGCGGCGTCGCGCCGCCGCCCGAGCAGGCTTACTACCGGGGGCTCGCTTTCGATCACTTCGACGGCCGCCACTGGTCCGTGACGCCGGCCGCACGCGACCCGCTCGCGATCACGGCGGACCTCGGCGTGCGTGTCGGCAGGTCCTCGGGTGAGCCCGATCTGTTGCAGCGGGTGCTGCGCGAACCCGTCGCTTCGGGCGTGCTCTTCGGGGCGGGCCGCCCGGTGCAGATCGAAGGCGGTGTCGGCCGCATCGAGCGCGATCGCAACGGCGGCCTCTACGCACCCGAGTCCAGCGATAACCGCGTCCAGTACGAGGTCGAGAGCGAGACATTGCAGGCCGGCATCGTGGAGCTGCGCAGCGACCGCGCGCTCGCACCCGAACGCGGCGGCGAGCGCTATCTCGCAATGCCGCCGCTCGCGCCCGAGCTGTTCGCGCTGTCCGAACGGGTGACGAGCGGCGCCGGCAGCGACGTCGAGCGCGTCCAGGCCGTCGAGCGCTGGCTGCGCGAGAAGGGCCGCTACAGCGACACGCCCCCGCCCGATCGCGCCGACGACCCGCGCTCTCCGGTCGAGCGCTTCGTGCTCGAGCGCACCGAGGGTCACTGCGAGTACTTCGCATCGGCGATGGTGATGATGCTGCGCTCGCAGGCCATCCCCGCTCGCCTGGTCAACGGCTTCGCGGGCGGGCGCCAGCAACGAGTTCGGCGATTTCGTCGAGGTGTCGCGCGCCGATGCGCACGCCTGGGTCGAAGTGAGCTTCGAGCACGCGGGCTGGGTGCGTTTCGATCCGACCCCGCCCGACCTGCGACTGCGCGCGTCGCACGCCGGAATGCTCGCGCAGTTGCGCGACGTCGCGGGCGCGGCCGAGCACTGGTGGTTCCGCCACGTCGTCGAGTTCGACCGCTCCGACCAGCTCCGCGCGCTGCGCAGCGGCTGGCTCGCCTGGCAACGCTGGCGCGACGAGCAGACGAGGCCCACGGCGGCTGCACCGGACGCGCCGCGCACGGGATGGCGGGATCTGCCCTGGCTGCAATGGGCGCGACCGGCGGTGACCGCGCTGCTCGGCGCGGCGCTCCTCGCAGCGCTCGTGCGCTGGCGCCGGCGGCGCGCGCGACGCGGCCCGTTGCCAGTCGCCTACCGCGGAAGCGCTGCGCCTGCTCGAAGGCGAGCGCGGCCTGGTGCGCAACGCGGCGATGCCCGCGCGCGAGTTCGCACGACAGGCGGCGCGCGCGATGCCGCCCGCCGCGGCCGCCGCGTTCTGGACCCTCACCGAGGACTACCTGCGCGAACGCTTCGGCGGCCGTCGTCCCGCCGCGTCGCGCCGCGCGCTGCGCGCGCTCCGTGATAGCCTGCGCGCATGAACCGCGGCGGGCAGAGCACGCGCACCATCGCGTTCGACGCGATGGGCGGCGACTTCGCGCCCGACGCTCCGCTGCGCGCCGCCGCGTCGCTCTCGCGCAGCACCGACATTCGCGTGTTGCTGGTCGGCGACGCGCGGCGACTCGAGCCGGCGCTCGCGCGACTCGGCGCGAACGCCGCGCGCATCGAGGTGCTCCACGCGCCGGGCGCGGTCGCGATGGACGAGCACCCGGCGCACGCAGCGGAGCGTCCCGACACCTCGCTCGCGGTCGCAGCTCGCGCAGTTGCCGAGGGTCGCGCGCAGGCGCTCGTCTCGGCGGGCAACACCGGCGCGCTGCTGCTGGTGGCGGCGCGCGCGATCCCGCGACTGCCCGGCGTTCGCCGCACGGCGTTCGCGGCGGTGTATCCCACGCTGCCGCGACCGCACAACCCGGACCCCTTCGCACTGCTGCTCGACGTCGGCGCAAATCTCCACTGCACGGCGGAAGACCTGCTCGCACTTCGCGACGATGGGCTCTGCCTACGCCTCGCGCATCTCGAAGGTGACGCGCCCGAGCGTGGGCCTGCTCAACATCGGCGAAGAGGCCTACAAGGGCGACGAGCTGCTGCGCACCGCGCATGCGCTGCTGGCGAACGCCAAGGGCCTGTCGTTCCGCGGCAACGTCGAGGGCAAGGACGTGCCGCTCGGCGCCGTCGACGTGGTGGTGTGTCCGGGCGTGATCGGCAACGTGGTGCTGAAGCTGCTCGAGAGCATGGGCGACGTGTTGATGGCGATGGGCGACGCCGTCTACCGCGAGCGCCTGCGCTGGCGTGCCGGGCGCTTCCTGCTGCGCGACGGCCTGGCGCGCGTGTCGAATCTGCTCGACTACGCGAGCTACGGCGGCGCACCGATCCTCGGCTTCGAGCGGATCGTGATCAAGGCGCACGGCCGCTCGCGCGAGCGCGCGCTCGAGAACGCGGTGAAGGTGGCGGCAAAGGCGGTGCGCGACGACGTCTGCGGCGCGATCGCCGCGCGAGCTGGCGGCGAGCGCAAAGTGAAGCGCTACGTGCTGCTCGACCGCGACGGGACGCTGATCCGCGACGTCGGCCATCCGCATCGCCTCGCAGACTACGCGCTGCTCGAAGGCGTCGCTCCGGCGCTGCACCGGCTGGCGGACGCCGGCTATCGCCTCGCGATCGTCACCAACCAGAGCGGCATCGGGCGCGGCTATTTCGGCTACGCGGAGTTCCAAGCGCTTTCACGCGCGCCTGCTCGCCGACCTCTCAGCCGCGGGCGTCGCGATCGACGCCACCTTCCTGTGTCCGCACACGCCCGACGACCGATGCGAGTGCCGCAAGCCGGCGCCGGGCCTGTTGTGGCGCGCGCGCGACGAGCTGGGCGCGGATCTCGCGGCGAGCTGGCTGATCGGCGACTCCGAGCGCGACATCGAAGCCGCATGGCGCGCGGGCTGCCGCGGCGCAGTGCGGGTCGGCGTCGCGGCGCCGCGTGCCGAGCGCCGACCCGCTGACGCTCGAAGCGCGCGATCTCACCGAGGCCGCCGAGCGGATCCTGCGCTACGGCGCGCCGTAGATCGGATGCGTCTGCGGGATCACCCGCACGCCGGGCAGGATGGCCTCGGCGGCCCTGGCGAGCGCGAGCAGCCGCGCAGCGCCCGGCCGCTCCGTCACGGCTCCCCGCGGCGTCACCGGTTGGAGCACCAGCAGGATCTGCGGATCGACGCGCGCGATGCGGCGCGCCGCCTCGAGCACCTCGTC
Source organism: uncultured delta proteobacterium (assembly GCA_963801625.1). Taxonomy (GTDB): domain Bacteria; phylum Myxococcota_A; class UBA9160; order UBA9160; family PR03; genus PR03. The sequence continues at coordinate 75,385 of CAWDFQ010000006.1, forward strand.
GTCGCCGCTCGACGTCGTGATCACGATCTTCACGAACACCTCGGGCGCACGCCGCGCGACCCGCAGGAACCGCTCGTGCTCCTGGTGAAAGGCGGCGCCCGGCTCCCTGAGCGATTCGCCTTCGCGGCGGACGTCGCTGGCCAGCTTCCAGTCCATCGCCACCACATCGACCCCATCCACCACGCGCGCGAGTGCTTCGTGGGCGAGTCCGTGCGTCTCCAGATGGATGCGCGGTCCGCGACCGCGCAGCGCTTCGGCCAGCGCGTGCACGACTTCGGGCTGGAGCAGCGGCTCGCCGCCGGTCAGCGAGACGAAGGCATGGCGGGCGAGATCGAGCGCCTCGGCCGCTCGGACGATCGCCGCGACCGCCACCGGATTCGCGATCTCGCGAAACTCGCTGCTCCCGCGCGACACCTGGATGCGACACGTTTCCGCCGCCCGCCAGGTGTGGGGCGAATCGCACCAGCGGCAACGCAGGTCGCAGACGCCGAGCCGCACGAAGAGCGTCGACGCGCCCACGTGCGGCCCCTCGCCCTGGACCGACGAGAACAGCTCCACGAAGTTGCCGGCGAGGGAGCCCACTACCCTTCGAGCAGCGTGCGGCCCATCGCGATCTCGGCCACCACTTCGTCGATCCGCTCCGGGTGCGACGCCGCGCCCGCGATGCGGAAACGCGCGACGTGGTCGGGATCGGGCAGCGCAGTGACCCAGCCGAACTTCTCCGCCAGATGCTCCACCATCGAGCCGAGGTCGAGCATGCGCGGCGAACTGCCTTCGTCGCTCGCCAGCACGAAGCGTTCGCTGCCCTCGGTCCAGGCCAGCGAGAGCGCCGCCCGGTAGCGATCGCGCACCACACGCGCGGCGAGGTGCAGATCCTGCTCGGGCGGCACCGGCACGCGCACCAGTGCGTGCCCGCCGAAGTGGACGATGCGGAAGTCGCGCGACGCGACCCACTCGACTTCGCTCGGCAGCGGCGGCGCCGCCACGCGTGCGGCTTGTCGCGCCAGATCCGACGGCCGGCCGACCAGCAACGCTTCGAGTTCTTGACGCCGCTCGCCGTGCCGCGCTGCGAGCTGTGCCAGCCGCGACCACCAGAGCCGACCCCAACGCGCGTAGTCGTGCGTGGTGAAGCGGCCCGTGAGCAGGTCGACCAGCTTGTCGGAGAACCGCGAGCGCCGCGTGCAGCCCGCCAGCACCACTGCGAGCGCGCTGCCCGCCGCGCCGTCGATGTGAACCGAGTCGGCGCCGATCGCGGCGCGCAGCCCCTCGAGGTCTTCGGGCGGCCACTCGTGATGGTCGTACCAGACGAGCCGGTCGCGGTAGAGCGACGCCGTCTGCAGCGTCTCACGCGCCGGCGACGCCGTGAAGCCCACCACCACGATCGGCGTGTCCTCGCGCAGATCCGTCGCCACGTTGCGGAAGAACGTCATCAGATCGGCCTGCGGGTAGATCCAGATCCCGTCGACCAGCCGCAACTCGCGCGCGAGCAGCACGGCCGCCGCGAGCGACTCGCGATCGGCGTGCGCGAGCAACGCAGCACGGCGTCGCGGCGGCGGTCGCGGCGCCGGCTTCAGTTCGGGTTCGGGGTCGCCCTTCGCGAGCCGGGCGCGGCGACGCTGCTCGCGCTCGCGCCGCATCAGCCGGTCCTCTTCGCTCTCGGGCTCGCCCTCTTCCCCTTCCTCTTCCTCGTAGACGGGCTCGGGGACTTCCAGCTCCGGCACTTCGGCCAGCTGGGTGAGCGTGTCGTCCAGTTCGCCGCCCTCGTCGTCCTCCTCGCGCTCCTCGGCGACTTCGGCGACTTCAGCGACTTCGGCGACGGGAAGACGCGCCGCACCCCGATCGCGACCGCCGCGACCGCGCCCACGGCCGCCGCGTTCGCCGCGCTCACCGCGTTCCGGGCGCTCGGCTCGCGCGACGGGTTCGCTGAGCGGCGCAGGCGCAGCCCCGGTTTCCGGCTCCTCTTCGTCTTCCGCCTCGTTGCCGTCGCCATCCGCGCTGGCCGTTGCCGGCGATCCCGGACCTCGGCCGCGCCCGCGCCCACGGCGGCGCCGCCGACGGCGACCCCCTGCTTGCGCTGCGTCGTCGCCCGCGGCGCCCTCGCCGAGATCGAAGACGGAGAACTCCTCGAAGCGACGCCGCGGCGCCGCTTCTCCCGGCGGGCTCACGGGCGGCGGCGCACTCGTTTCGGCTGCCGGCTCGGGCGCCGCGTCGCGAGGCGCCGGCGCGGGGGCCCGGTGTAGCGGTGCGAGGAACGGTTTTGCTTCCCCTGGCTCGATCGGCGGCACGAACGCCGGCATCCGGCTCGGCGGCGCAGCCGCCGCCAACTCCGGCAGCGCGCGCGCCGCGAAACTCGCTTCGCGGCCGCGCCGCGACGCTTCGAGGCAACGCAGATCGGCGTCGACACACGCCAGGATGCGCGCTGCCGGCGCGTCGAGGCGCTCGGCCGCCACGACCAGCGCCGGTCGCTCGAGCGAGCGCGCACCGCTCGCGCGCGCAAAGATCGCGGGCAGGCGCGGCACCAGCGCCACCCAGGCGTCGAGCACGCGGCCCAGACCCGCGAGGTTCAGCTCGGCGCGCGCAACGCCGGCGACCGGGCGTCCCTGCGCGTCGAGGCCGGCGAAGTCGATCGCCTCGCCCTGCGGATCCGGCAGCGGCCAGCGCACGCCGTCGCGCACTTCGAGATGGGCGAGCAATGCGCTCGCGAGCACGAAGCGCGCCGCCGCGTCGCCCTCGCGCATGCGTCGGTCCCCGAGGAACTTGCGCAGCGATCCCTCGAGCCGGTCGAATGCGTCCGCCAGGCTGTCGGCAACCAGGCTGATCACCTCGCGGCGCGGCTCGCGGACTTCCAGCGCGAGCCCCCCGTCGCCCGCCCGCAGCACCGCCGCGACGCGCCCGAGGAGCAGCAGCTCGGCGCCGCCCGGAGCGGATCGCATGGCGCCGTCGTGCTTTGCAGCGAGACCCGCGAGCGCCGTCGCGCCGCGCTCGTAGAGCGCGCGGCGCGCGCGATCTTCCGGAGCGCCCCCCGGCGCCAGCGCGCCGAGCAGCGAGGCTTCGAACGGCTCGGGATCGACGCCGCCCTCCGCCTGTCCCGGCGTCGGCTCGATGCATGCGCGTACGCGGAACGGCGTAGCTCGCAGCAGACCGAGGCGGCGTCGCGCCGCGAGCGGCCACCGCGTCGCAATGGCGACCGCGGTGCCCGCGAAGCCGTCGCTGGCCGCGAGGCGCGTCGCCACCGCGAGCGCCGCCAGCCAGGCATCGCCGCCCTCGGGCGCAACGCCCACGACGAGTCGCTCGCCGTCGCGCGCGGCGCCCGTTCCGACGACACCGAGTGTCGCCGGCACGTCGTCGCCGCCGGCCGGCTCCAGCGCCTCCGCGTCGACGAGACCCAGCCGCAGCACGCGGGCCAGTTCCTGCCCGGCGTCGAGCCCGCGGCTCCCGCCGTCGTCGCTGCCACCACCACCCCAGCGCCGTCGCCCAAAGCGTCGTCGCATTTCAGCTCTCCTCCACCGCGGGCGCGATCAACAACACGCCCGCTTCGATGAGCGCGACGGTCGCGTCGCGCACCACTCGTTGTAGTTCGCCGAGGATCGGATCCGATCCCACGACGCGTGCCACGCGATCCTTCGCGGTGGCGCCATCCAACAACACCCCGCCGAGCAGCTTACGGTCGCTCTCGGCATTCCGGACCACTGCGTTCCAGCGACCCAGCGGAATCTCCGCTTTGAAACCGTTCAGTTCGGCCAACTCGACGGGCAGGCCGCCGAGTGTGAGCAACGCGGCCGCGCGTTTGCGGACGAGCGTGACACGCCAATGACGACTGCGGGCCAGCAACACGGCTAGGGCCTCACCAGCGGCGAGGATGCTTCCTCATCGCGCAGCGCATCGAGCAGCGGTCGCAGCGCCCGCTCGAGCAGTGCGCGCGCAACGGGATTGTCGCGCGCCGGCTGTTCGCGGAATGCGCGCGCCGCAGCGACGCAGCGCTGCGCTTCTTCGGCGCGGCCGCGCTTCCACGCGCTGTAGGCGAACTCCTCGAAGCGCGCGGCGGTGCGCTCTCCGGCGGGCTGCGCGTAGCGCGTCTCGAGCGCGTCGCCGATCGCCGCATCCACCTGCGCCCGCCGCTGCTGGTCGTCCACCAGCAGGCGGCTCTTCGCGGTGTCGCGCACCTTCTCCGCCAGCGCGTGCAGGACTTCGAAGTCGGGCGGCCACGGCCCGTAGGCGCCCGCCGCGACGGCTTCCGCCACTTCGCGCAGCAGCGACGGGGTCGGCGCCGCGTCGACGTCCGCGCGCGCCAACGCACCGGGGGTGGACGCGCCCTCGGGCACGCGCGCCACGCGGCTGCGCCACTCGCCGAAGGCCTGGGGCAGCGCGCGATCGGCCGGCTGCGCCTCCGCGGCGTGCGCCAGCAACGCGGCGACCGACGCGCGCGGCGCCTCGGTCGCCGCGAGCGCCGCGTTGGCGTCGAGGTCGCGCAGCAGCCGCCGCGCCTGCGAGCGATTCGCCTGCAACACGCGGAACTCGAGGACCCCGCGCTCCAGATCGACCGCACCCTGGAAGATGCGGGTGCCGCCCGAAGGACTCGACTCCACCACCACCACGAGCTGCGCGCCGCTCGGGTCGGGCGGCGACACCAGCGCGACGTCGATCGCGTCGTCGAGTTTCGGAAGCGTCGCGACGTGGGCGACGATTGGCGCCGGCCCGAGTTCGACCCCGCGCGAGCGCAGCCGGTGCTGGGCGCGTCGCAGCGCCTTGCGACCGGCCTTGCCGAGCTTGCCTTCCTCGAGCCCGCGCAGCGTTGCGGCGCCCGCTTCGAGATCGGCCCAGGCGAGCGCGAGTTGCTCGCCCGCGTCGGGTTGGTGCTCGAGGAGCCACGCGAGCACCGCCGTCGCCGCGGAAGACGCGAGCGCGGCGAGCAGCCGCTCCGGGTCGCCGTTCGCGGGGCGGATCGCGTCCTCGTGCTCGGGCAGCGCCGAGGCCGCGGCTTCGAGAGCGCGTGCGAGACTCACGGTCGTGTCTCCTCGCGCACCCAGTCGAGATACGGCGCGAGACCGCCGGCCGTCGGCAGCACGATCAACTCGGGCACTTCGTAGGGATGCAGCGCGCGCAGGCGCTCGGCGAGCGCGTCGACGCGGTCGGCGCGGGTCTTGATCACGAGCAGCACCTCGCGTTCGTCCTCGACGACGCCTCGAAAGCGGTAGATCGAGCGCACGCCGGGCACCAGGTTCGCGCAAGCGGCGAGCCGCTCCTCGACGAGCGTCCGCGCGATGCGCGCCGCGACGGCTTCGTCCGGCGCGGTCGAGAAGGCGACGCGCACGTCTGCGTCAGTCGAGGCCGCGGCCATGGGTGAGCCTTCGGTGCTCCGCCAGAGCGAAACGATCCGTCATGCCCGCGACGTAGTCGGCGATCGCGCGGGCTTCACCGTCCGCGACGAAATGCGCGCGCACCTGCGGCGGAACCTTCGAAGGCTCGCTGCGGTACACGCGCCACAACTCCTCGAGAACGCGCTCGGCCTTCTCGGTCGTCGCGACCACATGCGGGTGGTAGTACAGATTGCGGTAGAGAAACTCTTTGAGCTCGCGCAGTCCCTTGGCCAGCGCGGGTGAGTAGTCGAGCCAGCGGCGCGGCGCGGCGCGCACTGCGTCGACGTCGGCGGGCCGGGCGTCGTCGAGTCGCTGCGCGGTCGTTTCGACCAGATCGGTGACGAGCTGGTTCAGCAGCGCGACGATCGTCTGCGCGCGCAGCACCGGCGGCGGCGCGTCCGGCATCCGCGCGCGCGTCGCGCCGTGCAAGTCGCGCCAGAGCGGCACTGCGTCGAGCTGTTCGAGCGTGAGCAACTCGGAGCGCAGGCCGTCGTCGAGATCGTGATTCGTGTAGGCGATCTCGTCGGAGCGGTCGGCCACCTGCGCTTCGAGCGGCGTCTGCCCGCTGCGATCCGGCAGCGGCGCCGGGTGATCCCAGTTTGCGCCGTGCTTGAGGATGCCTTCGCGCGTTTCGTAGCTGAGGTTGAGGCCGCGGAAGCCGGGGTAGCTCTCCTCGAGCAGGTCGACGACGCGCAGCGTCTGGCGGTTGTGGTCGAAGCCGCCGTCGGCGCGCATCAGGCGGTCGAGCGCGCGCTCGCCGGCGTGGCCGAACGGCGTGTGACCGAGGTCGTGCGCCAGCGCGATCGCCTCGGCGAGGTCCTCGTTGAGCCGCAACGTGCGCGCGATGGTGCGCGCGATCTGGGCGCCTTCGAGCGTGTGCGTCAGGCGGTTGCGGTAGTGGTCGCCTTCGTGGTGCACGAAGACCTGCGTCTTGTACTCGAGGCGGCGGAAGGCGTGCGCGTGGAGCACGCGGTCGCGATCGCGCTGGAAGGCGGTGCGCAGCGGATGCTCGGGCTCGGGCGTCACGCGCCCGCGCGACGCTGCGGCGCGTACCGCAAACGGAGCCAGGCGCACGCCCTCCTCCCGCTCGTAGTCGGCGCGCGTGCGCAGCGCACTCACTGCCGCGGCTCTCCGGCGCCCGACTTGCGCAACACCTCGTCGAGCTGCGCGCGCGATGTCGCGCTGATCGACTCCGCCGACCCCGACTCGCGCACCAGGGCGACGCTTCGCAGCCGGACATAGCCGGCGCCGAGCGCGATCCCGATACCGAGCGCGAGCGCGATCCAGCGCTTCAAGTTCCATCCTCACTAGGCCATTGAATCAGAGAGCGAGACAGAGGCGCGGGGATTGCAGCAGGAACGCATCTTCCCGCGGGGAGGGGACCCAACCTTAGGAAGGCGGCAGGCTCCTGTCAACCAACTCATGATCCCGCTCGACGCCGAGGAACGGCGTCGAGCCGAACACGTGTTCAGGTGCATCGAGAGCGGAACGCGGCTATCAGGCTGCATCGAGGAACGACATGACGCTGCCGCGATCGCCTGCTGCTCGGTCCCGGTCCCTCGAATCCGCATCCCGACGTGCTCGCCGCGATGGCCGATTCCTTCGTCGGTCACCTCGATCCCGCGTTCCTCGATTGCGTGGACGACGTGCAAGCGCGACTGCGTCGGCTCTTCGGCACCGGGAATCGCCTGACGATTCCGCTCTCGGCGACCGGCAGCGGCGGCATGGAGACCTGCTTCCAGAATCTCGTCGAGCCCGGCGACGACGTGGTGATCGGCGTCGCGGGCGTCTTCGGCGAACGCATGTGCGAGGTCGCGAGGCGACAAGGCGCGCGCGTGACCCGCGTCGACACGGAGTGGGGCACGGTGCTCGACGACGACGCGATGGCCGCGGCGATCGCGCGCGTGCGCCCGTCGCTGGTCGCGTTCGTACACGCCGAGACGTCGACCGGCGCCTGCCAGCCGGTCCCCGCGATCGCGCGCGCGGCGCGCGAGGCCGGCGCGCTCGTCGTGCTCGACTGCGTGACTTCGCTCGGCGGCATCGCCGTCGCGCTCGACGCCTGGGGCATCGACGCCGCCTACAGCGGCACCCAGAAGTGTCTCTCCTGCCCGCCCGGCCTCTCGCCCGCGTCGTTCGGCGCGCGCGCGCTCGAACGCGTCGCGCGTCGCAAGCTGCCGGTGCCGAGCTGGTACTTCGACCTCAACCTGCTCGGCGGCTACTTCGGCGAGCGCCGCGTCTACCATCACACCGCGCCGATCGCGGCGATCCTGGGACTCGCGGAAGCGCTGCGTCGCGTCGAGGCCGAGGGCATGCAGGCGCGCGAAGCGCGACACCGCGGCGCCGCGCAGCGACTGGTCGCGGGCCTCGCGCCGCTCGGCTTCGAACCCGTCGTCGCGGCGGAACATCGGCTGCCGATGCTGACCTCGGTGCGGCTCCCGGAGCGCGTCGTGCGCGAAGGCGAAGCAGCCCTGCGCCGCCGCCTGCTCGATCGCCACGACATCGAGGTCGGCGGCGGTCTCGGCAAGTTCGCGGGCAGCGTCTGGCGCATCGGGCTGATGGGCGAGAACGCGCGCGATGAAGTCGTCGACCGGCTGCTCGGCGCCCTCGATCAGGAGCTCGCGAGCTAGGCCCCCCGACCCAGGATGGGCCACTGCGCCCGGGGCCGACGCATGGCCCCACCGTGCCTCGCCTGCCCACGATCGTTGCTGCGTGGCGCGCGGGGGTGTGACGTTCGTCCAGAACGTCCTCGGCGGACGGCAGTCGCGGCTTCGCGTCGTGCGTTCGGTGGCCGCCTGCCGGCCTGATTCGACCGGAGGCGCTTCGCGCGGTTTGGCTGACCGCCCTGCCCTCATACCGGCAATCGTTCGGGACTTCCGGATGGCAAGTAGCGAGGGACGGGGAGTCCGGCCGAACAATCCGCGCGGCCTCGCAGCGCCGATCGCGAAGCTAGCTGCACCGTCCGCCGAGGACGTCGGACGCACGTCGCGCCCCCCGCGTCACGCGGCGGTTCCGAAAGGCGTCGCACGTCCGGATCAGGCTTCTAGTCGGGCTTCGCGATCGTCTTGCCGCGCGCCGCGAGCTCCGCGCGTGCCGCCTTGGTGTCGGCGTGCCAGGAGTGCAGGTCGTCGATCGTCCCGGCGGCGCGATCGATCTTCCAGCCCTGCGCCTGGTAGCCGAGCAGCAGCCGCTCGGGGATCAGGCCGACGCGCAACAGGTTCGGCAGCACCGTGCGCGTCATCGGCTCTTCGAGGCCTTCGAGGTCGAGGCCGGCGGGGTTCGACACTTCTTTGAGCAGCTTCGGGATGAAGGTCGCGGTGTCGATGCCCGCGGTCTGCAGCGCCGTCCACTGGGTCGTGAACGACGGCTTGCCGCCGCGTCCCGCGATGCGCAGCACGCTCTCGTAGGCGAGATTCTCGAGTCGCTGGCGCGCCTCTTCCGGGAGGTCGGGAATGCGCGCTTCGAGCGAGAGCACGCCGTAGGCGACGTGGCGCGCTTCATCCTCGTGCACGTTGCCGATGAACGAAGCCAGCACCGGCTCACGCGCCATCTCGACGCCGGAGCGGAAGAAGCCGAGCGCGACGCTTTCGAGGATCACCTGCATGCCGACGCACTTCGCTTCCCAGTCGGGCTCGGCGAGGATCTGCTCGACGATCGCCTTCAAATCGGGGTCGAGCGGGTAGCGGCGGCCGACCTTCTCGAGGTAGCGCGCGAAGACCTCGACGTGGCGCGCCTCGTCCATCACCTGCACCGCGGCGGCGAACTTGCCGTCGAGATCCGGCACGACGTTGACGAGCTGGCCGCAGACCATCAGCGCCGCCTGCTCGCCGTGCAGCACCTGCGAGAGCGTGAAGGTCGCCGCCTCGCGGAACAGTCGCGACTGCAAGTCTTCGGGCAGCTCCCGCACGCAGTCGAGGCGCGACAGGAAATCGCGCGAGCGGTCGAGCACGTCGGAGCTGGGGTCGTAGGCGTCCCAGTCGACGTCGAGCTCGGCGTTCCACTGGTGGCGCTTCGACTTGCTGTAGAGCGACTCGAGCTTCTCGGCGTCGAGCGCGTAGTGATCGCGGAACACGCTCTGCATCATCGCGTCGGTCGGGAATCGTTCGATGGAAGTCACGGGTTCTCCGTTGGGCGCGCGCAGCCTAGACGGCTCGGCGCACGCGGGCCAAGTGATCGCCCAGAGCGGCGAGCCATGCGGCCGGGTTTTCGAGCTGCGGCTGGTGGCCGGCCTGCGGGATCAGCGCGAGCCGTGCGCCGGGGATGTCGCGCACCAGCTCGTCGGCCGCCGCGAGGAAGCCCGTGTCGCCGCTGCCGACCATCACGAGCGTCGGGCAGCGAATCTCGGCGAGCCGTGCGCCGAGCGGCGTCTGGTCGAAGATCGCAGCGCCGAGCGCGCCGAAGGCGTGCGGGTCCATCGCGTGGTAGTTCGGGAGCCGCCACTCGGTCCAGTAGCGATCGCCCCACTCGGCTTCGAGGCGGCGATCCGCGTCGGTCCGGCCCGCCTCGGGGCTCGACGACCGCGCGCGCAGGAGCTTCGCGAGCTGCGGCATGCCCGCCTCGCGCGCGATGCGCCCCGCCAGCTCGATCGGTTCGCGCGCGAGGTCGTCGGGCACACGCGCGGAAGTGTCCATCAGCACCAGCGACGCGAAGCGCTCGGGCCAGCTCAGCGCGCGCGCGCAGCGCGACCATCCCACCCATCGAGTGACCGAGTAGATCGCAGCGCTCGATGCCGAGCGCGTCGAGGAACGCGAGCAGATCGCGCGCGAGCTGGTCGAAGCTGTAGCCATTCGCGTCGCCCGTGTTGGTCGACTCGCCGTGTCCGCGCAGGTCGGGCAGCACGACGCGGCCGAGCGCCGCCAGCTCCGCGACGCGCGGGGCGAAGTCGCGGCGCGAGCCGGTGAAACCGTGCAGCAGCACGAACGGACGCGTGCCGCTGCCGTGCTCCTCGTACGCGATCTCGATGCCGTTCAAGGCGATGCGTTGGCTCATCGCTCGCGTCTACCCATGCAGGCGCGCCTCGGGCGGATTCTCGGCCAACACCAGCGCCTCGTGCTGCGCGATCTCGTCGAGCCGCGTTTGCACCTCGTCGCTGCTGCGGAAGCACGCGGCCAGCCGCAGATACTCTCGATGGTGTCTCGCCTCGGCCGCGAGCAGCGACCGGTAGTACGCCGCGAGCTCGGGATCGGCCGCGGGGAGCGCGTCGGCCAGCAGTCCGAAGCGCTCGCAACTGCGCGCCTCGATCACGGCTCCGACCAGCAGCGAGTCGAGCAGGTGATGCTGCGGATCGCTGCGGATCGCGCGGTGCAGGCGGCCCGGGTAGCGACCCGGCTTCTGGCGCGCGAACGGAACGCCGCGCCGCGCGAGGTGTCGCAGCACGCCCTCGAAATGCGACAGCTCCTCGCGCGCCAGTTCCGAGAGCGGGGTCTGCAGCGCGGCGTGCTCCGGGTAGCGGAACAGCAGCGTGACCGCGGCGCCGGCGGCCTTCTTCTCGAGATGCGCGTGGTCGAGCAGCACCTCGTCGAGATGCGCGATCGCGCGGGGCGCCCAATCAGGGCCCGTCGTCGAGGCGAGGTGCAGCATGGCGGCGGCAGTCTACCGCCGGGCGCGACTCCGACGAGCCGCGCCCGACCTCGGGTATCGTTCGGGCCATGCAATATCGTCAACTCGGACGCAGCGGCCTGCGGGTCTCGGAGATCTCACTCGGCTCGTGGCTCACCTACGGCGCGACCGTCGACGTCGCGGCGGCCACCAAGATCGTCGCCGCGCGCTCGATCTCGGCATCAATCTCTTCGACACCGCCGACGTCTACGCGAACGGCGCCGCCGAGGAGTCGCTGCGCGACGCGCTGCGCGGCGTCGCGCGCCACAAGGTGGTGATCGCCACCAAGGCGTTCTTCCCGATGTCGGACGACGTCAACGACCGCGGCCTGTCGCGCAAGCACCTCTTCGAAAGCGTCGAGGCGTCGCTGCGGCGGCTCGGCACCGACTACGTCGATCTGCATCAATGCCATCGCGCCGACGATCCCGTTCCGATGGACGAGACGGTGCGCGCCTACGAAGACCTGATTCGCGCCGGCAAGGTGCTCTACTGGGGCATCTCGGAGTGGAGCGCGAAGCAGATCGACCGACGCCGTACGCACGGCGGAGCGCTGCGGTGGCTACGCGCCGATCTCGAACCAGCCGCAGTACTCGATGCTGCGGCGCGGAATCGAGAAGAAGGTGATCCGCATCTGCAAGCGCGAAGGTATCGGCCAGATCGTGTGGAGTCCGATGGCGCAGGGGGTCCTCACCGGGAAGTACGCGACCGGCGCGCGACCCGAAGGCACGCGCGCCGCGCACCCGTTCCAGTCGCGTTTCATGGAAGCGTTCCTCACCGAGGAGGTGCTCGCACGCGTCGAGCAAGCTGCGGCCGCTCGCCGCGTCGCTCGACCTCACGATGAGCCAGCTCGCGCTCGCCTGGTGCCTGCGGCAGTCGAACGTCGCGAGCGCAATCGTCGGCGCGACGACGCCCGCGCAGATCGAGGAGAATGCGAAGGCCTCGGGCGTGGCGTTGCCGCCCGAGGCGCTCGCGACGATCGACGAGCTGTTTCCCGCGTGAGGGGTTGCCGGTGCGAGCGCGAGCCTGATGGATCTCGCCGCTCGCCTGCGGCTCGCTACGCGGGAGGTGGCATCGCGGTTCGGGTTGCTATGCGGGAAGGGGCTTCGTCAGGTCTTCGAGATGTTCAGGGTTTGCAGCTCGGTGAAGCCGAGCAGGCCCCAGGGACCGTTCTCGACGCCGATGCCCGACCACTTGGCGCCGCCGAACGGCGCGTTCGGCACGATCGCGAGGTGCTGGTTCACCCACGCGGTGCCGCACTCGAGCTGGCCCGCGACTTCGGTTGCGCGCTCCAGGTTCGACGACCAGACGGAGCCCGAGAGCCCGTACATGGTGCCGTTGGCGCGCTCGACGGCGTCGTCGACGTCGCGATACGTGATGATCGGCAGCGCGGGACCGAACTGCTCCTCGTCGACGAGCCGCGAGCCTTCGGCGAGCCCCGTCACCAGCGTCGGCGGGATGAAGTAGCCGGCGCCGGGCAGCGGCGCGCCGCCCGTCACGCAGCGACCGCCGCTCTTCTTGGCGTCCGTCGACCAGCTCGTTCACGCGGTCGAACTGCATCTTGTTGTTGAGCGGGCCGAGCTGCGTGTCGGCCTGGAGGCCGTCGCCGACCTTCACGCGCCTTCGCGATCGCCGCGAGCGCCGCGACGATCGGCTGCGCGAGCCGTTCGGGCACGTAGAGGCGCTTGATCGCGCCGCAGATCTGTCCGCTGTTCGCGAAGGCGCCCCAGAAGAGCTTCTCGGCGACCTGCTGCGGATCGACGTCGTCGAGCACGATGGCGGCGTCGTTGCCGCCGAGCTCGAGCGTCATGCGCTTCAGATCCGGCGCGCACGCTGCGGCGACCTTCTTGCCGGTCGCGACCGAGCCGGTGAACGACGATCTTGCGCACGGCGGGATGCGACGTGATCCACGCGCCGAGCTGATCGTTGCCCGACACGACGTTGAGCACGCCGGCCGGCAGCGCGTCGCGCAGGATCTCGCCGAGCTTCAGCGTCGAGAGCGGCGTGAACGGCGACGGCTTCAGCACGATCGTGTTTCCGGCCAGCAGCGCCGGCGCGATCTTCCAGACGCCGAGCAACACCGGGAAGTTCCAGGGCGTGATCGCGCCGACGACGCCGAGCGGGCCGGCGGCGCACCTCGATGCGGACCTTCGCGTCGTCCTGGAGCACTTCGAGCGGGATCTCGAGCGACGCCGTGTACTGGAACCAGACCGCCGCGCCGATCAGCTCCTCGATGGCGCGCGCGAGCGGCTTGCCCTGCTCCTGGGTGAGGATCGGCGCCAGCTCGCCAGATGCGCGCCTTGATCGCATCGGCGCACGCCACGCAGCGCCGCGCGACGCGCGCCGACGTCGCTGCTTCCAGTTTCGGAACGCGCGCGCCGCCGCGTCCATCGCGGCGTCGAGCTGCGCGCGGCTGCACTCGGGCGCCTGCGCGAAGACCTGCGCCGGTGGCGGGGTTGATCACGCCGAAAGAACGCTCGCCCGCGATCGATTTGCCGTCGATCGTCATCGTGAAGTCGCTCACTGGAATCTCCCTCTCAGTCCGTCTGGGCCTTGTGGAACACGACCTGATCGCCGCCCGACGCGAGCGGCGGATTCGGATCAACGAGCAGCCGCAGCGCCTCGGCGCGATCGTCCGCGTCGAGCGCGCGGGTCATCGTGCAGAACTCGACCAGGATCCCGTTCGGGTCGGTCGTGTAGATCGAAAGACACCAGCCGTGGTCGATCTCGGCCACATCGTGCCCGTGGCTGAGCCAGCGGTCGCGACGCCGTTTGATGTCATCGAGATCGGTGGCGTGGAAGGCGATGTGATTGCTCCACAGCGGGAGCCCGAGTCCGGTCGCGATCGCGGTCGGGTAGTTTTCGGGAAGCGAGTCGTCGTGCAGCTCCCAGAAGGCGATCAGCTCGCCTCCGCCCGTCTCGTAGAAGAGGTGCTTGGCCCAGCCGCCTTCGGGCGACTTGGCCGCGACCACCTTCACCAGCTCGAAGCCGGTGGCCTCGGTGTAGAAGCGGTGGTTGCCCTGCACGTCGCGCGTCGCGACGGCCACGTGATGAAACGCCATGAACGGTCCCTCGTGCTGTGCGCCAAGCGGCGTTGGCGGCCGATCCTAGCCGAGCCCCCGCCCCTGCGGCTCGCGACTCCAGCGTTTTCCGCGGCGCTCCGATGTACGCTTCGATCATGTGGCTCGATGCCCTTGCACTGCTGTTGCTCGCGATCTTCGCCGCGCTCGGCGCGCGCCGCGGCGCGCTCGCGACCGGCCTCTCGCTTGCGGGAATCGTGTGCGGCTACGCGGCGGCGATCTTCGCGGCGACGCACCTGGGCGGGATCGCCGCCGATCTCTGCGGCGTCTCGCCGTTCTTCGGCGCGCCGATCGCGGGCACGCTCGCGTTCGGTTTCGTGGCGCTCGACTTCGCGGTCGTCTCGTTCGTGTTGCGGCGCCGCAGTGAGGCCGCGCCGACCGTCGCGAGCCGGATCGGCGGCGCCTGCTTCGGCGCGCTGCGCGGTTCGCTGCTGGTGCTACTGATCGGCGTGCTCGCGCTCTGGACCGACGCGATTCCGCAGCTCGCCGATCGCAGTGCGAGCGACGAGCCGGCCGTCGAGACGCCGCTGCGCAGCGTCGCGCGTGCGGCGGTGACGGCCGGCGTGGAGGCGGCGCTGGGCGACACGCCCGGCGCCGACCTCGCCGCGCACGCGCTCGCGCGACCCGGCGAAGCGATCGAGCAGCTCCGCGCGCTCGCCGCCGACGCCCGAGATCGCCGCGCTCGCCGATGACCGCGAGTTCTGGGCTTACGTCGAGAATGGCGCGCTGCCGGCTGCGCTCGCCCAGCCCAGCTTCCAGCGGATTCAGTGGAACACGAAGCTGCGGCGCCAACTCGCGGCCGTCGGCGTCGTCGACGAGATCTCCGCCGGCGACCCCGCCGTCTTCGCGCTCGAGATGCGCGGCGCGCTCGAAAAGATCGGACCGCGCCTGCGCCAACTGCGCGAGGATCCCGATCTCGCGCGCCTCGCGAGCGACCCGGCCGTGGTGGATCTGGTCCAGCGCCGCGACGTGGTCGGCCTGCTCGCTAATCCGGGCTTCCAGCGCGTGCTCACGCGCGCGCTCGCGCCGACCCCGAACGCGGGCTGAACACGCCAGTCCGCGAGCCCAGGCGACCGAAGCTCATCACGCTCGCTGCGGCGCGCCGCGACGCGTGGCACTCTCGGGTCTCGCGCTCGGGAGGAGATTCGCGTGTCTACAGTCCCCACCGACGTCGGCGCCACCCACGTCGCGCTGACCGTCGCCGACCTCGATGCCAGCATCGCGTTCTACGCGCGCTACGCCGGCATGAAGGTGGTGCACCAGCGCAAGGAAACGACGCGCGTCGCGTGGATCTCCGATCTCACGCGCCCCTTCGTGCTGGTGCTGATCGAGGTGCCGCGCGTCGAGTTCCGGCTCGCCGGCTTCAACCACATCGGCGTCGGCTGCGCCTCGCGCACCGAGGTCGACCGACTCGCCACGCAGGCACGCGCGGACGGTTGCCTCGCGCTCGGCCCCACCGACTCCGGCTACCCGGTCGGCTACTGGGCCTTCCTGCGCGATCCCGACGGACATCAGCTCGAGATCTCGTTCGGGCAGGAAGTGGGAATGGCCGTGCAAGCCGCCTCCGCCGGCGCGCCGCGAGCCAAAGGTGAGCCAAGCTCGTGAACTTGCAGAGGCGCGGGGAATCGCAAGGAAGCTGCTGCGCGCCAATCCGATCGTCGCCTTCGCCCCCCCAGCGTGAGGCCGCGCGTTTTCTGACGCATGGCGGTGTTGACTCGCCGACGGCAGGGATCGAGCGTGCAGGAACTCATCCACTGCGGGCAGTCGGTCAATCGTCGGCGTCGTCGCAATCGCCGGCCGTGGCAGGACTCGCGAGTACGAGAGCGAGGGCGAGGAGCGCCTGTCTCATGGCTCCCGTCTCGGCGGAGCGTCCGGGCGGCTTGTGGTCCCGCTATGGTCCCGACGAAATGCCGCGCTCGACGAGAGCGCCGATCTCGTTGCGAAGAGCGGCGTTCCCAACGGGAATCGAAGCCGCGAGGGGACGTAGCTCTCCGTGCGTGACGGATTCAGGGCTTGCCTCCGACGAGGGCACTGTGATCAAATAGCAGCACCCAACGGAAGGAGCCGAGTGCTGCCCCGCGCAGCGCCTCCTCTCGGGCGCATCCGCCGCGCCGCTGTCGGCGGCGTAGACGACAGCGCTCGACAGCATGCAGGCCAGGCTCGCGGCGAGATACAGACGTGTGTTCGACAAGGTGGCTCCCTTCTCCCGCGTCCCCGCGCGTGTCATTCCTACTTCGAGATCCTGGTGATCTTCGAACCCTGCAGGCCGATGCCGGCCATCAGGCCCTTCTGGGAGAAAATGAAGGCATAGACGTCTTGCGTGATCGTCGTGCTGGTGATCGACTTGCCCATGCCCGCATCGACGACGACGATGCTCGGCCCGACGCCCAGCTCGAAGCCGCCGCTCGAATCGAGATACTCGAGCGCACCGTCATTCATGAAGAACAGCGCGTAGCCAAAGACCTGGACGCCCGCCTGCAGGCCGTAGGAGACCTCGACCGCGCCCGGAGCTGCCCTTCCGCTGGTCACGTCCGACACCGGCACCTGCACGATCGTCGCCAGCTCGAGCATGATTTGGAGCATCGAGCGCGTCATCATCGAGATCTCGTTGTCTTTCCCGGAATAGCCGCCGTAGTAGAAGGCGAGTTCGCGCAATCTGGGCTTCAGCCCGGAATCTCTCTCTTCACGAAGAGCGGACCCGAACATGGATGGTGCAGAGGAGGCGCTTTCGTGACCGAGGAGACGCGATCCGGCAGCGAGTTCGCGAGCAGCGCTCCGGAGCGCGGCTGGCGCGCGGCGTTTCCGCCGGCGCAGTGGCTCCCCGCCTATCGACCGCAGTGGCTGACGCACGACGCCATCGCCGGCGCGACGCTCGCTGCCTACGCGATTCCGGTGTCGCTCGCCTACGCGTCACTCGCCGGACTGCCGCCGCAATACGGCGTCTACTGCTATCTCGTCGGCGGCCTCTTCTACGCGCTGTTCGGTTCGTCGCGCCAGCTCGCGATCGGACCCACCTCGGCGATCTCGATGCTCGTCGGGGTCACGGTCGCCGGCATGGCGCAGGGCGACCCGCAACGCTGGGCGGACATCGCGGCGCTGACGGCGCTGGTCGTAGCCGTCATGTGCGTGCTGGCGTGGCTGCTGCGGTTGAGTTCGCTCGTCAACTTCATCAGCGAAACGATTCTGCTCGGCTTCAAGGCCGGCGCGGCGCTGACGATCGCCTTGACCCAGCTGCCCAAGCTGTTCGGGGTCAAGGGAGGCGGGGAACACTTCTTCGAACGCATCGCCGTCCTGGGCGGCCAGCTCCCCGACACCAACCTCGCCGTGCTCGCTTTCGGTCTCGCCGCGCTCGCCGTGCTGCTGCTGGGCGAAAAGCTGCTGCCGGGCCGCCCGGTCGCGCTGTTCGTGGTGATGGGTTCCATCGCCCTCTTGTCGGTGACTCCGCTCGGGGATCTCGGCTTCCAGGTCGTCGGCGCGCTGCCGCAGGGCTTGCCCGACTTCCACCCGCCGGGGTTGCGGCTGCGCGACGTCGATGGCGTGATCCCGCTGGCGTTCGCGTGCCTGTTGCTCGCGTACGTGGAAAGCGTTTCCGCAGCGCGCACGCTGGCGCAGGCGAACGGTTACGAAATCGATCCGCGCCAGGAGCTGCTCGGCCTGGGCGTGGCGAATCTGGCCGCGGCGTTCTTCCAGGCCTATCCGGTGGCGGGCGGCCTGTCGCAGTCGTCGGTGAACGACAAGGCCGGCGCCAGGACGCCGCTCGCACTGGTCTTCGCCTCGGCGACGATCGGCCTGTGCCTGATCTACCTGACGGGGTTGCTGAGCAACCTGCCCAACGTGGTGCTCGCGGCCATCGTGTTGGTCGCCGTCAAGGGACTGATCGACGTCGCTGCGCTGCGCCACGTGTGGCGGGTGAGCCGCTTCGAGTTCAGCGTATCGATGGTCGCGTTCGCCGCCGTGCTGGTGCTGGGCATCCTGAAGGGCGTGATGGTGGCGGTCGTGGTGTCGCTCCTGCTGCTCATCCGGCGCGCGGCGCATCCGCACGTGGCCTTCCTCGGCCGCATCCCCGGCACGCGCTTCTACTCCGACATAGAGCGCAACCCGGACAACGAGGCCGTGCCCGGCGTGCTGATGTTCCGCGTCGAGGCGTCGCTGCTCTACTTCAACGTCGAGCACGCGCGCGATGCCGTCTGGAAGAGGATCCGCTCGATCAGCGGGCCGCTGAGGCTGGTGGTCTGCGATCTGTCGACGTCCCCCGTCGTCGACCTCGCCGGCGCGAACATGCTGCTCACGTTGCACGCTGAACTGCAGGCGAAGGGAGTGCCCCTGCGGCTCGTCGCAGCGCATGCGGCCGTGCGCGATCTGCTGCGCGCCGCAGGACTGGAGGAGCGCGTCGGTTACTTCGGCCGCAGGGTCTCGGTGGCCGATGCCATCGATGCATTCCAGAGCGGCACCGCGACGACACTCGCAGCGGCGACACCAACGCCCGCGCCCACATGATCCACTGCCCCGCGGCTCGTCGAACGCGCGAGGAGTCCGACGTAAGTAGGCGGGATGACTCAATTTCGAGTCACGTCTTTCGGCGAGATTCGGGCACCGGCGAGGCACCGCCTCCCTGCCCTGCTCCCGACTAGCGCGGCGGGGGCGTTTGGGAGAAGCCGGCCGTGGGTACTGGTGAGGATCGCGGCGTAGGGCAGCCGGATCGAGGCCTGGCTGCTGCGCCGCGCACTCGACGCCCACCACAATCGCCGCGCTGCGACGGCGCGGACGCTGGGGATCACGCGCGAAGGGCTGTACAAGTAGAGGCGTTCGTTGTTGCGTGATCGCAGGAACGCGCACGGTTGAGCGCAGAAGGAGCAAGCGGGATTTGTCCGAGAATGACCTTCATGGCAACTCCCGCCGGAGGGCGGGGCCAACGGGTTGCAGTGCAGAATGTGTATGTGCTCACGCGGCTCGCGCTGTCGCGTTCGGGCGACTCGTGGGCTCGAAGTTGCGGCTTCAAGAAGCGTCATTGCTCGCGAGTTGCGCTCGCCGCTCGAAATCGCCAGGCATTTGTAAACAACGGCCTTGCTCTGTGCCCTCGCCTCATGTTTAGCTAGGCCCACCTCTCTGCTGGAGTCGCACGCATGCTGACCATGCTCCTGGTACCCGCCGATCGCGTTCACGCCGCAAGCCGACTTCCCGTTACGTGCATCGCGTTGGTGATGGCGATGGCGATCTCCTGGATCGCCGACCCCGCGCAGGCCGTTTCGATTTCGATCGGTGGTCCCGGATCGAGCTGCGTGACGTGCCAGGGTGCCAGCTACGCGCTCAGCTACTCGGGAACCGCGCTCCCGGATGTCGACCCGCTCCACGAGACGTTCCGCATCACGCTCACGATCGACACCAGCACGTTGGCGCTGCCGGGCGCGGTGGCGGTCGACGCCGCAGCGATCAAGGTGAGCGCGTCCGTGTTCACCTCTGCGATCTTCGACGCACCGGGCGGCGCGGCCAGCTGGAACCTGGTTCTGGGCGGGATCGCTGCAGGCGGCTGCTCGGGCAGTGGCAGCGGCTTCGACTGCGCCGATTGGATCGCAGCGGGCGTGGGAACGGCGGTCGGAGGCACCCTCTCGTTCGTGTTCGATCAGACCTTGGGCAACGGCGCGCTCTTCGCGGGGCTCGAGGGCTCGTCGATCAAGGTCCGCTACGTCAACGCAGACGGGAGAAAGATCGGCGACTTGGTATCGGAGTCGGTCTCATCCTCTCCGCCGATCCCCGAGCCGACCGCGGCGTTGGTCTTCGCGGCCGGGCTCGCGGTGGTCAGCTCGAGTGCCCGGCGAGCCCGGTAGGATGCATCCGCCAGGCTTTCTCTAGTGGCGCGCATCGCGCATGCAGGTGTCTAGGAGATTGGGCGGCGAAGACGACGTGCGCGGGCCCGCGCCCGCCCGCGCTCTCGCAACCACGCCCGGATCGCTTCGAGGGTGCCGTCCTTGGGGAACCCGAGTGATGTACGTCCCTGGAATCGACAGCTCGGCGCCCTCGTCGCGGCGAAGGTCCGGGGCATCGAGCTGGGGTCGCAGAGAAGCTCGGAACCGCTGTCGCGCGAGCGATCGGTGTGCGCTTGCTCGAGCAGCGACTGGATGGCGCGCGGCTCACAACGTTGGGATTCGTCCCGCTGACGGGAGTAGAATGGGGGTATGCACCTCCCTCGCTTCCTGCGTCGGGTGAATCGGGCCGTCACGAATCCGCTGATGCGGACATTCGCATGGCGGATTCCGCCGCTGGCGGTGGTCCATCACGTCGGACGCACGAGCGGCCGGCCCTACCGCACGCCGGTGCTCGCCTTCCCCTCGGTGAAGGGCCTCGTGATTCCGATGACCTACGGCCGCGACGTCGAATGGGCGCGCAATCTCCTCGCCGCCCACGGCGGCGAGATCGAGCAACGGGGCCAGCGTGTGGCCATGCGGAACCCGCGGATCGTCGCCTTCGGCGCCGCCGAGACGCACCTGCCTGCCGCACTGCGCCCCGTCTTCCGTGCGATGGACCTTCCCGGCTATCTCCTGCTCGATCGCCGCGGCGGCGCGGGCAAGCGGGCCGCCCGGGCGAAGGCGTGAGCCGGCTCGCTCGATCCGCTCTCGCGACGCAGCGAATACGCTGACGAGTGTCGGCCGGCGAGCGGCTCGTGGACGCAGCAGGAAATCGGTCGCCCGAGGCACCCCGATGCGGCCGATCGCGCGCCGCGGTGCAGAAGCTGCTCGGCCGCACCGATCCGCACTCGACGGACGCCTATGTGCAGCTCGCCGACGACGATACGATCGAGAGGATGCGCCGGCGGAAGCACGGATCGCGCGGCACTGACGCGGACCAACAGGGCACCGCGAGAATCGCACTGGCAACATCTCGCCGCGACAGGCGAATTGGCGTCCCCAACGGGAATCGAACCCGTGTTACCGCCTTGAAAGGGCGGAGTCCTAGGCCTCTAGACGATGGGGACGAAGCTGGCTCGCGGCCGGCAAGGGATAACAAGCGGCCGCCCGGGATGCGAGTGGCCGCGCTCCGTTCCTTTTTTCAGCGAGCGCGATGCGCCGCCGCTTCCCGGTTCTCGGTGCGCGCGCGGCCGCGGCGCGGGAAGAAGGCGAGCGAGAGGCTGACTGCGGCGACGAGGCCGAGCGCGGAACTCGCGACGACTGCTGCCGGCGGCATCGCGTCGCCCGCGAGCACGCGACCCGCCACGCTCGCTGCGTGCATGCCGACGGCGCAGGCCGTGCACAGACTCCAGAAGCCGAAACGCTGGGTGATCCCGCGGTCCGCGAGCCCGAGCGCCTCGCGGCGGCGCATCATCCTCCAGTAGCGCAGCGACTCCGCTGCGCTCCACGCGTAGGCCGCCGCTCCGGCGAGCGTGCTCGTCCAGAACACCGAAGCCGGCGGCGGGACGACTCGCAGGTACTCCAGTCGGAGCGCAAAGGACGTCGTGAGCACCGCTCCGATCGCCGCGACCACTGCGCCGGGCCAGTGCTCGGCGGGATGGAACACGCGCCAGGTGCCGACTGCGAGCGCCATCGATCCGATGTGCAGCAGAAGATTGCCGACCGCGAGCGGAAGCGGCGCCGACTCGGCCGCGACGACGCGAAAGCCGAGCACGAGCAGCAGATAGCCGGCGCCGCCGAGAAACAGCGCTGTGCCGAAGGCCGCCTCGGCGAGCGCGCGCGTGCGCGCGGCGAGCGCGAGTAGACGCGCGCCGACGACCAGACTCGCCAGCGTGAAGGAACCGAAGCCGACCACCCAGAGAACGCTCACGCGAGTGTTCATCGACCTGTCGCGCGCGACGCTTGATCGCGGCTTCCGCGGGACGAGGTGGCGTCGCGGAGTGGCGTCTTCCGCGGAACGAGATCAGGGCGCCGCGAGTTCGATGCTGCGCCACAGGTACCACGCCGCGATCGAGCGATACGGCCGCCACGCCTCGCCGAGGGCTTCGAGCTCCCCGCGCTTCGGAAGATCCGCGAGGCCGTAGAGATCGCGCGCCGCCTTGCGGACGCCGTAGTCGCCGACCGGCAGCACGTCGGGGCGGCCCGAGCGAGAACATCAGCAGCATGTGCGCGGTCCACTCGCCGACGCCGCGCACCGAGTGACGGCCTCGACGACGGCGTCGTCGTCGAGACGCGCGAGGCGGCGGGCGTCGAGTCTGCGCTCGTCGAAGGCGGTCGCGATCGCGCGCAGGCTCTCGATCTTCTGGCGCGAGAGGCCGGCGCCGCGCAGCGTCTCGGTCTCGGCGACGCGCAGCTGCGCCGGCGCCGGAACGCGACCGCCGTACGACCGCGTGCAGTCGCTTCTCGATCGCGCTGCCCGCGGCCTTGCCGGTGATCTGCTGGAACAGCACCGAACGCACCAGATAGCGATACGGATCGCCGCGGCGCGTCGCAGTCCGCAGGCGCCGACGCGGCGGATCACGTCGCCGAGGACGGGATCGCGGCGGCGCAGCGACGCGCCGCGCGCGCTCGACCAGCGCTGCATCGATGCGATCCGCCATCGCGTTCCTCCGTCGCGATCGGGCGCGCGGAGCGTACGCGCAGCGACGTCGATGCCGCCGTTCCCATCCGCGGGACGTCCCGCGCGCGGGACGCGCGCAGAGCCCGTTCGATCGCTGCGATTCACGTCGAATCGCGCGGCGCGCGCACTGCGAAGCGTTCCCGCTGCCACTCGTTGCGAGCCGAGCTGCGCGCGCGTCCGTCGCGCGCCTCGCCCGCAGGCGCTGCGCAAGCTGCCGCCGCGGTGCGGGTCGCAGGCCCCAGCGAGTCCCGTCCGAGGGACCCGAAAACAGCTTCCCAGCGTTTCTGCGTCTTTGCCCTGCAACCCCCTGTGATCTGCAACGCAATCCGAGACTCTCGAAGCCTGGCACGCGACTTGGATAGGAAGGGAGCCGGACGGGGCGGACCGAAGGCGGGGAGCAGGACATTGGCGGAGCACACGATCCTCTTCGTCGACGACGAAGTGAACATCCTGAAGGCCCTGAAGCGCCTCACGCGCCACGAGACGTGGAACGTGCTGTGCGCTTCGCGCGGCAGCGAAGCGCTCGAGGTGATGGAGCGCCAGCCCGGCGCAGGTCGTCGTCTCCGATCAGCGCATGCCCGAGATGAGCGGCGTCGACATGTTGCAGGCGGTGCGCGACCGCTGGCCCGACGTCGTGCGCATGATGCTCACCGGCTACACCGAGATGAACGTCGCCGTCGACGCCATCAACCGCGGCGAGATCTACCGGCTGATCACCAAGCCGTGGAACGACGAAGAGCTGAAGGCGACGATCCGCCAGGCCTTCGACCACTACGACCTGAAGCGCGAGATCAAGCGCCTCAACCAGATCACGCGCGAGCAGAACTTCAAGCTCCAGGACATGAACCGCAATCTCGAGGGCAAGGTGCGCGAGCGCACCAAGCAGCTCGCCGAGAAGCACCAGGAGCTGCGCCGCGCCTACGTGCAGACGATCCGCGCGCTCGCCGAGGCGGTCGACGCGAAGGACGCCTACACGCGCGGCCATTCCGAGCGCGTCGGCGTCTACGCCTCGAAGCTGGCGCGCGAGATGAACTTCCCGAAGGAGTTCATCGAGCGCGTCTACATCGCGGGCCTGCTGCACGACGTCGGCAAGATCGGCGTGCCCGACCGCATCATCACCAAGCCCGACAAGCTCAACGACGGAGGAATACGACGAGATCAAGAAGCACCCCGAGATCGGCGCGAAGATCCTCGAGCCGGTCGAGTTCCTCGCCGACGTGGTGCCCTGCGTGCGCCACCACCACGAGTGGTACGACGGCTCGGATCGCGGCTACCCGTGCCGGCCTCGCGGGCGACCGCATCCCGCTGCCGTCGCGCGTGATCCTGGTCGCGGACACCGTCGAGGCGATGACCAGCGACCGCCCCTACCGCAAGGCGCATGCGAGCTCGACACGGTGCTCTCGGAGCTGCACACGCTTCTCGGGCACCCAGTTCGACCCGGTCTGCGTGCGCGCCATGCTCGCGCTGCTCGAGCGCGAGGGCGAGCGCTTCCTGCGCAAGGACCAGAAGTTCGACATCTACGAGTTCATCGAGGGCTAATGGTGCAGACCCGACGCGATGCGGCGCGCGACGCAGCGATCCGACAGCGCACCCGGCGCGCTCGACGAAGCGCTGGTGCGCGATCCGCGCTTCCTGACCGATGCGCGCCTGCTCGCCGCTCTGCACGGCGAGATGCGGCGGCGCCTCGGCGACGCGGCCGCGGACGTCGCGCTGCTGCAGGCCGGCTTCTTCCACGGCCTGCGCGACGCACTGCGCGTCACCGGCGACGCCCGCGTGCGCAATCGCCAGAAACCGAGGGCGATCCGCCCGCGGCGACGCCGCTCGTCGCCGTGCGCATGACCAACGTCGCCGACGAGCGCGGCCCCGCGCTGCGCGGCAGCTGGCCGCTCCAGCTCGAAGCCGAAGCGGTGCTGCTGGCGCGCGGGCGCACGCGCGGCGCCCGCCTGTCTGGTGAGCAGCGGCTACACGTCGGGGTGGCTCTCGGGCCTGTGGGGCATCGACTGCCTCGCGCATCGAACGCGGTTGCGCCGCCGCCGGCCACGGTCGCTGCGAGTTCGAGGCGCGCGAAGCGGCCGCCTGGCTCGAGGACGGCGACGGCGCGGCGCTGCCGCTGCTCGCCGGCCTTGCCCTTCGCCGGTCTGCGCGACGCCGTCGCGCGCGATCTCCCGATCTTCGAGCCGGTCAACGAGCGGCGCCTTCGATCCCGATTCGCCGGCGGTGCACGTGTGGGGACCGGTGATGGTCGTGCCGTACGCGGGCGAGGAGACGGCGGTCACCGTCGAAGCCGTCGCGCGCGATCCGGGCGCGGCCGCGGTCAGCGTGGTGATCGTCGACCTCGACGGCGCCGTCGTCGACGACGGCTTCGGCGCCGTCGCACTCGAACGCGTCGTCGACGTGATCCACGCCTGGGGCGCCGAAGCGATGATCACGGGACTCTCGCCGCTCTCGGAGCGCGTGGTGGCCGGCCTCGCCGGCGCGCCGATCGTGATGCGCAAGGACCTGCGCGCGGCGATCGCCACGGCGTTCCAGATCGCCGAGTCGCAGCGCCGCACGCCAGTGAGAGACGCAGCGTGAGCAAGCTCGAATCGACCGACGTCGTTCCCGATCGCGGCTCCCTCGAGGAGCTGTCGCTGCCGCTGCGTGCTGCTGCGCCTCTACCGGCGCCGCTTCAGCGGCACGCTGCGCGTCTCGCGCGACGGCGTCGAGAAGCGCGTCGTGCTGCGCGACGGCGTCCCGGTGATGGCGGAGTCGAACCTGCCGAGCGAGAGCCTCGGCGTCCAGCTGATGGACGCGGGCCGCATCACGCGCGACGACTACGCGCGCGTCGTCGAGGCGGTGCGCACGCGCAAGTGCAAGGAAGGCGCGGCGCTGCTCGGCCTCGGAGCTGGTCGCGCCGAAGCGATCTCTACGAGGCGCTGAAGCAGCAGGTGCGGCGGCGGCTGCTCGACTGCCTCGGCTGGTCGCGCGGCAACTTCGCGCTCGAGGCGGGCGCTGCGCCGGTCGACGACGCCAACGCCGTTCCGCTGCGATCCGATCGCGCTGGTGCAGGAAGCCGTCGCGATCCACTGGAGTCCCGAACGCGCTGCGCGCCCACTTCGCCGCGCAGCGCGACGCGCTTCGCGGTCGCGACGCCGCGCACCGAAGCGCTGGTGAATCGCCTGCTACCGCGACCCCGACGTCGATGCGCTTCGTCGCCGGCCTCGGCGGTGACGCGATCCGCTCGGCGACGCTGGCTCGACGCGCGCGCGCACCCACCGCGCTCGCCGCCGCGTGGGTGCTCGACGCGCTCGGCGCGCTCGACTATCGCGATCGACCCGCGAGCGACGCGGCCGAGGACGGCGCCGGCGCACCGATCGGCCCGAGATCGAAGTCTTCGTGCGCGACGCGCGAGCGCCGCCGACGCGAAGCCGCGCATCGCAGCGCCCGCAGCCGAGCGCGCGCGAAGCCGACGGCGGCCGCGACGCGCCGCGGCGGACGCGAAGCTCGAAGCGCTGCGCAAGGAGATCCTCGCGCTGCACGAGAGCCTCGACCAGCGCGATCACTACCAGCTGCTCGGCATCGGCCACGACGCCGACGCCGCCGCCGTGCGGCGCGCCTACGTCAGCGCCGCCAAGCGCTTCCATCCCGACGCGCTCACGCGGCTCGGGTCTCGCCGATCTGCGCGACGTCGCGGAGGTGGTGTTCGCGCGCATCGCCGAGGCGCACGAAGTGCTCGCCGACCCCGACCGCCGCCGCGACTACGACCGCGGCGATCAGAACGGCAACGAGGACATGGACGTCGCGCGCGTGGTGCAGGCCGAAGCGCTGTTCCGCAAGGCCGAGATCCTGCTGCGCGCGGGCAACTTCGGCGGCGCGCTCGAGTTCCTGCGCCCCGCCGTCGCGATGTGGCCGAACGAGTGCGCCTACCAGTCGGCCCTCGGCTGGGCGCTCTACAAGAAGGCGCCGCCGGATCACGAAGTCCGCACGCGAACACCTCGAGAACGCGCCGTCGCGCTCGACCGCGACGACGCCGTCGCCCACTTCCGCCTCGGCGTCGTGCTGCGCGCGCTCGGCGAGAAGGACGCCGCCGACGCCGCGCTGGCGCGCGCCAAGCAACTCGACCCGAAGGTCCGCTCTTAACTTCGTTGACTTGGGGACGTTCCTGAAGTCAACAAAGTCAACGGTGGCAGGAACGTCCCCAAGTCAACATCAGCGGTCGTCGGCGCAGGGGAGATCGCGGCTGGGCGCCAGCGAGTTCCGCACGCGGCTCTCGCTGAGTACCACGAGCTGCGCCGGATCGCGCAGCGCCTCGCGCAGTCGCGCCGATCACGAGGCCGTACTCGAGGCCCTTCGGTGTCGCGCCAGAAGATGCGGCCCGGCCGATTCGCCGACGCGCACGAAGGGGCCGTCGAGGCTGGTTCTGCTCGGCGAGCCGCGCCATGCGGTCGACGAGGTCGCGTGCGACAGCGGTCGATCGCGGCGCGCTCGCCGACGATCGCGCCGCTCGGCAGCGCGTAGAGCGCGCGCACGCTCGCGTCGCCGAAGCCGTCGCCGGCGAGCAGCGTCCTTGCCGGCGCGCGCGATGCGTCTCGGTCTCGCGCACCATCACGGTGTCGCCGTGGCGCGCGTGACCCTGGAAGCCGAGCGCGTGACCGAGTTCGTGGAGCGCGGTGCCGGCGAGCTCGGCCGTCGTGAGCGGGCGCTGATGGCCCTGGGTGTCCTGGTTGGTGATCCGCGCGATGCGGATCCTCGCGAGCACCAGCTCGGCGCCGGCGACGTCCGCCCCGCCCTGCTGGCTAGCGGTGCGATGCGACAGTCGACGACGGTGTTGGCGGTGTCCTGTCCCGCGCGCGGTGTCGACGGTGCCGCAGACGAAGCCGAACTCGATGACGCGCGACACCGTGTCGACGCTTCGAAGCGCACGCCGAGGCCCGCGTCCTTCCCAGCCCCGAGCGCCGCGTCGCAGCGCGCGGCGCTCGTCGTCGGTCGCGTCCGGTGGAAGCGAGACGGCGAGCGGCCGTCGCGGTCGGCCAATGACAAGGAAGAAGCGGACCCGGCCGTCGTAGCGGCAACACGTACGGATTGGCGTCGGCGAGCCGCTGGCCGCGAATCGCGGCGAGCTTCGGGGAATGCGCGCGCCAACGCGTCGTCGCCGGGCCGTTGCTGCAGCCGAGACCGCGAGCGACGCGGCGCAGAGCGCCAGCGCCACGCGCGCTGCTCGGCTCAGACCGGGACGACGCCGCGCTTGCGCCACGGCCACTCCACGCGCTTGTCGGCGAAGCGCGCGCACGCGCGCTCATCGCGGCAGCATCGCCCGCGCCGACTGCCGGCGACGACCGGCTCGCCCTTCTGGTTGGTGGTGACGACCTCGATCTCGACGCTGCCGTCGGCGCCGATCGCCTTCACCGTCCCCTTCGCCGTGAGCGAGTCGCCCGGCCAGACCTGCTTCACGAAGCGCACGCCGTACTCGCGTGAGCACGCCGTCGCCGAGCCAGTCGGTGAGCAGGCGCCCGGTCATGCCCATCGTCAGCATGCCGTGCGCGAACACGGAGGGATAGCCGGCGGCCTTCGTCGCGAAGGTCTCGTCGTGGTGGATCGGGTTGAAGTCGCCCGAGGCGCCTGCGTACATCACGATCTGCGTGCGCGTGAGGTTCTCGACGAGCACCGCCTCGCGCATGTCGCCGACCTTCAGCTGCGACGCCTTCAGCTTCGGGATTCCGGCCTCGATGATCCGGAGGGCTTCGCGGTCATTGCTCCACCGCCTTTTCGGTGAGCACGCCGACGCTGGTCGCGACCAGCACGAGTTCGCCGGCTTCGTCGCGATACTCGCTGATCGTCTCGGTGAACTTCAGCTTGCCGCCCTTCTTGCCTTCCTTCTCCCACGCCTTGCCCGGTCGCGTCGTCACGCGCAGCTTCATGCCGGGCTGGATCGGCTTGTGATACTCGAAGCGCTGCTCGCCGTGCAGCACGCGCGCGAGGCCGCCGCCACCACCTCCGCCACTGCGCGGCCTGCGCTCGCTCGCCGGCGGCTCCGCGGCGGCGGGATCTTGCGGATCGCCGCGCAGCCCGTAGTGCGGATTCCAGTGCGCCGACGCGACGCCGAAGGTCGGCGGCGCGATCACGTCGCCGAGCGGCGTCGCCGTGGCGTGACGCGGCGTCCCAGTAGATCGGGTTCGTCTCGCCGATCGCCGCGGCGAAGTTCAGGATCGCGGTGCGATCGACGGGGAACTCGTATTCGGGCTCGGACATCGGGGGCTCCTCCGGAGGGCGGCGCAGTCTAGCTTGGCGGCCTCGCGATCGGCTGGGCTCTCGCAGCGCGCTTCGATCCCAGCCGACGAAGAGCAGCGAGCCGAGCGCGAGCATCGCGCCCGCCGCCGCGAACATCACCGAGAAGCCGCGCACTTCGATCAGCCAACCGAGCAGCGGTGCGCCGAGCAGCCCGCCGACGTCGGGCAACGAGGTGTGGATCGAGATCGCGGCGCCGCGTCCCGCTTCGGATGCGCGCGAGACGACCAGCGACGACAGCGTCGGGTAGACGAAGCCGTGGCCCGAGTCCGCAGAGCACGCCGGCGGCGAGCACCTCGCGCGAGGTCTCGGCCGCGGCGAGACAGCCGAAGCCAGCGACGAGCGTCGCGAGCGCCGGCAGCAGCACGCGCTTCGGCCCGACGCGATCGGGCAGTCGCCCGCCGACGAGCCGCACCGCGATCGCCGCGCCCGTGTACGCCGAGAAGAAGGTCCCGACCGTCGCGACCTCGGTCACCATCACGAAGCGCTTCACGAACACGAAGATCCCCGTCAGCACCAGGCCGAACACGGTGCCGAGGAACCAGAGCGGCACGAGGTCGCGCTGCACGAGCACGTGGCCGATGCCGGACGGCGGATCGTCCTCGTCGTGCACGCGCGGGAACTCTTCGAGCGGGATCGTGATCAGGAACGACAGCGCGGCGAAGCACGAAGCGAGCGACGAAGAGCGCGTCGTAGGAAGCGCGCGCGAGGATCGCGTCGCCGAGCAGACCGCCGAGCGAGATCGGGAGCATCGACGACGCGCTGTAGAGCGCGAGGCCCTCGGTGCGGCGAGCCGCCGGCACCCAGTCCGCCGCCACGGTGAAGAGTCCCGCGAAGAGCACGGCTTCGGAGAGACCGTGCAGGATGCGCACGACGTAGGTCCACGGCCCGAGCGAATCGATCGTGAGGTAGAGCAGGCAGATCCCGATGTTCGCGACGCCCGCGAGCAGGATCGGGCGGTGGCGACCGAAGCGATCGATCGCGCGGCCGAGCGGCGGCCGCGCCGCGATCGAGGCGACCGACGTCGCCGCGACGATCATCCCGATCTGCACCTCGCCCGCGCCGAGATCGTGCAGGAAGCCCGGCAGATGCAGATAGAGATTGAAGGCGAGCGACTGGAGCATGTTCGCGAACGCGCACAATAGGAACGGTCGCGTCAGCAGGCGTTCGGTGGAACTCATGGCCCGCGCAGTCTACTGGTCCGGCGCCGTGACTCAGCGGCTTCGCGCGCCCCATGCCGCCACACTCCATCGCCCTGGGATCTCGGGCTTGGTGAAACTAGGGACGCCGCGCGCCGGCGAGGCGGAACAGCGCCTTCGCCCCTTCGCCCATCCCGGCGAAGCGCTGGTCCTTGGTCTGACCCTGGTGGAAGCGGAAGTAGATCTGCTGCAGCACGACCGCCATCTTGAAGGTGCCGAAGACGAGGTAGTACGGAAGCTGGGACAGCTCGCGCCCGCTCTGCTCGCCGTAGCGCTGCGCCGCGTCGGCGCGGCGCAGGAAGCCGGGCGACAGCGTCGGCATCGGATTCAGCGAGGCGGGGATCTCGTCGGGGTCGTACCAGACGGCGAGCACGGTGCCGAGATCGCAGAGCGGATCGCCGCGCGTACACATGTCCCAGTCATAGACGGCGACACAGCGACCCGGATCGTCGGAAGCGACGGCCATGTTGTCGAGGCGCCAGTCGTTGTGCAGCAGCGTCGGCGTGGACGACGCAGGAAGGTTGTCGAGAAGCCAGCGCTGCAACTCGTCGGCGAGCGGGAACGGATCGGTCTTGGCGCGCTCGAAGCGCACGGTCCAGCCTTTGACCTGGCGTTCGAGAAAGCCGTCGGGCCGTCCGAGGTCGCTGAGTTCCGCCTTGTCCGGCTCGACCGCGTGGAACTCGGCGAGCACGTCGACGACCACCTGCGCGAGCTTGCGGTTGGCCTCGGCGTCGCTGCCGCCGCCGAACTCGGGCGGGATCGCGCCGCGCACCACGATGCCGCGGCGCCGCTCCATCACGAAGAACGGCGCGCCGAGAATCGCGGCGTCGTCGCAGAACAGGAACGAGCGCGGCGCGAGCGGGAACGCCTTCCACAGCACCGACAACACGCGGTGTTCGCGCGACATGTCATGCGACCCCGGGGCGACCGGCCCGAGCGGCGGGCGCCGCAGCACGTACTCGACGGCGTCGTCGCCTTCGCCGAAGCGGAGTTGGTAGGTGAGGTTCGCGTGGCCGCCGGCGAACTGGCGCACCGTGAGCGGGCGCTCGGAGCCGGGGAGCTTCCCGCGCAGATGGGCAGCGACGCGGGCCTCGTCGAAGCCCTCGTCGGGGCGCACCTCGATCACGTCGGAGGGCGGGGTCGCGGGGGGCTGGGACATGTGTCGCGATCCTATCTCAGGAGCCGCGGCGCAGGCGTCCACTCTTCGCGCCCGTCCTTGTGATCCTCGCGGCCCCCGTTAGTGTACCGATCATTACACGCGAGCAGAGGACCAGATCCTCGACCATGCCTCACACCCGCCCGCCGCCCGCCGACCGTTCGTGCACCCAGGAAGGAGGACGGCGGGCGGGTCAAGCACCTCGCCGCGCCCGATCCGAAGCCACCCGCGAGCGCATCCTCGCCGCCGCCATCGAGCTGTTCGGCGAGCGCGGCTTCGCGGCGACCGGCATCCAGGCGCTCTGCCAGCGCGCGAACGTCGCACGCACCGCGATCTACTGGCACTTCGGGTCGAAGGACGGACTCCTCGCGCCGGCGATCGAGCGCGTCGCGTCGGAGTGGATCGAGGAGATCAAGAAGGCGATCTATCTCGAAGGCGATCCGACCGCCCGCCTCGACCGCTTCGTCGCGAGCCTGCGCGACCTCGTCGTGCTGCGACTCAACCTGGTGCGGCTGATGCTCGCGGTTGCGATCGAGCGCAGCGATCAGGATCCCACCACGCGCGCGGCGCTGCGCGCGATCTTCGAGCGCGCGCACGCGGCGATCGTCCGGGGCATCGACGATACGATGGGCACGCCGTTGCCCGAATCAGCGCTGGTCGCGCGCACGGCGCTCGCCTTCGTGTCCCACGCGGTCGCCCACCAGCTCTTCGACCCGCATTCGGGCGAAGTCGAGCGCGTCTTCAGCGAACTGCGCGCCGCCATCGTGCTGATGCTCGGCGCACGCGCTCGAGAACGCGCTGCCGCCGCGCCCGCAACCGGAACGAGTGAATCGTGAGTTCTCCGCCACCCTGTCTGTCGCAGCGGGCGGATCGCAGCGAGGCCGCTCGCACGCAGATGGACGGGGCGGCGCACCGGCAGCTGGGGCAAAGCGCGCTGACGACCTACGCTCGGCGCCCCGCGAGCGGAGGTGGGGTTGGATCTCGGCGACAGCGCGATCTTGATCGCGGGCGGAATCGCCGCCGGCGTCGTCAACACGCTCGCCGGCGGCGGCTCGCTGATCAGCGTGCCGCTGCTGGTGTTGATCGGGCTGCCCGCGACGATCGCGAACGGCACCAACCGGATCGGCGTCTTCGTCCAGAATCTCGTCGCGGCGTGGAGTTTTCGCGCGCAGGGCGTCTCGGGGCTGGAAGGCGCGTCGAAGGTCGTGCTGCCGGTCGCCCTCGGATCGCTCGTCGGCGCCTACACCGTCGCGAAGCTCGACGACGCCACCTTCCAGCGCATCTTCGGCCTCGTGATGTTGATCGACCTGATCCCGATGCTGCGCAAGGCGCGGCCGGGCGGCGAGCACGCGACGCGACCGTGGCCGCGCTGGCTGCTCTTCAGCGATCTTCGCGCGATCGGGCTCTACGGCGGCGCGATCCAGGCGGGCGTCGGCCTGCTGATGGTCGGCGCCCTCAACCACACCGGCTACGACCTGGTGCGCGCCAACAGCATCAAGGTCGCCACCAACGTGGTGCTCACCGCGTTCGCGATCCCGATCTTCGTGTTCGCCGGCCAGGTCTCGTGGCTGCACGCCGGCGTGCTCGCGATCGGGTTCTCAGTGGGCGGCGCGCTCGGCGCCCGGCTCGCGGTGACGGGCGGGGAGCGCGTGATCCGTCCCGTGATGATCGCTCGCGATCCTGGTGCTCGCAGGTCGCATGCTCGGCCTCTACTGACCCACCGGCGCCGCGGCCGGGTATGATGCGCGCCCATGAAGCGCGCTACTCGGTCTCCTCGCCGCTCGCCCTGCTCGCCTTCGCCGCCGTGCTGCTCGGACGCGCGGCGACGCTGCGTTCCGCGCAGCTCCAGGTTGCCCCCGCCCCGTCGCATCGAGTTGGCCGACCCGGACGCCATGCTCGAGCGACTCGCCGCGGCGATCCGCATCCCCACGATCTCGCACCAGGATCGCCAGCCAGGACGATCCCGCCGTCTTCCAGGCGTTCCGCGATCACCTCGAGCGCAGCTTCCCGCTGCTGCACGCGACGCTGCGACGCGAGATCGTGAACGAGCGCAGCCTCGTCTACACCTGGCCGGGTCGCGATCCCGCGAAGCCCGGCGTCGTATTGATGGCGCACCAGGACGTGGTGCCCGTCGAGCCGGGCACCGAAGCAAACTGGGAGCAGCCGCCGTTCTCGGGCGCGATCGCCGGCGGCTTCGTCTGGGGCCGCGGCACGATGGACACCAAGGGCAAGCTCGTCGCGATCTGCGAAGCGGTCGAGCGGCTGCTGCGCGACGGCTTCCAGCCCACGCGCACGATCCACCTCGTGTTCGGCCACGACGAGGAAGTCGGCGGGCGCGACGGCGCGCTGCGTGATCGCGAAGCGCTGGGAGGCCGATGGCAAGCTCTTCGATTGGGTGCTCGACGAAGGCGGCGCGATCGGCGAGGGGATCGTGCCGGGCGTCGCGGCGCCCGTCGCGCTGATCGGGATCGCGGAGAAGGGCTACGTGACGCTCTCGCTCACCGCGAGCGCCGAGGGCGGCCACTCGTCGATGCCGCCGCCGCACACGTCGATCGGAATCCTCGCCGCCGCGATCGAACGCGTCGAAGGCGACGCCGCTGCCCGCCGCGCTGCGCGGCGCCACCAGCCAGTTCCTCGCCGCCCTCGCGCCCGAGATGGAGTTCCCGATGCGCGTCGCCGTCGCGAACGGCGACCTGCTCGAGCCCGTGCTGCTGCGTGTGCTCGCCGGCTCGCCGCGCTCGAACGCGACGATCCGCACCACCACGGCGGTGACGATGGTGCACGGCGGCGATCAAGGAGAATGCGCTGCCCGCGTCGGCGCAGCGCGCTGGTGAACTTCCGGATCCTGCCCGGCGACACCGTGCAGAGCGTACTCGAGCACGTGCGCCGCGCGGTCGCCGATCCGCGCGTCGCGTGCGAGGTGCTCGAAGGCCCGCACCGCGCTCGAGCCGTCGCCGGAGAGCCGCGTCGACTCGGAGGCCTTCGCGCTGCTGGCGCGCACGATCCGCGAGACGCAACCCCGACGCGTGGTGGCGCCGAATCTCGTGCTCGGCGGCACCGACTCGCGCTACTTCCACGCGCTCTCGGACAACGTCTACCGCTTCGGTCCGCTGCGCTTCGCCGCCGACGACCTGAAGCGCGCCCACGGCACCAACGAGCGCATCGGCGCCGACGACTACGTCGACAGCGTCCGCTTCTACATCCGCCTGCTGCAGAACGCCGGATGAGTTCAGCGCCAACCGCGTACCCAGAGGCGCGGCGCGAGACCGACGAGTACCGCGCCGTCGCGACCCGTCCACCAGAGTGCGTAGCCGGCATCGTGGACGCGCTGCGACAACCTCCGGGTGCGGCATCCCGAAGCGACTCCAGCGCGGCGCCGACGCCACCGCGACCATCGCCGCCGACCGCGTCGAGGAAGACTGGGCGACGACGACGTGCGACTGCCGTGGTGCGAGAGCTTCAGCAGGTCGGCGCGCAGCGGCGCACGACTCGCGACGAGCGCCGCTTCGGCGCTCGTTCTCGAGGTCGCCCGCGAGCAGCAGCGAGCGGCCCGCCACCTCGATGCGCAGCGCGAGCGAGCGATCGTTGCGCGAGCGCAACGCCGACTCGGCGCGCGGCGGCCACAGCGGCGCGACGAGAGAGGTCGCCGATCGCCTCACGCGGCGATTCGGCGCCGCGCTCCTCGACGCGCACGCCGCGGGCACGCGCCTCCACGACGAGCGCCGCGAACGCCGGCTCCGACGCAGCGCGCCGAACGGCAGCCACAGCCGCTCGGTCGGGATCGCGCGCAACACCGACGCGAGGCCGCCGCGGTGGTCGAGATCCGCGTGGCTCGCCACGGCGACCGCGAGTCGCCGCACGCCGAGCGCGCGCAGCGCGGGCACGACCACCGACGCGCCCAGGTCGCCGCCGTCCGGGCAGCGCGGTGCCGGCGTCCACCAGGATCGCGGCGCGCGTCCCTGCACGAGCGTCGCGTCGCCCTGCCCCACGTCGAGATGCACGACGCGCGGCGGCAGCGGTTCGATGCGCGGCGCGCGGCGCGAGCGCAAGCGCGGCGACGATCGCGAGCGTCCAGGCGAGGCGCCGCGACAAGCGCGTCGTACGAACCACGAACGCCAGCGCCACGAGCGCGGCGAGCACGAACGGCAGCGCCGGCGCGACGGCCACGACGGCGGCGTGGCCTGCGCCGCGATCGCGAGCGCGTCGAGCGAGAACGCGCCGACGGCGCTCATCGCGCGCAGCACGAACCGGATCGACCGCGGCGTCCGGCGCCAGTCCAGCGAGCAACGCCGGCGCCGAGCGAGATCGGCATCAGCACGAAACCCGTCCACGGCACCGCGATCGAGGTTCGCGACGAGTCCCCACGGCGAGACGCTGCCGATCAGCGCCGCCGCGACCGGCGCGGTCGCAGCGGTGGCGAGCGCGCTGGTGTCGAGCAGGTCGACAGGTGCCTGCGCGCAGACCGCTGCGCGCCGCGGCGTCGCCCGCCGGCTCCGCGTCGCATCCCGAAGATCAGCGCGCCGCTCGCGAGGAACGACATCTGCGCGCCGGCGTCGAAGAGCGCCTCGGGCTCGAGCGCCAGGATCGCCAGCGCGGCGAGCGCGAGCGGCGCGCCGCGACGAACCGGGCGCCGCAGCCAGACGGACGCCGCCATCGCGACGCAGCAACACCAGCGAGCGACGCACCGGAACTTCGAAGCCGGCGAGCAGCGCGTAGCCCGTTGCCGCGAGCACCGCAATCGCGAGCGCCGTGCGCCGGCGGTCGGCGACGAGCGGAGCGAAGCGCAGCGCGTGACGCGCGATGCCGTAGAGCAACGCACCGACCAGCACGAGATGCAGGCCCGACACGGACAGCAGATGGGTCAGGCCGAGCAGGCGAAACTGCTCGCCCCGCGCGGCGCCGAGCCCGCCGCGGTCGCCCAGCGCGAGCGCCGCGAGCAGCGCGCCGCCCTCGCCATACCCGAGCAGGCGTTGCGACGCCGGCGGCGCGGAACGCGTGCAGCCACGCCAGTGGGCGCGCGCCTTCCTGATCGGGCAGCCGCACGACCAGGTCCGGATGCGACGGCGAGCCGCGTGCGCCGATGCCGCGCCGCGCGAGATCGCGGGAGCGGTCGCGCACGCCCGGGTTGGCGCGCCCTTCCGGCGCGCGCAGCCGCGCGCGAACGCGGATGCGGTCGCCCGCGAGGACGCTCCCGAGCGGTGTCGCGCCGGCTCCGGTGTCGCGCTCGCGCAACTCGATCCGCGCCGGAACGCGAGCCGTCTCGCCGGGCGCGGCGACCGCGTCCGCGACTTCGACCTCGACACCGCCGTGCCCGTGTGCCGAGGACACGACGGTCGCGTCGAAGCTCGCTTCGAGCGGCGCTGCGGGCCGGGCCTGCGCGGCCGCCTCGAGCCGCGCCGCGAGCGCGAGCGCACCGGCGCAGCCGCTCAGCGCCAGCGCGAGCAACGCGACGATCGCGTGCCTGCGACGCGCCGCGAGCGCGAGCGCCACGGCGCCGAGACCCGCGAGCAGCGCAGCCCGCGCGCCGATCCAACCGCCGTCGGCCGCGAGGATGCCGAGCGCCTGCGCGACGACCAGAGCAATCAGGAAGGCGATGGCGCGAACCCCGCGCGGGACCGGGGTGTCGCGAAACGTATCGTGCGGAACGCGCGCTCGAAAGGCGCCCCGCGGTCACAGGTTTGTCAGGAACTCGATTCGGGACAGAAGAGGGCGAGTCGACAGGGGATCGCAATGCGGCGGGCGGCCGATTTCCGGCAACCCTGTCAATCCCTTTGTCAGTGAACCGTGCGAGGACGCACGGGCGCGCTCGTCTTGGTGCGCATGCGCTGGACGTAGGTCGAGAGCACGCGCAGTGCTTCGTCGAGTTTGCGCATCTCGTCCGAGAATGCGCCGAGCAGCCGCTGGATCTCGCGGAGGTCGCCCATGCTGCGCGCGAGCGCGGCTTCGCCGACGCAGTGCACTTCGTTCGCGGCGGCGATCCCGGCCAGCGCGGCCTGGTAGGCGTCTTCGGAGAGCGTGGCAGCGATCGGTTCGAGGCGCCGGCACAGCGCGTCGCGCAGTTCCGTGCCGACGCCGAGGCGCTCGAGATCGCGCCGGATCTGCTGGGGGTCGCGTGCCGGAGACGCAGTGCGGGAACGAAGCGGCATGGAGCGACGACGGAGCAAGATCGATGCCTGCGCGCTCCGATGCGCAACGGCGCGCCAGAAGCCAGTCGCAACCGCGACAAGCGCTGCGAGCTGCGCGTTGCCGTTCGGCGCGCGACGCGCCGCGCGGTGGACGTGCGCTCGCCATTCTGGGAACGGATTCACCCCACCGCGAACGAAGAGCCGGTCAGCGCCGCCAGGAATCGGGGACGTTGGCCTGATCGGCCTCGGCGTCGAGCGCCTCGAGCTGCCGCTCGGTTTCGACCTGCTGTTGGTCGAGTTCGGCATGCAGCCGCGAGTGGCTCGACGGAGTTACGTCGCGCCTGCTCTCGATCTCTTCGATGCGCCGTTGCAGGCCACCGAACTCCATGCGCCACTGGTTCTCGGAGCGACCGCCGCGCAGCTCGCCGCCCTCGGCGAGTTCGTTCTCGACCAGCGTGAGCATGCCGGCCGCGGCATCGACCTGATACGTGAAGCGGTTCAGGAACGAGAGGCCGAGCAGGCCGATTCCCATGCTCGGCGAGATCGATGCGGGAACGTCGTCGGCCTGCGCGCTGCCGAGTTCGACCGAATCGAGCGTGACGATCGGCTGCTCGACGACGCCGTTCGCGGTGGTGAAGCGCATCGTGCGCGCATCGGGGCCGACCTCGACGCCGGCTTCTTCCGCAACCGCTTGGGGGATCAACACGTAACTCGCTCCGGTGTCCACCATGAACGGCGCGACCGCGCGGCCGTTGATACGCACCAGCACGATCATGCCGGTGCCCGGCGCGCTCGACCGGAATCCGGTGTACGCGTCCGCCACTCGCCCGCGCTTCGACGGGTCGCCACGCGACGGCCGGAACTCGGCGCGGGCGCTGCGGGAGCGTTCGAGAAGGTCTGCACCTTGCTCGGTGTCGCTTGCTCGCTGGCGCGCCGGCGCGCTTCGCCGCGCTGTTCGCGCGGGCACGCTCTGCAGGTCTTGCGCGTAGTGCGAGTGGCCGTCGGCGTCCGTCCAGGTGTAGATCTCGCCGCGACTCGTGTTCGGCGCGACAGCGACGGCAACCAGCATCGAGCACGCAATCGCGACGCATAGCCGGGCTCGGGGCATGGACACTCCTCCGCGACCCTTGGATCGGCCGGTTGCGCAGGACGCTTGATGGCGGTTTCAGGAGTCGGGGCAGCTCCGGGATCGCGGCGATCTCGGGCGGATCCGTCTCAGTCGAGCGCCGCGAAGAACGAGTGGATCCGCTGCGCATCGGCTGCCGAGATGCCTTCGACGCGCGCGAGTTGTTCGACGCTTGCGTCGCGCACCGCGCGCAGCGATCCCAGCTCGCGCAGCAGCGCGCGCCGCTTGCTCGGCCCGATGCCGGCGATCTCCTCGAGGATCGAGGTCAGATGCGCGCGCTGGCGCAGCTTGCGCTGGAACTCGATGGCGAAGCGGTGCGCCTCGTCGCGGACGCGCTGGAGCAGCAGCAGGCCGGCGCTGCTCGGCGGCAGCATCACTGCGTCCTTGCGTGCCGGCAGGTGAAGCTGCTCCGCCTTGAGGCCGCCGTGGCGCGCACGCGCCGCGTGTCGCCGCCGACGTCGCGCTCCTTCGAGATGCCGATCGCGTCGAGTGCAACGCCCGCGTCGCGCAGCGCCGCGACCGCGACGCCGAGCTGGCCCTTGCCGCCGTCGACCATCAGCAGATCGGGCAGCGGATCGCTCTCGCGCTTCGCGAGCCGGCGGGTCAGCACTTCGCGCAGGCAGGCGAAGTCGTCACCCGCCGCGGCCTCGCGGATCCGGTAGCGGCGGTAGCCGTTCTTGTCGGGCCGCCCGTCGTCGAAGGCGACGCGACTCGCCACCGCGAGCGTGCCGCCAGCGTCGAGACGTCGTAGCACTCGATGCGGCGCGGGAGCCGCGCGAGCGCCGAGTCGCTCCTGCAGCTCGGCGAGCGTCGCGCTCGACGCTGGCGCGCGCGTCGAGGCGCTGCGCGAGTTGCAGCTCGGCGTTGGCGTTCGCCATCGCGACCAGCTCGCGCAGCGCGCCGCGCTGCGGCACGCGCAGCGTCGACGCGGCGGCCGGCGCGCTCGCTCGAGCCAGTCGCGCAGCGCGTCCGCATCGGCGGGCTCGAGCGCGAGCAGCACCTCGCCCGGCACGACGCGGTCGGGCACCGCGTAGTACTGGCCGAGGAAGGAGCCGAACGCCTCGGCGTCGTCGAGCACGACCTCGGAGAAGCGTGCGAGGCGTGGCCCACGACGCGGCCCGCGCGCACGTGCAGCACGGCGACCTCGACCTCGCCGCCGCGCCGCGCCCAGCCGAAGACGTCGCGGTCGATCGCGCGTTCGCCGACGATCTGCTGGCGCTGCACGGTCTGCTCGACCGCCGCGATGCGGTCGCGCAGGCGCGCCGCGTCTTCGTAGCGCTCGTCGTGCGGCGGCGCGTTCCATCGTCGCGGTGAGTTCGCGCAGCAGTTCATCCGAGCGACCGCGCAGGAAGAGCGCCGTGCCCGTCGACGAGCTGCGCGTAGCTCGCGGCGTCGATCAGGCCGCAGCAGGGCGCCCAGGCAGCGCTTCATCTCGTACTCGATGCAGGGGCGGCCGCGGCGGCGCGTAGTCGCGGAACACCGGATCCGAGCAGGAGCGCAGCGGAAAGATGCGCCGCAGGTTCGAGATCGCGTCGCGCAGCGACTGGCTCGACGTGTAGGGACCGAAGTACGCGGCGCCGTCTTCCTTGAAGCGCCGCACCGGCGTCGGTCGCGGCCAGGGCTCGCGCGCGTCGAGGCGCAGGCCGAGGTACTGCTTGTCGTCGCGGAAGCGCACGTTGAAGGGCGGCTTGTGGCGCTTGATCAGCTCGTTCTCGAGCAGCAGCGCGTCCTTCACCGACGGCGTCACCACGACGTCGAGGTCGGCCGCGCGCTCGACCATCTGCGGGATCTGCACGCGCCCGTCGCCGCCGGCGCGGAAGTACGAGCGCACGCGGCTCTTCAGGTTCTGCGCCTTGCCGACGTAGATCACCCGGCCCCGCGCATTGCGGAACAGGTACACGCCCGGCCCGGTCGGCAGCGCCTCGACTCGCTCCTCGATCCACGCGAGGCTAGCCGTTGCCTTGGGGACGTTCCTGCGTGTTGACTTTGTTGCCTTCAAGAACGTCCCCAAGGCAACGGGTCAGCCGACGCGGAGGCGTTCGGCTTCGAGGGAGCGGATGCGGTCGCGCAGCGCGGCGGCGCGCTCGAAGTCGAGCGCCTTGGCGGCGGCCTGCATCTCGTGGCGCAGGCCGGCGATCAGCGCGGGGAGCTCGTGGAGCGGGATCTCGGCTTCGGGGCGCTCGCGCACGGTCGGCGACCGTCACGTAGTCGCGCTCCCAGATCGAGTCGCGCAGGCTGCGCGATCTTCTTGACGATGCTGCGCGGCGTGATGCCGTGCTCGGCGTTGTAGGCGCGCTGGCGCTCGCGGCGGCGGTCGGTCTCCTCGAGCGTCGCGCGGATCGAGTCGGTCTGCTTGTCGGCGTACAGGATCACGGTGCCGTTCACGTTGCGCGCGGCGCGGCCGATCGTCTGGATCAGCGAGCGCGTCGAGCGCAGGAAGCCCTCCTTGTCGGCGTCGAGGATCGCGACCAGCGACACCTCCGGGATGTCGAGCCCCTCGCGCAGCAGGTTGATGCCGACCAGCACGTCGAAGCCGCCT
The DNA here is from genome assembly GCA_963801625.1 of uncultured delta proteobacterium. Classification (GTDB taxonomy): domain Bacteria; phylum Myxococcota_A; class UBA9160; order UBA9160; family PR03; genus PR03. The sequence continues at coordinate 116,346 of CAWDFQ010000006.1, forward strand.
TCGCGCAGCTCGCGGATGATCTCGGTGCGCTCGATCGTCTGGATGTCGCTGTGCAGGTAGCGCACGCGCACGCCGTGCTCGCCGTAGTAGTCGGTCAGCTCCTCGGCCATGCGCTTGGTGAGCGTCGTGACGAGCACGCGCTCGCCCTTCTCGACGCGCGCGCGGATCTCGCCGAGCAGATCGTCCACCTGACCCGTGGCGGGGCGCACCTCGACCTGCGGGATCCGTCGAGACCCGTCGGCCGGATGATCTGCTCGACCACCACGCCCTTCGACTGCGTCGAGCTCCCAGTCGCCCGGCGTCGCCGACACGAAGATCATCTGGCCGGCGCGCTCCGTCCCACTCGTCGAAGCGCAGCGGGCGGTTGTCGAGCGCCGAGGGCAGCCGGAAGCCGTACTCGACCAGCGTCTCCTTGCGCGCGCGATCGCCGCGGTACATCGCGCCGATCTGCGGGCACGGTGATGTGGCTCTCGTCGAGCACCAGCAGGAAGTCGTCCGGGAAGTAGTCGTAGAGCGTGTAGGGCGACTGGCCGGCCTCGCGACCGTCGAGCCAGCGCGAGTAGTTCTCGACGCCGTGGCAGAAGCCCATCTGCTCGAGCATCTCGAGGTCGTAGAGCGTGCGCTGTTCGAGGCGCTGGGCCTCGAGCAGCTTGTTCGTCGCGCTGGAAGCTGGCGAGGCGTTCCTGCAGCTCGTCGCGGATGCCCGGATCGCGCGCTGCAGCACTTCCTGCGTCGCGACGTAGTGGCTCGCGGGGTAGATCAGCGCGCGGCTCGGTCGCGACAGCACCTTGCCGCGCAGCGGGTCGATCTCGGCGATGCCGTCGACTTCGTCGCCGAAGAACTCGATGCGGATCGCGCGCTCGTTCTCGTACTGCGGGAACACCTCGACCACGTCGCCGCGCACCCGGAAGGTGCCGCGGTGGAAGTCGACGTCGTTGCGCTCGTAGAGCATGTCGACGAGGCGGCGCAGCAGGTCGTCGCGCGACAGCCGCGCGCCGCGTCTCGACGTAGGCGTGCATCGAGCCGTAGGTGACCGGCGCGCCGAGGCCGTAGATGCATGACACGCTCGCGACCACCAGCACGTCGCGGCGCGTCAGCAGCGAGTGCGTGGCGGAGTGGCGCAGCTTGTCGATCTCGTCGTTGATCGACGAGTCCTTCTCGATGTAGGTGTCGGTGGTCGGGATGTAGGCTTCGGGCTGGTAGTAGTCGTAGTACGAGACGAAGTACTCGACGGCGTTCTCCGGGAATAGCGACTTGAACTCGGCGTAGAGCTGGGCGGCCAGCGTCTTGTTCGGCGCCATCACCAGCGTCGGCCGATTCACCGCTTCGACCACGCACGCGATCGTGAAGGACTTGCCGCTGCCGGTGACGCCGAGCAGCGTCTGGTGGCGGTCGCCGCGGGCGAGGCCCTCGACCAGTTCGCCGATCGCGCGCGGCTGATCGCCCTGCGGCTGTGAACTCCGAGACGAGGCGGAAGCGGTCGGCCGACGCATGGACTTCGCGCGACGACGACTCGTCGCGTTTCACCGCACGCGCCTCCACTTCGAGCCGTCCTTGCCGTCCTGGATCTCGATGCCCTCGGCGTCGAGCTGGGCGCGGATGCGATCGGCCGCGGCGAAATCGCGCGCCTGGCGCGCGGCGAAGCGCTCCGCGACCAGCGCATCGATGCGCGGGTCGCTCTGCTGCACGTCGCCCTGCGGCACTTCGGTCGCGAGGCCGAGGCCGAGCCAGGCGTCGAACTCGAGCAGCAGCGCGCGCTGCGCGGGCGGCGACAGCGCGCTGCGCGCCACCTCCCACGCGACGGCGAGCGCGCGCGGCGCGTTCAGGTCGTCGCGCACGGCGTCCCAGAAGCGCGTGCGCAATGCGTCGATCGCCGCGTCCTCGCCGCCGCTCGTTTCGCCCGCCGCGTCACGAACGGCGACCGCTGCGCGCAACAGTCTCCGGTAGCCCGTCGCGGCCGCGCCCATCTCCTCCCACGAGAAGGCCTGCTGCTGGCGGTAGTGGGCTTGCAGGAAGAAGTAGCGGTACGCGAGCGGCTCGAAGCCGCGCTCGATCAGATCGTCGAGCACCAGCGTGTGGCCCTTCGACTTCGAGAGCTTTTCGCCGCCGAAGTCGAGGAACTCGTTGTGCATCCACACGTTCACCCACGGGTGCACGTCGAAGGCACATTCGCTCTGGGCGATCTCGTTGGTGTGGTGCACGGGGATGTGGTCGACGCCGCCGGTGTGGATGTCGAAGTGCGTGCCGAGGTAGCGAATGCTCATCGCCGAACATTCGAGGTGCCAGCCCGGGAAGCCGCGTCCCCACGGCGAGTCCCATTCCTGCTGCCGCGTGACGCCGGGCGCCGCGAACTTCCAGAGCGCGAAATCCTGCGGACTGCGCTTGCCCGCGACGTCGCCGATCCGCGCGCCGGCTTCCTGACCCGAGAGATCGAGGCGCGCGAATGCGGCGTAGCCAGGGAACTTCGAGGTGTCGAAGTAGAGCCCGTCCTCGATGCGATAGGTGTAGCCCTTCGCTTCGAGCCGCTGCGCCAGCTCGATCTGCTCGGCGATGTGCTCGGTGGCCTTGCAGAGGTGCTCGGCCTCGAGGCAGTGGAGACGCCGGCGGTCGCGCAGCCATTGCTCGGTGTAGGACGCCGCGATCGCCGCCGCCGTCTTGCCGGCGCGCGCTGCGGCGCGCTCCATCTTGTCCTCGCCGCTGTCGGCGTCCGAGGCGAGGTGACCGACGTCGGTGACGTTGATGACGTGTGTGACGCGCAGACCTTCGGCGAGCAGCGCGCGTTTCAGCAGATCGGCGAACAGGTACGGCCGCAGGTTCCCGATGTGCTGCGGCGCATACACGGTGGGACCGCACGAGTAGACGCGCGCGTGCCCGGGCTCGATCGGCTCGAAGACTTCCTTCCGGCGCGTGCGCGTATTGAACAGGCGCAGCGTCATGCCGGTTCCACCCGCTCCAGCAGCACGATCGCCTGCGCGGTGATGCCGTCACCGCGACCGATCGCGCCGAGCCCATCGCTGCTGGTCAGCTTCACCGAGACGCGCGCCGGATCGACGTCGAGGGCGCGCCCGACGCCGCGCACCATCGCCTCGCGGAACGGCGCCAGGCGCGGCACCTGTGCGATCACGGTGGCGTCGAGGTTGCCCACCGCGAAGCCGCGCTCGCGCACCAGCTCCATGACGGCCTCGACCAGCTCGCGGCTCGCGACACCGTGCCAGCGCGGATCCGACGACGGGAAATGCGTGCCGAGATCGCCCGCGCCGAGCGCGCCGAGCAGCGCGCTCGCCACGGCGTGCAGCAACACGTCTCCGTCGGAATGACCCTCGAGACCCCGGTCGAACGGAACGTCCACGCCGCCGAGTCGCAGCGGCCGGCCGGCGACCAGGCGATGCGCGTCGATGCCCTGCCCCACCCGCACGCTGCTCATCTCGCGTCCTCTTCGCGGCGTTGCCCGACGCACGCTTCGGCCCAGGCGAGGTCCGCCGGCCAGGTGATCTTCAGGTTGCTCGGATCGCCCTCGACGATCTCGACCGCATGGCCGAGTCGCTCGACGAGCTGGGCGTCGTCGGTGCCGCGGAAGCCGTCGGTCTCGGCCTTGGCGAGCGCCTCGCGCAGCAGCGCCGCGCGGAACACCTGCGGCGTCTGGGCGGTCCAGAGTCCTTCGCGGGGCGGAGTCTCGATCACGCGACCCTCGCGCACCCGTTTCAGTGTGTCGCGCAGCGGAACTGCGAGGAGTGCGGCGCCGCTGCGCGCCGCGGCCGCGACCACGCGGGCGACGTCGCCGGGCCGTACCAGCGGTCGCGCGGCGTCGTGGATCGCGACCAGTTCCACGCCGGCGGGCAGCGCGTTCAACCCCGCCCGCATCGAGTCCTGACGCTCGGCGCCGCCTGCGACGGGAGCGACGACCTTGCGCGCCGCGACCGCGCTCCATTGCCAGGCACGGAGGCAATCGATCTCCGCTCGGGGGAGCACCGGCACGATCCCGTCGATCGCCGCGCACGCGGCCAACGCCTCGACGGCGTGGACCACGAGCGGCCTTCCGGCGAGCGGCAGGAACGCCTTCGGTCGTCCGGCGCCGAACCGCTCGCCGCGGCCAGCCGCGAGCACGAGAGCGGCGACGCGCATCGCCCGACGATAGCCGTTCGGATCTTGGGTTGCGGCACTTGGCGGGCTAGTGTGCGCACGCTCGCCCGGTTGCGGAAGACGAGGAGGGGGGCTCGTATGCGAGGCAGCGTCGCGTGGCTTGTCGTGCTGTGCCTGGGCACGACGGCGGTTCCGCTGCGCGTGGGCGCGGAGCCCGCCGGATCCGCGCCGCCCAGGCGAGACGAGCCGCTGCCGCTGCAAGACGGTGTGCTGAAGCTCTCGTTGAGCGAAGCGGTACAGCTCTCGATCCAGCGCAGCCTCGACGTCCAGTTGTTGCGCTTCGATCCGTATGTCGCCGAGGAGAATCTCGGTGCCGCGTGGGGCGCCTACGATCCCCGGAACTCTACGGCGAGGGCGGCTACCAGAACGCCGAGGACCCCGACGGCGTCGCAGATCCTCGGAAACACCCTGCTCACGCAGGAGGAGTGGTCCGGCGAGACGGGCTTGCAGCGGACTCATTCCCCTGGCTCGGCGGTTCCTACCAGGCCGGCTACGCAGGCTCGGAGCTGGTGACCAATTCGCGCATCTCGGTGCTCTCGCCGGAGTTCCGCTCGGGCTTCACCGCGTCGCTGCGATTGCCGCTGCTGCGCGGACTCTTCTGGAGCGACTCGTGGACATTGGTGCGACTCGGCCGGATCGGCGTGGACGCATCGCGCGACAAGTTCGACAGCGAGCTGATGAATCAGGTGCAGAACACCGAGGACGCCTACTGGGGGCTGATCGCCGCCCAGGACAGCACCCACGTCGCCGAGAAGAGCTTGGAAACGGCGAAGGCGCTGCTGTCGCAGACGCAGGCGCAGTACGAGGTAGGCGTCGTGTCGCGCGTCGAGGTCGTACAGGCCGAAGCCGGCGTGGCGGACCGCGAGTTCAGGTTGATCCTCACGCAGGCGGTCGAACGAAACACGCAGGATGCACTGGTCGACACGGTACTGGGTCCGTATCTGGAGCCCGAGTCCGAGATCACGGTCGAGCCGACGGACCGGCCGGACGAGATGAGCGTGCGCGCAGTGAGCGCCGCCGCGGCGACCGAGCACGCGATGGCGCGGCGCCCCGAGATCCAGCTCGCGCGCAAGGATATCGAGCGCCGCAAAGTCGAAGCCAGGGCCACCGGCAACAAGCGACTGCCGCAGCTCGACGTGGTCGGGAACTACGGCAAGTCGGGGATCGCGGGTCGTGTCAGCCCGGACTGCGTCGACTTCCTGACTAGCGGTCCCTGCAGCGACCCGCCCGGCGTCCGGCCGAACTACGGTGACACGGACCGCAACTTCTTCAACGGACGCTCCGCCGAGAGCTACGGCGTCCAGGGCATCCTCTCGATCCCGCTCGGCAACAACACGGCGCGCCATCAGCACGCCAAGGCGGAGTTCGAACTGCGCCGCGCCGAGACCGCGCTGCTGCGCCTCGAGCAGTCGATCGTGAGCGAGATCCGGCGTGCCGCGCGCAACCTGGTGTCATCGGTCCAGGGCATCGAAGCGGCCGAGCGCGCCGAGGCGGCCGCGGCCGAGCAGCTGCGCGCCGAGCGCGTGCGGCTCGAGCACGGCGAGTCCACGCCCTTCGACGTGCTGCTGCGCGAGCAGGATCTGGTGCAGGCGCAATCCCAGAAGATCTTCGCCCAGAAGACCTATCACAACTCGATCACAGGCCTCGACCGCGCGCAGGGAACGATCCTCGAGCGGAATCAAATCGTCGTCGAAGACGCCGCGACGCTGCGGTAGACTGCGCGCGGTCTTGGAGCCAGGCGCGGAGAGGCTGGCACTCCGAGTCATCGCGTTCCGAGTCATCGCGCTCTGAGTCATCGAGATGGAGACCTCGTGAGCCTGTTCGATCGCAGACGAAGAGACGGAGAGCCGGGCGAAACCCAGATGCCCGAGCCGCCCGCGGCACGGGAGTCCGTGGCCGTTCAAGGCGGTCCGGAGAGGAGTGCAACGGTGTCCAGTCATCTGGTGCAACCGAGGCCGACGCAAGCAACCGCAGTCGCGGGGGGGGACATGGCGAACATCGGCAAGTCGATCACGTTGAAGGGCGATCTCTCCGGCAATGAGGACCTCGTCATCGAGGGCCACATCGAGGGCCGGGTCGACCTTCCCAGCAATCAGCTCACCATCGGCGCGAACGGCTCGTGCTCCGCCGAGGTGCACGCGAAGACGGTCGTGGTGATCGGGAAGGTGAACGGCAACGTCATCGCCACCGAGCGCATCGAGATCCAGGCCACCGGACTCGTGAACGGCGACGTCAGCGCGCCGAAGCTGGTGGTGCAGGAAGGCGCCGTGGTGAACGGTTCGATCGAGATGGGCGCCAAGGCGAAGGCATCGCAGGCTGCCGCCGCCGGAATCGGCGCCGGGCAGCCCGTGGGCAGCTTCGGCGGCGAGAAGAAGGCTCTGCCCTGAAGGCGCCACCGCGGCCAGCCTCGGGGGCCGCGGACGAAGCTTCCTCGCTCCGTTCCAATGGCAAGAGCGCGCTGCCCCGGTGAGAACCGGCGCAGCGCGCTTTGCGTTGCGACCTAGGCGCGCGCCTTCGCCTGCTTGCTGCTCTTCTTCGCCTTCGGCGGAAGCTTCGACTCGCCCGTCTCTTGCGCTCGCTGAGCAGCAGCATGATCGGCGCCGCGATGTAGACGCTCGAATAGGTGCCGACCACGATCCCGATCGCCATCGTCGCAGCGAACGGGAAGATCACTTCGCCGCCGAGCACGACCAGCGCGATCACCGAGAGCAGCGTGGCGCCCGACGTCAGGATCGTCCGCGAGAGCGTCTGATTGACGGCCTGGTTGATCACCGCCGGGAGATCCTGCGCGGTGTGGATGCCCATCACCTCGCGGATCCGGTCGAAGATCACGATCGTGTCGTTGATGCTGTAGCCGACGATCGCGAGCAGCGCGGCCAGCACCTGGAGGTCGAACTGCTGGCCGCACAGCAGCCAGATCGACGACGTCACCAGCACGTCGTGGATCAGCGCGATCACGCCGCCCGGTGCGAACTGCGATCGAGAACCGGAATCCCACGTAGACGAGGATCAGCGCGAACGCGATCAGCATCGCCTTGACACCGGAGCGCCGCAGCTCGGCGCCGACCTTCGGCCCGACGTACTCGACGCGATCGACGCTCAGCGCGCCGACCTGGTCGGTGAGCGCCTTCTGGATTCGATCGACCACCTGGTTCTGTTCGGCGCCCTGCTCTTCCGTCCCGCTCTGGAAGCGGATCAGGAACTCGCGACTCGTGTCCGCGTCGCCGTAGCGCACGACGCTCGGCTCGCCGACGCCGACGCTCTGCACCGCATTGCGGATCTTGCCTTCGTCGGCCTGCACGCCGTCCGCGAAACGCACCTGGACCTCGGTGCCACCGATGAAGTCGATGCCCCAGCGGATCCCGAGCACCGGGATCGCGGCCGCGCCAATCAGGATGATCGCGATCGATCCTGCGACGCAGTACTTCCACTTCCCGATGAAGTCGAAATGGGTATCAGGCCGGATCAGCTCGAACACGCCAGTCTCCTCAGATCGACAGGGTCTGGACCGGCCGATTGCCGGGATAGAACTCGAAGAGCAGGCGCGGGATCACGAGCGCCGAGTACACGCTCGTGACGATGCCGATGCAGAGCGTCACGGCGAAGCCCTTGATCGGTCCCGTCCCGTACTGGAACAGCACGAGACCTGCGAGCAGGGTCGTGATGTTGGCGTCCATGACGGTCCAGAACGCCTTGTTGAAGCCGGTGCGGATCGCGGCACGCGGCAGCTTGCCAGCGCGCAGCTCGTCGCGAATGCGCTCGTAGATGATCACGTTGGCGTCGATCGCCATGCCGATGGTGAGCACCAGGCCGGCGATCCCCGGCATCGTCAGCGTGGCGCCCGCCATCCCCATGACGCCGAGCAGCAAGACGACGTTCGCGAGCAGGCCGGCGGTCGCGTAGACGCCCGCGAGCCGGTAGTAGACCACCGCGAACAGCGCGACGAGGCCGAAGCCGAGCAGCGACGCCCAGACGCCGCCGCGGATCGAATCGGCACCGAGAGCCGGCCCGATCGTGCGCTCTTCCTCGATCTTCATCGGGACCGGCAGCGAGCCCGCGCGCAGGATCACCGAGAGATCGCGCCGCACTCTGCGCGTCGAAGCGACCGTGGATGAAGCCGCGCCCGCCACCGATGCGCGTCTGCAGGCTCGGCGCCGAGTAGACCTGACCGTCGAGCAGGATCGCGAGTCGCTTGCCGACGTTGTCGCCGGTGAGCTTGCCGAACTTGGTCGCGCCGTCGGAGTTGAAGGTGAAGTTGACGACCCAGCCGTAGCGCGGGTCCATCCCCGAACGCGCGTCGGTCAGGGACTCGCCCGTCAGATTCGGCGCCTTCGCGACCAGGTAGGCGCCCAGCACGCGCTCGCTGCCCTTCTCCTTCTCGAAGACGATCACGGTCTCGGGCGGCAGTCCCGCTTCGTGCCGCTTGCGAAGCACCTCTTCGCTGGGCGCCTCCTCGAGCACGATCTTGAATTCGAGGAAGCCGGTCTTCTGGAGCAGATTGCGCGCCTGCTCGCGATCGAGCTGACCGCCCGGGATCTGCACGAGCACGCGGTCGTCGCCCTGGCGCGTCACGACGGATTCCGGGATGCCCTGGATCGGGTCGTCGACGCGGCGGCGCACGACTTCCAGCATCTGCTCGATGCTGCGGTGGCGAATCTCGCGTTCCCACTTGTTCGTGAGCTTGAAGACGAGCTGGCTGCCATCCGGGGTCGCGGCCTCGAGGACCTTGGATTCGAGCGCCACTTCGCGGATCGTCGCCGTGTCCTCGGGGCGCGCGGCTTCGATGCGGAGCTGCCCGTTCTCGACTGCGATGCGCGTCGGCGTGACCTTCTTCTCGGTGAGCGACTCCTGGAGCGAGGCGCGCAGCACGTCGAGTTCGTGCTCGATGGCGACCGCCGAGATCCGGCCCGAGTACCCAGTGGATGCCGCCCTGCAAGTCGAGCCCCAGCCGGATCCCCTTGTCCGGGAGCCAGAGGCTTTCCTTGCGGACCGAGGCGGGGATGAAATTCGCCAGCGTGTACCAGCCGAAGAGGAGGAGGCTCGCGACGACGCCGGCCACCCTCCATCGGGATCCGCTCACTCGCCCTCTCCTTTGCCCTTGCCCACCACGCCGGTCGATGCGCGCGCGATCGACCTTGACGCGCAGCGGCTGTCCCGCGCCGGCGCCGATCTCGACGGTGAGGACGTCGTCGGTGCTGCCGGTCACGACCCCGTGCAGTCCCCCACTGGTCACCACCCGGTCGCCCTTCTCCACGCGCTTGAGCATCTCTTCGTGCTCCTTCTGGCGCTTGGTCTGGGGACGGATCAACAGGAAGTAGAAGATGACGAAGATCAGCGCCATCGGGAGCAGGAAACCGATCGGCGATTGCGGCGCAGCGCCGCCTTCCGCCTGCAACAGGATCGCCGCGAAGAGCGTCTTCATTGGGAAGCTCCGACGTCGGCGGTCGCGCGCGCCGCGAGAGCGGACGCCGCTCCAGGGACGAACACGGTCTGCGACGAAATACGTTCGACGCGCGCACCCGGATAGAAGCGCGCGAGGATCTGCTGATGATTCGCGCCGCTACGCGAAAGCGCGCGAGCGCCCCACTGACTCATCCCAACGCCGTGTCCGTTCCCGGAGCCGACGAACACGAAGCCGTCCGCCGTGCGCCGCACCTCGAAGAGAGTGCTGCGCAGGCGCGTGGGCCCGAGCACGCGGCGCAGCGTCTCGCCCGACACGTCCACGTCGCCGTCGCTGCCCTGCACGCGCAGTTCGGCGGAGCGGCCGCTCGGCGTGCGCCGGGCGACACGGATGTCGCGCACGCAACCGACGTCCTTGCCGGCCGCTGCGAGTGCGGAGGCGAGTTCCTCGGCGGAAACCGGAGCGCGCCAGTACGTGTCGGGCGAGTCCTCCTCGCCGGGCACGCTGACGCTCACCAGGTAGGGCACGTCGCGTCCCCACACCTCGGCGGCCGTTGCGGTGCGGCCTCCCGCCGCGGAGTGGAAGACCGCCAGGATCGGCTCGCCGGCGAAGGTGAGGATCTGCCCGCGCGTCGCGCGGGCCGCGTCGCAGCGCGGCGGGCGTCTCGCCGTCCACGCCCAGGTAGACCTGCGCCGCGGTGTTCGCCTCGACGTCGTAGTCCGGCGAGCGCCGGTGGGCGCGCCGGTGCAGCGCGTAGCTGCGAATCGCGATCGCTTGCGCACGCAGCACCACGTCGCCGAAGCCCTCCGAAACTTCACCGAGCAATGTTCCCGCCACGTAGTCCTCGAGCGCCAACTCGTTCACGACGCGCAGTCCACCGGAGTCCCGGCTCAGCTCCACCGACCCGTGAACGCGCCGCCCATCTACTTCGTGCGGACCCGGTGCCGCGAAGCGGGCCGAGCCGCGGCGCTCTCGGCCATCCACGACGACACTCGGCACGTTGTCCAGGAGCAGCACGCGTATGCCAATCGCCGACGCGTCCGCAGTAGCCATGACGGGCGCGACCGCCCCGATCCAAAGAGCCAGGAACCCACTCGCAAGGCCGACGAAAGCGCCGCGGCGACGATGCCGCAGCCGACCGGACCCCTTTCGGGATCCCGCGCCCTCGCCCCCCCAACGCATGCGCCGGGGGGTATGGCACGGACACCCTGCGGGCGCAAGCAATCGGCGCGCGCTACTTCGAGGCGTCTCGTGCGAGCGCGTCGGCTTTCGTCGTCTCTTCCCAGGGGAAGCCCTGGTCTTCGCGCCCGAAGTGACCGTGATAGGAGGTCGCCCGGTAGATCGGCCGCAGCAGCGAGAGCCCCTCGACGATGCCGCGCGGGGTGAGGTCGAAATGCTTGCGAACCAGCCGCTCGAGATCCGACGGCGACAGCTTGCTGGTCCCGAACGAGTCGACGCGGATCGAGACGGGCTCGGCGACGCCGATCGCGTAGGCCACCTGCACCTCGCAGCGCGTCGCGACTCCCGCCTTCACGAGATTCTTCGCAACCCAGCGCGCGGCATACGCCGCGCTGCGATCGACCTTGCTCGGGTCCTTGCCGGAGAAGGCGCCGCCACCGTGGCGACCCATGCCGCCGTAGGTGTCCACGATGATCTTGCGGCCGGTGAGACCCGCGTCGCCCATCGGGCCGCCCACCACGAAGCGGCCAGTCGGATTCACGTGGAAGATCGTATCGCCGTCGACCAGACTGGCCGGTAGCGCCGGACGGATCACCTTCTCGATCACGTCTTTGCGCAGCTTGTCATAGCCGACGTCGGGCGCGTGCTGGGTCGAGAGCACGACCGCAGCGATGCGCACGGGTTGATTGTGGTCGTCGTATTCGACGGTCACCTGCGACTTCGCATCCGGCCGCAGGTAATCGATCTCGCCGCTCTCGAAGTGCGCGCGGTGCATCTCCATCAGTTTGTGCGCGAGGCGGATCGGCGCCGGCATCAGCTCGGCGGTCTCGTTGCACGCAAAGCCGAACATCATCCCCTGGTCGCCGGCGCCCTGCTCCTTGTGCAGGCCCTCGCCTTCGGTCACGCCCTGGGCGATGTCGCGCGACTGCTGACCGAGCGCGACGAGAACGCCGCAGGTATCGGCATCGAAACCCATGTCCGATGACGTGTAACCGATGTCGCGAACCACCTCGCGCGCGAGGTGCTCGTACTCGACCCGGGCACTCGTGGTGATCTCCCCGGCCAGCACGATGAAACCGGTCTTGGTGAGCGACTCACAGGCGACGCGTGAGCGCGGATCCTGCGCGAGCAGCGCGTCGAGGACCGCGTCCGAGATCTGGTCGCACATCTTGTCCGGGTGTCCCATCGACACCGACTCGGACGTGAACAGCGAGCGGGAAGCCATGCGATTTCTCCTCTGCCCGTGGGGGACGGGCGCAGCAGTCTAAGAGACGATCCGCTTCGCCTCAAACCCACTGCAAAGACAGCCGTGGATGCGTACGGGACCCCGGTGATCAACCGCCATCGCCTTCGATGGGTTGCTCGAGGATCTGCCCGAGCGCGGCGACGGCGCTCTGGGCGTCCGCGCCGGAGGCTCGCAGGCGCAGCCGGGTGCCGAAGGCGGCGGCGAGCGAGAGCAGCGAAAGCACGCTGCGCCCGTTCACCGTCTCACCCGGCTCGCCGATGCGCGTGACTTCGATCTCCGCCTGGAAGCGCGACGCGAGCGCCACGAAGCGCCCCGCCGGCCGCGCGTGCAGACCGAGCTTGTGGCGCACCGTGAACTCGCCCTCGCAAGCGGCGACGTCGTTCACCGACGCCCTTCCGGAAGAATCTCGGACGCCACGCGGATGTTGCGCTGGCCGTATTCCTTGATGAAGGTCGCCAGCTCCTCGAGCGGCCGATTCTCGGTCATCGTCGCGAGCTTGATCAGCATCGGCAGGTTCAGGCCGGTGACCACCTCGACGCGGTGCTCTTCGAGAAACGAGAGGCCCATGTTGGACGGCGTACCGCCGAACATGTCGGTGAGGATCAACACGCCCTCGCCCGCCAGTTTCTGGCTACCCGGCGGGCCCGTCGCTTCGCGCCCTTCGGCGCGGCGCAACGCGTCGGCGATCGCCTCGCGCATCTGGTCGACGGACTGTTTCGGGTCGATCGACACCGCCTGGAACGGAGGCGCATCCGGCACGATCAGACGCAGCGCCTGTAGGAATTCCTCGCCCAGCCGGTAGTGGGTCACGATCACGACGCCGGGTGCCATCACGGTTCCTTTTCCAGATCTCTGTGCTGCACGTTGACCTCGCGCCCGCTCTGGCGCAACCGCGCGGCCATTGCCGTCGCCACCGCCACCGAGCGATGGCGGCCACCGGTGCAGCCGATCCCGATCGTCAGGTACGCCTTCCCCTCTGCGTCGTAGCGCGCGAGCAGGTAATCGAGAAAGGCGCCGAGCCGCTCGAGCAGCTCTTGGGTTCGATCGTGTTCGAGGACGTAGTCGGCGACGTCCCTGTCGAGGCCCGTCTTCGGGCGCAGCAGCGGCTCGAAATGCGGATTCCGCAGGAACCGCACGTCGAAGAGCAACTCCGCCGCGGGCGGGATGCCATAGCGATAGCCGAACGAGACGAAGGTCACGACGCTCGGCTTCCCCTCCCCCGTCACCCAGCGCACGACTGCGTCGCGGAGTTGATGGATGTTGAGCCGCGAGGTGTCGAGCACGTAGTCGGCGAGCCGCGCGACGTCGCCGAGCAGTGCGCGCTCGCGCATCGTGCCCTGCTCGACGGTACCGGCGGGTGACAGCGGGTGGACCCGGCGCGTCTCGCGGTAGCGCGACACCAGGACTTCGTCGGCGCAGTCGAGGAAGAGCACGTCGGCGCGGGCGCCGGTCGCGCGGATCGCCTGGACCACCGCCGGGAAGCCCTTGAGGAACGCCGCCTCGCGCGCGTCGAGCGCCAATGCGATGTTGCGCACCGGCGGGTTCGCCTTGGCACACAGATCGACGAACTGCTCGATCAGCTGCGGCGGGATGTTGTCGACGCCGTAGAAACCGAGGTCCTCGAGCGCGCCCATCGCGGTGGTGCGGCCGCTGCCCGAGAGTCCCGAGACGAACACGATGCGCGTCTTCTCGTGGCTCATCGGCGCTCGCCTTCGCTGCGCAGCCGGTCGTCGAGGCGACTCGCGGCACTGCCCCCCGAGCGGCGGTGGACGTGATCGCGCACCGCCACCTCGACGAGCGTGGCGAGGCTTCCCGCCGGCCGCGCCGGCAGCAGCAGCGCGGGGAGCGCCACCCCGTCCCAGCTTTCGAGCGGGCGCTCGAGACCGACGCGCTCGACCTCGAGACCCGGCCGCCACTCGGCCAGCCGGCACACGAGACCGATCTCGGCGCGTTCGGCCACAGCCTCGGATCCGAACAGATCGGGCAGGTAGACGATGCCGATTCCGCGCAGTTCCATGTGGTGTCGGATCAGCTCGGGCGACTCACCGAAGAGACGGCCCTCACCGTCCCGCTCCAACACCACGACGTCGTCCGCCACCAGCCGGTGACCGCGCCGCACCAGCTCGAGCGCACATTCGCTCTTGCCGATGCCGCTCGGCCCGAGGAGCAAGACTCCGACGCCTTGCACGTCGACGAGCGCTCCGTGGGCGCGTGCCGTCATGCCGAGGTACCCCGAAAGTTCGCGCGAATCGAGCGAGACGGGTCCCGCGTAGCGAGCCGGAGGCGAGCGGCGAGACTCAGAACTTCACGTCTTCCTCCTCGATGGCCCGCAGAACCTCGTCCCGGGTCCCGGCCTCGAGGAGTCGCTTGCGGAAGCTGGCGTCGCGCAGGAAACGCGAGATCCGCGCGAGTGCCTTCAGATGCTGTCCGCCCGAGTGCTCGGGAACCACGAGCAGGAAGAACAGATGCGTCGGCTGCCCGTCGATCGAATCGAAATCGACCCCGCCGCGGCTGCGCGCGAACGAGGCCAGCAGCCGCTCGAGCCCGGGCACCTTGCCGTGCGGGATCGCCACCGCCTCGCCGATCCCCGTGCTCTGGAGCTTCTCGCGTTCGACGAGCACGTCGAGGAGGCGCACTTCGTCGAGCCCGGGCTCGGCCTTCGCGAGCGCCTTGGCCATCTCTGCCAGCACGTCGCGCTTCTCGCGCGCCGCGAGGTCGAGGATCACGGCGTCCCGGACCAGGATGTCGGAGATCTTCATTCGCGTCCTCGCCGCGGGGCAGGCTAGCCGACCCGGCGGCGCTTCGTCGAGGAGAGCATGTTCATCGCTTCGCGGTACTTGGTCACGGTGCGCCGTGCGATGTCGATGTTCGCGGTGCGCAACATTTCGGCGATGCGTTGATCCGACAGCGGACGGCGCGGATCCTCGGCCTGGATGATGCGGCGGATCTTCTCCTTCACGCTTTCGCTCGCGATCGCGTCGCCTTCGACACGGTGGATGCTCGAGTTGAAGAAGAACTTGAGTTCGAAGATGCCCTGTGGCGTGTGCGCGTACTTGTTGGTGGTGACGCGACTCACGGTGGACTCGTGCATGCCGATGTCGTCGGCGACGTCGCGCAGATTCAAGCGGCTTCAGGTACTGCACGCCGCGCTCGAAGAACTCGCGCTGATTCTTGATGATGCTCTGCATCACCTTGTAGATGGTGCGCTGGCGCTGGTGGATCGACTTGATCAGCCACAGCGCCGAGCGGACCTTGTCCTGCACGTAGTCGCGTGTGTCCTTGGCGACGCCCTCGGCACCGCGGGCGAGCACGTCGCGATAGAGCTGGTTGATGCGCAGCTTGGGCAGGCCGTCCTCGTTCAGGACCACGTGCAGCTCGTCGCCGATCTTGTGGACATAGATGTCGGGGATGATGTAGATGGCTTCCTCGCCGCCGAAGGGCCGGCCGGGACGCGGCTCCAGGTGTCCCACCACGCGCGAGGCGACCGCCACCTCCTCGATCGTCACGCCGAGGGCGCGGGCGATGCCGCGAAAGTCGCGCTTCTGGAGCGCATCGATGTGATCCGCGACCAGCGTGCGCACCAGCGGCTCGTCGAGGCGCAGCGCATCGATCTGCAGCAACAGGCACTCGCGCAGATCGCGCGCGGCGACGCCCGCCGGATCGAAGCGCTGGAGCTTCACGAGCGCCCGCTCGACCACCTCGAGCGACACCCCGGAGCGATGCGAGATCTCATCGAGGTCGGCGCGCAGATACCCGTCCTCGTCGAGATTGCCGATGATCCACTCGCCGCCAATCCGCTCGGCGGCGTCCAGGTCGGAGAGCTGGAGCTGCCAGGTCAGGTGCTCGGCCAGGGTCTCGCGCCGCGTGAGCGTGCCTTCGAGCGAGCGCCGCTCGTCGTCCTCACGCACCTCGTTCTGGAAGCCCGTCTGTGGATACGCCTCCGCATAACTCTGCCAGTCGATGTCGGCGATCTTCTCGGCGTTGCTGGCCTCGCGGTTCTCGGGGATCTCGGAGTTCTCTTCCGAACTCGGCGTCGGCGCCTCTTCGCTGTCGGCGACGACTTCGCGGGGCAGGTCGTCGACACCCTCGACCGACTCCTCGAGGACGACGTTCTCCTGCAGCTCCTGCTGCACCAGATCGGCGAGTTCCAGGCGCGACAACTGCAACAGCTTGATCGCCTGCTGCAACTGGGGCGTCATCACCAGTTGCTGACTCAGGCGGAGCTGCTGCTTGATCTCGATTGCCATAGCGTTCGACTCGGTTCCGGTTGCCTTCGCTGCGCTAGTTGAGCTGGAAGTTCGCGCCCAGGTAGATCTCGCGAACCGTCGCATCGGCCGCGATCGACGCAGGCGCTCCTTCGCGCAGGATCGTTCCGTCCTTGATGATGTAGGCACGGTCGCAGATCGCGAGCGCCTCGCGGACGTTGTGGTCCGTCACGACGATCCCGATGCCACGCGCGCGGAGCTGTTCGACCACCTTCTGGATCTCGCCGACCGCGATCGGGTCGATGCCGGAGAACGGCTCGTCGAGCAGCATGAACTTCGGCTCGAGCACGAGCGCGCGCGCCACCTCGACGCGGCGTCGCTCGCCGCCCGACAGTGCGGAGCCGCGTAAGTGTCCCTTGCCGGCGAGGCCGAGTTCCTGGAGGAGTTCGTGCAGCCGCTCGCGCCGGATCGCCGGTTTGTCCTCCACGGTCTCGAGGATCGCGTTGAGATTGTCCGCGACCGAGAGGTGCCGGAAGATCGACGGTTCCTGCGGCAGATAGGTGATGCCGAGCCGCGCGCGGCGAAACATCGGCAGGTCGGTGATTTCGCGCTCGCCGAGAAAGACACGTCCCTGCGTGGGCCGCACCTCGCCGACGATCAGATTGAAGGTGGTGGTCTTGCCGGCGCCGTTCGGACCCAGCAGCCCGACGATCTCGGCGGGCTCCACCCGCAGGTCGATGCCGCACAGCACCTCGCGTTCGCCGTAGCGCTTGCGCAAGCCGCGCGCGCTGAGGACGGGGCGCGTCACGGCTTCGCCCTCGCCGGTTTTCCGACCGGCGCCGCCTTGGTTCGGGCCGGTGCCGCCTTGGCCTCGGCTGCGGGCTTCGCGTCGTGCTGCGAGGGAGTCACGTTCACGGTGGCGCCACCCCGCACCTTCACGCGGTTCTGCTTGATGAAGATCTCGATCTCGCGGCCGCGAACGCGGTCGTCGCCCTGCTGCAGCTCGGCGTTGCCGACGCAGAGCAGGCGGTCCTCGGTCTGGAAGAAGGTCGCCTTGTCGCAGAGCATGCGGCGCTGCGTTTGCGACACGCGCACATGACCGGACGCGACGAGCGTGTCGGGCTGACTCCCGCCCGGCGGGTAGAACGCCTCGAGCCGATCCGCGTTCACCAGCAGCTCACCCTGTTCGACCTGCACTTTGCTCGTGAAGAGCAGCCTGCGCCGCCCCTCCGTCTCGATGGCTTCCAGCTCGTCCGAGCGGATCGAGAGCGGCTTGTCACCCTTGATCGGGAACATCGACACGCTCTGCTCCGTCCCCGCTGCGGCGGGCGTCGCGCTCGCCGCAGCGCTCTCGGCGCCGCTGCCGGCCTCTTTCGGCGAAACTGCCGGTGCACTCGAGGCGCCGGGCTCCGCCGCGACGGCTTCCACCGCCGGCAATGCGAGCAGCAACGCACCCAACCCTGCGAGCGTAATCCAGCGCCGTCGCGTCAAGGCGTCTTGTTCTCCTCGACCCGCGCTCCCGCCGTGAAACGCAGGCGCCGATCGCGTACGTGGTATCGGAAACCGCCGCCCGAGAGGATGCGGCCCCCCTCGATGATTTCGACCGGCGCATCGGTGAAGGCCACACCGCGGGCGCGGTCGTAGCGCAGCGAAGGCCCGATGAAGCGGCGCCCGTCGGCGAGCAACCCGCGCACGTTGCCAGTCGCGACGAGATCGTTGGTTGCGAGATCGAGTTCGCCGCGCTCACAGGTGAGTTCGAGCGACAGTTTCCCGTCGGCGCCCGCCCACTCGGCGTGGACGGCGCTGAGATCGGCCTTGTTGGCGGCCTCGTTGATCACGCCCGAGTCGGCCTCGACGCGGATTTCGGTGACGCTCTCGCTCAGGGCAACGAACGTCATCTTGGACAGACGCATCGGCGGACCCGCTGCCCGAACCAGGCCAGCAGCGGCGACAAGAACAGTCAGAGTCGCAGCGACGCGTAACGCACGTCCCAGCAAGCGCGTTTCCATGCAAGGATCATACCTGCCGCCCGAGGAACGAACAACGGAAAAGTTGGGAAAGAATCAGTCTTCGTAGCCGAAGATCGTGCGGAACGGCTCGTGTCGGACGACCCAGACTGCGGGGCGCACGAGAATCCAGTCGAGCGCAACGCCGACCGGGTGCAGTCCATACGCAACGATCCGAAGCGGGTGAGCCCCGCGACTCGGGTCGTGATCGTCGGGCACCGGCGTAGCCGCGTACGCTGCGGCCGGTTCCTCGACGGCGGGTTCGTCTGCAGGCGCGTCGAGCGCGCGCGCTCCACTCGCGAACATCGCGAGAACCAGGCCCATCAAGAGGGACGCCATCACGAGGGAAACTCGCCGCGCGGTAGGCCGCATGGCGTTCGACCGTAGCGCGCGATCGGCCCCGCCGCCCCGGGTCGCACCGCTCAAGGCGGCGCCCCGCGCCGCAACGCCGCCTCGCTGAACTGCTCCTCCGGGATCGACGCGTGGTAGTCGATGTCGCGAAACTGCAGCGTCGTGCGATGACCCGTCACGAGATTCTCCGCATCGATGCGTTGCGCCGTCCAGATCTCCTGCAGCTGCGCGACGTCGGAGAGCCGGATCGTCTTCTGCGGCGCGCCATCCAGCTCCCAGTACTCCGCGAAGCGAGGGATCCAGACCTCCGCATCCACGCGGATGCGGACGCGGCCGTGGCCCAGCTCGCGCGCGATGCGCTCGTCGACCGGTGTCGCTTCGACGACGAAACAGCGGTGGCCGTCGACGCTCTCCTCGCCGAGCGTGCGCCAGGCGTAGTCGCGGAGGCTGAGCTGCGTCTCGCGCTTCACGTCTTCGAAGGAGAAGTCGGTGCCGAGGAAGGCGCGTCCGCGGTCCGAGAGCGCAACGCGACGCGATTTGCGCAGCGCGGGCAGGTAGAGCCACTGGTCGTCGGCGCGCGCAGGGTCGGCGTAGTCGAAGGTGAGCAGCGCGGTGCCCTTCACGTTCGGCGGGTCCTCGAAGAAGAGCACGGAGCGTTTCTCGTCGCCGAAGCGACGCCGGTACGACCGCAAGCGTGCGCGCGCGGGTGCTGCCGTCCTTCTCGATGAGTTCCATCGTCCAGGTGCGAACGACGGACTCCCCTTCGTCGCGCGCGTTCACGCGCCGCACGATCTCCTCACCGCTGGGCAACGCCTCCTCCGCCCGCGCGAACGGAGCCGTCGCGACGAGCATGATCGCGAGACCGAGCCACCGCATCCGCATCGACGGCCGTATAGGCGACGGCGACGACGCGCCGCAAGGGGGGGCGCGGCGCCGGTCGCGTCCATCCCGATCGACTCGCGATGGATGCGCTCCTCCCGCCGTGCGGCTGGCGTATCATGCCGCGCCGTGAGCGACCCTCGAGCCCGACCGGTCACCGACCCCGCGCGCGTCCAGCGCTACCCCTTCGTACCGGGCGGGATCTGCATCCCGGTCGCACGCGCCGAGGGCGCGTGGCTGCAGCTGGCGGACGGGCGACGCATCCTCGACGCCGCGGGCGGCGCGATCGTCGTAAACGTGGGTCACGGACGCCGCGAGGTCGCCGAGGCCGTGGCGCGCAGCCTCGAAACGACGAGCTACATCGTCCCGCCGTTCGCCACCGACGAGCGCATCGCGCTGGCTGAGCGTCTCGTCGGCCGCTGGCTCCCGCGCGGACTCACGCGCGTCACCTTCACGAGCGGCGGCTCCGAGTCGGTCGACGCGGCGCTGCGACTCGCCCGCCAACACCACGTCGCGGCGGGCCGCCCGGAGCGCTGGAAGATGATCGGTCGCGATCTCTCGTACCACGGCGCCACGCTCGGAACGCTGGCCGTCGGCGGTCACGAGAAGCGCCGCGCCGGTCTCGAGCCGCTGCTCGTCCAGTGGCCGAAGGCGCCAGCGTGCTACTGCCTGCGCTGTCCGCTCGGCGCGTCGCGACCGAGCTGCGACGTCGCCTGCGTGGACGCGATCGAAACGCTGATCGAGCGCGAGGGCCCCGAGACGGTCGCGGCCGTCGTCGCAGAGCCCGTCGTCGGCTCGACCGCTGGCGCGCTGGTTCCGCCCGACGAGTACTGGCCGCGTCTCGCCGAGATCTGCCGCCGGCACGGCGTGCTGCTGATCGCCGACGAAGTGATGACCGGCTTCGGGCGCACCGGCACGCAACTTCGCCGTCGACCACTGGGGCGTCGTGCCCGACATCCTCGTCGGCGGCAAGGGACTCAGCGGCGGCTATGCGCCGATGGGCGGCGTCTACGCCAGCGACGCCGTGCTCGCACCGCTCGCCGCGCGCGGCGAGGAGTTCATGTTCTACACCTACGCCGCGCACCCCGCGTCGTGCGCCGCGGCGCTCGCGGTGCTCGACATCGTCGAGCGCGAGGGACTCGTCGCGCGCGCCGCCGAGCAGGGCAAGCGTCTGCTCGATCGCCTGCGCAGCTGCGCTCGCCGATCACCCGCACGTCGCCGAAGTGCGCGGCCTCGGCCTGCTGCTCGCCGTCGAACTGGTGCGCGACCGCGCCACGCTCGAGCCCTTCCCGGTCGCGACGAAGTTCGCCAACCGCGTCGTCGCAGCCGGCTTCGGCCACGGCGTCTTCTTCTACCCGGGCGGCGCGGGCAGCGCGCGCGACGTCGTCTGCCTCGGCCCGCCCTTCACGATCGGCGACGAAGAGATCGAACTGATCGCGACCGCCCTCCCGCGCGCAATCAACGCCGCCGCCTCGTAGCCGGTGCCGGGCGTCAAGTTATTTTTTGTCAAGTTGTTGAGCAACTCGGCCGGTCCGCGCCGGCTCAGCGAACAACTTGACGAAAAATAACTTGACGCCCGGCACCTCTGTGCGAGGCCTTCGCTCGCGCCGCCAATCGGCACATTGTTCAGCGCGACGTGGAGGTTCGCGGGGAACACGGCGATCAGCAGCGCGATGATTCCCCACGCCGTCCAGCGTCGGATCCGCGGCACGCGCAGCGCCAGCACCAACGCGACGAGCCCGAGCGCGAACTCGGCGACGCCAGACAGCTCGACCAGCTCGTGATGCGCCGGCAGATACGGCGGCATGATCTGGATGTAGAAGTCCGGCGAAGACGTAGAACACGCCCATCACCCACCAGCCAATGCGTTTCGGGAGACTCAAGCGCGCAACTCCGGAGGCGGCTGCCAGCCGCCCAGCGCTCGTTCGATCTGGGCCGCAGCCGCCAGCGCGACGTCTTCGCGCCACGGCTGCGCGACCAGTTGCACACCGATCGGGAGGCCCTCCGGCGAAGTGCCAGCGCGCACCACCGCAGCGGGCCAGCCCGCGAGATTCCACGTCATCGTGTGGGAGAAGGCGGGCAAATTTGCGTCCGACTCGCCATGCCGCAGCGCGGTGTGCGCGTTCACGGGACACACGAGAAGGTCGACATCGCGCGTCTCCGCGAGCAGGTCGGTGCGGAAGCGATCCCACTCGTCGATCACCCGCACGCGCCGTTCGATCGGGACTGCGCCGAGCTCCGCGAAGCCTGCCAGCGCGCTCTCCTCGACGCGCGTCCCGGCGCGTTCGAGCAGCAACCGGATGCCCGCGCCGCCGTCGATCAGCATCACGTTCATGAAGAGCGGTTCGGTGCGCGCGACGGCCGGCGGCCGATATTCCGCGACGTGGGCGCCCGCCTCCGCGAGCACCGCCGCCGCGGCGCGCACGGCGTTCGCGACCGGCGCGTCGGCGCGCGCAATCCCGTTGTCGGTGAAGAGCGCCACGCGCAGACCCGTGAACGCCACCGCTGCGGGATCGCCGAGCGGAACCGGCGCCAGAAAGGGATCGCGACGATCGGGACCCACCAGCAATCGCAGCGCCAACACGAGATCCGCAACGCGCCGCGCGAGCGGACCAATCGTGGTGAGCGCGTCGATCGCGGTCCCGGGGCCGATCGCGTGCCCGGCGCGCGACACGCGGCCCACGGTCGGTCGGATCCCGGCGATGCCGCAGAAATGTGCCGGCAAGCGAATGCTGCCACCGGTATCGGAGCCGAGATCGAGCGGGACGCCGCCCGCGGCGACGATCGCCGCCGCGCCGCCGCTCGATCCACCCGGCGTCCGCGCCAGATCGTGCGGATTGTTGGTGCGGCCGTAGACGGGGTTCGCGGTCTCGAAGCTCAGCGTGAATTCTGGCGTGTTGGTCTTGCCGAGCACGATCGCGCCCGCCGCGCGCAAACGCGCCACCGCCGTGGCGTCGGCGTCGGGTACGAAACCCTTGCGGCCCGGCGTGCCCCACGTCGTCACCAGCCCCGCCGTGTCGAACGAATCCTTGATCGTGACCGGCACGCCGTGCAACGGACCGGCGGCGCCGCCGCGCGCGAGGGCGGCGTCCGCGGCCTCCGCGTCGCGCAGCGCTTCGTCCGCTCGCAACACCACGACCGCATTCAGCGCCGGGTTCACGCGCTCGATGCGGGCGAGACACGCCGCCACGGCCTCGCGCGACGACAACTGCCCGCTGCGGATCGCGCGCGCGATCTCGCCCGCCGAAGCGGCGCTGAGATCCATCGCTCAGCGGCCTCCGGCGACGAAGCTGCGCTCGTCGAGCGCGCCGAGCGCGAAGTCCCGATACAAGCCGCGGAAGCAGTCGCGACAGCGCGTCGAGTGGGCGAGAGAGCGCGCGCTGCCGGTGCGTCGCACTTCCTGCCGGAACGAGCCGTCCTCGTAGAGTTCGTAGTGCGCCCAGCCGCCCGGATAGTCCTTGGTGCAATTCACTTCGACGAAGGGCGCTGCGCCCGAGGCGCGGTGGCGCCGCACCCGGTTGCGGTGGGTGTGGCCGATCAACACGCCCTTCACCTGCGGGTTGGCGCCGATCAGATCGAAGAACGGCAGCGAGTGCTCGGGCAGCATCCCGATCGAGTTCGGATACGAGTCGCGATGCTCGGGCGGCACCGGCTGGTGATGCATCAGCAGCAGCGTCGGAATCGCTTGTTCACGCGTTTCGGCGAGCGTTTCGGCGAGCCACTGCAAGCGGTCCTCATGGAAGACGCCGTGGTGGTCGCCGGGCTCGGCGGTCTCGAGCAGCACGAGCCGCCAGCCACCGAGTGTGACACTGCGCGGGGCCGGCGGCTGTCCGAGCAGCGCGTAGCCGTCCACCTCGCCCGCGCCGTTGTGGCGACCGTAGTAGTCGTGGTTGCCGAGAAAGACGTGGTGCGGCGCGCGAAGCTTCGCGAAGGCTTCGCGCGCGACACCGAACTGCTCGGGCAGACCGCGGTCCGCGATGTCTCCCTTCACCACCACCGCATCGACGTTCGCGGCGTTGATCTCCGCGATCGCGTCTTCGTTCATCACGCGCCAATACGGAACCTCGGTGTCCTCCGCGCGGATCAGCGGGAAGCCTTCGGCCGCGTCGCCGTATTCGTGGTCGGCGGTGAGCTGGCCGCCGAAGCGCGGCTCGCCGAAGTGCAGGTCGTTCAGCGTGGCGAAGGTTGCGGTGCGGCGTGCACGCGGCGACGGCAGCGTGCGCATGCGCTCGGGGAAGTAGCGATCGGGGACGGGGCGCGCCGCGCCGTCCACCTCGATCGTCAGCGTGTATTCCGTATCCGGGTCGAGTCCTTCGATGCGCACCAGACGCGACGCCGCCGCGCCCTCGCTGCGCGCGCGCAACTCGCCGTCGATCAGCACACGGGCGGTTGCGTCGACGGCACCGGCTGCGTCCTCGACGCGAAATGCGAGCGTCACGCTGCTCGCCGTGACGCCCATGATTTCGGGATCGCGAATGGTGAGCGACATGGGCCGCAGGGTATCACCGCGCGCCGCGCTCCCGCAGCGATTTCTCGATGCGCGTGGTGATCTCGTCGAGCAGCGGTCGCGAGGTTGCGAAGTTGAGGCGCGCGAAGCCATGGCCGGGCGCGCCGAAGGCGCTGCCATCTGAGAGCGCCACGCGCGCATGCTCGAGGAAGAACTGATGGGGAGTCGCTTCGAGTTCGAGCGCGCGGCAGTCGAGCCACGCCAGGAAGGTCGCCTCGGGCACGAAGCTGCGAACGCCCGGCATCCGCTCGGCGACGAACTGCGCCACGCGGCGCCGGTTGCCATCGAGATACGCGAGCACCGCGTCGAGCCACGGCTGCCCCTCACGCCACGCCGCGACGGTCGCCGCCTGGCCGAGCGAGCCGAGTCCGCCGCGCACGTGTCGCGGCACGCGGTCGAAACGCTTGCGCAGCGCCTCGCTGCCGAAGTGCGCGATCGCGCAGCGCAGGCCCGGGATGTTGAACGCCTTGGTCGCCGAGGTCAGCGTGAGCGTGCGCGCCTCGACCTCGGCCGACAGCGACGCGAACGGGACGTGCCGGCGTCCGTCGTAGATGAGATCGGCGTGGATCTCGTCGGCGACCACCACGAGGTCGCGCGCGATGGCGAGTTCCGCGAGCGCCTCGAGCTCGCGGCGCTCGAAGACGCGACCGGTCGGGTTCTGCGGATTGCAGAGCAGAAAAACGCGCGTCTTCGAATCGATCGCAGCGCGCAGCTGATCGAAGTCGATCTCGTAGCGGGAGTCGCCCGCGACGAGCGGGGCCTCGACCAGGCGCCGCGAGAGTTCGCGCACGGCGATCAGGAACGGCGGGTAGATGGGCGTCTGCACCACAACGCCCTCGCCCGGCGCGCTGAACTGGTCGATCGCGACATAGATGCCCTGCACGACGTCGGTGAGCACTTCGACGCGGCGCGGATCGGGTCGCCAGCCGAAGCGCGACTCCATGCGTTCCGCGAACGCCGCGGGCAGCGCCTCCGGGTGCACGTCGAGCGGGTAGCCGAGGTCGTCGATCTCGAGCGCGTTCTCCAGCACGCGGCGCACCGGCTCGCAGAGCGGGAAGTCCATCTCGGCGACCCATGCCGGCAACACGTCGGGTCCGTAGAGCTGCCACTTCTCGCCGCGGCGGCGGCGCAGCGTGGCGAGGTCGAGGCGGTCGAAATCGATGGACGCTGCGGACATGACGGGTTCGTATCCCGCGTTCAGCGGCCCGTCAAACCCGTGCCTGCTGCAGGGTGCGCACGAGCTCCGCCCAGGCAGCGGGATCCGGCTGCCACGGCGCCACCAGGCTCACACGATCGGCGAAGCCCGCGCAGCGCGCACTGAGCCGCTCGGCGAGCGCGCCCGGCGGCGCGCACACCGCGACCGCCTCGAGCAGCTCGTCGTCCACCAGCGCGGCCATCGCGCGCCAGTCGCCGCTGCGCGAGAGCGCGTGCAACTCCGGGTGCAGCGCGCCGCGACCGCACGAGTCGAGCACGCCGCGGTACGCCGGCGTCGAGGCGTAGAAGGCGATCTGGGCGCGCACGGCGCTGCGGGCGCGTTCGGTCTCGCCGGCGTCGCGGCCCGCTGCGATCAGCACCTGCGCGCTCACGGTGAACTCGCGCCGCGCGCGGCCCGCGCGCGCGAGACCGCGCTCCAGCGCCGGACCCGTCACGGCCTCGAGGAACGCGCGGGTGTGGAAGGGATGCACGAGGAAGCCGTCCGCCACTTCGCCCGCAACTTCGGTCATGCGCGGTCCGACACCGGCGAGCCACACCGGCGGCGCGCCGAACGGAGACGGCGCCGGTCGCAGCAGCGGCGGCATCAGCGTGTGCGTGTAGAAGTCGCCGCGAAAATCGAGCGGCGCGCCGTCGTTCCAGCACGACCAGATCGCGCGCAGCGCCAGCACCAGTTCGCGCATGCGCGCCGCCGGCCGCGACCACGGCTGCGAGAAGCGCCGCTCGATGTGCGCCCGCACCTGCGAACCGAGCCCGAGCCGGAAGCGTCCCTTCGAAAGCACTTGAAGATCGTGCCCGATCTGCGCGAGCAGCATGGGGCTACGCGCGAACGCAATCGCCACGCCGGTACTCAGTTCGAGGCGCTCGGTCGCCGCCGCAGCCTGCACCAGCGGAAAGAACGGGTCGTGCGGCCCGTCGAACGTGAACGCGCCGTCGTAGCCCAGCGCTTCGAGCCGGCGCGCCTCGGCGCCCGCCTCCGCGAGCGCTGCCAGCGCGAGCGGCGCGTCGACCCGCAAGTGACTCAGGCCTTGCGCGCGGCGAGCAGCGCGAGCACGCGACGCATCACCGGGTCGATGCCGCCGCCCACCAGCGAGAGCCCGCCGTCGACGACGAGGTTGTGACCCGTCACGTAGCGCGCGGCGTCCGAGAGCAGGAACACGACCGCGTCGGCGACGTCCTCCGCGGTGCCCGCGCGCGCAGCCGGGATCGCCTCGCCGAACGAATCCATCAGCTTCGGGATCGCGAAGAGCAGCTCCGACATCGGCGTGCGGATCATGCCGGGCGAGACACTGTTCACGCGGATTGCGGGGCCGTACTCGAGTGCGGCGCTCTGCGCGAGCGCGATCACGCCCGCCTTCGCCGCGCTGTAGGGCGCTTCACCGCGCGTCGGCTGGACGCCGCTACACGAGGCGTTGGTGACGATCGCGCCGCCGCCCGCCGCGAGCAGCTGCGGCACGACGGAACGCAGGCCGTGGTAGACACCCAGAAGATTCACCGCGATCAGCCGCTCGACGTCCGCGGGCGCGTACTCGTGCAGTGCCGCCACCTGACCCGCCCCGGCGTTGAGGAACGCGAGTTCGAGACCGCCGAACGCCGAGGCCGCTTCCGCGCACGCCGCGTCCAGCGCGGCGGCGTCGCGCACGTCGGCGACCAGCGCGAGCCCGCCGATTTCACGCGCCGCCGCCTCGGTCGTGTCGCGATGCTGGTCGAGCAGCGCCACGCGCGCCCCCTGCTGCGCGAGCTTGCGCGCCGTCGCGAGGCCGATCCCCGAGGCGCCGCCCGTTACGAGCGCGCGCTTGCCCGCGAACTCCGTCAATGGAAGACGTGTCCGCCGTTCACGTCGAGCGACTGGCCGGTGACGACGCGAGAGAGATCCGACGCGAAGAACACCACCGCGTCGGCGATCTCGTCGGACGTGGGCAGGTGCCGCAGCGCCGTCTGCGCCGCGACCTCGTCGTAGACCACTTGCGGGTCGACACCACGCTGCTTCGCCTGGTGTGCGAAGTAGTCCTGCAGCGACGCGCCCCAGATGTAGCCGGGCACGACCGAGTTCACGCGGATGCCGTGCGGCCCGATCTCGCGCGCGAGGCCTTGCGTCGCGGCCAGCAGCGCCGCCTTCGAAGCGCCGTAGGGACCCATGTTCGGCAACACCTCGCGAATGATCATCGAGTTGACCATCACGATCGAGCCGCGGCGCTGCGCCTTCATCACCGGCAGCACTTCGCGGGTGAGCTGGAGCGCGCCGAGCAGGTTCACGCGCAGCGGGCGCAGGAAGTCATCGGCGCTGGCGTCTTCGATGCGGACGAAACGGCCCATGTCGAAGGCGTTGTTGACCAGCACGTCGATGCGGCCGAACTCCGCCATCGTGCGTTCCACGAGCCGCTGGCAGTCGTCGACGCGGGTGATGTCGGTCGGCACTTCGAGCGCGCGGCTGCCGGCGGCGCGCACTTCGGCGGCGACCTCGCCGAGTTTGCTCGCGGTGCGCGCGGCGAGCACCAGGTCTGCACCCTCGCGCGCCAGCGCCAGCGAGACGTCACGGCCCAAGCCGGGGCCGACGCCCGACACGATCGCGACACGTCCCGCGAGCAGCCCCCTGGATTCCGCAGTCTGGAGTCCGCTCACGACAGCGCGCCGCCGTCGATGCGGATCTCTTCGCCGGTGATGTGCGAGGCCTCGTCGGACGCGAGGAAAGCCACCAGGTTCGCCACCTTCTCGGGACCCGCGAAGCCGGTGAGCGGCATGATGCGGCGCACCAACTTCGGATTGGCGCCCTCGGGAATGTGGAACGCCTTGGTGATCGGCGTCTCGATGCTGCCCGGGCAGATCGCGTTGGCGCGCATGCCCTGGCCCGCGTACTCGACCGCGATCGAGCGCGTGAAGGCGATCACGCCGCCCTTCGACGCCGCGTAGGCCGCCGACCATGCGTGCCCCGTCATGCCGGCCGTCGACGCCATGTTGACGATGTTGCCGCGCGTCGCGAGCAGGTGCGGGATCGCTTCGCGGCAGAGCAGGAAAGTGCCGGTGAGATTCACGGCGAGCACGCGGCTCCAGTCGGCGAGCGCGAGTTCGTGGGTGTGATCGAAGCGCAGGATGCCGGCGACGTTGCAGAGCACGTCGAGGCGACCGAAGCGCGCGACGCAGGCCGCCACCGCCTCGCGCACGGCGTCTTCGTCGGTGACGTCGAGTCGTGCCGTCTCGCATACCGCACCGAGTTCGCGCGCGTCCTTGGCGGTCGCGTCGAGCGCGGCGGCCTGCACGTCGCCGACGAAGATCGACGCACCCTCCGCCGCGACGCGCAGCGCGCAGGCACGTCCGATGCCCGAGGCTCCGCCCGTCACCAACACCACTTTGTCCTTGAAGCGTTTCATCTGGACCTCGTTGCTCGCTCGACCGCGAGCTTCATGGATCTCGCCGCTCGCCTCGGCCTCGCCGCTCGCCTGCGGCTCGCTACGCGGGAACACCCTCATGGATCTCGCCGCTCGCCTGCGGCTCGCTACGCGGGAACGTTGCTCTCTAGCTACCTCGTACTTTGGTGATGACTTCGTCGTGGAAGCGGCGCAGGCCGTCGCGCTTGTCTTGCAGAGATTCCCAGCTGCCGCCGTAGAGAATCCACGGCGCGGTGGCGTAGTGCGTGACGCCGGCGTCGCCGAGGCAGCGGATCGAATCGGGGTCGAAGGCGTCGATGCAGGCCGCGATCACGTCGAAGGGCGCGTCTGCGCGGCCGATCTCGGCGCGGTGGCGGCGCAGCGTCGCCGCGATCTCGGCGAGTTCGGCGCTGGTGTGGAGGTCGGAGATCCAGCCGTCGAGGCGCGCGGCGCGGCGCAGCGCGGGCTCGGAGAGCCCGCCGCCGTAGACGGGCACGGGCGCCGCCGGCGCGGGCAGCATGCGCGTGCGACCGAATTGGTAGAAGCGCCCGGCGTGCTCCACGTAGGCGCCGCTCCAGAGTTTGCGCATCACTTCGATCATCTCGTCGGTGCGCTTGCCGCGTGTGTGGAAGTCCTGCCCGGACAGCTCGAACTCTTCCCGGCACCAGCCGACGCCGACGCCGAGCGCGACGCGATCGCCCGAAAGGGCCGCCGCGGTCGCGATGGCCTTGGCCGCGAGGAACGGGTTACGAAGCGCGAGCACGTAGATGTTGGTGACGAAGCGCAGTCGTGTGGTGACGGCGGCCATCGCGCCGATCGAGACCCACGGATCGGGCCACGCCGTGTCTTCCGTCCAGCGGATCGAGCCGTCGGGCGTGTACGGGTAGCGCGAGGCGATGTGCTCGGGATGGGCGACGTGATCGGAGATCGCGACGGCGTCGATCCCGTTCGCTTCGGCCAGCTGCGCCATCTCACAGAGCTGCGAAGGCGGCGAGAAGGCGGTCGGAATCACGAACTTCATCGGCCGCGAAGCCCCCGCATCATCGGGACACCGCGGCGTAGTCCACGAACAGGGACTCACCGCTCACGTACGAAGCGCGGTCGGAGCAGAGCCACACGGCCGCCTCCGCTACCTCTTCCGCGCTGCCGAGCCGACCGGGAGGTGCGCTCGCCAGGATCATCTTGCGCGCTTCCGGGGAGGATTCCATGAAGTTCTGGAGCATCGGCGTGTCGGTCGAGCCGGGGCAGATCGCGTTCACCCGCACGCCGCTGCGGGCGTTCTCGAGCGCGGCCGTCTTGGTGAGCCCGAGCACGCCGTGCTTCGAAGCGCAGTAGTGAGCGAGCGCCGGGGTTCCGAGCACGCCGCCTCCCGACGCGACGTTGACGATCGAGCCGGCGCCCTGCTCGCGCATCACACGCAATTCGTGCTGCATGCACAGGAAGACGCCCGTCAGGTTCACCGCGAGCGTGTGCTCCCACTGGTCGAGGGCGAGATCGTGGAGCAGCGCCGGCGTCGCGAGGATGCCGGCCGCGTTCACCGCGCAATCGAGCCGGCCGAAGGCTTCGAGCGCGGCGCGCAGCATCGCTGCGACCTGTTCGGGCCGGGACACGTCGGTCTCGCTCGCGCGCGCGTCGCCGCCCTGCCCGGCGATCGCCTTCGCCACGGACTCGGCGCCCGCGCCATCGCGATCCGCCACCAGCACACGCGCGCCGTCGCGCGCAAGCGCCAAGGCGGTCGCGCGGCCGATCCCCGACGCGGCGCCCGTCACCAGCGCGATCTTGCCCTCGACGAGTCCCGCCCTGCTTCGGGCATTCGCGCCTGCCGCCACGCGCTTCCTCCGAATTGAAACACGTTACAGATCACATCCAACCGCGTCGAGCGCCGTAGAGCGACCCGTGACTTGGGGACGTTCCTGCCGCGTTGCCTTAGTTGACTTGGGGACGTTCCTGAAGGCAACTAAGTCAACGTCCCCAGGAACGTCCCCAAGTCAACTAGGAACGTCCCCAAGTCAGCAGGATGAGGAGGACGCCGGAGATGATGGCGGCGATGGCGGGGAGCTGGCGCGGTCAGGCCGCGTTCGCGGAACCAGAGCGCGGAGATGGCGATCGAGATTGGCGCCTCGAGCTGGCCGACGGCGCGCACGTAGGCGACCAGCGCGAGACCGAAGGCCCAGAACCAGCAGAGGCTGCCGAGGAAGCCGGTGACACCGATGCCGAGCATCGTGCGCCACAGCGACGCGGTGCGACGCAATTCGCCCGGCCGCATCCAGGCGACCGCCGGCGTGGCCAGCGCGACCTGCATCCAGACGACGTGGAAGACGGTGTGCGCGGCGGGCTGGAAGCGACCGCCCGCGAGCTGCGGGTTGCCCGCCACCAGCTGCTCGATCGCCTCCTTGAAGAAGAACGACGTGAACGCGAACAGCGCCGCGCAGACCAGCGCGTAGATCGAGCCGCGGTCGAGCACGAACATCCGGCGCCAGCCGATCCCCGTCGTCATCCGGCCGCGCGAGGTTCATCAGCAGCACGCCGAACGTGGAGAGCAGGATCCCCGCCCAGCCCAGCGCCGTCGGCACTTCGCCGAAGAGCGTGAGCCCCACCGCCGCGCCGAAGACCGTCTCCAGCTTATGGAGCGCGACGGACTGCGAGAACGACGACACCTGGAACGCCGCGACCAGCGCGACGTTGGCGAGCAGCTGCGTCACCGCACCCAGCGCCGCCCACGCGAAGAACACAGCCGAGAGCTGCGGCGCGCCGTGCGCGAGCGAAAGACCGAGCACAAGCGCCGCGGAGAACGGCAGGTTGAAGGCGAAGCGCGACCACGCGGTGAGCGCCGGCGACACCTCCCCAACGAGCTGTCGCGACAGTGCGTTGCGGGTCGCCTGCAGCGTGGCGGCGATCAGCGTGAGCGCGACCCAGAGCAAGCGTCGACTACGACCGTCGCAGCGTGCGGCCCGGCCGCGCCCCGGTATGCGCCCCGTCCCGCACCACCTGCGCGCCGTTCACGAAGACGTGCGCGATGCCAGCGGGCGGATGATGCGGATCCTGGTAGGTGGCGACGTCCGCGATCCGCGCGGGGTCGAACACCACGAGATCCGCGAACGCACCCGGGCGCAGCTCGCCGCGACCCTCGATGCCGAACTTGCGGGCCGGGAAGCCGGTCATGCGGTGCACGGCGGTTTCGAGCGGGAGCACGTGCTCGTCGCGCGCGTAGGTGCCGAGCACGCGCGCGAACGTCCCATAGAGGCGCGGGTGCGGCTTGCCGCGCAGCGTCGGCAGGCCGTCGGAGCCGATCATCGTGGTGGGATGGCGCAGTACGGTGCGCACGTCGTCCTCGCACATCACGTGCAGCACGACGGTCGCCGCGATGCCCTCGGCGTCGAGAACACGGCGCGCCGCGTCGATCGGCGACAGCCCCCACGCCGCCGCCAGCGCCGCGATCGTCTTGCCCTCCCACTCCGGGTGCTGCGGCGCGGACGAGAGCTGGACGTCGTCGGGCCCGCTGCGCCCGATCCCGCCAACGCCTTCGAGACCCCCGATCACCGCGGCGAGCACGGTGCTCGCCGCGGTGTACGGGTACTGGTCGGCCGTGACGTCGAGACCGCGCGCGCGCGCGTCTTCGATCACACGCAGCGACTCGCGCACCTTGCCCCAGTTCTCGCGCCCGCTCGCCTTGTGATGCGAGATCTGCACCGGCACGCCGGCGCGCTCGCCGATCGCGATCGACTCGCGCACCGAGTCGAGCAGGCCCGCGCCTTCGTCGCGCATGTGCGTGGCGTAGAGGCCGCCTGTCGCGGCGAACTCGTGCGCCAACGCGACGATCTCGTCGCTCTGCGCGTGCTTGCCGGGCTCGTAGATCAGGCCGGTCGAGAAGCCTACGCAGCCGGCTTCGACGCCCTCCCGCACGATCGCGCGCATGCGATCCAGTTCGGCGTCGTTCGGCGCGCGCGCGTCGCCGCCCAGCACGGCGGCGCGCACGGCACCGTGACCGACCAGCGCCGCGACGTTGCAACTCGCGGGCGCCGCGTCGAGATGGTCGAGATAACCCGCGTAGCCGTCCCACTCGGGCAGTGGCAGTCCCGGGTGGAACGCCGCCGCGAAGCCGCGCGCCTGCGCGTGTGGCGCCGCGCCCATGCCGCAGTTGCCGACCACGACGGTGGTGACACCGCCCTGCACCTTGAAGCCCATCTCGGGGTGCAGCACGACCGCAAAATCGTCGTGGGTGTGGACGTCGAGAAAGCCGGGGGCGACGGCGAGGCCCCGCGCGTCGAGCGTCACGGCGCCGGCCGGGTCGAGCGCGGACTCGACGGCGGCGATCCGATCGCCGCGCAGCCCGAGATCGGCCGGGCGCCCCGCCGCGCCCGTCCCGTCAAAGAGCGTCGCGCCTCGAATCACGAGGTCGTGCATGGACATGGAGCTTCTCCTTTGAGGCATCGGGCCAGCCTCGCCGCGATCCCGGCCGGCGCGCCGCGCATGCTACCACCGGACCCGCGAGCGCCCGTGATAGCCTGCGCACCGTGCAGCTGCCCGTGCTCACGCATGTCGCCACGTATCGCCGCCGCGTCGCCGCTTCCACCGAGCGCGTGTGGGAGAACGTGCGGGACTGGGAGCACCTGCCGTTTCTTCATCGCACGAGCTTTCGCTCGATCGCGCTGGAGGACGCGGGCCACTGGGGCTGGCGGGCGCGGATCGGCCTGCACCCGAGCGCCGAGATCGTCGTGGAAGTGTGTATCGCGGCCGAGAAGTCGCGCTACGTCTCGCGCACCGTCAGGGGCGCCGGCGCGCCCAGCGAGATCTGGACGAAGCTCACGCCCGTCGCGCCCGACCTGACGGACATCGAAGTGGAGTTCTGGCTCTTCGACGTGGCGCCGGATCACGTCGCGGCGAGCGGCGCCGCCTACACGCAGCTCTATCGAGCGCTCTGGGACGAGGACGAATCGATGATGGTGCGCCGCGCGCAGCAACTCGCTCGCGAGCGAACGCACGAGCGCACGCCGGAGAGAATCTGGCTCGGGCCGGCCCGCGAAGTCCGCGCAAAGTTGCCGCGTTGCATCGAGTGGGCGGGGCGGCCGTTCCGCATCGTCGAGATCGACGGCGAACTCGTCGTCTACGCCACGACCTGCCCGCACTTCTTGGGTCCTCTCGACGAAGCCGCAGTCGAGCGCGGCACCGTCACCTGTCCGTGGCACGGCTGGCATTTCGACGTGCGCAGTGGACGCGCACTCGACGGCCGCCGCGCTCGGCTGGCTCCGCCGCCGCGCCTCGAGGCGGACTCGAACGGCGACCTGTGGCTCTCCGATCCGCGCACGGCATGAGCGCTCGCGCTAACGAACCGGCAACGCCACCAATCCGCGTAGGATCGGGTTCGCGCGATAGGTGAGCGTTTCGCTCACCAGCGCGAGGTTCGGGAAGCGATCGAGCAGCGCGTGGAAGGCGAGTTCGGCTTCCAGCCGCGCGAGCGGCGCGCCCAGACAGAAGTGCGCGCCGAAGCCAAACGAGAGCTGGTGGTTGTCGATCCGGCCGAGATCCAGGCGGTCGGGATCGGCGAAGACCTCGGGGTCGCGGTTCGCCGCGCCGATCGCCGTCATCACCAGCGCGCCGGCCGGCAGCGTCGCGCCGTCGAGATCGACGTCTTCGTTCGCCACCCGGCCCGTCGCCTGCACGGGGCTGTCGTAGCGGAGCAGTTCGTCGATCGCCGAGCGCATCAGCGTTCGATCGTCGCGCAGCCGCGCGAACTGATCCCGGTTACGCAGCAGCGCGAGCGTGCCGTTGCCGATCAGGTTCGTGGTGGTTTCGTGGCCGGCGATCAGCAGGAGATTGCTGGTCGCGAGCAGCTCGGCGTCGCTGAGCGCATCGCGCTCCTCCTGGGCCTCGAGCATCGCGCTGATCAGGTCTTCGCGCGGAGCCTTGCGCCGCTCGGCGATGATGGCGCGCAGGTAATCGAGCAGTTGGCCGAGCGCGGATTCAAACTGCGTGCGGGCGTCCTGCGGATTGGCGGATCCGATCGCCGACACCAGCGCGCCCGACCACTCCTTGAACTGGCGGTGGTCTTCGGCCGGAACACCGAGCAGCTCCGCGATCACGATCGCCGGCAGCGGCGCCGCGACCGCGTCGATCAGGTCGAACGATCCGGCGCCGTCGACCGCGTCGAACAGCGCCGTGACGATCGCCTCGATGCGCGGCCTCAGCTCCGCTACACGGCGCGGCGTGAACGCCTTCGAGACGAGCCCGCGCACGCGGGTGTGGTCCGGCGGATCCATCAACAGCATCGAGCGAAGGCCGCCCTCTTCCTCGAGCGCCGCGTTGATCGGCAGCCGGTCCCGGAACTGCTCGACGATCGACGCGCGGCGGCGATCGACCGAGAAACGCGCGTCCTTCAGCACGGCCTGCACGTCGCGGTGGCGCGTCAGGATCCAGAGGCCCGGCGAAGCGGCCTCGCCCACCGGCACGCGGAACACCGGATTGTTGCTGCGCAGCATCCGATAGAACGGATACGGATCCTGCAGCAGTTGCGGCGGCGGAAAGGGCTGGGTCATGGGCAGCGGCATCCTACAACGAGCCGGGGGCGCGCGGTGGGCCTCGCTGGCAGGCGATCCCAGCCGCCGCTAAACAGCGGTCGCGTCATGTCATCGCCTGTCGCTGGTCCTGTTGCGCTGGAAGCCACGCCCCTCCGCCTGGTCGGACGCGATGGCATCGCGCTCGCCGCCGACGCCTACGGCGATCCTTCGCATCCGCCCGTCCTGCTGCTGCACGGCGGCGGACAGACGCGCTTCGCGTGGCGCGGCACCGCGGCGCAACTCGTCGCGCATGGTTGGTACGCCGTGTCGATGGACATGCGCGGCCACGGCGAGAGCGACTGGGACGACGCCGGCGACTACAGCGTGAGCGCGTACGTCGCCGACCTGTGCGCCGTCGCGCCCCAACTGGGCGCGAAGCCGGTGCTCGTGGGTGCGTCGCTCGGCGGCATCGCGGCGCTGATCGCCGAGGGGGAGGCGGAGGAGTCGCTGTGCGCGGCGCTGGTGCTCGTCGACATCGCGCCGAAGATCGAAGGCTCCGGTGCGCTGCGCATCATCGAGTTCATGCAGGGCAACTCCGACGGCTTCGCGTCGCTCGAAGAAGCCGCTGACGCGGTCGCCGCCTATCTCCCGCACCGCGAGCGCCCGGGCGATCTCTCGGGCCTCGCCAAGAACCTGCGCGCGCTGCCCGACGGACGCCTGCGCTGGCACTGGGACCCGCGCTTCCTGATGCCGGGCCACGGTCCCCACCCGGGCGAGCAGGGCGATCGGCTGCGCAGAGCCGCGCGCAAACTGCGCGTGCCCACGCTGCTGGTGCGCGGAAGGCTCTCGGATCTCCTCTCCGAAGAAGGCGTGCGCGACTTCCTCGAACTCGTCCCGCACGCGCACTTCGCCGACGTCTCCGACGCCGGTCACATGGTCGCGGGCGACCGCAACGACCGCTTCAGCGCTGCCGTGATCGAGTTCCTCCGCGAAGTTCGCACCCACTCATGATTCCGCTCCGCCGCCGGACGGCGGCTCGCCAACACGGCTCGAGTGGGTCCGGGAGGACCCCTGCGCGCGTGGATTCCAGATGAGCTTTCGCGATCGCGCGGCGATCGCAGGCATCGGCGAGACCGAGTACCTGCGCGGCGCGCGCCTCGGGGCCAGCGCGATGACCCACACCATCCGCGACTTCTACCTGCCATACGGCGCCGTGCGCCAACTCCGTCACGACCTCCCGGTCGAAGTAGCAATGGTCACCGTCTCGAAAACGGTCGCAGTCCCCTTCTTCCGTCTGAGGCAGTAGCCCTCCCACCAACAACGCCACTGCGAAGCAGGGCGCGGGGTGGGAATCCGGAGGCGAAGACCGCCTGGCGGACGCATCGGCCTCTCCGCGACCGCAACGGAATCCGCAGCACTGGTGGGGCAAGTCCTGAAGGCGAAAGGCGTCCGCCCGTTCGCCGCAGGATCCCGCCCCGCGCCCGACCCAAAGCTCCAGCCAGCTACTCCGGCTGTCGTCCGCACTCGCGTCGTCGCACTTCCGCCTCGAAGCGCGCCGTTGCCTCGCGCAGCGCGACCTCGGCGTCGACGCCAAGCCCCGACGCGTCCGCCGCGAGCGCGAACAGCAATGCGCCGAGCGACTCAGTCGATTGCGACGAACGAAACGCACCCCACGCCGCATCGAGCGACATCGCCGGCGCGTCGAGCTTCGCGCGCTGCGCCCGCCGCACCAGCTTCTGCGCGCGCAGCAGCGCCGGCAGCCCAAGCGTGACACCGTCGAGCGCACTTGGCGTCGCGGGGCCGTCGGACTTCTGCGCGCGCTCCTGCGCCTTCAACGCCTCCCAGAGCCGCGTCTGCTCCTCCGCGGTCTTCACGTCCGCGTCGCCGAACACATGCGGATGCCGGCGCACCAGCTTGTCGACGAGCGTCGCGGCGACCGCCTCGAAATCGAAGACCCCCTGCTCGCTCGCCATCTGCGCGTGGAACACCACTTGGAGCAGCAGATCGCCGAGTTCCTCGCGCAGCCCGTCCAGATCGCCGCGGCGGATGGCGTCGTCGACCTCGTAGGCCTCTTCGATCGTGTGCGGAGCGATCGTCGCGAACGACTGCTCCAGGTCCCACGGACAGCCGCCCTCCGGGTCGCGCAGGCGGGCCATGATCGCGAGGAGTCGCTCGAGCGTTTGCATGTGGGCGGCGAACCTAGCAGGATTGTTTTCGCCATCGCCCCGGAGGATCCATGTCGCCCGCGCAGCGCCTCTCCGTGCTCGACCGCACCTTCCTCGACTTCGAAAGCGACTCCTATCCCCAGCACGTCGGCGCCACGCTGATCTTCGAGACCGGCCCGCTGCGCAACCCCGCGGGCGGCATCGACGCCGATCGCGTGCGCAGCCACATCGAGTCACGGCTGTACCGCATTCCGCGCTATCGACAGCGGCTCGCCTGGATCCCGATCGAACATCATCCCGTGTGGGTCGACGACGACTGCTTCAATATCCACTACCACGTGCGCCACGCGGCGCTGCCGAAGCCGGGCAGCGAGCGACAGCTGAAGCGGCTCGCGGCGCGCATCATGTCGCAGCGCCTCGACTACGGGAAACCGCTCTGGGAATTGTGGGTGATCGAGGGACTCGAAGGCGACCGCGCCGCGCTGATCTCGAAGACCCACCACTGCATGATCGACGGAATCGCCGGCGTCGACCTGCTCACGATCCTGCTCTCGCCCGACCCCGACGACGAAGCCGACGCCGCGCCGCGCTGGCTGCCCGACGAGCCGCCGTCGCCGCTCGAGCTGGCCGGCGCCGAAGTGTGGCGCCGCGCGATGATGCCGATCACCGCGCTGCGCGGTCTCGCCGCCGCCGCCCAACATCCGAGCGAGACGATCGCGCGCGTGCGCGAGCAGGCGGGCGCCGTCGTCGAAGCGCTCGGCGCCGGCATGGTGCCCGCCTCGAATACACCACTCAACCAGGATCTCGGCCCGCATCGCCGCCTCGACTGGCTCACCTTCGACCTCGCCCCGGTGCGCGAAATCAAGAAGCGGCTCGGCGGCACCGTCAACGACGTGGTGCTCGCCACGGTCGCCGGCGCGCTCGGCGACTTCCTCGAACAGCGCGGTGTCACGCGCGCGCGCCAGCGCGGCCTCGAACTCCGCGCGATGGTGCCGGTGAGCGTGCGCCCGATCGAAGCGCGCGGCACCACCGGCAACCAGATCGCGCTGTGGGTGACGCCGCTGCCGATCGCCGAGACCGACCCGCGCCGCAGGCTCGCCGCCGTCGCCGAGATCACCGCAGGCCTCAAGCGCTCGAAGCAGGCGCTCGGCGCCGAGGTGCTGGCCGCGGTGAGCGAGTGGACGGTGCCGACGCTGCTCTCGCTCGCTTCGCGCGTCGCCTACCGCAACCGCGCCTCGAACCTGGTCGTCACCAACGTGCCGGGACCGCAACTGCCGCTCTACCTGCTCGGCGCCCGCGTGCTCGAGACCTATCCGATGTTGAACCTGCTGACGCGCCAGAGCCTGGGCGTCGCGCTCTTCTCGTACGCCGGGCGCCTGCACTGGGGCTTCATCGCGGATTGGGATCTGGTGCCGGACCTGCACGACTTCGTCGTCGCCATCGAGCGCGCGTTCGGCGAACTCTGCGAAGCCGCCGAGCTGCCGCGACCCGTCTCCCGGAAGCCGCACGAGGCGCCGGACGGCGCCGACTGAATGGAGCGCGCGAGGTATGCTGCGAAGCGGAGGACTCGTCGCATGACTCGTCTGTCCCATGGTCTGTTCGGTGTATTGGCTCTCGGCTCGCTCGCGGCGCTCGGCGCCTTCTCTGCACACGCCGCCTCGACGCTGCCGGACTGGAAGAACTTCGCCGACCTCCGCACGATCCAGGTCGTGACCCTCGATGACGACGAGGAGCACAGCCCGCGCGAGACGACGATCTGGCTCGTGGTCCACGAGGGCCAGGGCTACATCCGAACCGGCGCCACGACCTGGGGCGCCAACGTGCGGCGCGAGCCGAACGTCGTGATCCGGATGAGCGGCACTCCCTATGAGCTGCGCGCCACGCCGATTCCGGAAGGCGAACTCTACGACGCGGTGACGCAGACATTCCGCGACAAGTACGGCTTCATGGACGCCGCGATGAGCCTGGTCCGCGGCATCGGAGGCACTCCCACGATCATGCGCCTCGACGGTCGTGCGGAAATGCCGATGGAAAACTGAGCGATTGCAAGACGCCGCACGCCGCTAGACGCGGTTGCGCAGCATCAACTCCTTCGGGTGCGGCTCCAGGTAGACCTGGCCGGCGAGGTACGCGACGTCGAGTCGTCTCACGTGGTGACGCACCAACGTGATCGGCACGATGAGCGGAACGAGACCGCGGCCGTAGTCTTCCACCGACTCGGCCAGCTCGCGGCGATCCGACCGCGTGTAGTCGCTGCCGCTGCGCTCGGCGACGAGCCGGACCGCGTCGCCGCGCCGTGCGAGATGGATCACCTCGCGCGGGACGCCCATGCCGATCTCGAGTTCCGGACATACCGGCACCCACTCGACGAAGGGACCGAGCTGGTCGACCAGGAAGGCGTCGCGCTTGTGCCCGCCGTCCCAGCGCACCGGACGCCCGAGCAGGCATGACGAGATGCCGATGCGGATCGGCGCATCGTCGCGCCGCCAGAGCGGCACCGCGGCTTGCTCAGAAGCGGTCGGGATTGCGACCGCGCTTGCCGCGCCGTGGCTTCCCATCACTTCCTCCGTCCCTTTCCGCTCTGAGGGCTTCGCGGTTCTCCGCTCGGCGGGCTTCGCCCCCCGCTCGCGCCACTTCGAAGCGCCGCAGCGCGCGGATGCGTTGCGCGGCGTGATCGACGATCGGCCGAGGGTAGTCGCGCGGCGGCGCCGGGGCGTCCCACGGCCGCTGCACGAAGCGCGGCTCGACGTCGCGCAACTCCGGCACGAAACGGCGCACGTAGTCCCCGTGCGGATCGAAGCGCTCCCCCTGCTTGACGGGATGGAAGATCCGGAAGTACGGCTGCGCGTCGCTGCCCGTCGAAGCGGCCCACTGCCAGCCGCCGTTGTTCGAGGCGGGATCGCCGTCGACGAGGCGCGCGAGGAAGAAGCGCTCGCCCCGACGCCAGTCGATGCCGAGATCCTTGGTCAGAAAGCTCGCGACCACCATGCGCGCGCGGTTGTGCATCCAGCCGGTCGCTGCCAGCTGCCGCATCGCCGCGTCCACGAACGGATGGCCGGTGCGTCCCTCGCACCAGGCGCGGAACGCCGCCGCGTCGTCGTCCCAGACCAGTGCGTCGTACTCGGGGCGGAAACAGCGCATCAACACATTCGGATGATCGCTCAGGATCGCGTGGTAGAACTCCCGCCAGATCAGTTCGTCCATCCACTTGCGCGCGCCATCGCGGCTGCGCGGCTCGGTGTGCAGCAACTCGAGCGCGGCGTGCAGACACGTTCGGACCGAGATCGCGCCGAAGCGCAGGTACGGCGAGAGCTGCGAGGTGCCGTCGAGGTCGGGGCGATCGCGATCGCGCGCGTAGTCGGCGATCGGGCCGGCGAGGAATCGCTCGAGCCTGCGCGCCGCGGCGGCCTCGCCGGCCGTCGGCAGCGCGGTAGCGTCGGAGCCGACACCGAATGCTGACGATTCGGGGAGCGCGTCGCCGCGCGCCGTCGCGAGGGGCGGAGCGAGCCGCAGCGGGCCGGCTCGCTCGGGTCGCTCGGCGTACCAGCGCGCCCACCACGCGTTGCGAAACGGCGTGTAGACCTGGAACGGGGCGCCGCTCCGGGTGCGCAGCTCGCTGCTCTCGAAGACCACGCGGTCCTTGTGCTCCTCGACGACGGCGCCGAGCGCATCGGCGGCGCGGCGCACCGCGGCGTCGCGGCGCCGCGCGTACGGTCCGTAGTCGCGGTTCCAGGTGATGCGCTCGATCTTCCAACTTCGCAGCAGCGCCGGGACGACGACTTCGGGCAAGCCACGCTTCACCACCAGCCGCTGCCCGCGCGCTTCGAGCGCAGCCGCGAGGCGCCCGAGCGAGTCGAGCAGGAAGCGCAGCCGCGGGGCGCCGAGCGCGGCGCCGCCGAGCAGGCGGTCGTCGAGGACGAAGAGCAGCACCAACTCGCGCGCGCGGCCCGCCGCCGCGGCGAGCGCGGTGTTGTCGCGAAGCCGCAGGTCGCTGCGAAACCAGTGGAGGACGCGCTCGGATCGGGACGCGGGACTGGTCATCTCGGACACAGCGGAGCATCTGAGAGCAGCTCTGTCAACATAATTGCTTGACAG
This sequence comes from uncultured delta proteobacterium, assembly GCA_963801625.1. GTDB lineage: Bacteria > Myxococcota_A > UBA9160 > UBA9160 > PR03 > PR03. The sequence continues at coordinate 157,591 of CAWDFQ010000006.1, forward strand.
TGCTGTACTCGTTGGGCAGCCTGGCTCACGTGCCCCGACAACGCGATCCGCAGCGCTCGGATGCTCCCATCGCAAAGGAGCCGACCTATTCGCTCGGCGCGGTCGCCCGCCTCACCGGCCTCTCGCCGCATGTCCTGCGTGCCTGGGAGCGGCGCTACGGCGCGGTAACGCCGCTGCGCACGCCCGGCGGCACGCGCCGCTACCGGGAATCCGACGTGGCGCGGCTGCGCCAGTTGCGCGCCGCCGTGCAGGCGGGCCACACGATCGGCGAGGTCGCAAACGCGCCCGCGGAGGAACTCGCGCGCCGCCTCGAACTGTCTCCGGCCTTGCCGACGCCCCCGATCGCGCCGCTTCTCGAAGCGATCGCGCAGCTCGACGCCGCAACCACGGAGCGACTGCTCGGCGCCCAGCTCGCAGCCCTCGGGCCGATGCGCTTCGTGCGCACGGTCGCCTCGCCGCTGCTACACGCGATTGGATCGCGTTGGGAAGCCGGCCAGCTCTGCATCGCCGCCGAGCACATGGCGTCCTCGATCTTGCGCAGCCTGCTCGGCGGCGCGTTGCGCCCGACGAGCGCCGCGCTGCAGACGCCGCCCGTGCTCTTCACGACGTTGCCAGGGGAAACCCACGAACTGGGATCGCTGATGGCCGCCGTCACGACGGCCGACGCCGGCGGTCATCCGGTCTTCGTCGGCGGCAACCTTCCCGTCGCGGAGATCGCCGACGCCGCGGACGCCGTCGGCGCGGCCGCCGTCGCGGTCGGTGTGTGCCACGGGAACGGCAACGACTCGGCGAATTCGCTCGGAGCGCTGCGCGCGGCGCTGCCGCTGCGCGTAGCGCTGTGGGTCGGCGGGCCGGGCGCGGGCGCGCTCGCACTCCCGCCCCAGGTGTCGCATATCAGCGACACAAGCGAGTTGGAACACAAGGTGGCGCTGCTGGTGGAGCGCCGCGCGCCGTCGTGACGCGGCTCGTGCGCAGCGACGAAACCGCGCTCACTCGCTGGGGTCGGAGGGCGATCACGATCCCCGGCTATTGGATCGCGGGCGCCCTCGCGGTCGCGACGCTTCCGATCTCCTTCCCGCTCGTGCTCCTGCACGACGCCCAGCGCGGCAACCGCTGGAGCGGCGTGCGCAGCCTGCTCGCGCTCACGCACTACCTGGTGGGCGAAGCGCTTGGAATCACGGCGAGCGGCGTGCTGTGGCTCGCCGCGCGCGTCGCCCCGTCGCGCGCAAACGAATGGAACTTCCGCCTCCAGTGCTGGTGGGCGAGCTGGCTCTACGGCGGCACGAGCCGGCTCTACGGCCTGCAGACGCACGTCCGCGGCGAAACGCTGGTCCGCGACGGACCGCTGCTGTTCCTGATGCGCCATGCCAGCGTCATCGACACCCTGTTGCCCGCCGTGCTGGTGTCGAGTCGAACCGGCCTGCAACTGCGCTACGTGATGAAGCGCGAGTTGCTCTGGGATCCCTGCCTCGACATCGTCGGCCAGCGTCTGCGCAACGCCTTCGTGCGACGCGGCCAGGGCGGCAGCGAGGCGGAGATCGCGCGCGTGCGCGAACTGGCTCGCGAGCTCGGCCCATGCGAAGGCGTGATGCTCTTTCCAGAGGGCACGCGCTTCACGCCGCGCAAGCGACAGCAGTTGCTGTCGCGCCTCGCCGAGTCGGCCGACCCGGAGCTCGTCGAGCGCAGCCGCGCGCTGCGACACGTGCTGCCGCCGCGACTCGGCGGCGTGCTCGCGCTGCTCGAAGAGGCGCCCGGCGTCGACGTGACCTTTTGCGTCCACACCGGCTTCGAGAGTCTGCGCACGCTGAACGACCTGTGGAACGGGGCACTGGTAGGACGCGTGATCGACGTCGAGTTCTGGCGCGTTCCCGCCGCGGCGATCCCGGCCGGGCGCGCCGCCCGCGTCGAGTGGCTCTTCGCGCAGTGGGAGCGCGTCGACGCCTGGCTCGAAGCGCGCGCCGCCGACGCGGCGATCGCGACGTGAAGGTCCACCGCCTCGAGCGCGAGCAGTGGCTGCCGGCGCCGATGGAGCGCGTCTTCGCGTTTTTCGCGGATGCCGCGAACCTCGAGACGCTGACGCCGCCGTGGCTCGGCTTCGAGATCCTCTCGGCGCTTCCGATCGCGATGCGAGCCGACGCGCGCATCGAGTACCGCATCGCGCTCGCGGGCATACCGCTGCGCTGGCGCACCCGCATCGTGAGTTGGGAGCCGGGCGTGCGCTTCGTCGACGAACAGGAGCGCGGCCCCTACGCGCTCTGGGAGCACACCCACGAGTTCGAGCGCTGCGGCGACGGCGTGCTGATGCGCGACGTCGTGCGCTACGCGCTGCCCTTCGGTGTGCTCGGCCGCGTCGCCCACGCGGTCTCCGTGCACAGCGCGCTCGCGGCGATCTTCGACTTCCGCTTTTCGCGCCTCCGCGAGCTGTTTCCGCGCTCGCGCGAACCCGAAGCCGAGCCGACCGGATGAGCGTCCCGAGCGCGCTCGCGCTGACCTTCGCGTGCGGCGTCGCGGTGATGTTCGCGCTGTGGCTCGCGAGTCTCGCGCGCCGCGACGTCAGCATCGTCGACATCTGGTGGGGACCCGGCTTCGCATGGCTCGCGGCGATCGCGTTCTCGATCGCTGCGGCGCCGGGACCGCGCGGAACGCTGCTGCTCGCGCTGGTCGCGATCTGGGGATTGCGCCTCGGCGGCCATCTGCTGTGGCGCAACTGGGGACACGGCGAGGACGCGCGCTACGCGCGAATGCGGCGCCACCACGGCGAGCGCTTCCGCTGGATCAGCCTCGCCACCGTGTTCGGGCTGCAGGCGCTGCTGCAATGGTTCGTCTCGCTGCCGCTGCTGCTCGCGCAACTGCTGCCGGGCGCGCGCCCGCTCGGGGCGTTCGACGCGTTCGGTGTCGCGCTCTTCGCCGCCGGCCTCTTCTTCGAAGCCGTCGGCGACGCGCAGCTCGCGCGCTTCAAGGCCGATCCGTCGAATCGCGGTCGCGTGATGGACCGCGGGCTGTGGCGCTACACGCGCCACCCGAACTATTTCGGCGACGCTGTCGTGTGGTGGGGACTTTTCGCGATCGCCGCCGCGACGCCCGCGGGACCGTGGACGATCGCGAGTCCGCTGCTGATGACGTTCCTGTTGCTCCGCGTATCCGGTGTGGCGCTACTCGAGCGTTCGCTGGTCCGCACGCGCCCCGCGTACCGCGATTACATCGCGCGCACCTCCGCCTTCTTCCCGCGCCCGCCCTCCCGAGGAACACGCTGAGGCTGCGAGGCGCGCGGGCGGTGGACTCGTCCGAAACGTCCTCGGCGGACGAACAGCAGCGGCTTCGCGGCGAAACAGATGGCAAGTAGCGGGGGCGGGAGGTTCGGCCAGAACCCGCGAAGCCCTCCGGTCATCACGCCGGCAGGCGGTCTCGAATCTCCGATGCGAAGCTGCGACATCCGTCCGCCGAGGACGTTCTGGACGAACGTCCCGCCCCCGCGCCTCACGCGTCCGCTCCGAGAGAAGGGATCCATCCCGGGTCCGCCTCGTAGCAGACCGCGCGCGCCCGCTTACAATGCGCGCGTGCTTCCGTATGCGCTCGTGACGATTGCCGCCAGCGCCGCGCTGCTCGCCGCCGAGCACCGCGAGTGGCGGCCCGGCGTGTGGATCGCGAAGCCGATCGCGGCGGCGGGCTTCGTCGCCGCGGCGCTCGCAATCGGCGCGCTCGATTCCGCCTACGGTCAGTGGATCCTCGCGGGCCTCGTGCTCTCGTTTTTCGGCGACGTGCTGCTGATCCCGCGCGAGGCGAAGAGCACTTTCTTCGCCGGACTGGTGAGCTTCCTGCTCGGCCATGTCGCCTACACGGGCGCTTTCGCGGTGCGCGGACTCGACCCGGTCGCGACGGCCATCGCTGCGGTTCCGGTGTCGGCCGCCAGCCTGTTCGCGCTGCGCTACCTCTGGCCGCACGTCCAGTCACGCGCGCCGAAGTTCCAGCGCCCCGTGCTCGCCTACCTGATCGTGATCTCGACGATGCTGGTCTGCGCCGCCGGCACGTTCGGTCGCGCGGGCGGTCCGCTGATTCTCGTCGGCGCGATCGCGTTCTACGTCTCGGATCTCGCCGTCGCGCGCCAGCGCTTCGTGGCGCAGAGCTTCAGCAACAAGCTCTGGGGCCTGCCGCTCTACTTCGGCGCGCAGCTGCTGTTGGCGGCGAGCGTCGCGCGCTGAGTGATGCGCCGCTGGGCCAGCGTTCTGGTGGGCGTCGTGTCGACGCTTCTATGCGTCGCCGTGGCGGAAGGCGTGCTGCGCCGGCTCGCCGAGCGACACGAGGTGCAGCTCGCGAGCGGCGAGCGCAAGACGGTCTTCAACCCGTATCGCTCCGACGCGCTGCTCTCGTACGCGCTGCGACCGGGTTGGTCGGGCATCCACGAGAGCGCCGACTTCCGCGTCGGCGTGCGCGTGAACGCGCTCGGGATGCGCGGCGCGGAGCAATCTCGCGAGAAGCCGCCGGGGACGCGACGCCTGCTCGTGCTGGGCGACTCGTTCGCGTTCGGTTGGGGTGTCGAGGACGCCGAGACCTTTCCCGCGCGACTCGAAGCGCGCTGGCGCAACGCCGGCCATCCGATCGACGTGCTCGACGCGGCGGTCCCCGGCTACGCCGCCGACCAACACTGGATCTACCTTCGCGAGCTCGGTTTCGCGCTCGCCCCCGACGTGATCGTGCTCGCGCTCTGCGAGAACGACGCCGAGGACCTCGGCTCGACGCGCCTGGCGCTAGGCGGCGACCGGCTCCCGCAGCGCAGCACCTCGCTGCGCCGCTTCATCGGCGAGGACGGCCGCATGCACTACCTGAACGAAGCCGGCCTGCCGCTCCCGGAACGATCGTTTGCCGCGTCGCAATGGCTCGCAGAGCATTCGCTCTTCTACACGTACCTGCGATACAACGCGCTGCGACTGTGGCTCGGCGCTGCCGAGCGCTTCGCGGCGCAGCGCCGCGCGAGCGGCGTGGGTCCGCCTCCGGACGGCGCGATCGAAACGCTCCCGCCCGACGAAGTCCTGCGCGGCCTGCGCAGCGGCCCGGCGTTCCAGATCCGCTACCACCGCTTCCTCGTCGAAGCGATCCGCCGCGAAGCCGCGCGGCGCGGGATCGCGGTCGCCACCGCGCTGACCGGCTCGGATCGCGGCCCGCTGAGCGACGACTGTGCGGACGATCCGAACTGTCTCGATCTCGGCGCGCGCCTCGCGCGCCGAGATCATCCCGATGCCTATCTCCCGCTCGACGGCCATTGGTCGGCGCGCGGTCACGAACTCGCTGCGGAAGCGCTCGGAACATGGCTCGCCGCGAAGGATCTCGCGCCGGGGGCGCCCTGAGCATCGAAGGACGCGCGGCTCTCGTGGCTCACGTGACGCGCGGGTGAGCGCGTCCCTGCATCTCGACGAAGCGCGCACCGCCGGGCGCCGCAGCGCCCGCAAATCCCACGATCGTGTCGGTCGCGGCGTTCGGAAACGAAAGCCGGAAGCGATCGCCGCCGATCGGCCGCAGCGCGAGCGTCGGCGGGTCGGGCGCCATCGAGAACCAGATGGCGCGGATCCGCGCACCGATCCCAGCGCCGCTCGAGACGATCTCGATGCGGGCGCCCGAGCGCTCGTAGACGCCGAGATAGCGCGCCGCCTCGATCGCCAGCGACTCGTCGACAGCCGGCAGCGGCGGCAGACCGACCCCCGCGACCTCGCGCAGCACGGCGTCGCGCACGCGGACCGCGAGCGCCGGCGCGTCGCCGCCGTTGGTGAGCAGCGCCATGCCGGCGCGGCGTTCGGGCACGACGTCGAGCCACGCCATCTGCCCGATCGTGACGCCGCTGTGACCCACCAGTGTGCCGCCGATTCCGTCCTTCAGCTCCCAGCCAAGTCCCCACGCGTCCGCCATCGCGCCCGCCGAACCACGCAGCTCGATCTGGCGCGTTCGCATCGCACGCGCCGACTCCGCAGAGAGCAGCCGTGCGCCGCCCGGGGCGACGCCGTCGTCGACGTGCATGCGCGCAAACGCAAGCAGCTCGCTCGCCGTGGTGAAGGGCGTGGCACCCGCCGGCGCGTTCGAGTGTTGGAGCGACCAGACCGGTACGACGTGCGCCGTGCCGCTCGGGTCGACGAAGTGGCCGACCGCGGCACGCTGCAGGATCGCGTGCTCGGGCAGCGTGCCCGTAGCGCGCAACCCGAGCGGCGCGAGGATCCGCTCGCGCAGCACCGCGTCGAAGCTCGCGCCGCGCAGCATTTCGACCAGCCGACCGGCGACGACGAAGCCCGCATTGCAGTACGAGAAGCGCGCGCCCGGCGCATGGATCACCCCCACCCCGTGCAGGTGCGCGACGAAACGGGCCGTCGCGTCGTCGCCGCGCCCGAGATCCACGAAGAGATCGCCATCGATGCCGCTGGTGTGGGTGAGCAGCTGCCGCAGCGTGATCGCGCGCGCCGCCGCGGCGTCGGCGAGACCGAACTCGGGCAGCAGCTCCGCGACGCGCGCATCGAGTTCGAGCTTGCCTTCGTCGACGAGCTGCATCACCAGCGTCGTCGTCCAGACCTTCGTGATCGAGCCCATCTGGAAGACCGAGTCGGGCGTGGCCTCGACACCGGTGCGCGCGTTCAGCACGCCGCAGGCCGTCGCAAAGAGCTGGTCGCCGGCTATCACCGCGAGCGACGCGCCCGGTACGCGGAACTCGCGCGCGCGCGCGGCGAGCCAGGCCGGCCAGTCGCGGAGTCGCGCGCCGAGCGTGCTCATCTCAGCGCGTCTTCCACTCCGGCTTCCGCTTCCCGACGAACGCCCGCGCGCCTTCTGCCGCGTCCTCCGTCTTGCGCAGCGGTCGGCCCAATTCTTCCTGGCGCCGATAGGCGGCGTCGAGCGGCATGGCGAGCAGCTCGCGCACACCCGCGCGCGTCGCGCGCACCGCGAGCGGCGCGTTCGCGGCGATCGCGTCGGCCGCTTCGAGCGCGCGCGGCAACAACTCGGCGGGCTCGACCACGGCGTTGACGAGGCCGATCTCAGCCGCGCGCGATGCCGAGATCGGTCGCGCGGTGAGCATCAAGTCCATCGCGTGTACCCACGCGATCTGCCGGGGCAGCAGCACCGTGGCGTTGCCGGTGGGGTAGAGCCCGCGCGCGACTTCCTCGAGCGCGAAAGTCGCGTGCGGCACTGCGAAGCGGAGTTCGCTCGCGAGCATCAGGTCGAGGCCGACGGCGCGGCAGTGGCCGTTGACGGCGCAGACGAGCGGCTTGCCGAGGTCGAAGCCCGCGAGCACGGCGGTGGCCGCGTCGCGCAGGGCGGCGAAATCGTCCGGGTCGATGCGTTCACCGCGCGCGAGGCGCTGCGAAGCCGGGATCGTCGTCTTCATGTCCATGCCGGCGCAGAAGACGCGATCACCCGCTCCCGTCACGACGGCGCAGCGGATCGCGTCGTCGCCGGCGATCCGCCGCCACGCGGCGGCGAGTTCGCGCAGCGTCGGCGGATCGAGCGCGTTGGCATGCTCCGCGCGGTCGATCGTGACGAGCGCGATGTGCGGGTGGTCGGTGAGCACTTCGCAGCGGGCGGGCATCGGCGGCGCAGACTAGCAGGGTCGCGGCTCACCCCGGCGCGGCTGGGCCCCGCGTTCTACCGTGCGCGCCATGCGCTAGCCGTGATTGCTGCGAGCGTCGGTCATCCCGGGTCCTCGGGGCGCCCGTCTCCGCCCGAAGAGCAGCACGACGGTCGTGCCCACGTAGACCAGGGCCAGCAGCCACTTGAGGTCGGATGCCACGGTGCTGATCAGTGGCAGCGGGTCCACGATCATCGAGAAGTCGGGCGTGCTCAGGAACACCTGCTGAATCTGGTTCTCGAAGAAGTCCAGCAGGCCGGACGCAAGCGGGAGGACGAGGATCCAATCGAGACGATGCGTCACCCCGCGTCGCTCGAAGAGCCGCCCGAGCAGCGCGGTGAAGAAGCCCGCGTACCAGAGCCAGTGGACATCATCGAGGATGAAGTGCGCGCGGTAGGCGGCCAGCGCGCCGCTCTCTTGCCACGCGCGAAAGATGCGGAGCGTCTCCGCTGCGGAGAATCCGAAGCATTGGAGCCGGATCAGATCGGACCGGATCGGATCGATCGTCACGAGAATCGCGAGCTGGGAGACGAGGTAGGCGAGCCCGAACAGGACGATCAACCACGTCCTTCCCAGCGACTGCGAAAGATTCCGGATCGTGAGCGCCACGCCTTGCTTCGTACCGCAGCGGTGCCGGTGCGGGCCACTTCGAGGCATTCCACGAGATCGGCGAGAGATCGCGCCCTCGCGCGAGTCGATGAAGGCGAAGGCGTCCGCCATGGCGCGTCGCGGCGTCGGGCTCGCCCGCCGCTCTGAACGCTGCGCCCGGTCATATCCGGCGGCGGAATGCCGTGATAACCAACTCGGCGCGTGCCTCCGAGCCCTCGTCGCGCTTCCGCGGCGGCGGTCTCGGGGCCGGGGGGCCGAGCGCATGAGCAAGTCGAACCGAGAGCCGGGGACGCGGACCAGCCGGCGGGCCTTCTTGAAGGCGCTCGGCGGCGCGGCCGGTCTCGCCGCGCTCGCGGCGAGCGGCGGCGCGGCCGGTCTCGCCGCACTCCCTGCCGGCGGCGAGGGCCTGCCGGCGAGCCCCGCGAAGGGCGACGACTACGACGTGATCGTGGTCGGTGGTGGCTTCGCCGGGGTGACGGCCGCGCGCGAACTGAGTCACGCGGGCCTGCGCACGCTGCTCCTCGAAGCGCGCGCTCGGCTCGGCGGGCGCACCTTCACCGCGAAGCTCGGGGACGCGCATTTCGATCTCGGCGGCATGTGGGTCCACTGGACGCAGCCGTACGTCTGGGCCGAGGTCATGCGTTACGCGCTCCCGCTCGTCGAAACGCCCGGCGCAATTCCCGAGCACATGTTCTGGTGGAATGGCAGCGAGGTGAAACAGGCCGGCGTTCGCGAGGCGCTGTCGCTGGTCGGCGCGGCGCTCTGCGACACCGGCGATACGCCCGAGCTGCCGCTGCGCACGCTCGAGGGCCTGGTGCTGACGCAGGACCTGATGGCGCGCTTCCACGCACCGGCGGCGAAGGCCTTCCCGCGCCCCTTCGATCCGTTCTTCAGCGACGCCTGGAAGGCGTTCGACGGGCTCTCGGTGAAGGACCGCCTCGATCAGATGGAGCTCTCCGCCGATCACCGCGGGCTGCTCGAAGGCGTGCTCGGACCGGCCTGCTGTGGGCCGTTCGCGGAGGCCGGCTACGTCGAAATGTTGCGCTGGTGGGCGCTTCCGGGCGAGAACTTCCAGCGCTACAGCGACAGCGTCGCGCGCTTCAAGCTGCGCGATGGGACCGTGAGCCTGCTCGAGTCGATCCTCGCCGACGGCAGCGCGGAGGTGTTGCTCGGGACGCCGGTCGTGCGCATCGAGCAGGGCGACGGCGCCGTCCGCGTCACCAGCGAGCAGGGGCGCAGCTTCCGCGCACGCGCCGTCATCACCGCGCTGCCGATGAACGTGCTCGCAAACATCGCGTTCACGCCGGCGCTCGATCCGGCGAAAGTCGCCGCCTCGAAGGAACGCCACTCCGGCGCCGGCGTGAAGCTCTACGCGCTCGTGCGTGGCGAGGTGCCGAACTTCGCCGCCTTCGCGCCCGAGTCCGAGCCGCTGTCGCTGATCTTCACCGGCGAGACCGGGAAGCAGGGCGGCGTGCTGATCGCCTTCGGCACCAACCCGAAGAAGATCGACACCCACAGCGTCGCCGCGGTACAGGCGGAGGTGTCGAAGTTCGTGCCTGGGCTCGAAGTGACGGAAACCGTCGCCTACGACTGGCACCTCGATCCCTATTCGCTCGGCACCTGGTGCATCCTGCGACCGGAGCAAATGACGAAGTATCTGGCGAAGCTGCGCGAGCCGGAGGGACTCGTGCACTTCGCCGGGGGCGACATCTCGCTCGGCTGGCGCGGCTTCATCGACGGCGCCATCGAAAGCGGCAGCCGGGTCGCGCACGAAGTGGTGGCGCGGCTTGCTGGACGCGGCTCCGAAGTGGGCGTGCCGACGCACGCCGCGCTGGCGCCGGCACCCGCCCTGGCGGCGGGCGATACGGCGATGCGACAGTGCGTGCTCTGCCATCCGACCGACGCCTCCGGGCTGCACGGCGTCGGTCCGTCTTTGTTTGGTGTCGCGGGTCGCGAAAAGGCGAGTGCTCCGGGCTACAGCTACTCCGAGGCGATGCGCGCGCGCGGCGGCGCGTGGACGCCGCAGGAACTCGACGCCTTCATCGCTGACCCTTTGAAGCACGTCCCGGGCACGAAGATGCCGTTCGCGGGCCTCAAGGACGCGGCGGATCGCGCGCAGGTCATCGAGATGCTGTCGAAGCTTCGCTAATCGCACTCCGTCGGGCCCCGGCTCGCTGGGGCGGCCGGATATTTGTTGACTGAACCGTTCGTTCACGAATACCCTGCGCATCCGATGGTCCGCACCCGTCCGCCCGACCGCTTCCAGCAGCTGCGCGATGCCGCGTCCGCGACGCACCAGCCGAGTTCGAAGCGCTGTTGTGAGAGATCTACGAACGCATCGAGCGCAGTCGCCACTCGATGACGAGGGTCGGGCATTCGGCCCTCGATCTGCTGGAGCCGTTCAAGATCCATTTCATCCGGGAGGGTCGCGACTTCGTCGCGCGCTTCGCCCGTTCCGTCGAGCGCCCCCGGGCGGCCGGCCACTTTCGCGACGACGTCGACCCCGCTGTCGCCGCGAGCTTGCTTCCGAGTGCACCGCGCCCGCGAAGGAGTTCCACATGAACCGCGCTCGTCCGATCTGGCTCGCCGCGCTCGCCACCGTCGCAATACTCGCTGGTTGCGACTCGCCTCCGCCGCTCGCGGCCGGCGGAGTCACCGCGGGCTGGCCCGTCTACGGCGGCGACGCGGGCGGCTCGCGCTATTCGCCGCTCGACCAGATCTCGCGCGCGAACGTGCGCTTCCTGAAGGAAGCGTGGCGCATCCGCACCGGCGACCTCGACGCCATCCCGCCGCCGCCCGGTCACATGGCCTTCGAAGCGACACCAATCCTGGTCGGCGGTCTGCTGGTGCTGCCCGACGCCGCTCGGCCGCGTGCTCGCGCTCGATCCGGAGACCGGCGCCGAGCGCTGGCGCTTCGACGCCACTGCCGCAGACCGCCGCTATCCGGAGTTCACGTCGCGCGGCGTGGCCGCGTGGACCGACTCCGCCGCGCCGGCGCGACGCGCCCTGCCGCCAGCGCATCTTCGCCGCGACGGTCGAGTCGCGACTCTTCTCGCTCGACGCCAGCACCGGCAAGATCTGCGCGGGCTTCGGGAAGAACGGAGAGGTGTCGCTCCGCGAAGGCGTCGGCGAGATCCGCGCCTGGGAATACACGATCTCCTCGCCGCCGACCCTCGCAGGCGATCTCGTCGTGGTCGGATCCGCGATGGCCGACAACCGGCGCATCGACATGCCCAAGGGCATCGTGCGCGCCTACGACGCGCGCAGCGGAGCGCTCGTCTGGGCGTGGGATCCGATTCCGCGCAGCGGCGAAGATCCCGCGTTCGTCGAGTGGCGATCCCAGGACGCAGCGCGCGTAGGCGCTGCGAACGCGTGGTCGATCCTTTCGTACGACGCCGGGCGCGATCTCGATCTTCGTGCCGACCTCGAGCCCGAGTCCCGACTACTACGGCGGCGAGCGCATCGGCAGCAATCGCTACGCGAACTCGGTGGTGGCGCTGCACGCGCGCAGCGGCAGCGTCGCGTGGAGCTTCCAGATCGTGCACCACGATCTCTGGGACTACGACGTACCCGCGCAGCCGGTGCTCGCGCGCATCCTGCACGAAGGCCGCGAGCGCGACGTCGTCGTGCAGGCCACCAAGACCGGCTTCCTCTTCGTGCTCGACCGCGACAGCGGCGAGCCGGTGTTCCCCGTCGAAGAGCGGGCCGTCCCGCAGTCCGACGTGCCCGGCGAGCAGACCTCGCCGACGCAGCCCTTCCCGACGAAGCCCGTGGCGCTGGTCCCGCAGCAGCTGCGTCCCGAAGATGCGTTCGGACTCACGCCCTGGGATCGCGGCAAGTGTCGCGACAAGATCGCCGCGCTCCGCAACGAGGGAATCTTCACGCCGCCGAGCCTGCGCGGAACCTTGGTGTACCCCGGCAACGCGGGCGGCACGAACTGGGGCAGCCTGGCGATCGAGCCGTCGCACCGTGTCGCGATCCTCAACATGTCGAACCTGCCGCTCCTGGTGCGCTTGATCCCGCGCGACGACCTCGAGCGCGAGAAGAGCGCCGGCAGGGGTCTGCTTGGCCTGCGCGAATTCGCCGAGCAGGCCGGCACGCCCTACGGAATGGTGCGCGAACCGCTCCAGGGCCCCCTGCTGATGCCGTGCGTGGCGCCGCCCTGGGGCACGCTCGCGGCGGTCTCGCTCGATACCGGCGACATCCTCTGGCAGGTGCCGCTCGGCTCCGTGCCGGATCGACTGCGCATCCCGCTTCCGGTCAGCATCGGCCTGCCGAATCTCGGCGGCCCGCTCGTCACCGCAGGCGGTGTCGCCTTCATCAGCGCTTCGATGGACGGCACGTTGCGCGCTTTCGACGTCGAGACCGGCGCCGAGCTGTGGCACGATCGTCTGCCCGCGGGCGGCAACGCGAACCCGATGACGTACCGGCTCTCGGCGAACAGCAGGCAGTACGTGGTGATCGCCGCGGGCGGCCACGGCAAGCTCGGCACGCGACGCGGCGATTACGTGGTGGCGTACGCGCTGCCCGCGCCGTGACGTCGCCACGCGACGAGCCCGAGGAGCGCGAAAAGCGCCGCGGGCGCGGCGGCTTCCGGCTCCGGAACCTTCGCGACGGCGCCCGTCACGAGCGCAACCGACACGAGGCCGTACTCGCGGTCGAGCCCATTCGTGACGCTCACGGTCACGTCGTCGGGGCGGTCGAAGAGTTCCGGCGAGAGCAACAGCGACTCGGAGATCGGGAAGAACAGCTCCACGCCTTCGCCCGGACCGGTGAGCAGACCGTCGCCGTCGAGGTCGACATAGGTCTCCGAGAACGTGCCCGAGGAGAAGATCGGCAGGCCCAGCGGATCCGACACCGCGACGGACCAGTCGCCGGCAGCGAAGAGCGGCGTGTAGTCGCCCAGGCCCGAAGCCTGATACGCCACGGTGTGATCGAACGGAATCATCCCGATGCGAATTGCGAATCCGGGCTGGTTGTCCGGATCCGCGAGGAGCGCCTCCGCCGCGAGCGTGTTCGACGAGAACGCCGAAAGCGCCTGATTCACGCTGGCGAGCGGTCCGATCGGCATCATCGTGTCGGGCTTCACGACCTGGCCGAGGCCGCCGTGGTCGGTGACGAAGAGCAGGAACTGCCTGGGAGAACCGGGCGGCGCCGCGGCGAGATCGAGGCCGGCCTGCTGGACGCGATCGCGCAGCGACTTGGCGGTGGCGGCGAAATCCCAGAAACCGCTGCCTCCGTCCAAGCCGATGTTCTCGAGCACGGTCAGAGGCTGGCCCGCGAAGTGGTTGTCGATGTTGCTGCGATCCAGCTCGTCCCAGTATTTGTGCGGCAAGGCGGCGTAGACCAGCACGCGCCGGCGCTTCTTGATCAGCGCGTTGTTGTTGTTGTCGCTCAGGCTGAAACTCGAGAGCGGCAGGAGGCCCCCCGTCTGCGGGGTCTCGCGGGAATCGCGATGGGCCACGCCGGCGTCGTGCACGTCCTGGCCGGTGCGCCCGAGCCCGGGCCCGAACGTCTGCGAGGCACCCACGTGGTAGCCGCCGTACCAGGCGACGTTCCCCGGCTCTTGCGCCGAAGCCGTCGCGGTCGCCGCGTCGCCCGCGAACTGCTGGACCCAGTTGCCGCCGAAGCATTGCGTGAAGATCAACAGCCGCTGGGCATCGGCGGGGAGAGAGAGGATGAGCCACAAGTCGAGATCTTCCTGATAGATGCCCGCGCCACTCCGTACCGGCAGAACGCCTTCCGTCACAGTGAACGCGCGCGCCGCCGCGCCCACGCCGAGCAGGATCGCGACGAAGAGCCCGCGCATGGACCATTGGACAGCGAATCGCGACATGAGACCTCCGTGGATCGTCAACCCTCAACTCCGCAGGCGTGCGTCGCTCGACGCGGTCCGCCAGCGCGAGTGCGCGCTCGGCGAGCGGGCCGGCGGCGCGCTGCAGGTGCTCGAAGCCGGGGCCGAGCGTCTTGCCCATCTGGAAGCGCGCGTAGATGCCCTCGCTGATCACCGCCAGCTTGTAGAGCGCGAGCACCTGGTAGAAGTCGATCGGCGCGGACGTCGCGACCGGTGGCGCGTGCGTACGCCTCGACCAGCTCGGCGCGCGTCGCGAAGCCGGGCTGCGCGGTGACGATGCGCCGAACGCTGCCGATGCCGGCTGCGTCGATCGCTTCGCCCGGCTCGGTCCAGTAGATCAGCGTGTAGCCGAGATCGGCGAGCGGGTCGCCGAGCGTCGCCATCTCCCAGTCGAAGATCGCCGCGACGCGGCCGGGGTCGCGCGGATCGAGCGCGAGATTGCCGAGGCGGTAGTCGCCGTGCACGAGCGTCGGCGCGGGCGACGCCGGCATGGCGGCGGCGAGACGACGCGCGAGCGTTTCGATCGCCGGCAGCGGCCCCGTCTTCGAGCGCTCCCACTGCTGCGCCCAGCGCCGCACCTGGCGCTCGAGGTAGCCCTCGGGCCGCCCGAAGTCGGCGAGGCCGACGGCGCGATAGTCGACCGCGTGCAGCTTCGCGAGCGTCGCGACCAGCGCCTCGCCGATGCGCGCGCGTTCCGCTTCCGTGTCGGCGAAGCCCGCCGGCAGCTTCGCCTCGAGCACGACGCCTTCGACGTACTCCATCACGTAGAACGGCGCGTCGTTGACCGCCGTGTCCTCGCAGAGCGCGATCGCGCGCGCGCACCGGCACGTCGGTCGCGCCGAGCGCCGCGATCACGCGGTACTCGCGCGCCATGTCGTGCGCGGTCGGCAGCACGTGACCGAGCGGCGGCCGCCGCAGCACCCAGGTTCCGCCCGGCCCATCGACCCGATAGGTGATGTTCGAGCGCCCGCCGCTGATCAGCGAGAAGCGCAGCGGTCCGGCGCCGCCGGGAACGTGCGCCGCGAAGAAGCGCTCGACCGCATCGCGGCGAATGCCGGGAAGACCTTCTGCACCCGTCGCTGCCGCGCCTTCGGACACGCAACCTCCGCCGGCGCCGAGGGTATCGGGGCGCTTCGGGTCGCGGTAGGCTTCGCGTCCCTCCGAGCAGGAGCCAGCGATGATCCTCGATCAGTTTCGCATCACCGACCGCGTCGCCATCGTGACGGGCGGTTCCAAGGGCATCGGCCGCGGCATCGCGCGCGCGTTCGCGGAGGCCGGCGCCGACGTGACGATCGCGTCGCGCAATCCGGCCGATCTCGAAGCGACCGCCGCGGTGATTCGCAAGGACACCGGCCGGCGCGTGCTCGCCGTTCCCTGCGACGTCAACGATCGCGCGCAGCTCGAAGACGGTCGTCGACGCCACCTGGAAGGAGTTCGGCCGCATCGACCTGCTCGTGAACAACGCGGGCGGCACGCCGCCGCGCCCCGCGCTGCGCACCAGCGAAAAAATGTTCGAAGCGGCCTTCCACTTCAATGTGACGTCGGCGTTCCTGCTCTCGCGCATGGTGATTCCGAAGATGCTCGAAGGCGACGGCGGCGCGATCCTCAACATCTCGTCGGGATGTCGTGGCTGGTGGACAAGGGCTTCGTCGCCTACGGCACCGCGAAGGCGGCGCTCTGCGCACATGACGCGGCTGCTCGCCTTCGAAATGGCGCCGCGCGTGCGCGTGAACGCGATCGCGGTCGGCGCGATCGCCACCGATGCGCTGCTGCCGTTCCTCGAAGCGATGCCCGAAGCGCGCGCGAAACTCGAGGCCGGCACGCCGATGCAGCGCATCGGCACGCCCGAGGACATCGCCGCCGCCGCCGTCTATCTGTGCTCGCCCGCGGGCGGCTGGGTGACCGGCAAGGTCTTCGAGGTGGACGGCGGCACGGTGGCTTCGAACTGGCCGCTCGAGTTGCCTTCGGTCTAGCGCGGCGTTGCCACCCGCGCCCTCCCGCATCCACCTGAGGGGAGTAGGCGCGGAGGACGGCAATGCGAATCGGTCGGCTGCTCGGAGTCTGTGGCCTGGTCTGCGCCAGCGCCGGGCTTGGCTCGGGCGCGATCGCCGATTCCCTCACGGTTCTCACCTACAACGTGGCCGGGCTGCCCGAGGGCATCTCGGGTTCGCATCCGCGGGTGAATCACCCGCAGATCAGCCCGCTGCTGAATGCCTACGATCTCGTCGGCGTGCAGGAAGACTTTGCGTACCACCCGCGGCTCGTCGCAAGTCTGGACTTCCCGTATCAGTCGGTGAAGGACGACACGCCCGGCGAGTTCGGCGAACAATATGGCTTTGCGTTCGGCGACGGCCTCAACAGCTTCTCCCGGTTCCCATTCGTCGACTTCACGCGCATCACCTGGGACGAGTGCTTCGGACTCTTCACCAACGCGAGCGACTGTCTGACGCCGAAGGGGCTCTCGTTCCAGCGCCACGAGTTCGCGCCCGGCGTGTTCCTCGATGTCTACAATTGGCATTCGGACGCCGGCAGCGCCGAAGAAGACGAGGCCGCGCGCCGTTCGAATACGCGCCAGCTCTACCAGGCGATCCTGGACAACTCGGGCGGCAACGCGGTGATCGTGCTCGGCGACACCAACAGCCGCTTCACGCGCGACGGCGACGTGTTGCCCGAGATGCTGGCGGCAGCGTCGCTCACCGACGTCTGGATCGAAGTGGAGCGCGGCGGTGTGATCCCTTCCGTCGGGGCGTCGCTGAGCGATTGCGCGCTCGACCCGAGCGGCGCCAACTGCGAGCGCGTGGACAAGATCTTCTACCGCGGCAGCGCGAGCCTGCTGCTCGAAGCGCTCGACTACGACGTGCCGTCGCATTTCGTCGATGCGCTTGGCAGGCCGCTCTCGGACCACGATCCGGTCTTCGCGCGCTTCGAATGGCGCGTGGTGCCGGAGCCCGCGAGCGTCGTGCTGCTGGGCGCGGGACTCGCGGTGCTGGCGCGCCGTCGTCACGGCTGGAGCTGAATTCCCCGCAGATCACTGTGGCGATTCCGCAGTGGCATGGGATCCCATCAGCCCCTCCTCGCGCCGGACGAGCAAGGGGGACTGGCGGGCCCACGATCTCGGCAGGCTGGGCTAGATTGCCGCGACCCCCTCGGCCTGCGGTTCCGGCGAGGCTCCCAGATGTCGTCTGCATCCCACGCTGCCCTCGAGGCGTCGCTCGAGTCGGGACTCGCACGTCTCGGACTCGAAGCGTTCCGGCCCGGACAGCGCGAAGCCATCGAGACGCTGCTCGAAGCCGGGCGCCTGTTGCTGGTGGCGCCGACCGGCGGCGGCAAGAGCCTCGTCTACCAGCTTCCCGCGTGCCTACTGCCCGGCACGACGCTCGTCGTCTCGCCGCTGATCGCGCTGATGCACGACCAGGTCGCCGCGCTCGACGCGCGCGGCATCGCCAGCACCTACCTGGCCAGCACGCTCGACGCGGCCGAGAACCGCCGCCGGATGCGCAGCGTTGCGGACGGTGAGTGCAAGCTGGTCTACGTCGCTCCCGAGCGACTCGCGACGCCCGGCTTCCGCTCGCTGCTGCGCGATCTCGCCTGCCCGCTCATCGCAATCGACGAGGCGCACTGCATCAGCGAGTGGGGTCACGATTTCCGGCCCGAGTACATGCAGATCGGCGCGCTGCTCGCCGAGTTGCCGAAGGCGCGCGTGCTCGCCTGCACCGCGACCGCGACACCGGTCGTGCGCGACGAGATCCTCGCGCGCCTCGCGCTGCCCAACGATACGCCCCAGCTGCTGCGCGGCTTCGCGCGGCCGAACCTGTCGCTGCGTGCGCTCGACGTATCGAAACAGCTGGATCGCGAGCGCGCGATCGACGCCGCGCTGGTCGAAGCGCTCGGCATGCCCGGCGCGAAGCCCTCTGAATCGGGTACTGGGCGCGGCGCCGCGATCGTCTACGCGCCGACGCGGCGCGCGACCGAACACGAAGGCGCGCGCCTCGTGAAGGCCGGCTGGCACGCCGTCGTGTACCACGCCGGCCTCGATCCAGCCTCGCGCGACGCAGCACAGCGCGGCTTTTCGTCCGGCGACGTCGAGGTGATCGTCGCCACCAACGCGTTTGGCATGGGCATCGATCGCGCCGACGTGCGCGCGGTGCTGCATCTCGCGCCGCCCGGCTCGATCGAGGCGTACTACCAGGAAGTCGGTCGCGCCGGCCGCGACGGTCGCGACGCGATCGGGCTCTTGCTCGTCGCACCGAACGACGTGCCGCTGCGCCGGCGTCTGCTCGAGATGCCGACCAGCGACGGCGCGCCCGATCCCGAGACGGTGCGCCACAAGTGGAACCTGTTCCTCGAGCTGCTGCGCTACGCCGAGAGCGGGAGCTGCCGGCACGATGCGATCCTGCGCTACTTCGGCGACGAAGAGGAAACGCTCGCTGGCTGTGGCCGTTGCGACGTGTGCCAGCGCCTGGCCGCCGGCATCGATGGCGCCGACCCGGAGGAGACGGCGCTCATCGTGCGCAAGGCGCTCTCGGCGGTCGCGCGCATCCACGGTCGCTACGGACTGACGGCGGCCGTCCAGCTGCTGCGCGGCGTCGAGGATCCTCGCCTGCTGCGCGCGGGTCTCCACGAGACGCGCACCTTCGGCGTGCTGAAGGAGCGCTCTGAGGATTGGTTGATGCGGCTGTTGCGGCGCTGTGTCACGCCCGGCTGGATCGACTTCGAGGGCGGCGACCGCCCGGTCGCGCTGCTCACACCCGAAGGCGCCGCGGTGATGCGCGGCGAGCGACCTGCCCTGCTGCTGCTGCCGCCCGAACAGCGCTTCCCGCGCGGCGCGAACACCGCTACGCCCGCTTCGCGCGGCGCGAAGCGCAGTGCCGTGCAGCTCGACGACGCGCTCGACGAGCCCTCGCGCGCCCTCTTCGAAGCGCTGCGCCGCTGGCGCCTCGAACGCGCGCGCGCCGAGAGCGTGCCGCCCTACGTCGTCGCGAGCGACCGCACGCTGCGCGCGGTCGCACGCTTGCGCCCGCGCGACCTCGCGGAGCTGGAGCAGGCGCACGGCATCGGTCCGGCGAAGGCGGGTCGCTACGGCGCGGAGCTGCTCTCGCTGGTGCGCGGCTTCAGTGCAGGATGAGACGGCCGCAGCGGGGACACTCGGTGGTCGTGTCCGCAGCCTGCTGCGCAAAGCGACTGGCAAACGCGATCGGCACCGCGCCATGACATCCGTTGCAGGTCTCGCCTTCGATGCGCGCCACGACGCGCCCCTTCAAGCGAGGCATCGCGCGCAACTTCTCGTAGCTGGCGAGCACCGCGGCGGGTAGCTGGGCGATCACGGCGGCGCGGGCGGCGGCGAGGCGCGCGAGTTCGGCGTCGATCTCCGCCTCCGCGACGGCCGAGCGCCGCGCGCAGCGAGCCGGCCTCGCTCGCGAGCGCCGCGCCGCGCGCGTCGAGCGCAGCGATCTCCGTCGCGAGTTGTTCCTGCTGCTCCATCACTGCGAGTTCCGCTTCTTCGTGCTCGCGCTGGCGTTGCTGGAACGAGCGCAGCTCGGCTTGCAGCGCCTTCAGTTCGTTCACCACCTTGATCTTGCCGGAGTAGAGCGTGGCCTCGATTTCCTGGGCCTTCGCCCGCGCGTCGGTCACCTGGGTTTCGACGCGGTGCTCGTCGCGGCCGAGCGCGAGTTCGCGTTCTTTCGCCGCGTTGCGCTGGCTCTCGAGCGCCGCCATCTCGGCTTCGCGCTCGCCGAGCAGCGCACGCTCCGGCAACGCGTCGCGCCGCGCGCGCAATGCGTCCGCCTCCGAGTCGAGGCGCTGCAGCTCCAGCAGCGGTTGGGCGTCGGCCATGAAGCGCGCCGAGCCTCGCACCTGTGCGGCGCACGCGCCACCACGAGGCGGCAGCCGCTCGTGCCTCTATCCTTGGCGTGATCGACTCGACGGGCTCCGCTCGTCTTCCGGAGGGGTCGTTGCCCGCAGCTCGGATCCTCGTCCTGTTCGCGCACCCGGCGTTCGAGCGCTCGCGCGTGCATCGGCGGCTCGTCGCGGCGGCGCGCGCCCAGCACGGCGTGACCTTCCACGATCTCTACGAGGCCTATCCCGACTTCGACGTCGACGTGCGCCGCGAGCAGGAACTGCTGCTCGCCCACGACCTGATCGTGCTCCAGCACCCGTTCTACTGGTACAGCACGCCGCCGCTCGTGAAGCAGTGGATCGACCTCGTGCTCGAATACGGCTGGGCGTACGGCGAGGGCGGGACTGCGCTGCGCGGCAAGCGCATGCTCTCGGCGATCAGCGCGGGCGGACACGAGGCGAGCTACGGCCGCAGCGGCAGCAATCACTTCACCGTGCGCGAGCTGCTCGCACCGCTCGTCCAGACGGCCCGACTCTGCGGCATCGAGTTGCTGCCGCCCTTCGTGCTCTACGGCACCCACGGCTTCGAGGCCGACGACATCGCGCGCGCGGCCGACGAGTACGGCCGCCTGCTCGCCGCGCTGCGCGACGGTCGCGTCGATCTCGACGCGGCGCGCGCGCTGCCGCGCATCAACGCCGATCTCGGAGCGCTGCTCGCGTGAGCGGCGGCAGCGCGTAGATGGGCGAGCGCGATTTCTTCTACCAGGCCTTCGTGTATCTGGCCGCCGCCGTGGTGTCGGTGCCGATCGCGCGGCGACTCGGCCTCGGCTCGGTGCTCGGCTACCTGATCGCGGGCGTCGCGATCGGACCCTTCGGCCTCGGGCTCGTCGGCACCGAAGGGCAAGACGTCCTGCACTTCGCCGAGTTCGGCGTGGTGATGATGCTGTTCGTGATCGGCCTCGAGTTGCAGCCGTCGATGCTGTGGCAGATGCGCGGCGCGCTGCTCGGACTCGGCGGTCTGCAGGTCGCCGCGACCGCGCTCGTGCTCGGATCCGCCGCGCTCGCGCTCGGACTCGACTGGCAGGCCGCCGTCGCGATCGGGCTGATCCTGTCGCTCTCCTCGACGGCGATCGTGTTGCAGTCGCTCACCGAGAAGGGCCTGCTCAGGACGGAAGCGGGCGAGCGCTCGTTCGCGGTGCTGCTGTTCCAGGACATCGCGGTGATCCCGATGCTCGCGGTGTTGCCGCTGCTCGCGACCGCGGCGCCGACGGCCGTCGCCCCGGCAGGCGAGCACGCCGGCTCCTTCGTCGCGCAGCTGCCGGGCTGGGCGCGCGCGCTCGTCACCATCGGCGCGGTGGCGGCGATCGCCGTCGCGGGGCAGTTCCTGGTGCGCCCGCTCTTCCGCTTCATCGCGCGCAGCGGAGTCCGCGAGGTGTTCACCGCGGCGGCGCTGCTGATCGTCGTCGCGATCGCGCTCGCGATGCGGAGCGTCGGACTCAGCCCGGCACTCGGCACCTTCCTCGGCGGCGTGGTGCTGGCGAACAGCGAATACCGCCACCAGCTCGAGAGCGACGTCGAGCCGTTCAAGGGTCTGCTGCTCGGTCTCTTCTTCATCGCGGTCGGCGCTTCGATCGACTTCGCGCTGGCCGGCGCGCACGCGGGCGCCGTCACCGCGCTGGTGCTGGGACTCGTCGCGGCGAAGTTCGCGGTGCTGTTCGCGCTCGGCCGCGCGACGCGGATGAGCCCCGACCAGGGCCTGCTCTTCGCGTTCGCACTCGCGCAGGGCGGTGAGTTTTGCTTCGTGCTGTTCTCGTTCGCCGCGCAGAACGGCGTGCTCGACGGCGCGACGGCGAACCTGCTGGTCGCGACGGTGGCGCTCTCGATGGCGGCGACGCCGTTCCTGCTGCTCGCGAACGAGCGACTGATCCAGCCGCGCTTCGGCTGCCCCGAGGCGCCGGAGCGCGAGCCCGACGTGATCCGACGACCAGAACGCGGTGATCCTCGCCGGCTTCGGCGCGTTCGGCAGCGTCGTCGGCCGCTTCCTGCGCGCGAACGGCATTCGCACCACCGTGCTCGACGTGGACACCGACCAGGTCGATCTGATGCGCCGCCTCGGCATCGAGGTGTACTACGGCGACGCGTCGCGCGAGGACCTGTTGCGCGCGGCCGGCGCGGCGCGCGCGCAGTTGCTGATCGTCTCGGTCGGCGGTCTCGAGAACACGCAGCGCGTGATCCGCACCGCGAAGGAGCACTTCCCGAATCTGCGCGTCTTCGCGCGCGCCCGCACGCGCATGGAGGCCTACGACGTGCTCGAAGCGGGCGCCGACGGCGTCTACCGCGCGTCGCTCGATACTTCCCTGCGCGCCGGCGTGGACGCGATGCGCGCGCTCGGCTTCCCGGCCCACCAATCGCTCCGCGCCGCGCAGTACTTCCGTCGCTACGACGAACGCGAGTGGCGCGCGCTCGCCGACGTGCGCGGGGACGAGTCGCTGTTCCAGAGCCGCGCGCGCGAGTCGATCCAACACCTGGAGCGCTTGCTGGCCGCCGAGTTCCACGGCATCGAACGCCCCGATGAGTCGAGTTGGAACTCGGATGGGATGCGCGCCGCGTCCAGTCGCCCGGAGGAGTCCTGAGCGCGCTGACGATCGGGCTGCTGCTCACGGTCTCGATGGCGGCCTTCGAGGCGCTCGCCGTCGCGACGATCCTGCCTGAGGCGGTGCGCGAGATCGGCGGGCTCGAGTGGTATGGCTGGGCGTTCACCGGCTTCATGCTCGCGAACCTCGTCGGCATCCCACTCGCGGGCGAAGCGGTCGATCGGCGTGGCCCCGCACTGCCATTCCTCGCCGGCGTCCTCGCGTTCGCAGGCGGCCTCGCGATCGCGGGCTTCGCGAACTCGATGGAAGTGCTCGTCGCCGGGCGCGTGTTGCAGGGCGGCGGCGCCGCGGCGCTCTCGTCGGTCGCGTACGTCGCGGTCGCGCGCGCCTATCCCGCGGAGGAGCAGCCACGCATGATGGCGTTGCTCACGAGCGCGTGGGTGCTGCCGGGACTCTTCGGGCCCGCGCTGGCAGCGGGCGTCGCGCGACAGGTGGGCTGGCGCTTCGTGTTCCTCGGACTCGCACCCGCAACACTCGTTGCGGGCGCGCTCGCGCTGCGGGGTCTGCGCGACCTCGGCCCGGCGCCCGAGCGAATCGATGTGTCGCGCTCGACGAGCGTGCGCGACGCAGCACTGCTCGCGTTTGGCGTCGCGCTCGCGCTGCTCGGTTCGCGCAACGAACGGACGCTCGTCGCTGCCGGCCTCGCGCTCGCCGGTGCCGGGCTGGCGCTCTACGCGTTGCTGCGGCTGCTGCCGCCCGGAACGCTGCGTGCGCGGGCCGGCCTTCCCGCTGCGGTCGCCGTGCTCGCACTCGTGAACTTCACGTTCTTCGCGGTCGAAGCGTTCCTGCCGCTGGCGCTGACCGCCGTACGCAGTGCGAGCATGACCTGGGTGGCGGCGGCGCTCACGGCCGGGACGCTCGCGTGGACGGCGGGATCGTGGATCCAGGCACGTGCCGCGACGCGCGTGTCGCGCCGGAGTCTGCTCGGCTGCGGCCTGCTCTGCCTGCTCGCGGGGGCCGCGGGCGCGACGGCCGTGCTGTCACCGGCCCTGCCGGCCGCCCTCTCGGTCTTCGCCTGGGCGCTCGCCGGCCTCGGCATCGGCATCGTGTATCCGACCGCGACGCTCGCGATTCTCGAAGCCGCGCCCGCCGGTCTCGAGGGAGCGGTCTCCGCCACCATGCAGATCGCCAACGCGCTCGCGATCGCACTCGGCACGGGGCTCGGAGGAGACCTGATCGCGCGCGTCGCGCAGGGCGGTCGCTCACCGGCGCTCGGCATCGGCCTGGTCGATGCGGCGGGTCTCGCTGCCTGCGCGCTCGCGCTGATCGCGGTGCGCGGCGTGGCGGAGCCGAAGCGAACGCGCCCGCCTGCAAGCTGAACACAGTCGCGGTGCCCCAACGAAGAAAGGGCCCGGCCGTCACCGGCCGGGCCCTAATTCGATCGGACAGCGCAAGACCTGGCCCGCGCAGCCGAGCGAGGTTCGACTAGCCTCGGCGGCGGCAGGCGGACGCGAGAGCGAGCAGGCCGCTGCCAAGGAGCGCGGCGGTCGTGGGCTCGGGGATCACCTGGAGGTCCTGGAGGGTGATGTTCTCCGAGACGAGGGCGCCCGCCTTCCCGCCCTTGGCGTCGATGTAGCGCGCCTTGATGGACGACGAGTTCGGCGCCGTGAACAGCGCTCCGGTATTCATCTGGAGATCGAAGACCCAGGAGTAGGTGCCGCCCGGCACCGTCACGCCGTGTAACCCGGCATAGGCGCAGTCGAAGCCGGAACCCGAGCCGGAGCAGCCATTCGCGTTGAGCCCGCCCATCCACGTGGTCCAGGCCGCCGCCCCGTCCGGTGCGTCGATGAGCGACATGCTGACCAGCATCGAACTCACCTTGATGGCGACCGCGTTGAGCTGGATGCCGGGGCCGTTGTAGCCCGACGTATCGATCGTGAGCGTGATCCGGAAGGTCTCCGTCGTTGCCGTGGTGGCAATCGGGGCGCCGCCGTACTCGAGCGTGTAGATCGAGCCCTGGCAGGTACCGCAGTTCGGGCCGATCGAGTCGGCACCCGAAACCGCCGGCAAACCGAGCGCCACGACGGCGATCGCAGGGAGCAATAAGCCCAACTTCACGGACTTCCCTCCCAAGGTCAGAATGGAATCGAACTAAGACGTGGTCCGAAAAAGCAAGAACGGTGCCGTTCTTCATCGATCGGAGTAGTCGCGCAACTCACTGAATTTGCAGTGGAAAAATTTGGGACCCCGAGAGCGCCCCGCCCGCAGTGGGAAGCGCGCTTCCCAATCGAGAGGAGAACCATCTCCCGGGCTGGCTGCGACGAGACTCGAGGACCAGGAGCACGCCAATGCCGACCGAACCACCGAGCCCCGACCCAGCCTGCAAGCTCAACATACTCGCGGTGCCCCAACGAGAAGGGCCCGGCCGTCATTGGCCGGGCCCTCATTCGTTCAGGCAGCACGAGGCGAGTTTTCGATCGCGGCGCCGAGCGGGGACGCCCCAGTCAGTCGCTGCGACGGCGCCCCGCGAGGGCGAGGCCGGCGATCCCGAGGGACACGAGCCCGATCGTCGTCGGTTCCGGCACCGGCATCACGATGAAGTTGCTGTTCAGGGTGACGCTGTCGCCAGCGGTCAGCGTGATCTCGTGGCGGATGCCGATCGAGGTGAGCGCCGCGGGCCCCGCCTGCGTCGGACCGGGAAGCCCGAAGGAGGCATTCGCCGTCGCGCCCTGCCCCTGGCCGGGCGCCGACAGGGTGAAGCCCGGCCCGTGGAGATTTTCGACGACGGCGGCGTCGATCAGCGCGTTATAGACGTAGTCCGTTCCGGAGAGGACGCTCGTTACAGTGGCCGCCCCGCTGAAGTTCGAGTCATTCACGGTGATCTGCGACGAGCCGCCGATCAGCGTTGCTCCGGGGATCGGCGGAGCGATCGGGAGGGTCGCGGTCAGAATGTAGGTCTGGGTAAACGCGGTGTTGTTCGTGAAGCCGAAGACCGAGTTGACGAACGGATCGGGATCCGAGGTCACGTCCCAGGTGAGCGACGCTCCGCCCCAGCCGTACTGACCCGTGCACTCCGTCGCATCCCCGCCTCCCGGCACGCAGACGTTGGTCACACCGCTCGTGAACGGTGCCGCGTTCCCGTTGACCGACCAGTTCACATCGAGGCCCGACGGCAGCGTGGTCGCCCCCGCGCCGCTGGCGAGCAGTGCCATCAGGGGAGCCAGTAACCAAGCCAATCGTCGTGTCATCGGAGCCTCCGCGAAGGTTTCGCCCATTGAGCTGACCAAGCAAACGGCATGCCGAGCGCTTACCCGCTCCAAGTGCCTGAAACAGCTAGAAAACTGCCCGCCAGGGGGCAACGCGAGCGGAGCCCCGATGCCGCGCGCGTGGAAAAGTCTTTCCTATGAGGGATTGGTGGGGATGGTGGTTAGCGCCCCCGCGAGGCGACCTCGAGGAGTGTGAGTACACCGACGCCGACGGCCCCGCCGAGGGCGGATCCGGGTTCGGGGCAGAACGGGAGCTGTCCCGCGCCGCCAACCTCTTCGCCGGGCGTGAAGGCGAGATTGGTTTCCTCGAGCATGGCGCCATGCAAGTCCGTGACGCGGAACGAGAGCGGCGCCGCGATCGGAGCGACGCCCGAAACGAACTCGAAGGCGTTGTCGCTGCTCCGAGCGAGTTCCACGAACGACTGCCCGAACTCGGCGATCGCCAGCCCCGCGATGCCGTAGCGGTGATTCCGCACCTGGATCTTCGCGTAGTAGGGATTGCTGGCCGCGTCGAAATGGAACGCGATGGGGCCCGCGACGTCGCAGGAGACCGACTCCCAGATGACGGGGATGATCCCGTCGAGCGGATCGCCGATCGCCGCGAACGCGTTCGGGCTGAGATCGAAGTCGCGACAGCCGGGCCCAACACAGGCATCCGTTATGAGCGCGACGATCGACCCCAGCGGACCCGTGATGCGCAGGCAGCGGCCGCACACGGCCGAGCCGTCGAAGGCGGCCTCGGCGACGGCCACGACGTACTGGTCGGGCGTCAGCGGCAACGCACAGGCGTTCGGCTGGCTGAAGGCTTCGTAGTAGGTCGCCTCGCCGGAGCCGGTCCACGATCCCGGGCAGCCCGACTCGGGTGTCGCCGCAAGCGACGCGGTCGCGACACCGCAAGCGAGCAGCGCGAGCGCGCCGCGAAACCGCTTCGAGCCTGCCTGCACCCTGCGCTCCCGCGCTCATCAGCGAGCGTGATGCTCTTCGGCCAATCCGGGCAACGCCTCGACCACCTAGAGCAGCGGGAGTTGCTGCGGCTTCGCGCGGCCCAGCGCCGCGTCGAAGCTTTCGCCGCGCTCGATCAAGATCGCATCTGCGATCGGCGCGAGCACGCGGTCGACGTAGTGGCGACGGTCGATCGCGGCCGGCAGCGCGCGGCCCGGCACCACCGGCTCGGGTCCCGTCGCCGTCACGACGTAGCGCACGACCGGGCCGACGCGCACGCCCTGGTCCGCCAGCTTGCGCGCCGCCTGCACGTGCGGCGGCGTGGTTGCGGTGTAGCGATCGAGTGACGCCTTGCGCACGCGCTTGGCGTAGACGAGTTCGGCGTCGCATTCGCCCGCCAGCACCTGCTCGGCGACCTCTCGCACGAACGGAGCCAGCGGCCGGTCCGTGAACGCGCGCTCGAGCATGCCCTGCTGGAGCCGCGCCGCGACGGCCGGCCAGTCGCGGCGCACCGCTTCGAGTCCGACGACGACCAGCTGCCCGTCTTCCCAGCCCGCATAGCGTTTGTGCGAAGCGCCGCGTCCGCCGCGCAACCGCGGCAGGAAGAAGGAATCGAAGTAGCGATCGAACTCGAGTTCCAGCCGCGACTCGACGCGGTACTCGCGCCCAATGCGCTGCGCGATGCGCGCCTCGGCTCGTTGGCGGAGTGGCTCCACCTCATCGCGACCCGCCACTTCGACGAACACCGAGTCGGTGTCACCGTAGAGCACGCGCACGCCCTGCTCGGCGAAGGCATCGCGCGTCCAGCGCAGCGTCTGCTGGCCGAAGCCGGTGATCGCGTTCGCCACGTCGGCGTCGAAGAAGCGGCACGCCGTCGCGCCGAGCACGCCGAAGAGCGCGTTCTGCATGATCTTGATCGCCTGCGCGGCGTGCGGATCACCGCGCTCGCGCGCCGCTGCGCGCGCCTCCCAGAAGCGCTCGACGACGCCCGGCAGGATGCCGCCGCTGCGCGCGAAACGCGCGCCATTCGGCGCTTCGAGCACGTCGTCGGCGCCGCGCCTGGCCTTATGACTCAGCGGGCCAGGCGCTCCGCGCCCTGCGGTATGACTCAGCGGGCCAGGCGCTCCGCGCCCTGCGTCCGTTACTCCGCTCGCCAGCGCGTGCGCGAGCGGATCGAGGTCGAAGGTGCGGATCAGGCTCGGGTACAGGCTCTTGAAGTCGAAGACCGCGACGCTGCGATGGAAGCCCGGCACCGGATCGAGCAGCGCGCCGCCCGACACGCCGGCGCTCGCGCGCTCCGAGTCGACGCTCGGCGCCACGAAACCGCGCCGACGGAGCTCCGGCAGGTAGAGCAGGTCGAACGACGCGATCGACGCGCCGACGCGGTCGAGCTGCATGCCCGAGAGCAGACTGCGCTCGATGCACAGATCGAGGAGCCCCTCGTGTTCGAGGAGCTCCAACACGAGCCGCGCGTCTTCGAGGTTGTACGCGCAGAGCGCCGCCGGGTCCTCGCGGTGCAGGCGCAGGATCTCCTGCGCGGCGTCGGGCACGTCGCGGTCGAGCAGCTTGCCGCGACCCAGCACCGCCTGCGCGACGGTCTCGAGCCTGTAGTCGGACAGCTTCAGCGCGTCGCGCACCAGCGCGATGCCGTCGAGCACCATGCGGCCCGGGATCGCCGCGCGCGACTGGCGCGTGAAGCCGCGGTCTTCCTGGAAGCCGATCGGACCGGCTGCGCGACCGAGTTCGCAGCCGACACCCAGCGCCGCGCAACGCGCCGCGAGCACGCGCAGGTCGAAGTCCACCACGTTCCAGCCGAGCAGCACGTCGGGATCGAGCGCGACGAAGCGCGCTACGAGCGCGCGCAGCAGCCCCGCCTCGTCGCGATGCGCGTGCGCGCCCGCCACGGTGTGCGCCGCGACCAGGTGCACTTCCTCGACGCCGTCGCCGACCAGTGCGCCCGACAGGATCTCGCTCGCGTCGGGCGTCGTCTCGAGATCGAGCGACAGGAAGCTCAGCTTCGGTTCCACCGTCGCGGGAGCGAGCTGCGGATTGCGGAAGCAGAGCACGCCGTTCGGCCAAGCTTCGGTTTCGCCTTCGATCGCGACGCCGCTCTTGATGCCGAGATCGATCAGGTAGCGGTACGGGAAGCGGATGTCGGCTTCGAGCGCGACGGCGCTGCCGAGCCGCTCGCGCAGCCGCGCGACGTCGCCGGGCAGCTTCGTCTCGACGCGCAGCACCTCGCGGCCGCGCAGATCGCGCAGCCCGCACGGCTCGATGCGCAGGCCGCGCTCGCGGGCGAGAAGCGACTCCGCATCGCGCAGCACGAAGCAGTACGGCTGGAAGCGGTCGTCCTCGACGAGAAACGCCGGACCCGCGTCGAGCCGCCCGAAGAGCTGCACGATCGGGCGACCGCGCTCCACGCGATGGGTCGGCTGCAGGATCATGCCGGTGCGACGCACATCGCGAGGGTACGCGGCGCGCGGACGGCTAGCTTCATTCCGTGGCCAGGAACAGCGCAGACGGCCTCCACGCGCGCATTCACGCCGTGGTGCGCCGCATCCCGCGCGGGCGCGTCGCGAGCTACGGACAGGTGGCGCGCGTGGCGGGCCTGGCGTCGCATGCGCGCCTGGTCGGCTACGCGATGGCCGCGCTACAGGGCGGCACGAGCGTCCCGTGGCACCGCGTCGTGAACGCGCAGGGTCGCGTGAGTCCGCGCGCCATGCGGGGCGCCGACTCGCTGCAACGCGCGCTGCTCGAGCGCGAAGGCGTTCGCTTCGATGCGTCGGACCGCATCGATCTCACCCGCTTCGGCTGGCGCCCGCGCGGCGCCTGAACGCCGCCGATCGTACTCGGAGGACGACGCGGCACGGCCGCGCCCGATACGGCGCCGGATTGGCGCGAGACCGCCGCGTTCGTCATACCTCGTCGCTCCGCGCCCTGGAGAATCGACATGGCACGCGCCTACTGGCTCGTGAAGACGGAACCCTCGACCTACTCGTGGGAAAACCTGGTGCGCGACGGCGGCACGCGCTGGGACGGCGTGCGCAACGCGCAGGCACGCATCCACCTGGCGGCAATGAACGCGGGAGATGTGGCGCTCGTGTACCACTCGGGCGGCGACAAGGCGGTGGTGGGAATCGCCAAGGTCACTCGCAAGTCGTATCCCGATCCCAGTGCGGACGACCCGCGCTGGCTCGCCGTCGATCTCGCGCCGCTGCGCCCGCTCGCGCAGCCCGTTCCGCTCGCCACCGTCAAGCAGGACGCGAAGCTCGCGAAGCTGGGTCTGGTGCGGCAATCGCGACTCTCGGTGATGCCGGCGAGCGCGGCGGAGTACGCGCGCATCCTCGCCTACGGCAAGACGAAGGCGCCGCGATGAGCAGCGCCCTCGACGCGTTGGTCGAGTTGCTCGACCTCGAAGAGCTGGAAGAAAACCTGTTTCGCGGGCGCTCGCCGCAAGAGCAGCAGCAGCGCGTGTTCGGTGGACAGGTCGCGGGCCAGGCCCTCGTCGCCGCGACGCGCACCGTCGAACGCGGCCTCGTGCACTCGCTGCACGCGTACTTCCTGCGCCCCGGCGATCCGCTGATTCCGATCATCTTCCAGGTCGATCGCATCCGCGACGGCAAGAGCTTCACCACGCGCCGCGTCGTCGCGATCCAGCACGGCGAGGCGATCTTCCACCTTTCTGCGTCCTTCCAAGCGGAGGAAGCGGGGCTCGAGCACCAGGACGCGATGCCCGCGGCGCCCGACCCCGAATCGCTGCCGACCTGGCAAGACCGGATGGGGCCGGTCCTCGACAAGGTCCCCGCCGAGATGCGCAGCTGGCTCGAGCGCGAGCGCCCGATCGACCTGCGCTACGACGGCGAGATCGGGATCTTCCACGCCGAGCCGCGAGCGCCGCGTCAACAAGTCTGGATGCGCGCCGATGGCAAGCTGCCCGACGACCCCGCGCTGCACGCGTGCATCGTGGCGTATGCCTCGGACATGACGCTCGTCGACACGGCGCTGTTGCCCCACGGTGTCGCATGGGCCGACGACACCTACATGGTCGCGAGCCTCGACCACGCGATGTGGTTCCACCGCCCGTTCCGCGCCGACGAGTGGCTGCTCTACGACCTCACGAGCCCGAACGCCTACGGTTCGCGCGGCTTCTCGCAGGGCCGCATCTTCACGCGCGGCGGGCAGCTCGCGGTCTCGGTTGCGCAAGAAGGTTTGATCCGAAGACGCACGAAGTGAGGAGCGCGAAAATGTCCGATTGGCTCTGGTGGCGTGACGGCGTCGTCTATCAGATCTACCCGCGCTCGTTCCAGGACGCGAACGGCGACGGCGTCGGCGACCTCGAAGGGATCCGCCAGCGCCTCGATCATCTCGCCTGGCTCGGCGTCGACGCGATCTGGCTGTCGCCGTGCTTCCCCTCGCCGATGGCGGACTTCGGCTACGACGTCGCCGACTACTGCGACATCGATCCGCTCTTCGGCACGCTCGCGGACTTCGACCGCCTGCTCGCCGACGCGCACGCGCGGAACATCAAGGTGGTGCTCGACTGGGTTCCCAATCACACGTCGGATCGGCACGCCTGGTTCGTCGAGTCGCGCGCGAGTCGCACGAGTCCGAAACGCGACTGGTACGTCTGGCGCGACGCAAAGCCCGACGGATCGATGCCGAACAACTGGACGAGCATGTTCGGCGGCCCCGCCTGGGAACCCGACGGCACGACCGGCCAGCTCTACCTGCACTCGTTCCTGAAGGAGCAGCCCGACCTCAACTGGCGCAATCCCGAGCTGGTGGAGGCGATGCACGACGTGCTGCGCTTCTGGCTCGATCGCGGCGTGGACGGTTTCCGCATCGACGTGATCCACCGCATCGCGAAGGACGCCGCGCTGCGCGACAACCCGCCCGCCCCCGGTTCGCTCTACACCTGGGGCAATCAACGCCACGACCACGACGAGAACCATCCCGACATCCACGCCGAGCTGCGCGCGCTGCGCGCCATCGCCGACTCCTACGGCGAGCGCATGCTGGTCGGCGAGATCGGCCTGCCGCCGAAAGAAGTCGCGACCTACTACGGTGACGGCGACGAACTCCACCTCGGCTTCAACTTCGCGTTCCTGCACTGTCCGTGGGACGCCGCGCGATTCCGCACCGAGATCGAACTCTTCGAGCGCCTGCTCGCAGCCAACGCCTGGCCCGATTTCGTGCTCTCGAACCACGACGTCCCGCGCCACGCGAGTCGCTACGAACAGCCCGCAAGGCGCGAAGCGCCTGGCCCGCCGGGTCATCAGACACTCGGCGACGCGCGCGCTCGGCTCGCCGCCATGATGCTCCTCACGCTGCGCGGCACGCCCTTCCTCTACTACGGCGAGGAGATCGGCATGCGCAACGTCCCGGTCCCGGAGGACCGCCTCCAGGACCCCCTCGCCCGGACGCTGCACCCGTCTCTCTCGCGCGACCCCGAACGCACGCCGATGTGTTGGGACCCGACGCCGAGCGCCGGCTTCACGACCGCCGCCAATCCCTGGCTGCCGATCGGTCCGCAACCGCCGCGCACGGACGTCGCCACGCAACGCGAAGACCGCGCGTCGCTGCTCTGGCTCTACAAGAACCTGCTCGCGCTGCGCCGCGCCCACGACTCACTGCACCGAGGCAGCTACCGAACCCTCGATGCACCCGAAGGCGTGCTCGCCTACGAACGTCGCAGCGAACGCGAAGTCGCCCGCATCGCGCTCAACTTCAGCGACGCTCCCCGCAACGTCTCGCTCGGCAGCGGCCGCATCACGCACCAACTCCACACCAATCCCAAAGCCACCGTCACCAACCTCGCCGAGTTTCCGCTCGACCCCGCCGAAGGCATCGTCACCATCATCAAGAAGTAACGAGGCGCGGTCCGATGAAGGGTGCCGCGCGCAGTTCCGCAGGCCGCTGAGCCGTCACGGCCGAAGCGCGAAAATCTTGTACCCCGCACGTCCCAATCGAAGCCGCACGGTCGAGAGCGTGCCGAGGATGTTTGAGCACGGCACCCTTCATCGGACCGCGCCCGGCAACCAACCCCACCAACCAGCCTTGACGGCAGGAGAACATCGCCCACCCTCCGCCCAGGGGTGAGACCGCCGCATGGCGCGCGCCAAAGTCGCGTACGACGAAAAATCGATCAAGACGCTCGACGCGCTGGAACACATCCGGCTGCGCAGCGGTATGTACATCGGGCGACTCGGCGACGGTTCCGGCCCGCAGGACGGCATCTATGTGATGCTCAAGGAAGTCGTCGACAACGGCATCGACGAATTCATCATGGGCGCCGGCAAGCGCATCGAGATCCGCCGCGACGGCGCCAGCCTCAGGGTGCGCGACTACGGTCGCGGCATCCCGCTCGGCAAGCTCGTCGACTGCGTCTCGCAGATCAACACGGGCGGCAAGTACAGCGACGACGTCTTCCAGTTCTCGGTCGGCCTGAACGGCGTCGGCACCAAGGCGGTGAACGCGCTCTCGGCGCGCTTCACCGTCACCAGCTGGCGCGAAGGCAAGTTCCGCCGCGCGACATTCGAACGCGGCAAGCTGAAGGACGACAAAGCCGGCAAGGACACCGACACGCGCGACGGCACCGAAGTCTCGTTCGAACCCGACCCCGAGATCTTCGGACGCTTCGGCTGGCACGAAGAATTCATCGCCGACCGGCTGCGCTACTACGCCTTCCTCAACGCCGGCCTGACGCTCGAGTACGAGGGCCAGCGCTTCGTCTCCCAGGGCGGCCTCGCCGATCTGCTCGCGCACGAGATGAGCGGCGAAGAACCGCTCTACCCGCTCGTGCACGAGCGCGCCGAGCGACTCGAATT
Source organism: uncultured delta proteobacterium (assembly GCA_963801625.1). GTDB lineage: Bacteria > Myxococcota_A > UBA9160 > UBA9160 > PR03 > PR03. Next base: position 191,115 of record CAWDFQ010000006.1, read on the forward strand.
CGCCTTCACCCACACCCATTCCTACGGCGAGACCTACTACTCCTTCGTCAACGGCCAGTACACCAACGACGGCGGCACCCACCAGAGCGCCTTCCGCGAAGGCGTGCTGAAGGCCGTCAACGAATTCTCCGGCAAGTCGTTCGCCGGCGAAGACGTGCGCGACGGACTGGTCGGCGCCGTCGCGATCAAGATCCAGGATCCCCTGTTCGACTCGCAGACCAAGACCAAACTCGGTTCCGATGTGCGCGGCTGGATCGTCCCCGCCGTGAAGGACCGCGTGGTGCACTGGCTGCACGCGCACAAGGACGAAGCGGAGAAGCTGCTCGAGAAGGTTCGCCAGAACGAGCGGGTGCGGAAGGAACTGAACGCGGTCAAGAAGGACGCGCGCGAGCGCGCCAAGAAGGTCGCGATCCGCATCCCCAAGCTCACCGATTGCCGCCAGCACTTCGACGAGGCCAAGGCGAAGCGCCGCGCGGAGAGCACGATCTTCCTGACCGAGGGCGACTCGGCGGGCGGCGTCATGGTGCAATCCCGCGACGTCGAGACGCAGGCCATCTTCAGCCTGCGCGGCAAGCCGCTCAACTGCCACGGCCTCGAGCGCGACGCGATCTACAAGAACGAAGAGCTGTACAACCTGATGCGCGCGCTCGGCATCGAGGACGGCATCGAGAGCCTGCGCTACGCGAAGGTGGTGCTCGCCACCGACGCCGACGTCGACGGCATGCACATCCGCAACCTGCTGCTCACCTACTTCCTGCGCTACTTCGAAGAGCTCGTGATCAAGGGCCACGTCTACATCCTCGAGACCCCGCTGTTCCGCGTCCGCAACAAGAAGGAAACGCGCTACTGCTACTCGGAAGCCGAGCGCGACCGCGCCACCGCCGAGCTGCGCGGCAACGAGGTGACGCGCTTCAAGGGCCTCGGCGAGATCAGCCCCCACGAGTTCGGCCAGTTCATCGGGAAGTCGATGCAACTGGCGCCCGTCGTGGTCGGCGGCATCGGCGAGATCGCGCGCTCGCTCGAGTTCTTCATGGGCAAGAACACGCCCGAGCGACGCGCCTTCCTCGTCGACCATCTCTCGACGGACGTGGTGCTCGAGTCCCAGGCATGACCCGCCTCGACGCGCTGATGCGCCGCAATTTCGTCGACTACGCGAGCTACGCGATCCTCGACCGCGCGATCCCCGATCTGCGCGACGGCCTGAAGCCGGTGCAGCGCCGCATCCTCCACACGCTCTTCGAGATGGACGACGGCCGCTACCACAAGGTGGCCAACGTGATCGGCGAGTCGATGAAGCTGCACCCGCACGGCGACGCCTCGATCGGCGAAGCGCTCGTGGTGCTGGCGAACAAGGAACTCTTCATCGATCGACAGGGAAACTTCGGCAATCTGCTGACGGGCCATTCCGCTGCGGCGCCGCGCTACATCGAATGCCGGCTCACGCCGCTCGCGCTCGAAGCGCTCTTCAACGAAGCGCTCACCGAGTTCGTGCCGAGCTACGACGGCCGCAACCGCGAGCCGGTCTTCCTGCCCGCCAAGCTGCCGATGTTGCTGATGCTCGGCGCCGACGGCATCGCCGTCGGCATGGCGACGCGCATCCTGCCGCACAACGCCGTCGAGCTGTGGGAAGCGCAGATCGCCTGCCTGAACGGCAAGCCATTCGAGCTATACCCGGACTTTCCGCAGGGCGGTCGCATGGACGTCACCGACTACGACGACGGCCGCGGCAAGGTCGCCGTGCGCGCGGTGCTCGACGCGCCCGACCCGCGCCGCGTGGTGATCCGCGAGATCCCCTACGGCACCACCACCGAGAGTCTCGTCGCGTCGATCGAGTCGGCGATCCAGCGCGGGCGCGTTCAGATCTCGTCGATCAACGACTACACCACCGACAAAGTGGAGATTGAGCTGGAGCTGTCGCGCGGCGTGCGCGCCAACGACGTGATCCCGCAGCTCTACGCCTACACCGATTGCGCCGTCGCGGTGAACTCGAACCTCACCGTGGTGCGCGACCGCAAGCCGGTCGAGATGACCGTCACCGAGGTGCTGCGCGAACTCACCGAGCAGCTCCGCGAGCGGCTGCGCGCCGAACTCGTCTGGGAGCAGGGCCAGCTCACCGACCGCAAGCACTGGATCACGCTCGAGCGCATCTTCGTCGAGCACAAGGTCTACCGCGGCATCGAGAGCGCCGAGACCGAGGCGGCCGTGCGCGACAAGGTGTGGTCCGGCATGCGCCGCCACGAGGCGCTGTTCGTGCGCCCGATGAGCGACGACGACGTCGCGCGCCTGCTCGAACTCCGCATCCGCCGCATCTCGGCCTTCGACCTCGACAAGAGCCGCGCTGAAGAAGCCGAGGTCGAGAAGAAGCTGAAGGACGTGGCGAAGAAGCTGCGCGATCTGAAGGGCACCGCGATCGCGTATCTGAAGGACCTGATCGCGCGCTATGGCAAGCAATACAAACGGCGCACGAAGATCACGTCGTTCCAGGAAATCGACAAGAAGGCCGTCGCGCGACCGACACTGCGCCTCGCCTACGACGCCGAGAGCGGCTTCTTCGGCACCACGGTGAAGGGCGATGCGTTCGTCCAGAACGTCAGCGAGTACGACGTGATCCTGTGCATCGCCGACGACGGCAGCTACTGCATCCTGCCGCCGCCCGAGAAGCAGCTCTTCACCGGCAAGCTGCTGCACTGCGAAGTCTTCGATCCCGAGAAGGGGGCGTCCTTCACCGTCGTCTACCGCGACAAGCAGCGCTTCGCGTTCGGCAAGCGCGTCCACATCCAGGGCTTCATCCGCGGCAAGGAATACCAGCTGATCAAGGACAAGGCGGGCAAACTCGACCTGCTGCTGCCGGGCGACGCCGCCGGAACGCTGCACCTGAAGTTCGCCGCGATGAAGCGACAGCGCGTCCACGAGGCGAGCTTCGATCTGGCCGACCTCGAAATCACCGGCGCCGCGGCGCGCGGCGCGCGACTCGCGCCGAAGCCCGTCGCACAGGTGAAGCTGGTCGCAAAGCCCGCGCCCCCGCCGAAGCGCGGAGGCGCGACCCGGGGCGAGCAGACCAAGCTCTTCTGAATTCCAGCGCGTATTAGCCCCGATACGACATTCCGCAGCGAGTTCCCGGGGCCCGCCGTGCGCGCGGATTGCTTCGATCGATGGAGCGATCGGATCGGGACGCGGTTTCGCAGGGAAAGAATCGGGAAGAGGAAGGGGGTCGCGCAGCACGGGTCCGCTGCGTCCGAGTCCCGCGCGATGCGCGCTCGGCAGCGAGCCCGCCCCGGCTCCACCCTACGAAACCTTCTTCCTCCGGCTCACGGATGTGCGCCTCGGCAGCCCGGAGGCGACGAGCCACCCGGCGCACGGCCGCGTCCTTCCACCGCCGATCGCGACCGTTCGATCGCGCCCGGCAATGCCGGATCGGGTTTAGAAGATTGGCGTGAGGATCACGAGCCCGTCGCCGAACGCATGCCGGCGTGTCGGGATCCATTCGAACCAGGCGAGCGTCCACGGCAGCTCTCGATTCCCGTCCGCGAGCAATTGGTCGAGCGCAGCCGCGAGCCGCTCGAGGGCGCGGCGGTCCTGGCGCGGCCACACCGACGACGCCGGGACGTGCGCGCCGTAGATCGCCAGATCGGGACGCGACGCGCTGAGCGCGAGCAGGCGGCGCGCGGTCTCGCGATAGGCGGCGAGATCGCTGCCCGGCGCGAATGCGAAGAGATCGCCGGGATACAAGAAGTCGCCGCTGAAGAGCCGACCGCTTTCGGCGTCGTAGAGCGCCAGCGATTCGGGCGTGTGACCCGGCACCGACAGCACGCGCAACATGCGCCCACCGAGATCGACGTCCGCGTCCGGCGTCCACCATTCGGTGATGCGGAAGGTCGGCCGTCCCGTCGCGCCGTGCTGGAGCAGGGTCGGCGTGAAGCGATCATCGCTCGCGACCCGCGAGCGGATCGAGGGATGATCGAGCGACGCCACGGACGCGAAGTTGGCTTGCCCCGCGATGTGGTCGAAGTGCAGATGCGAGAACGCGGCGGTCACCGGGCGATCGGTAAGCGACGCCACGACGGGCCGGATGTCGCGCACGCCGGGGCCCGTGTCGAAGAGCACGGCGCGCGTGTCGCCGGCGATCAGGTAGTTGACGTTGTGCTGGTCGTAGCGCGGCTCGGCGATCGCGAAGCTGTGATCGTCGAGTTTCGCGACGGCGTACCAGTCGTCGATCCACGCGAAGCCGGGAGCGAGCGGCGGCTGCGGGCCCGACGGCTCCGCGCCGCCGCACGCCGCGAATAGAGCCGCCGTGACGATCGCGCCGATTCGCCGCATGAGTTCGCGCATCATGCCACATCGCTCCGATCTCGAACGGCATCGCGCATGGCCGGGGCCCGCCCGTGGGGCAGCGCGACGTCACGGCCGAGGCGCCGGGTAGCCGCCGAGCGGCCGGTCGAATTTTCGAGCTTTTCTGGTTGCCGACAATGCCGCGTGGCGCCCGATCCGATACAGTGGCGGTCATGCGGGTCGTGGCCGCAGCTCTGGGCTCCGCGCTCGTCGCGATCCTCGCGACGGGGCCCTCTGTCTCCCGCGCCGAGCTGCTCGCATTCCTCGACGGCGACGTGCGGCCCATTGCCACGACGACGCTCTTTGCAGCGCCCGGCGCCAGCGCCGCGTCCTTCTGGCTGTTCTCGGGCCATCCGGATCACGACCTTCGCAGCGAACCCGGCGCGCTGGTGTTATTCACCGAATCGGGTCTGCTGGTCGCCGAGGCTGACGCGGGCACGCGTCGCTTCGGACCCTGGCGCTTCGACACCGAATCCGGTCGCCCGTTGCGACGCGATGCGAATGGCGATGCCGGCTGCGCGACGGGTCAGGAACCCGCATGCTGGCGCCCCGGCGATCCGGTGCCGTACAGCAGCGAGGTCGCAGCGGCGCTTTCGATCGGGCCAATTCGGTTCACGTACGCGCAACCCGTCACAGTGCGCACACCCGTCCCGCTGGTGCCGCTGTACAGCGATCCGGCCGATTCGTTGGTGCCAGCCAAGCGCGATCCGGCGGACTGGTTCTTGCCAGCCAATCCCAATCCGACCGAGACCTTGAGCGATGAGCAGCAAGCGCTGCTCGGCTGTGGCCCGTTCTGGGGCATCGACTGCGCGACCGACGGCATCGATATCTCGAACGCCGATGCAAGCGTGCTGATGCAGTCGTGGGACGCCTTCGAGTCGCCATTCGTCGCGGGCACAGTGCCGCCCGGCGTCATCCGAGTGCCGGGCGCTCGCTCGCCCGGCGACATGATCGCATTCGCCGACATACCCAGAACCGGAGGCTTTGGTGCCACGGCGGATTTGCCGTCGAACGCGCTCCTTCTTCCCTACGGCGGCAACACTTTCTTGGACGAGATGGCGGCGCTGTCGTTCAACTTCCAGAACCTGCTCGTTGCGTTCTCGGCACCGGTGGCCCCCAAGGGAGAGCCGAGCGGGTCGTCCGACTACGATCCGACCGATCCTTTCAGCCGCGCGCCGAGTCAGTGTTCCTTCGCACAACCGCAGTACTGCGCGTCAGTGAGCGCGTTCTTCTCGCTTGCGACGACTGCGCAGCCACTCGACGACGATCCCGACGGGTCCCGACTGCACTGGATCTGGGAAGCCGGCGCGGAGTACCGCGTGATCGAGGCGACGGGCGATTTCGCAGACTACGCGGGCGGTCGCGTGCACGTGCTCGGCGTCGAGCACTCGCGCACGCGGCGCGCGTCGCTGGGCATCCCGATGGCGCTCTTCCCAGCACCGAACGCCGCGCTCGATCCCGCTTCGGCATTCGCGATGCCGGCAACCGGCGGCGCGACCACCTCCAGCCTCGGCCTCGCGTACCTGACGATTCCCGAGCCGTCCGCCGCCGCGCTCACCGCCGCCGCGATCGCCGCGCTCACGCTACTCGCACGCCGCCACCAACCCGCAGCCTGAAACCGTTCCCGCGTAGCGAAGCAGCCGAGCGGCGAGCATCATGAGTCGCCCCGCAGCAGCACCCTGAAACCGTTCCCGCGTAGCGAGGCGAAGCCGAGCGGCGAGCTTCATGTACTTGACTTGCTAATGCAGGGCGTCCGGCTGGCGCAGCTCGAAGCTCATGATCTCGGCCTGGAAGCGCGCCCCGCCGGCGGTGCGCATCTCGTAGCGACCGCGCATGCTGCCCCATGGCGTCGCGAGCGGGCAGCCAGACGTGTACTGGAATGCCTCGCCCGGCTGGAGCACGGGTTGCTCGCCGACGACGCCGGGACCGCGCACTTCCTCGACCTTGCCGGTGGCGTCCGTGATGATCCAGTGCCGCGAGAGAAGCTGCACCGTCTCGTCGCCCACGTTGCTGATGCGGATCGTATAGAGGAAGAACCACTGACCGAGTTGCGGCGCCGAGTGATCGGCCGCGTAGCTCGCGTCGACCTCGATGCACACGCCGTTGGTGGTGGTTTCGGACGTCGACACGGAGCCCCCGCTCGTTGCGCGCGAATCTACTCGCCACCCCGACGCGCGTCGAGCGCCCTTCCCCGCCCCGCAACCCCTCCTCGAATCAGTTCCCGCGTAGCGAGGCGCAGCCGAGCGGCGAGGCTCATGTACTTGCTTCCCGCGTAGCGAGGCGCAGCCGAGCGGCGAGACTTCATCAGTCTTGTATGCTGCGATCCTTCTCGAAGCCCGCATCTCGGAGGATTCCATGGCACGCGAAGCCGTCATCGTCGAAAGCATCCGAACAGGACTCACCAAGGCCAACCGCGGTTCGTTCAACATCACCGAACCCGTCGACTACCTGGCGCATTGCCTGCGCTCCGTCGTCGAGCGCGTGCCCAAGCTGGATCCCGCCGAGATCGAAGACGTGATCACCGGCGTCGGCATGCCCGAGGGTTGCCAGGGCATGAACATGTCGCGTATCGCGGCGATGGCAGCGGGCTTTCCGAAGGAAGTCGCGGCGACCAGCGTGAACCGCTTCTGCTCGTCGGGCTCGCAGGCGATCATGATGGCCGCCCACTCGATCCTGCACGAAGGCGCCGAAGTTGCGATCGGCGCGGGTGTCGAGACCATCACGATGATGCAGGACGGCACACAGAACACCACGCGCATGGTCAACAAGACCGCGCAGGCGCGCTTCCCCGGGCTCTACTTCCCGATGGGCGTGACCGCCGAAGTTGTCGCCGAGCGCTACAAGGTTTCGCGCGAGGACCAGGATCGCTACGCGCTCCAGAGTCAGCAGCGCTACGCCGCCGCGTTCCAGAAGGGCTGGATCTCGGAGGAGATCGCGCCGATGAAGACGCGCCGCAAGGTGCAGCCGAAGGACGCCGCGGCGTACGAAGAGGATTGCGTCGTCGACCGCGACGAGTGCAACCGCGCCGACACCACGCTCGAAGGCCTCGCGAAGCTGAAGCCGGTGTTCAAGCCCGCCGACCAGGGCGGCACGGTCACGGCCGGCAACGCGTCGCAGCTCTCCGACGGCGCATCGGCGACGCTGCTGATGAGTTCGGAGCGCGCCAAACAGCTCGGGGTGCGCCCGCTCGGCATCTACCGCGGCGCCGCGGTCGCCGGCTGCGGCCCAGAGGAAATGGGAATCGGACCGATCTCCGCGGTGCCCAAGCTGCTGAAGCGCCACGGCCTCACGATGAAGGACATCGACATCGTCGAGCTGAACGAGGCCTTCGCCTCGCAGCTGCTGCAGTGCCAGCGTGTGCTCGAGATCCCGAACGAGAAACTCAACCCGTGCGGCGGCGCGATCTCGATCGGGCATCCGTTCGGCATGACGGGCTCGCGCCTCACGGGCCTGCTGCTCCGCCAACTGCGCCGCAGCGGCGGGCGCTACGGCATCGTCACGATGTGCATCGGTGGGGGTCAGGGCTTCGCCGGGCTCTTCGAAGCCTGCTGATCGGAGACCGGAAGCGATGAGCGATGCGGTCGTCTACGAATTGCAGGACAGCGTCGCCGTCGTCCGCGTCGACGACGGCAAGGCCAACGCCTTCTCCTTCGCGCTGATCGACGCGCTGCACGCAGCGCTCGATCGCGCCGAGAAGGAAGCGAAGGCGGTGGCGTGGATCGGCCGCGCGGAGCGCTTCTCGGGCGGCTTCGATCTCGGCGTGATGCGCAGCGGCGACATCGCCGCGGTCGGCAAGCTGGTCGCCGCCGGCGGGCGCCTCGCGCTTCGCCTCTACGAAGCGCCGCTCCCGATCGTGCTCGGCTGCACCGGTCACGCACTCGCGATGGGAGCGGTCGCCCTGCTCGCCGCCGACCTGCGCGTCGGCGCGCTCGGCGACTTCAAGATCGGGCTCAACGAAGTCGCGATCGGCCTCACGCTGCCGACCTTCGCGATCGAGCTGGCGCACGAGCGACTCTCGCCGCGCCATCTGCAGCGCGCCGCGGTGCTGGCCGAGATCTACGACGGGCCGGGCGCGCTGGAGGCCGGCTTCCTCGATCTGCTGGCTCCCGCGGACAAGGTGGAAGGCGTCGCAATCGAAGCCGCTTCGCGCCTCGCCGGGCTGCACCTCGGCGCCCACCACGCCACCAAGCGTCGCATCCGCAAGGCGGCGCTCGCGGTGCTGCGCGCGAGCCTCGACGAGGATCAATCGGGCATAGGCCGCGTCAGCAGCTGATCGGAGCGACGACGCGGCTGGCCAGCCACGCCGTATTGGACAGGCTCCAGATCGGCGCCCGCTGTATGCTGGCGCGATGACGAGTCCGCAGACGGAACCCGCGAGCTACGCAATTCAGGGCCGGCAGGTCGCAATGCCCGTAGTCGTGCGCGACGCCTCGGCCTCCGTGGCCACCTTCCTGGTTTCGTCGCGGGTCGCGCGGCGCCTGGTGCCGGATGCCTTCGAGGTGGTGGAGTTGTTGCCAGAACGTACGCCGCTCGCGATCGCGGTGATCGACTATCGCGACAACGATCTCGGTGACTACGACGAGGTGTCGCTCACCTTCTTCGTGCGGCCGAAGCGAGCGCCAGCGTCGCTGCCCTGGATCGGCGCATGGCTCGATCTGTTGCGCGGCAAGCTCGGCACCTACATCTGGAAGCTGCCCGTGAACCAGGACTTCAGCTGCGAAGCCGGTCGCAGCATCTGGGGCTTCCCCAAGAGCGTCGAGTCGATCGAGATCACGCGCGAGGGCGGCAGCGTTCGCTGTCGCCTCGCGATGGACGGCGCGCACGTCCTCACGCTCTCGGTTCCGCACGGCGGCTCGCGCGCGCTTCCCGATCAGGACACCGTGACCTACACACTGATCGAGGGGATCCCGCACCGCACGCACTTCGTGCAGGGCGGCAGCGGCGTCGGCTTCGCGCTCGGCGGTGCGCGCCTGGAACTCGGCACGCATCCGATCGCCGATGCGCTCGGCCAGCTCGGACTCCCCAAGCGCGCACTCTTCTCGATGCACATCGAACACATGCACGGCCGCTTCGAGGCGCCCGAAAAGCTCTGATCGCCCGCTCCACGAAGTGACGGCCGAGTGACGGGGCGTGTGCTGTGCTATTCCGCGCGGCAACTACTGAACCAGCAGCAGGGCGCGAAGTGCCTGGCCCGCTGCTTCATGAGGTGCGTCCGTGCTCGAGCGCCTGCTCCCGAGGAAGAACGAGTTCTTCGCGCATTTCTCGCGCCATGCGACGTTGTGTGTGGACGGCGCCGGAAAGCTGCGCGAGATGCTGGACGACCTGGGCCACGCAGAACGGTGCGCGGCCGGCATCCACGTCACCGAGCACGAGGCCGACGGAGTCTGCCAGCAGACGATGGAACTGCTGCACACCTCGTTCATCACCCCGATCGAGCGGGGCGACATCTACAGCATCTCGAGTCGGCTCGACGACATCCTCGACCACATCGAGGCGACCGCCCAGAATCTCTGGCTCTACGAGGTGAGCGCTCCGCGCCCCGAAGCGCTCGAGATGGCCGGCCATCTCGTCGAGGCGACGCTGGCGATGAAGGCCACCGTCGACGCGCTGGCGAAGCGCCCCAGTTCCGAGCACGTCCGCGAGCTATGCCGCGCGGTGAAGGAAGTGGAGAAGCAGAACGATCGCCTGCTGCGACGCGCGACCGCCCGCCTCTTCAAGGAAGAGCAGGACTCGAAGACCCTGATCAAGTGGAAGGAGATCTTCGAGAACATCGAAAGCGCCATCGATCGCTGTGAGGACGTCGCCAACGTGATCGAGGGCGTGGCGCTCGAGAACGCCTGATGGACACCCTGCTCGTCGCGGTGATCGTCACCGCCCTGCTCTTCGACTTCACCAACGGCTTCCACGACGCGGCGAACGCCGTCGCCACTTCGATCTCCACGCGTGCCGTGCCGCCCAACGTCGCGCTCGGCGCCGCGGCGATCCTGAACGTGGTGGGCGCCGTCATCTCGACCCATGTCGCGTCGACGTTGGCGAAGGGCATCGTCAATCCCGGCGTGGTCACGAATCCGGTGCTCTTCGGCGGGCTGGTCGGTGCGATCTCGTGGAACCTGCTCACCTGGTGGTGGGCGCTGCCGTCGAGTTCGTCGCACTGCCTGATCGGCGGCATCGCCGGCGCCGTACTCGCCACCTCGGGACCGGACGGCGTGCTCTGGTCCGGCATCCTGCACAAGGTGCTGATCCCGACCCTGCTCGCACCGCTGGTCGGCTTCGCGGTCGGTATCGCGCTGATGGTCGGAATCCTGTGGCTCTTCCGACGTGCGAACCCGGGCCGCTTGATGCGCCGCTTCCGGCTCGCACAGCTGGCGTCCGCTTCGATCATGGCCTTCAGCCACGGCTCGAACGACGCGCAGAAGACGATGGGCGTGATCACGCTGGCGCTCTTTGCAGCCGGCGAGCTGCCGGCCCTCGAAGTGCCGCTCTGGGTGAAGCTCGCATCGGCGCTCACGATCGGGCTCGGCACCTACACGGGCGGCCGGCGCATCATCCGCACGCTCGGCATGCGGCTCGTGAAGCTCACACCCGCGAACGGTTTCGCGGCGGAGACCGCCGCATCAGCGTGTCCTGCTCGGGACGGCCTACCTGGGCTTCCCGGTCTCGACGACGCACGTCATCACCACGTCGGTGATGGGCGTCGGCGCGACGCAGCGACTCTCGGCGGTGAAGTGGGGACTCTCGCTCGACATCTTCGCCGCATGGCTGCTCACGCTGCCGGCGGCAGGGCTGGTCGGCGCGCTCTTCGCAAAGACCGCGGTCTGGATCTTCGCGTGACGCGAAGCTAGACGCGCTGGCCCGCCCAGAAGCTCTCGATCGCGACCGGATCGAGCGGCGTCGTCCACATCTCCGAGAAGCGACCGTCTTGCACGCGGGCCGAGCAGCAGGTAGTCGAGTTCGGCCACGCGGCCGCCGCGGCGCAGCGAGGTGTGGAACACGAAGAGCACGCGCTCGTCGCTCACCAGGACGTCGACGAGCGCTGGCGTCGAAGACTTCCGAGGCCTCGCCGACGCGGGCCAGGAAGTCGACGACCGCGTCGGGTCCCTCGTGGGTGCCGGCCCAGGGCGTCCCGCGCGCGGTCGCACGCCACACGACGTCTTCGTTCATCGTCGCGCGCAGCGCCGGCGGCGTCGCCGTGCGAGATGGCGTCCCAGGCTCGCCGCGCGAGCTGGGCGTTCGGGTGCTCGGTCATCATGGCTTCGCAGCATACACTGACCGAGAGTCCGCTTCACTGCCGTCCAGATTCGGCAACGAACGCGCCCCACGACGCCGCGACGTCGTGGGCTAATCTCCGCGGCCGTCGTCTCGACGCGAGGAGAACGTGATGGATCTCTCGTACACCCCGGAACAGATCGCGTTTCGCAGCGAAGTGCGCGCCTGGATCGAAGCGGCGATGCCGCCGCACCTGAAGCGCAAGGCGGAAGGAGCCGGCCACTACGAGCACGCCGAAGTCCTGGAGTGGCACAAGATCCTGTACGCGAAGGGCTGGATCGCGCCGCATTGGCCGAAGGACGTCGGCGGCACCGGCTGGAACATCGCGCAGCGTCACATCTTCGGCGAAGAGCTCGTGCGCGCCAACGCACCGCAGCTGTCGCCCTTCGGGCTCGGCATGGTGGGACCCCTGCTGATCCAGTACGGCAACGACGCGCAGAAGAAGCGCTTCCTTCCCAAGATCCTCTCCGGCGAAGAAGTCTGGTGTCAGGGCTATTCCGAGCCGAACGCCGGCTCCGATCTCGCGTCGCTGCAGCTGCACGCCGACAAGGACGGCGACGACTACATCCTCAACGGCCAGAAGACGTGGACCACCAACGCACAGTACGCGCACTGGATCTTCGTCCTCGCCCGCACCAACGCCGGCGGCAAGAAGCAGGAAGGCATCACCTTCGTGCTCGCCGACGTGCGCAACACGCCCGGCATCACCGTGAAGCCGTTCCTCACCACCGGCGGCACCGACGCCTTCTCGGAAACCTGGTTCCAGAACGCGCGCGTCCCGCAGTCCAACCGGGTCGGCCCCGAGAACGGCGGCTGGACGATGGCGAAGGCGCTGCTCGGCCACGAACGCACGCTGATCGGCGGGATCGCCGAGAGCCGCCGCTGGTTGCGCCTCTGCAAGCGCATCGCAGCGGCGACGACGGTGGGCTCGTCGTCGCTGCTCGAGGACGTCGAGTTCCGGCGCCGCATCGCGCGCCTCGAGATGCGATTGCGCTCGCTCGAGATGGTGCAGCTGCGCACGCTCGCGGCCGCGCAGCTCGGACGCGCACCCGGCCCGGAGTCGTCGATCCTGAAGCTCGTCGGCACCGACGTCGAGCAGGAGATCACCGAACTGTGCATGGACGGGATGGGCCACGACGCGCTCGGCTGGCTCGACTCCCCGCCCGAGGCGCTGCCCGAGGTGGAGCGCGCGGTGGCGTCGCACTTCAACTACCTGCGCGCCGCGTCGCATCTACGGCGGCTCGAACGAGATCCAGCGCAACATCATCGCCAAGCAGATCCTGCGGCTGCCGACGGCGTAGCCGAGCTGAGGAGCCCATCATGAACTTCGACCTCACCGAAGAACAGCAGATCCTGGTCGACTCCGTCGCCAAGTACGTCAAGAACGACTCTCCCGTCGAGCGCTTCCGCAAGCAGCGCGACAGCGAACGCGGCTACGAACTCGAGGCCTGGGGCCGCATGGGCGAGATGGGCTGGCTCGGCGTCGCGTTCCCCGAAGAGCACGGCGGCTTCGGCGGGCGCTTCGCGGATCTCGCGCTGATCCTGGAGCAGCTCGGCCGCGGCCTGGTTCCGGAACCGATGATCGCGTCGGTGGTGCTCGCCGGCGGCCTGCTCTCGCGACTCGGCAGCGCAGATCAGCGCAAGGCCTTTCTCGACCCGATGATCGAGGGTCGCACCACGCTCGCCTTCGCCTACGGCGAGCGGCAGGGCCGTTACCACCTGCACGAATGTGCGACGCGGCCGAGCGCCGCGGCGCCGGCTTCGCGATCACCGGCGAGAAGGTCTGGGTGCTGAACGGCCATGCGGCCGACCACATCGTCGTCGTCGCGCGCACGTCGGGCTCCCAGAGCGACGCGGCCGGTCTCTCGCTCTTCGTCGTCGACGCGAATGCGCCGGGCCTGACCCGCACGCGCGTGCCGACGATGGACGGTCAGCGCTGCGGCCTGCTGCGCTTCGAGAACGTCGCCGTCGGCGCCGATCGCCTGCTCGGCGCCGAAGGCTGCCGCGCTCGCGCACATCGAGTGGGCGATCGACCGCGGCGCCGCCGCGGCGTGCGCCGAGGGACAGGGCGCGGTGCAGGAACTCTTCGAACGCACCGTCGCCTACTTGAAGGCAGCGCAAGCAGTTCGAGGTGCCGATCGGCTCTTTCCAGGCGCTCCAGCACCGCGCCGCCGACATGTACGCCGAGACGGAACTCTGCCGTTCCTCGATGATCCTGGCCGCGATCGAAGCCGACGACGACGACGAAGAGATGCGCAAGCGCGAGATCTCGACGGCGAAGCTCCAGCTCGGTCGCGGCGGCTGGTATGTGATGGAGAACGCGATCCAGCTCTTCGGCGGCATCGGCGTCACCGACGAGCAGGACGAGGGGCTCTTCTTCAAGCGCCTGCGCGTGCTGCAAGCGCTGTTCGGCGACGCCGAGTGGCACGCCGATCGCTTCCAGCGCCTGCCGCACTTCGCCACGCAGGACTGAGTCGTCGGCGACAGTGTAGATTCGAGCAAGGCTCGCTGTATTTCCTCAGGGCAAGCGCGCGGAAACTCCTGCCTCGAGATCAGGGATGCTGTTCAAACGAATTCGGCAAGTCTATCTCGACGTCAATGCCACGACGCCGGTTGCCCCGGACGTGCGACGTCGCGTGGCCGAGGTGCTCGACGAGCACCCGGGCAACCCCTCGTCGGCCTACAGCCTCGGTCGTGAGGCGGCGGCGCTGATCGAGCGGGCACGCGCGGAGGTCGCCGCCGCCATCCATGCCAGCCCGCAGGAAGTGGTCTTCACCTCGGGCGCCAGTGAGGGCAACAACCACGTGCTGCGGATGATCACAGCGCGGGCACCGGCCCCGCGCCGGCGGCTGCTGACGACGGCGGTGGAGCATTCCTCCGTTCGCGCGGTGGCCGAGGAGCTTGCCGGCGAGGGCGTCGCGGTGACGTGGCTGCCCGTGGACCGCTACGGGCGGGTTCGACCGGATGACCTCGCCGCCGCTCCTCGACGACTCGGTCTGCCTGGTCAGCTGCATGTTGGCGAACAACGAGCTCGGCACAGTCAACCCCGTGCGCGCGCTGGCCGCGCTGGCGCATGCAGCGCGGGATTCCCTTTCACGCCGATTGCGTGCAGGCACTCGGCAAGATTCCGGTCGACGTCCACGACCTGGGTGTGGACTACGCGACATTTTCCGCCCACAAAGTGTTCGGCCCGAAAGGCGTCGGCGTCCTGTACGTGCGTGACGGCGCCCCGCTTCACCCGTTCATCAGTGGCGGACAGCAAGAGCAGGGTCGCCGCGCCGGGACCGAAAGCACGCACAACATCGCCGGCTGCGGAGCGGCATTTGCGCGTGTTCCGGAGCTGCTCGCCAAGGTGCCCATCGTGACGGCACGGCGCACCGCCTTATTGGCCAGGTTGCGGGCGGCGATGCCGGAGTTGATCGAGAACTCCCCCGCCGAGGGTGTCGTGCCGAACACGTTGAATCTCCGATTCCCGGGCGTGCAGAATGCCGAGCTGCTGGCCTTCCTCGATCTGCACGGCGTGTCCGTTTCCGCCGGCTCGGCCTGCAGCGCGCAGGGCGGCAAGCCCTCGCACGTGCTCACGGCCATCGGTCTGACGGAAGCGGAAGCGCAGGAGAGCCTGCGCTTGAGCTTGTCGGCCGAGACCTCTGACCGCGACATCGACTATGTGTGCGGATCTCGTGGGACGCTTCGTCCGCGGGGAGGCCCCGGCGGTTTCGCTGGTCTCGCCGGGGCAGATCGACGCCGCGTTCCTGGACGACGACCGAAACTTCCTGCTCGACGTGCGCCTCGGCTGTGGAGCGCCGGCTGATGAAGGGCCTGCCCAACTCGCACGAGATTCCGTTTCTCGACTTCAGCCGCTGGCTGGAGCGCTTGCCGCGCGACCGAAACATCGTCGTCGTGTGCAGCACCGGCGTCGATGCCACCATCGTGGCCTACGCACTCAAGTCGCGCAGCTTTCCGCACGTGGGCCTGCTGGTCGGCGGCCTGCTCGCCTGGCGCGCCGCGCATCGTGCGCTCTACCGGGCGCGCGCCGGGTCCAACGTCACGGTGGTTTCGTGAGGGTCACACGAAGGCGCTCAGCACCTCGCGCAAGATCGTCACCATCTCGTCCACCTGCGCGCGTCCGAACACGAACGCCGGCGCGAGCAGCAGCGAGTCGCCGGTCGCCTTCACGTGCAGGCCCGTGTCGAACAGGCGCTTCTGCACTTCGTAGCCGGCGAGGCCGGGCTGGCCGCTCTTCGCGCGCACGTCTACACCCGCGAGGAGGCCATAGCAGCGCACGTCGGCGACCGCGGAGAGATCGCACAGCGAGAACACGCGCTCCTCGAAATAGGGAGCGAGCGCGCGCACTTTCTCGAAGCTGTGCTCGGCGTCGTAGAGCGCGAGCGTCGCGAGGCCCGCGGCGCACGCGGCCGGGTGCGCGCTGTACGTGTAGCCGTGGAAGAACTCCGGCGCGTGACGCGGGCCCTGCTCGACGATCGCGTCGTGGACCGCGCGCTTCACCGCCACCGCGCCCATCGGCTGCGCGCCATTGGTGAGCGCCTTCGCCATCGTGATGAGATCTGGCGTCACGCCGAACGCCTGCGCCGCGAAGTTTTGCCCCGTGCGTCCCCAGCCCGTGATCACCTCGTCGAACACGAGCAGGATGCCGTGCTCGTCGCACAGCTCGCGCACGCGCTCGAGGTAGCCGCGCGGCGGCGGGAGACAGCCGGTGGAGCCGGCGATCGGCTCGATGAAGACCGCCGCGATGTTCGCGAAGCCGTGCAGTGCGCCGAGTCGCGCGAGGTCGTCGGCGAGTTCGCCGCCCTTCTCGGGCATGCCGCGCGTGAAGCGGTTCTCGGGCAGATGCGTGTGGCGCATGTGCACGACGCCCGGCACACCCGCGCCGAAACTCTCGCGGTTCTTCACGAGCCCCGAGAGCGCGACGCCGCCCATGTTCACGCCGTGATAGGCGCGCTCGCGCGAGACGAACATCGTGCGCTGGCCCTCACCGCGCACACGGTGGTACGCGAGCGCGATCTTCATCGCCGACTCCACGGCTTCGGAGCCGGAGTTCGCGAAGAACACGCGGTCGAGGCCGGGCGGCGTGAACCCGGTGACGCGCGTCGCGAGCTCGAAGGCTTTCGGATGCGCGCGCATGAAGGTGGGTGTGTAGTCGAGTGTCAGGAGTTGCTGGTGAACGGCGTCGGCGATCTCGCGGCGGCCGTGACCGAGCGGCACGCAGAAGAGGCCGGACGAGCCGTCGAGCAGCTTGCGGCCCTCGGGCGTGAAGTAGTGCACGCCTTCGGCGCGCGCGAAGAGGCGCGGCTCGGCCTTGAAGTCGCGGTTCGGCGTGAATGGGAGCCAAAAATGATCGAGCAAGGGCGCAGTCCCCATGATGGATTCCCCGACGCTTCGCGGAGAGCGCCGCCTACTTCGGAAACAATTGCTTCGGCGGCTTCGGGGCGGAGCATAGGCGGTCTTCGCGGGATCGCGGTCCGTGCCTTGGCGCCATCACGAGTCCCACGAGGGAACGAGTGGCAACGGCTGGAGAAAGAAGGGGTTGGCGGCGCGCTCGAAGCGCCGAGCCTGATCGTCGCCGAGTTCGACGCACGCGACCGAATCGTGCCCTTCGACCAGCACGACCTCGAGCTACCGCTGCTCCCCGTGCGCCGGATTGCGGCGCCGTGCGATCGCGAGCAGAGCGGTGCAGGCGACGGCACCGAGCCAAGACCCGGCAGGCTCCGGAACGAGCACCGCGAGCGTGTGACTCCTGCCCGTGGCGATCGCGGTCGCCGTGCCCGTCACGCCATCGACCGCGCGGGCGGCGTCGACCGGTCGAAGGTGTCGTCGCCCAACAGGGATGCCCATCGCGATTCGACACCTGGGGAACCCACCGGGATCGTCGCGCTCAGAGTGTCGGCGACACCGAGGCTGCGTGCTCGTCCGGTAGCTCGTAGAGATCCGGCGGGAAGTTGGGATCGGTCTCGCCGTCGCGCGGCTGCGTCACGTACTCGCCGCGGATCTCGCGATTGCGGCGCTGGATGAAGGCGTCGCGCGTGAAGACGTAGAAGTCGAGCGCGCTCCGCCTGGCCTGCGCGATCACGTCGTCCGCCTGTGCGCGGTCGTTGATCACGAAGAGCACGTCGATCGGGATCAGGTAGAAGCCGGCCCAGAACAGCGGATCGAGCGGAATGGTGAGAATGTCGCCGATCGTCTCGCGCGGCGTCGACGGCCCGAGGATCGGCACCACGATGTACGGCCCCGACGGAATCCCCCAACGCGCGAACATCGTGCCGAAGTCCGCCGAGATCACGTCGAGACCCACCTCGCGCGCCGGATCGAAGACGCCCGCGATGCCGAGCGTCGAGTTCAACAAGAAGCGGCCCAGCTCGGAACCCGCCGCGATGAACTCCGCCTGTCCGAGATGGCTGAGGAAGCGCACCGGGAACTCGAGGTTGCTCTCGACGTTCGCAACCGATCGCCGTACCGGGCCGGTCGTGATCTTCTTCCAGCCGCGCGCGACCGGGCCGAGCGCGAGGTCGTCGATCGACACGTTCACGCCGAAGATGGGCCGGTTCACCGGCTCCCAGCTGTCGCGGATCTCCTGCGTCGGAGGGACCGACGCGCAGCCGCCTGCGAAGAGTACGCAGACGAGTGTCGCTACTGCGCTACGCCAGCGCATGCTCGTCGAGATCGCGGACGTGAAGACGCGAGACATACTCGGATTCCGTTTCCAATTCTCCGGGAGAGGAGATCGGCAGGTCGGGCTTTCGGCTTGCGGTCGATCGGAGATGCAGCGCGGGAGCGGGTCCAGCGGATCGCGCGGTCTCGACGGCGCTTCCCGGGCAGCGGCTGCGGCAACGCAATGTGCAAGTCGCCGACAGGCATGGCGCGAGCGGACGCAGCGCGACGCTCCGTGAGCGGCCGGTGGCGCCACGGGCCCACGGGGAGCGCCGAGCGGGGAGTCTACGCGCGAACAGGAGTGCAATTTCGGAGGGAGCCCATCCTGTTGCGTGGCAGCGAGCCAATCCCGAATTCCCCGGCTCGTGCCATTGCAGCGGAAGTGATCGGCGAGGACGTGCAACGCCGCGAACGCGTGCGAGCGCAGCAACCCTTCGCGCGTGAGACACAGATCGCTCCGCTGTGCGCTCAGAGCGCGCACACCGCAGCGAGGCTCGAGAGCGCGACGGTGCGACGGCCTTCGCGGAGCAGGTCGCGGTCGTGGCCGTTGGTCAGGTACGCAAAAGAGAGTCCCGTCCGGGGATCTGCCCACGCGATCTGCCCGCCCGCGCCGAGATGTCCGAACATCTCGTCCGAGCCGGTCCGGCCGAAGCCGAGGAAGACCTTGTCGGGCCCGCCGGCGACGACGAGACCGAGCCCACGATTGGCGGGCTTGCGGAACATCGGGTCGAGGAACGCTGGATTTCGGATCGTGCGCGCATCGCGCAGCGTCGCGGCCTGCCACACCCGCGTGCCGTCGGCGGCGACGCCGTCGTGGACGAGCGCCTGATAGAAGAGCGCGAGGTCGGCGGCCGTCGCGGTGCCGCCGCCGCCCGGCACGCCGACTTCGCGTACCAGCGGATCGTTGAAGCGCTGGAGATTCTCCTCGGTGACTTCCGTCACCGGCATCGGCGGAAAGCCCTTCGCGACGAGTTCCTCGTTGGTCCAGGCGCGACCGACGTGGGTGACGTCGGCGAGCCGCGCCTGCTCGGCGCGCGGACAGCCGACGCGCAGATCGGGCAGCCCGAGCGGCTCGGCGATGCGCGCGCGCACGAAGTCGCGGAAGTCGCTGCCACTGCGGGCCTGCACCAGCGCCGCGACCACCCACATGCTGCTCGACGCGTGGTACTCGAAGCGGCTGCCCGGCTCCCAGTTGAGCCGCCAGGTCGCGAAGCGCTCCGCGAGTTGCGACCAGCCGACCTTGCGCGGATCGAGCGGCGCCTGCGGAAAGCCGGCCGTGTGCGTGAGCAACTGCTCGAGCGTGACGGCGTCCTTGCCGTTGCTGGCGAACTCGGGAATCACCGCGGCCACCGGCTCGTCGAGCCGCAGTTTGCCTTCGCCCAGCAACAACCAGGCGGCGGCGGAGGTGACCGCCTTGGTGCACGAGAAGATCACGTAGAGCGTCTGGTCGGTGGCCGGCGCCGGTCGCCCTTCGTGTGTCACCGCGCCGAAGCTGCGCACTGCGGCGATCTTGCCCTCGCGCGCGACGGCGACTTGCGCCGAGGGAAGTCGCCCTTCGCGCACGTCGCGCTCGGCGCGATCGAAGAGTGCGGCGAGCTTCTCGGGATCGACGCCGACGCTTTCGGGGGAGCTGGCGAAGTGCTCGGGAAGCGGCATCGGCGCATGGTAGGGCGAGGACCCGTCGTTACAATGCGCGCCGATGATGAAACTGTCCGTGGATTTCGAGCACCCCTCGCGCCAGTGGTGGGAGTCCGGCGGCCAACAGTTGTGGGACGGGATCATCGAGGAGGCGGGCGCTTCGTCGGTCGTCACCGACGACGACATCGCGCAGTCCTGGCTCGCCCAGGCGCGCGCCCTCCCCGGCTGGGACGCCGGTCCCGAGTTCGCGCCGCACCCGATCCAGTCGCGCAACCTCGCCGAGGACGACCCGGACGCTTGATTGCCGGCGCGAACGGCAACTCATGATCTCGTGTGATCCCGGACGGGATCACACCAACACGGTCAAGGGGACGCGTTGCTCCGCGGGAGAACACCTTTTCGTCGTTGCCGCCTTTGGTCGTCCCAAGCGAGCACCGCGGGCAGCACGACGACGTAGCAGACGAGTGTCGCCGCGACGCCGAGCGTGAGCAGCCGGCCGAGCGACGCCATCCCGCGGTGCGACGCGAACGCGAGACTTCCGAACGACAACACCGTGGTGAGCGCTGAAAACCAGACTGCGCGCGCCGTGGAGCTGGCGAGCACGTCTTGCTCTTCCGGATTCGTGCGGTGGCGATGCACCAGGTGGACGCCGTTGTCGATGCCCATCCCGAGCAGCATCGGCAGCACGATCACGTTGGCGAAATCGAAGTGCCAGCCGAGTCCCACCAGCGCGGCGCAGGTGGCGAGCCCCGCGAGCCCGAGCGGGAAGAACGCGAGTGCCGTGTCCCACCAGTTGCGCCACAAAAGGAACAGGAACAGCGCCGTCGCGACGAAGCCGACGAGCATCGCCTGCTTCATCGCGCCGGACGTGACGCGACCCCACTCGATGAGTCCGACCGCGGGGCCGGTGCCCTCCGGCGCCACTGCGCGCACACCGTCGACGAACTCCTCGAGGTTCGCGCTGTCGTTCAGATCCCTCTTGGGAATCACCGTGACGCGCGCGCGCCCGTCGTCGGCAAGCATCATCTCGCGCAGCTCCGGTGGCAGCGTCTCCAGCGTGACATCGTCGGGCGACAGTGACTCGGTCAGCTCGCCGAGCTGCTCGACCAGCGAGCCGACCACGTTGGCCTGCACGCGCCCGAGCAAATGGCTCGGGGACGGCGCCGCCGTGAGCGCGGCGCGCAGGCGGTCGAGCGCGTCGCGCAGGCGCGTCTCACTCGCGTCGAGGCGCGCATCGCCGGCTCCGCCCGCACCCGCGGCGAGCGCGGTTTCGAGTCGCCCGAGCGCCGCGATCTGGGTCGCGACATCCGGCGCAGCACTCCGCGCGGCCACCGGGGGCACCAGGAACGCCATCGTGTCGAGAATTGCGCGCTTCTCGGCCTGGCGGTCCGGCACGTAGTCGACCAGCGTCTGCGCGCTTTCGACGAACGGCAACTTCGCCAGCTCCGCGGCCTTCGCCTGCGCCGTCGCGAGGTCCGGCTCGACCAGGTCCACCGTCCACGGCGAGGTGCTGCTCTGCTGGAGCAGATCCTGGAACGCCTGCACCGATTCGGTGTTCGGGTCGCGCAGGTTCACCGGGTTGTGGTCGAAGCTCGCGCGCGGGATCAGCGCGAGCGAACCGACCGCGACGGCGAACGCAGCCCAGCGAATCGGCCGCGCGTAGGTCACCGGCACGTGGCGCAGCCGGCCTGCGAACGCGAGCGAGGGCGGTGCGAAATACGGGTGCGTCCGCGCACCGAGCGCGAGCAGGGCCGGCAGCAGCGTCAGGCTCGACGCGAGCGAGAGCATCACGCCCGCGCCGGCGATCAAGCCCAGTTCGGCGACGCCGCGGTAATCGGTCGGCCAGAACACCAGGAAGCCGATCGCCGTGGTGACCGCGCTCGAGAACAGCGCCGAACCCATCGTCGCGCCGGTTTCGCCGAGCGCATCGGTGCGCGAGCGACCCTTGGCGGCCAGCTCCGCGTAGCGCATGCAGAAGTGGATGCCGAGTTCGCCGCCGAGGCCGATGATCAGCACGTTGAAGGTGGCGGAGACCTGGTTCAAGTGCCCGATCGCGGCGGCGGCGAACGCGTTGCTCCAGATCAGGCTGACGACGAGACTCGTGACCAGCGCGACCAGCACGCGCAGCGAGCGCACCGCGAAGAAGGTCGCGCCCGTGAAGAGCACGAGCGACGCCACCGCGACGACCTTGCCCTGGCTCGCGACGACCTGCAGCTCTTCGTAGTTCAGCACCTCGGCGCCGGTGATGCGCACGCGCACGCCGCGCTCGGGTGTGAGGCCGGCATCCCGCGCAGCCGTCGCGGATCGCCTCCACGGCGGGCTCCGCGAAGAGCAGCTCGTTGAACTTCGAGTTGGGCCGCAGCGCGATCACGCGGTGGCGCGCTTCCTCGGAGAGCGAGCCGCCGATCAGCGCGTCGCCCCAGGGATCGGGCGCGGCGCGGCCCGCCTGCGCGGCTTCGACGGCGGTGCTCACGCGGTCGAGCGCGCCGGCCAGGTCCATGCCGACGTCGTTGCCCTCGCGCTGCGCCTGCACGGCCTTGCCGAGGAGATCCGCGATTCCGACGACGCTCGCGTCGTGCGCGATCTCGGCGAGGAACGGCTGCACCGCGGCGAGCCGATCGGCCAGCGCCTCGAGTTCCGGAACGTCGAGGTAGAGCAGCGCGTTGCGCCGGAAGAACGCACCGCCGCCCGCGAGCTGCACGCGCTCGAACAGATCGGAGCGCTGCGCGAGCCGCACCGCCAGCGCGTCGGCCGCCTTGCCCGTTTCGAAGGCGCTGTCGGCCTCGACCAGCACCAGCAAGTCGTCGGTCGCCGAGCGGAACGCCTGCTGGAACTCGCGCTCGCGGGCGCGGAACGGCAGGTCCGCCGAGATCATCGCGTTGGGGTCGGCGTTGACGCCGAGGTTCATCGCGGCGTAGACAGCCGAGTGCGGCGGTCGCAGCGAGCGTGAGCGCGACGACCCAGCCGGGCCGCCGGTCCACGAACGCAACCCAGCGCGCCGTCGCGCTGCCGACCGCTTTCGTCGAAACCGTGGGCCAGTGGGCCGTTCCCCCCGATCGCCCGATCGCGCGAGGGGAGCGCGAAGCGACGAACGCGGCGGTTTCTAGCAGATCCCCAGCACCCATCTTGCGAATCGCTGGCGAGCCCCGAGCGGAGCCGGCGGATTCCCGCCCCGCGCTTCGGTTACCCTGCATGGCCCATGTCGAAACTCGTCTACCGCGATCACCGCTCCGACCCCGCCGGCTGGGCACGCGAGCTCGGCATCTCGCGCGAGGCCGTCGAGCTCTACCTCGCCTGCGACGTCGATCGATCTCCACGTCGACTCGTACATCTGGAATCGCATCTTCCGCTACGACCTGCGCAAGCGACACGGCGAGCGGTCTCTTCGGCGCGCGCTTCCTCTCGATGGTCGACTTCCCGCGCGTGCGCGAAGCGCGCCTGACCGGCGCGATCTGGGTGATCACGACGAATCCGCTGCGCTCGCCCGAGACGCGCCCGAACGCCTTCGTCGAGAACGTGCGGCGGCTGCAGGGCATCTTCGAGAGCGTCCCCGACGACTTCCAGGTGGTGCGCAACGTGCGCGAGTACCGCGCCGCACGTCGCCGCCGGCAAACACGCCGCCTTCCTCGGCATCCAGGGCGGCAATGCGCTCGACCGCGACCTCGACGCGCTCGA
The DNA here is from genome assembly GCA_963801625.1 of uncultured delta proteobacterium. GTDB lineage: Bacteria > Myxococcota_A > UBA9160 > UBA9160 > PR03 > PR03. Next base: position 214,689 of record CAWDFQ010000006.1, read on the forward strand.
CCTGATCCCCGACGACCTGATCGTGCGCATCACGCATCGTCCACCTGTCGTCGTCGCGGATCGGCGTCACGTCTTCGCCGGCCGCGGGCGCCCGGCGCGGCGAGGGGCTCTCGACGTTCGGCAAGGACTTCGTCCGCCGCCTCGACGAGAAGCGCATCCTGGTCGACCTCGCGCACATCAACCGCGAAGGCTTCTTCGACGCGATCGCCGTGCACGATCGCTCGCTGCCGCTTGATCGTCACGCACACCGGCGTCACCGGCGTGACGCCCCATTGGCGCAACCTCGACGACGAACAACTCCACGCGATCGCCGACAGCGGCGGCACGATCGGCGTGATGTACCAATCGAGCTTCCTCGGCGACTCCGCGTGGGGCGGCCGCAGCGAGTCGGTCGATCCGCCACGTCGAGCACATCGTGAACACGGTCGGCGAAGACCACGCGTCGCTCGGCTCCGACTGGGACGGCGCGATCACTCCGCCGCGCGACCTGAAGAGCCCGCTCGAGCTGCCGCGCCTGGTCGAGCACATGCTGCGCCGCAACTGGAGCGCGGAGCGGATCCAGAAGATCCTCGCGACGAACTACCTGCGCGTGGTCGAGGCGGTGCGCGGGTAGCAAGCGCTCTCGCGCCGGTCAGCGGGCCTCCCCGCCACCGAACATCACCATCCCGTAATCGCCGACGCGCTGATAGCCGAGCGCGCGGTATGCCGCCTTCGCGGGATGGTTGTCTTCCTCGGTGAAGAGCACGCTGCGCGGAACGCCGCGTTCGCGCGCCGCGAGCAGCGCGCCCGCGACGGCCGCACGCGCGTAGCCCTGCGAGCGCAGCGGCGGCGGCGTCCACACACCGCCGATCTGCACGCACGCCGGCGTCGCGGCGTTGTAGGCGGCATACGCGACGGGCGCGCCGCCGCGTTCGAGCACGAAGTGCGCGTCCTCGGCGTCGTGGCGCTGGATCTCCTCGCGGCACTTCGCGACGAGCGCCTGGCCCGGCTGTTCATGGAGATGGTGGTGGCGGTAGTCGTGGCGCCATCCGATCAGCAGCTCCAGCTCGCGATCGTGCGGCTTGCGGCAGAGCCACTCGCCGCGCGCGAGCGGCGCGGGAACGCGCAACTGATCGAGCTCGAGCGCGAACAGATCCTCGGCGGAGTCCATGTACGCGGCGGCGGTGTCGAGGCCGAGCGCCGCGCGTGCGGCGACCAGCTGTGCGCGCGGCCCGAGGATGCCGCTCACCGCGCGACCGCTCGCGCGCACCGCCGCGCGCGCGACGGCTTCGAGATGGCGCGGCGCTTCGAGCAGCACGTTGCCGTTCCAGCAGTGGTTCGCGAGCGCGCTGATCGCGCCGCGCCTCGAAGGCGGCGGCGTAGGTGGCCTGGTAGACAGCGCCGCGGTCGACGAGCCCGCCCTTGCGGACGTTGCTCTGGAAGAACAGCGTGGTGTGCGGATGCACGGCGAAGAAGCGGTCGAGCGCCGGCTCGTCGCCCGGCGCGAGCACGCGCACGCACGGCGCGGCCTTCAGCGCGCCCTCATGAACTTCGTTCGCCTGCGGCTCACTGCGCGCCCGCTCCGCGGGCTTGCCGCAGCGGCGCCTTCAGCGCGGCGACGAAGGCCGCCGCGTCGTCGATCGCCGCCTCGCGGCTCGACGCACGCGCGATGCGGTCGACCAGCGCGGAGCCCACCACGACGCCGTCGGCGTGCTGGCCGATGAAGGCGGCCTGCTCGGGCGTCGAGACGCCGAAGCCCACACACACCGGCACGTCCGAGACGGCGCGAATCCGCGCCAGGTTCTCGACCAGGCGCGGCGGCAGACGCCGTGCGCGCGCCGGTGACGCCCGTCAGCGACACGTAGTAGAAGAAGCCGCGCGTGCGCTTCGCGAGCATCGCGAGGCGCGCTGCGGTGGTGGTCGGCGCGGCGAGCAGGATCGCGTCGACGCCGCAGGCTTCGAGATTCGCGTAGTACGCGGGCTCTTCTTCGGGCGGGCAGTCGACGGTGATGACGCCGTCCACGCCCGCCTCGCGCGCGGCTTCCGGGAAGGCGCGCTCGCCCATCGTGAGAAAGGAGTTCGTGTAGCCCATCAGCACGATCGGCACGTCGAGCCGGGGGCGCAGCGACTTCACGAGCCCGAGGATGCGCCGCAGCGTGGTGCCCGACGCGAGCGCGCGCTCGCTCGATCGCTGGATCTTCGGGCCGTCGGCGGTGGGGTCCGAGAACGGCACGCCGAGTTCGATCACGTCGGCGCCGGCTTCGGCGAGCGCCGGGATCAGCGCCTCGGTGACGCCGAGGTCGGGATCGCCCTGCGGTGATGAACGGCACCAGCGCGCGTTCGCCGCGCGCCCGCAGCGCCGCCATGCGATCCCCGATGCGTCCCATCAGCCCGCCCGCTGCTTTGCGCTCTGCGAGGATCTTGCGAACCGTCGGCACGTCCTTGTCGCCGCGGCCCGAGAGGTTCACCAGGATGATCGCGTGCTTCGGAAGCGTCGGCGCGAGCTTGCGCACCTGCGCGATCGCGTGGGCCGACTCGAGCGCCGGGATGATGCCCTCCATGCGCGTCAGACTGGAGGAACGCGTCGAGCGCCTCCTCGTCGGTGATCGCCACGTACTGCGCGCGGCCGCTGTCGCGGAAGCAGGCGTGCTCGGGACCGACGCCGGGATAGTCGAGGCCGGCCGAGATCGAGTGCGCCGGGAAGATCTGGCCGTCGTCGTCGGCCAGCACGATGGTGCGTCTGGCCGTGCAGGACGCCGGGTCACGCCGGCGACCAGCGTCGCGCCGTGGCGGCCGGTGCCGATCGCCCTCCCCGCCCGGCTCGACGCCGATCATCTTCACCGACGCGTCGTCGAGGAACGGATGGAAGAGGCCCATCGCGTTCGAGCCGCCGCCGACGCACGCGACCAGCACGTCGGGCAGCTTGCGCTTCCATCTCGAGGATCTGGCGGCGCGCCTCGATGCCGATCACGCGCTGGAAGTCGCGCACGATCGTCGGATACGGGTGCGGCCCCATCACCGAGCCGATGCAGTAGTAGGTGGTCTCGACGTTGGTCACCCAGTCGCGCATCGCCTCGTTGATGGCGTCCTTCAGCGTCTTCGAGCCGCGACGTCACCGGAACGACGCGCGCGCCGAGCAGCTCCATGCGGAACACGTTCGGCGCCTGGCGCTCGACGTCCTCGGCGCCCATGTAGACCTCGCAGTCGAGGCCGAGCAGCGCGCGACGCGGTCGCCGCCGCGACGCCGTGCTGGCCCGCGCCGGTCTCGGCGATGATGCGGCGCTTGCCCATGTGCCGCGCGAGCAGACACTGGCCGAGCACGTTGTTGATCTTGTGGGCGCCGGTGTGCGCGAGGTCCTCGCGCTTCAGGTAGACCTTCGCGCCGCCGAGATCCTCGGTGGTGCGCTTCGCGAAGAAGAGCGGCGTCGGGCGACCCGCGTAGTGTTCGAGAAGCTCGTTCAGTTCGGCCTGGAAGGCGGGCAGCGCGGTGATCCGCGGGTAGGCCTCCTCCAGCTCGACGAGCGCGGCCATCAGCGTCTCGGAGGCGTAGCGGCCGCCGTAGGGCCCGAAGCGTCCGGGCCGGAGCGGGGCAGCAGCGGCCTGATGACCCGGAGGGCCAGGCGCTTTGCGCCCTGCTCTCATCCGCCTCGCCTCCGCGCGGCGCACCGCCGCGATGAACGCGCGCATCTTCTCGGCGTCCTTGCGGCGCGGCTCGCTCTCGACGCCGGTCGCGACGTCGACGCCCCACGGCAACACGTCGCCCACGCCTTCGATCGCCTGCTGCACGCTGGTCGGGATCGAGCCCGCCGGCGAGGATCACGTCGTAGCCGGCCGCGATCAGCACGCCGGCGTCCGCCCAGTTCCACGCCTGGCCGCGACCCCCTCCCTCGGTCGGGTGATCGAGCAACAGGATCGAGCCGGGATAGCGCTTGGCGGCCTCCTCGTCCGCGCCGCGCAGCGCCTTGATGATGGGCAGCTCGATCGCCTCGACGTCCTCCTCGGTCTCGTCGCCGTGGAGCTGGACGCGCTCTACCTCGATGCGCCGCAGTATGTGCTCGATGTCGTAGGGATCGGCGTCGCGAAACAGCGCCACGCGCTCGATCTGCCCGGCCACGCGCGCGGCGATGCGCTCGGCGTCGGCGAGTTCCAGCGCGCGCGGCGAGCCCGACACGAAGTTGAGCCCGATCAAATCCGCGCCCGCATCGACGGCAGCCTGCGCGTCGTCGGGCGTGCAGACGCCGCAGATCTTCACTCGAACCTTCACGATGCCCCCCGCAAGCGCGCGAGCGCCCGACCCACGTCGGGCTCCCGCATCAGCGCTTCGCCGACCAACACGGCGTGTGCGCCCGCCGCTTCGAGCCGCCGCACGTCGTCGGCCGTGAAGATGCCGCTCTCGGCGACCACCACCACACCGGCCGCCACGAGCGCGCTTCGCGAGCCGCTCGGTGGTGCCGAGATCGGTCGTGAAGGTGGCGAGGTCGCGGTTGTTGATCGCCGACCAGATCGGCGCCCGCGGCGAGCGCCGCGTCGACTTCCGATTCGTCGTGCACCTCGATCAGTGCATCGAGCCCGAGCGCAGCGGCGCGTTCGCGCAGCGCGCGAAGCGGTGCGACATCGAGAGCGCGCGCGATCAGCAGCACCGCGTCGGCGCCCGCGACGCGCGCTTCGTCCACCTGGTACGCGTCGATGAGGAAGTCCTTGCGCAGCAGCGGCAGTGAGACTTCGCGGCGCACGGCTTGCGAGCAGCGACAGCTCGCCGCCGAAATATTTCTTGTCGGTGAGCACCGAGATCGCGGCGGCGCCCGCTTCGGCGTAGGCCTTGGCGCAGCCGACCGGGTCGAAGTCCGGCCGGATCTCGCCGCGGCTCGGCGAGCGACGCTTCAGCTCGGCGACGACGCGCGGGCGCGGCCCGCTCGCGAGCGCAGCGCGGAAGCCGCGCGTCGCCTCCGCGACACGCCTCGGCGCGCGCGCGCAGCGCGGCCGGCGCTTCGCGCTGCTTCGCGGCGGCGACCTCGTCGCGCTTGTTGGCGAGGATTTCGTCGAGAATCGTCATCGCTGCGTTCGTTCCACCAAGGCCGCGAGCTTCGCACGCGCGGCGCCGCTGTCGACGCTCTCGCTTCGCGAGCGCGAGACCGCCGGCCAGATCGGGCGCCGCGCCGGCGACCCAGAGCGCGCCGGCGGCGTTCACCAGCACGAGGTCGCGTCGCGGGCCCGGCTCGCCGCCCAGCACGTCGCGAACGATGCGCGCATTCTCCGCGGCGTCGCCGCCCTGCAGTTGCTCGCGGCGAGCGCGCGCGATGCCGAGTTCCGCGGCGTCGAGTCCCGAGCGTCTCGACGACGCCGCCCGCGAAACGCGCCGCAAAGGTCGGCCCGGTCGTGGTGATCTCGTCGAGGCCGTCGCTGCCGTGCACCACCAGCGCCGCCTCGGCCCCGAGCTGCGCGAGCGCGTGCGCGAGCGGCTCCACCAGTTCGCGCGCGTAGACGCCGACGAGCTGGCGCCGTACGCCGCACGGATTCACCAGCGGTCCCAGACAGTTCATCAGCGTGCGGATGCCGAGTTCTTCGCGCACCGCTGCGACATGCCGCATGGCGGGATGCGCGCGCCGCGCGAAGAGGAAGCCAATGCCGACCTCGCGCACGATCTCGGCGGCGCGCGCGATCGGCAGATCGACGCGCACCCCGAGCGCTTCGAGCACGTCGGCGCTGCCGGCCCGACTCGTCGCGGCGCGGTTGCCGTGCTTCGCGACCGGCACGCCGGCGCCGGCCACCACGAAGGCAGCGGCGGTCGAGACGTTGAAGGTGCCGGCTCCGTCGCCGCCGGTTCCGCAGGTGTCGATGGCTCGCGGATCCGGCGCCGGCGCGCCCTCGGCGCGAGCCCGCAGCGCGCGCGCCGCGGCGACGATCTCGTCGACCGTCTCGCCCTTCGCGCGCAGCGCGACGAGCAGCGCCGCAATCGCGACGGGACTCGCCTTGCCGTCCATGATCTCGCCGAAGGCGGCTTCGAGCAGCGCGGGCGGCACCGCTTCGCGGCGGACGGCCACTTCGAGCGCGTCGCGCAGTCTCACGAAAATACTCCTCCGCAGCGCGCCACGAAGTTCGCGACCAGCGCGAAACCACCCGGTGTTAGTACGGACTCGGGATGGAACTGCACGCCTTCGAGCGGCAACTCGCGATGCCGGACACCCATCACCTCGCCTTCGGGGCTGCGCGCCGTGATCTGGAGCACAGCGGGCAGCCGCTCCTCGTTGATCACCAGCGAGTGATAGAGCGCGGCGTCGAAGGGATCGGCCAGGCCGCGGAAGACGCCCGCGCCGTCGTGTCGGATCGTCACGGACTTGCCGTGCCGCGGCACGCGCGCCCGCGCGACGCTCCCGCCGAATGCGACGCCGATCGCCTGGTGGCCGAGACAGACGCCGAGCACGGGCGTGCGCCGTGCCGCGAAGCAGCGCACGGCATCGAGCGTGACCCCGGCGCGCTCGGGTGTACCCGGCCCGGGCGAGAGCACGACGCCGTCGGGCCCGCGCGCAGCCAGCGCCTCGGCCGGCTCGACGTCGTTGCGCACGACGTCGGCATCGGCGCCGAGCACCTCGATCAGCTGCACCAGATTGAAGGTAAAGGAGTCGTAGTTGTCGACGACGAGAATACGGGCGGACACGCGGGTTCCGTGGGAGATGGCGGGGACCAGGTCGCGATCAAAGCAAAGGCCCGCCGGGGCGTCAACGCGTGAAGAGTTGCTGCTTCGGGTCGCCGAGCCCGACCAGCCGGTAGCGCAGCCGCCACTCGAACCCCCGCGTGCGATCCTCGTCCATTTCGAAGCGAACCGCCCAGCACCGGCACTTCGAGAGGTACTCGATGCCGAACTGATTGATCAGCGAGATCGAGTTGTCGAAGCTGAACGATCCAGCGTAGGTGAAGGCCCAGTGCTCGGTGGCCTGCCAGCGTCCGACGCCGCTGAGCTGATTGATGCTCGTGAAGCTGTCGGTGAAGTTCTCGAAGCGGTCGTTCTGCCGGAAGTTCTCGAACACCTGGGGGATGTCGCGCACGTAGCGGTAGCGCACGCTCACCTGGTGACCCCAGCGCGCCCAACCGAAGTCGACGAGGCCGTCCGCCATCTCGGTGGGCTGGAAGTCGACCACCGAGTGGAAGCGCAGCAGCAGGCCCAGCGGCAGCGACACCTTCCCCTGCGCCACGGCCGGCCCCCACGCGCCGTCGGCCATCCGGTACTGCGAGTAGAACGACAACTCGCCGAGCAGGCTGCCGGTGGCGTCGCCGAAGAAGCGGTTGGTGACGCCCACCATCAGGTTGCTCGCGTCCTGGATGCGGTCGGCGGGGTCGAGCGTGAGGTTGTCGGGTTCGAGCAGGCGCAGCCGCTGCTGCGGAACCGCCGTCTCCGGCACGAAGAGCGGGTTGTCGTTCTGCCCCGTCTGCGACACGCCCACCCAGCCGATGAACGGCTCGACCACGTGCGTCGCAACGCCCATCCCGAACGGCAGCGACAGCGAGCCGCGTACCTTCGCGCGCATCTCGACGCTGCCCGTGAAGAGGCTGCGCTGGTCGCCGCCGCGCAAGTCGGAGTTGTAATACGTGCCGTAGTAGCCGGCCTCGGGGACCACTTCGAGCACGTTGCCGAGCTGGAAGGGATAGGAGAGGCGCGGCCGAGCGAGGACGCGCTGGCCGTGGTCCGCGAGCGGCTCGCCCTCCTGGAAGCGGCCGTCGCCCTCGGGTCCCGATCGCAGCGCCGTCTGATCGTCGCGGTGCGCGTCGGTCGGGACCTTGCGGCCGTTGCCGTTGCGTTCGTTGCCGTCGGCGATCCCGTCGAAGCCGGTGTCGTAGAAGAGGTCGTTCACGCGCAGCGAGCGGTCGAAGTGGTCGGCCGGATTGCCGTAGGGCTGGTAGTTCACGAACTCGACGTCGCCACTCGTCACCAACCCCGGCAGAACGGGCGCCGAAGCGGGCAGCGCCGCGAGCGCGAACTTCGGCAGCCGCTGCAGGATCACGTTGTCGCGATCCTCGTCGTTCGGGTTCTGGATGTCGTCGGTGGATTGCGCGGCGAGCGTCGCGCCGAAGCGCTTGGTCGGCCCATAGAAGCTGGTGCCCACGAGCCCGGTCGATTGCAGGAAGCGATCACGGCGGTAGCCGCGGAAATCGCTGAAGTCGAACGGGAACTGGTTGTCGGACACGGCCGCGACGTCGGCCGCCATCCACGATCCCGCCGGCAGGTCCTGTACGTGCCTCCAGGTGGTCGCCCCAGCGATCGTTGCCGAAGGTCGCCGTCGGAGAGTTCGGGTCGATGTCGTTGTCGTGGATGTAGGTGCCGTAGAGCGTGCTGCGGCCGCGCTCGCCGAATACATAGTCGATCTCGGCGGACGGTTTGAAACCCCGCTTGAACTGGTAGTCGGCCTCCAACATCACGTTCAGGTCGTCGCGCGCCGCCCAGAAGAACGGCACGTTGATGTTGCCGCCGCTCTGACTCGACGTGCCGCCTTGCGGGAACAGGAAGCCGGTCTGGCGCTCGCGCTTGAGCGGGTACACGACGTACGGAAACCAGAACACCGGAACGCCGAGAATCTCGAGCGTCGAGTTGCGCGCGCGGCCGTAGCCGTCGAGGTCGAGTTCGGCTTTCTGCGCGCGCACCGCCCAGGGATCGCGGTCGGTCTTCTCGGGACAGCGGCAGGTCGTGAAGCGAGCGCCTTCGAACGCGTACGAGTTCGGTCCGGTCTTGCGCACCTCGCGACCCTGCATGCGATAGCCGCCGCCCGGCGAGTCGAGTTCGCCGTCGTAGACCACGCCTTCGACGGTGTCGATGTTGAACTGCAGGAACGGGGCGTGCAATACGTCGGTGCCGTCCTTCACGACCACGTTGCCGGTGGCGACACCCTGGCGCGTCTTGTTGCTGAACAGCACGTGGTCCGCAGTGAGCGTCTTGCCCCCCTGCGTGATCACGACGTGGCCGCGGCCGACGTAGATGTCGCGGTCGGCCTGGTACTCGACCTCGTCCGCGGTCACGTCCATGGGCTGCGCGAACGCCGCGCCGCCGAGCAGCGACGCCACCAGCAACGCGACGACGTGCACGAGTGCACGGCGCGCCGCCGCGCCAGACCTCTCCGCTCGGTCTCGAATGGCTCGCCCCCCGGTCAGAGCGAGGCCAAGCTACCGCACGCGTTCCGAATGGGTCAACGAAGGATGGATCAGGAAGACAGGCTGGAGTTGGTCGCGTCGGACTCGCTGCCGTCCTGGAGGCACGCCTCGAGCGCGCCGCGATCGGGTACCACGAGCGCGTCGTCGACGAGACGCACGAGCTTGCGGTCGAAGAGTTCCTGCAGGCCACGATGGGTTTCGCGCAGCGAAAGGCCTGCCGCTTCCGCGAGTCCGCGCAGTGAGGTCGTCGCGCGAGACTCCGACCGGGCCGCCCGCGCCGGCGGCGCATTCCAGCAGGCCGCGCGCCACGGGCCGGACGAGGTCGTTCATGCCGAGCGCCGCGAGGCGCCGCTCGAGATCGGCGGAGCGCTGCGCGAGTCGCTCGATCACCTGCACCGCGATGTCGGGCCGCTCGAGACACATCGAACGGAAGGTGGCGCGATCGAGACGCAGCAGGCGCGCGTCGGTCGCGGCCACCGCACGCGCGCCGCGGGCGCGTCCCAGCAGCGAATCGGTCTCGCCGACGGAATCGCCGGGACCGAGGCGCGCGACGAGTCGCGACACGCCGCCGCGACTGGTGTCGAGCAGCAGCACCTCGCCCGCGAGCAGCACGTAGAAGGCGTCGGCCGGCTCGCCCGACTCGAAGATCGACTCCCCGGCCTGCGCGACGCGCTCGAAGTCGCGGCGCACGCCGAGCGCCGTTTCGCCAAGCTCGGGCGTTGCCGATCCGGAGAGCGCCGCGGAGTCCACGGCGGTCGTTTCGACCGTTGCGGGAGGCCGCTTGAGGTGCGGCTGCGGGATCAGGGTTGGCGCTGACCGGCGTCGCCGACGGCGGCTTCGAGGGCCGAGCGGCCGATCACGCCGAGATGCAGCGAGTCGATGCGGCCCTGCGGATCGACGACCGCGAGCGCCGGGAAACCCGGCGCCCCGTAGTCGAAGGCGAGCGACTTCGTCGCCGAGCAGCACCGGATACTGGATGCGGTGCTCCGCGGCGAAGGGCGCGACCACCTCGCTCCCATCCGCGTCCACCGCGATGCCGAGCAGCGCGACGTCGCGACCTGCGGGCGACTCGTGGAAGGCGTTGAGCACGGGAATCTGCTTCTTGCACGGGATGCACCAGGTCGCCCAGAAGTCGATCACCACGGTGCGCCCTGCAAAATCGGCGAGGCTCACGGTCTTGCCCTGCAAGTCCGTCAGCGCGAACGCGGGGGCCGGCCGCGCCGGTCGCGCGACGCCGGCTTCGCCGCATCCGAGCAGCACGGCTGCGGCAATTGCGAGCCACCGCGTCTTCAGAGCAGCGCCTCTTCGAGCTTCACCACGATCTCTTCGAGGAAAGAGAAATACTGGTTGATCCGCGTGAGTTGATCGGTGAACACCAGCACTCCCACGGCGATCAGCAGCGCGCCCGAAACGAGTTCGATGGTGCGGAAGTGATTGCGAAACCGGCGCAGCGCGCCGAGGAAGTGCTCGACGCTCCACGCCGTCAGCAGGAACGGCACCGCGAGCCCCGCCGAGTAGACCGTGAGCAGTCCCATCCCCTCGAGCACCGTGTCGCGCGCGCCGGCGAGCGTGAGGATGCCGCCGAGGATCGGCCCGACGCAGGGAGTCCAGCCGAACGCGAAGGCCGCACCGACGAGGCCCGCGCCGAACAGACTCGTCGGCCCGGCCGGTCCCTCGAAGCGCTTCTCCCGGTACAGCAACGGGATCTGGATCACCCCGGTGAGATGCAGGCCCATCAGCACGATCACCACACCGGCGATCTGCGCGACACCGACTTCGAGCCCGAAGACGTCGAGGCGGAAGCCGCGCAGGACGCGCCCGAGCAGCGTCGCCGACGCGCCGAGCACCACGAAGACGGTCGAGAAACCGAGCACGAACGAGATGGACGCGAGCATCACGCGACGCCGCACGGCGGCGTCGGAACCCTGCGAGCGCAGCTCCTCGACCGAGATCCCCGAGACGAGCGAGAGGTAGGCGGGCAGCAGCGGCAGCACGCACGGCGAGAGCACCGAGAGCAGGCCGGCGGCGAAGGCGGTCAGAAGCGAACCCGATGCGTCCACGAGAATCCCCGCTCGAGTTGCGGCTGCTACTGCGACTCGGTGGTGGGCGCGCTGGCTTCGCTCGCATCGCTCGATACGGACGGCGCGGCGTCGAGCCCGTCGCCCGACTGTTTGGCTTCGTGGTGGCCCGGCTCGTCGCGCTGGGCGCTGTCTTCCGGCTCGCGCCCGATGAACTCGAGGGGCCGCTCGCCGCGCAGATGCGCCGGCGTGACGACGTAGTCCCCGCGCAGCGCCGGCGTCAGGATCGGCTCCGTGACCTCCTGGTCGCCCGCCGAGAGCACGTAGGCCAGACCGGCGACGAGTCCGCCTCCCGCCGCGTACAGGACCTTCGCGGGCGCGTAGACGATCGAGATGAGGCCCGCCGCAACGCCGAGTCCCGCCTCGCCCTCGCGGCCGAGGTCGTCCCCTTCCGGTTCGGTCTCGTTGCGTGCAGCAGCGGGCACGGCCGGCAGCGACAGGACAAGGCCAAGCGCGGCCGCGGCCGCGTACGATGAAATGCGAATCGACATGGTTCCTCTCCTTTGGCGGCCCGCAGCAGAGCCGAGGCCGCATTCCCCCGCGCGAAGTGTGGCGGCGGCCCCCACTACCGCAAGCCTCGCCCGCAGACCGCGGGATTGCGGGGGCATGTCCGCGCTTAGAACTTGCGCTCGGTGTCCAGCAGGATCGTGACGGGGCCGGCGTTCAGCAGCTCGACGTCCATGGCGGCGCGGAAGCGTCCGGTAACGACCGCGACGCCCAGCGCGCGCGCCTCGCGGCAGACCGCCTCGACGAGCGGCTCGGCCTGCTCGGGAGGCGCGGCCTCGGTGAACGACGGCCGGCGTCCCTTGCGCGCGTCGCCGAGCAGCGTGAACTGCGACACCACGCCGAGCGCGCCGCCCGCGTCGAGCAGCGAAGCGTTCATCTTGCCCGCCGCGTCCTCGAAGACGCGCAGGTGGACGAGCTTGTGCGCAAGTTCCGCGGCGCTCGCGGCCGTGTCGTCGCGCGCGACGCCGACCAGCGCCAGCAATCCCTCCCCCATTTCGCCGATGAGCGCGCCTTCCACGCGGATCCGCGCGCACCGCACGCGCTGCGCGACGGCTCGCAACTAGGGATGCTCCTGATTCGCGAAGCGCCCGCCGTACACGGCCTGCCCCTCCGTGCGCATCAGCACGATCTGACACAGCCGCACCCCGGCGTTGATCTGGAGCGGGTGCCCGGCGACGTTCGACATCTCGAGCACCTGGCGATTGGAGACGCCCGGCTGCACGAAGGCCGAGGTGACGTGGATCATCAGACCGAGTCGCGCAAAGCGGCTGCGCCCTTCGAGAAAGCCGCACAGATCGGGCGGCAGCGTGATCTTCTCGACGGTGATGCCGTGGATGGTGCCGCCGGGCGACAGCACGTAGGGCTCGTCGAGGGTCTGGCTCGTGGTGTGATCGAGGAAGTCGACTTCGTCGCGGATCGGGATCGCGCCGGCGCCGGGTGTGAGCACCCGGATCTCGTTGCCGAGCGTCAGGTCGATCGACGCCGGGCCGATCTGATCGGGCGCGAGCGGCTCGACGCGCAACCGGCCCGTTTCGAGTTCGCGCAGGATTGCGTCGCGGGTGAGGACGGTCATGGCGGCGCACGATACCGTAGGCGCATGCAGCCATCCGTATTTCGACGTCCCCGTTCCCACCGTGATCGGCCATCGCGGAGCGTGTGGCGAGGTGCCCGAGAACACGTTGGCAGTCGTTCGAGCTCGCGGTCGCGCAAGGCGCTGCGATCCTCGAAACCGACGTCCACCTGACGCGCGACGGTGCGCTCGTGCTGATCCACGACGAAGTGCTCGAGCGCACCACCAACGGCCGCGGGCGCATCATCGACCACAGCCTCGCGGAGCTCCGCGCAGCTCGACGCGGGCAACTGCTTCGATCCGGCCGGCGACGGCTCCTTTCCCTTTCGCGGCCGCGGACTTCGGATCCCGACACTCGAAGAAGTCTTCGAGGCGTTCCCGCGCCTGCATTTCAACGTCGAGATCAAGGAGCACATCGCGAAGCTGATCGAAGGCACGGTCGCTGCGGTCTGCAAGGCGGGCCGCGAAGACTCGGTCCTGCTCGCGGCCGCGGAGGACCCGATCATGCACGACCTGCGCGAACACCTGCGCCGCTGCGGCGCGCGTCCCGCGCGTCGGCGCTTCGGCCGGCGACGTGCTCGCGTTCGTGCGTTCCGCGCTCGACGGCACGCCGCCACCACCCGGCCCGATGGCGTTGCAGGTGCCGCCCGGTTTCGGTGGCCGGCCGCTCGTGACACGCGAGTTCGTCGCGCACGCGCATGCACACGGCATCTGTGGTGCACGTGTGGACGATCAACGAACCCGCCGAAATGCACCGGCTCTTCGACCTCGGCGTAGACGGCGTGATGTCCGACTTCCCGGCGCGCGTCGCGGCGGTGATCGCCGAGCGTGCCGCGCAGGGCTGAGGCGCCGTCGCCGTTCGTCGCCGCGCAACGCGAGCGGCTGCGCGCGACGGTGTCGCTCGGGCCGTGCCTCGATCTCGCGTGTGGGCGCGGTCGCCACGCGCTGCTGTCGGCGCGCGCGGGCCTGCGGGTGGTCGCGCTCGACCGCGACGCGTCGCTGCTTCGCAAACTCGCAACCCAGGCGAGGGCGGAGCAGCTCGCGATCCACGCGCTGCGTGCCGACGCCGAGTCGCCGCACGGGTTGCCCTTCCCGCCCGCGCGCTTTGGCGCCGTGCTGGTCGCGCGCTTCCTGTTCCGGCCCCTCGCGCCCGCCATCACGGCGCTCCTCGCACCGGGTGGATTGCTGGTCTACGAGACCTTCACCAAACGGCAGAAGGAACTCGGCTACGGCCCCACGAATCCAGCGTTTCTGCTCGAGCCGGGCGAGCTGCCGCGGCTCTTTCGCGGGCTCGCGGTGGTGGAGTCGGTGGAAGGGCTCGCAGGGGCCGGGGCATCGCGCGCGTGGCTGGCCGGGTTGGTGGCGCGCAGGGCGGGTTGAGCCTCCGACTGCGCCGGCTGCCTGCACGCCCTGACCCTCGCCGGGTTCCACTTCCGCATGGGACTCGCCTATTTCGCCGGATCGCGGGCGAGCTGCGCCAGCGCCCAGCGCGCGTGCTCGGCGAGCAGCGCGTCCCCGCCCTGCGCGTGCCGCTCGATCAGCGGGATCAGCGACCGGTCGCCCGTGTTGCCCGCCGCGATCAGCGCATTGCGCACGAGGCCGCGGAACTTCGTGCGGCGCAGTGCGCTGCGACGCGTCGCACTCCGCCAGGCGTCTTCGTCCAGCGCCAGCAACCACGCGAGCGTCGGCGCCACCCACTCCGGCCGGGGAGCAAGCCGCGCGCGCAGGCCTACGGCGTCGGGCGGGATCGCGCGGCGCGATCGCGAATTCCACGGGCAGACGTCCTGGCAGATGTCGCAACCGAACACCCAGTCGCCCTGGGCGGCACGCAGCGGCTCGGGGATCGCGCCGCGCAGCTCGATCGTCGCGTAGGAGAGGCAGCGCGTGGCGTCGAGCACGTGCGGCTCGGGGAACGCATCGGTGGGACAGGCGTCGAGACAGGCGCGACACGTGCCGCAGTGATCGGGCTCCCGCGCGTCGGGAGCGAGGTCGAGGTCGCTCGCCAGCACGCCCAGGAAGAAGTACGAGCCGAGTTCGGCGTCGATCAGGCAGCTGTTCTTGCCGATCCAGCCGAGCCCCGCGTGCGCGGCGAGCACGCGCTCGAGCACGGGTCCCGTATCGACATAGGCGCGCCAGCGCACCGCGCGTCCGGCGAGCGCTTCGAGCGCATCGCCGACCGCGCGCAGGCGCCCCTGCATCACGTCGTGGTAGTCGTCGCCACCGGCGTAGCGGGCGATGCGGGCGTGCTGGCGCGAGCGCTCTTCTCGGTCCGGATGGTC
Source organism: uncultured delta proteobacterium (assembly GCA_963801625.1). Taxonomy (GTDB): domain Bacteria; phylum Myxococcota_A; class UBA9160; order UBA9160; family PR03; genus PR03. The sequence goes on from CAWDFQ010000006.1 coordinate 229,739, forward strand.
GTAGACCAGCGCAACGACGAGGGCGCTGCGCGCGCCCTCGAAGAGCGTGCTCGGGTCGACGCGCGCGGCGACGTTGCGCGCGAGGTACGCCATCTCGCCGTGATGGCCGCGCTCGATCCAGTCGCGGAAAAAGGCGGATTCGCGCGTCACCTCGAGCCGCGCCACGCCGGCGCGATCGAAGCCGAGCGCCAGCGCTGCGGCCTTCACGCGCCGAGCGAGCGCAGCTCTTTCGCTCGACTCCATCGCGCTAGTATGCCCGCCCACGTCTGGCGAGCCCCTTCCCCAGCCAGCGCTCCCGGAGGAAACGTGCCCCTCGAAGAAGGCAAGAAGGCGCCGGCGTTCACGCTCACGGATGCGGCCGGCAAGTCGGTCAAGCTCGCGGACTTCGCCGGCAAGGACCTCGTGCTCTACTTCTATCCGAAGGACGACACGCCGGGCTGCACCAAGGAAGCCTGCGGCTTCCGCGACTTCTGGAAGGAGATCCAGAAGCTCGGCGCGATCGTGGTGGGCGTCTCGCCGGATTCGGGCGCGTCGCACCAGAAGTTCCTGGCGAAGTACAAGCTGCCCTTCCCGCTGCTCTCGGATCCCGACAAGAAGGTGATGACGAACTACGGCGCCTTCGGCGAGAAGATGATGTACGGCAAGAAGGTCACCGGCGTCATCCGCTCGACGGTCTGGATCGGCCCCGACGGCAAGGTGAAGAAGCATTGGGCGCGCATCCCGAAGGCGGAGGATCACCCGGAGAAGGTGCTCGCTGCGTTGCAAGGGTCGGCGGAGCCGACCCGCGCAGCGAGCGGAACGCGAGCGAAGCTCACCGAGAAGGGAAAGGCCTGATGGCGGGGCTCGCGTTTCCGAAGGGATTCCAGTGGGGCGCGGCGACCGCGTCGTACCAGATCGAGGGCGCCTGGCAGGCCGACGGCAAGGGCGAATCGATCTGGGACCGCTTTTCGCACACGCCCGGCAAGGTGAAGCGCGGACACACCGGCGACGTCGCGTGCGATTCGTACCACCGCTTTCGCGAAGACGTCGCGCTGCTGCGCGAGATGGGCCTCACGAGCTACCGCTTCTCGCTCTCGTGGCCGCGCATCCAGCCGAATGGTCGCGGCGCGCCGAACGAGACCGGCCTCGATTACTACGCGCGCCTGATCGACTGCCTGCTCGACGCCGGCATCCGCCCCTTCCCGACGCTCTACCACTGGGACCTGCCGCAGGCGCTCGAAGACGCAGGCGGTTGGCCGAACCGCGATCTCGCCGGTCGCTTCGCCGAGTACGCGGAGGTCGTGGTGCGCGCGCTCGGCGATCGCTGCAAGAGCTGGATGATCTTCAACGAGCCGAACATCTTCACGACGATGGGCTACCTGATCGGCATCCACGCGCCGGGTCGCCGCGAGCCCGAGAACTTCCTGCGCGCGACGCACACCGTGAATCTCGCCCACGGCGATGCCTTCCGCGCCATGCGCTCCGCGCAGCGCGACCTGGTGATCGGCAGCGCCTTCAACATGACCGCCTGCGAGCCGGCCACCGATTCGCAGCAGGACATCGACGCAGCCGAGCGTTGGCACCGGTTCATGAACGAGTGGTTCCTGCAGCCGTCGCTGCGCGGCAGCTATCCCGAGGCGCATCCGAGCGGTCTGCCGCGCGATGCGATGGGCGTGAAGGACGGCGACTTCGAGCGCATCAAGGCGCCGCTCGACTTCGTCGGGATCAACCTCTACACGCGCACGATCGTCGCGGCGACGCCCGCCGACGGCGGTCCGCTCTCGCTCGGCGCGCTCCCGGTCGGCGTCGGCGGCGACGCCGGACCCAAGACCGACTTCGGCTGGGAAGTGTGGCCGAACGCGCTGCACGACATTCTGCTGCGCATCACGCGCGACTACGACCGGCCCGTCATCGAGATCACCGAGAACGGCTGCTCCTACGCCGACGGCCCGGACGCGCAGGGCGTCGTGCGCGACACGCGCCGCACCGACTTCTACCGCGGCTATCTGGAAGGCGTACACCGCGCGATCCAGGCGGGCGCCGACGTGCGCGGCTATCACGCCTGGTCGCTGCTCGACAACTTCGAGTGGGCGGAAGGCTACGAGCAGCGCTTCGGGATCGTCTGGGTCGACTTCGCGACCGGCCAGCGGATCCTCAAGGAGTCGGGGCGTTGGTACGGAAACGTCGCGCGACACAACGCCCTCCCCGCTTGAGTCTCGAGCAGCTGCTGCGAGACGCCGCCCAGGAAGTCCCATGTCCCTGCAGGAACGGCTCCTCTTCCTGATCGGTTCGCCCCGTTCGGGATCGACGCTCACCGCGCGCATGCTCGGCGCGCATCCCGCCATCTTCGCGCCGCCCGAGACGCATCTGCTGACGCCGCTCGCGCACCTCGGCTTCTACGCGAACGTCGAGAAGGCGCCCTACGACCCGATCATCACGCGCCAGGGCGCGCACGAGTTGGTGCGTGCGCTGCCCGGCGGCGAAGCCGACTACCTCGCCGCGATGCGCGCGTGCAGCGATGTCATCTACCAGCGCCTCCTCGAAGCGTCGGGCCGCGAACTGCTGCTCGAGAAGACGCCGGCCTACGCGCTGGTGCTCGATTTCCTCGCGAAGCTCTACCCCGACGCGAAGTTCCTGGTGCTGACGCGCCACCCGCTCGCGGTGTGGTCGTCGTACGTGGAATCGTTCTTCGACGGCGACCACGACGCCGCGCACCAGAACAATCCGCTGCTCGAGCGCTACGTCCCGGCGATCGCGCGCTTCCTGCGCGAGCGGCCGGTGCCACTGCTGCACGTCCGCTACGAGACGCTGGTGAAGGAACCCGAAGTCGAGATGCGGCGCATCTGCGCGTTCCTCGGCATCGACTTCGTGCCGGGCATGGTGGAGTACGGCAGCGAAGGCGAAGCGCCCAAGAAGGTCGCCGCCGGCCTCGGCGATCCGATCACGGTCGCGAAGGAGACGCGGCCGACGACGAAATCGGTCGCGAAATGGGCCACCGAGATGGCGGATGATCCGACGAGGCTCGCGCAGGCGCGCCAGATCCTCGATCGCCTGCTCGACGAAGACCTCGAAAGCTGGGGCTACCCGCGGGCGGGCATCGTCGCGCAACTCGACGCCGTGACGCCGTCCGGCGCGAAGAAGGAGCGCCCCTGGAACCGCTACGCGGTAGAACGCCGCCTGCTGGTGCGGCTGCGCAAGAACATCCACCACAACGCCTTCGGCCGGCTGGTGCAGCGCATCCGCTTCGTCTGCGACGTGCTGCTGCGCTGACGCGGTGCTACCTAGCCCCAATCGCAGGGAGACATTCCATGGACCGTGAGCTTCCCAACTCCGCCGCTGAAGCCTCGCACGACACGGCCGGCCACCAGACCTGGCAACGACCCGCCGTCGAGGTGATCTGCCTCGCGTGCGAACTCTCGGCCTACGCCCCCGACGACGGCGGCCCGCTTTTCTAGCCGCACCGCCTCCTTGAGCGATCTCGCCGCCAAGGAATGCGTGCCCTGCAGAGGCGGCGTTCCGCCGCTGCGCGGGGCCGCGCTGCTCGTGCTCCAGCACCAGCTCGGACCCGACGGCAACGGCTGGCGCATCGAGGCCGAGCACCATCTCGAAAAAGAGTTCCGCTTTCCCGACTTCGCCGCTGCGCTCGCCTACGTGAATCGCGTCGGCGCGCTGGCCGAAGCGCAGAACCACCACCCCGACCTCTTCCTCGCCTGGGGCAAGGTGCGGGTGACGATCTGGACGCACAAGATCGACGGCCTCACCGAGAGTGACTTCGTGTTCGCGGCGAAGTGCGACCCCCTCGCCTGATCCGTCACGCGCAGCAGCACGCGCCGATCGCAGTGGCCGGCGCCACGCCCCCCGTCAATGCGTCGCGCGCGCACCGATCAGCGCGCTCACGGCCTCGCCGATGCCGTCCACACTGAGGTGGAACATCGGAAACACGCGCTCGATGAGGCCCACGGTCTGGGTGCGGATCCACTCCGTCTGCGGTTCGGGATTCAGCCACACGGCGCGCTCGAAGTGATCCTTGATGCGGTGCAGCCAATCGAGGCCGCGCGTCGGCGTGCCACGGCGCGGGTCGATGTTGCCGTTCGCCTCGAGCAATTCGGCCGGGTGCATTGCGGCGTCGCCGACGATCATCACCTTCCAGCGCGAGTCGAGCCTGCGGAGCAGATCGCCGGTCGGAATCGACTCGCGTCGCAGCAGGTGCGCGCTGCGGCCGAGTTCTTCGTAGATGCAGTTATGGAAGTAGTAGGCCTCGAAGGCGCGCAGGCCGCGCTCTTCGTGGAGCGCCGTGAGCAGCCGGCTCACGGGCTCGTAGTAGGGATCCATCGTGCCGCCGACGTCCATCAGCAGCAGCAGGCGCAGGTCGTTGCGGCGCTCGGCGCGGAACACGAACTCGATCTCGCCGGCGTTCTTGCAGGTCTCGTCGATCGTCCCGTCGATGTCGAGTTCGCTCTGCGGACCGTTGCGCGTCAGTTGCCGCAAGCGGCGCAGCGCGACGCGCGTCTGCCGGATGTCGAGGGTGCCGTCGGTGCGGTAGTCCTCGAAGCGCCGCTCCTCGGCGACCTTCATCGCCGAGCGATTCTTCCCGGGCCCGCCGACACGGATTCCGGTCGGGTGCTCGCCGCCGTGGCCGTACGGAGACCGGCCGCCGGTGCCGACCCAGCGCCCGCCGCCGTCGTGCCGCTCCGTCTGCTCCGCGAGCGTCTCCAGGAACTTCCGCATCAACTCGTCGCCGGAAAGCTTGTCGAGCATGGCGCGCTCTTCGTCGGTCAGCTCCCGGAAGTTCTTCGGGTCCTTCAGCCACTCGAGCAGCTCGTCCTCGATGTCGAGCGAGCCCTCGACGCCCTCGAAGACCTTCAAGAAAGCCCGATCGAACGCGTCGAAGTAGATCTCGCTCTTCACGAGCACGCAGCGCGCGAGATGGTAGAAGCGCTGCAGGCTCGAGCCGTGCAGCCCCTTCGCGAGCGCGTCCTGCAGCAGCAACCATTCCTGCGTGCCGACCGGCACACCCTCGTCGCGCAACTCGTAGAAGAAATCGATGAACACGTCTGCGCGCGCCTGCCGCTAGTTGTTGAACTTCGGTCCGAGATCTTTCCACGACGTCGGGTAGCGCCCGCCGCGTTCGTGGTACTTCCCGAGCGCCTCGGTGTCCTTCTCGTTCTTCAGCAGCGCGCCGAGGAACGGGATGTTCATCTCGATGTCGCCGATGCTGATGCCCGAGCGTTGCAGCACGGCGATCCAGTCGATCAGCTCGCTGGTGGACGGCTTCTTGCGCAGCTCGCCCTGCTCGCGCAGCCAGTAGAACTTCACGAGCACCTGATCGAGCAGCTGCGTCTTCAGATGCGGATGGTGCACCGCGACGATCCTCTTCATCAGCTCCTTGTCCGGAAACTCGATGAAGTGAAACACGCAGCGGCGCAGAAACGCGTCCGGCAGTTCCTTCTCGTTGTTGGAGGTGATGATCACCATCGGCCGCCGCACCGCGACCACTTCGTCGCTGGTCTCGGAGACCGTGAAGCGCATCTCGTCGAGTTCGCGCAGCAGGTCGTTCGGAAACTCGACGTCGGCCTTGTCGACCTCGTCGATCAGCAGCACCTTGCGCGCGTCGCTCTGGAAGGCGCGGCCCATCGGTCCCATCCGGATGTAGGCGCGGATGTTCGAGACGTCGCCCTCGCCGAAGCGGGCGTCATTCAGGCGCTGCACGGTGTCGTAGACGTACAGGCCCTCCTGCGCCTTCGTCGTCGACTTGATGTGCCACTTCTCGATCGCGAGGCCGAGGCCCTCGGCGACGTGCTGCGCGAGCAGCGTCTTGCCGGTGCCGGGCTCGCCCTTGATCAGCAGCGGGCGTTCGAGCGCGATCGCACAGTTCACCGCGTCCACGAGCGCCGGCGAGGCGATGTAGCCCTGCGTGCCTGCGAATTGCGTGAATTCGTCGGAGTTCGGTGCTGCTTTGTCATGGGCCATGGCGGCGCATTCTGGCAGGACGGGGAGCCATCGGCCAGCGGGGTTGCATCGCGCGGCCGCTGCGAGACGCCCTCGAGGCAGCGCGCGACCAGCGACGTCCACTGGCTTCACGATCACGGTGTCCACGGAATCGGGGCGGGCTCATCGGGCCACGAGACGATCTTTGATCTGTCGGGCTCACGCACCGGTCACGGGTCCCTCGACACTCCAATCAAACGAGAAAGTCCAGGTCCGCACCAAGGTGTGCCGGAAGCACGTGTTCGGCATAGAGACGTCGCCAACCCCGCTCCGGCAATGCCGGGGGTCGGAACTCGGCCCGACGGCGCGCCAGCACTGTATCTTCGACCCGGACATCAATCCGGCGGGCACTTACGTCCAGCTCGATGATGTCGCCATCGCGCACCAGTGCGAGTGGCCCGCCCGTTGCGGCTTCGGGCGAGCAGTGCAGCACGACGGTGCCGTAGGCGGTCCCGCTCATACGCGCATCCGAGACACGCACCATGTCGCGTACGCCCGCCGCGGCGAGATAGCGCGGAATCGGCAAGGAGCCGGCCTCAGGCATACCCGCACCGACCGGGCCGGCATTGCGCAGTACCAGGACGTGCTGTGGCGTAATCGCCAGGGCTGGGTCATCGATCCGCGCCGCGGCATCTTCCGGTGACTCGAACACCACCGCCGGGCCCGCGTGCCGCAACAGCGCCGGCGTTGCAGCGGCGCGCTTGATGACCGCTCCGTCCGGCGCCAACGAGCCACGCAACGTCACGAGCGCGCCAGTCGGCCCAAGCGGCGCCTCCAAGGTGCGGATCGTGCGCTGCCAACTCGCGGGCGGCGACACTTCGCCCAGTAGGTCCCCCAGCGTGCGTCCGGAGACACCCACCACGGACAGATCGAGAAGCGGCGAAAGCGCCTTCAACACGACCGGGACACCGCCGGCCCGGTGCAGATCTTCCAGATACCCGGCACCCGCCGGTTTGCAATCGACGAGCAGCGGCACGCGTTCCGAAACCGCATCGATGTCATCGAGGCTGAGCGACACGCCCGCTCTGCGCGCAATGGCCAGCAGATGAATGATGGCGTTGGTCGACCCACTGGTCGCCATGAGCACCGTCAGGGCATTGGTGAATGCGGCCGGTTGCAGGATCTCACGCGGCCGCAGCGGCTGCACCGCCAACTCTGCGGCGCGCCTGCCGGCCGCAACGGCATTCCGCAAGCGGTCACCCGAGCCCGACGGTGCGGTGGCCCCGCCCGGCAACATCAGGCCGAGCGCCTCCGCCATGCAAGCCACCGTCGACGCCGTGCCCATGACCATGCAGGTGCCGGCGGTCGGGCACAGCGACTGCTCGATTTCATCGATCTCAGTCGCAGTGATTTCACCAGCACGGTGGCGACTCCAATACCCGCGACAATCGGTGCATGCCCCCAGCCGTTCGCCCCGCCAGCTCCCAGTCATCATCGGACCGGTGACGACGGAGATTGCCGGCACGTTCGCCGACACCGCCGCCATGAGCTGCGCGGGAACCGTCTTGTCGCACCCGCCCAGCAGCACCACGGCGTCCATCGGCTGCGCCCGGATCATCTCTTCGGTCTCCATCGCCAGCAGATTGCGATAGAGCATCGACGTCGGCGACAACAGGATTTCCGCGAGGGACGCGGTCGGGAACACCAGGGGCAGCGCACCAGCTTCCAACACCCCGCGCTTCACCGCCTGCACGACCGCCGGCATATCGCGGTGGCACGTGGTGTAGTCGGAGGAGGTATCGGCAATGCCGACGATCGGCCGATCCAGATCGGCGCGGTCGAAGCCCGCCGAAGCGAGAAACGCGCGCCGCAGGTATCGGCTGAAGCCTGCATCCGCGTACGAGGTGGGATTCCGATCGATGCGAGTGGCCGGACCACCGCTCACAGTCGGCCGCCGAAAGTCGAAAGTTGCAGCCCGGCTTGCTTCCCTGTCAACACTCGGCTGTCGACCTCTACAATCGAATCTTCACGAACTTGGTCACCGTATACCACTCGATTCCCTCCGCGCCGCCCTCGCGGCCAAAGCCGGATCGCTTGACGCCGCCGAAGGGAATCTCGGCCGCCGCAATCGCGAGCTCATTGACGCCAACCATCCCGACGTCGAGTCGCTCGGCGGCCAGGAAGGCAGTACGGGTATTCTGTGTGAACACATAGCCGGCCAGGCCGTACTCCGTGGCGTTGGCCTGTTCGATGGCATCATCGAAGCTGGCGAAGGTCGCGATCGGTGCCACCGGGCAGAATGGCTCTTCCGACATGATTCGCATCGACGCGTCCACATGGGTGAGCACCGTCGGTTCGAAGTAGAAGCCGCGAGCAAACCCGGACGGGCGCCCGCCGCCGCAGCCGAGCACGGCGCCTTTGGCGCAGGCGTCCTGCACGAGAGCTTCCGCGGCCTGCACGCGCCGGCGGTTCGCCAACGGCCCGATCTCGGTGGACGCTTCCCGACCGTCGCCAATGCGGAGCGCCTTGGCAACCTCGACGAAACGGTCGACGAAGCGCTCGGCAACGGATTCATGCACGAAGAACCGGCTGGCGGCGATGCAGACCTGACCGTTGTTCCGGAACTTGCCGCGCGCGGCCAACTCGGCCGCCACTTCGACTTCGGCGTCCTCGAAGACCAGCACCGGGGAATGCCCGCCGAGCTCCATCGATACCGACTTGATCCCGACCGCGCATAGTTTCAGGATCTCCTGGCCCACAGCGACGGACCCGGTGAGACTGACCTTGCGGATGACATCCGAAGCGATCAGATGGCGGCTGATCTGCGCCGGATTGCCAGTGACGACGTTGACCACGCCGGCCGGAATGCCGGCTTCGTGGCATGCCGCTGCCAGGCACAACGCGGTGCGCGGAGCCTCCTCCGCAGGCTTCAGGATGATCGAGCAGCCAGCCGCGATCGCCGGTGCCAGCTTGCGGGCCGGCAGCAAGGCGGGAAAGTTCCACGGCGTAAAAGCGGCTACCGGCCCGATCGGCTGCTGCAGGACCAGCAGCCGGTGCGCCGTCGAGTGGCCATCGATCACGCGTCCGTAGATGCGGCGGGCCTCGTCCGCGTACCAGTCGAACTGATCGGCTGCCGCCCCAATCTCCCCCTTGGCCTCCGCGAGGGGTTTGCCCTGCTCCTCGGTGACCACCTCGGCAATGGCATCGGCCCGCTCACGCACCAGCTGCGCGACGCGTCGCAACGCCGCACTGCGGGTCCACGCATCGACTTCGCGCCATTTCCGCCACGCGTCATCGGCCGCAGCCAGGGCGTGATCGAGATCTGCAGCGGTCGCGATGGGAACGGAGTCGATCCCCTCTTCCGTCGCAGGATTGATGACATCGAAGCGGCCGCCGTCGGAAGCAGGCAGCCAACTGCCGCCAATGTACAGGTCGTTCGGAACACTTATCTGCGTCATATCCCGATCCGGTGGCGGAGCGCCTGCGTGTCCTCGACCCAAGTGCCGACGTTCCAGCGGCCATGTGCGCCCATGCCGCCGAGCGGATCGGGACCGTAGTAGACCGGCAGGTGGATCAGCGACAAGCCTTCGTAGCCGCGCGCTCGTTCGAGCGCGGCGCGCAGGGACTCCGCACTGCGACCCCCATCGAACGCGGCCACGCCGTTCACCGCGCGCGCCCAGGCGACGTAGTCCACGGCAATTCCATCGGCAGTGGTGTAGGCCGCGCCGTACTGCGCTTCTTGCAGTCCGGAGATGGCGCCCATGCGCCGGTTGTCGAGCAGCAGGATGCAGCCGCGCGCACCGTGCGTGACGCCATCGATGAGGATCTGCGGGTTCATCGTGAACGAGCCGTCTCCCGAGATCGCCAAGCCATAGAACGGCTGCGAGGCCAGCGCGGTCGCGAGTAGCGCCGAGACGGCAAATCCCATGTAGCTCGCACCGGTTTCGGTGAACGTGCGGCCCAGGCGATCGTCCTCGACGATCTGGAAACCGTTCGCCTGCACGTCGCCGGCGTCGAAGAAGGTCACGACGTCCCTCGCCCGGGCCCAATCGGTGGCGGTCTTGATGGCTGCGGGTTGGGTGAGCACGCGGCCACCCCATACGGGGTCGTGGAGGCAGGGCTGGGCGTAGCGTTCCGCTTTGAACGCATCCCAGCGCCGGCGCTGCTCGCGACACTGCCGCCACCACTCCGATTCGCCCCGTTGCGTCTCGCCTCCTTGGGCATGCAGCTCAGCAATCAGTCGCCGCAGCGTCAGCGCTGCATCCCCCACGAGTGCGGTCGTGTGGCTGTAGTGCAACGCAGCGCGGAGATCGGAGTTGAGGTTCACCACGTGCTGCACGTGCGGATAGCCGGTGCGGGAACAGTCCGACTGGCAGACGAAGCGTGTGCCCACGGCGACCAGCAGGTCCGCCTCGTCCATCGCAAAGTTCCCACTGATGGAACCCTTCGACCCGCCGACGGTCATATTGCGCGGGTGATCGTAGGGGATGACACCGGAGACGAGCGGACTCGTGACCGCGACGCCGTCCACCGCGTCGAGAAACTCCAACAGTTCGGGCCCGGCAGCGCGGGCGCCGCCGCCAATCTTCACGACGACGCGCTGCGCCGCCTGCAACCTCGCCGCAGCACCGGCATAGGCGCCGTCATCGACAGCGGCGCCCAGGCGCGGCGGCGTTCCGCGAGGAAGCTCATCCAGATTGAAGCCGTGCAGCACGGCCGGCTGGGTATTCAGGGGCAGGAGGAGGTAGAACGGGCCCGCGCGGTGCGGATGGTCGACGGTGACCAACCCACGGCGCAGGGCGGCACCGACCGCAGCCGGGGTGTGCAGGCAGTACGCTTCGCCCATCGTCGCGCACAAGCGCAGATAGAGTTGCTGCTCGTGTTTGGGGATCTGCTGCATATTGGGACCCTCGTCCTCCGAGGTCTCGTCCCCATACAGATGCCAGACACCGATGCCGTCGCTCGCGGAGGCGAGAGAGCCGGCCATCGCCTGTAATGCGCCGGGGCCGATGGAGGTGACCACGGCCGCCTTCTCGCCCGTCACCCAGCGCAACGCGGTCGCCGCGTGGGCAGCCTCGACTTCGTGGCGCACACCGCAGCTGCGGATCACGCCTGCCGTTTCGTAGACGCGCAGGACCTCGCCGATCTCCGTCGAGCCGTGACCGAGCACGCAGAGAAACGTGCGCACCCCCTGGCGAACCAGCCCCAGTACGATCGCCTCCGCCAGCGTGAGATCGTCGATCGGGAGAAGAGTCCCTCCCGCCAGGGCTTCCTCGATGCCCCCGGCGGCGGCAACTGCCTGCGCACGCGAGAGGCGCGCACGACGGACCGTATCGTTGCCCTCGGGTTGGAACGCCATCAGGACGCGCACGCTACGGCGAAGCGGGCGCAATCCGCAAGATCAGCGGCTCTCGCGCGACGGTGTCGGGGGATCTCTCTCATGAGCCGGTCATCTGTGAAAGTTGGTGACCTCTTTCACTTCCGGAACTCCATGCGCGCGGTGTAGATTCGCGCGGATCGAGCCGGTCGCGGAGCCAGCGGCAGCAGCCGGACGAGAGGCAGCATGACGCGAGCAGTGGTCGTCGGATCGGGCATGGCGGGCCTCACCGCCGCAGCGTACCTGGCACGCGACGGCTGCCAGGTGGACGTCTTCGAGCAGGCGGACCACATCGGCGGCGTCACGACGACGTTCCGGAAGGACGGCTTCGCCTGGGATCTCGGCCCACTGATGATCGAGGGATTCGCTCCGGGGGAGCCGTGCGGACGCGTGCTCGCGGAGCTGGGCTGCGCGGACCGCGTCGAGTTCGTTCGCGCTGACCGCGGCGTCGTGTTTCCGGATTACCGGCTACAACCGCCGTCCGATTACATCGGTCCGTACTGGCGGCGCGATCGTCTGAAGGAACTCTTCCCCGGCGAGGCGGACGGGCTCGACCGCTACTACGAGTTCTACGACACGATGCTCGACCTGATGCTGCTCGCGCGCCGCAGCGAAGGCACCGGCCTGCTGCGGTCGCTGCCGGACAAGCTGCGGATGGCGCGGCTGTTCGGCCGCGTGAAGCGATTCCAGACCTGGAACTCGAAGCAGCTGATGGACCACTTCTTCGGAGACGACCGGCTGAAGGCGCTGTTTCTCGGCATCCTGGCGGACCTCGTCGTCCGGCCGTCGGAGTTCATGGGCCTGGCCGTGCCGGCCGTGAACCAGGAGACGGCGTTCGACAGGCGACTCCCGGCGAAGCGCTCGTCGATCGGACCGCGGACGACGTTCCAGTACGTGGTCGGCGGCTGCAGCCGTCTGGTCAGCGCGGTCGCCGGCGTGATCACCGAACACGGAGGCCGCCTGCATACGAACGCATCGGTGAGCCGCGTCGTCATCGGCGGCGGCCGCGCGCGCGGCATCGAACTCGCCAGCGGTGAATCTCACGACGCCGACCTCGTGCTCGTCACGGGCGGCGCGCGGGAGTGCTTCTTCAAGCTCGTCGGCCGGGACGCGGTGCCTGCGTCGTTCGCAGCAGAGCTCGACGACCTGCGGCTGATGGAGTCGGTGCTGATGGTGCATCTGGGCGTCGACATGGACCCGAGCCGCTACCAGAGCGGCGCCCTCGACTACCACTACCACACCTACGATCTCGAGGGCGCCGTCGCGCGCATCCAGGCGGGCGAGTACCACGAGGGCAAGGATGGATTCCTGATCTACATCCCGTCGTTTCACTCACCGGAGATGGCGCCGCCGGGACAGCACGCGATCACGATCTACACCGTCGCGCCGAACAACCTGCGCGGCAGTTGGGTGGCGCGACGCCAGGAGATGACCGACAAGCTTCTCGATCGCGCTGAGGAGGTCATCCCGGGCCTGCGGAAACATGCGCGTGTCACCGTATCGATGACGCCCGACGATTTCCGTCTGCGCACGCACCTCGATCACCACGCGTTCGGCGGCGTCTCGCCGGTCATGGGGAAGAGCGGCGCTCCGCACGAGACGCCGATCGAGGGCCTGTGGTTCCTCGGCTCGCAGAGCGAGACCGCCGGCGGTGTGAACAACGTGACGCTCGGAGCACGGACCGTGTTCCAGAAGATCAAACGCGGGCATTAGTACACCGAAAGGCGTTACTCGCCAGCGCCACCCAAGGTGGGCCGCACCCGAATCGAACGGGGGCGGCCCGGTGGGTCGGAGTCAGCGTTTCATGCAGTGTGCGACTACTTGTCGCCCGCGCCCTTCGACACGCTTTCGAGCACGCTGTCGAGCGAGAAGCTGCCGACCTTCTGGCTCGGCGGGAATTCCTTGAACGTGGCCAGGAACTTGCCGATGTAATGCTGCGCCGGCACCAGCAGGAAGACGTGGTCCACCCGCCACCGCCAGTTGTCCCAGCCGTGCGGGGATTCCTCGAACGGGTCGGCGCGGAGGTTGAAGAGCCTGGGGAGACGCAGCGGCACGAACGGCTCCTGCCAGACATCGAAGCCGTGGGCGCGCTGCTCGGCGAAGACGATCTTCCACTGGTCGTAGCGCAGGCCGACGAGCGAGCCGTCGTCGTTGAAGTAGAAGAACTCGTGGCGCGGGCTGGGCGACTTGCCGGCGAGCGCGTCGGTGATGTTGTAGCCGTCGAGATGGACCTTGAAGGTCTTGTCGCCGACCTTCATGCCTTTGAGGAGCTGCTCCTTCACGTCCGGCACGCCGGCGGCGGCCAGCAGCGTGGGGAGCATGTCTTCGTGGGCGAAGATGTCGTTGAGCACGGTGCCGGGCTTGATGACGCCGGGCCAGCGGATGGCGCAGCGGCACGCGGTAGCCGCCTTCCCAGTTGGTGTTCTTCTCGCCGCGGAAGGGCGAGGTGCCGCCATCGGGCCAACTGGCCTTCTCCGCACCGTTGTCGGTGGAATACATGACGATGGTGTTGTCTTCGAGGCCGAGTTCCTTGAGCTTGTCGAGGAGCTGGCCGACCATGGCCGTCGTGCTCGACCATGCCGTCGGGATAGATCCCCAGGCCGGTCTTGCCCTGGCTTTCCTTCTTGAGGTGCGTGTTGATGTGCATGCGGGTGGAGTTCCACCAGAGGAAGAAGGGCTTGTCCGCCTTCTTGGCCTTCTCGAGGTAGTCGAGCGAGGCCTTGGTGACCTCCTCGTCGATCGTCTCCATGCGCTTCTTGCCGAGCGGCCCGGTGCTCTCGATCTTCTGCGTGCCGTCCGGGTTGGCCCAGGTGTGGATCACGCCGCGCGTCTGGAACTTCTTGATCAGCTCCGGGTCTTTGAAGTAGTCGGGATTCTCGAACTCCTCCTCGGCGTTGAGGTGGTAGAGCGAGCCGAAGAACTCGTCGAAGCCGTGCGCCGTCGGCAGGTGTCTCGTCGGGGTCGCCGAGGTGGTTCTTGCCGAACTGCGCGGTCATGTAGCCCTGCGCCTTGAGCAGCTGGGCGATCGTGACGTCCCGCGCCTGCAGGCCTTCCTTGGCGCCCGGCAGGCCGACCTTGAGCAGGCCGGTGCGAAAGCCGACTTGGCCGGTGATGAAGCCGCGCGTCCGGCGGTGCAGCTTTGCTGGCCGTACCAGTCGGTGAACAGCGCACCTTCCTTCGCGATGCGGTCGATGTTGGGCGTCTTGTAGCCCATCATGCCCTGGTTGTAGGCGCTGACGTTCCAGTAGCCGATGTCGTCGCCCCAGATGATGAGGATGTTGGGCTTCTTGTCTGCAGCGTGGGCCGGAGCGATGGTGCCCAAGAGCGCCGCGCAGACCGTCAGCAGTGACAAGCCGTAGTGGAGGATTCTCTTTCTTGCTTTCATGTGTCTCGTCCCTGCCGCGCGTTGACAGTGTTCTCGTTGGTTGCTTTGAATTCTGGCGAAACCCGATCAGCCCACCTTGATCGCCCGCACCTCTGCGGCGCGCTCGTCGACCGGGATCACTGGCAAGTTCGCCCGGGTTCTTGACCGGCAGACTGCGGAGGTGATCCATGATCGCCTGCCATTCCTTGATCTCGCGGCCGGCGTTCTTCCCCGTCCCGGTGGCGACACTGCTCGCATCCGTCGTGCCCGGCGGCGGCAGCACTTCGGGCGTGCTGGCGGGGAGCTCGAGTGCCTCGACCTTCGACTTGAGCGGCTGACCGTCCTTGTTCTTGGGAACGAGCGCCAGCTTGCCCTTGGTGTACTTGGGGATGGCCATGATGATCGGAGCGAGCATCAGGGGGCAGGTCAGGCTGTACAGGCGCTCGTCCTTGCCGCTGATGTCGATCGCCTTGTAGCCGCGATCGAGGTCTCCCAGCTCGATGGCCGTGACGGCATCGTACTGCGGGCGCGACAGGTCGTAGCGGAAGCGCATGCCGGAGGCGCGGGGGAACCACTCGCCGGGGTGGGTCGGGTTGTCCACGAGCCAGTAGTCGAGCAGATGCTTCAGATCCTGGCCGGTGAAGTAGCCGGTCACCAGGGCGCTGCCGGCCGTGCTGTCCACGACCCCGGCGCCGAGGGGCGCCACGGCGAACACGTCGTAGACGGTCTGCACGCCCGACTTTCCGCGGGTGAGGCTGGCGCGCATCAGCCCGTTGACGCTGAAGCCGATGTCCGCCTTCGTCGCGCTTCTGAAGGCGTCGGTGCAGAGGTTGGCGAGGAGCGTGCTGGCGGCGATGTCGGTGAACGTGTTGGGCAGGTCGCGCGGCGCCATCGGCCAGCGGCTGATCGATGCTGTAGCCGCGCGACGCGAACACGGCCTGGGTGACGCTCTTCTTGAGCTTTTCGATCTCGTCGGCGATGGCCCGGTCACCGACGATGGTGTCGTCGATGGGGAGGAGGTCGTAGGACACGACCTTCGGCTTGCCGCCATCCATGGCGATGACCAGCTCGCCGAGGTCCTCTCCGTTCTTCCCGGCCTGGACCACGGGCGTGCGGTCGTTGACGATGATCGCCTCGCGAAGGAAGGTGTGGCTGTGGCCGCTGATCACCACGTCGATGCCCGGCACGTCCCTCGGCCAGGTGCACGTCCTCGCCGTTCGGTGTAGCGCCCCTCCTTGTCCTTCACCATGCCGCCGTGGGTGAGCGCGATGACCACATCCACCTTCTCCGTCTCGCGCAGGAGCTTCACCATCTCTTTGGCGGTCTCGACGGGATCGGCGAACTTCACCGCGCCGGCGCCGACGGCGACGGAAATGGCCTCCTTGCCGAGCAACCCGAAGAGGCCGAAGCGAATGCCGCCGCGCTCGATCACGAGGTAGCGGCGGATCACCCCCTCCTTGGCCAGACGCTGGAGGTCGGCCAGCGTGGCGTCATTCGCCGTGAAGTCGGTGTTCGAGGCGAGCACCGTCGGCACATGGCCCGCCTTGGCGGCCACGCTGATGGACTTGCCCAGGCCGTCGGGCCCGAGGTCGAATTCGTGGTTGCCGAAGGTGGTGGCGTCGTAACCCATCCGGGACATGAGCTGCAGCTCGCCGCCGGTCTCGCGGGTGGCGGCGCCGAACGGGGTGCCCATGCTGTAGTCACCCGCGCAGAGCACCAACACCGGACCCTGCGCTTTGCGCGCCTGCTTCCTCTGCGCGATCAACGCGGCCTGACGCGCGTACCCGCCGCGGGTCGCGTCGTCGTTGAGCGTGAACGGCGAGTAGTCCGCGGCCGGACCCAACCCGAGAAAGTTCGAGTGAAGGTCGTTGGTGTGCAGGATGGTGAAGGTCTTCGCTCCGTCCGGTGCCGCGGAGACGAATCCGGGCACAGAGGATCGTCACGCCGGCTGCCGCTGCAGCTGGCCAGGAACTCGCGACGAGAGATCGGATCGAGTGACATGAGAGCGCAGGTATCGTCCCCGTCCGCTGCCGCGGCCGGAACTCCGCGTCTGGTTTGGATTGTCATGTTCCCTCTGATCTTGGTTTGCTCAGCGGGCCACACTCGCCTTGCGACGGATGCGGGCTGGTGGGTTCACTCAGTTCCTCGACGACGGGTGTGCCGGTGTCCTCGCCCACGTCCAGCGTCCAATCGAGCGAAAAGCGCGTGTGGATGGTGCGTTCAATCTTGCCTTGCGCCACCTCCTTGCCATCCACCGAGAGTGTGCCGACTGCGGTTGGTTCGAGAACGCGTGAACGAACTGCGATTTGCCATCGAGCTCCGAACTCGAGATCGCGCTCCTCAGCCCAGCAGCGAGCGCAGCACGTAGAGCAGGATTCCGCCGTGGCGGTAGTACTCGATCTCCGTCGGCGTATCGATCCGCACGCGCACGCGGAACTCGGTGGTCTTGCCGTCGTCTGCCGTGGCGCACACGGTGAGGTCGCGCCCGCTCGCGAAGCCGCTCGCCACCGCGTCGCGTAGCCCGCGGATGTCGAAGCGCTCGCGCCCGCTGAGGCCGAGCGACGCGGCGCTCGCACCCGCCTCGAATTGCAGCGGCAGCACGCCCATCCCGACCAGGTTCGAGCGGTGGATGCGCTCGTAGCTCTCCGCGATCACGGCGCGCACGCCGAGCAGCGCGGGGCCCTTGGCGGCCCAGTCGCGACTCGAACCCGAGCCGTATTCCTTGCCGGCGAGGATCATCAGCGGCACGCCTTCGGCGCGGTACCGCACCGACGCGTCGAAGATCGACAGCGGCTCGCCGCTCGGGATGTGCACGGTGACGCCGCCCTCGGTGCCGGGCGCGAGCTGGTTGCGCAGCCGCACGTTCGCGAAGGTGCCGCGCACCATCACCTCGTGGTTGCCGCGCCGCGATCCGTACGAGTTGAAGTCGCGCTTGGTGACACCCTGCTGGAGCAGATACGACTCCGCCGCGGTCTCCTTGCCGATGCTGCCGGCCGGCGAGATGTGATCGGTGGTGACGCTGTCGCCGAGCCAGGCGAGCACGCGCGCGCCGTCGGATCTCCTCGACCTGCGCCGGCGCCTCGCGCGGCATGCCGTCGAAGTACGGCGGCTTGCGCACGTAGGTCGAAGCGGGTTCCCAGGCGAAGCGCTCGCCGGGCGGAACCGGCAGCTCGCGCCACAGTTCGCCGCCGCGGAAGACGTCGGCGTAGGTCTTGCGGAACAGGCCCGCGCCGACGCTCGATCCGCGACCGTGTCCGCGATCTCCCGCGTGGTCGGCCAGATGTCGCGCAGGAACACCGGCGTACCGTCGCTCGCGGCGCCGAGCGGTTCGGTCGCGAGATCGATGTCCATCCGACCCGCGAGTGCGTATGCGACCACCAACGGCGGCGACATCAGGTAGTTGGCGCGCACCGAGGCGTGCACGCGCGCCTCGAAGTTGCGGTTGCCCGAGAGCACCGAGCACACCACCAGCTTGCCGCGGTCGATCGCGTCCTGGACCGCGTCGGGCAGCGGCCCGGAGTTCCCGATGCAGGTGGTGCAGCCGTAGCCGACCAGGTCGAAGCCGAGCTGCTCGAGATACGTGAGCACGCCGGCTTCCTTCAGGTACGCCGTCACGACCTGCGATCCGGGCGCGAGCGACGTCTTCACCCACGGCGGCGTTTCGAGCCCGCGCAGCACGGCCTTCTTCGCGAGCAGGCCGGCGGCGAGCATCACGCTCGGATTCGAGGTGTTGGTGCAGCTGGTGATCGCGGCGATCACGACGGAGCCGTGGCGCAGCGTCGCGCGCGCGCCGTCGACGTCGATCTCGACGGCGGCATTCGCAGCCACGCCCTTCGACAGCTCGGGCAACGCCCGCGCGAACGACGCCTTCGCGTCCGCGAGCGCAACGCGATCCTGCGGCCGGCTCGGCCCGGCGATGCTCGGCTCGATGCTCGCGAGGTCGATCTCGAGGCGCTCCGAGTAGCTGGCTGCGGGAGTGGACGCGTCGTGGAAGACGCCCTGCGCGCGCATGTACGCCTCGACCAGCTCCACCTGGGCGTCGCTGCGGCCCGAGAGGCGCAGGTAGCGCAGCGTCTCGGCGTCAACCGGGAACATCGCGCAGGTGGCGCCGTACTCAGGACACATGTTCGAGATCGTCGCGCGGTCGGCGAGCGCGAGCGCCGCCATCCCCGGCCCGAAGAACTCGACGAACTTGCCGACGACGCCGTGCTTGCGCAGCAACTGGGTGACGCGCAGCACCAGGTCCGTTGCGGTCACACCCTCGCGCAGCGACCCGCCGAGCTTCACGCCGACCACGCGCGGCACCAGCATCGCGATCGGCTGGCCGAGCATCGCCGCCTCTGCCTCGATGCCGCCGACGCCCCAGCCGAGCACGCCGAGGCCGTTGATCATCGTCGTGTGCGAGTCGGTGCCGACGACCGTGTCGAAGTAGGCCTGCGCCAGCCCTCCGGAACCATGTGTTTGCACGCCATTCTTGGCGGCCGGCCCCTCCCCTGCCATCACCACGCGCGCCAGATACTCGAGGTTCACCTGGTGCACGATGCCGGTGCCGGGCGGGACGACCTTGAAGTTGGCGAGCGCCGATTGTCCCCAACGCAGGAACACGTAGCGCTCGCGGTTGCGCTCGAACTCGCGCGCGACGTTGGCGCGGAACGCGTCGGGCGTTCCGAAGGCGTCCACCTGCACCGAGTGGTCGATCACCAGCTCGACCGGTTGCAGCGGATTGATCTTGTTCGGGTCGCCGCCCATCGCGGTCATCGCGTCGCGCATCGCGGCGAGGTCCACCACGCACGGGACGCCGGTGAAATCCTGGAGCACGACACGGGCCGGCAGGAAGGTGATCTCGCGCTCGGGCTCGGCGTTCGCGTCCCAGCGCGCCAGCGCCTCGATCGACTCGGGCGTGACGTTGCGCCCGTCCTCGTTGCGCAACAGGTTCTCGAGCAGGATGCGCAGCGCGAGCGGCAGGCGACCCACCGGGAGGCCGCGCGCTTCGAGCGCGCCGAGTGCGAAGATCTCGTAGTCGCGGCCGCCCGCGCGCAGCGTACGACGAGCTCCAAAGCTGTTCATGGCGTCTCCCTGCATCGCGATCTGGGTGCGCGGGCCAACCTAGCGGAGGGAGTTTCGAGTTGACAGCCGGCGCGCGCGAGCCGCGACGGCGAGCTGTACGCGCATCGGGCGCGCGTGGGGATGAGCTCGTGGCACACCCCACCGTCCAGCCGATAGGCTCCCCCGCCATGCCGCTCGACCCCGACAGCCTGGAGCGCCTGGTCCCGCAGGCGATCGACCCCGACGATCCGGCGGCGCGCGAGACGCTTTCGCTGCACCTCGCGCGTTACGCGTTCGCGGCGCGCGTCGCGCGGCCGGGAAGACTGCTCGATCTGGCCTGCGGCGTCGGCTACGGCACGCAGCATCTGCTCGCGAGCAACCCGGCGCTCGGGCCGGCGCTGGGCGTCGACCTCGCGCCCGACGCGGTCGCCTACGCGACGGCGCACTACGGCGGCCCGCGCGTCCGCTTCGTCGCCAGCGACGCGCTGCACTTCGAGGACGCCGAGGGCTTCGACACCATCGTGAGCCTCGAGACGATCGAGCACGTCCCCGATCCAGCCGCGCTCTTCGCGAAGCTCGCCGCGCTATTGCGGCCGGGAGGACGCCTCGTCGCGTCGGTGCCGACGACGCCTTCCGTCGACCTCAACCCGCACCATCTCCACGATTTCAGCGAGGCGTCGTTCGCGGCGTTTGGCGCACGCCACGGCCTGCGCGAGGTCGAGCGACTGCAGCAGGTGCAGCGCCTCGCGCTCGGCACGGCGTGGCGCGGTCGCCGCTTCACGCGCGAGAAGCTGCGCGCGAACCTGCCGGGCTACTACCTCTCGCATCCTGACGCGCTGCTGCGACGCGTCGCCACCACGCTGCGTCACGGCTTCGCGAACCGCTACCTCACGATCGCCTGGGAAAAGAACCGGTGAGCGCGCGCCCCTGCATCGTCATTCCCGCCTTCAACGAGGAAATGCGGCTGCCGGCCGTGCTCGCCGAGCTGCGGCGCACGCTGCCCGATCACGACCTCGTCGTGATCGACGACGGCTCGCGCGATCGCACCGCGGAGGTCGCGGCGCGCGCCGGCGCGCGGGTGCTGCGCCACCCGTACAACCTCGGCTACGGCGCGGCGCTCCAGACCGGCTTCAAGTGGGCGCTCGAATGCGGCGCGCCGTGGGTGGTGCAGATGGACGCCGACGGCCAGCACCTGCCGGCGGAGGTGCCCGCGCTCGTCGCGCTGCTCGCGAGCGGCGACTGCGACATTGCGATCGGCTCGCGCTTCCTGGCGCCGTCCGGCTACGAGATGGGGGCGCTGCGTTCCACCGGACGCCAGCTGATTCGCGCGCTCGGACGCCTCGCCGGCCTCGACCTCACCGATCCGACGTCGGGCTTCCAGGCGCTCAGCCGGCGCGCGCTCACGCTCTACGCCCGCGACTGGTTCCCCACCGACTACCCGGACGTCGACGTGCGCCTGGTCGCCGCGCGCGACGGACTGCGGATTCGCGAGGTCCCCGTGCAGATGGCAGCCGGCGTGCGCGAGTCCACACTGCACTCGGGCTGGAAGCCGCTCTACTACGTCTACAAGATGCTGCTCTCACTGTGGGCGGTCTCGGGGCGCAAACACTGAATGCCCTGCGAACGCAACCTGCTAGCTTGGGCTCGTTCGCTGGGTGTGGCTGCAAGCACGGCCTGAGACGCGACTTCCGGACCGAGGGGCTCCGGTGCGTTGCGAAGCCCCGGAACCTGATCCGGCCAAGTCCCCGGGCGAACCGGGCCCGACGGAACCGGCGTAGGGAAGCGACGCATGGTCACCACCTCTCCGCTCCATCTCGAAAACCGCGTGACGCGCGATCCGCTGCCGGGTTCGCGCAAGGTCTACCTCGAGGGTTCGCTGCCCGGCGTGCGCGTGCCGATGCGTGAAGTGCGCCAATCGCCGACGCGCCGCAGCGGTCCGGGCGGCGAGACGATCCTCGACGAGAACCCGCCGGTCGTGCTCTACGACACCTCGGGGCCGTTCACCGATCCGACCATCACGATCGATCTGCGCCGCGGGCTCGCGCCGCTGCGCGAAGCCTGGATCCGCGCGCGCGGCGACGTCGACGCGGCCGACGGGCCTTCGTCGCCGTTCGTGCGCGCGCGCGAAGACGACGCGCATCTCGACGGCCTGCGTTTCGAGCGCACGCGGCCGGTGCTGCGCGCCTCGGCGGGTCGCCGCGTCACCCAGATGCACTACGCGCGACGTGGCGAGATCACGCCCGAAATGGAATTCGTCGCGATCCGCGAGAGCCAGCGCGCCGAGGCGCTACGCGAACTCGCGGCGCAGCATCCCGGCGAGTCCTTTGGCGCGGCGATCCCCGGCCTGATGACCGGAGGGCTCTGCGCGATCACGCCCGGAGTTCGTGCGCGACGAGGTGGCGCGCGGGCGCGCGATCCTGCCGGCCAACGTCAATCATCCCGAGCTCGAACCGATGGCGATCGGCCGCAACTTCCTGGTCAAGATCAACGCCAACATCGGCAACAGCGCCGTCACGAGTTCGATCGAGGAGGAAGTCGAGAAGCTGGTGTGGGCGACGCGTTGGGGCGCCGACACCGTGATGGATCTCTCCACCGGCAAGCACATCCACGAGACGCGCGAGTGGATCCTGCGCAACAGCCCGGTTCCGATCGGCACGGTGCCGATCTACCAGGCGCTCGAAAAAGTCGGCGGGCGTCCCGAAGAACTCACCTGGGAGCTCTTCCGCGACACGCTCGTCGAGCAGGCCGAGCAGGGCGTCGACTACTTCACGATCCACGCGGGCGTGCTGCTGCGCTACGTGCCGCTCACCGCGCGGCGCCGCACCGGCATCGTGTCGCGCGGCGGCTCGATCCTGGCGAAGTGGTGCCTCGCGCATCACCAGGAGAACTTCCTCTACGTCCACTGGGACGAGATCTGCGAGATCATGGCCGCCTACGACATCGCCTTCTCGATCGGCGACGGGCTGCGTCCCGGCTCGATCGAGGACGCCAACGACGCCGCGCAGTTCGGCGAGTTGAAGACGCAGGGCGAACTCACGCGCCGCGCCTGGGACTTCGACGTGCAGGTGATGAACGAAGGACCCGGCCACGTGCCGATGCACAAGATCAAGGAGAACATGGACAAGCAACTCGAGTGGTGCGGCGAGGCGCCCTTCTACACGCTCGGCCCGCTCACCACCGACATCGCGCCCGGCTACGACCACATCACCAGCGCGATCGGCGCCGCGATGATCGGCTGGTACGGCACCGCGATGCTCTGCTACGTGACGCCGCGCGAACACCTCGGCCTGCCCGATCGCGAGGACGTGAAGACGGGAGTCGTGTCCTACAAGATCGCCGCGCACGCCGCCGATCTCGCCAAGGGCCACCCGGGCGCGCAACTGCGCGACAATGCGGTTTCGAAGGCGCGCTTCGAGTTCCGCTGGGACGACCAGTTCAACCTGTCGCTCGATCCCGATACGGCGCGCCGGCTCCACGATGCGACGCTGCCCGCCGACGCGCACAAAGTCGCCCACTTCTGCTCGATGTGCGGACCGAAGTTCTGCTCGATGGAGATCACTCAGCAGATCCGCGACTACGCGCGCGATCACGGCGTCGAGCCCGAAGCGGCGCGCGAACATGGCATGGCGGAGATGAGCGACAGCTTCCGCGCGCGCGGCGCCGAGTTGTATTCGAAGGCGTGAGTCTCCCTCGATGAGCAACGACCGCCCCGAGCTGCCGGACCGACGCGCCGGCTCGGTGGTGGCGCGCGTGGGCGGCGCGCTGGTGCTGCTCGGCGCGTCACTCTTCGTGATGCGGCCGTTCCTCGTGCCGATCGTGTGGGCGGGGATCCTCGGCTACCTCACCTGGCCGCTGTATCGCGGCGTGCGGCGACACACCCGGCGCCCGCGGCTTTCGGCGGCGCTCTTCACGCTCGCCGTCGCGCTGCTGATCGGAGTGCCGGTGGCGTGGATCCTGGTCGCGCTCGCGACCGAAGCGTCGAACGGCATCGGCGCGGCGCGCGAGTGGGTGAACGCCGGCGCGCCCTTCCCGAGCTGGATCACCGAGCGGTCCTGGCTCGCGACGCGTCTCGAGCGGTTGCGCTCGGGGTGGTCGATCGTCGAACCCACCGAGATCGCGAAGTACGCGACGAGCTATGCGGCGGACGTCTCCGGCCAGCTCGTCGCGGTCGCGGGCAGCCTCGCCGGCAACGCCTTCAAGTTCGCCATCACGATGACGACGCTCTTCTTCTTCTACCTCGACGGCGAGAACCTGATCGAGCAGGCGGCGCGCCTGGTCCGCGTGATCTTCCCGCAGGCGCGCGACGAGCTGCTGCCGTACGTCGGCGGCGTGGTGCGCGCCGTGGTGTTCGGGCTGCTCGGCACGGCGATCGTCCAGGGCGCGGTCGCCGGTATCGGCTTCTGGCTGTTTGGCGTGCCGTCGCCGGTGGCGCTCGGCGCGCTCACCAGCGTGGGCTCGTTCATCCCGATGGGCCCCGTGCTGGTCTGGGGCGGCGCGACGTTGTGGCTGCTCGCGAACGATCACCTGGCCGCGGCAGCCGGCATGGCGATCTGGGGCATGGGTCTCGTCAGCACGATCGACAACGTGCTGCGCCCGATTCTGATCAGCGGCGGCCCGGCGAACGTCCCCTTCCTGCTGGTTCTCTTCGGCGTACTCGGCGGACTGATCTCGTTCGGGATGCTCGGGCTCTTCATCGGCCCGGTGCTGCTCTCGGTGACCTTCGCGCTGGTCTCCGACTTCGCGCGCCGCGCCGATCCGGAACGCCCCTCTCCGACTCCGTGACTCCGAGCCCCCTGACCCGTGTTGGCGCGCGGCCGTCTTCGGCCGTGGCGCGGAATCCTGAGTTGGTGCTCAGCGGAACTTCGGGATCACGTGCGCGCCCATCAGCTCGATCGTCTGCATCACCTTGTCGTGGGGGATCTTGTACGGGTTCACCAGACACAGCAGCAGGTCGACGCCCGCGGCTTCGTAGCGGCGGCAGGCTGCGAGACACTCTTCCGGTGTGCCGAGCGCGCAGGCGCCCGAGCTGGTGAGGTACTCGAGCGTCAGCAGATCGAGCGCGCCGCTCTTGTCGACCTTCGCGAGATCGGCGGCGTAGGCGTAGTTGCCGAGATCGGTCTTCGTCTCCGCCATCCAGCCCGCGAGCGACCCGATCAGGCGCGCGCCCGCCTTCGGGTACCACTCGAAGGACTCGCGCCCGACCTCCCAGGCTTCTTCGCGCGTCGGCGCGCACAGCGTCATCGTGAAGGTGGCCGCCTGGTCGTGCACCCACTTGCCGAGCGGCGCCTCGCAGCGCGCGATCGCCGGCGCGGTAGATGTCGATCTTCTTCTTCACCTCTTCGGGCGGCACGCCGACCGCGAACGAACAGAGCCCGAGCCCGAGCTGCGCCGATCTGCCGATGCCCGTCCTCGGAGGAGGTCGCGCCCCAGATCGGCGGGTGCGGGTTCTGCAGCGGCTTGGGCAGCACGCGGCGCTTCGGCATCTGCCAGTGCTTGCCCGCGAAGGCGTACTCGTCGTTCGTCCAGCAGCCGACCACGTGCTGGATCGCCTCCTGCCACATCGCCGCGCGTCTCGGTCGGGTCGATGCCGAAGCCCTCGAGTTCCGGGACGCGTCGAGGAGCGGCCGGTGCCGAAGTCGACGCGGCCGTCGGAGAGCAGGTCGAGCACCGCGACCGACTCGGCCGTGCGCACCGGATGGTTGTACGGCTTCGGCATCAGCCGCACGCCATAGCCGAGCCGCATGCGCGAGGTGCGCGCCGCGATCGCGCCGTACAGCACTTCCGGATTCGAACAGTGCGAGTACTCCTCGAGGAAGTGGTGCTCGACGGTCCAGAATGCGTCCCAGCCGCAGCGCTCGGCGAACACCGCCTGCTCGAGCGTGTCCTTGTAGGCGCGGTGCTCGCTGCCCGCGTCCCACGGGCGCGCCACCGGGATCTCGTAGAAGAGCGCGAACTTCATCGACCGGCTTCCCTTCCTGCGTGCGGCGCGGCAGTCTACCTCGCCGGCGGAGGTGCACGTGGGCCGCTGGGGCAAGATCGCGCTCGTGACGGGGCCGCGTCGGGCATCGGCTCGCGTGCATGGAGCGCTTCGCGGCCGAGGGCGCACGTCGTCGGCGCCGACGTGCAGGACGCAGCGCGTCGCGAGCTCGACGTGCGCGACGAGGCCGCGGTCGCGAGCTCGTGCGCGTCGCGCGCGAGCACGGCCGCCTCGACGCGTGGTGAACGCGGCCGGCGTCGCGGCGGCGGCCCGTGCACCTGCTCGACGCCACGCCTGGGACCGCGTCTCGACGTCAACCTCAAGGGCACGTTCCTGGTCTGCAAGCACGCGCAGATGCTGAAGCAGCGCTGACGGCGAGCGCGGCGCGATCGTGAACTCGCCAGCATCGAGGGCTCGAGGGCACCGCGGGCGGCAGCGCCTACAACGCTCGAAGGGCGGCGTCGTGCTGCTCACCAAGAACCTCGCGATCGACTACGGGCGCAGCGGCATCCGCGCCAACGCGATCTGCCCCGGCTTCATCGAGACGCCGATGCTGAGAGCGTGCTCGGCGCGCCGGCGATGGCGGCATCCGCGACGAGATCCGCCACGAGCACAAGCTGCGCCGCTTCGGTCGGCCCGAGGAGATCGCGCGGTGGCGTGCTTCCTCGCCAGCGCGACGCGTCGTTCGTGTCGGGACAGGCGATCGCCGTGGACGGCGGCTTCACCGCCGGCCGCGATCCGCACGTCACGGAGATGATGGGACTGTGAGCGCCGCCGGGGACGGCGTGCCGTCGTCGTCGTCGAGCGAGAAGCCCCGGAACAAGATCGCGCCGACGACGAAGCCGAGGAACGGCAACCCGGCGAAGAGCAGCCGGATGCCGAAGAGACTCGCCTCGGACTGCGCGACGTTCGGGACGAAGCCGTCGCGGTCATCACCACGCCGCTCGCGGCGGTGGCCAGCGACGTCCCGACCTTCAGCACCAGCGTCATCGCGGCCGAGTAGACGCCTTCCTTGCGCTCGCCGGTGCGGCGCTCGTCGAGGTCGATCACGTCGGCGAGGATCGAGGCCGAGAGCACGCCACCGCAGCCCATCGCGCAGCCGGCGACGACCAACAGCGACGTCACCAGCGCGACGTCGCTGGCGCCGACGAACCACATCCCGCCGAAGGCGCCCGCGGCAAGCACCATCGACGCCGAGCCAGGTGTCGCGCTTGCCGAAGCTACGCGAGATGCGCACCCAGATCGGAATCGAGACGACCGCCGAGATCACGTACGACGCCGGCAGCAGGCCGACGACGTCGGGACGCTCGAGCAGGTACTCGCGCGATGTAGGGCGCCATCGTGCCCACCGCGCCGACGCCCGCGCTCTCGACGAAGAAGACGAAGAGCAGCAGCCGCGCCGGCCGCGTGGACACGACGTCGCGCAGCGCCGGCAGCAGGCCGCGACCGCCGCGCGTTCCCTCCACCGGCGGCTCGCGCAACACGAGCGGCGGGATCGCGAGGACGAGCGCGCCGACGAGCGCCGCGGGAATCGCGAGCTGCCGCTGCCATGCTGCGCGGATCTTCCGCGTTCATCGCCACCTGGATCGCGCCGAACGCGAGCAGCATGCCCACCGTGAAGCTCATCTGGCGCACCGCGAACAGCCGCGTCCGCTGGTGCGGATCGCGCGACAGCTCCGCGCCGAGTGCGGCATGCGGCAGCGTGTAGAGATCGAAGGCCGTGTAGAAGATGAAGAGCGCGACGCCGATCCAGGCGATCAGCGCGTTGCCTTCGAGAGCGCGCGGAATCGTCCACAGCATCACGAAGCCCACCACGAGGAAGGGCAGCGACGCGAACAGGAACGGCCGGCGCCGGCCGAAGCGCGAGCGCGAGCGGTCGCTGAGGCTTCCGATCAGCGGCCCGTTCACGCCGTCCCAGAGTTTCGCGAGCGCGAACAGCACGCCCACGATCGCGGGCGAGAGCAGCAGCACGTCGGTGGCGAACTTGAGGAAGTAGAACTGGAGGAAGAAGAGCGAGATACGAGACGCCGAAGATCGGCACGCCGTAGGCGAGCATTTGCGTGGTCGACACGCGTCGATCGGACAATGGCACTCCGGTGCAAGGGCGCGAGCGGGCGGGAAGATACAGCGATTGCTCTGCTCGCGTGTTGCTGCCCCGGCAGGATCGCGCTCGCCGACGCGCTCCTAACACCCATGCGACCCGAGCACCGCTGGAGCGCAGAGCGGACCGTAGGGCGAGTCGCTTCCGGAGAGCAATGTGATGCCGGCGCTTGCAAAGGTGTCCGGTCGTCCGATGACGGCCCGATCTTCGGGATCGAGGTCGCGACGCCACTCCTCGCACCGGGACCGCACCAGGGCCTCGTTCATACCGACCGTGAGCCCCATCCGCGCGATTGCCGCGACGCACTCCGGCGGCGCGACGTGGACGTGCTCGAGCCGATCCCCGGCCCGAACGCCCGCTCCCTCATAGGCCGCCAACGCGAACACCAGCTCGACGCGCGTCACCGCATGGATCGCCGCATTCCGCCCGCGCGCATGCGCGGCGCGGATCGTCGCGACGACGTCGCCGAGATCGGGAAGATCCGCCTCGGCGAGATGGATCTTCACCGGCCCGATCTCGATGCCCGGCGGCGCTTCGACGCCGGACAGCGCGAGCGTTCCCATCACGATCACGCGCTGCGACAGCTCGCCGCGCGCGCGCGCCGCGGCGAACGCGGCGACCTCGGCGGGGCCGTTCGCTGGCGTCGCGTCGGTGACGCCGGTGATGCCGAGCGCCGTGAGTCGACGCGATACCTCCGTGAGATCCGGCGGGGCGCCGACGCCGATGCGCTCGCGCAGCCAACCGTCGCAGCGATAGAAGCGGCCGGTGGGACGCCCGGCCCGGTCGCGCTCGACGCCGGCCGGTGTGCGCGCGTCGCGATCGATGTCGAGCTGCCCGATCGCGCGCGAGTTCAGCACCCACAACTGGCCGGTGCGATGCTGGACGCGCACCGGGCGATCGGCGAGCATCGCGTCGAGCTCGCTGCGATCGAGTTGGCCCGCCACCGACTCGTGATAGCCGACGCCGCGCACCCAGCCGCGCGCGTCGGGGGCGTGCTCGCGCAGCGCGCGCGCGAGGCCGGCCGGGTCGCGCGCGTCGTCCGGGCCGCATCGCGCGGACTGGAGCGCCGCGGCCGTTGCGAAGAGATGGATGTGGTGGTCGTGCACGCATGCCGCCGTTCGGAGCCTCGCGGCTTCGCGAGCCTACCACGCCGCTGCGCTACCCCCGAACGGCGCGTCCGGATAAGCTGCCGCGCACATGACGGCAGCGAACCCGGACGCACCCTCCGTTCTAGTCAATCTGCGCGACCGCGCGGCGCGCTGAACCGCGCGTGCGCCTGCTCTTCGCACTCATCGTCTACGGCTTCTACGTCCAGGCACTGGGCGGGCTCGCGGCGCCGTTCCTCGCCGCCGAGTTCGGACTCGACGACGCGGCCATCACGGCGATCGCAGGCTGGATCGCGCTCGGGGCGTTCGGCACCGCAGCGCTCACGCGCCTCGCCGATCGCTACGGCCGGCGGCGCGTGCTCCTCTTTGCGTTCGCGGGCATCCCACCGCTCGCGTTGCTGTCG
Source organism: uncultured delta proteobacterium (assembly GCA_963801625.1). Lineage (GTDB taxonomy): Bacteria > Myxococcota_A > UBA9160 > UBA9160 > PR03 > PR03. The sequence goes on from CAWDFQ010000006.1 coordinate 259,021, forward strand.
GCACTCGCAACCGGCGTTCCCCTCTACGTGCTGCCGCAGATCGGCGTCAACGCGCTGCTCGGAACCCTCATCACGGCGCTCGCGGTGGCAGTGGCGGAACGCAGTCCCGAAGCCGGTCGCGCATCGGGCCAGGCCTGGTTCGGCGTCTACGCGTCGCTGGGCGGCGCACTCGCGCTGACCGTCGGGGCGCTGGTTCCCCTGCTGCCGGGCGGCTGGCGCGCGTTCTGGGGTCTCGCCGCGATCCCGGTGCTCGCGATTCCGTTCGTGCGCGCGCGACTCGCCGAGACCGAGCGCTTCACGACCGCGCGCGACCGCGGCCGCGTCGCCGCCACGCGCGCGGGCGACCTGTTCCGCGGCGCCTACCGGCGCCGCGCGATCGGCCTGCTCGCCGTCGCCCTGCTGAAACCCGTCGCGCTCGCGGCGACCTCCACCTGGCCCTACTACCACATGGTGAAGACGCTCGGACTCTCGCCCGCAACGGCGAGCCTCGTCTATTTCCTCGGCGGCAGCATCGGCATCGTCGGCAACCCGCTCGGCGCGCGCCTCACCAATCGCTGGGGACGCCGACCGACGTCGGTGGTCGGCGTGACGCTCTCCGTCGTGAGCGGCGTCGCGTTCTACTACGTGCCGCCCAGCAGCGCTGCGCTCTCGCCGCTGCCGATGCTCGTCGCGTTGATGGCCGCGAACCAGATCACGACGGCGATATTCTCGGTCGCGGATCGCTGCATCGACGCGGAACTCTTCCCGACGACGCTGCGCGCCACCTATCTCGGCGCCGCGCGACTGATGAACGCGGCCGCCGGCGTCTTCGCGATGTTCGGCTTGAGCGTCCTCGCAGCACCGCTCGGCAGCCTCGGCAACGCGATCGCGGTGCTGTCGGTCGCAACGCTGCTGCCCGCGCTCGCAATCTTCCTGGCCGTCGTCCCCGAGACGCGCGGACTCTCCCTCGAGCACGCCTCGCTCGAGGAGTAGGGGCCTCACCAAGATCCACCCCGTCGCTCGGAATCCAATGCGTGCGGCGCGGGGGCGTGCCGTTCGTCCAGAACGTCCTCGGCGGACGCGCGTCGCAGCTTCGCGTTGAAGCATCGAGGCCGCCTGCCGGCCTGATGACCGGAGGGCTTCGCGGGTTCTGGCCGAACGCCCCGCCCCCGCTACTTGCCATCTGTTTCGGGACCTCCGTTCATGAAAGAGAGACGGAAAGCCAAGCGCGGGCGGGGGACTCGGCCGAAACAATCCGCAGGCGGTTACCAGTGCTCGCCGCGAAGCTGCAAATGTTCGACCGCCGAGGACGTTTCGGACGAGTCCACCGCCCGCGCGCCTCGCAGCAACGACCCGTCCCGGGGCAGGCTCGACCAGCAAGCTGCCAGGCGTCAGCCGTCGAGCGCGCCCGCGAGTTGCTTCGCGATCTGTCCCATGCGTACGACTTCGCCGGCGCCGAGGCCCGGTGGCCGGCCGCCGACGCCACGAATCGGTGTCAGATCGACGTGCTTCGCCTGGGCGCGCAGCGCGCCGACGCTGCATTGCGCGCGCGGGATCGTCGCGAACGGGTCGTAGCGGAAGATCCGCATCGCGTTCGCGTGGGTCATCTTGTCGACGTCCTCCCGGGGCAGATCCGCGAGCACCGGCCACAGCCGTTCGGGCGCTCGCGGCCAGGTGGAATCGGAGTGCGGGTAGTCGCACTCCCAGGCGATCATGTCGATCCCGACCTTGTGTCGCAGCTCGACGCCGACGGGATCTTCGAAGAAACATGAGACGATCTGGCGACGGAACACCTCACTCGGTTTCACCGCGCCGAACTCCTGGCCGGTCCACTGGTGGTGGTGCTCGTAGACGTAGTCGGCGCGATCGAGGAAATACGGCACCCAACCAGTGCCGCCCTCGGAGAGCACGAAGGTGAGCGTCGGCCAGCGCCTGAGCGCCTGCGAGAACAGCAGATCCGCCGCGCAGGTTGCAATCGTCATCGGCGTCGCGAGGATCGACGCGTCGATCGGCGTGTCCATCGACGGCGTCGGGATGCCGGTGCCGGTGCCGATGTGGATGCAGACCGCGACGCCCTCGTCGACGCACGCCTTCCAGATCGGATCCCAGTACGCGTCATCGTGATAACTCGGCAGCTTCAGGCTGATCGGGTTCTCGGAGAGCGAGATCGCGTAGCAGCCCTTGCGCGCCAGGCGTCGCACCTCGGCGGCGGCGAGCTGCGGATCCCACATCGGGATCATGCCGAGCGGCAGAAAGCGACCCGGGTAGGCGGCGCACCACTCCTCGACGTGCCAGTCGTTGTACGCCTGGGACACCGCAGCGGCGAGGTCCTTGTCCCGCGCCATGCACCAGAGCCGTCCGCAAAGTCCTGGGAACGAGGAGAAGCACATCGAGCCGAGGACGCCGTTCACGTTCATGTCGTCGATGCGCGCGTGGACGTCGTAGCAGCCCTTGCGCATCTGGCGGTACGACGTCGGCTCCATGCCGTATTCTGCTGGCACACGACCGGCAACGGCGTTGAGTCCGATGTTCGGGAGCATGCGGCCCTCGAAAGTCCAGATGTCGTCGCCCTTGTTGTTCTGGATCACCCGCGGCGCACGCGCCTTGTAATGGACCGGAAGCGCCTGCTCGAAAAGGTCGGGCGGCTCGACCACGTGATCGTCCACGCTCACCAGGATGAGATCGTCGATGCCCATCGCGTTCCCCCGAACTGACGAGCCGTCAAACTAGCCCAATCCCTGCTGCTCCCGCGTAGCGAGCCAACGGCGAGCGGCGACATCATGCTCTGCTCCCGCGTAGCGAGCCAACGGCGAGCGGCGACATCATGAGTGTGCCCCGGCTACGCTGGGCGCGAGAGGAGCACCGCAGATGGCGATCTCTGGAGACGGGCCCCGGGTTCCGCGACCCGACGCGACGCTCCCGGGTCGCACCGAACGCGTGCCCGTTGCGCGCGAACACGTCGTGCTCGGGACACCGCTCGCGCCGCCCTGGCCGACCGGCTTCGAAGAGGCCGTCTTCGCGATGGGCTGCTTCTGGGGCGCCGAGCGCATCTTCTGGCAGACGCCGGGCGTGTACGCGACGGCGGTCGGCTACGCGGGCGGTTCGACGCCGAACCCGAACTACCGCGAGGTGTGCAGCGGCATGACCGGCCACACCGAGGTCGTGCGCGTCGTCTTCGATCCCGCGAAGACGAGTTATGCGGCGCTGCTGCGCATCTTCTGGGAGAACCACGACCCGACCCAGGGCATGCGGCAGGGCAACGACCTCGGCACGCAGTACCGCTCCGCGATCTACGCCACCTCGCCCGTGCAACTGCAAGCGGCGCGCGCGTCATGCGAGGCGTTCCAGAAGGAACTCGAGCGCGCGGGCTTCGCCGCGATCACCACCGAGATCCGCGAGATCCGTCCCGATGCTCCGGAGCGTCAGGCGCCCGACGGCGCACTGCGCTTCTACTACGCCGAGGATTATCACCAGCAATACCTCGAGAAGAATCCGGGCGGCTACTGCGGAATCGACGGCACCGGCGTCCGCTGCCCCAACTCATGATCCCGCTCGCCGCCGGACGGCGACGAGCCAAACACGGGTCAAGTGGGTTGCAAGGTTCGCGAGTTCCACTCATGATCCCGTTCGGCCGTGGACGCGGCCGAACCAAACACGGCTTCGAGTGACGTACGGCTTCGAGTGACTTTGGAGGTTGGCGATGATCGTTCGGGACACGTTGTACATCGGCGGAAATCACGAGAAGCCTTCGAGCAGTGCGGGCATCGACGTCTGCTCGCCGTTCACCGAAGAGCGGATCGGTCGCGTCCCGGAAGCGCGGGAGGCCGACGTGGATCGCGCCGTCGCGATCGCACGCGAGGCTTTCGACGCCGGTCCGTGGCCGCGCAGCGCGCCCTCCGAACGCGCCGACGTGCTCGACGGCCTGCTCGCCGCACTGCAGAAGCGCGCGGCCGACATCGCCTCGACGATCACGGCCGAGATGGGCTGCCCGATCAGCTTCTCGCACGCGGGCCAGGTCTTCGCGACGAACATGGTGCTCGACTTCTATGCGAAGCTCGCGCGCACCTTCGCGTTCGAGGAGAGCCGCCCGGCCTTCATCGGCTCCGCGCTGGTGCGGCAGGAACCGGTCGGCGTCGCCGCGGCGATCGTGCCGTGGAACGTGCCGCTCTTCACGATCATGTTGAAGCTCGCGCCGGCGCTCGCGGCCGGCTGCACGATCGTGGTGAAGCCGGCGCCCGAAACGCCGCTCGACGCCTACATCCTCGCCGACGCGCTCGACGAAGCCGGCGTGCCGAAGGGCGTCGTCAGCATCCTGCCCGCCGGCCGCGAGGTCGGCGAGTACCTGGTGACGCATCCGGGCGTCGACAAGGTCGGCTTCACCGGCAGCACCGCCGCGGGTCGCCGCATCGCTGCCGCCTGCGGCCAGCGGTTGCGCCGCGTGACGCTCGAACTCGGCGGCAAGTCCGCCGCGATCGTGTGCGACGACGCGAACCTCGACACGGTGATGCCGCAGATCGTCGGCGCGGGCACGATGAACAACGGCCAGGCCTGCGTCGCGCAGACGCGCGTGCTGCTGCCGCGCTCGCGCTACGCCGAGGGCGTCGAGGCGCTGGCGGCGGCGATCGGCAAGCTGAAGGTCGGCGATCCGAGCGAGATGACCACCGAGATCGGCCCGTTGGTCGCCGATCGCCAGCGCGAACGCGTGCTCGACTACATCGCGAAGGGCAAGGCGGAAGGCGCGCGCTGCGTCGTCGGTGGCGGACGGCCCAAGCAGTTCGCGCGCGGCTGGTTCGTCGAGCCGACGCTGTTTGCCGACGTCGACAACCGCATGACGATCGCGCAGGAAGAGATCTTCGGGCCGGTGCTCGCCGCGATCCCGTACGAGAACGAAGCCGATGCGCTGCGCATCGCCAACGACTCCGTGTACGGCCTTTCGGGCTCCGTGTGGACGTCGGATCCCGCGCGCGGCCTCGAGATTGCGCGCCAGGTCCGCACCGGCACCTACAACGTCAACTTCTTCATGATGGCGATGACCAGTCCCTTCGGCGGCTTCAAGTCGTCGGGCGTGGGACGTGAGCTGGGGCCTGAAGGACTGCGCGCCTATCTGGAAGCGAAGACCATCTGCTTCGCACCGGGGAGCGAACCCGCGTAGCCGGCGACCTGCGCGCGATCGCCGTCGCTCGTGATACCGTGGCAGCGCTTCGGCACGGTGCGGAGCGGAGGATCCGATGGCGCTCACGATCGACGCCGATGCCCATGTGATCGAAGGCATCGGCCTGGCCTCCGAGGCGCTGTCGCGCTGGCCCGACAAGGTGAAGCTCGCGCGCACGGCCGACGGCACGCCGCTCTTCACCATCGAAGGACGCGTGTATCCCGAGTCGAACGGTCCGGGCGCGGGCTGCCCGCCGCAGCACGGGCTCTGCGAGAACGCGGACGATCCGCACTCGCCCGCCGGCATCGTCGCCGACGCGGATCGCGAGGGCATCGACCAGACGGTGCTGTTCCCGAGCCTCGCGCTCGGCGTGCCGGGCTATCAGGACGCCGCCTTCGCCGTCGGTTTCGCGCGGCTCTACAACCGTTTCATCAGCGACTACTGCAAGATGGGCGGCGATCGGCTCTTCGCCGCGGCCGTGGTGCCGCTGCAGGACGTGGACGCGTCGGTCGACGTGTTGCGCGAGGCGAAGGAATCGGGCCACGTGTGCGCGGTGCTCCCACCGGCGCTGCGCTGGAAGAACCTCGACCACCCCGACTTCGATCGCCTCTACGCCGCCGCCGCCGATCTCGATCTCCCGCTCGGCATCCACGGCGCGCCGGGCGTGCACCTGCCGCCGATCGGCGTCGATCGCTTCACCAACTACATCCAGGTGCACTGCGTCTCCTTCCCCTTCGATCAGATGACGGCGATGACGGCGCTGATCTCGGGGGGCGTCTTCGACCGGCACCCGAAGTTGCGCGTCGCATTCCTGGAAGCCGGCGTCACGTGGGTGCCGTACTTCCTCGACCGCCTGCACGAACACTGGGAGAAGCGCGGCGACTGGATCCCGAACGGATGGCGGCGCGACCCGCGCGAGTACGTCGCGGCCGGCAACGTCTGGGTCTCGTGCGAAGCGGGCGAGACGCTGCTGCCCGCCGTGGTCGACGCGCTGGGCGCCGACTTCATCCTCTATGCCAGCGACTACCCGCACTGGGACAGCGCGTTCCCCGACAGCGCAAAGACTCTGCGCGAGCGCGGCGACCTCGGCGCCGACGTCAAGGACGAAAATCCTCGGCACCAACGCGAAGCGACTCTTCGGGCTGTAGGAGCGGGGGGCAGCGGACTCCGTGCAACCGTGCCGCGCGCCGTCGGCGCTCGCAGCGACGCTCGCACTCGCCTGCGCACTCGCAGCGACGTCCCAGACAATCGCCACCGAACTCGAGGTTCCTCTCGCAGCACTCCAGGCGGCCGCGAGGTCACGCCGGCTCGCCGATACCGCGCAGTGGCGCGCGCTGCTCCACTACCGCCCGAACCGCTTCGGCCGCGGCGTCACCAGCCTCGCCGACCAACCCGACTTCTTCCTGGCGCCCGACGGCAAGACCAACCCCGCAGCCGAACTCGACGCCACGCTCGCGGCCTTTCTCGCGCCGGCCGACGCGATCGCGCGCGTCGGCCAGCATCCGCAGTGCGCGTACGCGGCGCGCTTTGCGTGGCTCGCGAGCGAGCTGCACTTCGAGCGCGCAGGTGTTCCCGTGCCAGCCTGCCGCGAACTCGACACCTGGCGCGCCACGATCGGTCCCGTGCGCGGCGTCTCGCTGATCTTCCCGGAGGCGTATCTCAACAATCCCGCCTCGATGTTCGGCCACACGCTGCTGCGCATCGACGCCGCGCCGCCCACGGCCGACGAAGAGCGCCGCGATCTGCTCGCCTGGGCGGTGAACTTCGCCGCCGACATCGGCAACGACCCGGGACCGATCTTCGCGGTGAAGGGCATCAGCCGGCGCCTACGGCGGCTTCTTCTCGTTCTGGCCCTACTCGCAGAAGGTGAAGGAGTACGGCGACTGGGAGAGCCGCGACATCTGGGAGTACCGGCTCGCGCTGCGCGCCGACGAAGTCGAGCGCCTGTTGTTGCACGTCTGGGAGCTGCGCGATGTCCGCTTCGACTACTACTTCTTCGACGAGAACTGCTCGTGGGCGCTGCTCGGACTGCTGCAGGCCGCGCGACCGGCGCTCGACTTGCAGAGTCGCTTTCCGGGCCTGGGCGATCCCAGCCGACACGGTGCGCGCGACGCTCGCGGAAGCCGGGCTCGCCGGCGACCCGACCTGGCGCGCCGTCCGCCGCGACGCAGATCGCGCACGACGCGCGCGCGCTGTCGGCCCAGGAACTGCGGCTGGTGCGCGAACTCGCGAGCGGCGCGCGCGCACCGGACGATGCCGCCGTCGCCGCGCTTCCGGATGCGCGCGCGCGCCGCGGTGATCGCCGTCGCCTACGACCTGCTGCGCCATCGCGCGACGCCGGCCCGTGTCGACGAAGAGCGCCCGCGCTCGCGCGCGCTGCTGCGTCGCGCGCAGCGGGGTGCCGCGTGCAGGGGGAAGTCGGCCCGCCGCCGCCGGTGCCGCGCATGCGGCCGGATCGCGGTCACGCGACTGCGCGCCTGCGACTCGGCAGCGGCGTGCGCGACGGCCACCCGTTCCTCGAAGCGCGCGCGCGCCCCGCCTACCACGATCTCCTCGATCCGCAGGGCGGCTTCACGCGCGGCGCCCAGATCGACTTCCTCGATCTCGCGGTCCGCTACTACCCCGACACAGCGAGCGGTCCGCCTCCACGAGTTCCGGCTGCTCGACATCGTCTCGCTCGCCCCGCGCGACGCGCTGTTCCGACCGATCTCGTGGCGCTTCGGGACGGCGCTCGAGAGCACAGCTCGTCCCGCGTCGCGGCGCGCTGCACGAGGCGTACTTCTGGAACACGGGCGGCGGCGCGGGGCTCACGACGTCGCTCGGCCCGCTCGCTCTCGCCTACGGCTTCGTCGAAGCGCGCGGCGACGTGTCGTCGCATCTGCAACCCGCGTGGGCGCTCGGCGCCGGCGGCAAGCGCCGGCGTGCTCTTCGGCGACGCGAACGATCGCTGGCGCGCGCATCTCCACGCCGGCGCGATCCGCTACGCGCTCGGCGATCCGCACACCCGGATCGCGCTCGGGCTCGATCAGCGCCTCTCGCTCACGCACGACGACGCGCTGGAGCTGCGCCTCACCGCGGAGCGCGACTTCGGCGAGTCGTGGCTCGAAGCCGGCCTCTTCTGGAACCACTACTTCTGAACGGGCTTCGGGAGCGCCATCACCTTCGTCTCGAGGTATTCCTCGAAACCTGCCGAGCCATTTTCGCTTCCAACGCCACTCTGTTTGTAGCCACCGAACGGCGTATCGACGTGGAACCACATGCGCGCCGTTGATCGCGAGCGTCCCGGTGCGGATCCGGCGCGCGACGGCGAGGGCGCGCTCTTCGCTCTTCGAGACGACGGCGCCCGAGAGGCCGTAGATCGAGTTGTTGGCGATGCGCACCGCGTCGTCGTCGTCGTCGTAGGGAATCACGCAGAGCACCGGGCCGAAGATCTCTTCTTGCGCGATCGTGGCATTCGGGTCGACGTCGGCGAACAGCGTCGGCTCGACGTAGAAGCCCTTCGGCAGATGCGCCGGTCGGCCGCCGCCGACGACGAGGCGCGCGCCTTCCTTTTTGCCTTTCTCGATGTAGGCGAGCACGCGCTGCTGTTGTCGCTTCGAGACCTGCGGCCCCTGTAGCACGCTGGGATCCGTCGGGATCGCCGTAGCTTGGCGCCGCGGAAAGCGGCTTCGAGGATTCCGAGCGCTTCGTCGTAGCGACGACGCGGCACCAGCATGCGCGTGGTGATCGCGCAGCCCTGGCCGCCGTGGGTGCAGGTGAGGATGCCCGCCCCGAAGGCGCCCGCGTCGGCGTCGTCGAGGATCACGTTGGCCGACTTGCCGCCCAGTTCGAGGAACACCTTCTTCACGGTGCGCGAGGCCACTTCCATCACGCGCCGGCCGGTCGCCGTCGAGCCGGTGAAGGTGATCCCAGGTCGACGCGCGGGTCCGCAGGCGAGCATCTCGCCGAGCGCGTGATCGGACGACGCCACGATGTTCACGACGCCCGCCGGAATCTCGGTCTTCTCGGCGATCAGGCGACCCACGACGGTGGCGCTCCACGGCGTGTCGGGCGCCGGCTTCAGCACGATCGTGCAGCCGGCCGCCAGCGCGGGCCCGAGCTTCGCGAGGTTCAGGTAGAGCGGGAAGTTCCAGGGCGTGATCGCGCCGACGACGCCCAGCGGCTCGCGGCGCAGGATGCGTCGCTGCGGCTGGCCCATGAAGGTGATGTCGCTCATCGGCGCTTCGTAGCGCGTAACGCTCGGCGAGATCGGCCCAGTAGAGCACGTCGTCGATGCGACGAGTTGCACTGCACGCCGTAGCTGAGCAGCACCGGCGAGCCCGCTTCCGCGACTACGACCTTGCGCAGCTCTTCGCGCGCTTCGACTAGCGCCGCGTGGAGCTGGCGGATGCAGCGCGCGCGCAGGGCCGGGTCGTTCGCCCAGCGCTCGTCGTCGAAGGCGCGCCGCGCCGCCGCGATCGCCGCCTCCATGTCGTCCTTGGTGCCGTCGGCGGTGACACCGATGACGGCCTCGGTGGCGGGGTTCACGTTCTCGAAGGTCGCCCCGCTGCTCGACGCGACGAGACGACCGTCGATCAGATTGCGCGACTCACCGAAGTGCTCGGCCATGCTGGCTCCCGGTCGTGGCTGCCTGCGGGCCGCACACTAACCTACATTGCAGTCGCAATCCAAATGTCTGGGCGGCGCGACGCGCTGAGGGCCTACAGCAACGTGCCGTGCAGGAAAAGCGTCGCGACGCTGAAGTAGATCACGAGGCCGGTCACATCGACCAGCGTCGCGACGAAGGGCGCCGAGGCGCTGGCAGGGTCGAAGCCCAGACGGCGCAACAAGAACGGCAGCATCGCGCCGATCAATGAGCCCCAGAGCACGATCCCGACCAGGCTCACCGCGACGACGGCCGCGATCAGTGCCGTCGAGGTCCCCGTCTCGGAGGGCGGGAACAGCGTCACGCGAGCGAAGCCGATCAGGCCGAGGATCGCGCCGAGCGCAAGGCCCGCCTGCACCTCGCGCCAGAACACGAGCAGCCAGTCGCGCGGGCGCACCTCGCCGATCCGGACGCAGGCGCGCGTAGCGGGGACTCATCAGTCCGCCCGCTTCGTCCTCGGCGTAGGCGAGCAGCGCCGTCACTTCACGGCGCGTGTCGGGGTCGATCAGGTCGAGCAGCCGCGCGCGTTCCTCTTCGGGCGCTTCCTGGAGAACGTCCGCGGCGTCGTCGGGCGGGAGCTGGCGGATCCAGATCTGGCGTTCGCGCGGCGGCAACGCGAGCAGCAGCGAAACCTGGTCGCGCGCTTCGAGCCCGAGGTACAAGTCCTCGGCTTCGACCGGCGTGAGCAGGCGAAAGCCCTCGAGTCGCTCCTCGCCCGAGAGGGCCGGCCAAGCCTCGACCAGTTCGTCGGAGAGCAGCGACTCGGCCGCGCGCGGTTCCGGCTCCGACGGGTCCACCATTGGCCGCAGACTACAGGATTGCGCCGATCTTCTTGAGTCCCGCGAGATCGTCCCACGAAAAACCCGTCTCGAGCAGCACTTCTTCGGTGTTCTGTCCCATCTCGGGAGATGCCGACAGCGCGGGCGACGCTTCGTCGAATTGCACCGGACTCGCGACGAGCGCGAACTCACCCTTGTCGCCGCCGTCCACTGGGCGCGTATAGCCATTGGCGATCGCCTGCGGGTCGTCGTGGAGTTCGAGCGCGGTCTGCATCGGCGCCCACGGACCTTCCTGGCGGTCGAGCCGCGTGCGCCACACGGCGAGCGATTGGCTGGCGAACATCGCGTCCAGCTCGGCGACCAGCGCCTCGCGGTTCTCGAAGCGCTTCCCGCCGTCGGCGTAGCGCTCGTCGCCGGCGAGATCGGATCGCTCGACGGCGCGGCAGAACCCGTCCCAGTAACGGTCGGGCTGCAACATCATCAGCAGCAGCCAGCGACCGTCCGCCGTGCGATAGGAGTTGGCGAGCGGATTCGGCGCGGCGCCGCGCGTGAAGGACGGGATGCCGCCGCCCTTCCCGGTCGAAAGCAGCTTGCTCGCGACGATGTCGGGCGCCATCACCCACATCGCCGTGCCGAGCAGCGACACGTCGACGACCGGCGCCACGCCCGTTCGCTCGCGCTGCAAGAGCGCGGCGGCGACACCGCCCGCCACCGTCATGGCGCCAATCGAGTCGCCGAAGGCGGGGCGCTGCATCGTCGGCAACTCGGCGTCCGGCGGCGTGAGCGCGTTGCAGACACCGCCGCGCGACCAGAACGCCGTCGCGTCGTAGCCGCCCCGATCGCGGTCGGGCCCCTGTTGTCCCTGGCCCGAACCGCGCACGTAGACGATGCGCGGATTCACCGCGCGGATGTCGTCGACGTCGATGCGCAGCTTCGCTCGCGCGCCCGGCAGGAAGTTGGTGAGGAACACGTCGGCCTCGCGCGCGAGGCGCAACAGCACCTCGCGCCCTTCGGGCACGCCGATGTCGAGGCCGACGCTGCGCTTGCCGCGGTTGCTCTGCTGCATCATGAAGTCGACGCCACCGATGCGCATCGAGAAGCCGGCGGCGGCGAGCCCGCGCTGCGCGTCGCCGCGCACCGGGTGTTCGATCTTCACCACCGTCGCGCCCCAATCGGCGAGCACGGCGCCCGCCGCCGGTACGAACCACCACTGCGCGACCTCGAGCACCTTGATCCCCGCGAGCGGTCCCGGCATGGCTTGCCTCCGTGCGTGCGCCGCACAGCATGCCCTCATCGCGAGTCGCGCGGCAACGAGACTTCGCGGATGCGAAGGGAAATCGCGAGATGCACAGACAAGGCCTCGAATCTACGGGCGATTCCAGAGCAGTGGGGGCGCGCGCAGCCACGCCATGGAGCGTGCGTCCTCGATTGACTCCCCAAAGGGTCCGTAGTAGATAGCCGGCGGGCCTTGGCTGGAGCGGGAATGTGACGGTGGGCGGCGCGAGCACAGCGGATGCGGGCTCCGAAGCGCCCGCGGCTCCCGGCAGCATCAGCGCATTCTTCCCCGCCTACCACGACTGGGGCACGATCGCGAGCCAGGTGCTGCTCGTCTCGCGCGCGCTGCGCGAACTCACCGACGACTGGGAAGTGATCGTCGTCGACGACGGCAGCCGCGACCGCACGCCCGAAGTCCTCGACGAACTCACCAAGCTCTGCCCGCGCCTGCGTGTCGTCACGCATCCGAGCAATCGCGGCTACGGCGGCGCACTGCGCTCGGGCTTTGCCGCCGCGCGCAAGGAGTGGGTGTTCTACACGGACGGCGACGCGCAGTACGACGTCGGCGAGCTGCCGCTGCTGTGGGCGGCGCGCGAAGGTGCCGACATGGTGAACGGCTACAAGATCGCGCGCTCCGATCCTCTGCACCGCATCGTGATCGGTCTTCTCTATCACTGGATGGTCCGCTTCGCGTTCGGCCTGAAGACGCCCGACGTGGACTGCGACTTCCGTCTGGTGCGCCGCGCCGTGTTCGAGCGCTTCGAGTTGACGCGCGACACGGGCCTGATCTGCGTCGAGCTGGTGACCAAGATCGAGAAGTCGGGGTTCCGCACCCACTACGTCCCGGTGCATCACTTCCATCGCATGCACGGACGCTCGCAGTTCTTCAACCTGCGCCGCGTCGCTCAGGTGGCGGTGGGTCTCGGCAAACTCTGGGTCGAGCTGATCCTGAACAGGCGAATCGCGCGATGAGTCGCGAGCTGCGCGCCGCATTCGAGGGTCGTCGCGTGCTGGTGACCGGCGGACTCGGCTTCATCGGCAGCAACCTCGCGCGACGCCTGGTCGCGTACGGCTCCGACGTCACGGTGATCGACGCGCTGGTGCCGGGCTACGGCGGCAATCTCTTCAACGTCGACGACATCCGCGAACGCATCCACCTGATCGTCGACGACGTGCGCGACGCGGCGGCGATCGAAGCCTGCGTCGAAGGGCGCGACTTCGTGTTCAACCTGGTCGGCCAGGTTTCCCACACCGACTCGATGAGCCGGCCCGACGTCGATCTCGAGAACAACTGCCACGCGCCGCTCGCGGTGCTCGAGGCGTGCCGGCGCACCAACCGCGCCGCGCACGTCGTGTACTCGAGCACGCGCCAGATCTACGGGCGACCCGAGCGCATCCCCGTCGACGAATCGCATCCGTGCCGGCCGGTCGACGTGAACGGCATCCACAAGTGGGCCGCCGAGCAGTACCACCGGCTCTACGACGAGGTCTACGGCATCACGAGCGCGGTGCTCCGGCTCACCAACACCTACGGGCCGGGCGTGCTGGTGAAGCACCCGCGCCAGGGCTTCATCGGCTGGTTCCTGCGCAAGGTCGTCGAAGGCGGCGAAATCGAGGTCATGGGTGACGGCACCCAGGTGCGCGACATGAACTACGTCGACGACGTCGTCGACGCGCTGCTGCTCGCGGCCGTGACGCCCGCTGCGCGCAGGCAGATCTACAACCTCGGTTCGCCGCAGCCGGTGTCGATCACCGAGGTTGCGCAGCGCCTGATCGCGATCGCCGGCAGTGGTTCGCTGCGCTTCGTTCCGTTCCCGCCCGAGCGCAAGCGCATCGACGTGGGCAGCGTCAGCGTGGACTACGCGCGGATCCGCGCGGATCTCGGCTGGCAGCCGCGCATCGGCCTCGACGACGGCCTCGCGCGCTCGGTCCGCTACTACCGAGAGCACCTCGACCGCTACCTCGACTGAAATGCCGAAACGCGTCGACGTCAGCCGTCGACTGGATGGGGATCGATGGCCTGGCTCGATGGGATCCGCCGCATTGCCGACCGACTCGCGGAGCATCCGCTCACCTTCCACTGGCTGCGCAAGTTGCCCGAGCTGAACTTCCGCGCCACGAAGCAACGCATCGCCGCCGTACGCAATGCTCTCGGCTCGCCTCGCGTACTCGACGTGGGCTGCGGCACCGGCGAGTACTCGACTCTCTTCGATCCCGGCAGCTATGTCGGCGTGGACGTCCATACGGGCTACCTCGCGCTTGCCAGCCGTCGCAATCCGCACCACCGCTATCTGACTGGCGACGCACGGGTCTGGCCTGGTACCGGGATGTCCTTCGATCTGGTGCTGGTGAACGGAGTCCTCCATCACCTCGACGACGAAGCGGCGCGCGTCTTCCTGCGCGCCGCGCTCGGGCATCTCGCGCCGAGCGGCTGCCTGCTCGTGATCGAAGACGTGAAGCTGCCCGACGCACCGCTCCCGACGCGGCTCGTTCACCAACTCGACTACGGCGAACACATTCGCGACGCGGCGCGACTGGCAGAAGCTCGTCTCGGAAGTCGCAACGATCGAGCGCAGCGAAACCTACACCAGCGGCATCTGCCCCTATCACCTGATGCTGTGCCACAAGCTCGCCTGATGCTGCCGTTCCACGATCTCGCCGCGCAGTACCGCGCGCACCGCGAAGAAATCGACGCCGCCGTGGCCCGCGTGCTCGCGAGCGGCGCGTACGTGCTCGGCGCCGAGGGGCGCGCCTTCGAGGCCGAGTTCGCCGCGCACGCGGGAGCGCAGTTCGCAATCGGCGTCGCCTCGGGCATGGCGGCGCTCGAGATCGCGCTGCTGGCGCACGGGATCGGTCGCGGCGATGAAGTGGTGATTCCGGCGCTCACGGCCGTGCCGACGGCGATGGCGGTGCTGAGCGTCGGCGCGACGCCGCGGCTCGCCGATGTCGATCTCGACACGTTGCTGCTGGACCCGGCGTCGCTCGCGGACGAGATCACGCCGCGCACCCGCGCGATCGTTCCGGTGCATCTGTACGGACAATGCGCGGATCTCGTCGCAATCGGTGCGCTCGCGGCGCGCCACGGCATCCCGCTGATCGAAGACTGCGCGCAGGCGCACGGCGCGAAGGACCAGGGACGCCCGGCCGGCAGCGCCGGCGCCACCGGCTGCTTCTCGTTCTACCCGACCAAGAACCTCGGCGCGTTCGGCGACGCCGGTGCGCTGGTCACGAACGACGCCGCACTCGCCGAGCGCTTCGCGCGGCTGCGCAACTACGGCAATCGCGGCGGCTTCGACTTCGTGGAGCCGGGGCGCAACGAGCGTCTCGACGATCTGCACGCCGCGATCCTGCGCGTGAAGCTACGCCACCTCGACGGCTGGAACGCCCGCCGTCGCGCGAACGCCGCGCGCTACCGCGAGGCGCTCGCGGGCGCCGCGCTCGCGCTTCCCGTCGAGCGCCCCGGCGTGCACCACGTCTACCACCAGTTCGTGGTTCGCAGCGCCGCGGATGACCCTAGGCATTCGCGCGACGCGCTGCGCGATCACCTCGCGCACGCGGGCGTCGCGACGCTCGTCCACTACCCGCTCGCGCTCCAGGAGGTCGAGGCGCTGCGCGAGCGCGTCGTCTTCCGCCAGCCGCCGCTGCGCGCAGCCCAAGCCGCACGCACGATCCTGTCGCTCCCGATCTACCCGGAGCTGCCGGCCAGCCATCAGGAGCAGGTGATCCGCGGCATCCTCGGCTTCGCGTAGAGCCCCCGCGCAGGATCAGCCGACGGGCGGAGCCAGCGGCGCGTCCTCTTCGCGGAGCTTCGGCTCGGCGAAGAGTTCGGGATGCCTTCCGGTCTTGTCGGCGTAGAAATCGCGGATCGCTTCCATGTCGTCCCGGAAGCGGCCGGTCGGAAGGATGGCGGGGCCGAAACCACCGCGTCGCCGCCCGTAGTCGAGATAGCTGAGCACGATCGGCACCTCCGCCTCGCGCGCGATGTGGTAGAAGCCCGACTTCCAGACTTCGACACGAGCGCGCGTCCCCTCCGCGGGAACCACCAGCACTAGATCCTCGCGGGCGCGGAACAGCTCGACCATCTGCTTCACCAGGTTCTCGCGCAGATGGCGCCGGATCGGGATGCCGCCGAGGCTCCGGAAGAGCGGCCCGAAGGGGCCGCGAAACACCGTGTGCTTCATCATGAACGAGATTCGCAGCTCGAACACCGCGGCGAACGCGAGCAGATAGGCGAGATCCCAGTTCGAGGTATGCGGAGCTGCGATCAGGACGAAGCGGTGCGGCTTCGGCGGAGCGCCCTCGGGCGTCCATCCCGTCGCACGAAGAAAAGCGCGTGCGAGAAGTCGCCGCACGAGTTCACCCCCGGTTTGGTGGGCGGACGGTAGAGGGATCGACTGGCGAATGCTCGCGAGGGTCGATGCGAGATCCGTTGCGAGCTTGCCAGGCCCCTCCGTGCCTCATATCCATTGCCGAGCCGCTGCGAAATCGAAGCGACCGCGAAGGGATCGACGCACGCATGCCTGACCCGACCCATCTCGACGACGTAACAGGGGCGCTCGCGCGCGTGATCCAGGTGCTGCGGCCGCCGGCGCGCAACACGCTGGACCGACTCGGCGCCTACGAGGGCAGAACGCTGGAAACGCTCTTCCCCGCTCCGCGGCGCGTGCCGGCGGTGACGCGTCGCGCGCGCTGGCGCCTGCCCGGTCTCGTGAGCGAAGATCTCTCGCTTCGCTTCGCTCCACGAGCCGCTCGAGCCCGCGTTCCGTCGCTACTACCACGCGCGCCACGCGCCGCATCCACACCGTGTACGCGCGCCGCCTCCGACCCGACACTAGCGCGAGTCGCCCGCGGCTGCTCTACATCCACGGCTACATGCAGCCCGAGACCTTCGTCGAAGAGTTCGGACTGCTCGCCACGATGGCGCAGGCTGCTGCAGATGGAGGTGGTGCAGCTCCAGCCGCCCTACCACGGGCGTCGCAAGCCGCGCAGCTTCCCGCTTCGACGGCGAGCTCGTACTGGACGGCGGACGTGGTGCGCAGCATCGAGTCATTGCGCCAGACGCTGCTCGACGCGCGCACGTTGCTCGCCGTGTTGCAGAAGGAGTCACCGCAGCCGGTCGGCGTGGCGGGGTTGTCGCTCGGCGGCGCGCTCAGCGCGACGCTCACCTGCCTCGAGCCGGGCTTCGCGTTCTCGGCGCCGTTCGTCGCGCACATGGACCTCGGCGCGCTCGTCGCCGATGCACCGGTGCTCGGCGCGATGCGCGAAGACCTGCTGCGCTTCGGCTGGACACCGCGCGATTTCAGCGACCTTCACCGACCCGCATCGGCTGGAACGAACTGCGACCCGTGCTCCCGACCGAACGCATCTGCCTCTTCGCTGCCCGGGACGATCACTTCTTCCGCGCTTCGGTGGTTCGAGCGATGTGGCGGCGCTGGGGCAAGCCCCGGATCCACTGGTACCCGACCAGCCACATGGGCTTCATCGCCCACCTGCCCGACGCGGTGGGACGATTGCGCAAGTTCATCGATGGGCTGGACCTCGCCGCTTCGAGCCGGCCACGTCGCTCGAAGCGCCCAGCGGGCCACGGCGGGCCGCCGCCGGCCCGCTAGAGGTATCCGCCGCTGCCGCTGCCACTGCCACTGCCGGGCTTGGTCGGCGGGATGTCGTGAGCGGTATGGCCCTGTAGGACGTCGTGGTAGGTCGCGCCGCCGAACATCTGCTGGAAGCGGTCGTCCCACTCGTCCGCCGTTCCGGCCACGATGCCGACGGTGAAGCGCAGCGCCTCGTCGGTGAGCTGGTCGCCCAGCAGGGTTTCGTCGAACCAGATCGCCGCGTGTTCGGCGTCGAGCGCGAAGCGGCCGAACATCAGGCCGAAGTTCAGGCGCGCGAGGAAGAGACCGAGCGCCGGCGCCACCGTCACGCCGACGTTGGTGATCGCGAACACGCGCACGATGACCGGCCCGCCCGGCGCCGCGCGCGGCGCCACCGTCACGCGTACGCTGCCCATTGGGAGTAGATAATCCCCGTCGGCGTCCTGTTCCGGCCGGCCGCCGGCGATCTCGGCGAGCACGCGCTCGAGTCGCTCGCGCACGACCGCGAGCTTCTGGCGCGCCTCGTGTTCCGCGCGGTGACTCGCGTGGGCGACGTCGAGCGCGACGTCTGGTTTCTCTTCGAAGACCGCCGTGAGCAGCTGATGAGCGAGTTCCACCGCCGCCGGCGCATCGTCTACCGCGCGCAGCCACGGCAGCGTCGGGTCCGCCGGATCCTCCGACTTGAAACCGCGCTCGCGCAGCGCAGTTCGCACCGGCACGGTCAGCTCCGGCACGATCCGCGGGCGCCCCGGCACGCGCACCTCGAGTCCTCCGCCTTCGGAGCGCGCCACCTCGACCACGTGGAGCGGTCTTCCGGCCGGACTCACCAGCACGAACGCAAACGGTTCGAGCGCTTCGACCTCGGCGAGCAGGAATGCGCGGGCGGCGGCGGGGTCGGACATCGGGATCTCCCAGGCTGGCGGGGTGCGGACGGATGCAATCACCGCGGCGCAACGATATGCCGGCGAGGAGGCGGCGGCGAGGGCGGGATCGACGATCGCACTCTTGCGCGAGCGCGCGCCGCACTACCCGGCTGGGACTCGACGACCCATCGCTGCCTTCCCTGTCCGGAAGCCGACTCGTGTAGAGCACGCAACGCATGCAACGAGCGCGAGCTGAGGCCGGAACGCTCGGCATCGCGCTTGCAGATCGATCTCGCGATGACGCTCTTCTTCGCGCCGCGTCGTGCATCCGCGCTTGCGAGTTACGCTGCGATCGCGCTGCTGGGACTTGCCGTATTTGCTCCACTCGCGCGGGCGCTGCCGCCCGTCCTTGTCGCGAGCGAGCCGGCCAGCGGCGCAACCGGCGTAGATCCCCTGCTCGGCTCGTTCTCGATCGTCTTCGATCAGCCGATGCAGAATCAGCGCAGCCTCTCCGTGGCGGGTCCCTGGGAGGAGGGCGAGCTGCTCTTCGTCGGCGACCACAGCTTCGTCTCCTTCCGCGGCGATCCGGGCACCGCGCTGCCGGCCGGCGCGACGATCACCGTCACGGTGAATCCGCCGGGCTCCCTTCATCCCTTCGTGAATCTGGCCGGCGAGCCGGCCGCGACGACGAGCTTCTCGTTCACGATCGCGCCGGGCAGCGGCGTGCCGAGCGTCGTCGCGACGATCCCCACACGCGGCGCAATCGGCGTCGATCCGGCGCTCGACGCGATCGTGGTGCAGTTCAACGAGCCGATGAACCCGAACCATTCGAGCTTCACGCTGCCCGCCGCCTGGGGAACGAGTTCCCTCGGCTGGACGCCCGACTTCCAAACCCTCACGATCCAGCGCGATGACACCAGCGAGTGGCTTCCGGCGCGCGACCTGGTCACGCTGACGCTGAACCCGGCGGGCTCGTTGAACGGCTTCCGCGACTTTGACGACAACCTTCTCCCCGAGACTCGCATCGGCTTCGGCATCGAGCCCTACCAGGCGCTTCCGGCAGTGATCGCGACCGATCCGCCGAACGGGGCGGTTGGCGTCGCGCCGAGTCGCACGACCGTGTCGGTGACCTTCGACCAGCCGATGGCGAGTTCGGCGACCCTCGGCGCGAGCCCGCGCTGGGGCGCCTCGACGACCAACTGGTCCGCCGATCGGCGCACGCTCTACGTGACCCGCACCACCGCGACGCCGCTCGCATCCGACAGCCGCATCCAGATCGACCTCGACATCACGCCCGGATCGATCGACTGGCTGCATCCGCCCGCCTTCTTGCGCAACCCGCGCGGAGATCGGCTGCCCGCCTACAGCTTCTCGTTCCAGGTCGCCGCGCAGCTCGATCCAGCGCGCGTGTTGGGAACGAACCCGGCCAACGGCGAGGTGCGCGACGACCCGAACCTCGCGGAGATCGTGATCTACTTCGACCGGCCGATGGCGCCGAGCACCTGCTCGGGGTTCAGCACCACCGGCGACGAATGGGGCGATCCGGATGCCACGCCGGCCGACAACTACTGGTCGGCCGACTTCCGCGCCTACCACATCGTCCGCAACAACCCCGAGACGTTGCTGCGGACCGGCAAGGAGATCACCGTCCGGCTGAACCCGCAGGAATGCACGCTTTTCTTGGTCCAAGGTGCGGACGGCCACCTGCTAGGCGCCTACACCTTCACGTTCACGATCGGTGACGGCGACACCGAGCTGCACGCGGTGCCCGCCGACCCGGCGCAGGGCTTCTCGTGGCCGTACTACCTGGGAATCCCGCCGGCACTCTCGCCGGATGCAGCGCTGCTCGTCGAGCCCAACAACACCGGCGCCGCGTCGGACGACTTCGCGGTGCACGACCGCGCCGCCGAGGCGCTCGGCGCCGGGCTCGCCAACTACGCCGCCGCGCTCGGCGTGCCGTGGCTGGTGCCGGTGTTCCCGCGTCCGCAGACGCCGCCGCTCTACACCCATTCGCTCGACCGCGACACACTGCTCGCCAGCGCGCCGGGACTCGAGCGGATCGACCTCCAACTCGTCGCGATGATGGCCGATGCGCGCCGGCGCCTCGCGGAGCGCGATCTCGCGGTCGGCCCGCGGGCGCTGCTGAACGGCTTCTCGGCTTCCGGCGCGTTCGTCCACCGCTTCGCGGCGCTGCACCCCGAACTGGTACAGGCCGTGGCGACGGGCTCGGGCGCGGGCTGGCCGCTCGCACCGGTCGCCGAGTGGGACGGCATCCCGCTGCGCTATCCGGTCGGCATCGGCGAGCTCGCCGCGCTGGTGGGAGCGCCGTTCGCCGCGGCGTCGTACCGCCGCGTGCCGCTCTTCGTGTACGTCGGCGACGAAGACGAAAACGACCCGGTGCCGGGCTGGGACGAGGTCGATCGCGACGCCGTCTTCGCGCTGACCGGCGTCAGCAGCGGACCGATCTGGCCACGCTGGCCGGTGTCGAAGGAAATCCACGAGGGCGCCGCCATGAGCGCGGCGGGGTTCGCGATCTATCCCGGTGTCGGCCACAGCTTCAGCAGCCGCATGCAACGCGACGTCCAGGCCTTCTTCGCCGCCGCGATGCCCGAGCCGGACGCGGCACTCGGCGGCGCAACGGCGCTCTGCGTGCTGGCGTGTCTCTCCGCTCGGGCGGCGAAGCGTCGCAGTTCGGCGTGCTCGCCGACGACGGCGGGCCCACGCTCGCGCAGATGCCCGCGGTGACGAGTCTGGGCGTCGATTTCGGCGCGCCGTGCGGCTGCCCGATCGACGGCGACGGGTTCGCCCGCTGTGACGTCCCCGCCGTCGAGCTGCCGGAACCGGGCGCGGCGAACATCGCGCCGTGGCTCGCCCTCGGCCTGCTCGCGCGGCGAATCCAGGCGCGGCGTGCGGTGGCGCGGAGTCGCCAAAACGCCCCAGTCGAGTGATCGAGAGACACATCGTGCTCTTTCCTGTGTTCGGAGGCGTGTTCGTTTCCCGCCGCGCGCGTGGTACGGATGGTGCAAAGAGTTTGCGGTGACCTGGCTCGCAACCCGAAGCGAAGGAGAGCCCATGAGTTCATCGAAGAGCGCGGGAAACGTAAAGGCGGACCTCCGCAAGCTGGCGGACGTCGTGAGACGAGAGGTGGACGCCGGAGCGGACACGGTGGAAGAGATCCATCGCTCGATCGCGCAGATGCCACTCGATGTGTTGGCGAAGCTCGACATCTTCGAGCAGACGGTGAAGGACGTGCGCAAGGTCCAGGAGACCTCGATTGGCGCGATCTACGACCTGATCCGCAAGGTGAACCAGGAGGTCGGTAAGCTCGCGGTCGAGTTGCTCGACGGACGCGAGAAGCGGGCGAAGCCGGCCCGGAGGCCTGCGGTCAAGAAGGCCGGCGTCGCGAAGCGGCCGGCCCCGCGCGCGCACGCCGCGCCGACCCAGCCGCCGGCCTGAGCCGCGACCAGCGGGATCGCGAAGGCCAACACCCTTCGGCGCCTAGCCCAAAGGTCGACACGAGACCGGGATCCGAGCCGCCTTGCCCCCATCACGCTCCTCACCGACGTCGGCGAGACGTGTCACTTGCTGAGAGTCTCCTGAATCTTCAGCTTGTTGGGATTTGCGGATTGTGGTGTGCCGGCCCTCAGGAGATCATGCTTCATCGCGCGCGGGAAGAAGCCCACGTCCGGCTGCAGTGTCGGCCGAAGGCTGAGATCGCGACCAAGCGAAGGAACCGTGTCCCAGCGCGCAGGTGCTCACACGGTCAGAAACCACGTGGGGGAAAGTGAATGCCTCTCATCAACATCGTCATCGCACTCATCGTAGTCGGCGTGTTGCTGTGGCTCGTGAACAACTACATCCCGATGGACGCGAAGATCAAGAACATCCTGAATATCGTGGTCGTGATCGCCGTGGTGCTCTGGCTCCTCTCCGCGTTCGGCGTGCTGGGACCGCTGTCTTCGTACCGTGTTGGAAGATGAGCGAGCAGGATTCATGGGCGGCTTCGCCGCTACAGAAGCGCGGGATGGGAAGTTCCAGACCAGGGCGGCGGCACGGCCGCTAACCGAGATCGGAGACTGACCGGCAGATTCACCCTCCGGATCGCGTGGGGCGGCGCAGCAGAGCCCGCACGTCCTCCTGGAGCCGCGTCAGGTCCTTCCAGACCGCTCGGACGAACGCGAGGCGCGCCGGGTCGGACTCGCTTCGGGCCAACGTATCGGCGAGATGCGCCGCGTACGTCAGCGCCTCGTTCTGAGTCAACAGAAGCTGCAGCTCGAACTCCCTTCCGCTCGCCTCGAGGAGCTGATCGCGTCGCGTGGCAGCGATCGCCTGCCGCGTCTGCACCTCCTCCGCGGGAAGCCCGGTGCCCGACAGATCGAGGCGCGGCTTCTCCTTGGCGAGCCCCCCGAGCCGCTCGTACGCGGTGCCGCAGGTCTCGGCGATCGCGTCGATGGTAGCCTCGAGCGCATGGCGTTCCTCCTTGATGATCAGCAGCTTCGAGACTTGCCGCTCCTGCCCGAGGATCTCGTAGAGGAGCGCGTAGCCGTGCCCGGAAGCAGCCGGCGCTTCCCGCGGACGACTCGGCGCGCCCGTGCTGGCGCATCCGAGCGAGGCGATGACAAGAACCGAAGTGAGGATCTTCCGTCTCATATCCGACGAATGTAGCCCTCGAGGTCGTGGGTTCGCCTTGTGCGGCGTCGGGCTCGACCCCCTGCCCCCCTTCGTCACCGTCTACCGCGCTCGCACGGCGAAACGGATTCGAGTTGGCTCCCTGACGTGAACGCGACCGCGTGCTCGGAGCATCGGAAGAACGAGCGGGGATTCAGCCTGGCGTCGTTGAGGTAGGGGATCGCGGGCGGCGCGAAGGGGTTGGCGCCGGTGAGGTCGTGGGCCGACAGATCGTTGCGACCGGATCCGCACGTGTCGCTCAGCTTCATCTCTTCGGAGCGAGCCCAACCGACCCGGCGTCGGCGCTCCAGCTGAAACCGAGACTGGGGATCGTGGCCGTCAAGGATACGAGGGTAAAAACCCTGGCTGAAAGATCCGCCCGGCGCGGCTATCCTCCGTCGTGTCCGGAGCGGGGGTTGCGATGGATGTCCTTGTCATTCGACATGGCAAGGCCGAACCGCACGGAGCGGACGAGAGCGACGCTTCGCGCCGGCTCAGCGAGAACGGGCGCAAGAAGCTGCGCCGCTGCGTTCGAGGGCTGCATAAGCTCGTGCCCGCGCTCGACGCGATCATCTCGAGCCCGCTCGTGCGCGCCGTAGAGAGCGCCGAGATCGTGGCGGAAGCCTACGATGGACTCGGCTTCGAGCAGACGCCCGTGCTCGCGCCCAACCGCGAGCCCAAGGAGCTCGCCGGCTGGCTCGCCGGGCGCTCCGAGAGTGTGCTCGCGATCGTCGGCCACGAGCCCCTGCTCTCGCTGGCGTCTACGTGGTTCCTCTCGGGCCTGCGCACCTCGTTCCTCGAGCTCGGAACGGGCGGCGCGTTGCTGCTGCACTTTCCGGGCGAGATCGACGCCGGACGCGCGCGGCTCGTCTTCGCGCTCACGCCCTGGCAACTGCGCAAGGTGCGCTGAGAGGCACGCTTGGCTCGACTCGAGCTCGAAGAGCTGACGCGACCGCCGGAGGAGGGCGCTCGCCTGGTGGCGCTGCGCAGCCTCGAAGAGGCCGGCGCGGCGCTCGCGCGCGTCTGCGCCGGCGAGGACCCCGAAGCGCTGCACGAGCTGCGCGTAAACCTTCGGCGGCTGCGCAGCACGTTGCGGGCCTTCGAGTCCAGTTTGGAGCGACGTCCGACCGCGCACGCCCTCGAGCGCCTGCACGATCTCGGCACGCTCTCGAACGCCGCTCGCGACGCCGAGGTGCAGCTCAGCTGGCTCGAGGCGCGCCGCACCGAGATCTCGCGAAGCCACCGCGCCGCGCTGCGCTGGCTGATGCAGGACCTCGCGCTGCGTCGCGACCAGGCGTTCGCGCAATTGCTCTCGAGGCTGCCCGAGCAGTTCTCGGCGCTGCGCGCCGACCTGGAGCAATCGCTGTGTGGCTACCGCACTTGGGTGCACCTCGCTGGGCCCGATCCTTCACCGACCTTCGCCTCGGTTCTCGCCGCGAAGCTGCGCAGGCAGTCCGCGCAGCTGCGCGCCCGCCTCGCCGCGATCGCATCTCCTTCCGACAATCAACTCTGTCACGAGGCGCGGATCGAAGCCAAGCGCCTGCGCTACCTGCTCGAGCCGGTGGCGCGCCACATGCCCGAGGGCAAGCGCGCAGTGCGCTCGCTCAAGGAGCTGCAGGACGTGCTCGGCGAGATGCACGACCTGGAGATCCTGATGCAGACACTCGAGGCCGGAAGCGAGCGCATGGCCCTCGTTCGCGTGCATGCGCTGCTCGACGCGGTGCGCGCGGGCAACGAGCAAGCGCTCGCATCCGCGCGCCGGCGCAGGCTCGAGGGCGGGCTACTCGCCGTTACGACGCTGGTGCGCGACCGCCACCGCAAGCTGTTCGGGGAACTCGAAGCCGCCTGGCTCGCCGAGCGTAGCGCCCGCTTCTTCGAGACCGTCGCGGCGGCTGCACATGCGCTCAACGAAGTCCAACGCGAGCCGCTCGAGATCGAGCGCAAGTTCCTGCTCACGGGCCTGCCTGACGAAGCGCGCGAAGCGCCGAGCGTACGCATCGAGCAGGGCTGGTTGGCGGGCGAGACGATTCGCGAGCGGCTGCGCCGTGTCAGCGACGCCTCCGGTGAGCGCTACTACCGCACGATCAAGCTCGGAACGGGCCTCGCGCGGGCGGAATTCGAGGAGTCGATCAGCCGCGAGATGTTCGAGCCGTTGTGGCCGCTCACCGCGGGCTGCCGGGTCGAGAAGCGACGCTACAAGGTGCGCGAGGGCGAGCTCGTCTGGGAGATCGACGTGTTCGAGGGCCGCGATCTCGTGACCGCGGAGGTCGCGCTGCCCTCCCCCGATGCCGCGCTGACGCTGACGCTGCCGGATTGGCTCGCGCATCACGTGGTGCGCGAGCTGACGGGCGACCCCGCCTTCTCGAATCTGAACCTCGCGCGTTGAGGCCGACGCGCAATGCGGCAATCGCGATCCTGGTCGGCGCCGGCTGTGTCTCGTCGCCGCGGACGGCATGGCGGACTCGCGGCCGCCCACTCGTACGCCTCCTCATCAACCAGATCGGGCGCCGCTTGACCGAGCGGATGGACTCCGAGGAAGACAGACACACGTCGGACGGACGGCACCAACACGGCACCAGTTGGAAGGACCTGCCGACCGGCACGCTCAAGAGCATCGAGAAACAGGCGGGGATCAAGCTGGAGCAGACCAAGGAGGGTCCAACCGATGGCGACCTATATCGCCCTCATCCACAAAGAAGCGGACAGCGACTACGGCGTCAGCTTCCCCGATTTCCCGGGATGCGTGACCGCCGGCGCGAGTCTCGAAGAGGCGCGCAAGCTCGCGTCCGACGCGCTCGAGTTTCACGCGCGCGGAATGCTCGAGGACAAAGAGCTGCTCCCCGATCCGAGCACGCTCGATGAAGTACGCGAGGCCGCAGAAGCGAAGGACGCGGCGATCGTGCTTGTGGACTTGGTGGTGTGATACCCTCGCGGTATGAAATCCAATACCAAGTCGAGCATCACGCTTCCGGCGGAGGAGGTCCGCCTCGTTCGCTCCCTCAAAGCGAAGCTGAAAATCCGGACGAACGTCGAGGTCGTGCGGCGAGGCCTGCGTCTGCTTCAGGCGACCACCGACCGGGCTGAGCTGCAGGAGGCCTATCGCCGCGCGTCCAAGGCCGTCCGCGCCGCCACGCGCAAGGAGATCGCGGAGCTCGACCATCTGTCGGGCGAGGGCCTTGGTTGACCCTCCGGATCGATCACGGGGCGCTCCTCGTGGCCGACCTGAATCCCCGGCGCGGGACGGAGGCCGGAAAGCTTCGTCCGGTAGTCGTCCTGCAGACCGACCTCCTGAACCGGACCGGCCATCCATCCACGTGGGTCGTTCTGTGCACCACTCGGCTCACCGGCGAGAGCCTGCTGCGCGTCTGCCTCCCGACGGGAGCAGCCGGAAACGGTCGCGAATGCGAGGTGATGATCGACCAGAGCCGAGCCATCGACAATCGCCGCCTCCGCAGGCGGCTGGGGCAGCTTCCGCCGACGCTACTCCGGGAGGTGAAGGAGAAGATCCGGCGGCTCGGCGATCTCTGATCCGTTCGAGAGGAGCTGTGGTTCGCCATTGTCCATCGGCCGAATCTGTATTGTGTAGATTCGACTTGGACCTCTCGTCCGGCCGGGGTGAACGCCGCTTCTTGAATTCCGGTTTGAGCCGACCGCCCTTCCCTCGGCGAAGGAATCGCCCTCGCCATCACACGGCCCGACGACGACATGGGCGCCCTACTCGCCCGCGCGTTCGCCTGCGGTACACACTCGCGTCGATCGAACTACAGGCGGGAGTGTCGCCTGGGCGCGTCGAGTCCGGGCTCGTCCAAACGAGTGTCGAGACGACGCTGCGGATCTGCGCGCACAGCGTGCCCCTGGAGCGCGAGGCGCGAGGTTCCCGAACCTCCCCGCCACGCCCCCAGAGACCTCCCCAAAACCAGCAACTAACGTTGGGATTCCTGGAGCGGGAAACGGGATTCGAACCCGCGACCCTCAGCTTGGGAAAGCGTCGAAAGCCCAAGAAGTGACGCCTACTTGCGTCTGCGTGCATGCAGCAGGGTGCAAATAGCGGCACTCGACTGCATCGGCGACGGCCCCACGGCCCCTTTTCGGCCCCTTTCGCGATTCACCAAACAGCGAGCAGCGCCCGCGCTCACTGTCCCGGAACTCAAAGCATCGATTCTTGCTGACGGCCCGCCACCCTGTCCTCGGAACCGCCACTATACATCGAGGTAAGTTGTGCCGGTTCGTCACGACTTTTCGCGCCGCGCGGCGTCTTCCAGCAGGCACCCCCACAAGTAGGAAGGTGTCGTTCGAACGCCGACGGGCTCCGCTCGGAATCGCAACGGCTGCCCGTATCCGGTGCTCATGTCTGCGCCGACGGGTTCCAACGGGAGGTGGCAGATGAGGCGGTTCGCGATCGC
Organism: uncultured delta proteobacterium; assembly: GCA_963801625.1. Lineage (GTDB taxonomy): Bacteria > Myxococcota_A > UBA9160 > UBA9160 > PR03 > PR03. Next base: position 286,376 of record CAWDFQ010000006.1, read on the forward strand.
TGCGTCTCTCGCCCTACTTGTCGCAGAGCCGTCGCCGGCCTTTGCAGCCGTCATCTACGAAGAGGTGACGAACCAGGACGATCTACCAATCGACGCGCCGTACCCGGTCCTCGCGCTCGCCCTCGGCACGAACTCGGTGCTCGGCGGCACGTCGTTCAGCGCAGATGCCGTCGACAGCTTCGCCGTCTCCGTGCCGGACGGGCTCCAGCTGGCGTCGATCACGTATACCTTCACCTCGACCGCCTTCATCCGCGGGGGCGGGTCGTTGACCGAGGCGGTCTCGGGATTCTCGCTGGTTTCGGGCGACGGAACCGCGCCGCAGCCTGGATCGCTGATGGACGTCCAGAACCTCGACATGATTCCGGGGCTGTGTTCACCGTTCGTGATGACGTGTGGGCCGTCGAGCCCGCGCGCTGTCACGGTGACGCTCTTCGAGGACGCACTCCCGCTCGGCGCTGGCATCTATTCGGTCGAGCAGCGGGCCCTGACGGCGAACAACCCGGAGTTCACCAACTGGACCTCTCGCTATCGGATCGATCTGGTCGTCGTTCCGGAGCCAGGCTCGCTGCTGCTCGACGGAGCCGCCATCGCCAGTCTGCTCGGGGGATGGGCTCGCTCACGACGGACGATTCCACGCCATAGGTAGGTCGACTTGACCACCTCGGTGGCGAAACCAGATCGCCCTGTACCCGCCCCGACCCGCGAAGGCGTCGGCTAGGCGAGAGGCCATCGCAGCGCCGTTAGGATCGCAGCGGGAGCGGCTCACCGTCCATCCGTCGCATCGGGTGGCCGTGGACCTCGGCCAGCACATCGGCCACGCGGGTCCCCGGTCGCCACGCCGCGGGGTCCACTCCACAGACAACAGCGAATCCTGTTGCTTTGTGGTTCGCCAAGGGCGCAGGGTGCTGATCTGGTCCGTCCAGCCGCCCCCCTTCTCCCTGTAGGGCCTTCGATTCAGCACAGAGCCCCGGCCCTAGGGCCAGAATGCCCATCTTTCTTCTTCTTCCGTATGTGCGTGCTGCCACATGTCGAGAGGAGTCATCGACTATGACCCATCCGACGCCCGTTCCGAAGCGAAGGGCCCAACGTCTTCTCGTCTCCGAAGCGCTCCTGGGTGTCCTCGTGCTCAGCGCATCCCTCCTACCGAGCGCGGCCGCCGAAGCGGGCCTTCGTCGGCGCTCCGACTTTCCCAATGACGCCTTCTACGTGCGCAGCTATCTCGGCAAGTGTCTGACGTATGGCGTCGGGGCGTTCCAGTTCGGCGGGCCCCCGACACCGCAAGCCAGCAGCACCGGTGTCTACGTCAGCAACTGCGCAGGTATCAGGTTCCCACTCGTCATCGCGACGGTGCTGCAGCGAATCGACGTGAAGGAGATCGCTGATGGCACCCACAACGTCCGGTTGCACGCCGGCTCCAAGGTGATCGGTGTCGCCGGGGGCGAGTTCTTCCCCGGGGCCGCGATCGAGTTGCAGGATGAGGACGATTCTTCGGCGGGACAGATCTTCGCGCTCGACGGCGACAGCATCATCCTGGCAGCGGATCGCTCGCTCGTTTTGGAGGTGATGAATGGGCGTGGCGCCAACGGGACGCCACTCATCCTCGGGCAGCGCGACCTCGCCGATTCGGAGTTCTGGGACTTCCAGGCAATCAACGGTGCGGATGTAGATCCGACCAGCGGGTTCGTACGGATCAATCAGATCGGGTCTCCGCAAGATCCGGACACGGCGCCTCGCGACGGGCTCCTCTACTACCTCCATCCCTACGGGCATCCGGTCTTCTCTCCGGCCACGCCCGGCACGGTCCTCAAGATCGGCGCAGGCGCAGCCATCGACCTCACGGGCTACAACGCCCTCCAAGTTCCAGCAGGGGTGACGATCCGCGGAGACCGCCGCGGCACGCTCTTCGGACCCGAACTGTCTTCGTCGGACACGCCGAATGGATTCATGCTCGAAATCCATGGCGACGACGTGCGCATCGCCGGACTGCGCCTGCGCGGACCCAGCCGGAGCACCGATTCGGATACCCCGGGTGCGTCGGGCATCGCCGCTCACGCGCAAGACAACTTCTCTCCGCCGAACGAGCCCGTCTACTATCGCGGGATCGTCGATCACAATGACCTGTCCGACTGGCCGACGGCCGCCATCGCAGTCGTGGCGGGCGATGAGTCGACGGAATGCAGGCCCGATATCGATCCGCGGTCTCGCCCGATCAGCGTGCGGATCCTCCGCAACTTCATCCATGACAACAGGAAGCAGGAAATCGGGTATGGCGTCTCTCTCGGCCGTGGCGGCTTCGCCCTGATCGAGGGGAACACGTTCTCCAAGAACCGCCATTCGATCGCCGCGGACGGATTGTCGAAGACCGGCTATCGCGCCTGGGACAACCTCGTGCTCTCCGAGGGGCTCCTCCAGCACGATCTGTTCTACGTGCAGGACTTCGACATGCACGGAACGGAGAGCTCGCTGTTTCACGACTCTCTAGGTGGGACCGGGGGCGAGTGGGTCGAGATTCTCCGGAACACCTTCCTCGGCACGAACCGGCCGAACTTCAACCTCCGCGGCCTGCCCTGCGTTCAGGAGCAGTTCGTCGACAACGTCTCTCTCGAGAGCCGCTTCGACGCGGTGAGGTGTCAGTACTGCGAGGTGTTCTTCCCGAATCAGCCAGCAGTGCCACCCCTACTGATTTTCGTCGATTCCCAGTTCGAGAGCGACAATCCCACGGACCGTCTCGGCGTCGGCGACTTCGATGGAGACGGGAAGGACGACCTGTTCCTGGCCACTGGTCAGGCGTTCTACTACGCCCCGAACGGGAAAACTGCTTGGCGATTCCTCAGCGCCCAGACCGACACGATCGACGCGCTCCGGTTCGGCGACTTCGACGGCGATGGCCGCACGGATGTGTTTGCCCAGCATGGGAGCGACTGGGTGGTTTCCTGGGGCGGGATTTCGCCGTTCGAGAAGATCAACGAGAGCAACGCGCGGATCACTGATTTCGCGATCGGGGATTTCGATGGCAATCATCGCGCCGACGTGTTCTATGCGGACGGGGCTCATTGGTGGGTTTCCTATGGCGGGGTCGGGCCGTTCGTCGCCTACGCTGACTCGAGTTACCGCGTCTCGGATCTGCGCTTCGGAGATTTCGACGGCGATGGCAGGACGGACGTCTTCGGAGTCGTGAACGACAGCTGGACGGTCGTCTACGGCGGCACGAATAGCTGGGCGGTGCCGCCGCTTCGTCCTGCCCTGACCCAGACCGTCGATGACCTGTTCGTCGCGGACTTCGACGGCGATGGCCGCTCCGACATCGGGACCTGGAGTTTTCAGTCTGGCGGATTGTTTGGCACGGACACGTGGATCCTATCCGTGTCCAAGAGCGGCAGGACCAGTTGGAAGACGCGGGTGCAGTGGGCGTCTTCCGGCGCGACGGCGCCCGCTGCCGCGGGTAGGTTCGATGCGTTTCGGGGAGCAGATGCCCTGCTCTGGAGCGACAGAACCCTCTTCATCTCCTCCGGAGGCCGGGACGCACCGACCCAGTACAGCACCCAGGACATGCGCTAGCGGACGGCTCGACCGAACTGGTCGAAGAGCACCGGCGAGCTAGCCGCCGATGCACACCCGGAGTCGAGCGGCGTTCGGCGCTTCTTCGGGCGTGCTCTCGCGCTGAGCCGAGAGCTGCCATGAAGGTCAGTATCGGACGAAATTCCCGCTTGAACCGCCTACGCGCAGCAATCCGCACGTCTTCGTGCCCTTTCACGTACGAGCGATCGACCTACTTCTCCGGCACCCTGACCTCGACGACGCCCGGCGTGTACGGCTTCCAGGTCTCGAACTACAGCATCGTTCCGGCGGGTGCAGAACCTGCTCATGATGGATGCGGGGAACGACGTGACGCTGGTCTTCAACTTCGGCGCTTCGTCGGGGTACCAGGGCGGCGTTGCGACGCACGGGATCCAGGCGAACGAGGATGCTCTCTGGCCCGCAGTGAACAGCTTCGTGTCGTTCACGGCGGTGTCGGTGCGGGAGCCAGGGACCGGGACGCTGCTCGGCCTCGGTAGCGTGGCGCTTCTGGGCGTGGCCGGCATCCGAGGGCTGGGGCGGCGGCGACGGCTGGCCACGTGGGCACGCGTCGCAGCGCTGTCCGCGCGAAATGTCGGTCGCGCGGCGGAGCTGCAAGAGCAAAGCGCCCCACAGAGCTGACGGGGGGATTACGGAGCGCCTACGATCAAGCGGCAGCGGAGCGCTTGCGCCTGCTGAATCCAAGTCCAGCCAGCCCGAGACCGAGCAGCGCGAGAGTGCCGGGCTCGGGTACCGCGGTTTGGGTCAAGAAGACTCCCGAGGCGGAGGTGAAATCCACACCCGTCGCTGCGAGACGGATCGTGTCCGCAAAGTTCATCGTCAAGTTTACGTTGTCAGCGACGGAACCCTCGATGAACATCGCCACCGTAGTCGGATCGTCTTTGGTGAGACTCACGTCGAACCGCAACGTACAGCTGACGGCAGTCAGATCAGCCGAAAAGCAACTCGGGACTCCGTGTAGAGAACCACCTTCGCCGTCGTAGCTGAATCCCTCATTGGGGAGCAGGCCGCCTGAAGCGGAAGAGCTCACGCGGAAGAGGAGACGCGGAGAAAAATCGACACGTTGGAGGATGTCGATGTAGTCGCCCGTGAGAGTTCCGCTGAATGTGATGTCAAAGTGCTCTACGCCGTCGGCAAGTGCCGAGATCGTATCGAAGAGCGATGCCTGAGCGAGAGCCCCACCACCATCGAGTGTTGACATTGCGGAGAAGCGCAACGTGCCGTCAGCAAGGTTGGCGCTCGCGCTGGCGGACCCCCCGCAGAATCCGATACAGAGGAGGTTCGGCACCTGCGAGATGACCGTGAGTGAAGTGCTGGCGGCGGGTCTGCCCGGTGGGGTTGCCGATGATGTCTTTGGCGAGGCCAACAGGGTCCGAATTGGTTGCCGGTGCGTGGGGGACGCCATCCGCAACTTCAACGAGAGCTGCCGCCCCGAAGTCCCCCAAATCGGGCTGCGCCGAGGTCAGGATGGCATCCGCGAATCCTGATGCCGGGAATATCCAGCAGAGAAGGATCGCAACTGCCGCGGATCGTGAAGATCGATCGAAGACCGCTCGCCCAAATACCGACATCGCAGCTACCTTTCAAACGACAACGGCGACCTCCAAGGACTGCCGTCTCCCTTTTCTTGTGGGATTTTGGATTGCTTGGCCAGGAATTGGACCCGCAAGAGGTCTGACCTCGCACGAGCCATGCTTCTATAGGGAGTGGCGCAGCTGCGCAAACAGTGGCGAAATGGTCTCGCTTTACGGTCACAATGAGGCCTCGGCCCCTTTCCAGGCCCACGCGGAGCAGGTCGGGCGGGAGGCAAGGGGGACGGCACCCTCATCGTTCCGCCGCCCTCGCCAGGATCGAGCCATATGATGCCCGCCTCCGGCCAGGCTCGTCCGCGCGATCGCACCGGTGCGCTCACCGGACCGTGCGGGGTCGCGGCGTTCGCACACCAATATGGCTCACGGCCTCGCCGACATCAGGGGGACTCGGGATGACGGTCGCCCCGACGCCTCGAGCCCGCCTCGCGCGCTACGCCCTCGACGTCCCGAAGCACAGCGCCGCGCGGCCGTTCCAGCGAGGGCGAGCCGCGTCGTGAAGATCGGGTGCAGACAGGAGAGCAGCGTCGCCTCGGCGAGCGGCAGGTGCGTGATCGCGTAGTACGCGCACGAGAGCCCGCCGTACCCGTAGAGTCCACGCAGGACGAGCAAGCCGCGCCGGTTCCCGAGCGGGTGCACCCCCGCGCGCCGCAGAAGCGCGACGTTCAGCACCAGCATGCTGAACGAGCGAACACGATCTCCTGGCTCGGAATGCGCTGCCCCGCCCACTTCACGAAGAGACTCATCACGCTGAACGCGAGCGCGTCGCCGATCATGAAGCGGACGCGGGGGGAGATGCGGGACATCGCGGCGCGCGACGCTAGCGGCCGGCGCGGGCTGGGCCGTTCAGAGCACCAGCGTGACCTCGATCAACGCGGTCTGGTGCGCGTCTTCCTCGACCGCTCCAATGCACGCGGCGCGATCGCCCGCTTCGCGAAGCCGCGCGAGCGCCTCCTCGGCGCGTGCCGGCGCCACGCCGAAGAGCAGCCCGCCGGAGGTCTGCGGGTCGAAGAGCACGTGGAACTCCGGGCGCGATGCGGCGGCCGGCTCGACGCGGAGCGCACCGCGCGCCTCGGCGTTCTCCGGGTGGGCGGTGCTGCGCAGGCCGAGGGCCAGACAGGGGAGCGCGCCCGGGAGCAGCGGCAGCGCGACGAGGGCGAGGCGGGCAGACGCTTGGCTCGCGCGCAGCATCGCCGCGAGGTGGCCGGCGAGTCCGAAGCCCGAGACGTCGGTCGCGGCCCTCGCGCCGACCGCGCGGGCGACGCGCGCGGCGGCGGCGTTGCTGCGACACATCGAGGCGATCGCCGCTTCGATCCACTGTCCCCGCGCGCGGCCCTGCGCGTCCGCCGCGAACAGCACGCCGGTGCCGAGCGGCTTGGTGAGGATCAGACGGTCGCCGGGTGCGAGACCGTCCTGGCGGAGCAGCGCATCGGGCGACGCGGCGCTGCCCCACACCGCGAAGCCGACCGTGAGTTCGTCGCCCGCGGTGGTGTGGCCGCCGACGAGCGTCACGCCGTCGGCGTCGAAGGCGGCGCGCGCGCCGGCGAGCACCTGGAAGAGTCGCTCCTCGGCGCGAGCCGACTCGTCGTCGGGGATCGTGACGAACGCCATCGCGAAACGCGGTGTGGCGCCCTTGGCGAAGAGATCGCTCGCGGCGTTCACCGCCGCGACGCGCCCCACCAGCCACGGGTCGTCGGTGAAGGCGCGGAAGCCGTCCACGCTCGCGACGACGAGGTCGCCGCTTGCCGTGGTGAACGCGGCCGCGTCGTCCGGCGTCGCGAGGCCGAGCACGACGGCCGGGTCGTGACGCACGCCGATCCGCGCGAGCGCGCGCTGGAGCGTGGACTCGCCGACCTTCGCGGCGCAGCCGCCGCAGCGCATTTCGCCGTCCGGCTGCATCGGCGGGAAGGCGCGCGTCGGCCGGGCGCGTGCGTCGAGCACCTGGAAGCGGCGCATGAAGCCCCGGTCGATCCGGTCCTTCAGCGCGAAGACGCGCGGGCCTTCGAGCGCGCGGCCCCACTTGGTTCCGAGGGCGCTGCCGTCGCAGAGGTTCAGGAGCACCAGGAACTCGCGCTGCGGACGGTAGCGGCGCAGCCTGCCACCCGCGAGGAACGCGCGCAGATTGGCGTCGAGCACGGGGCCCTGGCGCACGGCGTAGACGCCCGCCTTCGCGAGCGGCGGCTCGAAGCGCGCGCAGTCGCCGGCAGCGAAGAGCTCGTCGTGTCCCTCGACCTGGAGGGTCCTTTGCACGCGCACGAAGCCGCCCTCGTCGGTCGGGAGGTCGCTCGCGCGGAAGAGCTCGACGCTCGCGGCGCCCGCGGCCCAGACGAGCGCGTCGAAGTCGAGCATCCCGCCGTGGGTGAGCACGAGCGTCCCGGGCTCGACCCGCGCAACCGCCGCGCCGAGCACGAGCGTCACCTCGCGACGGCGCAGCGCCTGCGCCGCGCGCTCCGCGACCGCATCCGAGAAGCCGGGCAACACGCGCGGCGCGGCGTCGACGAGCGCCACGCCGACGTCGGCGACACCCTCGCGCTCGAGCCGCGCGCGCAGCGCGAGCGCCAGCTCGATGCCCGCGGCGCCGGCACCGATGACGACGGCGCGGAACGCCTCCGCATTTCGCACGCGCTCGCCCAGCGCTCCGATCGCCGCGACGAAGCGCCCGATCGGCCGCGTCGCGAGGGCGACTTCGCGCGCGCCCGGAACGTCGAGCCCCGCGACCTGCGAGCCCACGTCGAAGGACGCCGCGTCATAGGCGATCGGCGGGCGCCCCGGGAGCTCGATGCGCCGCTCGCCCGGCAGCACGCGCGTCGCGGCGGCCACCACCATCGCAACGCCCGCGCGTCGCGCCAGCGGCCGCAGGTCGATCGCGAGATCATCCACGCCGTACTGACCCGCGACGAAGCCCGGCACCATGCCCGAGTAGACGGTCACTGGGTGGTCCACGATCAGCGTCGTGTGCACGCCGGGAAGCGACGCCATCGCGAGCCGGCGCAGCACCTGCACGTGGGCGTGTCCGCCGCCGACCAGGACGAGCTCGCGCGTCATTGGTGCGATTCTATCAGCGCCGCGGCGCGACGTAGATGTCAGGATCAGGGTGGTGATGACGCCGCTCCCGCTCGCGCCGAGCGCGGGCGGGAGGATGACGGCGGCCGGGTTGGCCTCGGTCGCCATCTCCCGCACCAGCTTCGCGGTGGTCGGCACTCAGCTGACGCCGGGGACACCGATCAACGGGTTGTGACGACCCCGGTACGACTCTCTCCGCAAGAGCGCCCGCCAAGTGCCCATGAAAGCACGGCATCACCAACCGTACCCAGCCGTAACCAGCTACTCAATCATGAGTAGGATCGCTCGGCCAAGTACTTGGTTTTGTTTCGGATTCCTGGAGCGGGAAACGGGATTCGAACCGCGACCCTCAGCTTGGGAAAGCGTCGAAAGCCCAAGAAGTGACGCCTACTTGCGTCTGCGTGCTTGCAGCAGGGTGCAAATAGCGGCACTCGACTGTATCGGCGACGGCCCCACGGCCCCAGATGGCCCCTCTCGCGATAGCCGGATCGCGTCGGGGCTGTTCCTGTCGAGTGATTTCTATCTGGGCTCAAAGGCCGGGGCGCTCGACGGAACCGACATATCAAGACTCGACTTCTCCAAGCGACACCCCGAGGCGTCCCCGCCGCGCCCGCGCGAGCGCCAAGCTGGCGAACGCGGCCAGCGCCGCGGAGCTGCGCCCAGGCTCGGGCGCGAATGCGATGACCGCCTGTCCCACGATCGCCCCGAACTCGTCCTGGAAGGCGAGGGAGAGATTCCCGTCCTCATAGCGCGCGCCGAGACCGGGCAGCGCATCGCTCACCAACAGGTTCAGATCCCCGCCAAAGAAGGTCACACCGAGCCTTTTGATCGGGTAGCCGTTGATCGGGTATCCCGTCGGATTGTTGATGAAACTGTCGGCGGAGAATTGATCGCCAAGGGAGGCCGTGTCCGGGAAGGCGCTCACGTCCCCGGCGTCGGCGCTCCAGGTGAACCCGAGACCGGGAATCGTGGCCGTCAAGGACACCAGGGCCCCCAGATAGCGCCCGGTATCCGCTGCCGGGTTCGAGTCTGCGACCGCATCGTCGTAGGTGAGCGATCCGACCACCCGATCCGCCCCGTCGAAGAACGACGCGTAATCACCCGACACAAAGAGCACGTCGGCATCGATCTCCTGGGTGACGTTGCCCGCACGGGCGGCTGTCGGGACGACGCCAATCGAAGCTGTCGCTGCGATGCCCGCGAGGAAGCTGCGCAGGCCGAACCATGGAACACGCACTGCCATCTTGCTCTCCTCTTCCGTGACGTTACTCGATCGGGTTGTGGGCGGATTGACTCTGCCCTGCCACGAGCGGAGACGATGAGGACCTCGACGGGAGCGGCTCGCCCTCCAACCGTCGCACCGCGTCGCCGTGGACCTCGCCAGTACCTCGGCCACCAGGTCGAGCGGCGCGCTCTCAAGGCGGACGGGGAGCCCGGCGGCGAGCAGTCATTCGGACTGCGTCCAAGCGACGGGGCGTCCGCGGCTTGCGGCGTCTCGGTATCGGTCGCGTAACGATTGTACATTTGAGACGCGACGCCTCAGTGGATCAGCCCCTGCTGCGTGCAGAGGCGCCTAGGGCTGTGGCACGTCGCGTATGCGGTCGGGATTAGCTTGACGACGAACCTCGCCCAAGAACTCCGGGTACGCGCGGACGACGCCCCTGACAGCAACAACAGCTCCTATATCCCAACGAGCTTGCGTGCCTCGGGCACGTTGAGCACCACCGCCACCGGAAGCAGCGCAACGATGGGCTACAACCTCTCGAACGCTGCGTTCCAGATCACTTTTGACCTGACTCGCGCGGCGACTTCTAGTGCCAATGGGGAAACCCTTGCGTGGGTATTTTTCGTTCCCGACGCGAACGTGGGCTACTCGCTTGATGGGGCCTATGCCGCCGTCGACGCAGTTGGAGGCGACACTTATCTCAACGTGGGTCTCTTCGACGTCACTCACGGTGGTTGGCTTTTCTCCAACACACAGCGCAGTAGCAGCACGCCGAACGAAAGTTTCACCCTCGGAATGACAGGCGGCGACAGCGCCAACGATCTGAGCGGCTCGCTCACGGGCACCCTCGTCGCCGGTAACGAGTACAAATTCGCTGCAGAGGCCTTCATTGCCTTCAAACACAACTACGACGCCCCCAGTGGAGCGACGGCGAGCGGCTTCACCAATCTCACCTTCGTCCCCGAGCCCACGACCGCAGCGATCCTCGGCCTGGGCCTCATTGGACTCGCAGCGGTCGGCCGCTGCCAGCGGCGATCCGCGCACTAGCCGCGACCGCAACCCAACTGCAAACGCCCCGGCTTCACAGTCGGGGCGTTGTCGTTTGGGGCGCGCTAGAGCAACCGTGCGCGGTCGCGCACCTCTACACCTGGTACGGCCCCTGCCTTCGACACCGACCCCGATGACACCAACGCCCCCGGCATAACCTACCGAGGGCGCTTGGGATTCCTGGAGCGGGAAACGGGATTCGAACCCGCGACCCTCAGCTTGGGAAGCGTGCCGTCAAATCGACACTATGTGCTCGGAATTGCAATCGAATCGACACACTTCTGGGGAGGTCAGAACGCTCAAATCCCGCCAGGCACGTCGCGTTACGCCGACTACAGCGGCTGCGGGAACACGCTCAACGCCAACCAGCCCATCGTCCGGCGCATGATCCAGGACAGCTTGCGTTACTGGGTGACGCAAATGCACGTCGATGGATTCCGCTTCGATTTGGCGTCGATCCTGTCGCGCGACGAGTCGGGTCATCCCATCCCAAACCCGCCAGTGCTGTGGGACATCGAGTCGGATCCCGTTCTGGCCGGTACCAAACTGATCGCCGAAGCATGGGACGCGGCCGGACTCTATCAAGTCGGCAGTTTCGTGGGTGACGTGTGGCAGGAATGGAACGGCCGCTTCCGCGACGATGTGCGCCGCTTCTGGAGGGGCGACGGATCGGTTTCAGCGATCGCCTCACGGCTCCTGGGTAGTCCGGACCTCTATGGCCACGAGGAGCGCGAAGCCGAGCAAAGCATCAATTTCGTCACCTGCCACGATGGCTTTACCGTCAATGATCTGGTCTCGTACGACCACAAGCACAACGAGGCGAACGGCGAGGACAACCGCGACGGCAGCAATGACAACCTCAGCTGGAACTGCGGCGTGGAAGGGCCGACCGACGACGCGGCGGTCGAAGCGCTGCGCAACCGCCAGGTGAAGAATTTCCTCGCCCTGGAAATGCTGGCCGCCGGCACCCCCATGGTGCTCATGGGGGACGAAGTGCGCCGCACCCAGCGAGGCAACAACAATGCCTATTGCCAGGATAACGAGATCAGCTGGATGGACTGGCGATTGCTGGAGCGCCACGCCGACGTCCACCGCTTTGTCAGCGAACTCAACGCCTTTTGCCAGCGCCGCGATATGGTTGTGAGGAAAGAGCGGCTCAGTCTGAACGAACTCCTGCGCCGCTCGCACATCGAGTGGCATGGCGTCAAACTGAAGCAGCCAGACTGGAGTGAACACTCCCGCGCGCTGGCGTTCACCCTGCGCAGCCTGCACGGGGGATTTCTGCTCCACGGCATGCTCAACGCGTACTGGGAGCCGTTGAGATTCGAGTTGCCCGCTGTCCCGCAAGAACACGCGGATTCCTGGCGTCGCTGTATCGACACCGCGCTGGATTCACCCGATGACATCCGGCCCTGGGCGCAGGCGCCGTCGGTAAGGCAACGGGATTACGAGGCCCAGGCGCGCTCGCTGGTCGTTCTCGCGCTGGCGCTGCAAGAGACACCTAAAAGTGTTTCCAGAGCAAGGTGATACCATGTCCATCCATCCGGAGGCCGACAAACCCGTTCCACAAGACCTTCTCGCCGACGTCGGCAAGCTGCGCGACGCGTACGCCTCGCCCAAACCTGACGTCACCGACAGCGCGCAACGGGTGAGTTTCGGCACCAGCGGCCACTGCCGCAGAACAGAATGCCGCGCTCAGCCTTGCCGTCGCGCACGGCCAGACCCACGGCTTCGGCAAAGTCCGGGTAATCCACGGGCTTCGTGTTCCGCGTGCCGAGATCGGGCACCTTGTCCTTCAGCTCCGGCAGCAACGCCTTCACACGGTGCCTGGGTTCAAATCCTGCGTGGTCGGCTGCGATCGCGATTTTCATTCTGACTTCCGTACTTGCGAGGGCCTCACGCCGATTGTGTTGGCTCTTACAGATGAAGAGTTGCCCTATCGTATAGTCCGGCTGCATGACGACCCTCCGCGCCGCCCTCGCCTGCTTCGTCCTCCTGCTCGCCCTGCCTGGCGTCGCCGCCACGGCCAAGGCGCCTCCCGCGCATACCTCCACCCCCGGTACCGCGAAAACGATCTCGCCGGCGAAGCTGAAACCCGGTGAGTACGTGTGGCATCCCGAGATGTCGCCCCGCGGACCGGTCGTGCTGGTGGTGTCGCTGCCCGAGCAGCGGGCCTACGCGTACCGCAACGGCGTGCTGATCGGCGCTTCCACGGTGTCCACCGGCAAAAAGGGCCACGAGACACCGACCGGCGTCTTCACGATCCTGCAAAAGCATGAGGATCATTACTCCAACGTCTACGACAACGCGCCGATGCCCTACATGCAGCGGCTCACGTGGTCGGGCGTCGCGCTGCACGCGGGCAGGCTGCCGGGCTACCCCGCGTCCCACGGCTGCGTACGCATGCCCTACGAGTTTGCGCGGAAGCTGTTCGGCGAAACGAAGACCGGTCTCACGGTGGTCGTGTCCGACGAGAGGGAATTCCCGAGCACCGTCGCGCACCCCGGCCTCGTGGCGCCGGTGGACGCGACCGGCGCGCCCGCGGGCGAACTGGCGCGAACGGGCGAGATCGCCTGGGACCCGGGGGCGGCGCCGGAAGGCCCCGTGACCATCCTGGTCACCAATGAGGACCGGCGCATCCGCGTCTTCCGCGCCGGCGTCGAGATCGGCCACGCGCCGTTCACCCTCGACGACCCGACCCGCAAGGTCACGCTCCACGTGCTGACGATGCTGGAGCCCGTGCCCGGAGACCCCGTCTCGCCGGCCACTGGCAAGCCGGTTCCCCGCTGGCTCGTCGTCTCCGGCGACAAGGAGAGCACGGTCTCCACGGAAGAACTCCTCGCCGTCATCAAGGTGCCGCCCGAATTCCGGCGCCAGGCCGCTACCGTCGTCGGACCCGGGACCACGATGGTGATCACCCAGCCGGCCTCGACCTCCTCCACGACCACCGCGGCCGCGACCGACTTCACGGTCCTCACAGGCGAGAAACAGACGACGAACAAGCCGCCGGCGACGCTCCCAACACCGCAGTGAGACAACCAACGAGTCCGTGCACTAGCGTCACCGACACAAAGCGACGGCGAAGTCGCCGGGCAGCCACCGACCGGATCGCGGACGAATCGCGGATTCAAGCCGCGATCCCTTTTTTTGTTTTGGTACGAGAAAGCAGAGGGTCCTATGCGCAGCGCGGCCGAGCGTTGGGCTGCGGTGAGGCGCGCGGTGGGTCGGCCGCGGTGCGCATAGGACCCTCTGCTTTGCGCCTACAGGGAGCGTCTGATACCAAGTGATTATGTGTCAATTCGGCCGTTGATACGGACTAACGCGGACCCGCGGCCGCAACCAGGTCGGTGACGATCGCCAGATGAGCTTCGCAAAACGCAACGAAGTTACAGACAAAGCGCCTATCCGCGCCGAGCACGACGCCGTCCACGTGCTGACCGATCAGGACCTGAATCGGCTCCAGCTCAGCACGCTTCAGTACTACCTCCACGAGGCCAACCCCGAGAACGGTCTCATCCGCGACAAGACCGAGAAGACCGCGCCGGCCAGCATCGCGGCGGTCGGTCTGGCGTTGGCCTCCCTGCCGATCCTGGTCGAGCGAGGAGTGATCTCCCGGGAATTCGCACCGGCGATCGCCTTGCGGAGGCTGCGCTTCTTCCGCGACAGCCCGCACGGACCCGAGCCCGACGCGACCGGCTACAAGGGCTTCTACTACCACTTCCTCGACATGAAGACCGGCCGGCGCGTGTGGAACTGCGAGCTGTCGACCATCGACTCGGCCTTTCTCTTCGCGGGCATGCTCACCTGTGCGGCCTATTTCGACGGCGACGGCGAGGATGAAGCCGAGGTACGACGGCTGGCCGACGATCTCTACCGTCGAGCCGACTGGCGCTGGGCCCTCGACGGCGGCCCGGCGCTCTCCCACGGTTGGCGCCCGGAGAACGGCTTCATCCCGCACCGTTGGAGGGGCTACGACGAGGCCCTCCTCTTGTACATCCTCGGCCTCGGCTCGCCGAGCTTTCCGCTACCGGAAGAGAGCTATCGCGCATACACGTCGACCTACCAATGGCGGGAGCTCTATGGGCGTGAGGTCCTCTACTCCGGCCCCTTGTTCACGCATCAGCTGTCCCAGCTCTGGATCGACTTCCGAGGCCTCCGCGACGACTTCATGCGGGAACGCGGTACCGACTACTTCGAGAACAGCCGGCAGGCGACCTACGTGCATCGCGAGTATGCGATCCGCAACCCACACGGCTTCGCCGGCTACGGGGAGCACAACTGGGGGATCACGGCATCGGACGGCCCGGGCTGGATGACCCGCAAAGTGGGAGGGGTCGAACGCCAGTTCTACGACTACATCGCCCGCGGAGCACCCGACGGCCCCGACGACGGAACGCTCGCGCCATGGGTCGTGCTCGCTTCGCTCCCCTTCGCACCGGAGATCGTGATCCCGACCATCGACCACATGGCGCAGCTCAACGTCGGGGTGAGTAGCCGTTACGGCTTCAAGCCTTCGTTCAATCAGACCTTCGAAGTACCCGAGAGCCCGACCGGCTGGTGGGTCACCCCCTACCACTTCGGCATCGACCAGGGCCCCGTGATCCTGATGATCGAGAACTACCGCACGGGGTTGATCTGGAACATCATGCGCCGCTCGCCCTACATCGTGGCGGGACTGAGACGGGCCGGCTTCCGGGGCGGCTGGCTGGAGCAATGAGTCCTCCGAAGGATGCGCAAATAGCAGACGCGACGAAATCGCTCACTTCTCGGACGAAGCCGGCCCGCGCAAGCTCTGCGGCTGCTTCCAGGAGACCTCGATGTTCGTCTCGCGCAGGGCGTCCTGAACCGCGACACCGAGATCGCTGCGCACCCGCATCGAGCGCGACTCCTCCGTCCAGAAGCGCAGCGGGAACTCGAGAGCGGTGTCTCCGAACGCGGTGAAGAGCGCCTCCGGCTCCGCGTGCGCCATGACTCGCGGGTCGCGCTTCGCCACCTCCAGAAGAAGTGCGAGGACGCGGTCGGCCGGGGTGCCGTAGGGGAGCCGGATCGCAAAGTCGATCCGCCGCCGCCGGTCCGAGCATAGTACGCACAAGCGGGGTTTCTGGGGGTGATAGTGGGCTTCATGGCAACTTGCCCCTGGGAGCGGACAACGGACGAGGGTCGCGGCGATTCGTGCAGTGGGAACCCCCTGGGCATGCGCGCGATGCCCGTTCATGAGGGCATCGACCTCCAAGGCAGACCCGCGGGCTTCGAACCTGGGGGTCGGGGGTTCGAATCCCTCTCGGCGCGCCACCGGTCTCGCGACTACCGCTGCTCGCCCGAGCGATTGTCATTGCCGAAGTCGGACGTGAGCGTGCGCATATACACGCGTCGAGCAGCGCTGCGACGACCACGACCCGCGTCAGTTCGGGTCGAGCCGCACCCATACCAGCAGCGGACGGTGATCGGATCCGTACGCGCTTTCGATCTCCCGGGTCTCGGCCGACGCGCCGGAGGGAAGCCGGTAGAACACATGGTCGAGGATTCCCAGGAACCACCGAAGCTTCCAGGTGGATCCGCCGAGCGGTGTACCGCGGACGAAGCCCCATTCCTGCGGCATTCGCAGCGCCGGTTCACTGGCGCCTCCGACCCAGCTGTTGAAGTCACCACCGAGGACGGTGTACGCGTCGTCGTCGCGAAGCGCCTCGAGCAGGAATTGCAGCTGCCGGACGCGACCGGTTCTGAAGCTGCGATGGAGATTCATCCAGGACGAGTGTGCGTCCAGGTGCAGGTTCACCAACCGGATCCGCCAGGGAGTGCGTGCGGTCGTGGTGCTGGCGATGTCGGCGGCAATCGCGACGCGGCGTTCGCGCTCGAGCGGGAGCTCGACGGCCATGAGGTTCGCGAGCGGGAAGGTGGCGAGGATGGCGTTGCCCCGATCTTCGGGATCGGCGGCACTTCGGCCGTTCCGCATCGACGGCACAGAGAACAGATGCAGCGCGGCGCGACGCGCCACCTCGTCGATCGCGACCCGGCCGTCCGGGTTCGCAGCAGGACGGATGCTGCTGGCCGAACGCGATTCCGGCGGCGGCTTCGCAGGAACGGCGTCGCCGCCGCGGTACACCTCCTGCAGCAGCAGCGCGAAGTGCTCGACCGGAACTCCTCGCGTCAGCGCACCACGACGCAGATCTGCGACGAGCCGCTCGATCGAACCCGCACCGACGTGCGTATTCCAGACGACCACGTGGAACGCGTCGATCGGCCCGTCGGCTGTTGGACCGCCGGGGGGATCCCACACCGCGGCGGGACCGACGGCGTCGCGCCACCGATCGAGTTCCGCGCGTTCCCCATCGGGTCGCAGCCAGCGCTCGGGCGAGCTGGCCTCCACTTGCTGCGAATCGAGGGCCGCCTTGGCATCCGGAGCGACGGCGAGCAGATCGAGCGCCATCGCAAACCGCATCGCGCGCATGCTGCCGCGCCCTAGTCCCGTGCCCCAGTCTCTCATTCGTGACGTGCCCATCGGAGCGCTCCATCGTCGCTGTACGGAACCATTGCACGGAGACGGAAACTGATCTCTCATTCGGCCCTCAGGCAATCCGCTATTTCACGGAGCAGCGTATTCCTCGTTGCGATCCGTGACTCGACCTGAACAGGGGCGAGCGCATGCGGCCCACGAGGTCCCTTCGAGCGCCTCCCATCACGTCCGGTCCGGCCGGCCGCGCGCTGGCGGTCGGATCGTTGCTCGTCGTGCTCCTGAGTGCGGCGGCGCGCGGCGCGGACGACACCGCGCTCCCGCCGGACGAGGGCGGCGAGATCGAATCCATGGGGCAGCCGCCGCGCTTCTTTCCCTACGGCGGCCTCTCGGTCGGTGCGTACCGGCCTTCGGACTCCGACGACGCCGCCGCGTGGGAGACGCTGCACGTCGGCCTGTTCAAGCCGATCACGTCGCCGATCGCCGCGATCGGCATCGCGGGTGAGGGCTACGTGGGCGCTCGCGGCAGCCACGTCGATGGAGGCGTGCGTGCGCTCGGCGTGCTGCGACCGCTCGGCTTCGGGATCGGCATCGACTACGACATCGCCGGCAACGATGCGGATCTGATCCTCTCGTTCCAGCGATCCTTCGTGCGCGGCGGCCTGTTCGGCCTCGGCGGCATGTTCCGCTTGAACTACCTGCCGACGCGCGACAATACCTTCAGCATCGGATACCAGATCCCCCTCGGCGACTCGTGGATGGGGCGCACGCGTCCCAAGTCCGACCACATCGAGCTGCCCGCGTCTCCGAAGATCCCGGCGCGCCCGGAGCCGGTGGTGGATGCGGCCCTCGCCGATGCGCTCGCCCACGTCCGTCACGCCGCCGAGTGGCAGACGCGCTGCGTCGCGCCGTTCCTCGATCAGCGCGGCGACACGAGGCAGGAGGTGCTCGACCACCTGCTCGAGCGAGTCCACTTCTTCCAGGAGCACACGGCCGCGGCGGATGCCGTCTACCCGGACGGACACACTTGTATGGAGGAGGTCCGCGTCTATCACGCGGAGCTCGACCGCGCCTTCACGATCGCCTCGAGCGGCGGTGCCGCGGGTCGGGCGCTCTCGGAGAGCAACGCGGCGGGACGCCGGATCTCGGCCCAGGCGCGCGCGATTCTGCTCGACGAGGTGATCCTGCCCTACGACCGCGAGCTCGGGCGCATCAAGGAGCCGGACACGACGCGCGGCTTCGCGGACCGCGCGCGCGACGCATTGCTCCTCTGGTTGAATCAGAGCGGAGCCGCTCCGCAATCGACCCGAGATGGTGTCATCTGGGTGTACCAGCAGCTGCTGGACCAGGTGGAAGCGAGCCGGCGCATGACGAGCGAGGTCTGGGAGACGTCGCAGCTCGGCTGGCTCCCGATCCGGCTCGCCGTGCGCCCCGAAGAGCTCCAGACCCAGGCGCAGCTCGACGCCCTCGTCGAGCGCGCCGTCGGACAGGAGTTCAGCGGCGGCAACGAGCACCACTACATCGTCAACGAGAAGTTCCAGTGGGAGCTGCTGCGCCACATCCAGGCGGCCGAGGACTACCACGTGCTCTGGGTCCACGACTACCGCGGGAAGAACAGCGCGGGTGGCAGCGACCGGCTGGGCTTCGACCAGGTGTACCACGGCTACCTGAAGGCCCTGACCCAACGCGTTCGTGCGTACGACGCCACCGGCAAACTGCCCGTCTACATGATCTTCCTCGACCAGAACTTCTACGAGCCGAATGCCGGCCGGATCTGGATGAGCTTCCTCGAGGATCCTCTCCACCGACGGGTCGACCTGCCGAGCGGGCCCGACTCGGAGGAGCAGGAGAGCAAGATCCGCGAGGCCCAGACGGAGCTGCGCGACGCGGTTGCAAACTCGCGGCTCCTGCAGGAGCGGCGGCGCCAATACGGCGACGACTGGCTCGCCAACTGCATCAAGGTGCACGTCAACATCACCAATCCCGTGGATTGGTCGTTCTGGAGCCAGCAGGTGATTCCCGTGCTGGGCATCCCCGACGTCCTGATGCGCGACCATCGCAAGATCTCGTTCTACGACGTCACGGAGCGCGACCCGAACAAGGGCGAAGCGATCTTCACGGGCATGGGAATCGGCGAGCACTACGCGGGTCCCACCTGGGAGGACCGCGCGATCCTGGTGCAGGGCCCCGCACTGGTCGGACTGAAGGACGCGGCTCGCCAGCTCGTTCGCAGTCAGGGATTCGCGGAGGACGAGGTTCCCAATCCGCTGCGGCCCGAGCCCAAGCCCGCGAACTACGCGGAGCTCGTCGCGGCGCGCGAGGCGGCTGGCAACGACTACCGCGCGATGCAGATCCACAACGAGACCGGCTACGCGCCCAAGCAGATCAACGTCTTCAAGGCGCTGCTCTACGACGCCATGCCCTCGGGCTCGATCCTGATCGTGCCCGATTCGCTCTGGAACAGTCCGTTCTGGGCGTCGATGCTGCTCGGCAACGCGGTGCGCGGCGGACGCGTCTACATCATCTCGCCGGCCCTCGCGAATGCGCCGAGTGCGGGATTCCCACAGATGTCGCGCGCGCAGGAGCTCTATTCGCAGCTCGTGGTCGTCAAGCAGACGATGGCCGCCGAGATCGCGCACAACGGCGGAAGCCTGAATCTCGGGATCTACGCGGTGAGCAAGGACGTCGGCGATCTGCACGGACGCACCGAGCTCTTCTACGACAAGGTGATGAGCAATCCCTTCATGCTCGACTTCTTCGACGTTCCCGAGGGCGACTCGCAGCGCCGGCGCGAGCTCGAGCAGCGCTTCGCGCGGCGCAGGACCGAGATCCTCGCCCGCCTCGAAGCCGCGGGCTTCCAGCCCGGCTACGTGGCTGCGGACGTCGACAACCGCAAGCCCAAGCTCCACCTGAAGGCACAGCTGTTCCTGAGCCGCGACGCGGAAGAGATCCTCAAGAAGCTGGATTGGCCCACGCTCGTGGATGCGTTCCTGAGCCAGTCGATGAAGCAGGTCCACGATCGCTCGCACTACGTGAGCGCGAAGCAGGCCTGGATGGCGAACGAGCACCTCTGGGACGAACAACTCGACGCGCTCGCCGCGAAGACGACACCCGAGGAGCGAGCGCCGCGCCATCGCCTACCTGTCCGTCGGCTCGCACAACATGGACTACCGCGGCCTGATGATGGACGGCGAGGTGCTCTACGTGACGGCCTCCCGCGGCGTCCTCCCGGGCATGCTCGACCTCGTCGTCCTGCTCGGCCTCTGCGACTGGGTGGACGACGCCCATCAGCTCGACGCCCTGCTGCCTCCCTACAAGGAGTGGCAGCGGAAGGTCGGCCGCTTCATGAAGTACGGACTGTGAGGTGTACCCGGGGACATTACGGATTCGACAACGAGCGGTTGTGGCAAACCACCCCGGATCAGCGGATCTCGGAGAATTAGTAGACATCGTATGGACCATCGTGTTCTAATTCGGACCCGCCTCCGCCTCCGACTTGAGGTCAAGCCGTGGGCGGAGCGATCTCCGGCTGACGGAGATCAAAAGGAGACGTGACGATGAAGATCCGATCTTTGACCGTTGGTATCGGCACCGCGGCCATCGTGTTCATGATGGGCACCGTCGGCACCGCCAGAGCTGCTGACAAATGGTTCGTGCTCTCTGAGCAGACGATCAAGTCCACCGATCCGAGCGTGAGGATCACCGCCGAAGACGCGAAATGGATCAAGGAGGACGTCAAGGACGTGAGGATCTCTGTCGAGGGCGCCGACGTGGACATCGCGAAGGTCATCCTCCACTGGAACAATCGCAAGGACGAGACCATCTGGAACGTCGGAACCGTGAAGGCGGGAGGACAAACGGCCGCGAAGTCCGCTCCCGGACACGAGGGCACCCTCGGGTCGGTGACGATCAACTACAAGATCCTTGGTGGTGCAACGACGGCCAAGGTCAAGGTCTGGGGATACGACTGAGCGAGGTGTGAACGACGAGCGGGTAGGTCGGCGCGATCAGCGCGCGCCAACGTCGAGGTCTCGGTCTGCTGGAGTTCGAAGACGCCTGCGTGCGTTCGCGTGCGACACGAGAGGGCGACGAGGGTTTGGCAGACCGAGACCTTGGCTACCTGCGCATGAACGGCTTGCACGGACGGTCGCAGTATGAATCTCCTTGATTCGGCGTCACGGGTCGGACGAGGAATGGGTGCGGTGCTTGCGCTCGTCATCGTGACGAGCTGCGCGACCTACAACGCGAAATATCCTCGTACGCCATCGACCGCGTTTCAGGGGTACCGCGAATCGACGCTGGGTCGCCTCTTCGAGCCGGCGTCGGCCCAGCATCCGGGCGAGTCGGGTGTCCTGTACATGCGCTACGGGCGCAAGGCGCTGGAAGCGCGACTCGCCCTGGTCGATCTCGCGGAGCGGTCGCTCGATCTGCAGTACTACATCTGGGACGCCGACACCGTCGGGCACCTGCTCGCCGACCGCATCATCCGGGCCGCCGATCGCGGCGTGCACGTGCGCGTGCTGCTCGACGACCACGGCATCGTGGGTCGCGATACCGCGATCGCGCGGCTGTCGGCGCATCCCAACATCGAGATCCGCGCGTTCAACCCCTTCCGGAACCGCGCCAACCCCTTGAGCGACTTCCTCACCGACCCGTCGCGCGCCAACCGCCGTTCCCACAACAAGGTCTTGATCGCCGACAACGCGATCGTGATCGTGGGCGGGCGCAACATCGCCGATAGCTACTTCGGCGTACACGGCGAGACGAACTTCCGGGACCTCGACACCGTGGCCGTGGGCCCGGTGGTTCGCGACGCCTCGACGGTCTTCGACGATTTCTGGAACAGCGCGTTCGCCGTCCCCTACGCGGCCTTCGTCGATACGCCGCCGACCCCCGCCGACGCCGACGCCGCGATCGCAACGATGCGTGCAGCGATGGAGAACGAGCGGCTCCCCTACCCCATCGACGATGAGGTGGGCGCCATCACGGCCGGCATGAAGGCTATCCGCGACTCCCTCATCTGGGCGCCGGTGCGTGTCCTATACGACCCCCCCGAGAAGGCTGAGGACAGGGCCAGCCACAACATCTTCAGCGTGCTCGATGCGCTGGTCGCCAATGCCCAGAAGGAGGTCCTGATCGAGAACGCCTACTTCGTCCCCCGCGACCACGGGGTCGAGCTCGTCGCTGGGCTGCACGCCCGGGGGGTCAGGGTTCGCGTGCTCACCAACTCCCTCGCCTCGAACGACCTACTCGCCGTCCACTCGGGGTACCAGAAGTACCGGGACGACATGCTCGAGAACGGGGTCGAGATCTACGAGCTGCGACCGGACGCCAGCATGGAGCAGCTGCGCTGGTCATCGCGGTCCAGGGAGTCGCGCGCGGGGCTGCACGCCAAGGCGATGGTCGTCGATCGCCGCTACGTCGTGGTCGGGAGCTACAACCTCGATCCGCGCTCGGCCGACATCAACACCGAGCTCGCGCTGCTCGTCGACAGTCCGGCGTTCGCCGAAATGGTCGCCGAGCATTTCGACGACGGCGTCAAACCGGAGAACAGCTACCGGGTCACGCTGGAGCGCGGACGGCTCAGGTGGACGGCCGGCAACGACGGGACGACTCGGGTGTACACGAAAGAGCCCGAGACCAGCTGGTGGCAGCGCTTCAAAGCCGATGTCCTGGGCATCCTCCCGATTCATTCGATGTTGTGAGGCGCTCGCTGCACGAACATGGGATCGACCAAGCGCATGCAACTGCTGCGTACCCAGCTTTAGGCGACACAGCGGAGAGGCAATTCTGAGAGTCACTCTTGCCGTCCTTGTTGCATCGTTCGCGCTCGCAGGCCCTCGCCCCGCCTTCTCTGAGGATGCTGCGACGGCGAAGGCGGAGAGCCGGGCGATCGAGGCGCTGATCGCGTCCGTGGCTCGGCTCAGCGACGCGACGTTTCTCCGCAATGGCAAGTCATACCCGGCCTCCACCGCTGCCCGCTTTCTCCGTGAGAAGTGGCAATCGCGGCAATCCGAGGTGCGGTCGGCTGAGGAGTTCATCGATCGGATCGCCTCGTTTTCATCCACCACCTCCAAGCCGTATTTCATCCGTTTCGCCGATGGACGGCAGGTCTCTAGCGCCGAGTATCTTCGCGCGGAGCTGGCAAGACTGCGGGCGAAAGCGCCGTGAAGCGCTGCCGTCGCGCCACCCATCTCGCGACTACCGCTGCTCGCCCGAGCGGCTGTCATTCCGAAGCGGACGTCGGCGTGCGCATGAATCGACTTCGTCCAGGCCCACGAGTGGCGCATCCTGCGCGCTTCAGGGGGACGACACATGAAGCCGATGGGCGAGTTCCTGAAGTCGACGATCGTCGGCGGATTGCTCGTCGTGGTGCCGATCTACTTCTCGGTGCTACTGCTGGCGAAGGCGTTGGCGGGTCTGGTCGAGCTGCTCGCTCCGATCACTGCGATGCTGCCCGACGCCTTGCAGGGACTGCGCGGGCCGGTGGCCGCCGTGCTGGCGACGCCCGCGGCGGGAGCGCTTTACATCCTGACGCGCGACCGAATACACTGGGTCGACGCCCGGTCACCGAGGCAGTCGCGGTGATCACACGCTGGGGCGCGGGAACGGGCAAGCTCGTCAAGGCGATGCGCTGACCGAAGGCCCACCCGATCACCCGTTCCGGATGAACCCCGTATTCTCGAGAGGAACATCCGGTGCGAAGAGAAGGAGCGGAAGCATGGCTCGCAAATCTGGGTGGCGCGCGGGGATGTCCGCGCTCGGGTTCGCGCTGAGTGTGGGATTTCTGTGCGCGCCGCTGCCGGGTCGCGCGGAGACCCAAGGGTCGCAGAACCGCGAAGATCGTCGCGATGACCGGCAGGGCGCGCGCGACACGCGGCAGACCGGACGCGACGACGCCCGCGACACCAAGGACGCGTGCAAGGACGGCGACCAGAGCCGCGCGGAGTGCCGGCAGGACAAGCGCGACACCAAGCAGGACTCGCGCGAGGACGCGCGCGACATCAAGAAGACCGACTGATCGCTCACGTCTCGATCACTGTCGCGTGAACGACACGCGCGGCAGGCGAGATTCGCGAGAAGGCGATTGAAGGCAGTTGCGCAATGGGCGACTATCCGACTGCCATGTCACGAGTTCTCACCGTCGCCGACGCTTGCAAGGGAGCCTGCGTAGGCGAACGATCTCCGCTGACTGAGATCAGAAAGGAACGAAAATGAGGATCAAGGCATCGACATTGGCGATTTCCTTCGTTGCCGCGTGCGTCGTGCTCGCGGGTGCGGTCGGCATTGCCCGAGCTGCAGACGAGTGGTTCGTGCTCGGGGAGAAGAGCATCAAGACCGCCGATCAAGGCGTGGAGATCAAGAGCGAAGGCGGTCGATGGGCGAAGGACGTCAAGAAGACGAAGCTCTCCGTCGAGGGGGCCGACGTGGAGATCGTCAAGGTGGTCCTGAATTGGGACAACCGCGGCGACGACACGGTCACGGACATCGGCGTCCTGAAGGCCGGCGGGGAAACGGTTGCCAAGGATGCTCCGGGGCGAAAGGGACGGCTCAAGGGAGCCACGATCCAGTACAAGATCCTTGGCGACGTGCCGACGGCCACGATCAAGCTCTGGGGATACGACTGAGCTGAACGCCGGCGCGAGCGCCGAGCCAGCGCACGAGCCAGATGCGAGCGCGCGCCGGGTCACACCGGCGCGCGTTCCTGTTTCCGGCTCCCGAGCTCGCCGCGCGCGCCGACCGCTCTCTGCATGGCGGCTTGCTGCGCCTCGGGGCCGAGCAGCAGCTCTTTTGTCAGGACGGCGCGTCCCTGCATCATGCGCGCGATGCAGCCGGTCCAGCCGGTCTGGTGGCTCGCGCCGATGCCCTTGCCGTGGTCGCCGTGGAAGTATTCGTAGAAGAGCACCAGATCCCGCCAGTGCGGGTCGTGCTGAAACTGTTTGGCGTCACCGTGCACGGGGCGCCGGCCGTCGGCGTCGCGCAGGAAGAGATTCGTCATGCGGTCGGCCAGCTCGTTGGCGACGTCGAGCAGCGTGCCCTGTCGGCCGGATCCGGTCGGGCACTCGATCGTGAACTCGTCGCCGTAGTACGAGTAGAGCCGCAGCAAGGAGGTCCACAGCAGGAAGTTGACGGGCATCCAGACGGGACCGCGCCAGTTGGAGTTGCCGCCGAACATGCCGGAGTCGGAATCGCCGGGAACGTAGTCGACGCGGAACTCCTGCCCGCCGTGGTGGAAGACGAACGGGTGCTCGCGGTGATGCCGGGAGAGCGCGCGGATTCCGTGAGGGCTCAGGAACTCCGCCTCGTCGAGCATTCGCGACAGGATCCGCCGGAGCTTCGCGTCGTTGACGATGGAGAGCATGCGCCGGCCCCCCACTCCGGGAGTGGCAGGCATGTGCGCGTTGACCGCGAGCTCTGGATGGCGGGTGAGGAACGTGCGGGCGAATGCCCGGAAGGTCGGCAGCCGCTCGAGGATGTCCTCCTCGAAGATGGCGACCGCCGCGAGCGGCAACAGGCCGACCATCGAGCGCACCTCGAGTCGTCGGGCGCTGCCGTCCGGGAGGCGCAGGACGTCGTAGAAGAAGCCGTCGTGCTCGTCCCACATCTCGTCGTGGCACTCGCCGATGCGGTCCATGGCGCCGGCGATCCACATGGTGTGCTGGAAGAACTTGGAGACGAACTCCTCGTAGAGCGGATCCGCGAGCGCCAGCTCGACCGCGATCCGCATCATCTGCTGGCTGTAGAAGGCCATCCAGGCGGTTCCGTCGGCCTGCTCGAGATTGCCGCCGGTCGGCAGCGGCGAGCTGCGGTCGAACACTCCGATGTTGTCGAGACCGAGGAATCCGCCCTCGAAGACGTTGTTGCCGGAGCGGTCCTTGCGGTTGACCCACCACGTGAAGTTGACCAGCAGCTTGGAGAAGGCGTACTTCAGGAACTCCGTGTCGCCCTTGCCGTCGTTGCGCTCCTTGTCGAGCAGGTAGATCTGCATCGTCGCGTAGGCGTGCACGGGTGGATTGACGTCGCCGAAGTTCCACTCGTAGGCCGGCATCTGGCCGTTCGGGTGCAGGTAGTCGTTGCGCAGCATCAGCTCGAGCTGGGCCTTGGCGAAGTCGGGATCGACCAGCGCGAGCGGCAGCATGTGGAAGGCCAGATCCCACGCGGCGTACCAGGGGTACTCCCACTTGTCCGGCATCGAGATGATGTCGTCGTTGAACATGTGGAACCACTCGCCGTTGCGCACGCGGCGTCGCTCGGCCGGGGACGACCAGGGGCGCACGCGGTGCTCCTCGAGCCACGTGTCGACGTCGTAGAAGAAGTACTGCTTGGTCCAGAGCATGCCGGCGAGGGCCTGGCGCATGACGTTGGCGCGATCGGCGTCGGCCTTCACGCCGGGCGGCATGAGCTCCGCGTAGAACGCGTCCGCCTCGGCGCGCCGCATCGCGAACGCGGCGTCGAAGTCGGCGAACGGCTCGCGACCCTGCCCGGGCGGGGTTCGGGAGAGGCGCAGGCGCACGACCTGGCTCGCGCCGGCGGCGACCGTGAGGGTGTGGTGCGCGGCGACCTTGGTCCCCGTCAGCGCGGGGTTGATCGCGTCGCGCTTTGCCGTGGACGACGTGGTCGTTGATGCCGTCCTTGACGAACGGACCGGCGTTCGGCGCGCCGAACAGGCGCGCGTGGTTCGTCTCGTTGTCCGTGAAGAGCCACGGGACCTCGGCCTCGCAGTAGAGGAAATGGTCCGCGAGCGATTCCTGGAACAACGGATCGGTGTGGTGCGCGCGGACGGCGCGGTCCTCCGGCGCTCCCGCGATCTCCAGGACGGGCTTGCCGCCTCCGCCCTTCCACGACCACGTGTTGCGAAACCACAAGGTCGGCAGCAGGTGCAGTGCCGCCGCCTCGGGGCCGCGATTGCAGGCGGTGATCTCGATCAGCAGGTCCTCGGGCGCAGCCTTGGCGACCTCGACGAAGACGTCGAAGTAGCGGCCTTCGTCGAAGACCCCGGTGTCGAGAAGCTCGTACTCCGGTTCTTGTCGCCCGCGTCTGCGATTGGTCTCGATCAGATCGGCGTAGGGGTAGGCCGCCTGCGGGTACTTGTAGAGGTACTTCAGGTACGAGTGGGTGGGCGTCGAGTCGAGGTAGAAGTAGTACTCCTTCACGTCCTCGCCGTGATTGCCTTCGCTGTTGGTGAGACCGAAGAGACGCTCCTTGAGAATCGGGTCCCGCCCGTTCCAGAGCGCGAGCGCGAAGCACAACACCTGGTGGTCGTCGCAGATCCCCGCGAGCCCGTCCTCGCCCCAGCGGTAGGCCCGCGAGCGCGCCTGGTCGTGGGGGAAGTAGTTCCAGGCGTCGCCGTCCTCGCTGTAGTCCTCGCGCACCGTTCCCCACTGGCGCTCGGAGAGATACGGGCCCCACTTCTTCCAATCGGCCGTCTTCTCCCGCGCTTCGGCGAGTCGCTTCCGTTCGGCGTTCATGGCGTGGTCCTCGTTGCGTCAGGTTATAGCCACGCGGTCCCGCCGGAGCGATTTCGACGGTGCTCGCGAGGTCGCCGCTCGCGCGTCTGCGCCGCCAGCGACTCCTCCACGCGATGGCCAAGACGAGATCCGAGGCCGAGGGGCCGCCGTCCCGCTCGACACAACTCCGCGGAGGGTGCAGAGTCCCGGTCCGTCCGCTGGTGGGATCGGAGCACCCAGTCGTTCGCGATCGCGTGGCTCTCAGCCCAACCGCCGGAGGGATGACCATGAGCACCCAACACGACCACGATCCGGAGCTCGCGGAACAGGATCGCTTCGCGACTCATGGACGTCCTCATCCGAGCCGGGCTGATCCTGGCGCTGGTGATGTTGTGCTTCCAGGTGTTCTCGCCGTTCCTGAACCTCATGATCTGGGCGCTGATCCTGGCCGTCACCCTGTATCCGATGCAGGTGTGGCTCGCGGCCCGGCTCGGGGCACGGCAGGGCCTTGCGGCGACGCTGATCGTGCTGCTCGGGGCCGCGGTGGCCGTGGTGCCGACGGCCGCGCTGATGAACTCGCTCGGCGACTCGGTGCAAGGGCTCATCACCGGCGTCCAGAACAACACGCTGGTGGTGCCGCCTCCGCGCGAGGGCGTCGAGAACTGGCCGCTCGTCGGCGACAAGGTGCACTCCTTCTGGATGAGGGCCCACACCGATCTGCCGGCGCTCGTGCAGAGCATGCAGCCGAAGATCGGCAACCTCGCCAAGGCGGCGCTCGGCTTCGTGGCCGGCATCGGCGGCGGACTGCTGCAGTTCCTCGGCTCCCTCGTCGTCGCCGGCATCATGATGGCCTTCGGCGAGTCCGGCGCGCGCGGCGATCCGGTCGATCTTCGAGAAGATCATCGACGGTCCGCGCGGGGCGCAGTTCGCCGACCTGTCGACCGCGACCATCCGCGCGGTCGCCAAGGGCGTGCTCGGCGTCGCCTTCATCCAGGCGATCATCGTCGGCCTCTGCCTGCTCGTCGCGGGCGTGCCGTGGGCGGGCGTGCTCGCGGTGATCGTGCTCGTGCTCGGCATCGCCCAGGTGCCGGCCGTGCTCGTCACGCTGCCGGCGATCGCCTGGCTCTGGTCGAGCAGCGGCTACGGAACCGGCGCAGAACGTCCTCTACACCGTGCTGCTGCTGGTCGCGGGCATGGCCGACAACGTGCTGAAGCCGCTGATGCTCGGCCGTGGCGTCGACGCGCCGATGCCGGTCATCCTGCTCGGCGCCCTGGGCGGCATGGCGGCCGCCGGCATCCTCGGCATGTTCGTCGGCGCGACGCTGCTCGCGCTCGGCTACCAGATCTTCATGGGCTGGGTCGCGACCAGTCCGGATGCAGCGCGATTGGAAGCCGGAACTCCGTCGCCGAGCTGAAGCGCGTGCCCGACGTCTCGCCGAAGCGTTCGCTCCTGCGGGCGTCGCTCGCCGCTCTCGCCC
This sequence comes from uncultured delta proteobacterium, assembly GCA_963801625.1. GTDB lineage: Bacteria > Myxococcota_A > UBA9160 > UBA9160 > PR03 > PR03. The sequence continues at coordinate 315,253 of CAWDFQ010000006.1, forward strand.
CGCTCGTCCTCGGCGCGTGCATGGTGGGACCCGACTTCACGCGTCCCGCGCGTGCCGTGGCTCGAGGACTGGTCCGCCGACGCGCTGCAGGCGGCGCAGCAGGAAGCGCAGGCGCACAGGCCGGTGCAGCTCGACGCAGTGGTGGCACGAGTTCGGCGACGCGGTGCTCGAGAAGCTCGTGGAGGAAGCCCAGCGCCTCAATCCCGGCGTACGCACGGCGGGCCTTCGCATCCTCGAGGCGCGCGCGCAGCTCGGGATCGCCGGCAGCGGCCTCTACCCGCAACTGCAGCAGCTCAGCGGCGACGCCTTGTGGGCCGGCACGACGCAGAGCGACGACCCGGCTCGGGAGTTCCTGACCACCAGCAAGAATTTCTGGATCGCCAACGCCGGCCTCGACGTCGTCTGGGAGATGGACTTCTGGGGCAAGTTCCGTCGCGGCATCGAGTCGGCCGACGCCGCGTACTTCGCGAGCATCGCCCAGTACGACGACATCCAGGTGCTCGTCGCGGCGCAGGCCGCGAGCTTCTACGCGACCATCCGCACCATCGAGCTGCGCCTGCGCATCGCGCACGAGAACGCGGCGCTGCAGAAGCGCAGCCTCGAGATCACCGAGCGCCTGTTCCACAGCGGCAACGAGTCCGAGCTCGACGTCCAGCAGGCCCGCACGCTCTACCTGAGCACGCTGGCGACGATCCCGGAGCTCGAGGAAGGCCTACACCAGACCCAGAACGCGCTGGCGATCCTGCTCGCGCGGCCGCCCGGCCCGCTGCCGGAGATGGACGCCGGGCGCGAGCGGATTCCCGACGCAGACCTCGGAATCGTCGCCGAGTTGCCGGCCGACCTACTGCGCCGCCGGCCGGACGTGCGCACGGCGGAGCTGCAGCTGGCCGCGCAGTCGGCCCAGATCGGGGTGAGCAAGTCGGATTACTTTCCTGCCATCCTGCTCGGCAGCTCGCTCGTCCTCTCGACGTCCTCCGTGATGAAAGCGTCATACGCTCTCGACTGGGGAGTCGGGCCCGCCTTCGTCTGGAACTTCGACTACCACCGGCTCATGAATCAGGTGCGCGTGCAGGACGCGCGCTTCCAGCAGCTCTTCGAGCAGTACCAGGACACGGTGCTCCGCGCGGCCCGGGAGCTGGAGGACGCAGCCATCGGGTTCGCGCAGCGTCGCGCGCAGGTCGCGATCCTCGAGGAATCGGTGCAGGCGGCGCGCCGCTCCCTCGACATCGCCGACGTGCAGTACCGCGAAGGGCTCGTCGACTTCGAACGCGTGCTCGACTCGCAGCGCGCGCTGTTCGGCCAGCAGGAGCGTCTCGTGACTACAAAGGGCGGTGTCGCGCAGAGCCTGATCGCCCTCTACAAGGCGCTGGGCGGTGGCTGGCAGCGAGGCCGCTCGCTGCCGATCGTCGACGAGCAGACGCGCGACGAGATGGCCGAGCGCAGCAACTGGAAGCGGCTGCTCGACGCGCCGCTCCCGCCTGCCCGAAGATTCCCAACCGCCTGCGGAGACGGGTACCCCATGAACGACGTCGTCAACTCCTCGCCGGCTCCGGCCGCCGACCCCGCGGCCGGAAGCGGCTCCCGCAAGGGCGCCGTGCTCGTCGCTGCGCTGATCGTGATCAGCCTCGTCCTCTACCTCGTCGGCGACCGGCTGACGCCGATGCACGTCGCAGGCCCGGATCCAGGCCTTCGTGGTGCCGGTCGCGGCCGAAGCGGCGGGCAAGGTCGTGAAGGTCCACATCCGCGACAACGACGAGGTGCAGCCCGGCCAGCCGCTCTTCGACATCGATCCCGTCCCGTACGACGATCGCGCTGCAGAGCGCCCAGGCCGCCTACGACATCGCGCGCGACACCGTCGAAGCCTCGCACGCCGGCGTCGAGGGCGCGCGCGCCGCGCTGAAGGCGGCCGAGGCCAATCGCGACGATGGCCGAGAGCGACGCCAACCGCCAGGAACGCCTGTACCGTGAAGATCCCGGCGCGATCTCGGTGCGCCGCCTCGAGATGGCGCAGGCCACCCGCGAGGAAGCGCGCAGCAAGGTTCACGGCGCCGAGGCCGAGCTGCGCATGGCGCTCGAGACGGCGGGCGAGGCCGGCGAAGCGAACGCGCAGGTCCAGGGCGCCCGCGCGGCTCTCGACAAGGCCAGGCTCGATCTCACCAACACCCACGTGCTCGCACCCGCACGCGGCACGGTGACGGACCTGCGCACCGACGTCGGCCACTTCGTGCAGGCAGGCGCGCCCGTGATGACGCTCGTCGCCGATCACGACCTGTGGATCAGCGCCGACATGACCGAGAACAACCTCGGCAACATCGACGTCGGCGACGAGGCAGCGATCGTCCTCGACGTCCTGCCCGGCCACGTGCTGAAGGGCCGCGTGCGCAGCATCGGCCGCGGCGTCGACAGCGGCGAGAAGTCGCAGTCGGGATCGTTGCCGACGGTGCAGAACGATCGCGACTGGCTGCGACAGGCGCAGCGGATCCCGGTCTCGATCGAGTTCGACGCCGGCGAAGACCCGCGGCTCGCAGGCGCGCGCGTCGGCGGCCAGGCCGACGTCCTCGTCTACGCCGGCGACAACACCGCTGATGAACCTGCTCGGCGCGATCTACATCCGCGTCGCGAGCTGGCTCTCCTACCTCTACTGAGGACGGTTCGTGAGCCCGGGCGACAAGGCGACACTGCGACTGGCGATGGGGCTCGGCCTCGCGGTTCTCGTCGCGTACGGGCTGGCGCTGTCGGCCCCGTTCGTCGTGTGCGTGACTGTCGGTGGTCGTGCTGAGCAGGCCGGGGCCGCCGCTGCCGCTGGTGAAGGGCCTCGTCGTCGCGCTCGTGCTCGCCGCGCTCGTCGCGGTCGGGATCGCGATGGTTCCGCTGCTCGAGCACTACGCGTTCGCGGGCGTGCTGCTGACGGCGGTCGTGCTGCACGGTCTCTTCTACAGCGGGCTGGTCGGCGGCAACCCGCTCAGCCCCGTGCTGGTCATTTCGTTCGCGGTGATCCCGGTCGCCGGCGTCGCCGAGCAGGCCCTGGTCGGCTCGCTGAGCGTCGCGCTCGCGACCGGCGTCGGCATCGGCGTGCTGGTGAGCGCGGTCTCCCACGCCCTGTTCCCCGACCCGCCGGCATCTGCCGGCGCGGCCGCCGCCAAGCCGCGGCCGGAGCCGGAGGCGGCCGCGTGGATCGCCCTTCGCGCCACGCTGATCGTGATGCCGGTCTTCGTGATCGCGTTGACCGATCCGACGTTCTACATGGCCGCGGTGATGAAGACGGTCGCGCTCGGACAGCAGGCCGAGGAGACCGATGCCCGCTCGGCCGGCGGCGAGCTGGTCGGCGCGACGCTGGCAGGCGCCGGCATCGCAGCGGGAGTCTGGGCCGGCCTGTGGATCTGGCCGAGCCTCTGGATGCTGATCCTGTGGCTGGTCGCGGCCGCGCTCTGGACCGGGTCGGCGATGTTCGGCGTGCGGCGCACGCGGATGCGGCCCGCGTTCTGGAGCAACGCGCTGGTCACCGCGTTCCTGCTGCTCGGCCCGGCCATCGAGGACAGCGCCAGCGGCAAGAGCGTGCTCGAAGGCGCCGTCGTGCGCACGGGCCTGTTCGTGGCGGTCGCGTTCTACGCATGGGGGATGATCCGCCTGCTCGAACGCCACCGAAGCGGACGTGCCCCGAAACTTGCCGTGCTGCCACGGCATCAGGACGAAGCGACATGACTCTCAAGAATTTCCTCGTCGGCGTACCTGTCATGCTGCTCTGCCTCGTCGTGCAGGTCGCCGTCGTGTTCTGGTGTGTTCGATATTGCGCTCGGCGCTCGGCGCAGGGCTCGGGTAACAGGGTTCTGCTCGCGGCGGTCCGGCCGCTGGTCGTCTCGATGCTCGCGCTCATGATCGCCAACGTGTTGCAGATCGCGCTCTGGGGATGGCTCTTCGTCCTGCTCGGCGAGTTCGAGGATCTCTACCCGGCGATCTACCACTCGGCGGTGAACTTCACGTCGCTCGGGTACGGCGACGTCGTGATGAGCCAGGAGTGGAAGCTGCTCGGCCCGCTCGAGGCGGCCAACGGCGTGCTCATGATGTCACTGACCGCCGCGGCGCTGACGGCCATCCTGCAGAACGTCATTCGATCCCAGGCGGACGCGATCGCCGCGGGGCGGCCTCGAGATCGCGATTCCGGGGACTGACCTCGCGCGAGGAGCCCGACCGAGGCAGGGATCCTGCTGCCCGACGCCACCACGGGCACCCTCGGCGCGGAGTCCACCGGCGCACAGTGGGCATCCGACTGAGGCTCGATGACGAGGGGGAGCGCCACTCTTGATGCGACAGTCCGTCTTCCCTGCGCGTAGGCGGGGAGCGCCGGAAGCGGCTTGCGAGCGTTCCGGAAGCAGCCGGGCGCGAGCCGGACGACATCACGGGGCGGCCCGATCTGCGAATTGGCGCGCACGCTCGAGGCCTTGCGCGGACTCCGGCGTAGCTGTTCGCGATCTCGCGTAGCGCGTCGCCGCCGTTCGTAATCAGCAGGTCGCCGGTTCGATTCCGGCCGTCGGCTCCATCAAATCAAGTGCTTACGAGTCTCGTTCAGATTCCCTGTTGCGAGCCGGAAGCATTCCGGAAGCACGCGGGATGCCTCCTATTCACAACCCCCTGCTGCTTCCGACTCAGAAGCCTTCGGCGATCTCGAACGAGTGGCCGAATGCCACGGTCGCCCTGGGGCTTCGGGTGGTGCCGGCGCCTCACCCGTTTTGGAGGGAGGATCATTGACGAATCCTTGGCCCATCTCGATTCGTGTGGGCCAGAGTGGCCCACGGCTCTCGAGCGCCCCTTCCTGCACTGAACTGGCAAGTCGTCCGACCTCGGGCGGACCCGTCGAACTGCATCGCGGGCCGACGAGAGCCTTCCGAAACGGATCCCGTCCCGACCGATCGACTGGACAGCGAAGAACAGCTTGTGCCGCCGATCAACGACAGATCGATCACCACCTCGCTACGTCAGGAGCACCGTCCGCGGACAGTTCTGGCGCCGACAATGAGGCGCAAGCAACACCGGGTCGGGCGCACAGGGAACACCTACCGAGGAGGTGGCCGGCACGGGTGCCGACCCTGACCGTTGCCGAGGTCGTCGCCGTCTCGGGCCTCTCGCGTAGCAGAGTCCGGCTCATGATCGCGAAGGGCGAACTCGAACGCGTGCCGGGGACGCGGCTCGTCCGGACGGAGAGCCTGATGCGCCGCCTCGGGGTTGCGACGCTAGAGGGCGCGGCCGAGTCCGAGCGGGCCAAGGATGGAGTCAGCGCAGTGATTCGGCGCGATGTCGCTGCGTTTCTGCGCCGCTCGGTCGCGAGGTCGCGGTAGACTGTGTGCGCGATGAGTGCCAAGGTCGTCTATCGCGCGGAACGGCGCGTGTGAGAGGTGCGATACTACCGCGACGGCGGGCGCAGCCGTAAGTCGTTTGGTGGCGCGGACGGCGAAACGAAGGCCCGAGAGTTCGCGGCGGCCGTCGAGGTGGAGGCCAACGCGGCTTCCCGCTGGATGGCAGGCGACGGCGGCCCCATCCGGATCGACGAGGCACTGCGCGGCTGGCTCGCGACCTACCGATCCACGCTCTCGCGCTCGTACGAGACGACGGCGCGCGGCCTCATCGAGGGCCACCTCGTTCCACACTTCGGCAGCCGGAGCTTGCGATCCCTGACCGAGGCTGATGCGATGGCGTTCGCCGACCGCGTGCTCGATCTCGGCCGCTCGCCGGCCGTGATTCGGAACGCCCTCTCGATCGTCCGCCGTGTGGCGCAGCTCCATGTCGAAGCCGGACTCCTGCAGCGGAACCCGTTCGGCCACGTCGGTCGCCTGGTCGCGCGGATCGAACGGCGACAGGCTCGCGAGGTCCGCGAGATCGACGCCTGGACACGCGAGGAAGTGGCGTCGATCGTGGCACTTGCACGTGACCAACGCAGCTGGATCTACCCGCTCCTCGTATTCCTCTTCCACACCGGCGCCCGCCGCGGCGAAGCGCTGGGCCTCCGATGGGAGGACGTGGACCTCCCGCGCGGCGTGGTCCGGATCCGGCGCGCGCGGGTTCACGGGCATGAGGTGACGCCGAAGAGCGGCCGCTCGCGCGAGGTCCCGATTGGCGCGGCCGGGCCCGAGCTGCGGCGCGTGCTGACCGAGCTTGCGAAGACACGCCTACGTCGCGAGGGCGTCCGGGATCCGTGGCTCGTCTTTCTCTCGCCAACGGGCCAGCCGATCGAAGAGCGGAACTTGTCGAGGGCTTGGGCGGCTCTGCGAAGTGAGTTCGGGCGCTTGGGTGTCCGCCCACTCCGACTTCACGACGCACGCCACACGTTCGCGAGCCATGCGCTCGAGGCGCGGGTCTCGGTGCGACGGTTGGCCTCGTGGCTCGGCCATGCAAACCCGGAGACGACGCTGCGGATCTACGCGCACGTGGTTCCGGAGGAGGTGCCGACGACTGGCTTTCTCGCGACCTCCCCAGCTCCTCCCCAAACCTCCCCGAAGCGCGCGTAAGTATGGAGCGGGAAACGGGATTCGAACCCGCGACCCTCAGCTTGGGAAGCTGATGCTCTACCAACTGAGCTATTCCCGCGTCCGCGCCCAACATAGACGTTGGCCGACCCGCGCGACAAGGGGCGAGCTGGGTTCGGGTTCAGCTCTCCGGCTCGGCCTCGTCGACCAGATCGACGAAGAGCCCGTCGAGCTCGTCGGCGTCCGGGAGCAGTCGGACGCTCCGGCACGAGCGTCGCGGGCGGCTCGGTCGCGATGCGGTGATCTCGTCTTCGTCTTCACGGGCGCGGCGGTGTGCCAGGCGCCGGGCGCCGTCTGCTCGGGGCCGATCAGGTCGGCGTCGATCTCTTCCTCGCGCACGGTGCGCTCGAGGCGCGCGACGACCGCGCGCTTCGGTGCGACTCGAACCGTCGCCGCAGCGCGCGCTCGAGATCGTCGGCGACGCTGGCGCCGAGGTCGGCCTCGAGATCGGGCAGGTCGAGGTCGCGGATAGCTCGCGGACGGAGTCGGCGTCGCGCAGCGACTCGATCGCCGGTTCGGCTTCGAAGGCGTCGTCGAGTCGAGGCCGTCGTCGTCCTTCTCGGGTGTCGATCGGCCGACCGTCACCGGCACGGCGGCGGCGTGCGCGCCGTGCGCGCCGTTCGCCCCAGGGCAGGTCGCGCGCGGCGCGTTCGACGTCGGCGCGCGCGGGTCGCGCGCGTCCTTCGAGGTGCGCTTCGAAGAGGGTGTTGTCGGCGAGCGCGTTGAGGCGGCGCGGCAGGCCGCCCGCGCGCTCGACGAGCGCCTCGAGAACATCGGGCTCGAAGAGTGTCGCGTCGCCACCCGCGACGTCGACGCGGTGCGCGACGTAGGCGCGCGCTTCGGCCGCGGCGAGGGGTTCGAGGCGCAGTCGCAGCTCGACGCGCGCGAGCAGATCCGGTTCGCGTGCGAGCGTCGCTTCGAGTTGCGGCGAGCCCACCAGCACGATCGAGAGCAGCCGCGCGTCGTCGTGTTCGAGGTTCGAGAGCGCGTGCAGTTCGGCGAGCGCATCGGCGCTCAGTGTCTGTGCCTCGTCGAGCGCGATCACCGCGCGGCGATCCGCGTCGCGCAACGCGACGAGGTGTCCGTGGAGTTGGCGCATCGCTTCGCTGCGCCCGTGCGCGGGCGACTCGACGCCGAGCTGGCGCGCGATCGCCGAGCGCAGCGCGTCGGGATCGACGCCGCGCGGCGGCACGAGGAGACCGGCTTCGAAGCGATCGGGATCGAGCTGCTCGATCAGCGCACGCGCGACGGTGGTGGTGCCACTGCCCACTTCGCCGACCAGCACGCAAAGCTCCTTGCCCTGCTCGACGCAGCGGCGCAGCCGGCGGCCGACATCGACGTGCTCGCGGCTCGCGAACCAGAACTCGAGCTGCACCTCGTTGCGAAACGGATCGCGCGCGAGACCGAAGTGTTCGAGATGCTCCAAAGGGGACGTCCTCAGAAGAAGGAAACCTTGCGGCGGCGGGGCGCTCCCACCGGCGGCTCGGGCTCGGCATCCGGCGCGCTCCGGCTCGACAGCCGGCGGCTCCGGACTCGCGATCTCCGACGGCGCGCCTCGGGTGCGGCGGCGGCGGGGCTCGGCCGCGTCGCGAACCGCGTTCGCGTCACTGGCTTCGGCGTCGCCTGCCTCTTCTGCGCTCGTCCTCGGCGTCGTCCGACATGAACTCTTCGAAGTTCTCGTACGACTCGGTCACAGCGGGCTCTTCGGGCGCCACAGCGGGCGCCTCGTCGGCGGCTTCGGCGACGAGGTCGTCGAAGGACTCGTAGGCCTCTCTCCGGCACTCTCTTCGGCGGCGTCATCGTGCGCGGCGGCGAGCGCGCTCAGCAGCGCTTCGATCCGCGCACCCACGTCCTGGAACTCGGCGTCCAGCTCGGCGACGCGGCGGAACGCGTCGAGCGCGCGATCGAGATCGCCCTGCGCTTCGTGCGCACGTCCGAGGTCGAAGCGCAGCGCGGTTTCGCGCTCGGCCGGCACATCGGGCGACGCGAGCGCCTGTTCGAGATGACCGATCGCATCGATCGCGCGACCCACGTCGAGCGCGCAGAGTCCCATCATGTGCAGCGCGTCGAGCCTGCGCGCCGTGCTGCCGAGCGCGTAGTGGAATTCGCCGATCGCGTCGTCGAGCAGGCCCATCTCGCGATAGGCGATGCCGAGATCGAAGTGCGTCTCGACGTCGCCCTCGCCGAGCGTGCGCGACACGCCGCGCTTGAACTCGCTGAACAGCGACGAGAAGCCGTCCTCGTCGGTCGATGCGCCCGCGCGGGTCGCCGGTGCTCCGTCGACGAGCGCCTCGGACAGTTCGGCGGCGAGATCGAAGGCGGGTGCGCCGGCGTCCTCGGCGATCGATACGTCGGGCGCCGTCAGTTCATGTTCGGAGGCCGTTTCCCGTTGCGGTGCACTGACGTGCATCGGCGTCGGCGCGGCTTCGGGTGTGGGCGCCGGAACGGGTTGCGCGAGCGGCGGAGCCGTCTCGGGCGGCGACGGCAGCGGCGTGTAGAGCGCGGGTCGCTCCGCTTCGGTCGCGACGTCATCCGCGGTCACGCCGTCCGGCTGCACGACGTCCGGCGGCGCATCCGCGACCGCCTCGGCGCCATCTCCCGCGTCGTCCTCGCCGTCCTCGTCGTCCTGCCACGTGTTGCCCGGACCGAACTCGCGCGCAGTCAGGTCCAGATCATCGGGCGGCTCGATGTCCTGTACCGCTGCGACCTCCGACGCCGTTGCCGCGGGCTCTTGCTCCTCCTCCGCGACGTCTGCCACCGGGCTCGCCGAATCGTGGCCGCGCGCCACCGCGATCTCGCCGAGCCGCAGCAGCGCAGCCGGGTGATTCGGCGCGCGCTGCACGACGCGCAGATAGATCGACTCGGCTTCGTCGAGCAGTCCCTGCTCGAAGTAGAACGCTGCTTCCTCCAGCTCTTCGGTGATTTCCGCCGATGTCGTGCTGGAGAAATCGCCCGGAGCGGATGCGGCCGCCGACGCCGGCGCGGCACGATCTTCCGCTGCTGGCGCGGGCGAGGGCTCCGCTTGCGGTGGCAAGTCGAGCGCGCGCGGAGCTCCGGGTTCCAGCGCGAGTTCGGGCGCCTCTTCGAGATCCGGCTCGGATTCACGCTCGGGTTCGGGTTCTTCCTGGAACGCGATTGGAGCCGGCGCTTCAATGGGCCCCGCATCCGTCTCGCTCGTTTCGGGAGCGACCTCGAAGTGGTCCGGGATCGCCGGCTCGTCGAGCGGCGAGGTGTCACCCGCGTGCTCTGTCGCCGCGAAGGACGTGGCTTCGAACCCTACGGGATCCTCCGCTGCGTCGCTGGCAGCGCTCTCGGCGAGCGTCTGGATGAATGCGTTCGCGTCGATCTCGATCTCGACCTGGCCCGAGTCGGCGTGCAGTCCGGCGTCCGACTCGACGTCACCCGGCGGCGAAACCGCCTCCTCTTCCAAGTCGGCTCCGTGCGTCGCTTCTTCGTCGGCGTCTGACGCTTCTTCCGTGTCGTCGAACGCCGCGTCGTCGATGTCGATCTCGATGTCGTCGAGCGACGACTCGGAGTCGTCGCCAGCGCCGGCATCGCCGACGGCAACGGGCGGAGCGGGCGCTTCGAAGAACATCGTCGCCGCAGCGTCAGCGCGCGGCGGTTCAACGGGAGCCGGGAGAGCAGCCGCGGCCGCGGCGTCGATCCCTTCGATGCGGCTTCGCAGCGCGACAACGCGCGTGGCGTCGCCGGCGGCGACCGCCGCGTGCGCGGCGCGCGTCCAGGCTTCCACTGCGCGCGCCGTGTCCTCCGCGCCTGCGTGGGCGTCGCCGAGCAGTTCGAGCGCCGCCATGTGATCGGGTTCACGCGCCAGCAGCAGCTCGAGACTCGAAACGGCGCGTTCGCGCTTTCCGTAGCGGAGGTAGACGCCCGCTTCTGCGAGGAGCTGATCGAGATCGGCGGGCTCTTCCAGTGCGTCGGACGCAGCGGAAGCCGCCGGCGCCGGAGCTGATTCGACGTGCATTGGTGTCGGCTGCTCGCGGACGACGGTCGCTGCTGCGCTGGGTGCGGCCGGCGTTGCTGCGCGAGCGGGCTTCGCTTCCGCAGCGGCCGCTCTCGGTTGCGGCGGCGCGTCGGTCTCGGGCGGCTTCGCAGCGGGCAGCGCGGCGGCCGACTCCGACTCCGTCGGCGACCAGCGCCTGGCCGCCCACGAAGGTGAACTCGTCGTCGTTCACCAGCGCCGCGCCGCCAATGCCCTCTTCGCCGAACGGCGATTCGCCCTCACGAGCCGGTGCGGCCATCGCGCCGAGGCCGAGCAGCGGGTCGGTGGTGCCACCAAAGTCGAACGGCTCACTCGGAATGTGACGCTGCAGGATCGCGCGCGCGCGGTCTTCCATGCCATTCGCGATCCAGGCGTCGGCCGCCTTGCGGAACGAGTCGATCGCGCCGTCCCCGTCGCCGAGATCCGTGAGCACGCGCGCCAGGAGTTCGTGCGATTCGGCGCGTGCGGGATCGACTTCGACGAGCTTGCGGGCGAAGCCCTCGGCACGTTTCGCCTGGCGGCGTTCCAGCCACAGGTTGATCAACGTGTCGTAGGACTCGAGATGATCGGGCGCCAGTTCGAGGACCCGCTGCAAGACACCCGCGCGCGCTTCCCAATCGCCCTGGCGTTCCAACTCGGCGGCGACTTCGGTGAACTCGGCCAGCGCCTCGGGAGCGAGCCCCTCTTGCAGCAGCAGTTCGGCGACCTTCAGGCGACTCGTCGTGTTGGTCGGGTCGAGGCTGGCCATGCGCCGCAACAGATCGAGCGCCTCGCGCTTGCGGCCTTCGCGCTGGTAGGCCTCTGCAGCGGTCTGCAACGCGACCATCGCTTCGGAGGTGAGGCCGAGTCGCTGGTACAGATCGGCGAGCGGGATGAAGACGTCGTAGCGCTTGCCGTCGAGCTTCGAGACCTGCTTGTAGATCGCGACGGCCTTGGCGTCGAAACCGTCGCGTGTGAACTGGTCGGCGACCTTCAGATACGCGGCGATCGCTTCGTCGGCCTTGCCCAGGCGCAGCTTCAAGTCGCCGACCTTGAGCCGCACGTTCGCGTCGCGCGGGTCGGCGTCGAGGAGCGTCTGGTAGTCCTTGAGCGCCTTGTCGACGGCGCCCTTGTGCAGATTCTTCTGCGCGGACTCGAGCACTTTTCGCTTGTTGATTGCCGCCAAGCCGCCCCTCAGCGTCCGAGCAGAAGTGATGCGCACCGGGAAGCTGCCGAGGCAGCGATCCCCAAGCGAACGTATCGGGCTTCAGCGCCGACGCTCTTGAGGCGGAGAGCGTGCCGGTTGCGCGGCGTCCGAGGGGATCGCGCTGCAGCCACAACGCTCGATCTTCAACGGCACGGCGCTCGTCGGACTGGAGTGCATCCGCTTCGAAACGAACGCCCAGCAGGCGCCCCAGCGCGGCGGGCAGAGCCGAGCGCCAGCGCCTTGCGGGCGGAGTCGGCCGACAACCCCCAACTCGAGCAGACTCGTCGCCCCGCGCCCGAGACCGACGGCCGCTGCGGCGGCAGCAGGATCGGGCTCGAGGCGAATCGAACCGTGCTGGAGCACGGCGCCGCGCGCTGCGCCGCTGCGCGCTGCCGGCGAGCTTGCGACCGCCGGCACAGATCTCGTCGGTCGCGGGGAGCGCGAAACAGTCGAAGTCGGCCGCGGGCGCGATGGCGTCCGCCGTCGCGGCGCGCTCGGCTTCGACGCCGAGTTCGCGCAGCGCGGCGAGGATCGCGTCCGAGAGCAGGCGATACGACGACTCGAGTCCGGCGGGCAGCGCAGCGTCCGCCGCCGCCACGCCGTAGGTGAGGTCCCTGCCGTGCAGCACCGCGCGACCACCCGTCACGCGCCGCACCACGCCGACGCCCGCGTCGCGACACGCGGCGCCGAGCGCCGCGGGAAAGGGCTGCGCGTAGCCGAGCGAAAGCCAGGATCCGCTCCACTCGTAGAGGCGCAACACGGGCGCCGCGCCGCCCGTGGCGGACGCGAAGAGCACCTCGTCGACGGCCATGTTCCACCATCCGGTGGCAGGCGCGGACTCGACGAGCAGCCGCCAGCGCTTCTGCATGCGGCCCAGTCTAGAACGCGGCGCTAGAGCTGCTCGCGCAGCTCCAGCAGATGCCGGCGCATCAGGAAGCGCGCCTTGCCGAGGTTGCCGCCCTGCGCGAGCGCGACCACCAGGAAGAGCTCGTCGTCCACGATGCGAAACACCAGTGTGAAGCGCGCGAGGCCGACGACGACTTCTTCGAGTCGTCCGCCGCCGAGGGCGTCCGACGCTTTGCGCACCTCGTCGAGGATGCGGCCGAACTCGATGCCCGCCGCGCCGACTTCGCCGTCGAGCACGCTGAGATCGGGATCGGGCGCCTGCAACTCGGCGACGGCGATCCCGTCGCTGCCCATCAGGGCGATCCCGATCGCTCCGCTGCAACCATCGATCATCTTCTGGAGGGTGGGCTCGAAGCTCATGCGTCACCTCGTCGCAGCCGCCCGAGCCATCGCTCGAGGGTGCGCAGTACGTCGTCCTGGCGCCGGCCGCTGCGCGGCGCCTCGCTGCCGGGTGCGAGCGACGCGCGGATCGCGCGCGCCGCGTTGCGGTCGCCCTGGCTTTCGAGCAGCGACGCCATCGTGCGCGTGCGGAAGGGCGACCCGAGTGCCGCCGGGTCGGCCTCGGGCCCGAGCAGCTCGGATTCACGCATCGCCTCGAAAGCGACCTCGTTGGCGTCGTGCATCGCTTCGGGTTCGGGACTCGCGTCTTCGAAGGCGCGATCCAACTCGGCGTCTTCGATCCCGCCGATCTCGAACGCGGACACTTCGAGCTCGTGCGCGCCGCTGATCAGCGTCGCCAGTTGTCGACGCGCCTCGGTGTCGCGACCGAGATCGAGCAGAGCGAGCGCGACGGCTGCGCGTGCGGCGGGCGATCCGGGGTCGAGCGCCGACGCCTCCCTGGCGGAGCGCAGCGCGGCTTCGGGATCGCCGGCGCGGCGCTGCTGCTCCGCGAACGCCACGAGCGCAGCCGCGCCCGTCGGCACACCGCTCGGCTGCGCTTCGACCTCCAGTTCCAAGATCGGCCCTCCGTCCGCGGCTCTGCTCATCGCCGTCGTGTACCCGGCCCGCCACGCGGCAGGATCTCGGCGGGCGTCAGCGAGATGATCTCCGCCTTGCCGATTCCGCGCACCGCGATGAAGCGGACATGCTCGTCCCTGCGCTTCTTATCGACACGCAGCGCGTCGAGATAAGCCCGGCGCGGCAGATCGGGCGGCTCGGTCGGCAGCCCGGCCCGCTGGAGCAGGGACTCGATGCGATCCGCGACCCCAGTGGGGGCCAGACCCAACGCCTCGGAGCGGCGCGCGGCAAAGACCATTCCGATCGCCACCGCCTCGCCGTGCAGCAGCTTGCGGAAACCGAGCAGCGTCTCGATCGCGTGGGCGAGCGTGTGGCCAAAGTTCAGGATCATGCGCAGGTCCGCCTCGCGCTCGTCCTGCGCGACGACTTCCGCCTTGATCTGGCAGGACCGCTCCAGCACGTCCAGCGTGGGACCCGCTTCGAGATCGAGCACCCGCTCGATGTCGCGTTCGAAGCGCTCGAAGAGCGCCCCGTCGCGGATCACGCCGTGCTTGATCACCTCGACCAGCCCGTTGGCCCGCTGCCGGCGCGGCAACGATTGCAGGGTTGCGACGTCCATCCACACCAGACGCGGCTGGTGGAAGGCGCCGACCAGGTTCTTCCCGCGCGGCAGGTCGACGGCGACCTTACCTCCGACGCTCGCGTCGGCCATTGCGAGCATCGTGGTCGGAACCTGCACGAACGGGACGCCGCGCAAAAAGGTCGCCGCCAGGAAACCCGCCAGATCCCCGACGACGCCGCCCCCCAGCGCGACGACCGCCGTGCCGCGATCGGCGTCGAAGTCGAGCAGCGCTTCGTAGAGCCGAGCCACGACGCGCAGGTTCTTGCTGCGTTCGCCGTCGGCGACGACCACGCGCCGGCTCTGGATCCCCGCCGCGCGCAGCGAGCGTTCGAGCCGCGCGCCGTAGCGACGTCCCACCTCGGGGACGGTGATCACCACGGCGCGGCGCGCCCCGCTGGACTCCGCGATCGCGGCCCCCGCCTGGTCGAGGATGTCTACGCCAATGCGAATCGCGTAGCTGCGATCGCCGAGCGGAACCTGCACCGTGCGCATCGCCCTCCCCTGTTGCTCTCCCGCGTCACCGAGCGCCTGCAAGACGCGATCGGCCACCGCGTCGACATTGCCCTCGTCCACGTCCACGACGCGCGCCGCGCGCGCGTACTCTGCCTCGCGCGCTCGCAGCAGTTCGCGCATGCGGGCGAGGCGCCCCGCGGCGTCGAGACCCGCGAGCAGCGGGCGCCCGCGCGCGTCGCCGATGCGCGCGAGCAGCGTCTCGGGGTGCGCCCGCAGGTACACGATCGTCCCGCTCGCAGCGAGCCGCGCGACGGCGCCCGGTTGCGCAATCGCCCCGCCGCCGAGTGCGACGATTGCGGGCCGGCCCGCCACACGCTCGATCGCCGCCCGTTCGAGCGCCCGAAACGACGGCTCGCCCTCGTCCGCGAAGATCGCGGCCACGGACTTGCCGGCTACGTCCTCGACCAGCGCGTCGGTATCGATGAAGGCACGGCCGAGTCGCTGGGCGAGACGGATTCCGACGGCGGACTTTCCCGCGCCCATCATGCCGACGAGCCAGAGCGTGCGCGCCATGGCGCCGATCATAATGGAAAGGCGGGGGAAGCCGAAGCTTCCCCCGCCCCACGATCACCCGAGGTCGCGCGTCAGGCCCCGGACTGCGGGCTCACCACCACCGAGGGCTGCACGAAGATCAGCAGCTCCTTGCGTTGGTCGCGCACGCCGTGGTTCTTGAACGCCTTGCCGAGGATCGGCAGCTTCCAGAGATACGGCACGCGCGATTCGCTTCTCGCCGGTGTCGATCACGTAGATGCCGCCGAGCACCAGCGTCTGGCCGTCCTTCACCAGCGTCTCGGTCTTCGCCTGGTTCTTGGCGATCGCCGGCGAGCCGGTCGGCGTATCGACGCTGCTGTCCGGTGCGTTGCGGGTGACCTCGATGGCCATGATGATGCTGCGGTCGGCCGTGATGTGCGGCGTGACCTTCAGCGACAGCACGGCATCGATGAACTCGAGCTGGGCGTCGCCGTTCTCGAAGGTCTGGAACGGAATCGAAACGCCTTGTTCGATCATCGCCTCGCGGTTGTCGAGTGTCACGACGCGCGGGCTCGAGATCACCTTGCCCTCGCCGTTCAGCTCGGCGGCGGCGAGCCGCACGTCCACGTTGAAGCGGTCGTCGAGCAGGAAGGAGCCGAGGTTCACCAGTCCGGTCGGCGTCAGCGTGATCGGGTTGGACACCACCACGTTGTTGGCGTTGTTGAACGGGAAGCTGTTGTTCGGCTTCGTGACCGGCTTGATGCCGCCGATCGTGAAGTCGCTCTCGTCGGAATCCGGCTGCGAGCCGGCGCCCCACTCGAGGCCGATCTCCTGCGAGAAGTCGAGGCTGGCTTCGACGACGCGCGCTTCGATCATCACCTGCGGCGTCTGGGTGTCGATCGCCTTGGTGAGCGCCGTCGCCTCGTCGATCACCGACGCGATGTCCTTGATGATGACGGTGTTGGTGCGCTCGTCGACGTCGACCGTGCCGCGCGGCGTGAGCAGCCGCTTGACCAGCTTCTGCACTTCCTTCACGTTGGCGTAGTTCACCGGCTGCAGCTTGACGACGAGATCTTCGAGCTTCTCCTTGGCGCGCCGTTCCTGGAGCCGCGCCTCGTCCTCGGACTTGAGCGTGTCGCCGGGCGCGATGCGGAGCACGTTGCCCACGCGCACGAAGCCGAGGCCCTTGGTGAGCAGGATCACGTCGAGCGCCTGGTCCCAGGGAACGTCGACCAGACGGATCGTCACGTTTCCGGCAACCTCGTCGCCGGCGATGATGTTGAGGTCCGACACGTCCGCGATCAGACGCAGCACGTCGCGGATGTCGACGTCCTTGAAGTCGAGCGAGATACGACGGCCGGCGTATTCCTTGCCGTCGAGCAGACCGCCCTCTTCGAGCACGGCGATCGTGTCGACGCTCGGATCGGTCGCTCCGGGCGGCTGCGTGGCGAGCTTCGCCGGAGGTGCAGACTGCTTGGCTGCCGCGACCGCCTTCGTGGCTGCCGCCGCCGGTGCGTCCGTGCTCGCGACGGCCGCCGGCTCGGTCTTCAGCGGCTCGCTCGCCTTCGCGGGCGCTGCGGGCTTCGCCGCGACACTGGCCTGCGGCGCACGCACTGCCTCGGGCTGCGCGGCGGCCGCTGCACTCGCAACCGGCGCGGGCCCTTCGCCCTGTGCCGCCGCGATCGCCTGCTCGACCATCGCGCCACCGCCCAGCGCGACGACGATGCCGTCCGCCACGGGCATGATGCGGCGCTGGTCGAAGGCCCTGGCGTCGCGGCGCATCGAGCACGACGCGCACCTTCTTCTCGTGCGCACCGACGCGGATCCGCTGGACCTGCTGCGAGTCGACCTTCGTCACCGCCGGTGCGGTGCTCGACGACACACCCGAGAGATCGAGGACGAGCCGCGCGGGGCTGCCTGCCATCACCGACGACTCGACACCGGCGACGGTTCCATCCGTGCGCAGGCGCACGACGGTGCCGTCGGGGGAACCCTGCGGCTCCACCGCGACGAGCTTCGTCGCCACCTTCGTGGGCGCAGACGGCCGCTGCTGCGGAGAGCGACTCGCTTCTGCGGCGGGCCGGCGGACACGGCCGCGGGCTCTCCCCGACGCGCTCCCGTCTTCGCCGGCGGACGCCTTCGACGTTCGCGTGGCAGCCGGGCGCACGTTGAGCAGCAGGCGCTCCCCGTCGCGTGTCACCTCGAAGTCGGCGTCGGCCGCGAGGGTCACCTCGAGACGCGTGGCCGTCTTGCCGGACGCCGCCTGGAACTCCGCGAGCGACACTTCTTCGACGAGGCCGTCGAAGACCGTCTTCTGGGATTCCGCGGCGCCGATCGCGACGCCCGCGAGGTCGACGACGATGCGGCGGGGCCGCTCGGCACGCGAAGCCTCGTAAGGCGCCTGTGCCATCCCGTCCAACGCGATCACTCGCGTGTCACCGTTTCGTTCCACCGCGAGTCGCGAGAGCGACTTCGCGAAGGCGATCGGAGAGATTGTGGTTAGCGCCCACAGTCCGAGGAAGGTCCCCGCGACCGCGACGATGCTACCGAGTCGTGCGCGATTGGTGCCGAACATCGAGCCTCACCCTCCCTGGACCTTGGAGCGAACCCGCATCTCGATCTCCTTGCTGGTCGCTGCGCCGAGGTAATCGACGTAGGTCTCACGAACCAGCATGGTGGTATCGCCGATGCGAATCACTTGACCTTCGTTCTTCCCGATCGGGGTGCCTTCTTGCACCACGTAGCCGCGACCCGAGGGGTCGGTCACGAGCGCCCGCGGACGCTGCGTTCCCCACACCACCGCCACGACGGAGAGCTGCGACAAGTCGAACTGCTCGAGAGGTCCGCGCTCGTGCTTGGTGAGCCGCTGCGCCTCGTCGAGGACGAACGAGCGGAACGGGTCGCGCTTGTTCGTCGCGTCGTAACCGTAGTCGCTGGCGCCCGAGACCAGGCCGGAGCCGCCTTGCGCTTGCGACTGGCCGGAGGCGGCAGGACCCGCCTTGCGCTGCGCAACCGCCGCTGGCGCGCCTTCCTTCTCTTGTCGCTTGATCAGTTCGGCGCGCTTCTGCTCGTAGTCCTTCACGGAAGGCGCGTTGGTTCCGCCCTTCTCGCAGCCGACGACGAACGCCAGCGCCACCAACATCGATGTCGATGCGAGCAGCTTCAGCCTCACGACTTCCCTCCAGCCGACGCCGCAGCGCGTGCCGCCTTCTTGGGGTTGGCGGGCTCCACCGGGGCGACGTCATGCTCGAGGAACCGGAAGGTCGTCGCCTCGCCGTGTACCTTGAGCCGCGTCGAGCCGACCTCCTGGCCCGCGATTTTCATCTCGAGCTGGCTCACGTTCACGATACGCGGCAGCTTCGAGACCTTGTCGAAGAAGCGCGCGATGTCGTGATAGCCGCCGCTGAACTCGACCTCGATCGGAACTTCGGCGTAGAAGTCCTTGGCGATCTCTTCGCGCGGACGGAACGCCGTGAACTCGAGACCCGCGTCCTTGCCGAGGCTCGACACGTCGGTGAGCAGGCCCGGAAGCTCCTTCGAGTCGGGCAGCTGCCGCAGTGCCTGCTTCAGCCGCTTCTCCATGTCGGCGATCTCCTGCTCGAAGGCGGCGATGTTCGAGACGATCGCGCGCACCTCGGAGACCTTGCGCTCGAGGTCGCGCTCCTTGGCCTCGGCGACACTGCGCTCGGCGGCGGCGGGCCGGTAGAAGAACCAGCCGTAGCCTCCCAACACCAGCACCGCGATGACCGGGATCGCCGCCATCCGGTACGGCTTCGGCAGCTTGGCGAACTTCTCGAGCTGCCCCTGGATCTGGTCGAGTCCGAGGTCGAGCGCCATGGCTAGCTCTCCTTCCCGGCGGCCGGTTTGGCGGCGCGCGCCGCGGTCGGCTTCGCGCCCTTCTTGCCCTTGATCGCCGGCGCGGGCGTGTTGGCCGGCGCCGGAGCGTCGGGCGACTCGAGCTGCGCCACGATCCGGAACGTGTTGAGCTTGAGCGAATCGACCGTCTTCAGCTCCGTTGTCTTCAGTTCGACGTTGGCGAAGTAGGCCGAGTCGTTGAGTGCGGTGAGGAAGAGCGCCACCAACTCGTTGTCGAGACTCATGCCCTCGAGTTCGATCTTGCCGCCCGTCGCGGAGAGCGTGGTGAGCCAGACGCGCTCGGGCGTGCGGCTCGCGAGTTCGTCGAGAATGTGAACCGGGCCCGAGCGCGAACGCTCGAGGCGCTGGATCACTTCGAGCTTCTGCTCGATCTCGCTCTTCTTGGTCTTGAAGCCCTCGACCTGGTCTTGCTGCGGCTTGAACTGCGCCAGCTGGGTGTTCAGCGCAGCGACCCTTCCGTTGGCTCGATTGACGCCGCTGCGCACGAACTGATGAATGCCCATCGCGAGCACCAGCGAGCCCAAGGCGGTGGCGCCGAGGAGCACGAGCTGCTGGCGCAAGTCGGCCTTGCGACGCGCTTCGCGGACCGGGAGTAGGTTGATCCGGATCACGATTCGTCCACCTTCCGCATCGCCAGCCCGATGCCCACGCCCAGCGAGGGACCGACCTGATCGAGGAACTCAGACTCGAACCGGCTCGACGGCAGCATCCTGGCGAGCGGGTTCATCAGCTCGACCTCGAGCCCGGTGCGCTCCTTGAAGGCCGCCTCGAGGCCCGAAACGCGCGACGAGCCGCCCGCCAGGTACACGCGCTGGATCCGCATGTCCGCCGCCGTCGCCGAGAAGAAATCGAGCGAGCGCGCGATCTCGCCCACCAGGTTGTTGGTGACCGCGCGCATCGCCTGCTCGACTTCCTGCGGTACGACGTCCTGGGATTCCGGACCGCGCTCGCCGATCTTGATGCGCTCGGCTTCGTCGAACGCGACCGAGAGCGCACGCTGGATCTCGGCGGTGTACTGGTTGCCACCGCTGGCGACGTCGCGCGTGAAGGCCGGCACGCCGCCGGCCAACACATTGATCGTGGATGTCTGGGCGCCGATGTTGATGATCGCGATCACCTGGTCGGAATTCGCGCCGTAGTTGGTCTCGAAGGCGTTCTCGACGGCGAAGCCCGCCACGTCGATCACCGAGGGCGTGAGACCGGCCTCGCTGATCAGGTTCACGTAGTCGTCGATCAGATCCTTCTTGGCGGCGACCAGCAGCACCTCCATCGGGCGCTCGGCGTCACCGGCCTGCAGGATCTCGAAGTCGAGGTTCACCTCGTTCACGTCGAACGGGATATACTGCTCGGCCTCCCAGCGGATCGACTCTTCCAGCTCGGCGGCCGTCATCGCCGGGACGCTGATCTTCTTCACGATCACCGAGTGACCCGACACGGCGGCCGCGGCGTGCTTCGCCTTGGAGCCGGACTTCGCGATCGCCTCGCGGATCGCGTCGGCGATCGCGCTGGCGTTCAGGAAGGCGCCCTCGACGATCGCGTCGTGCGGAAGCGGCGCGACACCCAGATGGAGCAGCTCGAAGCCGTTGCCACGCGGCACGACCTCGACCGCCTTCACGGAGGAAGACCCGATGTCGAGTCCAATCACGGACTTCGAGCGAAGCTGGAGAAACGGAAGTTGCACGGACTCTCTCTCCCAGCGCCCCGCGCTATGCGCGCGCGGCGACGTCGTCGGCGATCGAGTTCTCGACGGAAGGGGTTCACCCGACCGGCCGCAAACA
Source organism: uncultured delta proteobacterium (assembly GCA_963801625.1). Lineage (GTDB taxonomy): Bacteria > Myxococcota_A > UBA9160 > UBA9160 > PR03 > PR03. The sequence continues at coordinate 336,080 of CAWDFQ010000006.1, forward strand.
CTTCGTCTTTGTCCGAGATGCGCTTGCCAAGTGCGAGCAGGATCTTGCGTTTGGTATCCAGGCGACACGGCCGCCCCGCCTCGACGCGGTCGACAGTGAGCGTCGACAACCCGGCTTTGCGGGCCAGCTCTGCCTTGCTCATCATCAGCGCCTCGCGGCAGCGCTGGACGTTGTTGCGCCCCACGCAGTCCTCCCCCGCTGGACCCGACCGAAATCCCCACCCCGGTCGAGTACAGCGCGCCCGAGGCCATCTTTCGGTCCGCCCCAGAACGGACTTGAGGGCACAAGAGGCCGATCCCCCGCGACACGCCCCCGCCGTCTGGTCCCCTCATTTCGGGCCAGCCGCGAGCCGATACGCACCGCGTGGGGGCCTCTTGCCGCAGCGCATCCTGATCGTGGACGACGACGAGGCGCTGCGCGAAAGCCTGGCGCTCGTGCTCGGAGCGGAGGGCTACGAGACCAGCCTCGCGCAGAACGGCGCGGAGGCGCTGGCGCGGATCGACGACACGATGCCCGACATCGTGCTCTGCGATCTGCGTATGCCCGGCATCGACGGTCTCGCGCTGCTGCCGGAGCTGGCGCGGCGGCGCCCCGACGCGACGCTGATCCTGATGTCCGCGTACGGCACGGAGGAGCTCGCGCTCGAGGCGATGCGCCGCGGCGCCTACGACTACCTCGCCAAACCCTTCCAGCCCGCGGACGTGCTGCTCGCGATCCGCAAGGCGCAGGAACGCGAGCGGCTGCGGCGCAAGTCGGAGCTGCTCGCACGCGACGTGGAACGCGTGGTGGGCGAGCGTCCGATCGTCGCGGCCTCGCCGCTCATGATCGAGGTACTCGAGCTGATCGAGCGCGCGGCGGAGTACAAGGCGACCGTGCTCCTCACCGGCGAGAGCGGCACGGGCAAGGAAGTGTTGGCGCGTGCGATCCACGCGCAGTCCCCGCGGCGCAGCGAGTCCTTCGTCGCGGTGAACTGCGGCGCGATTCCCGAGACGCTGCTCGAGAGCGAACTCTTCGGTCACGCCCGCGGCGCCTTCACGGGCGCCGATCGCGCGCGCCGCGGCCTGTTCCTCGAAGCAGACGGCGGCACGCTCTTCCTCGACGAGATCGGCGAGCTGCCGTTCTCGCTGCAGGTGAAGCTGTTGCGGGTGCTGCAGGAGGAGGAAGTGCGTCCGCTCGGCGACTCGAAGTCACGCCCGGTGGATGTGCGCGTGATCGCAGCGACCGCGCGTCAGCTCGAAGCCGAAGTGGCCGGCGGACGCTTCCGCGAAGATCTGTTCTACCGGCTCAACGTGTTGCGCGTCGAAGTGCCGCCGCTGCGCGAGCGCCGCGAAGACATTCCGCTGCTCGTCGACCACTTCCTGGCGCTGTTCCGCGACTCACTGGCCAAGTCCGTGCGCGGAATCCACGACGACGCCATGCAACGTCTCTGTGCGTATCGCTGGCCCGGCAACGTGCGCGAACTGGAGAACGTGATCGAGCGGGCGATGATCCTGGCGCGCGGCGATCAGCTCTCGCTGCGCGAGTTGCCCGCGAACATCGTGCAGCGCGAGGCGGCCGAGGCGGATGGGCCGGCGGGCGACCTCTCGCTGCGCAAGGCGCGGCGCGCGGCGGAGAGCGAGATGATTCGCCGGGCGTTGCGCGAGACGGGTGGCAATCGCACGCATGCGGCGAAGCTGCTCGGCATCAGCCACCGCGCCCTCTTGTACAAAGTGAAGGAGTACGAGCTTCGGGAGTGAGCGCCGCGGGTGGGGTCACTCACGGTGTACCGGCGGCTGGAGCGGACCGGCCCTTTCGGGCCGGCCGCTCAGCCGTCTTCGGGCGCCTACGGCGCCGGGGAGGCCGGCGGCGGAGTCGCGGAGGCGTCGGCCTTCTCGATGACTTCGCGCACGGTCACTTCGAAGGTTTGTTTCGTTTCGCCGCCGCGGCGGTCGCTCACGACGACCTCGATCGGGTGTACGCCGGCTTGTGCCAGGCTCGGCTTCCAGGTGATCTCACCGAGCAGCGGGTCGACCTTCGCGCCTTCCGGCGCCTTGGTCAGCCGGAAGCGCAGATTGCGGTCGCCGTCGGGGTCGCTGGCTTCCACTCCGTAGTGGTAGACGCCGTCGGCGCCCATGCCGGAGCTGGGCTGCGACACGATCGTCGGCGCGCTGTTTCCGAGTTCCAGGTACTGGCTCTCGACGGGCGTGCTCTCGTCGTCGCCGTCGCTGGCAATGACGCGCACGCTGAGGCGGTCGCCGCGCTTCAACTTGCTGGTGTCGAAGCGCTCGCGGTCGCCGTTCTGCACGACATCGCCGACGCGCCATTCGTAGTGGAAATCGAGTTCGTCGCCGTCGGGATCTTCGCCGTCGGCCACGGCCACCACGGTCTCGCCCGGCTTGATGCCGTCGGTCGGCTCGAAGCGCACGCCCGTGACGGCCGGCTGGCGGTTCCCGATCCGCACGTTCGCGCTGGCGGGTTCGCTTTCGGCCCGGCCGTCGCTCGCGATGGCGGACACGATCAGCACCGCGCCCTTGCGAAGCCGCTCGGGCACCAGCAGCGAGCCGTCCTGGCCGCCCGCGATGCGACCGCCATCGGCGTGCCACTCGTAGCGGATGCGTACGCTGTCGCCGTCGGCATCGGCGGCTTCCGCACGTGCTTGCACCGTGGTCCCCGGCTGGGGCCGGCTCGGCTGCAACGAGACGCTCGAGATCTGCGGCGCGGAGTTGCTCGCGACGCGTCGTGCGGTTGCGCTGCCAGGCGCCGCAGCCATCGCGGCACCCGTCGGTGTGGTCGTGCTCTCGCTGCACGCGGCGAGCCAGACACCACCGGCCAGCATCAGCGCGAGCGCAGACCAATTTTGGATCAACATTTTCCCCTCCTCCCTTGCGCGACTACTTTGGCACCGCGCCCGTGAGTTTCAGACGGTGCAAGACCGGCGTGGGCGCGTCCGTGTCGCTGGCCTCGAACCAGACCGCGGCGTCATCGGTGCTGGCGCCTTGGGCAATCGTCGGAAGCTCCGTGAACGAGATCGGTTTGCCGTTCTCGTCCTCGAGCGCGGTGTTGTCGCTGACGCGATACGTGGTGCCGCCGAGTACGACCAGGCCTTCGCCAACCTGCTTGGAGTCGACGACCGAGTTGCCCTGGCCTGCGCTCGCGGGATAGGCGCTTGCGAACGAGCCGAGCGCGATTGCGCCGGCGAGGATCCGAGTGAGTCGTTTCATGGCTTTCTCCTCGATGCGATCGAGGCGGGGGCTCGCCGCCCCCGCCCGATCCGTTTGCGCGACCGTCGTGCGACGCCCGACTAGTCGGTCACTTCACGCCAGTAGAGCTGGCCCAGTTTCTCCGGGTCGATCGGCGGGCCGAGCCCGTTCTCGATCTCGCCGTCCTGCTGCGTGATGATCACGCGCGTACCGCTCGGGCTGACCGTGATGCGCGGGTCGGTCGGCATACCGGCCCCGAGATCGAGGCGCCGCGCGTCGCCGTCGGTGCCGCCGAAGAAGCCCTCGCCGCAGTAGACGCGGAACACGTAGAGGGTGGCGTTGCCCGCCGAGGAGCACGGATTCGCGCTGCTGCCGGTAGGCATGTACGACGCGGCGATTACCTGGTACGCGAAGATGTCCACGTTGGTGATGAACTTCTCGGCGTCGCGGGCCCGGAAGAAGTAGCCGGTGAAGCCGGAGAGCGACGCGCACGACCCGTCGTCGGTGGAGTCGAGCAGCGTGGACTCGTTCATCGCCGCATACGGTCCATTGCGTTCGAGCGCATCCGCGTCCATCACCGAGTAGAAGCGGTTGTTCTCGTCCGTCGTGGTGGCGTCGCCGCCGCGCTTCAGGTTGGCTCGCTCCCCCGTCGCGAAGGTGAGCCAGAGGCTCCCGCTCTTGTAGGTCGCCGCCGGCGGGAAGAAGATGCTCTTGTAGTAGTTCGTGGTTCCGATCGTGACCCCGAGCGACGCCGAGGCGGTGGTCTTGGCCTGGAAGAAGTTCGTGAACTTCCAGTTGGGCTGATCGACGCTGCCGGTCGAGTTGATCGGGTCCACGCCGTAGTTGTCGTGGACCGGGTCGTAGGACACGACCCACTTCCAGACGTTGCCGCCCAGGTCGCCCACGTAGATCACGTCGGCGAACTCGTCGCCGTCGAGATCGAGGACGGACGGCGTCGACGGGATCGCGTAGCGCATCTGGCTGGTCGCGTCGCTCGCCGCAGCGTTGAACTTCTTCTGCGCCAGGATTCCGCCCGTCTTCATGTCGACCATGAAGATCGCGCGACCCGCGGTGGCGGTGGCGTTGTAGTTGAGCGGGTCGTTGGGGTCGCCGGTCTTGTCGTAGCCACCGGTGACGACCGCCACCCAGCGCTCGTACGCGACGCCGCTGATCACGACCTTCACCTTGGTGATGATCGGCGTGCCCCACGTCTCACCCATGTAGCTCGTGGTTGCGGCAGCCGCGCCTTCCTTCGGGAACTCCCAGAGGTATTGCGGAAAGCCCCCCGCCGAGGGGTCGGTCACGTCGATGGCGTAGTAGGCCCTGCCACCCTGGCGCAGGCCGCCCGCCAGCACGGTGTGCCACTCGGAGCCGTCGGCCGCCTTCGCCGTCTGCGTGGCGTTGCCGTGGATCCAGATATCCGCCGCGACCGGCGAACCGTCGACGTAGTAGAAGTCGCGGCTGCCGCTGTCCTTGGGCAGGTTCCGGATGTTGCGGCGCACTGGCCACGGCATGAAGCCGAAGCTTTCGGCGCCGGTGCCGCGGTCGTAGCTCGGCTGCTGGCCGGCCGGCGGATTCGCGTCCCACGTTCCGCCCTGGAAGGCGTGCAGGAAGCCGTCGTTGGCGCCGGCGTAGATCATCTTGTCGCGCGTGGCATAGGTAGTGGCGAACGCGTGGTACGACGCCTCCGGCACGAAACTGCGGGGTTCACCGATCACCAGCGGGTTCGAGTGGAAGATGTCGCCGAGCAACCAGGGACGCGTGATGCAGCTGTTGGTCACGCCGGTACCCAGCTGGCAACCGCGCACGTTCTGGATGATCGTGTCCTTCAGCCCCGCCACCGTGGTGGCGCCGGAGCCCGGATACGAGGCGATGTCGGCAAGCGTCAGGTCGTCCGTCGTGGTCGCGGGGTCGCCGAGACCGGAGAGCGGGAGCGTCGTGTCGAAGGGCACGCGCACCTGCGTCGAACCCGACGGCATCGTAGTGTAGAGCGAACGGGAAGCGGGTGCCGGGATCAGCTTGCCCGGCGTCCCAGTACGGCGGCGCCGTCGGCGAGATCGCGCCGCGCCTTGCACTCCCCGACCGGAGTCGGGTTCACCAGCGCGCAGCTGCCGTTCGCAGTCGAGGATGTCGCCGTCGGCGGTGATGTTGAAGAGCTTCAGATGGCCTTCCCAGAACGGGTTGTTGTTCTGCGGAAGGAAGAGGCTGGTGTAGATGTTGCCGCCGTCCGACGTGCGCGTCGCCGGCACGGTGGCCGCCGTGAAGGACTGCGACTTCTGCACGATGTCGCTGATCGCGCCGACGATCGCGGTGGCCAGCTCCTCGGCGTTGTTGCTGTGGAAGAAGAGGCCGTTGCCCTGCGCGGCGGTGCGCGACAGCAGGTCGTTCGCCTGCGGCGAGGTCGTGAAGCCGACCGTGTAGACGTCGATCACCTGGGTGCCGGGCTTGTCGGGCCGGAAGTCGTTGTTCTGCATGAACCTGGCGATGTCGTCGAGATAGAGCGCACACTCTGTCGGAGGCCGGGCCCACGCAGTCGGTGCCCTGGATCTCTGTCTCGCCGTCGTTGTTGTAGTTCCCGATCAGGCCCGTGAAGCTCGAGAAGCCCTGGGCGGTGTTGTCGCTGCTGTTCGAAACGTCGAAGTCGTCCATGGTCGGCTCGCCGTCCGTGATCATCGACGACGAAGTTCTTCTGGCAGTCGTACTGGACGGGATCCTCGGGAATCTGCGAAGCGGTCGTCGTGTAGGAGCCGTAGTTCCCGTTCGGATTGGTCTTGTAGACGTAGCCGGGGAAGGTCGTGCCGTTGACGCCCTTCGGGGCTCGCTCGCGTGCGGCTCATGAAGTACGTGTAGATCTGGAACAGCGTCTCGCCGAGCGGCGTCCAGCTCTCGCCCTCGAGCACGTTGATGGCGAGGTCCATGTGCTGCTGGTGGGTGCGGGTGAGGAACGTCCCGTTCGGCTGCTCGAGCGAGTACGCTCGGCGTGTTGTAGTCCTTGACCGGCACGCGCACGTAGCCGCCGTTGGGATCGTTCGAACCACCGGGGAGGCGGAACTCGGCGAGACCGAAGCGCACCGCGCTCACCTGGTTGATGTTGCAGATCACCTCGCGCAGCACGTCTTTCGCGGCGGTGACGCGCGCGCGGCGGTACTTGGAAAAGGTCGTGTAGCCCTGCGCCTGGAGGCACGGGGTGTAGGTGCCGTTGCCCGTCGCGTTGATCTCGGTGAGCCGCGGGTCACCGTTCGGCAGCGACCAGATCCAGTTCAGGTAGTCCTTGTCCCAGCGCGTCGGATTGCCGGCCGCCGTCACCGCGGGGTCGGTGTAGATCGTTCGCGTCTTGCCGCACTTCGTGAAGTCCGCGTACGTGACGGTCGGGCCGACGCCGAACATTACGTCCGCCGTGAAGCCCGTGCAGCTGGAGGTCGAACGGCGGGATTGAAGTCCGGGTGCCAGACCATCTCGTTCATCGAGCCGGAGTTGTCGATGACGATCATCACGTTGGGCGGCACGTTCACCGAGAACAGCGCGGTGTCGTCGTCGGTGCGCGCGGACTGCGACGGCACCAGGAAGGCGACCACCAGGGCGGCTGCGGCGACGCTTCGGCGTGCTTGGTTGGTCTTCATCTTCATCTCCTGGACCCCTCCGGAGTGACGTCTGCCTGCGAGCCGCGGCCTAGTAGCCGCCGGGAATCTGATTGAGCGTGACCACCTCGATGCGCGACACCGCGCCATCGGGCGTCTGTCCTGCGACACGGATCTTCCAGAGCGCGAAGTTGTTCCAGCGCGCGACCCATGCCCTGTCGCATGTCCGAGCCGGCGGCGCCTGCGACCTTGAGCGACTCGTCCAGCGACTGGATCGGATCTTTCCCGATCCCGGCTTCGGATCGCCGTAGTACTTCGGCTGACCCTCGGGATACAGCGACGAGTCACCGATCGAGACCGCTGTCGCCTGGTCCGCAAAGCTCAGCTTCTCGATGCCGGAGAGCACATTGCGGCGCATCAGGTCCTTGGCCTGCGCAACGCCGGCCTCGGCGGCGTAGAACGCCGTGCTCGCGCGGTTCTGGTAGCCGGCGACCTGCTGGTCGCGCATCACCGTGTCGAGCGCCGAGATCCCGATGGCGCCGAGCAACAGCATCACGAGCACCGTGATGATCAAGGCCGATCCCGATTCGCGACGACGCATGGCTTGACTCCTCATCCGCTCGCCTGGACGCCGCGGTACCCGATGTTCCGCGGGCGGACGGTCGACGTGAAGACACGACGGCGGAAACCGTCGTTGGCACCGACCACGCCGCGGTTCTCGGTGGCCTGCACGAAACCATCGATGTAGGTCGGATCCGTGTTGCGCGAGCGCACCACGATGTTGAAGCGGATTTCGCGCAGCTTGGAGTGGTCGGTGTCCTTGCGACGCGTAGTCCGCGGTGTCCGAGCCCGGGTACTCGCTGCCATCCGCCTTGGGCTTGCCGTTCTCGTCCAAGTCGATGAAGTACGCAACCTGAAGGTCCTCGACGTCACGCGCGAGCGGCAAGCCGTTCCGCATCAACGTCGACACACCGGCGGCGTCGACCTGGATGGAGTAGCCGACCGCGGGCACCAGCACGAGCGTGCCGCCGCTTGTGATGAAGTTCTGGAAGTCGACGCGCACCTGGTTGCCGGCCGCATTGACATCCGTGACCAGACCGCACGCTGTGCCGCGCCCCGGGTTCGAGGTGTCGACCAGGATCGCGCCGCGTCCGACCACGAAGTCCGAGTCGGGCACACCGTCGCCGCTCGTGTCGAAGTAGGCGTCGGCGGGGGCGGCGTCGCGATCGATCACGACGTCATTCAGGGTCAGCAGCTTCTCGGACGCCGAACTCGTGTAACCGGCAGTGACCGTTGCACCGAGTGTGGCGGTCGTCGCCTTCTCCGGATTGATCGGCTCGCTGTCGGTGAGGAACAGCGTGTCCGGCCCGTCGGTCTTGTCGATGCCGCAGGCCGCGGCGCCCTCTTCCACCATGAAGCCGGTCGAGCGCACGTCGCGTTCGATCAGATACGAGATCGCGCGCAGGTTCTGCTGGGCCTCGGTGGTCTCGTCCACCACCGTGTAGGCGCGATTCTGGACCACGAAGGTCTGCATCGCGCCCGCCACCACGACCCCGAGGATCGCCACCGCGACGAGCATCTCGATCATCGTGAACCCACGGGTTCTGCGCGGCGTCATTGGGCGCTCCGCGCGTCGTTGTGGCGCATCGTGGTCATCGTGTAGGAGCGGCCCGGACGGTTCGGCTCGTCCCAGGTGACGCGCACGTCGATCGTCTTCAAGAAGATCCGCCCGCTGACGAGCGGTCCGTTGACGATGCGCCACTGCAGCTGGTAGCTCTGCTCGGCCACCGGCCCGCCCGGCGTTTGCACCGAGCCATACGCCAGGTCATTGGGCGCAACGAGCGCCGTCCAGCCGCCGGTCGGTTGAGTTCGGCGTCCGCCCAGTCCATGCGCGTGAAGTTCTCGACCTGCGACTGGGCGACCTCGGCGGCGTCGGTCGTGTGACGGCCCGAGCGACCGCCGCGCATCGCGTAGAGCTGCGCGGCGGACACGGCGAGCAATCCCGTCGCGAGAATGCCCATCGCCACGACGACCTCGATCAGCGTGAAGCCTTCGCTGCGCCGCTCCGAGCGGACGCGCAGCAGAGGTCGAATCAATTGGTCCATTGGCCCGTCCCCTGATTCCAGATGTGCACGCGCACGACGCCGAGCGGCGACAGCACGACTGCGTAGTCGCGCCGGCCGTTGGTGAGGTAGATCGCACCGCCGCCGCTGCCGACACCGCCGGTGTTGCAGGCGGCGTCGAAACCGACCGGCACGCCGTTGGGTGCGAACGACACCCAGGTCGTCGCGGCACCGGCAGGCGTACTGAAGCTCGAGCCCGAGCTGTGGTCGGCGAGTCCGGTGTCGCCCGGCGCGGCCACGCCGCCCGACAGCGTCGATCCCCAGGCGACGTCGCGCTGCGCGGAAATCCCCTCCTGCACCTCGCCGGCGTCGATCAGGCAGTTCGGCGCCCCGACGCCGCCATCGCGCAGGATCAAGACCGGGAAGGGACCACCCCCCGTCGCTGGATCGGCACCGAGCGCCGTGCCCGCCGGATCGGTCGCGGGCGGATCGCCGCTGGCGGCGGCCGAGAAGTAGACGATGTGCGGGGAGCCGCTGCGAATCGCCTCGGCGCGCGCGATGCGCAGAGCGTCGGCCGTGCTGCGCGCCGCGGAGCGCGCGCGCAAGTCGCTGAAGAAACGATCCATTGCCGGCGCGCCGAGCGCGGCGACGATGCCGATGATCGCGACCACGATCATCGCCTCGACGAGCGTGAAGCCCGCCTTGCCGGTGTCTCGGAATCGAGGTCGAGTACGCATCGCGACCCGCCTCTTTCGCAAGCCTCGTGCCACGCTCGCGTTTCTTTTCAACTCACTGTCACACATCGGTTTTTCCCTGAGTTGCCGGTTCGCCGGAGGCCGCTTCGCCCCGCATCTCCTTGCGTACTGCGAAGCCGCTTGCGGAGCGAACGGCCGCCTGGAGGCGCAGGCAGAAGGCGGTGCGGAACCCCTCGGGCGGCTCGACCAGCTCGAGCGCACCCGCCAGCTCTTCGGCCAGACGCAGCGAGTTCGCGAGCCCGAGCCCCGTCCCCTCGCCCGCGGGCTTGGTCGTGAAGAACGGATCGAAGAGCCGCTCGGCGTCCTCGGGGGCGATCCCGGAACCCTGGTCGGCGACGATGCACTCGACGGCGTCGGCCGCCCCGCGCGCCGCCGCCTCCTCGCGCGACTCGCCGCTGCGCACCGCGAACGGCGCGCCGCGCACCCGCAGCTGCACCACGCCCGCGCCCGGCTCGCAGGACGTGACGGCGTCGGCCGCGTTGAGCAACAGATTCAGCAGGATCTGCGCGACGGCGCCCGGATCGCCGCGGCCCATCGGCGGCTCCCCCACGCGCAACACCGCGAACTCGACCGACGCGTAGCGCCGCTGCGCGCGCACCAGCGCGATCGCCTCCTCGGCGAGCGCCGCGACGTCCACCGGCACGCTCTCCATGCGCGGCGGACGCGAGAACTCGAGGAGCTGGCGCAGGATGCGCCGCACCCGCTCGCCCTGCTGCGCGGCGCGCGCGAGGTGCGTTCGCGTGTCGTCGCCCATTCCGGTGTCGCGCTGCGCGACGCCGAGGAACGCCAGCAGCGCTGCGAGCGGATTGCCGACCTCGTGGGCGACGCCGGCCGCGAGGCGCCCCACCGCCGCGAGGCGCTGGGCGCGGTCGAGCCCGCTGCGCGCAACACGCAGTTCGGTGTTGACGTCGCGCAGGTCGGCCACCGCCTTTTCGAGCGCCAGCGTGCGCCGTTCGAGCGCCTCGCTCATCGCATTGAAGGCAGCGGCCACCTCGGCCGCTTCGCGCGGTCCCTCGACCGGAAGCCGCGTTTCGAAGCCGCCCTCGCCGAGCGAGCGCGCGGCGGCGGCCAGCCGTTCGAGCGGCGCCACCACGCGGCGCCGCAGCAGCGATGCACCGAACGCAGTGAACACGATGACGTCGAGCGCGAGCAGCGCCGCAACCAGCGCGAGCGGCGCGGCGCGCAGCCGCAGCGATGCGTCGGCGGGCAGCCGCGCCACCACGACCTCGCCGCCCGGCGCCGGCGTCGCGAAGCGGATCGCCTCCCAGGGTGCCCCCGGTCGCACCAGCGAGGTGCCGCTCGCGCGCGCGTCGTCTGCGAGTTTCTCGGTCGTCGCGTCGATGCGTTCACGGCTGGCGCCGATCGACTCCGCCGCGCCCTTCGCGCCGACCCGCCACCAGGCGGTGCCGGGCATCAGGGAGCGGTCTTGCTCCGGGAGCGTGCGGGCTTCGGCGAGCAGTGCGCGTCCCAGCAGGTCGCGCAGGCGTGCCTCGTTGTGCTGGAGCAACAGCGACGCGAGCACCACGGTGGCCGCGAGCATCACGAGCCCGAGGCTCACGACCACCTCGGTGAGCAGGCCACCGCGCACGCTGGATGCGGGCACGAGGATGCGGCCGCGCTACTCGGGGAGGCCGGGGTCGTCGTCGAGGCCCAGCTTCTCGAGCCGGTAGCGGAAGGAGCGGAACGAGATGCCGAGCGACTGCGCGGCGCGCTTCTTCACGCCGCCCGAGCGCTTCAGCGCGCCGAGCAGCAGGCCGCGCTCGTAGTCCGCGACCAGGTTGTCGAGATCGATGTTGCCCTGCGGGAGCCGGGCGCCCGGCCGCTCTTCGGCCTGCTGTCGCACGCTGGGCGGCAACGCCTCGGCCTCGATCCACTCGCCGCGCGAGAGTGCGACCGCGCGCTCGATGCCGTTCTCCAGTTCGCGGACGTTGCCGGGCCAGGCGTGCGCGCGCAGGCACGCCATCGCTTCCTCCGAGACCCCGCGCACCACCTTCGAAAGCTCGCGCCCGTACTTCTCGACGAAGTGATGGACCAGCAGCGGCAGGTCTTCCATGCGCTCGCGCAGCGGCGGCAACTCGAGCTGGATCACGTTCAGGCGGTAGTAGAGATCCTCGCGGAAGCGCCCCGCGGCGACTTCGTCTTCGAGGCGGCGATTGGTGGCGGCGAGAATGCGCACGTCCACGCGACGATCGGAGGTGCCGCCGACCCGCCGGATCGTCTTCTCCTGCAACACACGCAACAGTTTCACCTGGAGCGGCAGCGTCAGCTCGCCCACCTCGTCGAGGAAGAGCGTCCCGCCGTCGGCCATCTCGAAGAGGCCGGCCTTGTTGCCGACGGCGCCGGTGAAGGCGCCCTTCACGTGGCCGAAGAGTTCGGATTCGAGCAGGTTCTCGGGAATCGCCGCGCAGTTGAGCGCCACGAACGGCGCCGCGGTGCGGTCGCTCTCGGCGTGGATCGCGCGCGCCACCAGTTCCTTTCCGGTGCCGCTCTCGCCGGCGATCAGCACATTGGTCTTGGTGGGCGCAATGCGAGCCACCATCTCGTAGACCTGCTGCATGCGCGGGCTGTTGCCGACCAGCGGACGCTGCTGCCGTTCGCTGCGCAGTTCGAAGCGCAGCCGCGCGTTCTCGCTGGTGAGCAGCTTCTTCTCGAGCGCCTTCTGCACCACCAACTTGATCTCGTCGACCTTGAAGGGCTTGGTCAGATAGTCGTAGGCACCTTCCTTCATCGCGGCGATCGCAGTCTCGGTGGTGGCAAAAGCGGTGATCATGACGACGAGTGCGTCGCCCTGCGCCCCGCGGATGCTGCGCAGCAGATCGAGGCCTGACTTGCCGGGCATCTGGATGTCGGAGATGACGAGGTCGAAGTCGTCGGAGTCGAGCGCCACCAGCGCGCCGTCGACGTCGCCAGCGGTGGTGACGTCGTAGCCCTCCTTGCGCAGCAGGATCTCCAGGAACTCGCGCATGCTGCGCTCGTCGTCGACGACGAGAATGCGCGCGCTGGCGCTCATCGTGTGCGCTCCGCGGCGGGGAGCCGCACGCAGAAGCGGGTGCCGCGACCGACGGCGCTCTCGACCTTCACGTGGCCCCCATTTCCTTCCACGATGCGGTGTACGGTCGCCAGACCGAGGCCCGAACCCTCCTTCTTCGTGGTGAAGAAGGGATCGAAGATGCGTTCGAGGACGTCCTCGGGGATCCCGGTCCCGGTGTCGGCGACCTGGATCTCGACCCAGTGCGACCCCTCCGCGGTCCCGTTTCGGCGCTCCCCGGAGGCGGCTTGAGGCGTTCGGCGCGCTGCGCGCAGATCTCGAGGCGCCCACCGTCCGGCATCGCCTGCACCGCGTTGAGGAACAGGTTCCAGAGCAGCTGGCGAAGCTGGCGGTCGTCGGCGAGCACGCGCAGCTCCGGCTTCGCTTCGACGACGAGCTGCACCGCCGCGGGTCGCACGGATTCGAAGAGCTGCGCCATATCGAGCGAGCACCTCCGCGATCGCCACCGGCTCGGGCTTGGCCTTGGCGGGCCGCGCGAAGTGCAGGAAGTCGGTGATCAGCGCGTTCAAGCCGATCCGTCTCGCGCACCACGATGTTCATCAGGCGGCTGCGGCTTCGTCCGACTCGTCGCCCTCGGCGCCTCCCTCGAGGATCTGGATCGAGCCCGAGATCGCCGCGAGCGGGTTGCGGATCTCGTGGGCGAGATCCGCGGCGAGCTGACCGATGCCCGCCAGCCGCTCGTGCCGGCGCAGTTCGGCCTCCATCTCGACCACCTTCGTGACGTCCTGGAAGATCACGACGTAGCCGCCGGGATCATCGTCGCCGGCGCGCAGCAGCGAACCGGCGAGGCCGAGGTGCAGATCCTCGCCGCGGCGATTGCGGTAGCGCAGGCGCGCCCTGCCCCGCTCGCCGCTTCCCGCCGCCTCGAGCGCGCGCGCGCGCGCGCCGGGAATCACGTCGTCGAGCGCCTGGCCCAGCACCTCGGCGGCGCGCGCGCCGGTGATGCGCTCCGCCTCGGGATTCCACGAGGTGATCCGGCCGGCGGGATCGGTGGTGATGAGCCCGCTCGTCAGGCTCTCGACGGTGCGCTGGTGCAGCCGCTGCAGGCTCGCGAGGTCGCGGGTGCGCTCGGCGAGCGCGCGGCCCGCGCGATCGCGCTCGCGCGACAGCGCGCTGGCGAGCAGCGCCACCAGCATCAGCGCGCCCGCGTTGCACGCCCCACACGGCGAGCTGCACCGGATCGGCGATCGCCGCGCCCGCGGGCCATCGCCTCCCAGCGCGCGAGCAACAGCACGCTGCCGTAGCCCGCCGCGCCGAGTGCGCTCGCCGCGTAGGCGCCGCGGCGTCCGAAGAGCAGCGCGGCGTACACCGTGATCGGTACGTAGAGGAACGCGAAGAACGAGTCGGCGCCGCCCGAGAAGTGGACGAGCGCCGAGACGATCGCGACGTCGGAGGCGAGCTGCGCCGCGGCGAACGACGCGGCGCGCGGCGCAACGCGGCCGTGCGCGCCCGCGGCGAAGATCGTCGCAGACGAACGCGAGGATGACGGTCGTGTAGAGGCCGCGCTCCGGCGCCACCGCGCCCTCGCGCGCGCGCTCGGCGGTGAGCGCCAGCGCGCCCGACGAGGATCGCGAGCGCGAGCACCAGACGTCCCGCGAGCAGCGGGAGCATCCGGTGCCGCAGCGAGGCCCGCGGTTCCGGCGTCGTTGCGACGCGTCCGCGGCCACGACCGCTGCCGGCTACTTGACCGCCTCGGCGATCTTGAAGATCGGCAGGTACATCGCGATCAGGATGGTGCCGATGCGTGCCGCCGAGGAACACCATCATGAGCGGCTCGAGCATCGAGGTGAGGCCGTCGACCGCGGCGTCGACTTCGTCGTCGTAGAAGTCGGCGAGCTTGGCGAGCATCGCGTCCATCGCGCCGGTCTGCTCACCGACGGCGATCATCTGCACCACCATGCCCGGGAACACGCCGACCGCCTTCAGCGGTTCGGCGATGGTCTTGCCTTCCGAGATCGCGGTACGGATCTTCTGGAGGCCCGCTTCGATCACCTTGTTGCCGGAGGTCTTCGCGCAGATCTCGAGCGCGTCGAGGATCGGCACGCCCGAAGAGAGCATCGTCGAGAAGGTGCGACTGAAGCGCGCCACCGCGACCTTGCGCAGCAGCGTCCCGAAGAGCGGCAGCTTCAGGAAGATCGCGTCGGTCTGGTAGCGGAAGCGCGGCGAGCGGCGCCGCGCCTGGACGTAGGCGACGGCGATCGCCACGGCCGCCGCGAGGATGACGAGGATCCAGCTCTGCAACCAGTTGCTGAGGTTGATCACCATCTGTGTCGGCGCGGGAAGCTCGCCGCCGAAGTCCTTGAACATCTTCTCGAAGACCGGAATCACCTTGACCAGCAGCAGCGCCAACACGCCGATCGCGACCACCATCACGGTGCTCGGGTAGACCATCGCGCTCTTGACCTTGCGCTTCAGGCTGTCGGCCTTCTCGAGATAGGCCGAAAGGCGGTTGAGGATCGTGTCGAGCACGCCGCCGATCTCGCCGGCGGTGACCAGGTTCACGTAGAGTTCGTCGAAGATGCGCGGGTGCTTCGCCGAGCGACTCGGCGAAGGTGGAGCCCTGCTCGACGTCGTTCTTCACGCGCCCGAGCGTCTCCCCGAAGCTCTTGTTCTCCTGCTGCTCGGCCTGGATCTCGAGGCACTGCACCAGCGGCAGACCGGCGTCGATCATCGTGGCGAACTGGCGGGTGAACATCGACCAGCTCGCGCGTCTTCACGCCCTTCTTGAAGAGATTGAAGCCACGCCCGCTGCGCGCCGCCTTCGGCTTGCACCGAGACGGGAATGATCGCCTGCGCGCGGAGCTGCATCATCGCGGCCGCTTCCGTGGCCGCCTCCACTACGCCCTTCTTCAACTGCCCCTGACGGGTGCGCCCTTCCCAGGCGAAAACCGGCATTGCGTATCTCCCTCGGTTCGGTGAGGTGCGTCCTGTCGAAGCGCGGCGCTAGGCCGCGCCCACCATGCGGCGGCCGATCGCGCCGGCGTTGCCGCCGCCGATCAGCGTCTTGAGTTCTTCCTGGTCGTGGCTGCGCGCCATCGCATCTTCGAGACTGATCAGCCGGCGCGGTAGAGCGATGCCAGCGACTGGTTCATCGTCTGCATCCCGTACTTCTCCTGGCCGACCTGCATCTGCGAGTAGATCTGGTGGATCTTGTCCTCGCGGATCAGGTTCCGGATCGCCGGGTTCGGGACCATCAGCTCGAGCGCGAGCACGCGCCCGGGCCCGTTCGGCTCGCGGCAGCAGCGACTGGCACATCACCCCTTCGAGCACGAAGGAGAGCTGCGCGCGCATCTGCGCCTGCTGATAGGGCGGGAACACGTCCACGATGCGGTTGATGGTCTGCACGCACGAGTTGGTGTGCAGCGTCGCGAACGCGAGGTGGCCGGTCTCCGCGACGGTCAGCGCCGCCTCGATCGTCTCGAGGTCGCGCATCTCGCCGATCAGCACGACGTCCGGGTCCTGGCGCAGGATGTACTTCAGCGCGTTGGTGAAGCTCTTGGTGTCCGCGCCGACCTCGCGCTGGTTCACCACGCAGTTCTTGTGCGGGTGCAGGTACTCGATCGGGTCCTCGATCGTCACGATGTGGTCGTGGCGCTCGCTGTTGATGCGGTCGATGATCGAGGCGAGCGTCGTCGACTTGCCCGATCCCGTCGGCCCCGTCACCAGCACCAGCCCGCGCGGCTTGTGCGTGATGTCGAGCACGACCTTCGGCAGGCCCAGCTCCTCGATCGTCATCACCTTGTAGGGGATCGCGCGGAACGCCCCGGCGACCGCGCCGCGCTGCATGAAGATGTTGGCGCGGAACCGCGAGAGCCCGCGCACGCCGAACGAGAGGTCGAGCTCGTTGTGCTCCTCGAAGCGGTGCTTCTGGGCGTCGGTGAGGATCGAGTAGCAGACCTGCTTGGTGTCGGCGGGCGAGAGCGGCGGCATCTGGAGCGGCTGCAGCTTGCCGTCGATGCGGAGCTGCGGCGGCGAGTTGGTGGTGATGTGGAGGTCGCTCGCCCCCTTCTCGATCATCGCCTTGAGCAGTTGATGAAGATTCGCCATGGCTCGCGACTCCTAGTTGTCCGACGGACGAGACGCGCAACACCTCGGAGAGCGTGGTCGTGCCCTCGATGAGCTTGTTGAGCGCGCTGCGACGCAGCGTCGTCATGCCGCCCCGGATGGCTTCTCGCTTGAGCTCCATCGAGGAGGCGCCGTTCAGCACGAATTCCTTGAGTTCCTCGGTCAGCTCCATCACTTCGTAGACGGCGATCCGGCCCTTGTAGCCGGTCTCCGAGCAGTTGCGGCAGCCGCGGCCCTGGAACAGCGTCGCACTGCGCGATCTCTTCCTCGCCGAGTCCCGCGTCGAGCAGCGCCTGCTTGGTGACCTCGGTGTCGCGCTCCTTGCACTCTTCGCAGACCCGGCGCGCGAGGCGCTGGGCGAGGATGCAGTTCACCGACGACGCCACCAGGAACGGCTCGATGCCCATGTTGAGCAGGCGGTTCACGGTGCTCGGCGCGTCGTTGGTGTGGAGCGTCGAGAGCACCAGGTGGCCGGTGAGCGCCGCCTTGATCGCGATCTCGGCGGTCTCGAAGTCGCGGATCTCGCCGACCATGATGATGTCGGGGTCCTGCCGCAGGAACGAGCGCAGCGCCGCGGCGAAGTTCAGCCCGATGTCCTCGTGCATCTGCACCTGGTTGATGCCGGAGAGGTTGAACTCGACGGGATCCTCGGCGGTGGAGATGTTCTCGCTGATCTTGTTGAGCTCGGCGAGCGCCGAGTAGAGCGACGTCGTCTTGCCCGAACCGGTGGGACCGGTGACGAGCACCATGCCGAAGGGCCGGTGGATGCAGTCCTTGAAGACGTCGAGCTGCTGCTGCTCGAAGCCGAGCTTGGTCATGTCGAGCTGCAGGTTCGACTTGTCGAGGAGGCGCAGCACCACCTTCTCGCCGAAGAGCGTCGGCAGCGACGAGACGCGGAAGTCCATCTCCTTGCCGCGCCCCATCTTGAGCTTGATGCGTCCGTCCTGCGGGCAGACGCCGCTCGGCGATGTCCAGCTCGGCCATGATCTTGAGCCGCGAGGTGATCGCGTTGCGCAGCTTCATCGGCGGCTTCATCACTTCGTAGAGCATGCCGTCGATGCGGTAGCGGACGCGGAACTCCTTCTCGTAGGGCTCGATGTGGATGTCCGACGCGTTGCGCTTGACGGCGTCGGTGAGGATCAGGTTCACGAGCTTGACGACCGGGCGCGTCCTCGGACTCGCGCGCCAGCTCGCCGACGTCGACGTCGTCTTCGTCCTGGATCAGCTCGAGGTCTTCGACGTCGAGGTCGCACATCACGTCGGCGAAGGACGCCGACTTGTCGTAGTACTTGTCGATCGCGGCCTTGATCGCGTCTTCCGACGAGACGACGACCTCGACGTTGTACCCGGTGAGGAACTTGATGTCGTCGATCGCGAAGATGTTCGACGGATCGGCGGTGGCGAGGATCAGCGTGGAGCCGGCGCGGTTCACCGGAATCACGGTGTGCTTGAGCGCCACCTCTTCCGGGATCAGCTTGATGACTTCGCGGTCGATCTCGAACTCGGCGAGTTCGATCGACGGCAGTCCGTATTGCTTGGCGACGAATTCGGTGAGTTCGGTTTCCTGGAGGTAACCGAGCTTGGTGATCTGATGGCCGAGGCGAGCGCCGTTGGTGCGCGCCTCGTCGCGAGCGCGCTTCAACTGCTCCGCCGTCAGCATGTTCTGACGGACGAGCAGCTCGCCGATCCGCTCGTTCACCGGGTCCCCTCTCCTGCTTCGTTCGCGCGCGCGGACTCGCGCCGGCCTGGCGCCAAAACCGCCGTCTTCTGGCGACCTTGGCGCGGACCGCTGCGGATCCGCGAAAGCCCTGCATTCCCGGTCGGTTATCGGCGGCCCTGGGAGGGAACTTGATCGTCGTCGGCGGAGGCGGCTTCGGTCAGCTCGTCGAGGCGGGTGCCGCGGAAGCGCAGCACGGCGAGACCGATGCCCGTGGTGGTGAGCCAGAAGACGGCGTGCGAGAGCGTCCCGAGCGCGAGCGCCAGCTCCTCGGTGACTCCGAAGCGGCGCAGCGCCTCGCGAGCCGCCAGGTGATAGGGACCCAGAAAGCCGGGCGCCGAGGGCAACGCGACGGCGATGCCCACCGCGGCGAGCGTGACGAAGGCTGCCGACAGCGTGCGCTCGAACGAGCCGAGGTCGATGCCGAGCGCACGCATCGCGACCAGGAACGGCGCGACACCGAGCACCGTCCAGATCAGCAGCGAGTGCCAGGCGATCCACCAGAGATGGCTGCCGCCCTGCAGCGAGCCGAGTCCCTCGGCCATGCGGCGAATCAGCCGCTCGACCGACGCGGTCCTGCGTCCGCCCAGGCGCCCGAGCACGACGCGCATCACGCGCACCACCTGTTCCGGCGCGAGGCGCAGCCACACGACCCCCGCCAGCGGAAGTGCCGCGCCTGCCAGCAGCGGGATGCCGACGGCGAGCGCCCCGTCGTCCGGACCGCCGTGCGAGCCGAAGATCACCAGCGCCATCGCCACCACCGCGACCCCGTCGATGCCGCGCTCGAGCACCACCGTTCCGAACAGCGCCGCGGTTCCTGCAGCCGTCTCGCGCGCGAGGTAGAACGCGCGCACGACTTCGCCGATGCGCAGCGGGAACACGTTGTTGGCGAGCGCGCCGACGGCGGTGGCGCGGAACAGCGCGCCACGCGACGTCGCGCAGACGGCATTGGTCAGGTGGCGCCAGCGCAGCGCGCGCACCCAGAGCGTGAGCAGATAGATCGGGACGGAGAGACCGACGAGCAGCGGCAGATCGGCGCGCGAGAGATCGTGCAGCAGCGTGTGAAAGTCGACGCCGCGCGCCGCGAGCATCAACGTGGCCGCGGTGATCGGCGACGCCGATCCACAGCCGCGGATCGCGCAGACGCCGCCGCCGGCGGCGCGTCTTCGGAGGCGCCTGGCTCACGGCGACGCGAGCTTCCGGCGCGCGACTTCGACGTCGCGCGCGATCTGCGCGCGCAGCGCATCGGCGTTCGGGAAGCGCTCCTCGCCGCGCAGCCGCGCCTCGAACGACACCTCGATGCGCCGGCCGTAGAGATCACCCGCGAAGTCGAGCAGGTGCGCCTCCGCGAGCACCGGGGCGTCTTCCTCCTCGAAGGTGGGCCGGCGCCCGACGTTGGTCACCGCCGCGAAGCGCGTGCCGGCCGCCGGCGTGCCGTCGTCGAGTAGCAGCACGTGCCCGGCGTAGACGCCATGGGCCGGGATCACCTCGTTCTCGGGCGACAGGTTCGCGGTCGGGAAGCCGAGCCCGTGCCCGCGGTGGTCGCCCCGCGTCACACTGCCACGCACCGCGAACGAGCGACCGAGCATGCGCTTTGCCTCCTCGACGTCGCCCGCCGCGAGCAGTTCGCGGATGCGGCTCGAAGAGACGTCACGCCCGGCGATCGTCACTTCGGGAATGATCGTGACCGCGAAGCCGAGACGCGGCCCCAACTCGGTGAGCAGCCTCATCGAGCCCGGCGCGGTCGCGCCCGTAGTGGAAGTCGTAGCCCACGTAGACCTCGAGCGGCGCGAGATGCGCATGCACGTGCTCGCGCACGAAACGTTCCGGCGTGGTCTTCGCGAACTCGGCGGTGAAGGGTTCGATCACGACCAGGTCGATCTGCGCGGCGGCGAGCAGCTCGAGCTTCTGTTCGGTGGTGGTGAGCAGCGACGGCGCGCGACTCGGCTTGCAGGACCTTGCGCGGATGCGGATCGAAGGTGTAGACGACGGCCTCGCCATCGTGAGCGCGCGCGCGGTCGATCACGGTGCGCAGGATCTGGCGATGACCGATGTGGAGACCGTCGAAGTTGCCGATCGTGAGGACCGCGCGAAGCGGACTGCGACCGAGCGCTGCACTGCCCCGTACGACCCGCAATGCTAGCCTCCGCGCCCGTGGGCGTTCTATCGCGCTATCTGCTCGTCCGCTTCGTCAGCCACGTTCCTGGGAGTGCTCGTCGCGCTGAGCGTGCTGGTCGGCGTGATCGAGTTGCTCGCGGATTTCGGCGACGTGGTCAGCTTCCTCGAAGGGCTTCCTCGAGGCCTGGATCGTGCTGATCCTGCGCATCCCCCACAAGCACCTGCCGATCCTGATCCCCGCGTCGGCGTTCGCTGCAGCGTATCTCTCCGTCGGCACGGCGGCGCGCTCGTACGAGATCCTCGCGATGAAGGCCAGCGGCATCTCGCCGCTGCGCGTGCTGGTCCCGCTGCTGCTCGCCGCGGTCGTCATCTCGGGACTCGCTCTCCTGTTGAACGAAACGGTCGCGGTCCAGGCCCGCGAGGCCTCGCGCCGCCACGACGGCGACGACGGCGGGGTCAGCTTCCGCCGCGGATCGTTCTGGTATCACAAGGGCCACACCATCTACAACGTCCGCGACGCCGACCCGGCCGCCCGCGCGCTGCTGGACATCGCGATCTTCGAGCTGGACGACCGCGGCCGCCTGCTGCGCACGATCCAGGCCGCGCGCGCCACCATCGGAGAGGGCGGGCGTTGGCACCTGTCCGACGCCGTGTTGCGCGGCTTCGACCCCGACGACGCGTCCGCGCCGTCGCGCGTACGAGCGGCTGGCGGACGCCGAGATCGACCTCCCCGACGAGGACGGCGCTGCTCGATGTCAACGTCTCCGCGCTCTCGATCGCCGAGCTGAGCGAGTACCGCGCCCAGCAGGAACCGGGCGACACCGAGTCCGTGCGCGCCGAAGCGCTGCTCCACGAACGGGTCGCGGAGCCGCTCGCGTCGCTCGTGTTCGTCGTGCTGGCGCTGCCGCTCGCGCTGCGCGTCGAGCGCACGCGGAGTCTCGCGGTCCCGGCGCTACAGGGCGTCGCTGCGATCTTCCTGTTCTACATGGTGCGCGAGTACGGCGCACGCTCGCCACCCAGGGCGTCACGTCGGCGGCGGGAACCCCGTGGGTGATCGTCGCGGCGTTCCTCTGCGCTTCGGCGCCTGGCAGATCTGGCGAATACCGCGCTGAACCCGGCGCCAGGCTGCAGGAGCCTGACCCAGGATGGCGGTTGAGCCGGGGCCGATGCGCGCCGCCGACAAGGCGCGCGACCGAGCCGTAGCGGGAGCTACGGCGCGGGAGCGCAACGCAGTCGGCGGCGATGCAGGCGGCGTCCGGCGACCGATCCATCTTGGGTCAGGCTCCTAGGGCGCGCCCTTCGCCCGGAAGTTCTGCGAGCAGCTCGAAGAAGTCGTTGCTCGGCGGCACCACCAGCGTGGTCTTGCTCGCCGATCGTCTTCTTGTAGGCGTCGAGGCGCCGCACGAAGCCGTAGAACTCCGGCGCGATCGAGTGGGCTTCGGCGTAGATGCGCGCCGACTCGCCCTCGCCTTCGCCGCGCAGCACGTCGGCGTCGCGCTGCGCGTCGGCGACCGTCACGCGCGCGTCGCGATCGGCTTCGGCGCGGATGCGGCGACCTTCCTGCTCGCCCTCGGCGCGGTACTTGCGCGCCAGCTGCTCGCGCTGGCTGCGCATCCGCGCGTAGACGTTCTCCTCGGTGCCGGGCGGAAGCTCGGTGCGATTGATGCGCACGTCGCGCACCTCGATGCCGAACTCCGCGAGCGACGCGGCGCTCTGGTCGGTGATCGCCCGCATCACCTGCTCGCGTTCGGTGGTGACGACCTCGGCGAGCGTCTTGGTGCCGACCACCTCGCGCAGGTCCGAACGCGTGACGCGGTCGATCTGCGCCTCGGCCTGACTCATGCCCGGACGGGAACGACGCGAAGAACTTGAGCGGGTCGGCGATCCGCCACACCACGTAGTGATCGACCACCGGGCGCTCGGCGTCGCGGGTCTGCATCTGCTGCGGCTCGGAGTTGAAATAGAGGAAGCGGCGGTCGAAGGTGAGCACGTTCGAGACGAACGGCACGCGGAGCGAGAGACCCGGCTTCGGTCTGCACCGAGACGGGCGAGCCGAACAGCAGCACGATCTTCTGTTCGCCCTCGCGGGTGATGACGACGGGACCGACGCCCACCTCACCGGCCCACACCAGCGCCGCGAAGATCGCCGAGACGACGAGCAGGCCGAAGACGATGCGCCTCATTTCGCGACCTCTTTCGGTGCGCTCGTCGAGCGGCAGGTACGGCATCACGGCCGTGCCCGGCTCCACGATCACGGTGCGCACCGACGGCAGCACGTCCTCCATGGTTTCGAGGAAGAGCCGCGTGCGCACCACCTCGGGCGCCTTCTGGTATTCGCTGGCGATGGCGCGGAAGCGCGATGCCTGGCCGGTCGCTTCGGCGATGCGCGCGTCCTCGATAGCCGCGCGCGCTCTCGATCAACTCGACCGACTGGGCGCGCGACTTCGGCAACACCTCGTTCGCGTAGCCCTGCGCCTCGTTGACGGTGCGGTTGCGGTCCTGCACCGCGCCGAGCACGTCGTCGAAGGCGGCGCGCACGGACTCGGGCGGCTGCACGTCCTGCAGCTCGATGCCGAGCACCGCGAGCCCCGACTCGTAGTGGTCGAGCGTGTCCTGCAACACCTCCTGGGTTTCGGTCTCGACGATGCCGCGCTTCTCGGAGAGCACGTCGTCGATCGTGTTGCGACCGACCACACCGCGCACCGCCGCCTGCGCCGCGTCGCGCAGCACCGGTCGCGGGTCGGCGATGCGGTAGCGCGCCTGGAAGGCGTCCTTGATCCGGTACTGCACCACGAAGGAGAGATGCACGATGTTGGCGTCGCTGGTCTGCATCGCAGCTTCCAGCCTCTCCTCCTCGTGGGCTCGGCGTCGCCGGTGAGGTAGCCGAACTCCTCGCGGTCGATCGAGGCGACGTTGACGATCTCGTGGTCCTCGATCGGCGGCGGCAGGTGCCAGCGCAGGCCCGGCTGCGACACCGGTGTGGACGTACTTGCCGAAGCGCAGGATCACCGCCGCCTGCCCCGGCTCGAGCTGGTAGATGCCGAAGTACGCCCACGCGCCGAGCACGCCGAGCGAGAGCAGCAGCACCGTCACGTTGGCGATCGTGCGCGCGACGCTCTTGCGGACGCGCTCTTCGGGCGATTCCTGGGGCTCGCGCGCCATCAGCCGCTCTGCTCCATCTTGCGCGCCGCCGCCTCACTCGCGAGGTAGAGCGGTCGCAGCAGGTCCATCGGCAGCGGGAACAGGATCGTCGAGTTCCGCTCGGTGGCGATCTCGGTGAGCGTCTGCAGATAGCGGAGCTGCAGCGCCGCGGGCTCCTCGGAGAGGACGTGCGCGGCGTCCTTCAGGCGCTGCGAGGCGCTGAACTCGCCTTCGGCGTGGATCAACTTCGCGCGCTTCTCGCGCTCTGCCTCGGCCTGCTTGGCCATCGCGCGCTTCATCTCCTCGGGCAGGTCGATCTGCTTCACCTCGACGGCGCGCACCTTCACGCCCCACGCTTCGGTGTGCTGGTCGATGATCTCCTGGAGCTTGCGGTTGATCTGGTCGCGCTCGGCGAGCAACTCGTCGAGTTCGGCCTGCCCGCACACGCTGCGCAGCGTGGTCTGCGCCAGCTGCGAGGTGCCGTAGAGATAGTTCTCGACCGAGATCACCGACTTCTCGGGGTGCAGCACGCGGAAGTAGAGCACCGCGTTCACCTTCACCGACACGTTGTCGCGCGTGATCACTTCCTGCGACGGGACGTCCATCACGATCTCGCGCAGGCTGATCTTCACCAGTCGGTCGACGCCCGGGATGATCCAGGTGAGCCCCGCCTGCTTCACCCCGGCGTAGCGCCCGAGCCGGAAGACGACGCCGCGCTCGTACTCCTGGAGCACGCGAATGCCGGCGAAGACCAGCGCCAGGAAGACGCCGCCCGCGATGATCGGGACCGAGATCATGGTTGCCTCCAAGTGGTCGTCGAGCCTAACGCTCGGGCGGCGCCCGCCGCACCCGCAGCCGCAGTCCTTCCACGGAAACGATCTCGACGCGGTCACCGGCGACGATCATCTCGTCGGCGCGCGCCTTCCAATGTTCCCCGCGCACGAAGACGCTGCCCTCGGGCTGCAGCGCGGACTCGGCGCGTCCCACCATCCCGATCATCTCGCCGATCCCGGCCGTCTGGCGCCGGCGCAACGTGCGGCCGACGCCGAACAGCACCAGCGCCGCGAACGCCGCCATCCCCGTCACGGCCGGCACCAGCACCGCCCAGAACGAGACACGCAGATCGGACAGCTCGGGCAGATCGAAGATCATCGTGCCGCCCACCAGCATGCACACGACGCCCAGCAGAAAGAGCAGTCCATACGACGTGATCAACACTTCCGCGATCAGCAAGCCGAGCCCGGCCAGGAATACGATCAAGCCGAGCCAGGAGAACGGCAGGATCTGGAGCGCGATCGCGCCGAGGATCAGACACGCGCCGCCCAGCACGCCGGGCAGCACGAGACCCGGCTGGGTGAACTCGACGTAGAGACCGAGCAGTCCCGCCATCAGCAGGACCACCGCGATGTCCGGGCTCGCGAGCACGTTGCAGGAAGCGCTGGATCAGCGACATCTCGATGCGCCGCACCTCGGCGCCCGCCACCGCCAGCGTCCGCTCGGCGCCCGCGACCTTCACCTTGCGCCCGTCGAGCTTCGCGAGCAGCTCCGCCTGGTTCGCGGCCACGAAGTCGACCACGTGAAGCTTGAGCGCCTCGTCCGCGGTGATCGCGACCGAGTCACGCACCGCCTTGCTCGCCCACTCGACGTTGCGCTCGCGCTCCTTGGCGATCGACTCGATGAACGCCGCGAGCAGGTTCTCCGCCTTCTCGCTCGCGACGTCCTGCTTCTTCTGCTCCTCGTCGCCGCCGCCGCCACCACCCGGCACGCCGATGCCGACCGGATGCGCAGCGCCGATCGAGGTGCCGGGCGCCATCGCCGCGACATGACCGGCGATCGTGATGAAGGTGCCCGCGGAACCTGCCCAGGCGCCCTGCGGCGACACGTACACGACGATCGGAACAGTCGCGTTGAGCATCGCCTGGATGATGTCCTTGGTCGCCGAAACCAGACCGCCCGGTGTGTCGAGTTCCAGGATCAGCGCGACCGCACCGTCGGCAGCGCTCTGCGCGATCGCCGCCTGGATGAAGTCGGACGAAGCCGGGTTGATCGAGCCGGCGATGCGGATCGCGTTCAGGTGACCGGCGGCGAACGCCGGCAACGCCGGCAGCGAACCGACCAGCAGGATTGCGAGCGCCAGCACGCGCCAGACTCGGGTCACGAACGCGCCCCGCGCAGCGTCTCGATGCGCTCGAGCAGCCGCTCGGCGACTTCGCGCTTGCTCAGCAGCGGCAGCTCTTCGATCTCGCCGTCTGGGCACACGAAGGTGACGGCGTTGGTGTCCCCGTCGAAACCCGCGCCCTCGCGCGAGATATCGTTCGCGACGATCAGATCGCAGCGCTTGCGTTCGAGCTTGCGGCGCGCCGCTGCGACGAGATTCTGCGACTCGGCCGCGAAGCCCACGACGAGCCGCTGCTGCCGCCCGCTCGCCGCGCCCACTTCGGCGAGAATGTCGGGGTTGCGCACCAGCTCGATCGTGAGTCCCTCGCCGTCGCCGAGGCTCTCCTTCTTGATCTTGTGTTCGGCGCGCGTCGCGGGCCGGAAGTCGGCGACCGCGGCGGCAGCGATGAACACCGTACATTTCGATAGTTCGGCGTGGACGGCGTCGCGCATCTCGAGGCCTGTCTCGACGTCGACGCGACGCACACCGGCAGGCGTCGCGAGCGCGCTCGGGCCGCTGACCAGCACGACTTCGGCGCCGCGCCGCGCCGCCTCGGCGGCGATCGCGTAGCCCATCTTCCCGGAGGAGCGATTGGCGAACACGCGCACCGGGTCGAGCGGTTCCCGCGTGCCGCCTGCCGTCACGACCACGACTTCGCCCGCGAGCGTCGGAGCGCCCAGACAGCACTCCGCCTCCGCCGCGATCACGGCCGGCTCCGCCATGCGGCCCTCGCCCTCCCATCCACAGGCGAGCGGGCCGCTCTCGGGACCCACGAAGCGAACGCCGCGCTCGCGCAGCGTCGCGACGTTTGCCTGCGTCGCCGGGTGCTTCCACATGTTGACGTTCATCGCCGGGGCGACGAGCACCGGCGCGCGCGTCGCGAGCAGCAGCGTCGAGACGAGGTCGTCGGCCAGACCGCTGGCGAGTTTCGCGAGCAGATTGGCGGTCGCCGGCGCCACGACCACCAACTCCGCCCAATCGGCCAGCGCGATGTGGTCGATCTGCCCTTCCTGCTCGCGCTCGAAGAGACCCGTGCGCACCGACTCGCCGGAAAGCGTCTGCAGCACGAGCGGCGCGACGAATTGCCCGGCGCTCGCCGTCATCGCGCAGCGCACCGCGCAGCCGGCTCGGCGCAGCGAGCGCACCAGTTCGGGAACCTTGTAGGCGGCGATGCCGCCCGTCACCGCGACCAACACCCGGCGCTGCGGCATACGAAAAATCCTCGATCGGACGGCCACTTTCGCAGCTTACCCGGCACCCTTCGCGGCGTCCACGCGAGGCACGTCAGCGGGGGTCCGGCTCGCCGAGCAGTTTCCAACCGGCAGCGAAACGCTCGGCCAGCGCACGCGGGTCGGGCGCCTCCGCGTAGAGACGCAGCACCGGTTCGGTGCCCGACGCGCGCAGCATCAGGAAGCCGTCGTCGAGTCCGAGCCGCACGCCGTCGCGCGTGTCGAGCTCGCGGACGCGCTCTCTGTCGACACGTGCCGGCGGCGCCTTCGCGAGCGCAACCAGGCGCGCTCGCGCGCGAGCGGTCGCGTTGCGCGCGACGCGCCCACACACGCGACGACCGTGTCGGCGCACGAGCCGTTGCAGCCGCGCGCGAAGCGACCCGCCGGATTGCGCGGCAATCTCCGCAAACAGCGCGCACGCGAGGATCCCGTCCTTGTCGCGAGCGAGGGGCTCCCAGGCGAAGCCGCCGCTCTCTTCGCCCGCGACATCGGCCGTCCCGTCGACGAGCGCGCGCGAGAGGTGCTTGAACCCGATCGGGTACCGCGCCACCGGCAGCCCGTGCTCCGCGGCGACGCGCTCGACGAACGTGCCCGTCGCGATCGAGATCGCGACGCCGCGCCGCACGCGGCCGCTGTGCGCCAGGTGGTCGACCAGCAACGCGAGCGCATCGCTCTCCGACACGGGGACGCCGTTCGCGTCGAGGACGGCGAAGCGATCGGCGTCGCCGTCGGTCGCGAGGCCCAGCGTGTGCCCGCCGCGCGCGCGCACTGCCCGCGCCAACGCGGAGAGTCGCGGCGGGGTGGGATCGGGCGCGGCGCCGCCGAAACGCGGCGTCTGCTCCGCGTGCAGAACCTCGAGCTGCACGCCGAGCGCGCGCAGCGCGCGGTCGCATACACCCGAGCCGGTGCCGTGGAAGGCGTCGTAGACCACCTTCAGCCGTGTGCCGCGCAGCGCAGTCGCGGTCGATCAGCGCCGCGAGGTTCGTCAGATAGGGAGTGACGAGATCGAGCGCGACGGCAGACGTCGCAGCCGGCGGTGCGGCCGGGACCCGAAGCGCCGCCGCGTGCCGTTCGATCCGGCGGGCCTGCTCGCCCGTGACCCCGCCGCCCCACGAGGCGAGGACCTTCACCCCCTGATACGCAGGTTCATTGTGGCTCGCCGTGACGATCAACGCCGCTTCCGCGACCCCGGACCGAACGGCGTGTGCCACGACGGGGGTCGGCACGGGGCTGGCTGCGCGCAGCGGGCGCGCCCCGCTCGCCGCGAGCGAGTCGAACGCCAGCTGGGCGAGCCGTCCACCGAGGAAGCGCGTGTCGTGCGCGACCAGGATGCGCGGCGCGCGCTGCGCCTCGGCGGCCCAGCGTGCCACCGCGGTCGCGAGAACACGCAACCGCGGCGCCGTGATCTCGTCGGCGAGAATGCCGCGCCATCCACTCGTCCCGAAGCAGATCGGCGTGAGAACCGCAGCGAGCTCCGGCCGCCGCGCCTTCACGCGCCTCCGCCGCCGAGCTTCTCTTCGAGTTTCCGCGCCACCACGGCTGGCACGAAGTCCGCGACGTTCGCCCCGAAGCGGACCAGTTCCTTCAATCGCGACGAACTCACGTAGAAGTATTTCTGGCTGGTCATCATGAACAGCGTCTCGATCTCGGGGCAGAGGTGCCGGTTCATCAGCGCCATCTCGAACTCGTATTCGAAGTCGGAGACGGCGCGCAGCCCGCGCAGCAGCACGTCGGCGCCGATCTGGCGGGCGTAATCGACGAGCAGTCCGTCGAACGCGGTGATCCGGATTCCCGGCAGGTGCCCCACCGCCGTCTGGAGCATCTCGATGCGCTCCTCGACCGAGAACGTGCCGTGTTTCTCGACGTTTCGCGCGACCGCGACCACGAGTTCGTCGAACACCAGCTGGGCGCGGTGGATCAGATCGAGGTGTCCATTGGTGACCGGGTCGAAGCTCGCCGGAAAGAGGGCCAGACGCTTGCGGCCGCCATCGTCGCTCATGCTGTTTTCTCGTCTCCTGCCAACTCGTCATGGCTTTCTGCGGGACTCGGCTCCGAACTCGTTCCAGGCGCGTATTCGAAGCGGTGGATCACTGTGTCGCCGTAGCGGCGTTCGTCCACCCGCACGAGTCCTTCCACGGATTGCGGCGCGTGCCGCCGCGACGCTTCGACCACCACGGTCGCGCGGGGCGCGAGGATGCCGGAGGTCACGAGCGCGCGCAGCGCCCGGGCCGTCGTTTCCAGTTCGCGATACGGCGGATCGAGCAGGGCGAGATGAAAGCGCTCGTCCGCTGCGCCGAGACGCCGCACGACGGCGGTCGCCTCGCCACGCAGGACCTGCGTCCGCTCGAACAGCCCCAGTTCCACCAGGTTGGCCTGCAACACCGCCGCGACGGGCGTGGAGCGCTCGACGAAAACGACTCGCGTCGCGCCGCGCGAAAGCGCCTCGATCCCGAGCGCCCCGGAACCTCCGAAGAGGTCGAGCGCGTGCACCCCGTCGAGGTCGCCGAGGCGGGCGAAGAGCGCCTCGCGCACGCGGTCGGACGTGGGCCGCACCGCGGCCAAGCGCGGCACGCGGATGCGTCGCCCGCGCAGCTCTCCCCCGGTCACGCGCAACGCCGCCCCTCCTCCGATCGGTACGGACGGCGCACGGGGATGGATTTCTGATGCACCGTCGGACTGTACAGATTCGGCAGCAACCCGACTCGCTTGCAGCTCGACAGTCTCTGGTGTGACGAAGGAATCACTTCCGTCATGTTGACTCGGCTTTCCGATGCACAAAGGTGTCTACACAGATTGCAGGATTCGATCTCGCCGTCTATCATGCACGAACTCGAATCGGATCGGCTCATCGGATCGGCTCGGTTCGCCGACCGCGGAAAGCCGCCCCGGTTTCGCAGATCGAGAGCCAACGCTCGACGGAGCCAACCAAGCGGCAACCGAAGTCCGATCTGAACGAGATTCACCAACGCAAGCAACGCAGTGGGAGAAATCAATCACATGGCCTCATCCGTCGTCTCGAGAATGAAGAAGAAGCTGCCGGAGCGGCTCGCGCAGGTACGCGCAGACCGCTCGCAGCGCCAGTTCGCGCGCGAGCTGGGCGTGTTCCAGCAGAACGTGAACCGTTACGAAAATGGAACGACACCGCACGCGGACTTCCTGATCACGCTCGCGATCAAGGAGAACGTGTCGCTCGACTGGCTTCTGCTGGGCACGGGCCGCATGAAGCGCAGCGGCCGCTAGCAGGCCGAGTTCGGACGCCGGCGCGGCGGAGCGGAGGCCCAGCGCCGACCGGCCGACCGCCAGCTGCCGATGACTCCACACCGAGCCGGAGTGGCCCCGCCGCTCCGGCTCGGTTCCGTTTCGGGTGCAGCGCCTGTCGCGCGGAGTCTTGACTCGACGCGGCGCATCTCCGAGCTTTCGCGCCGGCCAACGAGCCGCGCGAGGGGGGTGCGTTGCTCAACGGCATCTGGCTCGGTCTGATGCTCGCGTCCGTCGTCTACGCCGCCTTCACGGGCCGCATGGACGCCGTGAAGATGGCGGCGATCAGCGGCGCGCGGGACGCCGTCGATCTCGTCATCGGCCTCGTCGGCGTGATGGCGCTCTTCCTCGGCCTGATGCGCGTCGCACAGGAGGGCGGCCTGTTGCGCGCCGTGCAGCGTGGCCTCGCGCCCATCCTGCGCCGACTCTTCCCCGACGTTCCCATCGAGCACCCGGCGATGGGCGCCATGATCATGAATCTCGCGTCGAACGTGCTCGGCCTCGGCAACGCCGCAACGCCGTTCGGCCTGAAGGCGATGACCGAACTGCAGACGCTCAACCGCACGCCGGGGAGCGCCAGCGACGCGATGGTTCTCTTCCTCGCCATCAACGCCACCAGCGTCTCGCTGTTTCCGCTCGGCGTGATCGGGGTGCGGGCCAGCATGAACTCGGCATCACCCGAAGCCATTTGGATCCCCACCCTGCTCGCCACCAGCGTCTCCACCGGCACCGCCATCCTGCTCTGCTTCGCGCTGCGCAGACTCCCGATGTTCCGCCCCCGCAGCGACCAGGCAACGCCTCTCGCTGTCGGTTCACCCGCAGCCCCGAGCGAAGCCGAAGTGCAGCAGACCCGCGGTCCGGACGACGATCACGCCTCATCGGCCGAACCCCGATCCGTCACGCGAACCGCGAAACTCGTCATCTTCGCCACGACGGGTCTGCTCGCCGTTGCGCTGATCCGGCACCTGATCATGAACGCACCGACGACCGCGCCCCTCACGCTCGCCCGCGACACCTTCGGCGCCTGGTTCCTTCCCCTCTTCATGATCGGCCTGCTGCTGGTCGGGCTCGCCGGTCGCGTGCGTGTCTACGAGGTCGCCATCGAGGGCGCGCGCGAGGCGCTCGAGGTCGCCGTGCGCATCGTCCCGTTCCTCGTGCTGATCCTGGTCGCGATCGCGATGCTGCGCGCGTCCGGCGCGCTCGACGCGCTGGTCGCGGCGATCGATCCGGTGACGGGACGACTCGGCTTCCCAGCCGAAGCGCTGCCAATGGCGCTGCTGCGACCGCTCTCGGGCTCGGGCGCCTACGGCGTGATGGTCGACATCATGAAGGCGCACGGACCGGATTCGTTCATCGGAATCCTCGCCGGCGCGCTCAACGGCTCGACCGAGACCACCTTCTACGTGCTCACGCTCTATCTCGGCGCGGCGCGCGTGCGCGACGGCCGTCACGCGCTGCTCGCGTGCCTCGGCGGCGACATCGCCGGCTTCGCCGTGGCCACCGCCGCGTGTCACTGGCTGTTCGGCTGAGGTCGTCGTGAGCGCGGGCGACCCCTTCCACGGCATCGAAGACGAACTGCGTGCGCTCGTGCGCGCGAGCACCGGCGGCGACGTCGCGCGCGTCGAGCGGCTCACAGGCGGCGGCCTCGCGCACCGCCGCTTCTACCGCGTGACGCTTCGCGGCGGCGAGCCGGCCACGCTGATCGCGCGCGCCGACCGCGGCGAGCCGGCGCCGGGCGTGCTGCCCGAGCCCGCGCTCGAACCGCTGCGCACGTTTCTCGAGACGCACGGACTGCCGGTGCCGCGACGTCTCGGTGGCGACGCCGCGCGCGGCCTCGACCTGCTCGAGGATTTCGGCGACGCCTCGCTCGCGCAACTGCTGGAGTCTGCCGACGCAGCGCTGCGGCGCGCGCTCTACGAAGAAGCGTGCGCGCTCGTGCCGCGCCTGCAGCGACTCGCCGACCCGAGCGGTCGCGTGCCCGCGTTCGGGCGCAGGCTCGACGCGACGCTGTTCCGTGTGAAGGCGCAACGATTTGCGGCGAGCGGTCTGCAGGCCTTGCTCGGCCGCGCCGCTACCGCTGCGGAACGCGACGTCGTGTTCGCGGCCTTCGACGCCGTCGCCAGCGCCGCGGCGGGCGCGCCGCAGCGGCTCGCGCACCGCGACTTCCAGAGCAGGAACCTGATCCTGCGACGGCATCCGACGGGGCCTCGCGATGATCGACCTGCAGGGCGCCTTGCTCGCACCGCCCGAATACGACCTCGTCTGCCTGCTGCGCGATTCCTACGTCGTGCTCGCCGACGACGAGTGCGCCGCGCTCGCGGAACAGCTGCGCCCCGCGCTTCCCGACGCGCCGGGCGCGGGCGAGTTCGCGCAGCGCTTCGACCTGCTCACGATCACGCGGAAGGCGAAGGACTTCGCGCTGTTCCACGAAGTCGCGGCACGCGGCGACGCGTCCTGGCTGCGCTACGCACCCGCCACGCTCGGCTACGTGCGCCGCGCGCTCGGACGTGTCGCCGGCTCGACGTGCGGCTCGCGCGACTCGCCGAAGCTGATCGGAGACGACGCATGCGCGCGATGATCCTCGCCGCCGGACTCGGGACACGGATGCGGCCGCTCTCGACGCTGCGTCCGAAGCCGATCCTGCCGGTGCGCGGCGTCCCGCTGCTGGCCTACCCGCTCGCCTGGCTCGCCCACCACGGCGTGCGCGAGGTGATCGTGAACCTGCATCACTTCCCCGGTGCGACGCGCGCCGTCGCGGAGGTCTGGGCGCCTCCGGGCCTGCGCGTGCACTTCTCCGAGGAACCGCTGCTGCTCGACACCGGCGGCGGAATCCGCCGCGCCGCCCGCTTTCTGCGCGAGAGCGACCCGAGCCTGGTGATCGCGGGCGACATGATCCTCGACCTCGAGCTGCGACCGCTGCTCGACCGCCACCGCGCGCGCGGCGACGCTGCGACGCTCGTGCTGCGCCAGGACCCCCGCGCCGCGCGCTTCGGTACGATCGGTGTCGACGCGGCCGGGCGCGTGCGGCGCATCGCGCGTCGCTTCGATCTCGGCGGCGAGGAACGGTCGGGCGTCTACGTGAGCGTGAATCTGTTCGCCGCACGCATCTTCGATTCGCTGCCGGATCGCGAGGTGTTCTCGCATCTCGACGACTGGCTCGCGCCACGCCTCGCCGCGGGCGCCAGCGACATCTGCGGCGAAGTGCTCGCGCCCGCCGACTGCCTTTGGGAACCCGTCGGAACACCGGCCGAGTATCTCGAGGCGAACCTGCGCCCACAGCGCCTTTCGTACTTCGACGCCGACGCGCGCGCGCGCGCGGTCGGAACGCGCATCGAAGGCGAGCTGGTGGTTGGCGCCGGCGCCACGCTGGGCCGCGGCGTCGCGCTCGAACGCGCCGTCGTGTGGGACGGCGAGCGGGTCCCCGACGGCTTCCGCGGCCGCAACGGCGTCTACGCGGGCGGTGCGTTCCACGGCGCCGCCGATCGCCCGGACGCCCCGTGAGCCGCGTGACCTTCATCGGCACCAGCGACGCCTTCGGCGCCGGCGGACGGCGCCAGGCCGCGATCTTCGTCGAGACCTCGAGCGGCGGCCTGTTGCTCGACTGCGCGCCGACCACGAACACGGGACTCAGCGCGCTCGGCATCCCGCGCAGCGCGGTCGACGGGATCGCCGTCTCGCACTTCCACGCCGACCACTTCGCCGGCATCCCCAGCTTCGTGTTGGCTTCGATCTACGAGGATCGTCGCCGCCACCCGCTCGTCATCGCGGGTCCGCCGGGCGTCGAGGCGCGCGTCGTCGCGGCCGCAGACGCGATCGGCCATAGCATCACCGGTCGCGAGATGCCCTTCGTCCTGCGTTTCGTCGAGTTGCCGGCGGGACGACTCGTGGACCTCGGCCCGGCGCGCATCCGCTCGTTCGCCGTGCACCATCAGCCCGAGTCCTGCCCGCACGGCCTCGCTCTCGAAATGGACGGGAGGCGTCTCGTCTACAGCGGCGACACCGGCTGGTTCGACGAACTCCCGCGCCACACGCGCGGCGCCGATCTCTTCGTCTGCGACTGCACCTTCTACGAGCCGACCTTCCCGGAGCACATCGCGTACCGCGAGCTGATCGAGTGCGCGCCGTCGCTCGGCTGCGAACGCCTCCTCGTCACGCATCTCGGCCCGTCGATGAGCGAGCGGCGCGGTCAGCTCGAAGTCGAGACGGCCGACGACGGACTCAGACTCGAACTCTGAGCGCGCCGATCGACAGACCCGCTCGGCCCGGTGACAGCTCACCGAGCACCGCGGCGCGCGACGCGCCGGTGCAGCGCGGCAGGTGATTGGGAACACCGAGCAGCGCATTGCGGCCCATCAGCGAGAACGCCATCGCTTCGACGGCGTCGCCGGGAACGCCCTGGGCGTCGGTCGGCTCGACGCGGCGTCTCGACGAGCGCAGCGGCGAGCGCGTCCATCACGGCGGGATTGCGCGCGCCGCCGCCGCACACGAGCAGGCGCTCCGGCGCGCCGCCCAGGAAGTCGCGACACGCGCGCGCGACCGCCTCCGCGGTGAACGCGACGAGCGTCGCGACGAGATCGTCGGCGGCCGGCCGGCGCGCGCCCACTCGGCGGCGAGCGCTTCGCCTTCGCCCAGCCGTAGCGCTCGCGGCCGGTCGACTTCGGCGGCGCGCGGCGCAGGAATTCGTCGTCGAGCAGGCGCGCGAGCAGCGCCGCGTCGACATGACCGCGGCGGGCGCGCGCGCCGTCGCGGTCCATGCTCTCGCGGCCGTCGCTGCAGATTCGCACGACGGTGTCGAGCAGCGCGTTGGCCGGACCGACGTCGAAGGCGAGCACGGCGTCGGGGTCGCCGCCGCGCGGCAGCCCGGTGACGTTCGCGATGCCGCCGAGGTTCAGCACCACGCGCGACTCGGCGGGATCGGAAAGCGCCGCGAAGTGGAAGAACGGCGCGAGCGGCGCGCCCTCGCCGCCCGCCGCGAGATCGCGCGGGCGGAAGTCGGCGATCGTGGTGACACCGGTGCGCTCGGCGATCACCGACGGGTCGCCGATCTGGAGCGTCGCGCGCAGCTCGGGATGGTGCGCGACGGTCTGCCCGTGCGAGGCGATCGCGTCGACGCGCGTCGAGCGACACGCCCGCGTCGCGCGCCACGGCCGCCGCCGCGGCGGCGAAGCGCTCGGCGAGCAGCACGTCGAGCGCCGCGAACTCGCGCAACACCTGCGAGCCCGGAAGGCGCCCCGCGGCGAGCTGGTGGATGCGGTCCTGCAGCGCGCGATCGAAGGGCTCGGAGTGGAATGCGACCAGCCGGAACGGCCGCGCCGCCGCAGTCGTCGGGCCACTCGACGAGCGCTGCGTCGACGCCGTCGGCGGAGGTCCCGGACATCAAGCCGATCACACGCATGGCGGCAGAACATACAGGGAGCAGGGACGGCGATCCTCGATTGACACCCGAGTCGACGACCCCCAGACTCGGCGCCCGACCGAAGGAGCCCCCGCCATGACCCCCAACACCCGCAACCAGGGCGCGCTGATCTGCGCCGGCGCCGGCCTCGCCGCCCTGCTCTTCTTGATCGGCGTCCTGCAGGGCAGCTATTGGGCGCTCGCGATCCCCGTCGCGATCTTCGTGTTCTTCGTGCTCGGCCTCAGCTTCTGGGTGGGTTGGACCATCCTGACGGTGCAGGTCGAGCCCGAGGCCGAGGTCGCGCCGCCGGCCGCCCAGACCGCGCCGCCGCAGACCTCGAACTCCTCGCGGTAGCCGGCGCTTCCCGTGCGGATCGCCCTGCTCACCTACCGCGGCAACATGTATTGCGGCGGGCAGGGCATCTACGCCGCTTACCTCGCGCGCGAGTGGCAGCGCGCCGGTCACGAAGTGCACGTGATCGCGGGACCGCCGCTGCCGTCGCTCGATCCCGGCATCGCGCTCCACGAGATCCCCAACGCCAACGTCTTCGGCTTCCCGATGCCCGAGGTGCTGCGCAAGACGCCGGTGCGGCGGCTCTTCGATCCGCTCACGTTCTGGGAACTCGGCGTCTCGCGCTTCGGCGTCTTCCCCGAGATGCAGACCTTCGGCGCGCGGCTCTTCCTGCGCTGGCCGGAGCTGATGCGCAAGCACCGCTTCGACGTGTCTTCGACAACCAGTGTCTGTCGTGGGGCCTGCTCGGCCTGCAGGCGACCGGCGTGCCGGTGGTCTCGGTGATCCACCACCCGCTGCACCTCGACCGCGAGGCGGACTTCGCGATCGACCCGAGCTTCCTGAAGCGCGTGAAGCGCACGCTCTACTTCCCGCTCCTGATGCAGCAGCAGGTGGCGAAGCGGCTCGCGCGCATCGTGACGGTGTCGGAGGCGTCGCGGCGCGAGATCGAGCGCTGCTTCGGAATTCCCGGAGAAGGAAGTGCGGGTCGTCTACAACGGCACCGACGCGGATCTGTTCGCGCCGACGCCGGGCCAGCGCATCGAGACCGACCTGCTCTTCGTCGGTCGCACCGAAGACCGCAAGAAGGGCATCGGCACCCTGCTCCAGGCGATGGCGCTGCTGCCCGAGCCCGTCACCCTGAAGATCATCGACGGCCGCATTCCCGATCACGGTCTGGTGCCGCGCCTGATCGAGAAGTACGGGATCGGACATCGCGTCGTGCTCGAGCGCCGCTGGCTCGAGCTGCCCGAGCTGATCGCGCAGTACTCGACGGCGCGCGCCGCGGTGGTGCCGTCGCACTTCGAGGGCTTCGGCTTTCCGGCGAGCGAGGCGATGTCGTGCGGGGTGCCGGTCGTGGCGAGCGACGCGGGCGCGCTGCCCGAGGTGATCGGACCCGACGGCCACGCGGGACGCCTGTTTGCGTCGCGCGATCCGCAGGCGCTCGCCACCGCGATCGCCGAGCTGCTATCCGACCCGCAGCGCTGCGCGCAAATGGGTCGCAACGCGCGGGCGCGCGTGCAGAGCGTGTTCCGCTGGTCGGACGCCGCCGCGCAGCTCGTGGAAGTCTTCGAGGAAACGCGGCGTGCTGCTCACCGTCGATCTCGAGCAGCTCGGGATTAGCCCGGGCGATCGTCTCCTCGACGTCGGCTGCGGCGAGGGACGGCACTGCTTCGGCGCTCTCGAGCGCGGCGCCCGCGTGGTCGGCCTCGACCTCGACCTGCCGTCGCTGCGCAAGGGGCACGGACCGCTGCGGGCGCGCGCGCGGCAGTTGAATCGCTCGGGCGTGATGCTGCGCGGCGACGCCTTCCGGCTGCCCTTCGCAAACGCCAGCTTCGACCGCGCGATCTGCTCGGAAGTGATGGAACACGTGCACGACTACCGCGCCGCGGCGCGCGAACTCGCGCGCGTGGTGCGACCGGGCGGTACGGCGGCCGTCACGGTGCCGACGGCGACCAGCGAACATCTCTACCTGCGGCTCGGCGACGATTACTTCGAGTCGCCCGGCGGCCACATCCGCATCTTCCGTCCCAACGACCTCGCCGCCGCGCTGCGCGACGCGGGTCTCACGCCTTTCGGTGTCGGATTCGCCCACGGCTTCCACACGCCGTACTGGGCGCTGCGTTCGGTCGTCGGTCTGCCGCGCTCCGACGCCTCCCGCCTCGTGCAGCTCTATCGGCTGTTCTTGATCAAGGCGACGATGTCGCCCTGGCTCGACCGCATCGAGAAATGGCTGATGAATCGGATCTGCCCGAAGAGCCTGGTGCTGTATGCGAGGCGAGTCGCGTGAGTCGGCCGCTGCGCATCCTCTTCACCGCCTACCGCGGCAACATGCGCTGCGGCGGCCAGGGGATCTATCTGTGGTTCCTCGCGCGCGAGCTCGCGCGACTCGGGCATCGCGTCGAAGTGCTGGTCGGGCCGCCCTACCCCGATCCGATGCCGTTCGCGGCCGACGTGCGCGAACTCCACGACGACCGCTTCTGGGGCAAGTGGTTCATGAAGGACTACACCCACTTCCTCCCGCGCGAGAATCCGGCCGCGGTGCTCTCGCCGCTGCGGCTGTGGGAACTCGGCGCGAGTCGCATCGGCTTCTTCCCGGAACCGGCGGCGTTCAGCGTGCGCGCGTTCCGCGCGACGGCGGCGCGGCTGCGCGCGGCGTTGCCGCTACGACCTCGTCCACGACGTCCAGTGTCTCGGCTGGGGTCTGCTCGGCATCCGCGCACTCGGCCTGCCCGTCGTCTCGACGATCCACCATCCGCTCACGATCGACCGGCGCGCCTCGTTCCGCCGCGACACGAAGCTCTCGGAAGCCGTCGGGACCGTCGAGTTCCACCCGGTCGGGATGCAGCGCTTCGTCGCGCGACGCCTCGACGCCGTCATCACTTCGTCGCACGCGAGCGCCGGCGAGATCCGCCGCGACTTCGGAGTGGCAGTCGAACGCC
This sequence comes from uncultured delta proteobacterium, assembly GCA_963801625.1. Taxonomy (GTDB): domain Bacteria; phylum Myxococcota_A; class UBA9160; order UBA9160; family PR03; genus PR03. Next base: position 374,736 of record CAWDFQ010000006.1, read on the forward strand.
TGCACATGCTCGGCAACGGGCTCGACACGGAGCTGTTCCGGCCCGACGCACAGGTCGCGCGCGTGCCGGGCGAGATCCTGTGCGTCGGCCGGACCTCGGATCCGAACAAGGGCGTCGCGTTCCTGGTCGCAAGCGCTCGCGAAGCTGCCGCCGGACGTGCGCCTGGTGCTGGTGGACGAAGACCATCCGCTGCACGACGCGCGCAAGCTGGCAGCGAAGCTCGGCGTGGCGCCGGAGCGGCTGCGCATCACCGGCCGCGTCGAAATCGACGAACTCGTGCGGCTCTACCAGCGCGCGTCGCTGGTGGTGGTGCCGTCGCTCTACGAGGGCTTCGGCCTGCCCGCGGCCGAAGCGATGGCGTGCGGCGCGCCGGTGGTCGCGAGTCGTGCGGGGGCGCTGCCCGAAGTGATGGAGACGGGCGGCGGTGGTCTGCTCGTGGCGCCCGGCGATCCCGACGCGCTCGCAAAGGGCATCGCGACGCTGCTGGAACAGCCCGAGGCGCGCGCGCGACTCGGTGCGCGAGGCGCGGGCGCGCATCGTCGCGGCCTATTCGTGGCCGCGCATCGCGGAGCGAACCGCGGCGCTCTACCGCCGCGTGTGCAGCGCGCGCGGACGGCCGACCAGCACCACGACGTCGGCGAGCGACGGCGAACGCGCCGCGACGGCGTCGAGCGTCTGAAGCGCGCGGAACGCCAGCGCGCGCGGCAAGCGCTCGACCGCGCGCGTCCACGGACCGAAGCCCCAACCGAGCGACACGCCCACCACGCGCAGCAGATCGAGCGAACGCGCCGCCTGCTCGCGCATCAGGCCGAGGTCGTAGCGCGTGAAGTGATCCGCCGGCACGTCGTAGTGACGGCGCCCGCGGCGCGGCGCGGCGCCGCTCCAGAGTTCCGCGAGCGCGTCCTGTGTACGGGCCAGGCGACACGCGAGCGAATCGAAATTCGCGATCGCGACCACCACGCGGCCGCCCGGCCGGGTCACGCGCGCCATCTCGGCGATCGCGAGTTCCGGGCGGTCGAAGTGGTCGATGGCGCCCTTGCAGATCGCCGCGTCGAAACTGCCCGAAGCGAAGGGCAGCGCGTCGGACCAGCCGCGCACCCACTTCGGGATGCGCCCACTCGCCTTCGCGGATACGAGCTTTGCCCAGGCCGTCATGCGCGCTGACGGCTCGGCGCCCACCACGTCGGCGCCGCGCGCAGCGAGCGCGAGCGAGTCCTGACCGAAGCCGCTCGCCACGTCGAGGATCCGGCGGCCCGCTGCGGGCTCGGCCAGCGCGAGCGTCACCTCGGTCATGCGCTCGAAGAGCAACTGGCTGTCGCGCGTCGTCCCGGTCGGGATGACGTCGCTCATGTCCCGATCGAGGTCGACGACGCGCATGGGTGGCGGAACGTAGGCGAGCCGTTCGCCACGTCGAGCTTGATGCCCTCTGCTCGCTGTCAGGGCTTGGCGGCGGTGTGGTTCTCGAGCAGTTCCGCAAGCCCCGGGTCGACGTCGTCGAAGCGAACACCCAGTCGCGAGCCCTCCGCCCACGCGACGCATCCGTCCAGCGCGAGGGGAAGTGAGATTCCGGGCAACGCGAACTCGCAGATGAGCGACGAAGCCGGCGCCAGCGGAGCGCCGGGAAGATCGACGCCGATGCCGGCGGGCGAGAGGTCGCGCGCGGTGGCGAGTCGCCGCTCGCCTGCCGCGCTGATCTCCACCCAGCCTTCGAACGGCGTGCGGGGATTCTTTCTTCGAGGCTCGCGGTTCACCCAACCCTCCGAGCACTCCGAACAGACACCGTGCGAGCGACCGGTCGCGTCCCTCGGCCGAGCTGCGACGCGAGCGATGCGCTCGAATCGACCCTGCCTCCGGCATCGCGCGTATGGCATTCGGGCGTGCAGATCGGATGCAGGAAATCTGGCGAAGCGCGCGTTGGAGCTTGCCGACTCCGCAAGTCCACGATTTGCCGTATGCAAGATCCGTGCGCCGCGCGACTGGACGGGAAACGCCCCCACACTGCGCGCCGCGACCCCGCTCGATCGCCCTGAGCACTGGGGATCGCCGCGGACCCGCCTATGCTGTCGAAGCGATGGGGAATTCTCTTCCGTCGGACGGAAACGCGCTTCCGCTCGCGGCGCCGTCGGCGCCGTCACCGGCTCGAAGGCAGCTGCCGGATCGGGCATCACGCTCGACCGACTCGCCTCCTTCCGCGAGACCTACATCGCAATCTTCGTGTTCGTCCTGCTCTACGTGTTCACGGTGAAGGGCATCGAGCAGCTCTTCGGTCGCAACTTCAGCAACAACGTCGCGGTTGCGACACGTGTCGATCCCGCTGCGGGTCCGGTCGCTGATCAGATCCAGCAGCGCGTGGACGCTGTGGTGCGCGACTCGCCGTGGGTGCGCGTCGGCGGCGTGCGCGCGACCGCGATCGTGCTCGGCGCGGACGGCCAACCGATCTACGCGGGCGGTCGTCGCATCGCGACGCCGATGCCCGGGGATCCGGTCGCCGAGGCTGCGCGCCTGCTGCCGGCGACCGCGGACGTGGTGGTCTCGGTGCCACACAACTCGCTGGTCGCCAACGGTGTCCTGATCGGCTACGCGGCCGCGCTGATCTACACGCTCTTCCTCTACGACCGCCGGCGGCAGGCCTTCGTGGAGAGTCGCATTTCTGAGGCGCTCGCCGCGCGCGAGGAAACCGCAGCGCGCGCGGCGCAGATCGAAGCCGAACTGGCCGAGCTGACCCGCCAGGTCGACGAACGCGTCGAAGCGGAGGTTTCGGGCGAGATCACATCGGTACGCGCCGAGCGGGTCGCGCTCCAGGAGAAGCTCGCGGCGTTGGCGCGCCGTGAAGCCGAGCTGCGCGCCCAGGCGGGCAGCTTCCACGAGACGCTCGTCAGCGAACGCGCCGGACTCGAAGAGATGCTCGACGAGGCGCTCGCGGACCTGTCGCGGAAGGACGAGGCGCTGCGTGGTCTCGAGGAGAAGCTCAAGCACGCCGGCCAGCCGAAGGAAGCCGCCGCACCGCGTGCACGCGACGTCGACCTGCTCGCCCAACGCCTGCGCACGCTCTACAAGAACCTCGAGGTCGACGACCACGCGATCCATGATCTGATTGCGCTGCGCGACGAGTCGATGAAGCTGCGCGCCGAGGAAGAGATCAAGCGCCTGTCGGACGACGTCGACACGGCCGCCGTGCGCCGCAAGGTCGGAGGCCTGCCCGCGCACCTCACGATCTTCGAGCTGGGCTTCGCCGGCAAGGGCCGCATCTACTACACGGTCGGACGCCAGCGCCGCTTCCGGTTGCTCGCCGTCGGCGCCAAGAACTCCCAGAAGACCGATCTCGAGTACCTGAGCCGCCTCCCCCGCGAGTGAGCTCAGCGGGCGCGCGGCGAGCGCCTCGCGCAGGATGCGTTTGAGTTCGGCGTCGTCCCACGGCTTGGGGACGAGTGCGCGAACGCCGAGCGCGCGCGAGTCGCTCGGCAGGGATCTCGTCCGGCCAGCCGGAGATCAGGATGCGCGCGGCGTTGGGGCGGCAGCGCGCCGCCACCTCGAGCAGTTCGAGACCGCTCATGCGCGGCATCTTGTGATCGGAGAGCACCGCGTCGATCGGCTCTTCTTCGAGCAGGCGCAGCGCTTCGTCGGGCGTGCTGGCCGTGAGGACGCGCCACCCCTCGCGGCGCAGCGAGCGACGCAGGGCAGAGAGAATGCGCGCCTCGTCGTCGACGACGAGCAGAGTGGGCGTGTCGTTGCTCACGATTGCGGTGCCAGGCCGTCGGGACCCTGCCGTGGGAGCAAGCACCTCGAACGTGGTGCCGCCGCCTTCGCGAGGCAGGGCCCGAATCGTGCCGCCGTGGCGGCGCACGATCTCGAATGAAGTCGAGAGGCCGAGGCCCGTTCCCTCGCCCACCTCCTTGGTGGTGAAGAAGGGCTCGAAGATCCGATCGGCGTGTTCGGGCGCGATGCCGGCGCCGTCGTCGGAAACCGCAATGAGGACACCCTCATCGGTGCACGCGGTGCGGAGCACGATCTCGCCGTTGCCGCCACCGTCGCGCGTCAGGCGCGCCTCGATCGCCTGATAGGCATTCACGAGCAGGTTCATGAAGACCTGCTCGAGCTGCTTCGGATGGCAGCGCACGGGCGGCAGCGCCGCGTACTCCTTCTGCAGCACCACGCTGTGCTTCATCATCGTCCACACGATGTGCGCGGTGGAGTCGAGGCAGCGGTTCAGGTCGGCAGCGACCCACTCGCCGTCGTCGCGATAGGCGAAGGCGCGCAGATCCTGGACGATGTGGCGGATGCGCTCCGATCCCTCCTGGGATTCGCGGATCGCCTGACCGAAATCGGCGAGCAACGTCTCGGCGTCGAGTTCGCGCGACAGCGACGCGAAGCGCTCGGGACTGCTGCGGGCGGCGTCGAGCAGGCGCGCGACGTCCGACAGGTACTCCCCCATCTGCGCCAGATTTGCGTGCACGAAACCCATCGGATTGTTGATCTCGTGCGCGACGCCCGCCGCTAGCCGTCCCAGCGACGCCATCTTTTCCGTGTGCAGCACCTGCGACTGGAGCTGCACGAGTTCCGACACGTCCGGAAAGATCACGACAGCGCCCATGCCGCGTGCCGTCGGCGTCGACGAGCGGCGAAGACGAGATCGCGACCGGAACGCTCTTGCCGTCGGCGCGCTGCACCACGCCCTCGACGCCTCGCACGCGTGCGCCTTCCGCGAGCGAGCGCGCGATGCAGCCGTCGGGCTGCCGCCGCAGCGACCGAACCAGTCGCGCGATCGGCGCGACCCTCGAGCGAGCCGCGTGGCTCGCCGAGGATCTGCTCCGCCATCGGGTTCGACGCCGCGACGCGCCCGGCCTCGTCCACGACGACGAGGCCGCTGTACATGTTCTGGATGATGCTCTCCATGTAGCGGCGCAGGTCACGGACGTTCTTCGCGAGGCGCTCGCGCTCGGTCACGTCGGCGAGCACGAGCAGGATGCGGCCTTCGGCGTCGAGCTTCTCGGCGCGGACGTCGAAGGCGCGGACGCGGTCGCCGTCGCGCGCGTGCGCGATGCGCGGAGCGCGCGCGACGCCGGACCGGGCACGCGCGAGCAGCTCGGGCACGTCGGCGCTCGCCAGCAGGTCGGCGGGCAGCAGCGCGTCGAGCAGACGCCCTTCGGCAGCGCCGCCCGCGAGAAAGGCGCGCTCGAACTCGGGATTCACGGTGACGAGACGGCCCTCGGCGTCGAGCACGGCGAGCGCGGCGGGAAACTGGTCGACGATCGTCGCGTGCAGCCGCTCGAGCGAGCGGATGCGCTGGCGCACGGCGCGGCGCGCCGAAGCGGCGCGCCAGGCGCGGATCTGTTCGAGGGCGACGGCGGGGAGCACTTCGGCGTAGTCCGCGCTCGCGGTCACGCAATCGGCGGCGCCGGACTTGAAGGTCTCGAGCGCGACGTCGGCGGTCGCCTCGGGCGTCACGATCACGACCGGCGGACCGCCCCGCCGCAGCGCCGCGAGGACGCGCTCGCCTTCGGCGCCGAGATCGCGGTCGACGACCACCAGATCGGCGCTGCTGCGCGCCAACTCGATCGCGGCGGCGGCATCGTGGACGACCTCGATGCGCACCCCGCGCCCGATCCGGCGCAGCGCCTCGACGGTACCGAGCTTGCCGCCGCCCTGGCGCGGCGACGGCTCGGCAACGACGATGCGAACAGGCTCTCGCGCTCGACCCACCCGACTCGACTCCGAACGAAGCAACTTCGTCGCTGTGAGCGGCCGCCTTCTGCGCGCGCGCGCGGGACTCGGCGCGGCTCATTCATTCGGGGGGCGGCGGCAATCTATCCCATCAACCAGGGTCGACCAACCCGGGCAGGCGCAGGCCGTGCTTGCCGAGCTTGCGGTAGAAGGTGCTGCGACCGATGCCGAGGCGACGCGCGGCGTCGGTCGCGTTGCCGCCGGACTCGAGCAGCGCGCGCTCGAGCGCGCTGCGCTCATAGGCGTCCAGCGAGAGCGGCAACGCAGCGAGCGCGGCGGGTGCCGGCGCCTTCCGGGGCCGCCACGCGCGCGACCGCGAACGGCAACGCGCGGCGGTTTCGTCCCATCGGCAGATCCGCGGCGCGCAGCCACGGACCCTTGGCGAGCGCAAGCGCCGACTCGATCACGTTCTCCAGCTCGCGCACGTTGCCGGGCCAGTCGTGCTCCATCAGCCGCGCGAGCGCGTCGTCGGCGACGCCGTCCACGACCGACGCCGTGCGGCGTGCTTGTCGAGGAAGTGCTGCACCAGCAGCGGCACGTCCTCGAGCCGCTCGCGCAGCGGGGGGATCTCGATGCGGACGACGTTCAGCCGGTAGAAGAGGTCCATGCGGAAGCGTTCGTCTCGACCATCGCGGCCAGGTCGCGGTGCGTGGCGGAGACGACGCGCAGGTCGACCGGAACCGGGCCCGAGCCGCCCACGGGCCGCACCTCCTTCTGCTGGAGCGCGCGCAGCAGCTTGGCCTGCATCGAGATCGGCAGCTCGCCGATCTCGTCGAGGAAGAGCGTGCCGCCCTTCGCCATCCGGAACAGGCCCGGCGCGCCGACGGCGCCGGTGAAGGCGCCGCGCTCGTGGCCGAAGAGTTCGCTCTCGATGATCGACTCCGGGCAGCGCGCCGCAGTCGACCGGCACGAAGGGTCCGTCGTGGCGACGGCTCGTCGCGTGGACCGCGCGTGCGACGAGCTCCTTGCCGGTGCCGCTCTCGCCCTGGATCAGCACGTGGCTCTCGTTGTGGCGCAGGCTGTCGATGGTGCGGAGCAGACGCCGCATCTTCGGCGCGCGACCGATCAGTTCCGGCGCGCGCGCGTGATCTTCGAGGCGCTCCTCGAGCTCGCGGTTGCGACGCAGCAGGCGCCTCCGTTCGAGCGCCTTCTGCACGGTGGTGCGAACGCGGTGTACGTCGTCGAAGGGCTTCTCGAGGTAGTCGAACGCGCCGCGGCGGATGCAGCGCACGGCACTCTCGATGCTGGCGTGGCCGGTCATCACGACGACCTCGATCTCGGGTCGTCTCGCGTTTGATGCGGTCGAGCAGTCTCGAGACCGCTCGCCGTGCCGATCACGAGGTCGAGCAGCGCGACGTCGAGTGCCGGGTCCGCGAGCGCCGCGTCGGCGGCGTCCGGACTCTCGGCCAGCACGAGCTGATGACCGTCTTCGCGCAGGATGCGGCCGAGCGCGCGCAGCATCAGCGGCTCGTCGTCGACCACGAGCACCATGCCCGGCGTGGCCTTCGGTCCGGGCGAGCGCACCGGCATCGAAGCTAGCGGTGTTCTCGCGACTCATGGGGGCCCTATCGGTCCCGGAACTGGGACGCTTGAGCCGCGCGTCTTGCTGGGTCGCGCTCGTCGTCACTACAATGCGCCCGCCCCCCTCCGCTGTCGCGGAGGATCCGACACTGCGCCGTTCCCACGTTCTGGTCGTCGACGACGAGGAGCTGTACCGGCGCGCGCTCGAGCGCATCCTCGTCCGCTGTGGTTACACGGTCACCTGCGCGCGCGACGCCGGCGAGGCGCTGGCCGTCGTCGCGGCCGAGCCGGTCGATCTGGTGCTCTGCGACGTGCGCATGCCCGGCATCAGCGGCCTCGAGCTGGTGCGGCAGATCCACGACGTCGACGCCGACCTGCCCTGCATCGTGATGACCGGCTACGACCGCGTCGAGCATTCGATCGACGCGCTGCGCGCGGGCGCCTTCTGGTACCTGCACAAGCCCTTCGAGGGCTCCCTCGACGTCGTGCGGCGCCTGGTCGAGCAGGCGATCGAGCACCGCCGGCTGCGCACCGAGAACCGGCTGCTCCAGAACCAGCTGCGCTCGCGCTACCGCTTCGACAACGTGGTCGGCCAGAGCGCGGCGCTGCGCGCGGTGCTCGATCTCGTCGACAAGGTGGCCGACAGCGACTCGACGGTATTGATCACCGGCGAGAGCGGCACCGGCAAGGAGCTGATCGCGCGCGCGATCCACTACAACAGCCGGCGCGCCGAGCGCGTGCTGGTCTCGCTCAACTGCGGCGCGATTCCCGAGGAGCTGCTCGAGTCCGAACTCTTCGGCCACGTGAAGGGCGCCTTCACCGGCGCGGTGGCGCACCGCGAGGGACGCTTCGCAGCGGCCGACGGCGGCACGATCTTCCTCGACGAGATCGGCGACATGAGCCCGAACCTGCAGGTGAAGCTCCTGCGCGTGCTCCAGGAGCGCAGCTTCGAGCCGGTCGGCTCCTCGAAGCCGGTGCGCGTCGACGTGCGCGTGATCGCCGCCACCAACCAGAACCTCGAGAGAGCGATCCGCAACGGCGCCTTCCGCGAGGATCTCTTCTACCGGCTGAACGTGATCCCGATCGAGGTGCCACCGCTGCGCGAGCGCAAGGAAGACCTGCCGCTGCTGGTCCAGCACTTCCTCGACCGCATGAACTCCGAGAAGGCGCGCAAGGTCGAGGGCGTCAGCGCGGCCGCACTCGAGCGCATGCTCGAACACGATTGGCCCGGCAACGTGCGCGAACTCGAGAACCTGATCGAGCGGATGGTGGTGCTGCGCGGGGAAGGCGTGCTGGACGTCGCGGATCTACCGGCGCAGTTCCGCCGCGGCGCGGCGACGAGCGACGCGACGGTGCCGAACCTCGGGCCCGGCGGCGTCGATTTCAACGAGGTGATCGACCGGGTCGAGACGAAGCTGATCCTCGAGGCGCTCGACCGGACCGGCTGGAACAAGAACCAGGCGGCGCGGCTGCTGGGCCTGAACCGCACCACGCTGATCGAGAAGATCAAGAAGAAGGGACTCGAGTCGCAGGCGCCCGTGGCTGACCCCGCGGCCCCCGCGCCCTTCGGAGTTCAATAGCGTGACTGCGCTGGCGCTCGCTTGCCGGGATTCTGACGCTCGGCGCGCGCCCGCCTCCGCCGGCGGCAGACGCCGGATCGCCTGAAGCTCCGCCCTCCCACTCCATCCCGAATCGAGAACCCGACGCCGGACGCGGGTTTGCGCGCGCCCACCGCGGGTCGCCCAACTCGCTGCGGAGTTGCGCGACCCGCTGGCGGCGCGACTCCCCACGCGTTGGCACATGCCGTGCTCTTTCCGTGCATCGCTGATGCAGCCAGCCGGCAGGGGCCCGGCACGGGGGTGCGAAACGATCGCGATGGAAGGGGACCAGAACGCCATGGAGACGATGCTGCGCGACGCGAAGGAGCAACACAACGAGGTTCCGGCGTCGGTGAAGGAGCAAATCGTGATCGAGCACGCTTCGCTGATCTGGTACATCGTGAGTCGCATCGCGGTTCGGCTGCCCTCGCACGTCGACCTCGAGGACCTGCACAACACCGGCGTGATCGGTCTGATGGACGCGGTCGACAAGTACGACCCGACAAGGACTGCAAGTTCAAGACGTACGCCGAGTTCCGAATCCCGGGCGCGATCCTCGACCAGCTCCGCTCGCTCGACTGGGTGCCGCGCTCGGTGCGCCAGAAGAGCCGCCAGCTCGAGCGGGCGAACGGCGACGTCGAGCAGCGCCTCGGTCGCCCGGCGACGGAAGACGAGGTCGCCGGCACGCTCGGCCTGCAGCTCGACGAGTTCCACGTGCTGGTGAACCAGACGCGCGGCGTGTCGATGGTGAACCTCGACGACCTGCGCGGGCAGACCGACAACGACCGCCGCGGTGCGTAGCGGACAACCTCGAGGACGTCAACGCCGAGGACCCGTTCGCGCAGCTCAAGCAGCGCGAGCTGACCCAGGGTGTCGCGGACACGATCGGCTCGCTGCCCGAGAAGGAGCGGCTGGTGATCTCGCTCTACTACTACGAGGACCTGAACCTGAAGGAGATCGGGCAGATCCTCGGCATCACCGAGTCTCGCGTCTGCCAGATCCACTCGAAGGCCGTGGCTCGCGCCTGCGCTCGAAGCTCAAGTCGCTG